>JADJBL010000013.1 GCA_016703765.1 Saprospirales bacterium
TTTTGTTTCTTGAAATAAATCCCTTCACCAAACAGGCTGATGACGAAGGTATCCTGGAACGCCACGAGATCCAGTACGAACTCACTCTCATTATCGACGTCATCTACAGGCAGGCCGGCGGTTGCAGACGCCCAGCTTTCCCCGTCGTCGTAGGATACGTACAATTTCGCCTTGGAAGTGATAATACTCGAATCGGGGTCGGAATATTCCGCAAAGAGGGCCCCGCCCGCAGAGTGGAGGCTTTTGATCCTGGCATGCGCGGAAGGCGCGATCCCCTCGCTCTTGAGCTCCCAATTCAGCCCCTCGTCGGCCGAACGGTAGACCCACGCCGTGTCGGAGACAAAGAGGTAGGGACCGTGCGACAGAAAATTATCCGGGTATATTTGAAACTGATCGAAGAAGGAGGGTGCGGCCATCTGCCAGCTTTCCCCGAAATCGTCGCTTTGAGAGACCAGGCCCCCGCTGCGCGGAAAGAGGAACATAGTTTGGCCGTGGACCTCGAGTTTTCCAAAATTCGGCATCCACCATACCGGCAAGGGCGAGGCATCCGTCCAGGTCTGCCCGCCATCGCCCGATCGAACCAGCCAGGCTACCCTCCAGGAGGAACAGACTGTCGCCCACCCAGGCCATATCGTACAAATTGGAGGTGGTGGGAAAGTAATTGACCGTATCCCAGCTTTGCTCCGCCAGGTCGTATCGAAACAACCCACGCTCGCCCGCGCCCGCCCATAGGAAGCCTCCGTGGACGGACAGGCAGGTCACCGCCGAGGCGTCGATGCCCCAATCGCTGATGGATAAACTGCCCATCGCCGGATCGTACAGGAACAGGCCTTTCCCAAAACTACAGGCAAACAGTTTTCCGTCGAAACCCGCCATCGCTTTAAAATTCCGTATGTAGTTGGAAGTAAAGACCGGTTCCCAATTCAGTCCGCCGTCGCCGGAGCGCAGGGGTGCAAAGTGTTGACGTAAAGTATCGTTCAGGAGGACGATATCCTTCACTTCCGGGCTGTCGCCTTCCCATCCGCCTGCCTCTTCCCAGCTTTGTCCTTGGTCGAGAGACCGAAAGGCCTTGTTGTTGCCGGCCAGCAGCAGGAGGCTGTCCTTTGAAAAAACGCCGTGGGCGTCTCCAGTAACGGGTAGCTGCGCAGAACTCCAGGTATCGCCCCAATCGTTTGTTGTCCAGAGATCCTTGTTTCCGAGCACAAATAGACTTTCGTCGTAAACCTCCAGATCGTGAATATGGTATGTGAGGGAGAGCAACTGAGTCCAGGTGGCGCCATCGTCTTCCGACCGGTGGAGGGTTTTGTCTGCCACGTAAATCCTGTTTTCATAGAGGGTAATCTCATCCGGAACGAAGGCCGTGTCCGGCAGCGGGATCTCGAACCAATGATCGCCGTTGTCGCTGCTTTTATACACTTCGCGCCCGGCAGCATATTCCTTTTGGTTGTCCGAGCCCATCAGCAGCACTTGTTCGCCCTGCACTTTGATCTGGTAGCAGGTGAAGGAAACCGGGAGTCCGTTTTCCAGCCGTTGCCAGTTCAGGCCTCCGTCGGCGCTCCGGTAAATGCCGTTCGTGCATCCGGCAAAGAGGAATTCGTCGCCGGCTCTCACCTCGTTGACATACCCACCGGAAGGGCCTCCGGTGCGCTGCCATTGGGAAAACAGGGGATTGCTCAGGAGCAGAAAAGCGGGTAAGAGGGTAAAGATGTAGGGTTTCATAACTATATTGCTTGATTGTCAGGGAATTGGACAATATAGTTCGAATTTTTCAGCGGAGCAAGGACGAGAATTGGGTAAAGTCAGGGGGCTGAATGGTGATTTTCTGGGTAAAGGGGGTTAATGAGCCACGATAAATTTTTTAACGGAAAAAATCCCCATTCGCATACCTCAAATAATACAGGCCATCTCTGAAGAGGCGGACATCGATGTGTTCTCCCCTAAAGTCATCATTATCAAATAAAAGACGGCCGTTGCAATCAAACACCTGAACCCATTCCCTTCCGTTCTCAGGAGGCCTTAGGATCGCCAGGTTGTCGGAGACCGGGTTAGGAGCGATGGAGATCAGCTTGTCGTTTTGAATTTCATGGGTCCCTTCCAACCAGTCTTCGAAATGCAGGTCGTCAAACATCAACCCATCCTTGCCGGTTTGAATACTGTCGCTGATAAAGGTAAAACGGTAAAGAACCGTATCGCCCAATTGAATATCGAAAACGGGGCCCAGCTCAGTCAGGTGTACCCAAAATTCCTTCCAACCGTTTGAGTTTCCCGTCAATACCGGTTTTTCCAAACCTGTGAGGTAGGAACTCCCAATGCCAATACCCAAATATTGTTTCTATTGAATCGTTTAACAAGTCCACCCATGTAATCCCATTGTCCGGTGAAAATTCCATCATCCCGTAGTCTGACAAGGTATCCGAATTCACAAAATATTGGCCTGCGAGGATAACCGTATGGTAATACACAAATCCTCCTTCCGAAGTATTGGATATAATAAAAACGGACGTGTCATTCACAGGGTATGGATTCGCCGTATCGGTTGCGATCACATTGGGGGCAGAATAGGCGTCGGTAAAAATCGTTTTTTGAGGAATACCCACCTGCCAGATATTATTTGGGTTTGAAACGGTGTCGATATACAGATTTTTTATTTCCAGCGTATCGTCAAAAGTAATTGTGTAGTCAAAAAAGTCTAACTGCCCCATGGAAAGCCCTGGGAGAGAGGACATGGCCAGTAAAATCAGGTGTTTTTTCATGGCGGGGGGTGTTAAAGTGAGGGTTTGGGTGGGTTTTCAAAGGTCTCGTGTGGTGTTTGTCTTTTTCTCTAAGGAGCATGGGGGTGGCGTCAGTGCTGTTGCGGTTGTTCGTAGGAGGTGGTGTCGAAGTTCATGCTGTAAATCTAAATATTTTCTGTGTCCACTTCATGGGTTTCGTCTTTCATTACACTTGTCATCATGCTCCGCAAAGAGTTAGGATTTAAAATGATAAGAGTTTTTTGGTTTGTACCTCATTTTTCTCTTTTTATCCGTTCTAAAAACCGTTCAATATCATCCATTATTGTATTCATGATAATATCAGCAATTTGATGTCGTTCATCTAACAGAAGCGGCTGGTGATAGAGTTTTTTTAGAAAGGGTTGCTGGTTGTTATAGTTCACCAGCGTAAAACCATAGTGGTAAGTATCTATTCGGAATGTAAGCGTATGTGAAGAATTGCAATACTCTGTGCCTGCTTTCTTAAAACCATCAAATCGTATCTGGAAATTAAACTCAAAAAATATTTTTCAAGTTTTCTTCAGTCTTCCAAAATGCATCCGATTCTTCTAGTTTGCTGAAATTTTTATTGGAGCAATGCCAGTGAAAACTTTTGAATAAAAATCTTCCTCAAATATTTTCACCTTTTCCATCAGTTCGGTGAAAAGCACCCGCAATCCGTTTTGATACAATTGGCTCAGCACTTCAAATGTGGCGGGTGTTTGTATCTCATCGGTTTTGATGCTTTTTATTTTTTCTTTTATGGTTTGTAAGCGGCTATCAATTGGGCTTTGGGCTTCCTTTATTTCGTCATCTACCCTTTGTTCAATTTCTTCGATGCTTGGCAATTCGCTCCTTATATTTTCGGGCAGCCTTTCGGCTATTTTGTATTCGGCAATACCAATGGGTTTGCTGGTATCCCGCAAAGCATATTCGGCTACAATCTTATTATTGGTTTTGCAGAGTATCAGACCAATAGCGGTTCGTCATGTTCTCTCTTTAATTGGTCATCGGCTAAACCCTAAGTAAAGGTTCATTTTGCTTACATATTCAGGTTCAAACTCACCAATCTTTAATTCAATAATGATATGCCTGCGTAGTTTGGTATGATAAAAAAAGGAGGTCAACAAAAAAACTCCCGTCCTCCGGCATCAAATCTTTTTGCCTACTCATAAAAAGCAAAACCTGCTCCTAATTCCAGCAATACTTTGGTTACGTGCGTCATCAAGGCATCTTCCAAATCTCTTTCTTTGGCTTGTTCGCCCAACATGACAAAATCAAAGATGTAAGGGTCTTTGAATACCTGTGTGGTCAGTTCGCCTTGATAGGCAGGCATGGTGCTGCTGAAATTGTTAACCAAAGCTCCCTGCGTTTTATACAAGCCGCCTTCTATCTGATGCTCCAGTATGCTTCTGCTCCAACCATTCTCTAAGGCTTTACGGATATAAAATGTCCTTTCTTCTATGGTCTTTAACTTGGTTAAGAGCACCTGATGATGCCCCCAGGGCAATTTTGCAGCAGCCTGTTGCAAAATTGTAGTAGTATCATTTTCAATAGATTGAGAATTTGCAGCAGTTTGCTGCAAAAATGCAGGATAGGCCAATGCAAAATCCCGCATATATCGCAAGTTACGGGGAGAAAGCCCTTTCATTTCAGAAAATTCTGCCTTTAAATCGGCAGCCAGTTTATCTACTATTTTTCCGCCCCAACCTGCTTGTTGTTCTTGTTCTGCAATAGCGTTTCCAATTTCCCAATAAACAGTAAGCAACTCATTATTTACAGCCAGTATGGCTTTTTGCTGAGCGGTTTTTATTTTTTCCTTCAGCTTGTGGAGCAGTTCACCATATTGAATTAGTTCCTTACCAGCCATATCCGGTTTTCTTCAAGGTTGCTTTTATGCTCTTATCAATAGTTTGGCCTTTCGCATTTGCTCCTTCTACTTATTGGTAAATGGCTGCATCTTTTCTTCAAACGCCAGCCGCCTTCTTCAACTTCGTCCAAATCCAGATTATCTGCCATTTTAAGAGGTTCGTGTTTACTGGACAGTTAGAAGTATGAAGAGGAAATAAAGCGCAACCGCTTCTTGAACATAGAAAAGGCGCCGGAGAGGGCGCCTTTTCTATGTGATTAAACCTATAATCCTTATAAGTCTTAGGCGCATACCCATCTTCAAGCTCCCAAATATAAGAAATCTCTCGCGATTTGCCAAAATTTCACCTCCTCACCCCCACAACCACCCCCCACGAATATTCAGCCGTAAATGCTTTCAACAAATACACCCCATCCGCCACCGGCGGAACGCGCAATTGCATGCGGTTATCCGGCACGCCCTCGTAAAACACCCGCCCCGTCAAATCCAACCACTGCACGAATAAAATATCGGCTTCCGTCTCCATATTCAACACACCGCTCGCGGGATTGGGATAAACCCGGAACCCGGGTAAACCACTCAAGTCTTCGACGCCGGAGGGCTCGGTGACCGTCACCGTGATCTGCGTGCTGCCCTCGCAGCCCTGGGCATTGGTCACCGTCACGGTGTAGGTGTAATCGCCAGGGGAGAGGGCGCTGCCCAAGATTTGCAGGAAGGCTGTCGTGGCGCCCGTACTCCATAAATAGCTCGAAAAGCCCGTACCGGCATTGAGGGTGAGCACCTCCTCGGTGGTGATCGTGGTGTCGGCGCCCAGATCGACGCTTGGGCTGGGAAAGACCGTCACCGTGATCGTGCCTTCGTCAGATTCTCCACTGATGCTATTGATGGCGGTGAGCGTCACGTTGTAGGAGCCGGGAGCGGTGAAGACATGGATGGGGTTTTCCTCCGTACTCATGTTCCCGTCGCCAAAATCCCATAGATAGAGGTCCGCGTTGACGCTCTCATTTTTGAAATACACCTCCAGCGGACCGCATCCCGTCGGCGGATCGGCAGAAAACAAGGCCTCGGGCGCGGTCGCGCCACCCACCGCAAAGCCGAAGCTCAACCCCATGCCGTCGTGGCCGCATCCTCCCAATATCAGGCTGTAGTTGCCGGCGGGCAGGCCTGGGATGCAGTAAGTGGTATCCCAGGGAACCAGGATCTGAATACAGATGCTCGTGTCGTTGAAACACATATCCAGGGCCAGGTCGTTGCCGCCCAGAGGATACACTTCAAAGGTCTCTTCATACACGCAAGGCGTGGATTTGATGCCTGTGACGGTAATGCAGATCTCCTCGCCTGGAACAGGGTCGGTCGGACTGATTAATACAAACCCCACATAAAAATAGGTGGGTTGGGCCAAGGCGCTCAATTGCACGATCAGGCCGAACAGGATCAGTCCTGTAAAACGGAGTAAATTGTTTTTCATAGGGAATGCTTTTAAAGGATAGACTCCTTTAAAAGCTATTTCGTTGGCTACTCTAAACACTTATTGACCACAGATTAGAGTGATTGTCTTTGATGGACTATGATTAGTACGGTTATTTATAATCATAGTCCATCATAAAATCATATTAATCTGTGGTCCCGAGCTCCGACAACCCCGCCAGATCCAGCAAAAAAGCATACTCCATCGCCGTTTCCTTGTACTTTTCAAAACGCCCGCTGGCGCCCGAGTGCCCCGTCGACATATTGGTGTGGAGCAGCAGCGGGTTCTTATCCGTCTTGAGCTCGCGGAGCCGGGCCACCCATTTGGCGGGCTCCCAGTATTGCACCTGCGAGTCGTGCAGGCCGGTGGTGACCAGCATGGCCGGGTATTCCCGGGCTTCCACCTGGTCGTAGGGGGAGTACGATTTCATGTAGTCGTAATAGACCTTCTCGCCGGGATTGCCCCATTCATCGTATTCGCCGGTGGTGAGCGGAATGCTCTCGTCGAGCATGGTCGTGACCACGTCTACGAAGGGAACGGCGGCGAGGACGCCCTTCCACATGTCGGGCCGCATATTGACCACCGCGCCCATGAGCAGGCCGCCGGCGCTGCCTCCGTAGGCGAAGAGCTGGTCCTTGGCGGCGTATTTTTCCTTCACCAAAAACTCCCCGCAATCGATGAAGTCGTTAAAGGTGTTCACCTTCTTGAGCAGCTTGCCATCCTCGTACCATTGCCGGCCCATTTCCTCCCCGCCGCGTATATGCGCGATGGCGAAGACGAAGCCCCTGTCCAGCAGGCTGAGGCGCGCGGAGTTGAACATGGGGTCCATGCTGTAGCCGTAAGAGCCGTATCCGTACAATAGGAGAGGGGCCGTGCCGTCCTTTTTGAAGCCCTTTCTGTACACCAGCGAAATAGGCACCTTCGCCCCGTCGCGCAGCGGCGAAAAGCCGCTCGGTATGGTATTTCTCGACGTCGAAATCGCCCACGACTTCCTGCCGTTTCAGCAATTTCAGCTCCCGTTTTTTCATGTCGTAATCATAAACGGTGCCCGGGGTCGTCAGCGAGGTGTAACTCAGTCGAAGGAGCTCGGTTTTAAACTCGAAATTGGCCATGGGGAACACGGTGTAGGCCTCCTCCCCGAAGTCGACGTAATGCGCCTCGCCCTGCCAGGGCTTCACCCGGAGCCGGAGCAGGCCCTGTATGCGCTCTGCGAGCACGAGGTAATCGTGGAACAGCTCCATTCCCTCCAACAACACATCTGCGCGGTGGGGGATCACTTCCGTCCAGTTTTCTTTGCTTGTGTTGCCCTCGGGCGCTTTCATCAGCCGGAAGTTTTTGGCATTCCAGTTGGTGCGGATGTACCAGCCATCGCCGGCGTGATCGGCCCGGTACTCGTGGTCCCGTTCGCGGGGCTGGAGAACCTGAAAGTTCCCGTTGGGCTTGTCTGCGTCCAGGTATCGGTATTCTGCGGAGAGGGTCTGATAGGAGGCGAGGATGATGTATTTCTTCGAACGGCTCTTGCTCACATCCACGCTGAAAGTCTCGTCCTTTTCGTGAAATACCTCCACATCGGCCGATGCCGGCGTGCCCAGGGTATGGCGGAAGATCTTGTAGCTGCGCAGGGTAGCGTCTTTCACGGAGTAAAAGGCCGTCTTGTTGTCGTTGGCCCAGATGGCCTCGCCGTTGGTGTTGGGGATCTCGTCGGGGAGCAGTTGCCCGGTTTCCAGGTTTTTAAACCGAAGGGTATAGATCCGGCGGCTGAGCGTGTCCTCGCCGTATGCGAGCAGTTTGTTGTCGGGGCTGATGGTCGTGGCGCTCACCTGGAAATAGGAATAGGGCTTGGCCAGTTCGTTCACGTTGAGCATGAGCTCTTCCGGGGCATCGAGGCTGCCTTTTTTTCGGGAAATGAAGGGGTATTCCAATCCCTCCTCGTAGCGGCTGAAGTAGTAGTAGCCGTTGTCGAGGAAAGGAACCGACATATCGGTCTGCCGGATCCGGCCGATGATCTCCTGGTAGAGTTTTTCGTGAAAGCCTTCCAGGTGGGACATCATCTCTTTGCGGTATCCGTTTTCGGCTTCGAGATAGGCGATCACTTCGGGGTTTTCCCGCTCGTTGAGCCAGTAATAGGGATCCTGGCGGGTATCGCCGTGGAGGGTCAATTCTTTGGGGCGCTGCGCCGCCAAAGGGGCTTTCAGGTCATTTCGCTGGTACATCATGGAGGTTTTATGGCCGGATTCGGGCCGGCAGCCCGTCAGGAGGAGTAGGACCGCGAGGCCCAACATTCCCCCCGGGAGGAAAAATTTGTGGTTATCCATTGTGTGTAGTTTTCGGGGCTAAAATTCCCAAAAAAAACCAAGCAAACTGAGGCTATTTCGGTCTTAACTTAAATTTATTTGGCGCTTTTGCTTACTTAGGTTAATTTCCCCCTTTTCTCACCCGGCAACCCTAATGCGTCTAAGCACCAGTTACCGCCAGATTTTCTCCATCTCCTTGCCCATTATGCTGGGTAGTGCGGCGCAAAATATTATTGCGCTCACGGACAGCGTGTTTCTCTATTACCTGGGCGAGGCGGATTTCGCGGCCATCGGCTTCGTTGGGGTCTTTTACCTCACCGTGACCGCCATTGGCTACGGCTTTTCCAAAGGCGGGCAGATCATCATCGCACGCAGGATGGGGGGACGGCAGCCCGACGAGGTGCGAAGGGCTTTCTACTCCATGCTCTATTTCGAGCTCGCCCTCGCGGTGGTCATGTTCCTGTTCATGCAGTACGGGTGCGAATCCTTCTTTAAATTATTCATCGACTCCCCCCTCATCCTCGAAAAAAGCCTTGAATTCCTCGAGTACCGCTCCTGGGGTATCTTTGCCAGCTTTGCGGGCGTGGCACTCATCGCACTCTACACGGGTATCGCCAGAACCTCCTTCCTCCTCGTCGAGGTGTTTGTACTGGCGGGGGTTAACATCCTGCTGGGTTTCGGCCTGATCTTCGGCTATTGGGGCTTGCCCGCCATGGGCATGGCCGGCGCCGGACTGGCCAGCACCATCGCCGAATTCATTGGCCTGGCGGTCTTCCTCATCTATATGTTTTTCGACAAGGGGATCAGGCCTTTCAAGATGCTCCAACTCCCCAAACTGGAGATCAAGGAGATCAAAAACCTCTTTCAGTTGTCCCTCCCCATCGTCGCGCAGGCCATCGTCGGCTTGGGTAGCTGGTTTTTCTTCTTCGGCCTCGTCGAAAATATGGGCGAGCGGGCCCTGGCCATCTCCAACCTCGTGCGGATGGTGTACCTGATTCTCTCCATCCCGTCCTGGGGCTTCGCCTCTGGCGTCAACACCATGGTGAGCAATTTCATCGGCGCCAGCAAGCGGGCGGCGGTGGTACCCATCATCTGGAAAACGGCCAAGATGTGCTGGGCCGTCACCATGGTCATCTCGCTTCCGGTGGTGATATTTCCTCAAACGATGCTATATCCCCTGTTGGGAAAAGAAGATATGTCCCTGATCGTGGAGTCCCAGCCCGTCCTCTGGATCCTGCTGGGCATCCTCTCGCTCTTCTCGATCGCCAGCGTGTATTTCAACGGGCTCTCCGGCACGGGCGCCACGATGGTCGGCCTAAAAGTGCAGGCCGTGGGGGTGCTGTTTTACGTGGTGTACATATACCTCGTCGTGGAGGTCATGCAGGCCGGGTTGGTCTGGGCCTGGGCCGCGGAGCTGTTCTATTGGGTCTTCATCTTTGGGTACACCCTTTGGTACCTTAGATCGAAGGAGTGGCACAGATTGAGTTGTTAGTTCTTAGTTTTTAATTTTTAGTTAAGGACGCATTAACTAAAAACTAAAAATTAAAAACTCAAAACTACTTCAATAAGCCAAGCGCTTCCTTCATCCTCCTCGCCGCCTCAGTCAGGTCTTCATCGGAAGCTGCATAAGATATGCGCAGGCACTCGTCGGCGCCGAAGCCGGAGCCCGATACGGTGGCCACCAGCGCGTTTTCCAGAATGTACATGGCCAGGTCGTCGGCGTTGTGGATGGTGATTTTTCCGTCTGATTTGCCGAAGTAATAGCGCACATCGGGAAACACGTAAAAGGCGCCCTGGGGGCGGTTGCAGAGAAAGCCGGGTATTTCGTCCAGCAGCTGGAGCGTTAGGTTGCGGCGGCGCAGGAAGGCGTCGCGCATTTCGAAGGTCGGTTTCAGGTCGGATTCCAGGGCGTACATGCCGGCTCTCTGGGCAAAGGAATTGGCGCCGGAGGTAGTCTGCCCCTGTATCTTGGTGCAGGCCTCGGCGATCCAGAGCGGAGCGCCCATGTAGCCCAGGCGCCAGCCGGTCATGGCAAAGCCTTTGGCGAACCCGTTTACCGTAATGGTGCGGTCCCTCACGTGCTCGAAAGCGCCGATGCTGATATGTTTTCCGGTGAAACTGATGTATTCGTAAATCTCGTCGGAGATAATAAAGACGTTTTCGTGCCGCGCCACCACATCTGCCAACGCCCTCAACTCCTTTTCCGAATAAACCGACCCCGTCGGATTGCAAGGGGAGGAGAAGAGGATCATTTTGGTGCGGTCGGTGATCGCCGCCTCCAATTGGGCGGGCGTGACCTTGAAATCCTGCTCGATGCCCGCCTTCACGACCACCGGCGTGCCCTCGCCCAGACGCACGATCTCGTAATACGACACCCAATAGGGCGCCAGGATCACCACCTCGTCGCCCTCGTTGAGCATGGCCATACTGAGGTTGGCCAGCGATTGTTTGGCCCCGTTGGAGACCACGATCTGGTTGGGGGTAAAATCGAGGTTGTTGTCGCGTTTGAACTTGCGGGCGATGGCCTGTCGAAATTCCATCAGTCCCGCCACGGGGGTGTATTTGGTATAGCCCTCGTCGAGCGCCTTTTTGGCCGCGTCCTTGATATGATCGGGGGTGTCGAAATCCGGTTCGCCCAAGCTCAGGTTGATCACCTTGTTGCCCTTGGCCGCCAGATTCCTGGCAAGTTGGGCCATGCGTAGGGTAGCGGATTCTTCCATTTCCAATACCCTTCGGGAAAGCATTTGAGCAGCCAGATGTTCCATACGATATAAGTCTTTTCGCAAATGTACTGGTTTTTGGCATTACGGCAGGAGGGAAAAAATGTCTATCTTTTCGGCCGCAAAAAAGCCGTCCTCATGACCAAACGCAAGCCTGTTCCTCCCGGAAAGAAAAAACCGGCCGGGCCAGTTCCAGTTGCCAAAGCCAGGAAAATACCTTCCCCGGTTTACTCGCCTGTGGAGAAGCCTTTTTGGAAACCCCTCTTCTGGGGCGTCTCCGCCCTGCTGCTCGTCTTCACCCTCATCCTGGCAGACGGAAGCGGGATCAACGGGGACGACGAATACCAGGACGATTATTCCGAAAAACTGGTCGACTACTACCTCTCGGGCGGCCAGGACACCGCGGCCCTGAATATCCCCAAGGGGAACATGCAGCTCTACGGTGGCTTCTTTGAGCTGCTGACCGGGCTCACGAACCGGTCCCTGGGCTATACTCCTGCCGATACGCAATACCACGATGTCCGCCATTGGTACAACGCCCTGTTCGGCTGGCTGGCCATGCTCTTTGTCGGCCTCTTCGTGCGCGAGGTGGCCGGCTGGCGATACGGTTTGCTGGCCATGGCCTTCATCTGGCTCTCGCCGCGCTTCCTGGGCCATTCGCTGATGAACCCCAAGGACATTCCCTTCGCCACCGGCTACGCCATGGCGCTTTTCTTTATGCTGCGCTGGCTCAAACACATGCCCAAAATCCGCTGGGGCGACCTGATCGGATTGGCAGGAGGCATCGGCATCGCCCTGGGCCTCCGCGCGGGTGGATTGCTGCTCTTTGCCTATATGGGCTTGTTCGCCGGACTGGATTTTCTGTTCAAATACGGCCTGAAAGGCCTGACTTCCAATATGAAACAAGCGGGGACCTATGCCTGGACTGCCCTGGGCGCCGCCCTGGCAGGATTTGTGTTATCCCTCCTGGTCTGGCCCTATGCCATGAAATCGCCCATCGCCCATACCATGGAAGCCCTGGGGGCATTCAGCAAATTCGGCACGAAGATCCGGGTGTTGTTTCAGGGCGAAAACGTTATGTCGGACCAGACCCCATGGTATTACTCCATCGTCTGGATATTCAACACGACCCCGCTGTACGCCCTCATCGGCATCGCCGGCGGACTGCTGGCCTTCCCCTGGCTCTGGAAGCGCTTCGGACCCATGCCGGTCATCATGGGCGCGTTTGCGGGGATTTTCCCCATCTTCTACATCATCGCCTCCGACGCCATCCTCTACGACGGCTGGCGCCACCTGCTTTTCGCCTATCCCGGGCTGGTTATCCTCGCGGCCTTTTTCTGGACGGAACTGGATATCCGGCGCAAGGCCTCCGGAAAGCCTTATTTGGCCTATGCCCTGGCCGCTGTACTCGTCTTGCTGATGGCGGAGCCCCTTATTTTTACTGCCCGCAATCCTGGATATCCATACGTATATTTCAATCCCCTGGCCGGCGGCATGAAAGGCGCCCATGGGAATTTCGAAGAAGATTACTGGGGCATCAGCGTGCGGCAGGCGGTGGAGCGCATGGAGAAAGAGGGCCTGCTCAAAGCCAAACCCGACGGGAAGCCCCTCGTGATCGCCTCCAGCTTTTCCTACAACCTCGACAAGCACGTCGGAAAGGAATACGATGGAAAAGTGATCACCACTTATGTGCGGTACAACCAGCGCTATAATAAGGATTGGGATTACGGCATTTTCCCCTCCCGCTACGTGCGGGGTCCGCAGCTCCGCGAAGGGGTTTGGCCGCCTTCCCAGAAAATATTCAGCATCGACGCCAACGGCGTACCCCTCACCGCCGTGCTGAGCGCGGGCGACAAGGACGTCTTCCGGGGCGAGCAACTCAGCAAGGAGGCCAATTTTACCGCCGCCGCCGAGGCCTATCAATTGGAGATCGCGAAGTATCCGGACAACGAACTGGCCTGGATCGGCCTGTCGAATGCGCAAATCAACCTGCAGCAATTCCCCGCCGCCCTCGAATCGGCCCGTAAGGCCCTGGAAATTGCGCCGGAAAACCTCTCCGCCCTTTACATGGCCGGCCTCGCCCAGTTGAATTCAGGCGATATGGCCGGCGCCACGGAGACCTTTCAGGAAGCCATCCGGGTGGATGACGAATACAGCGTGGCCTATTACTACCTCGCGCTCATCCAGTCGCAAAACAACGACCTCAACAGCGCATTGAACAACCTGGAAAAAGCCCTGCAGGCCAATCCGCGCTTCAAACAAGCCTATGAACTGGCCGCGCAGATCCTCGACCAGACGGGCAATCCGCAAAGAGCAGGTGAATTGAGAAGGCAGGCGGCGCAGATACAGTAATGCCTTAAAAACTTTGTTTACATAGAATAAATATGAAACAACCTTTTAAAACGCTGGCCGAAAAAATAGCCGAAGCCCAGTTGGGCGGAGGCGCCGACCGCATCGAGCAGCAGCACGCCAAGGGGAAACTCACCGCCAGGGAGCGCGTCCATTTTCTGTTGGACGAAGGCTCCTTCGAGGAGATCGGGCAGTTGGTGACCCACCGCTCCACCGATTTTGAGATGGACAAGCAACTGGTGCTGGGCGACGGGGTGGTGACGGGCTACGGGACGATTCACGGCCGGCTGGTTTATGTATTTGCGCAGGATTTTACGGTGTTCGGCGGTTCCTTGTCGGAGACCCATGCGGAGAAGATCTGCAAGATCATGGACCTGGCGATGAAGAACGGCGCTCCGGTGATCGGACTCAACGATTCGGGTGGGGCCAGGATTCAGGAAGGCGTTCAATCCCTCGGCGGCTATGCCGATATCTTTTACCGCAACGTGCGGGCCTCGGGCGTGATCCCGCAGATCTCCGCGGTGATGGGCCCCTGCGCTGGCGGGGCGGTCTATTCGCCGGCCATGACTGATTTTACCCTGATGGTGGAGAACTCCTCTTACATGTTCGTTACAGGACCCAACGTGGTCAAGACGGTCACCAACGAAGACGTGACTTCGGAGGAGCTGGGCGGCGCACTGACGCACTCCACGAAATCGGGGGTCACCCACCTGATTGCGGGCAACGACCTGGACTGCATAGAAAAGATCAAAAAGCTGCTGAGCTATATGCCCCAAAACTGCGAGGACAAGCCGCCCCGCATTCCTTTTCATGCCGGCGACGAATACAGGGAGGAGCTGACCGGCGTGATTCCGGAAAGCTCAAGCCAGCCCTACGATATGCGCGACATCATCCAGGGGATCGTCGATTACGAGAGCTTTATGGAGATTCACAGCGGCTGGGCGGAGAACATCGTGGTGGGCTTTGCCCGCCTGGGCGGATGCAGCATCGGCATCGTCGGCAACCAGCCCATGAACCTGGCCGGGGTGCTCGACGTGAACAGCTCGCGCAAAGGCGCCCGTTTCGTGCGCTTCTGCGATAGCTTCAACATTCCCCTCCTCGTGTTGGTGGACGTGCCCGGCTTTTTACCAGGCACCGACCAGGAATGGAACGGGATCATCACCAACGGGGCAAAGTTGCTGTACGCTTTTAGCGAAGCCACCGTGCCACGGGTCACCCTCATCACCCGGAAGGCTTACGGAGGCGCTTACGACGTGATGAACTCCAAGCATATCGGCGCCGATATGAACTTCGCCTGGCCCATCGCGGAGATCGCCGTCATGGGCGCCAAAGGGGCCAGCGAGATCATTTTCCGCAAGGAGATCCAATCGGCCGATGACAAGGCCGCCGCCCTGGCGGAAAAGGAAGCGGAGTACGCCGAAAAATTTGCCCATCCATATCGCGCCGCAGCCCGCGGCTTCATCGACGAGGTGATCTACCCCCGCGAAACCCGCCGCAAGCTCATCAAGGCTTTCGCCATGCTGGAAAACAAGGTGGATCATTTGCCGAGGAAGAAGCATGGGAATATACCTTTATGATAGTTTAGAAGGTTTAGAGGGTTTAGGATGTTTAGACTAAACCTCCTAAACATCCTAAACTTTCTAAACTGTTAAAAGAATTTGCTCCGAACAAACGAATCCCTCCTTCTCATACGTTTCTCCCCATAGGCTTACCAAAAACTTGCAGACCATGCGCACGCTCCCAATCCGATTGACCTTTGTTTTATGCTTGTTCTCCCTCCAAAACCTGTTGGCGCAGGTAGATACCATTTCCTTTAAAAGCGACATCTCGACCAAGGGCGGATTGGATGCCTTCGGCGTCGAACAGATCGACCTTATCGACCGGATGATGGTGGTGATGCCCGGGCTGGGAAGCAGCACCCAGGATATCCTCAACGAACAGAGCGTCAAGCCCTACCTGATGCCTCCCAGGAAAAAAAGGGATGGGGGCTCGTCAAACTACTATGCCCTGGCAGCTTGCCTGGAGTTTTATGCCAATTTTGACAACAATTATAAGGTAAACCTGAGCCCGGACTTTATCTACCTGAACACCGACCAGGACGATCTGATCCAGGGCTTGCTCTTCCTGATCCAGCACGGCACGGTTAGCGCGGCCATTGTGCCCTACGGCGCCGACCTCATTCCTTCAGGGGTGCGCAATACCTCCCGCTTCGGCATCCAGAACTACCTCCATTTATACCGCAAGGAAACCAACAGGCAGCAAAAGATTTTCGAAACCCGCAAGGCGCTGATGCGCGGCAATCCTATCCTGGTGCAGATGCGCGTTCCGGCAGATTTTCCGGCCATGCGCAAGACCAAAATCTGGGATGCAAGCGCGGCCAGGGGCGAGATACTTCACCCATTTCTGGTGACCAGCTACCAGGAGCAGACCGAGACCTTCGAACTCATGAGCGCCTGGGGTCCGGAATGGGCCAACAACGGCTACCTCTGGGTGGAATATGACGACTTCGCCCGCTTTGTGGAGAACGGTTTTGTGCTGGTGCCGGCAACCGGATACGAAACGGATGGGAGGTAGGTCAGGGGCCTGCCTCTCAAATTATTTTTAAAAAAATGCGTGTAAAATTTGTTTCTTTCGGGAACGCTCCTAATTTTACATCACAATACCCCCCATCTCTACGGAGATTTATCCCCATTTAGCCATTCTCACCCAATTACCGGTTTATAAGTTCGCTCCAACACCCCCCCTTAGGGCTATTTTGCCCTTTAGTTAGCATTTTGGGAACAAAAAAATCAGCAACCATGGTCCGTTGGTTCATGTTACCGGTATGGACGTTTGGATGTTGCTTATGGCTCACCGGCCAGACCCCGCATACGCTGGAGGCAGGTGTTTTCATGGGTATATCCACTTACCTGGGGGATTTGCAGCAGGGGAGGTTTGAAATGGACGAAGCCCATTCCTCCTTTGGGGGTTTCCTTCGTTACCGTCCTTCGAAGCAATTTGCCTTTAAGACCCAGTTTTACAAGGGGAAAATTTCGGGCTCCGACTCCAATTACACTGGGCTGGAGGTCAGAAAGCGGAATTTGAGTTTTCGCTCTCCGATCCTCGAACTGGGCATGCAGATGGAGATTTCGCTGGCTAATTTCGGCGAACGGGACGCGTTTCGGGCAGCGCCCTATTTCTTCATAGGAGCTGGTTTGTTCTACTTCAATCCGCAGGCCAAATTCAATGGCGCCTGGGTCAACCTTCAGCCACTGGGTACGGAGGGCCAGGGCCTGGTCCAATATCCCGACCGGGAGCCCTATAACCGAATACAATGCTCGGTGCCTCTGGGGCTCGGGTTTCAGCTTGCCATCCTGCAGTGTGGCTTTCTGGGCTTTGAGATCGGCTTCCGCAAGACATTTACAGATTATCTCGACGATATAAGCCAGACCTATCCGGATCTGGACCTTTTAGCCAGTCATAATCCCATGGCGGCGGAACTATCTTTCCGCTCTCCGGAGTACACCGGAAACAACGGGTTGCCTCTGCCCTCGGGCGAGAGCAGGGGTAACCCACAAAACCTCGATTATTACTTCTTCGGAGGCGTCACCGTGTCGACCGTGATCCAAAAGTGGTTCACGGCAAAAAAAGTCCCCAACAGGAGATTTAAGGCGCAGTTTTGGGCTGATAGACTGCAGGCGCCGGTAAAAGATTTTTAAAAATTTTACCACCGCCAAATAAACAGATGATACCGTTTACAAAAAGTTTTTTATTTTTACTAAAGGAGGTTCGCGGATGAGAATAACTTTTCTACATTTGTAAAGGCCTGGAAACAGACCACCCTCATCCCAACCGCCGATCCGGCGTCTTCACAGGCGCTAAAAAAGTCTTCTTCCATTTCCCATGGACGTACCGTCAATTTTATAATCCATTGAACATTAATGTTGGTCTTAGGTGACCTTTTTGGGGTCCCTCCGTTTTCATTAATGTACTCACTTTAAGAGATTGGTACGATGAGGTCATTTACACTTTATTTGGTTTTCCTCTTAAACGGCTATTGGAGTTTGGCCAACACGATCTACTACGTCCGCACCGATGGTACGGGCTCCGGTTTGTCGTGGAGCGATGCTACTCCCGATCTGATGTCCGTGCTTGCCAAAGCAGAATTCGGCGACGAGATATGGGTTGCCGCGGGCACTTATTCCCCCAGCAAGGATGGCGACCGAAAAGCCAGTTTCTGCATCCGCGACGGGGTGAAGATGTATGGCGGATTTACGGGTTCGGAGTACGACCGCACCTCCCGCGACTGGGGCAAGAATCCGACCGTCCTGAGCGGGGAAATCGGAAACCCGGGCATCGACGACAACTCCTATAACGTGGTCTTTACCCAGAATGTCGGCCCCCAAACCGTGATCGACGGCTTCGTCATCACCCTGGGCAACGCCAATGGCGAAGATCGCACCATCGGTTCGCGGGTACGCGCCGGCGGAGGCTGGTACGACCTGGCTTCCGATAGCGGAAATTCCAAACCCGCTATTTCCAATTGCACCTTCGTCCTGAACCATGCACTCGAAGGAGGCGCTTTTTATGCCAATGGATTCAACGGCAGCAGCAGCCCCTCTTTCCGCAATTGCAGCTTCTTCAACAATAAAGCCAGATTGGACGGTGGGTCTGTCTATTGCGATGGCAGAGGAGAAAGCACCAATGTGGTGTACCTGTTCAATTGCATCTTCCAGAATAACTATTCCAGCTACGGCGCCGGCATATACTATGGAAATGGAGCCAGCCAAACCACGCTGATGCTCGAAAAATGTATCTTCAAGGAAAACAAGGCCACCAGTTGGGGTGGAGGGATCAGCTATACCAACGCTTCGGGCGGATTTTTCGACTTTCAGATGAATGAATGCCGCTTTGAGAAAAATTATCCCACAGACGTTAACAAGAATCTTTTTTTAAGTGAGCCGGACCAGGATCTAGCGAGAAGATAAGGGGGCTTTTCTTGCGTATTGCCTCGGTCCGTACCCCGATCTTACCTACTGGAAAAGGTAGAACTACTGTTGAGAAGTTGAGGAGTTGAAAAGTGGAACTGGTTTGGAGCATCCGATTGCCATTCTGAAACAATATTGGGGATTCGAATCTTTTCGGCCGCTTCAGGAATCGATCATCGATTCGGTGCTCGCCGGCCGCGATACCCTCGCCCTCCTGCCGACCGGCGGAGGAAAATCACTCTGCTACCAGGTGCCTGCGCTTTGCCGTCCCGGCATCACATTGGTCATTTCCCCCCTTATCGCCCTCATGAAGGATCAGGTAGAACAGCTCAAGGCCAGAAATGTGCCCGCGGCGGCTATTTTTTCCGGTATGCCCTACCCGGAGATCGACCGGGTGTTCGACCAGGCCATCTACGGCAACCTCAAGCTGCTCTACCTTTCCCCCGAAAGACTTACCACCGAGATGGCCCTGGAGCGGATCGGCCGTATGAGCGTCAACCTCCTGGCGGTCGACGAAGCTCACTGCATCTCCCAGTGGGGCTACGATTTCCGCCCCGCATACCTGAATATCGCCTCCATACGGGAGGCCCTTCCCGAAGCCCCCGTGCTGGCCCTTACCGCTACCGCTACCCCCGAAGTGGTGGCGGATATTCAGGAAAAACTGAGATTCCCGGTACCCAATTTATTCCAAAAGAGCTTCGTGCGCTCCAACCTGATCTATGCGGTCCTGAAGGAGGAGAATAAGGTGGGCAAGCTGGAGGAAATGCTCAAAAAAGTGCCCGGCTCCGCAGTAGTCTACGTGCGCAACCGGAGAAAAACCCAGGAGATCGCCCTCCAACTCCAGCGACTCGGCCTCTCGGCCAGTCACTACCACGCCGGTCTGGACCCCGAAGAGCGGTCTAAACGACAAGACGATTGGATGAAAGGGCTGGTGAGAGCTATGGTGTGCACCAACGCCTTCGGTATGGGCATCGATAAGCCGGATGTGCGCCTCGTGGCGCACCTCGACCTGCCCGACAGCCCGGAAGCCTACTTCCAGGAGGCCGGCCGCGGCGGAAGGGATGAAAAGAAGGCCTTTGCCATTCTTCTGTACGACGATTCCGACCTGCAATTGCTGGAAGAAAACTTTATCAAAAGCTTTCCGGCCCTGCCCGAGATCCGAAGGGTCTATCAGGCCCTGGGGAGCTATTACCAACTGGCGCTCGGCGCCGGGGCGGGAGAGAGCTTCAATTTCGATCTGGTGACCTTTGCCAAAACCTACCGCTTCCTGCCCGGACAGGTGCTGGCATCCCTCAAGGTGCTCGAGCAGGCGGGCTGGCTCACCATCTCCGATGCGGTTTACATTCCCGGTTCCTTTTTCTTCCGCGTGTCGAGGGAGGATCTATACGACTACCAACTGAAGAACCAACCCGTGGAACTGATTCTGAAGACCCTGCTACGCACCTATACCGGCGCCTTCCAGCAGCACGTCGCGATCCGGGAGGAGCAGGTGGCCCGGTTTCTAAGGATGGAAAAACCGGCCCTGGTCCAGGCGCTTCAAACCTTTCAAAGGGAGGGAATTATCGACTACCGCCCGGCGCGGGATGCGCCCCAACTCACCTTTCTCCAGGACCGCGTCGATGCGCGGCACATGCAGATTGACCGCCAATGGTATGAGTTTCGGAAAAAGAGGGCCCGGGCGCGGGTCGATCAAATGAAAGCCTATGTCACGGAGCCTGTCTGCCGGAGCCAGCAACTGGTAACCTATTTCGGTGAAAAAGAGGCCAAGCCCTGCGGCGCCTGCGACGTTTGCCGCGGTAGGACCCGTCCCGAGCCGAGCGGAAGGGAGTTTGCCGGCATCCGCGAAAAGATCCGGAAGTTTCTGCTCGAATCGCCCATGGATGAAAAAGAACTGACCCGAAAATTTGCGGGAAAGGAAAAGGGGCTCGTCCCTGCGGTCCTTTCCTACCTGCTGGACGAAGCCTGGGTCGAATTGCACGAGGGGCGGCTTTACTGGGTCGCAAACCAATAAACCACCCATCATGCGAAAGATCATCCTGACCGTCACCAACGACCTGAGCTACGACCAGCGGATGCAGCGCATCTGTTCCAGCCTCGCCGCGGCAGGCTTCGAGGTGGAGCTGGTGGGCAGGTTGCGGCCCCGGTCCATTCCCCTGTCCGAACGCCCTTTTCGCCAAACCCGGCTGTATTGCCGCTTTGAGAAGGGAAAGGCCTTTTACCTCGAATACAATATCCGTTTGCTGTTTTTCCTGCTGCGCTCCAAATTCGACATCCTCTGTTCCGTCGATCTGGATACCATCGCTCCGGGCTGGCTGGCCGGACGCTTGAAAGGAGCTTCCCTGGTCTTCGACGCCCACGAGTATTTCCAGGAGGCGCCGGAGGTCGTGGATAGACCTGTCATAAAAAAGATCTGGAGTCTGGTAGCCCGCTTGTTCATCCCGCGCATGGACCGCTGTTATACGGTGGGCCCGGCCCTGGCGGAGGTTTTTGGGAAATTATACGGCAGGCCTTTCGAAGTGGTTAGAAACCTGCCGCTCAGGCAAAAGGAGCATTTTTCCAGACAAGCCGGAACGCCTACGATTCTTTTGTACCAGGGGGTTTTGAACGAGGGCCGGGGCCTGGAGGCGTTGATCGGGGTCATGCCCGCCTTTCCCGATGCGTCCCTATGGCTTGCCGGGGAGGGCGACCTCTCCGCAAAATTGCGGGACCTGGTGCGGGATCTGGGCCTTGAAAAGCAGGTCAGGTTTTTAGGCTATATCCGCCCGGAAGAGCTGCCCGCCTTGACCCGTCAGGCCACGATCGGCTTTAATATTCTGGAAAACAAGGGCTTGAGCTATTACTACTCCCTGGCCAACAAGGCCTTCGACTATATCCAGGCAGAAATCCCCTCCGTACACATGGATTTTCCGGAGTACCGCAAGCTCCAGGACCAGTACGGGGTATTTCACCTGATCTCCGACCTGAAACCGGAAACCCTCCAATCCGCCATCCGGATGTTGCTGGACGACCACGCTTACGCCGATCTCATCCGCCGGAATTGCCGCAAGGCGGGGGAGGAGTTGGTTTGGGAGAGGGAGGAAGCGGTTTTGGTTGGAGTTTATTTTGGAATATCTGAGGATGTAGAGAGTTTATGAGGTTTATAAGGTTTATGAAGTTTATAAACCTCATAAACCTTATAAACTTGATAAACAAAAATCAAAACCTCGCCGAAATCCCCGCCAGCGCATTAATCCCATACGTCGGATAAAGCTGCCATCTCTGCCGCTGATTATCCGCCAGGTTGTTGACCTGAACGAAGGCGCCGATATTTTTCGAAAAAAAGTATTCCGCGCCGAGGCTCACGTCGAAGAGGGTATTGAGGTTGTCGGCGAGGCCTTTGTCGTTGCGAAAGGGCACCCCGTTTTCCAGAAAAACATCTCCGCGCAGGACGAGTTTGTTCTCCAGGGTGGTGTACTGCACGCCTCCGTTGATGGTGAAGGCGGGAAGATGCCAGGCCTTTTGCGCGGTGGTCGTGGTGTAAATGTTCTGGTTTACCACGCCGTGGATGCGCAGGCCGTCCAGCAAATTGACCACGATGCTTCCGTTGATGTTGATGATGGAAACCGTATCGTAAATCACTTCGAAACGGCGATGGGACGCGATGAGGGGATTTTCCTGGAGCACGAACAGAGCCAGGTCCTGGGTCTGCTTATAGCCCGCCTGCCCGGAGTATTCGATAATACCCAGATCGCCTTTCACCCCTCCGAAATAGTGCATCACCCGGGTGTTGCGCAGTTCGGGTCTGGACTCCATAAAAGGATTGTAAGTCGTCAGACTCAGAAAGGTGTTCTTCTGAAACGTGCCTTCCGCGCCCACAAAGGCCGCGAGCTGGCTGCCGAGGATATTGACCGTGCCGAGCACGTCGGGGAAGAAAGAAAATTCGTCGTTATGGTTGGCGACGGTGACGCCCAGTTTCACGTTGAAAAAATCGCCGTGGAGGGTAAACGCCGGGGTGAGGAAGAAGTTGTGGAGCTTTTGGGAAAAGGTATCCTGAAAAAAGGTGAAATCGGTGCGAAGCAGAATATCCAGGGAATGCTTTTCGGCAAACCATTTCGTGCCGCGGAATTTCAGGTCGAAGCCCTGCTCTTTCGAGGCATAGGCGTCTTTCAGAAAATATGCATCGAGGTGCACCAGGTAGTTGAAATCGCCCACCGTGCGCTCCCCGTTGAAGACCCCTCCGTTGATCCGGAAATTGGAAAAGCGCTGTTTGACATCCTCGGGCAGTACGTCTTCGGTGAAGGTGGAGTCCAGGTTGTAGCCGTAGAAGTAGGCGTCGTTCGCGGAGTAACCCAGGCCGCCATTTACGGCAAAGCCCTGTTTGAAGTAGTAGGTGCCGTCGAGCCCGGCATCGGTATTGGAAAAGCGCTGGTTTTCGATTTTTTTGAAGGAGGCCGAATGGTGTTTGACCCGAAGGCCGAAGTCCATTTTATCTTCAAACAGATAGCGATAGGAGCCGTCGCCGTAGAGGGAGTTGGGAAAGCCTCCGCCTGCGCGGATGATGCCGTGGTAGGCGTCGCCCGTTTTGTCGCGGCGCATCCCGAAGGGCCGGATCGTGGGGGGCGGGTAGTCGATGTTCAGGTCGCGGTAGGGGAGCCGGTAGACCTGCTTGCTGCGGGAGGTATCGGGCGCCGGCAACTTGGGGGATGCTTCGATGCGTTCGGCATCCAGCAGCTGGGCTTCAAAATTCTTGAGGACGGTGACATTTTCGGAGGGCAGGGTTTGGCCGAAAGCTGCAAATGGTAGGAAAGCCAGTAAAATCACTGCCTTCCGGCCTGATAGGAAAGGCTTCATCTTATGAGATTTTGAGAGGGTTAGCATGCTGGTTTTCAGTTTTGGTCGTCGATGATGAAATCGTCCGTGGGGGTGTTCAGGCGGCTTCCGCTGTTGGCGGCGCGGTTGTATTGGTCGAGTTTGGTCTGCGCTTCGTTGATGATGCTCTGGTCTCCCTTGTAATTCTCGATCAGCGATTCGAGCACGGCGCGGGCATTGAAGAGATTGCCCTGGTCTGCGTAGACGTCGGCCAGCAGGAGGAAGGTCTTGGCCGTCCAGAAGGGGTAGGCGGAGTTTTCCTGAATGGCTTTGTCGCACCAGCTTTCGGCCTGGGTCAGGTCGCGGCGCTGGTAGTAGATGCTGGCGATAAGGTAACGGGATTCGGCCGCTTCCTCCTGGTTGTTGAAGCGGATCACCTGCCCGAAGGCGCTCAATGCGGAATCGTAGTCGCGGTTGTCGAAAGCCAGTTTGCCGAGGTAAAAATTGGCGCGCGATTTTTGCTCGAGGGTGGCCGTGGGGTTGTTGTTGATCTTGTTGGCCATGGCCAGCACGGCCTGGTAGTTGTTGATCCGGTAGCCGCTCTGCATGGCGCCCCACTGGGCCGCGAAGCGGGTCTCGTCCGACACGGCCGAAGTCTCCAGTTTGGCGTAATAGGAATAGGATTTCTGGAAGTCGAGCGTATAGTTGTAGCTGATGGCCGCAGCGAGTTCGAGGGCCTTGGTATAGTACTTGCTGGGGCCTTTTTCGACGACTGTTTCAAAATCGTCGAGCGCCTGGGGGTATTGTTTCAGTTCGAAATACGATTCCCCGCGACGCTCATAGGCCTGGAGCAGGAATTGCCCGTTGGGGTATTTCTTGATGTATTCGCCATAAGCGGGTACGGCGCGTTCGTAGTTGGCGTTTTCGTACTGCGATTCGGCCGCTTTGAAGTTCAGGGCCTCCTTGCCGGTATTATCGATCGAATAGCCGGGGATCGTTTCCAGGAAACGGGTATATCCATCCGGATCGCCCAGGTTGTCGACGTAAATCTCTTCCAGGGCCGAGATAGCGTCCTTCGATTCCTCGGGTTCGGGGTTGTTGGAAAACACCTGTTTGTAGTATTCTACGGCGGTCTGCATATTGCCCTGGTTGAAGCTGATCAGGCCAAGGCGGAGGAGGGAAGACACCACGAGGTCGGATTGATTGCGGTAATCCGCGACCAGGCGTTTGAGCGGCGGAATGGCCTTGCTCAGCTGACCGATATCCTGGTAAGTGACGCCCAGTGCGAACAAGGCATCGTCGGCATAAGCGGAGGAGGGGTAGTCGCGGACCAGGTTTTCGAGGGAGATGATCTTGTCGGTGGTCTGGCCGCGAAGGCCTTCGATGATGGCTTTCTGGTAGTAGGCGTAGATGTAGCCGGAGTATTTGTTGGAAATGGCCTCGTTGTAAAAGGTCTGCGCCTCCTTGTACTGATTGCGCTTGAAGTGGCAGTCGCCCGCGCGGAGGGTGGCGTCGCCCAAAACCTGCGACTTGATATAATCGCTCTTGATGAAGGGCTTGTTCCGGTTGATGGAAGCGGTGGTTTCCTTGAAATAAGTGAGGGCGGTGGCGTAGTTTTCCTGCTTGAGGTAGTTGTAGCCCTGGGTATAATTGGCGGTATAGACGGAGGATTCCTCCGGAAGATCCTTCACATTTTTGGAAAGGGTGAGGAACTGGTTGATCTGAGGAATACTCTCGTCGTATTTCTTCTTCCGGTGGGAGATGTCTCCCTGCCAGTATGCGCAAGCCGCCCGGATGCTGGGGTCGACCGGGTCGCTGTTTGCCGCCATGAAGTAGCGGTTGGCCTCGTCGTATTTGCCGTCGCGGTGCAGTTGGAGTGCGCGGTAATAATTGACCTTTTGGCGCACTTCCCGCATTTGGGGGGTCGGATTGGAAATCCCCTGGATGATGGTCAGGGCCCTTTCGTAATCGCGGGTTTTGAGGAAGATTTCGCTCATCAGGGTTTGGGCCTCGGGGTAGTAGGTCGAAGAGGGGCGATGCCTTGCAGGGCGGTGATGGCGTCGGTATCGTAGCCCAATTCGTAGGATAGTTTCCCGAAGTTAAAGGAGGCGTCTTCCTTGACTGCCGCGTCGAAGTTCATCCTGCTCGCCCGGCCAAAGGCGTTGCGCGCAGAGGTGCGGTCGTTCAGCCGCAGGGAGCAGTCGCCCAGGTAGTACATGGCGTATTGGCCCAGTTTGGAATCGACGCTGACCAGTTGTTCGAGGTTGCGGGCCGCTTTCTGGTAGGCGCCCGTTTTGTGCTGGGCGATTCCGAGCTGGTAGAATTGTTCGGCCTGCAGCGCGCTGGTTTGGTCGGCGTAGTATTCGAGGTAGAAGACCGCTTTTTCGTAATCCTCCATTTCAAAATAAGCCTGTCCGATGACCTGGGCCAGGTTTTCTCGATTTTTGGTCTGAGAGTCCTTGAATTTGGGTTCGGCGTAGGTGAGGAGTTGGTCGTATTGACCCTGGAGAAAGTAGATCTGCGCAACGTAGTTTGGAATGATATCCCGGTAGGTGCGGTATTTTTCGGCGATGCGGAAGGCCCGGATGGCTTCGTCGAAATTGCCCAGGTAGAATTCGCAAAGGCCGTAGTAGTAATTGGTCGGGTAATAATAATCCTTGCTCTCCAGGTTTTTGATCTGGATAAACTGGCTTTTTGCCTGGCCGAATTTTTTCTGTACGAAATAGGCGTAGCCGGTTTTGAACCGCACCTCGGCCCTTTGTTCGCCGGTGAGTTGGTAGGTGGGGATCTTGGTAAAGAACTCGATGGCCTTGTCGTATTTCTTGGCGTTGTAGTAGTAATTGGCTACCTCGACCAGGGCCTGGTTGGACACCGGGTCGGGGGAGTATTTCCGGATAAAATCGAGGATGAGTTTTTCGCCGTCGGGCAGGTCCTGTCGCACGGCCGAAGTGGCGAAACCCAGTTCGGATTTTGTGCGCAGCATTTCCAGTTCGGGAACATTGGCGGGACGCAGCAGGGTGAGGGCGCGTCCGTATTCTTCCTGCGCCTGGCCGTAGAGACCTTTGCCAAAAAAGTCTTCCGCTCGTTTGTACGCGGCGTTGGCTTCGGTATAGACGGTGGTGGCGGGTTGGGCGTAGAGTTGCGCGGCGGGGAAAAGCGCAACCAGCAAGACAGGGAAAAGATGGCGAAGGTTCATAAGATTTGATACGCTTTTTCAGGGGTTTCAAATAAGAAATCCGAAAACACAAACGACGATGGGGACCGGAATATTTGGTATTCCGGTCCGCAGGGCTAAAATAGGAAAATAAACGCAGATCAGGCTTTGTCGAACTCCAGGAAGGTTTTTTCGATGATTTCGCAGCATTCCATAAGCTGCTCTTCCGTCATGACGAGCGGCGGGGCAAAGCGGATAATATTGCCGTGGGTGGGTTTGGCCAGCAAGCCGTTTTCGGCCATTTTTACGCAAATATCCCAGGCCGTGCTGCTCTCGGGAGAATCGTTGATTACCAGGGCGTTGAGCAGGCCTTTGCCGCGCACCAGCGAGAGGAGTTCGGTTTTCTCGACCAGTTTCCTCATGCGTTCGCGGAACATCCTGCCCAGCCGGCGGGCGTTTTGCGGCAGTTTTTCATCCCGGAGCACCTCCAGGGCGGCAACGGCTACGTGGCTCCCGATGGGATTTCCTCCAAAGGTGCTGCCGTGTTGACCCGGTTTAATCAGGCCCATGATGGGGTCGTCTGCCAAAACGGCCGACACCGGGTACATGCCTCCGGAAAGCGCTTTGCCCAGGATCAGGATGTCGGGCCGGGTATAGGTTTCGGGCTGCCTTTCGCAGTGCCCGCCGCAGGTGCAATTTCCGCAAACGCCCAGCAGGCTGCCGGTCCGGCCTATGCCGGTCTGGATTTCGTCGGCCATGAAGAGCACGTTGTGCTTGCGGCAAAGCGCAGCGGCAGCGGCGAGGAAGGAATCGTCCGGCACGACGACGCCGGCTTCGCCCTGGATGGGCTCGACCAGGAAACCGGCCACGTGCTGGCCGTGGGTTTCGAGGGCTGCCTGAAGGGCGGAAAGGTCGTCGTACGCTATGGAGACAAAGCCGGGGGTATAGGGCCCGAAACTGGCCTTCGCATCGGGGTCGGAAGAAAAGGAGATAATGGTCGTAGTGCGCCCGTGGAAATTTTTTCCGCAGACGATGATCTTCGCCTCTCCTTCGGGAATTCCCTTGCTTTCGTAGCCCCATTTGCGGCAGATCTTGATGGCCGTTTCCACGGCTTCCGCGCCCGAATTCATGGGTAGTATCCGCTGGAATCCGAAATATTCGGTGATGTATTGCTCGTAGGGCCCGAGCTGGTCGTTGTAAAAAGCCCTGGAGGTGAGGGCCAGTCGGGAGGCCTGTTCTACGAGCGCCTCCACCAGCCGCGGATGGCAATGCCCCTGGTTAAGGGCCGAATAAGCCGAAAGGAAGTCGTAATAGCGCCTGCCTTCCACATCCCAGACATACACGCCGTCACCCCTGCTGAGCACAACCGGCAAGGGATGGTAGTTGTGGGCGCCGTATTGATCTTCGAGATGCATGAGTTCCGCGGAGGAACGCGTCTTGGTAGTGGAAAGCATAGTAGTAGTTTTTATCAGGATAAATAAGCTTCGACGTCGACGTAGGGCAGGTTGAATGCATCGGCCACTCCTTTATAAACCACCTGACCGTCGATGATGTTCAGGCCTTTCTTGAGGGCCTCGTCGCCGTTGCAGGCCGCCTTCCAGCCCATTCCCGCCAGCTTGATGGCATAGGGGAGGGTGGCGTTGGTCAGGGCGATGGTGGAGGTGTAGGGTACGGCGCCCGGCATATTGGCTACGCAATAGTGGAGCACGTTGTCGATAATATAGACCGGGTCGGCGTGGGTGGTGGGCTTGGTGGTTTCAAAGCAGCCGCCCTGGTCGACAGCCACATCGACCATCACCGTTCCGGGCTTCATATCCTTGAGCATATCGCGGCTGATGAGCTTGGGCGCCTTGGCGCCCGGGATGAGCACGGCCCCAATGATGAGGTCGTGGTTTTTGATGAGCTGGCGGATGGTATATTCGTTGGAGTATAGTGTGGTCACATTGGCGGGCATGACGTCGGCGAGGTAGCGAAGCCGGTCGAGGCTCAGGTCGAGGAGGGAGACCTGTGCGCCCAGTCCCGCGGCCATTTTGGCGGCCTGGGTGCCTACTACGCCACCACCGATCACCAGCACGCGGCCGGGCGCTACGCCCGGAACGCCGCCCAGGAGCACCCCGCGGCCTTTGGAGGGTTTTTCCAGGTATTTGGCGCCTTCCTGAATTGCCATCCGGCCGGCTACTTCCGACATCGGGACCAGGAGGGGCAGGGAGCGGTCGGTCAGCTCCACCGTTTCGTAGGCCAGGCAGGTGGCCTTGCTGTCGATCATGGCCTTGGTGAGCGGCTCGTAGGATGCAAAGTGGAAATAGGTGAAGACGAGATGATCCCTGCGGATGAGCTTGTACTCCCGCTCGATAGGCTCTTTCACCTTGATGATCATTTCCGATTGGTTGTAGACTTCCTCGAGGGTGGGCAGGATGGTGGCGCCGAAATTCCGGTATTCCTCATCCGTGTACCCGCTGCCTTCTCCTGCTGTCGATTGGACGAGCACGGTATGTTTGCGTTTGGTCAGTTCCAATGCGCCTGCGGGGGTGAGGGCTACGCGGTTCTCGTTGTCTTTTATTTCCTTGGGTACGCCGATAATCATGGTAGATAGGTTTAGATATGATTAGGTAAAGTTGGCACGTGAAGTGAAAACCGGCAGCAAAGGTATAAAAAGAAAAAAGCCCGCAAAAGCGCGGGCTATCCTCAACAAATTAATCTCATGAAAAAAACGAATTCATCATTCGTATTTTATGTATAACAATTACCGTGCCAAAAAATTACTCGTTCCAGAAAATTGGAAAATTCTTTTGAAAAATCAACCCTTTTTCCCTTGCTACTTCAAACAACTTTTCCACCGCAGCCCGGCCCTCCACCCCTAAATCAAGGCTAAAGTCATTGACATACAGGTCGATATGCTGCTGCATGACCGATTCGGACATCTCCTGGGCATGGAGGCAGACGTAGGGCCTGGAGGACTCCGGATGGTCGAATGCGAACTGCACGCTGCGGCGCAACACGCGGTTCACCTTTTCCCGGATGTCCATGGACAGATCGCGGCGGATGGCGATGCCGCCCAGGGGGATGGGCAGTTGGTAGACGGACTCCCAGTATTCGCCGCAGTCGAGGAGTTTGACCAGTCCTTTGTCCTGGTAGGTGAAGCGGTTTTCGTGGATGATCAGGCCAGCCTTCACAGCGCCCGAAGAGACCTGCTCCTCGATCTCTGAAAAAAGCATGGGGATCTTGTTCGCCGCCTCCGGATAGGCGAGGCTGAACAGAAAATGGGCCGTCGTGTTCAGGCCCGGGATGGCAATGGGTCCTGCGATAATCTCCTCTCTGGTCAAAGACCGGCGGGCGATCAGGAGGGGCCCCACCCCGCGGCCCAGCGCGCTGCCGCTGTCGAGCAGGGTATAGCGTTCCAGCGCTTGGGAGAAGGCGAAAAAACTGAGCTTGGTGACGGCGAGCCGCCCTTCAAATGCGAGGCCGTTGAGCTCCTCCACGTCGGCGATATGGGGCTCCCACTCCAGGCCCTCCGTATCCACCTTTCCATGGATGAGGGCGTCGAATATATAGGTATCGTTGGGGCAGGGAGAAAAACCAATGGTCAATTTCATACCTTTGCGGCTGGATAAAATAAAAGGATTCCCATTTTGCAAATCATTTACGAAGATAATCACCTTATAGCGGTCAACAAACCGGCGGGGGTGCTGGTTCAAGAGGACGAAACCGGCGACAAGCCCCTGACGGATTATGTCAAGGATTACATCAAACAGCGCTACGACAAGCCGGGGGAGGTGTTCCTGGGCGTGATCCACCGCCTGGACCGGCCCGTAAGCGGGGTGGTGATCTTTGCCCGCACCAGCAAAGCCCTCGAGCGGATGAACAAACTATTTCACGACCGAAAGGTGGAGAAGGTGTACTGGGCCATCGCGGGCCATCGCCCCAACCCACTCAAAGGCAGTCTGCGGCATTTCCTGACCAAAGACCGGGAGAAGAATATGGCCAGGGTCTACGACCAGATTTCCAACCGCAACCCCGACGGCAAGCTCTCCGAACTGGACTACGAGCTGATCGGAGAATTAAGCGGGAATTATCTGATCGAGGTGCGGCCGCATACCGGAAGGCCCCATCAAATCCGGGCTCAGCTCGCCAAAATGGGCTGGCCGATCCGCGGCGACCTGAAATACGGATTTCCCAAGGCCAACCCGGATGGAAATATCCACCTCCATTGCCGAAAACTGGCCTTCGAACACCCCATCAAGCTCGAACAAGTCGAAATCATGGCCGATCCCCCACAGGACCCGGTTTGGAATATGTTTGACCTTTAATTTTTTATAATGAAAAATATATCAGTAATCGGCGCGGGCGCCATGGGCAACGGCATCGCCCACGTGTTTGCGATGAACGGATTTTCCGTATCCATGATCGATATTTCGCAGCAGGCATTGGAGAAAGGCATGCAAACCATCGCCGCCAACCTGGACCGGATGGTTAAAAAGAACTGATCAAAGAGGAGGATAAAACGACGACCCTCGGCCGCATACGCACCTTCACGCAGATCCCGGAAGGAGTAGGCAATGCCGATCTGGTCGTGGAAGCCGCCACCGAAAACGTAACCCTGAAACTCGATATTTTCCGCCAACTCGACCTTTCGGCCCCCGCAGGGGCTGTGCTGGCCACCAATACTTCCTCGATCTCCATCACCCGGATCGCCGCGGCCACCAAACGTCCGGAGAAGGTCATTGGCATGCACTTCATGAATCCCGTTCCGGTGATGAAACTGGTGGAAGTAATCCGCGGATACGCCACTTCCGATGAGGTGACGAAGACGATCATGGAGTTGTCCAGAACACTGGGTAAGGTCCCGGTCGAAGTCAACGACTATCCCGGTTTTGTGGCCAACCGCATCCTGATGCCTATGATCAACGAAGCCATCTACAGCTTGTACGAGGGCGTGGCTGGGGTGGAGGAGATCGACACGGTGATGAAACTCGGCATGGCCCATCCCATGGGGCCGCTGCAATTGGCCGATTTTATTGGGCTCGACGTTTGCCTTTCCATCCTCCGGGTGCTACACGATGGGTTTGGGCAGCCGAAATACGCCCCCTGTCCGCTACTGGTCAATATGGTGACCGCCGGCAAGCTGGGAGCGAAGGGGGGAGAGGGTTTCTACCTGTACACCCCCGGCTCCAAGGACGCAGTGGTGTCGCCGGTTTTTCTCACTGCCTAAGGGTATTCGCCTCAACGATTTTCCCCAAATCGTGCATCGCATGGTAAAATATTGTATTTTCGTCGGGTAAATTGCAAATTTACCATTTCTATCCCATGAGCATTACAGACCTGTGGTAAGGTTATACTTGCTCTAAACATTTTGGACAAGCGCGAAAACAGCTTTCATCACAGTTGGGAGTAAAAGTCACTCATGAAAACAAACTCTACAAAAGGTCTGTTCCTGGTGGTTGTTGTGTTATTTGCCAGTTCCTGTTTTAAGGACGGCGTCCTCAATTTGACCAACGGCCTGGCATTCAACGTTAATGCAAAATTGCTTCCCGCCCCCATCACCGTGACCTTTGTCAATGCCGATCCGGGCGTCAGCAACATCCCCGAAGATATTTACCTCGATTTTTTTGGCGAAGGCGCCCTTAAACTATTCACCCCGACGGGAGGAAGCAACCTCGTAGTCGTGGAGGGAATGGTGCACATTGGGGTCAAGGACGAGGTGAAACCCAGTGCCAACAGCCCTCTCCGCTTCGGAATGGAAGTCGAGGCGCCGGGATTTTATCCGGCCACCTATTTCGTTTCCCTCTACAACAAGGATATCCCGCAGTACGTAACGGTCTATCTGGTCCAAAAAGGGAATACCCCTTCGGGCGTGAGCGATAAAAAGGAGATCCATCAGGTGCCCAGCACCGGATTTACCAGCTCTCAAAACCTGGAAACCCCTCTGATCAACGGCAAAAAAGAAAAAGCAAAACTGTCCATCCAGCCGGGAACCAAACTGCTGACCATCAACGATGCCCTCGTGACGGGCAATGTGCAGGTGAGCCTCGTTCACTACGACAACCGCTCCTCCGTTTCTCTCCGCTCCATTTCGGGTATTACGGAGTCGATCCCGGCCACCGGCCTTGCAGGCGAGGACCTTGGGAATATCAGTTTCTACAGCGCGGGCCTCTATATGCTTCAATTGTATGCCGGATCCGTCAACGCGGACCGCTTTTCCAAACCCGTACAAATAAACCTGACCCTCAATCCACAGACCTATAACCCGGAAACGGGCCAATATGTCAAGGCAGGGGACGTCATCGGCCTCTGGCGTTTCGACGAAAGGGAAAACCGCTGGAAAGGCATGGGCCAGGCGGAGGTAAAGGAAGAGTTCGGCAAACTGACCCTGAGTTTTGAACAGACCTACGCGGGCGTCTGCATGGCGGCTCAAGCAGCCAATCTCTGCGAAGAAGGGGCTACCCTGAGGATCAAATCGGGTATCCCGGAGGGGGCTTGTGCGCGCAGTTTTTACACCACCCTGGTGGACATCAATACAGGCAAACCTCTTTCAACGAAATGGTCGGACAATTACCTGCCGATGGACAACAACAGTCGGATATCCCTGACTAATATTCCGGAAAACGCCATTGCCAAACTCCAGGTCTGGGAAGGGGTGAAAGGCTGTGAAGGCCAGTTGCTCGCCGAAAGCCAGCCCTTCAGCGCCTGCGATGCCGATGAATTTCAGCTCGACCTTTCGGAATTGAATACCCAGGGATGGCTCCCGCTTTCGATGTCGCTCACGGGATATTGCACCGTGAATGGCGTCGAAGTGGAGATTCCGCCCACCAGCAGCATCACCTATCGCCCCGCCGGTTGTGGGGTGTACGGATTACTGGGCGAATTGGAGGAAGGCCAGGGATGCATCGCGACCCTGAAGAAAGGCGCGGTGTATGATTTCAAGACCAGGCTTGGAACGGAAGTCTTTGAATTCATGCAAATACCCATCGAAGACGGGGAGATCCATTATACCCTCGCCAACGGAGAAACGGCGATCATCCGCGTGGAAACCGATCCGGGAGGGGCGAAGTTGAGCATAGAAGGCCTGCCGCTGCCGGAGGATATTTGCGAATTGGGTGGGGAGTAATTATTCCTCAAATCTTTCTTCTTTGAATAGATCGATTTCCCGGCGCTCCCGCTTGGTGGGGCGTCCGATACCCCTTTCCCGAAATTCCCCGGTCGATTTTCCGACAAACCAGTCTTTATATTTAGTCAGCTCTTCGGCCGGAGTCAGGTCTTCGTAGCAAGTGATGGCGATCGCTGCCCCGACCCGTTTTTCGAGCAGGCTAACAACCTTGAAACGGAAGTCGAAGCCGTTCTTTTTTACCTCCAGCAGATCGCCCACGCCCACCATGTGCGAGGCTTTGGCGGACATACCCCCGGTCTTTACCTTTCCTTCCTTGCAGGCGTCGGTAGCCAGGGTCCTCGATTTGTAGATTCGGACCGCCCAAAGCCACTTATCGATTCGCACTTTATTTGGCATTGAGTGATTGAGTGATTGAGTGATTCACTCACTCAATGGTGGATACTTCATTTCTAGTTTAGAAAGTTTTTCCACTATCGTGCTGGCGATCACGTAATCGCGGTACCAGCGCTTGTCGACGGGCACGATGGTCCAGGGAACGACGCTTTTATTGATGACGTCCTCGTAACAACGCATGTAGTCGCTCCAGCGTTCCCGTTCCTTCCAGTCTCCGGGGTTGTGTTTCCAATGTTTTTCCGGTTCCTTGATGCGCTGGCGGAGCTCCTTTTCCTGTTGTTCGTAGGAAATATGCAGGTAGAATTTGAAGACGAGGGTATGGTTGTCGAATTCCAGAAGCTGTTCGAAGGCATTGATTGCCTGGATGCGCTTTTGGGCCCGCTCCTCATCGATCCAGCCGTGCACCCGCTGGATGAGCACGTCTTCGTAATGCGAGCGGACAAAAATGCCGATCTCTCCGCGGGCGGGGCATTGCTGGTGCACCCGCCAGAGAAAGTCGTGGGCGAATTCGAGGTCGGTGGGCTTTTTGAAGGCGGACACCCGAAGGTTGGAGGCGGTACAATAGTGAAAGACGTTTTCCACGGCCCCGTCCTTTCCGCTGCCGTCCATGCCCTGCAGGACCACCAGCACGCTGTGCTTTTTCTCGGCCATCAGGATTGCGTTGAGCTTGCCTAGTTCTTTGGCGAGTTCTTTGGTGCGGTCCCTGACCTCGTCTTCGTCGAGGTCTTTGGGGGGGTCGGTGGGGCAATCCGCCAGCTTGACGGGCAGCGGGAAGGGATACAGGTAGGGATCTTTTGCCATAGCCGGGAAATTTTTGCGATCGCTCAGGCGCCCATGCGGGAGCGCTTCACGAGGTAGGATTGGAGAATTTTTTTGTAGCCCTGGTTGATATCCGCCTCGACAAAATCGATCTTGTACTGGAGGCATTTCACTTTGAGGGCTTCTGTATACGACTTCATTTGCTTGACGTAATGCTCTTTGACCTGGTTGGATTGGAGTCGCACTTTTTCGCCCGATTCCAGGTCGATGAAGAGGTAGGGGCGGTTTTCGTATTCGAAATCCACCTCCTTGGACTGGTCGACCACGTGGAAAAGCACCACCTCGTGCTTGTTGTATTTGAGGTGTTGGAGGGCGGAGAAGATGGATTCCAGGTTTTCGCTTTGCTCGAGCATGTCGCTGAAGATGATGACCAACGAGCGCTTGTGGATGCTTTCGGCGACGGTGTGGAGGGCCTTGGCAGTAGCCGTGGCGCGGTTTTCGGCCGGGTGGTCGATGAGGGCCTGGAGGTAGCTGAGCAGCAGGCGGGAGTGCATGGTGCTCGATTTGCAGAGGGTATGGGTGCGCACGTCTTCGTCGAAGACGCTCAACCCGAAGGCGTCTCGCTGACGTTTGAGCAGGTTCATGAGGGAGGCGGCGGCCAGGGCGAAAAGCGCAGCTTGTTGACGGAGGCCGCATCGGGGAAATACATGGAGGAAGATGCGTCCACTACGATCTGGCAGCGGAGGTTGGTTTCCTCCTCGAATTTTTTGACGAAGAGCTTGTCCGTGCGGGCGTACACTTTCCAGTCGATGTCGCGCGTCGATTCCCCCTGGTTGTAGAGCCGGTGCTCGGCGAACTCGACCGAAAATCCGTGGAAGGGGCTTTTATGGAGCCCGATGATAAAGCCCTCTACGACCTGGCGGGCCAGCAATTCGAGGTTACCGAAGTCCTGCAGTTCGTATTGATCGAGTATATTCATGTAAGGATTTAAGTTAGCGGATGGCAAGGTAAGCATTCCCGCAGGGATACCCAAAACTTCAGAGGTAAACCGCAAAGGCGCTAAGGCGCAAAGAATTACGCAAAGAGTATCTGTGTCGTCTTAGCGTCCTTTGCGCCTTTGCGGTTAAAACACACTTACAAATGAGCCAATTGGAACAAAGATAGAGAACGATGAAGAGGAAAGATTGGTTGCGGATTTTCTTGATTTTTTTGGCTTCAGCGGTTCTGGGCAGGATCTCCATGGTCGAGTCGGCATTGTGGCGGTTTTGGGCCATCCAGTGACGCGTTTAGGGATCATGGGAGAGATTTCGTGGACGGGGGAGATCTACCAGGTTTTTACAGGGATGGGGCTGCATTACAATTTCCGGCAATACGGTCCGCCGGCAAAGGGATGGGAGTTGCAGTCCCGGCTTGGGTTTGCGCTCGGCTTTGGGCCTCCCGAGGACCGGCCAGGGTTTGTGTCCCGCACCTATGTGGCCGGATATACACTGAATTCCTACCTCGATCAGATCAAGACCTCTCAGTTTACGGGCGCTTTTCTTTTTCAAGGGGGGCCGGTTTTTTTTGAAATGGAGAACGACGCTTTCTCCCTCATTAACCCGGGCGATCAATTCCGGACAGGGGCTTTCCGGCTGGGCTTTATTCGAGGTGATTGGCAGGTGGAGGGCGTCGTCGCGCTGTGGCACGGACAGACAAAAGGGGAGGGGATCAGCCGCCAGCAATTGCCCTCCTATCCCGGCCGCTGGGGCTTTCGCGATATGTCGGGAGGCTTGTACGGGAATTATTCCAACGGGGTGGCGATGCTCCGGGTGAGCAAGGCGCTGCCTTATGGACAGCAGGTTTTCGCGGCCCTGGGTGTCGACGCAGAACAAGTTCGGCATTTTTTTCAAAACCGGCTGATCCACGACCTGCGCTTTTTTCCCGCCAAATGGACCACGGTGCGCAATCCGCACTACCCGATGTTGGATACGGAGGGGTGTCCGTATTTGTATTTGGAGGGGCAGGAGGTGAGGCGGGTAAAGGTGGTTTGGCAAATTGGGTCCTACAACCACCTCCCCAACCACTCCAACATGGCCCGATGCCACAAGACCGCATTCTGAGGCTTGGAGACGAAGTGATTTTCCTCCGGAAAGCAAAGGAAACGGCTGGGTATATCTCGCATCCGGGCGGCGGTGTAGGCTGCCAGGCCCTGTTCCAGCGGCACGCGGTAGTCGCTGCCGTTGTGGATGATGAGGATGGGCGTGTCCCAGTTTTGTACGTAGTGGTGAGGGGAGTCTTTCAGATAGGTCTCCGGGACGGGGTTCTGCCAGGGCGGACCGCCCAGGTCCTGATTGGCAAAAAAGATTTCCTCCGTCGATCCGTAAAAACTCTCCAGGTTGAACACGCCGCAATGGGCGATGAAGGCCTTGAAGCGTTTTTGGTGATGGCCTTCCAGCCAATACACCGAAAAACCTCCGAAGGAGGGGCCCATGGCGCCCAGACGGGTGCTGTCGACAAAAGGCTCTTTTTTGAACTGGTCGATGGCCGAGAGGAGGTCCTGCATGGGCTGCCCGCCCCAGTCGCCGGCAATGGCGTCGGTCCAGTCCTGGCCGAAGCCGGGCACACCCCGGCGATTGGGCGCTACGACGATGTAGCCCGCGGCGGCGAAAATTTGTAAATTCCAGCGGTAGCTCCAGTTTTGGCTGACCATGGACTGCGGACCGCCCTGGCAATACAAAACCGCAGGGTATTTTTTGGCGGGGTCGAAATCCGGGGGATACACCACCCAAGAGTGCAGGCGCTTCTTATCCGTGGTCTGGAACATGCGCTTTTCGACCTTGCCCATCTTTATCGTCGCCAACAGGTCGGCATTGGTAAAGGTGACCTGCTTGGATTTGGCCGTTTCCACCATGTGCCGGTACACTTCCGGCGGCTCGGACATCGAGCAGATCAGGGCGGCAAAGGTGTTTGCTTTGGTGGGAATGTATTCCAGAAAGTCGTTGAAGCCGGCGCTGAGCTTTTGCAGCTTGCCCTTTGCGGCGAAATTCACCGCCCAAACCTCGTTTACCCCGTTCATTTCACTGATGAAAAAGATGCGGTCGCTTGCGGCGCTCCACTTGGGGTTCCGGGCGTTCTGGTCCATGCCTTTGGTCATTTCCCAGCGCTGTCCGGTCTTGAGGTCGCGGATGAATACGCGCCAACGGTCGGCTTCGTAGCCCGGGCGTTCCTGGCTGTTCCAGGCGATGTATTGGCCGTTTGGCGAGAAAACGGGCTCCAGGTCGTAACCCGGCATCCTCTCGGAGAGGTTTTCCGTTTTGCCGCTCCCCAAATCGTACAGATAGATATCGGAGTCGGTGCTGGTGGCGGCCTCCTTCCCCCTGCTCTTTTTGCAGGTGTAGGCGATCCGCTTGCCGTCGGGCGACCATTGCACCTGCTCCATCCCCCCGAAGGTGTCAGGGGACTGTCGAAGGGCTGGTCCAGGATATTGACCGGCTCGCCAGTGAGCTTACCGTCCTCATAGCCAATGTAAAAAATGGTTTGGTATTGATCGTCCTCCCAGCTATCCCAATGCCGCATGAGGAGGTCGTCGTAGATCTTTCCGGTGGTTTTGGGCAGGTTGGAGAAGAGGGGATCCGGCGGAGCGGGGTAGGGGATCTCCCGGGTGTACAACAGCCTGCTCCCATCGGGCGAATAAGCGAATCCATTCATAGGTATATCCGAAACCTGTATGGGATTGCTTCCATCGGGGTTCATTTCCCAAAGCTTGCCTCCCCGCAGGAAGCCGATTTTTTTGCCATCGGGCCGGTAGCAGGCATTCGATTCGCTTTCGGGACTATTGGTCAGGCGATGAGGCGCACCGCGGCTGCCGCCGTCCAGGCGGATGGTGTAGAGGTCCAGGTTGCTGGTATTGGCTTCCAGGTCGGTATAGCTCACCCCGTACAAAACGAGCGAGTCGTCGGGCGAAACCGCAAACAAGCTGACCCGGCCGATCTTCCAGAGGGCTTCGGGCGTCAGGAGTCCTTCCTGCGCAGGCAATGCGGCGGCGAGCAGGAGGATGTTCAGGAGGAAAAAGCTGTTTCGCATAAATTTATTTTACTCAGTCAGAATTTTCTCGACTTTTTAAAATTAATAAAAATAAAAACTAAAAATTAGCACATCGGAACGGCCAGCGGCCGTTCCGATGTGCTAACAACTCACACCCTCGGCAGCTCCCCTTCCATTTTTTCGATCCTCACCGCTACCTTCTTTTGTGCTTCCGTCAGGCGGGCGATCTGTTCCTTTTCCTGTTCGAGCAGGGTGTCGAAATCGAGGAAATTGGCGTCGATCTTGCGCTTGAGGGTGTCGACATAGGAGCTGAGTTTTTCGGTCACCTCGCTGTCCATTTTCTTGCGGCCCTTTTCGATCTCCTGTGCAAAGCCGTTGAGCACCTTGCGCCGCTTGATGGAAGTGGATATCCCCGCAAAGAGGAAACCGACCGAGGCCAGAATGCCGCCGGTGACGTCGAACACCGCTCCCTGCGCCACCACCGCCAGGATTGTGCCGATTACGGCTAAGCCGCTGCCGGTGAGCAGGTTGGGGGAGAGGGGCTGGTTGTCGGGGAATAGCTCGCGGGCAGTGAAGTTTTCCGCACGGCTCATGAAGCGCTCGAAGGCGTCCTGGAGCTCGCGGAGCACATTGCTGCGCCGCTCGGCGATGGCGCTGAAAATGGCGTGGTTGTGCTTGAGGATGGTCTGGCTATTTTGAATCTTGAGGTCGATCATCTTGGCCATCTGCTGGATGCTCTCGGCCAGGTCGACCACGCCTTCCTGCAGTTTGCGCTGGAGCTCCATCTCCAGGTCGGTGCCCAGTTCGTTGGCCAGGTTCTCCAGCCATTCTTTGGCGGATGCCTGTTTGGAGAAAATCCCCGCGATGGTGCGTCGGATGAGGGTAAAGACGGATAGTCCTGCCTGCAACTGATCGGCTTTTTCGCGGGTAATGCGGTCGTAGCCCGCCAGCAGGTTTTCGACCAAAATACCGACCTGCCGCTGGGATTGGATCGCCTGCTTGTCGAGGGTATCGCGGATGTCTGCCCGGAAGGCGGTATCCGCATCCCACTGGGTTTGCCGGGTCTCCAGCCCTTGGGCGATGCGTTCGCAGATATTTCTGGACAGGTCGAGGTTGTTGCGCAGCTTGAGGATCGGCGCTTTTCCTCCGGTGATATTGTCGCGGATATACTCGCGCATGGGGCCAAAGCCGCTTCCGGTTTTATCTCCTTCCTGCTCCTGCTTCGCAGAAACCGGGAACACGAGTGGTTCGGAAATGCCCTTTTTCTGAGCGTATTCGACGACCCCCTTCTCGTTGATGGCCAAATCGGCGGCATTCATGAGGTCCTTTTGCTGGAGGACGAAGATGATTTTCTTGCGCCAGTCGCCGTGGATGTAGTCGAAAAAATCCCAGGCGGACTGCCGGTAGGGGTTTTTGGCTTCGAACACGAAGACGATCAGATCGGAGGCGGGAATAAAGCGCTCGGTGATTTCCTGGTGCTTTTCGATGATGGTATTGGTGCCGGGCGTATCGACGATGGCGATCTCCTTTGAGGATGTCGACCGGCACGGTGATGCGCTTGAGCAGGGGGTTGATGACGATGACCTCCTCCTTTTCGCCGTAGACGATTTGCTGGATGGTATCGGTCATGGGTTGGACCGCCACTTTGGTGATCTCCCGCCCCGTGTCGAGCAGGGCGTTGATGAAGCTGCTCTTGCCCGCTTTCACCTCTCCGACGATCACGAACATAAAGGGCTCGTTGATCCGGTTGCGGAGCTCGCTGACGGTCTGGGCCAATTCGGGGTGCTGGATCTGGATGGTCAGCTCGTGAAGGTCCTTGACGATTTCGTCGACCTGGGAGCGGAATTTCTGGAGTTGCTGGTTTAAGATGGTGCTGAACATAGTCGCTTGATATCAGAAAGTGCGGATGCTGGCCTTCAATATAGACAGGGCTTCGGGCCCGGTGCAAAACAACAGGTCAATAATACTCAAATTTGGCGAAAATCCGTGCTTGTCCTCGAAGACCTGATTGTATGCACGAGGCAAAAAAAGCGGATCTTCGGACGGATGGACTGGGTGGATGGCATTGCGGAGGACGTCCCAGCCCTCGGGAGGGGAGGATGCGTATTCAGAGCTGAGGGCCCAGTTGGGTTTGATGCCCAAAAAGCCGCAGGTTTGCTCCAACAGGAGGAGGTTGAGGTCGAAGAGAAAGACCTCTTTCCTGTGGAGGGTTTCCAGGATCGGGGGAGCGTATTCTTCGAAAAAAGGCGCGCTCCGGTAGGCGGAGCGGATGCTGTGCTCCAGGTGTTTCTGCCAAGCCTGGTCGTAGGCAATGCGCACCTCGCGGATAGGCATTTGCTCGTTTTTCCCCTTTTGCAGCGGAACGCTCAGACGGAGGGTCCCACGGGCTGCGGCGATATGGCAGCGGTTGCGGTAGCTCCTTTTCCGGTAATGCTCCTTTTGTTCCAGCACCACATGAGGGTATGCAACCAGCTTGGTGAAATACTGGACCGGAGGAAGGAACTGAAGTTCGAGCAGTGCGGTCATGTGCAAAAATAGCGAAGCCTTCCCGGGTGGAGAAGGCTTCGCACAGTTATAGTATGGTGATTTCTTACATCATCGGCGGCATACCGCCTCCGGGCATACCACCTGGTCCGCTGCCTTCCGGCTCCGGTTTGTCGTTGACCACGACTTCAGTGGTCAGGACCATACCGGAAATGGATGCGGCGTTTTCCAGGGCGATGCGGGTCACCTTTGTGGGGTCGATCACGCCGGCCTTCTTGAGGTCTTCGTACACCAGGGTCCGGGCGTTAAAGCCATGAGCGCCTTTCGATTCCATCACTTTTTGCAGCACGACGGAGCCTTCTTGTCCGGCGTTGTTGACGATGGTGCGCAGGGGGCTTTCCAGGGCCTTGCGGACGATATCGATGCCGATATTTTCGTCCTCGTTGACGCCTTTAAGGCCTTTGAGTGCTTCGATGGCGCGAACCAGCGCTACACCGCCTCCCGTCACGATGCCTTCTTCGATGGCGGCGCGGGTGGCGTGGAGTGCGTCGTCCACGCGGTCTTTCTTCTCTTTCATCTCCACTTCGGTCGGAGCGCCCACGTAGAGCACGGCGACGCCGCCGGCCAGTTTGGCGAGGCGTTCCTGGAGTTTTTCCTTGTCGTAGTCGGAGGTGGTGCCTTCGATCTGCTGCTTGATCTGGTTGATCCGCGCCTTGATCTGTTCGGGGCTGCCTTTGCCGTTTACGATGGTGGTGTTGTCTTTATCGACGGTTATTTTCTCGGCCTGGCCCAGGTGGGTGAGGTCGGCATTTTCGATCTTATAGCCTTTTTCCTCGCTGATCACGGTACCGCCGGTGAGGATGGCGATGTCTTCCAGCATGGCCTTGCGGCGGTCGCCGAAGCCCGGAGCTTTCACGGCCACCACTTTGAGGTTGGCGCGCAGGCGGTTGACCACCAGTACGCCGAGGGCCTGGCTTTCGACGTCTTCTGCGATCATGAGCAGGGGACGGCCGGAGGAGATCACTTTTTCCAGGACGGGAACGATGTCCTGCATGTTGGCGATCTTTTTATCGTAGATCAGGATGAATGCATTTTCGTATTCGGTGACCATGTCTTCGGCATTGGTGACGAAGTATGGGGAGAGGTATCCGCGGTCGAATTGCATACCCATGACTTCCTCCACGTAGGTGTCGGTGCCTTTGGCTTCTTCGACGGTGATGACGCCGTCTTTGGATACGCGTTTCATGGCGTCGGCGATGAGGGCGCCGATCTCTTCGTCGTTGTTGGCGGAGATGGCTGCCACCTGCTGGATCTTTTCAAAATCGTTTCCGATGATCTCGGATTGTTTCTGGAGGTCTTCGACGACCACTTTGACGGCCTTGTCGATGCCGCGCTTGAGATCCATCGGGTTGGCGCCTGCCACGACGTTTTTCAGTCCGGCGGTGATAAGAGCCTGGGCCAGGACGGTTGCCGTGGTGGTGCCGTCGCCGGCGATATCGGAGGTTTTGGAAGCGACTTCCTTGACCATTTGGGCGCCCATATTGGCGACTGCGTCTTCGAGTTCGATCTCTTTGGCTACGGTGACGCCGTCCTTGGTTACCTGGGGTGCGCCGAAGCTTTTCTGGATCACTACGTTGCGGCCGCGGGGGCCGAGGGTCACTTTCACTGCGTTGGCGAGCGCGTCTACGCCTGATTTGAGTTTGTCGCGGGCGTCGACGTTAAAACTGATTTCTTTAGCCATGTTTTTCTTCTTTTAAAATTTAGGGGAGGAGGTTTGGGGTTAGAGAATGACCAGAATGTCGTCTTCGCGCATGATGATCAGGTCTTGTCCTTCGTAATTGAGCTCCTGGCCGGCGTACTTGCCGTAAAGCACGGTGTCGCCTACGCTGACGGTCATCAGGTTGCCTTCTTTTCCGGGACCCACAGCTACCACTTCGCCCCGCTGGGGTTTTTCTTTGGCTGTATCGGGAATGATAATGCCGCCTTTGGTTTTTTCCTCTGCCGTAGCAGGTTTGATCACTACGCGGTCGTTAATCGGCCTCATAAGTATTTATGTTTTAGAGTTTAGAAAAATGTTGAATTGGTGACTGGTGACTAGTGACTAGTGGCTAGTGACTAGTGACTAGTGACTAGTGTATTTGAACCAGTTACCAGTCACTGATCACTAGTCACCCCTTATCATACCCCGTGCCAAGCTGCAAAAAATGACATTCTGTCTTGTTTTTAAAGCAAAGCGGGGGAGGGGGTGACAGATTGCTTGTCAATTTGACAAGAACAAAAAACCCCGTTGCGAGGCCAACGGGGTTTTTTCAGCAATATAAAGGCAGTCCTTTATTGCTGGGATTGCAGGGGAATATTGCTGCCTGCTTCCACGGCCTCCGTTCCGCTGCCCACGAGGACTGCGGTGACGATACAAAGCACGAACAAGGCGATGGCCAGGTACCAGGTAAGTTTTTCTATGAAATCGGTCGATCTGGCTGCGCCAAGCATTTGGTTGGCGGCGCCGCCTCCGAAGGTCGGGTCCACCCCGCCTCCTTTGGGATTCTGAATGAGGACGGCGGCGATCAAAAGAACGCAAACCAGGGCAATCAAAACCGTCAATGTGGTCGTCAGTAACATATTTACTTGTGTTTTAACTTTTCAATTTGCGACGCAAAGAAACTACTTTTTTCGGGAAAAATCAAACCCAGTTTTTCATACATCGAGATGGCCTTTTGGACATGACCTTGCCGGGCCAGCAGTTCGGCAAGGGTCTCGCTCACCAGGTCCCCCTTTTCCTGCAGGCTCTTCTTCGCCAGGTCCTGCGCCAGTTTCGGCTTGCCGCCGGATTTGGAAACGATATCTTCCGTCTTCGGCGCAGGCGGAATTTCCAGCGCATTGATGGAAATGGCCAGCCGCATGTGGTCGTACCTCTTTTGCCAACTGGCAAATGCGGCCTTTGGCTGAGGCGCTCTAATCTGCATAACTTTTTCCTCCACCACCTCCTCCTCAATCCCCTCCAATCCCATCTCAATCCCCCCTTCAATCCCCTCCAATCCCCCCACAATCCCTTCCTCAATCCCCTCCTCCATGTCTTCTTCTACCTTAAACAAATCCTCCACCGCTACCGCCACAGTTTCCTGCGCTGGCGGATGAACGGCCACAGCTATTTCCGGTTCGATATGATCGCGGACGGCGAGAATTTCGGACAGAGCTTTGAGTTCGAGTCTTTCCTCTTCGAGTTCGAAGAGCAGTTCGCCGCTTTCGAGGGACTGGAACTCGCGGATGAGGAAGTACAGCAAGGTCCGATCGGGCAGGTAGGTGGCCGCTGCGTGCAGGTTTTTTTCGAAGTCGGGGTGGCGCTCCATCTGGCTTTTCTGGAGGAGCAGCACGCGCAAGGGCTGGCAATAGGGATACTGCACGACCAGACTTTTCAATTCCTGGTAGGGGATTTGGTATAGTTTGGAAGGATCCTTTAAAAAGCTGGAGAAATTTTCCGAATTCATCGGCGCCTCGGGTTCAATAGAGTGCAAAGGTACGGTATTTCCCACTGGCAATCAATGCGTCGCGCGCGAGCTCAAAAAGGCGATGAGCTTTTGTATTGCTTTGCCCCGGTGGCTGATCCGGTTTTTAAGCGCGGCGTCCATTTGGGCAAAGGTTTGGGTAAAGCCATCCGGCTCGAAAATGGGGTCGTAGCCAAAGCCCTGCGCCCCGGACTTTTCCAGGCGGATATTGCCCTCCGCGATTCCCTCAAAGAGAAACTCCCGCCCGTCGAGGATCAGGGCGACGACCGTTCGAAACCGCGCCCGGCGATTGGTTTGGCCCCGGAGGAGTTCCAGCGCTCTGTTCATGTTGGCATCCGGGTCTTTGTCCTCGCCGGCAAAGCGGGCGGTATAGACTCCCGGGGCGCCGCCGAGGGCTTCGATCTCCAGGCCGGTGTCCTCGGCAAAACAGTTTTCGCCGAGTTTTTCGTAGATATAGCGGGCTTTTTCGAGGGCATTGCCCTCCAGGGTGTCCTGGTTTTCCGGAAGCTCTTCGGTGATCCCCATCTCGGGCAGGCTTCGGATATCCCAAGCATCGCCGAGCAACTGGCTGACTTCCTTGATTTTGTGTGGATTGCCGGTGGCGAAGATAAGGAAAGGCATTATAGGGGATTGAAGGGGATTGCTTTCAGTCCTATCCAAAGCGCATTTTTCAATTCCTTTGAGCCCTCGATAGCCGAGAGCTGGTCTGCCCAAAGGCCGGTGATGCCGTTTACGGAAAAGGGCTGGTATTTTTGGATGCGGAAATGAAGGCCTGCGCTGGGCGGATCGATCCCGAAAAGGAGGGCAAATCGGCTCCCGGTCTGCCTGCAGAGGGCGCTCAGAGGGAAGCGGTCATCGGTCGCGGCTTTGAGTAGCAGGATATCTTTTGTACTTTCCAATTGAACAGATTTTAATATCTTGTAGAGTAAATCCTGTTCAGCAATTTCTGCGCCCTCCAAAAACCGGGCAATGACGAGCACTCCCCTGGCATTGTCGCCGCTGGCTTTCTCAAGAATTTCCTTTGGGGAAGCGATGAGAAATATATCCGGTTTGAAAAACGGTATAATCAAAATATAATATTTAATTCGAACAACAATACCGAATCAGTCGAAATTTAAAGTATTTTTTTTTACGTTCGGTAGAATTTTTAAACAAAGTTAAGTATTTTTGCAAAAACAGGTTGCTATGAAGTATGATATTAAGGTAACGCGGACCAATAACAGCCGTGTCTCAGATGTCGATTTCGACAACATTCCGTTTGGCCGGCTCTTCTCCGACCATATGTTCGTTTCGGAATATGTCGGAGGCCAATGGATCAACCCCAGGATTGAGCCGTTTGCACCCTTTTTAATCCACCCGGGTTCCATGGGGCTGCACTACGGGCAATCTATTTTTGAGGGCATGAAAGCCTCTCTAAGCCAGGACGGAGATCCGATGCTGTTTCGCCCCGAAATGCATGGCCGGAGATTGAATGTTTCGGCTGCCCGGATGTGCATGCCGGCTTTTCCGGAAGATCTGTTTCTCGAAGCCCTTCACATGCTGGTCGGGATGGACCGGACCTGGATTCCACCCAAAGAGGGGAGTGCGCTGTATATCCGCCCCTTCATGTTTGCAAACGACGAGTTTATCGGGGTGAAGACCTCGCAAACCTATAAGTTTATCATCATCACCGGTCCGGTTGGCCCATATTACCCCCGGCCCGTCAGCCTGTTGGCCGAAACGAAGTATATCCGCGCCGCCAGGGGAGGAGTAGGAGATGCCAAAGCCGCCGGCAACTACGGAGGGGCCATGCTGCCCGCCAAACTGGCCCAGGACAAAGGCTACGATCAGGTATTGTGGCTGGATGGCCGCGAGTTCAAATACGTCCAGGAAGTGGGCACGATGAACATCTTCTTCGTCATCGACGGAAAGGTGATCACCCCATCTACGGATGAGGGCACTATCCTCAAAGGGATTACCCGCGACAGCTTTATTAAATTGCTGCCTGAACTGGGCTACAAGGTGGAAGAACGTCCGCTGTCTATCGAGGAAGTGGTCGATGCCTATCACAGCGGGGTGCTCCAGGAATGCTTCGGCGCAGGCACCGCAGCGGTGGTAGCCCATGTAGACAAAATCGCCTACAAGGACCTCATCATGGAACTGCCCCCGATGGAAGCCCGCAAGGTGGGAGAAATGGCCAAAAGTTATATCAACGCCCTGCGCGCCGGCAAGATCGAAGACAAATGGGGCTGGATCGTGCCCGTGAAAACAGAGGCCCTGGTCGGTTAAAAGGCCGGCCTTTCGGGCTTGTTGTTCAGAATAGTTTCAATCCGCTCCATCACCTCGGGGCTTAGCTTTTCCTGTATCTCCAGGGAGGATAGCGTTTCTTCCAGGTGATGGGGTTTGGAGGCTCCGAGGATCACCGAGCTCACATTCGGGTTTTTCAGGCACCAGGCTATAGCCAGTTTTGCGAGGGAGGTGTCGAGTTCCCTGGCCAGTTCGTTCAGTTCCCGGATCTTTACAAGCCGTTCTGGGGTGAGGGCCTTATCGCGCAACCATTCCAGGCCTTCCATCCCCAGGCGGGTATCTTCCGGAAAGCCATCCAAATATTTGTCCGTCAATACGCCGGAAGCCAGCGGCGACCAGATCGTCGTGCCCAGGCCCGCCGTTTTGTAGATCTGGCTGAATTCCACTTCTATCTTGGCCCTTTTGAACATATTGTATTCGGGCTGTTCCATGGTTGGGCCGATCAGATGGAGCTGCCGGGCGACCATGTGGGCTTCCATGATCTCCTGCGCCGACCATTCGGAAGTGCCCCAATAGAGGATCTTACCTCGCTGGATCAGGTGGTTCATGGCCCAGACTGTTTCTTCTATCGGGGTGTTTTTGTCGGGCCTGTGGCAATAATACAGGTCGATATAGTCCACCTGAAGCCGCTGCAAGGCGGCATCGCAGGCCTCCAGGACGTGTTTCCTGCTCAGCCCGGTCTGGTTGGGTTTCTTGCCCCCGCTTCCGTGGAACACCTTGCTGGAGACCAGGAAGGAACTCCGGTCCCATTTGAATTTATGAAGGATACGCCCCATGACCCGTTCGGATTCCCCCCGGGCGTAGATTTCGGCATTGTCGAAAAAATTGACCCCCAAGTCGTATGCAATGCCCATGAGGCGCTCTGCCATGGAGTCTTCGATCTGTTTACCAAAGGTGAGCCAGGAACCAAGGGAGAGGGCGCTGACCTGCAGGCCGGATTTTCCAAGTCTTCGATATTCCATAGAGGTAGATCCAGCTTATTTATCTGGAGCCGAAAACTACGAAAAACGGCCCACTAAAAATAGCGGGCCGTCCCTATATTGATTGCGTGTGTAATGACTTCAGACCACTTTAATTTTCAGGTCCAGATGGATCGCGATCGTATTGTTGACCTGCACGAGGCCCATCATCGGGCTGGGAGGAACGAGGCTGAAATCCGACAGGTGTATGTCCTTGTTCCCTTTGAAATGATATTGGCCCTGCGAGATCTTCTTACCCATGACGTCCATGCTGACTACTTTTCTGATACCTGCAATCGTAATGGCAGCAGTAGCCTTCATATTTACCCAATCGGCGCACTCCCCCATTTTTTTCCCCGAAACTTGAGCCGCGTCGATCAACTCGATCTGGATATTCGGGTATTTCTCGCCTTTGAGGGTTTTTACCATGTCCCGGTTCATCATCTTGTTGCCGCAGTCGAAGCGGGTGGAAGGGATCAGGAGTTTGGTATTGGAAAATATGACCTTTTGCCCATTCTCCTTTTCCTCCATCTTCATGGAATAAGTGCTGAACTGTTCCTGGCAATCACACCTGAACGTGTTTACATTGGTAGAACCCAGCATATATAACTTACTGCTTTCTTCGACCGTAAACCGGGAGGGGAGGAGTGCCTCTTCCAGGCTTACGGCCAAAAAAAGAGTGGGCTGAAAAAGATCAGGAAAAGGGGATGAATTTCATTTAGTCAAAGTAATATCGAAGGTAATCGTTACGTCGTTTCCAGTGGTCATCGCGCCCATCATAGCGGTAGGAGGCGATACATTGAAATCTGTCATTTTCAACGCTTTAGACCCTTTAAAGTTCAGACTTCCATCCGACTGCAGCTTGCCGTCGACGGTCAGGGCAACCGATTTCTTGGAGCCGGCGATGGTCAGGTTGCCGGTGGTTTTAACCTTAAATCCGGTCGTGGTCTTCTCAATCCCATCCACCCGTACGAGCTGGAAAGAAATGAGGCTGTGCTCCTTGGATTTCAAGGCCCCGTGGGTTTTGTTGTCCATGATGGAGCCTTTGGAACTTTTAATGGAAGTCACCGGGAGGCTCAGATCCAGACTGTTGATCCCCTTGAGGGTACTGCTTTCCAGGACAAACACGCCAGATCCTTTGAGGCCGGAAACGGTGGAGGTCCAGTCGTGGAGATTGGAGGTGCCGTCAATGGTCATGGAGCTCTTGGAGATCTTATAGGCCGTTTGCCCTTGTGCCAGGGGCAAGGCAAGGAGGAAAGAGGCGGCTGATAATAAAACGATATTGGCTTTCATACTTTTATAAATTGGTTGGGATAAAGGTGGGGCAATCCGCAACCTGCGGAAATGAGCTTTGTCAGTTCCGCACCGGAAATAAGATAAAATCTGGGTGATTTTTGTCAGCGCGGCTATTTGAATTTGATATAACCGTCTGTATTGCTCTCTCCTTTCATCAGGTCGGTAAACGAGGATTCGACCGTCACGGTATTGCCTTCGATGACCGCGCCGGGGATGGTGGTTTTCTTCACGCTGCCCGGAAGGTGGTACACGGTTCTGAAGGTGGCCGATTCCATAAAGAGGGAGAGCATGCCCATATCCTCTTCGCTGGCTTCCTCCGCCATTTCGAGTCCGCTTACCCGGCTGAGTTTTTTTCCTTTCAGGGCAAACATTTCGGCGCTTTTGGCGCCGGGAAGCAGACCCGCGCCCATCGACATGCCGCCTTCCATGGCATCGCCCGTTACCTGGTCGAGATTTTGGAGGAAATAGGCAATTTCATCGATCTTCTCGAAATCGAGGCCAAAGCGAATCACCATCCGGTCATTCGCATCGCTGATCTCCATCTTCATAAAAGCCCTTTCGAAAATCTCCGGCTTGTCCAGGCTCTTGATCTCTTCCGCGTGTGTATCCCGGAAATATACCGTCGAATCGAGTTCGACCCCGGCCAGGCTATTCTCTCCTTCTTCTCCGGCGCTTTGGAGAAATTCCTTCATGGACTCGTCCATCATGGCGCTCATGTCGATGGAATACAGGTAGCTGCCTTTACCTCCCTTTTGAAGGTAAAGCTCTTCGAGGATCTCGAAACAGCCGGTGAACAGGAACGCAAGTGGAAGAATAAGAAGAGCCAGACGGTTCATAAAGAAAAGGTCTTTTAATTGTCGCCAAGGTACGCCAAAAAACTTACCTTTCGCAAACTTGTTGTATAGCGCTAAACCGGCTGTTCATGCATAAAATTCAAACCATAGGTCAACTCAAAGCCTCCGGCTACCGCTCCAAATCGGTCAAGGAGGAAATGCGGGCCAACCTCATTCATTTTCTCAAAACCAAGGACCGGGTATTCGAGGGTATCATCGGATTTGACGATACGGTTCTCCCGGACATCGAGCGGGCCATCCTCTCCCGCCACAACATCCTGCTCCTGGGCCTTCGGGGCCAGGCCAAAACCCGTATCGCCCGCCTGCTGGTGCACCTGCTGGACGAATACATCCCCGTCGTGCGCGGCAGCGAGCTGAACGACGATCCGCTGGCGCCCATTACCCGCTATTCCAGGGACCTGATCGCCGAGCGCGGCGACGACACGCCGATCGACTGGCTTCACCGCGATGAGCGCTGTGTGGAAAAACTGGCCACCCCCGACGTCAGCGTGGCCGACCTGATCGGCGACGTCGACCCCATCAAGGCGGCTACGCTCAAACTGCCGTACTCGGATGAACGGGTGATCCACTTCGGGCTGGTGCCCCGGGCCCACCGCGGGGTTTTTGTCATCAACGAATTGCCCGACCTGCAGGCCCGCATCCAGGTGTCGCTGTTCAATATCTTACAGGAAGGAGATATCCAGATCCGGGGCTTCAAACTCCGGCTTCCCCTCGATATCCACTTCGTCTTTACGGCCAATCCGGAGGACTATACCAACCGCGGGAGCATTATCACTCCGCTCAAGGATCGCATCGAGAGCCAGATCCTGACCCATTACCCCAAAACCATCGAGATCGCAAGGCAGATCACCCGGCAGGAAGCCCGCCTGAGCGAGGACCAGCGCAAGGCCATCCGGGTGCCCGAGGTGCTGGAAGTGCTTTTGGAACAGATCGCCTTCTCTGCGCGCGAGAGCGAGTTTGTGGACGAAAAAAGCGGGGTGTCCGCGCGACTGAGCATTTCGGGATACGAAAACCTGGTCTCCACAGCCGAGCGCCGCATGCTCATCAACGGCGAAACACAGACCACCGCTCGCCTGGCCGACTTCTGGGGGGTTACCCCCGCCATTACGGGCAAGGTGGAACTCGTGTACGAAGGCGAACAGGAAGGCCCCTACGCCGTGGCCGTCGCCCTGCTGGGCCAGGCCATCAAAACCTTGTTCCTGCAATACTTTTCCAATCCGGACAAACTGAAAAAAGGCCAGGAAAGGGATCCTTACGGCACGGTGAAGGCCTGGTTTTCGGCAGGTCATACGATCGACCTGCTCAACGATTCCAGCGACGCCGAGTTTAGAAAAGAGCTCGGCAAGGTGGCCGGCCTGGCCAAATTGGCCGAGCGCCCGGAATTGAAGGAGGAAGACCGCTCCGTCATGATGGAACTCGCGCTGCACGGACTAGCAGAATTCAATGTATTAAACAAGGAATACCTCGAATCCCGGTTTTCGTTCCGCGACCTGCTCGCCGGCATGCTCGACGACGATGACTTCGACGAGGAATCCGAATAAAGTTTTATAAGACATTTGCCGCCAAAGGCGGCAAATTTTAGGGGTGTTTGGAGGGCCAGCCCTCCACACACCCTTTTATAAATTTATTTAGATAACAAAGCAAAAAATGCTTTTACCTATTCATCCGGTCGATCCGGAAGGGAGAAAGATCCAGCAAGTGATCCAGGTTCTCGGAGCCGGAGGGGTCATTGCTTACCCCACCGACACCATTTACGGCCTGGGCTGCGACCTGCTCCAGCCCAAAGCCATCGAACGGGTTTGCCGGATACGCCAGCTGGACCCGCAAAAGGCCCTGCTGACTTTGATCTGCAAAGATATCAGCCAGATCGCCGGGTATGCCCACCAAATCGACAATGAGGTATTTCGCCTTCTGAAAAAGAACCTCCCCGGCCCTTTTACCTTCATTTTGCGGGCGGGAAACCAATTGCCCAAGACCCTCAAAAACAGAAAAGGAACCATCGGGGTCAGGATGCCCGACCACCGCATTACCCAGGCCATTCTGGAGGTTTTGCAGCGCCCCATGCTCTCCGCTACGCTGCGCTCCGACGACTACGAGGAGGAATACGAAAACGACCCGGAAGAAATTAACGAGCATTTCGGAAACCTCGTCGATCTGGTGATCGACGGCGGCATCGGAGGGCGGATCCCCTCCACCGTGGTCGACTGCACAGGCGATGAACCCAGTATTATCCGCGAAGGCGCAGGGGAGCTCCGATTTTAATCAAAAGACGGATTCATGACGAATTGCCATCCGGGAAAGCCGTATATTTGCGGCGTTTTCCCCCAAGGGGGCTAAAAATCCATTCGTATGAAGCTATGTAACCTACTGCTTTCCGGACTTTTGCTGTTGGTCTCAGTTAACCTCCACGCTCAAACCGGCGGGGTCCGGGGCAACGTCTTCGACAAAGCCTCCGGCGAACCCATTCTCTACGGCACCATCATTCTGGAAGGGACCTCCTTCGGTACGAATACCGATCTGGACGGTTTTTTCAGCATTCCCAACATTCCGGCAGGCGCCTATCAACTCATCATTACCTACATCGGCTACGACAGTCTCCGGGTCGCTGTGGACATCACCGCCAACACCTATAATTACCAGCGCCTTTTTATCGAGGAAAGCAGCGTCCAATTGGGCACGGTCAACGTCTCGGCGCGGAAGGAAAAGGCCAAGGCGGATGTTCAGATCTCGGAGATAACCCTTACCCCCAGGCAGATCCAGGCCCTTCCGTCCACGGGCGGCGATCCCGATATCGCCCAATACCTCACCGTTTTGCCCGGGATCATTACCTCGGGCGACCAGGGGGGGCAGCTCTACATCCGGGGCGGGGCGCCCATCCAAAACCTCATTCTCCTCGACGGGATGACCATTTACAACCCTTTCCATTCCATCGGTTTTTATTCGGTTTTTGAAACGGAGACCATTCGAAGCGTGGATGTGCTGACCGGCGGATTTAATGCCGAATACGGCGGAAGGATCTCTTCGGTGCTCGATATCAGGACCCGCGAAGGGAACATGAAAAGGCTGGGGGGATTGGTTTCCGCCAGTCCTTTTATGGCTCGCGCCGTGCTCGAAGGCCCGTTGAAAAAACTCGAAGCGGACGGCGGCGGCAGTTCTTCCTTCATGGTGACCGCCAAGCACTCTTACATCGATCAGACCTCTAAATATCTATATTCCTACGCCAAGTCTGCCCTCGACTCCAGCAGCAACTCCCTGCCCTTTACTTTCACCGATTTCTACGGAAAAATGTCCTTTCTGACCGGCAACGGGACCAAGTTCAACCTCTTCGGGTTCAATTTCCGCGATGGGGTAGATTACCTGGCGGCCAATCTGGACTGGAACACGACGGGCGGGGGCATGAATTTTACGGTCGTGCCTCCCAACTCCAACCTCATTTTTGGCGGTACCATCGGGTACTCCGATTATATGATCACCCTGGTGGAGTCGGGCGAAGACCCCCGGACCAGCAGGATCGGAAACGTGTCGGCCCTGCTCGATTTTACTTATTTCGGAGGCAAGAGCCAACTCAATTACGGAATCCAGTTCAACGGGATCAACACCGATTTTGTGTTCCGCAACTTCCTGGATATCACCATCCAGCAAAAGGATTTCACTACGGAACTGTCGGGTTTCCTGATCTATAAGCAACGCCTGGCCAACTGGGTGTTGGAGCCCAGCCTTCGCATACAGATGTACGCCTCGCAGGGCAATACCTCCATCGAGCCGAGATTCGGGGCTAAATACAACGCGAGCAAAAAGTTCAGGCTGAAGTTTGCTGGGGGTATGTATTCGCAAAACCTGACCAGCAGCGTCAACGAACAGGATGTCATCAACCTCTTCGTGGGATTCCTCACCGGGCCGGAGCAGACCATCTACGAGCCGGGCACCCAGACTCCTGCCAACCACCGCCTGCAAAAATCCATCCACGGGATCGCAGGGATGGAGATCGACCTGGTGGATAACCTGGAGCTGAATGTCGAAGGCTATTACAAGGGCTTTACCCAGCTGATCAACCTCAACCGGAACAAGCGCAGGGCGCAGGACCCCGATTTTGCCACCGAAACGGGAGAAGCCTACGGCGCCGACCTTTCCCTGCGCTACGAAACTCCCAGCCTTTACCTCTGGGGTACCTACTCGCTGACCTACGTCTTCCGCAACGACGGCGAACAGGTGTACCCCACCGTTTTTGATCGCCGCCACAACGTAAACCTGTTGGGCACCTATTCCTTTGGAAACAAAAAAACCTGGGAGTTTGGCCTCCGCTGGAATTTCGGCTCGCCCTTCCCCTTCACCCAGACTCTGGGATTCTATCCCTTCGTCAACTTCCTGGAAGAAGGGCTCGGCACCGACCCGAAAACGGATAACCCTCCGCTCGGCATCATCTACACCCCGGAATTGAACGGCGGCCGCCTGATCTCCTTCCACCGCCTCGACGCTTCGCTTAAGCGCAGATTCAGCCTTTCGGAAAACCTCTCCCTGGAAGCTTCCGCAAGCGTAACCAACCTCTACAATCGCAGAAATATTTTCTACATCGACCGCAAAACGGCCGAAAGGGTAGATCAGCTGCCGCTGCTGCCCAGTCTCTCATTAACTATGCATTTTTGAGGGAGTTGAAAAGTTGAAAAGTTTATTGATTATAAATGAAAAAGGGTTGGAAATCACTCCAACCCTTTTTTTATTAACCATCAAAAAAACTCTTCAACTCTTCAACTTTTCAACTATTATCTCAGCAGGGTTACTTCTCCTTTCAACAACACTTCCTGTCCATCTCCCATCGAAAGAAGAATCAGGTAGGCGTAAGCGTCCGAAGCGGCGGGTTTGCCTTTCTGAGTGCCATCCCAGCCCAGGTCGCCGCGTTCGTTGTCGTAGACCTTCTGGCCCCAACGGTTGAATACCTTGAATTCGAGGATTTCTACGGCCTCGTTTTTCAGCAGGCGGAAATTATCGTTGTTGCCGTCCCCGTCGGGGGTAAAGGCGTTGGGTAGTTCGAACTGGCTGTTGTTGACCACGATGTCGATCGCGAGGGTGGATTCACAACCCAGGGCATCCACGATCAGGACGCTATAGGTAGCAATAGTTCCGTCTTCTTCCACGCTGGGCGCTTCGGTGTCGAATGGGTTCAGATCGACCCCGCTGCCGATGGTCTCCTGTCCGAGATACCAGGTGAACAAGGGTTGCAGGAGACCTGCCGGATTGGTGAATGCCTCCAGTTGAAGCGGAGTGCCCTCGAAGACATCCCCGGAAGGCGTGACCACCAGGCTGTCGATGCTGAAGCCGGGTGAAACGTCTATGGTAATGGTTTCCGAAACCAGGTAGCATGCAGTCGAAAATTCAACCGTATAATCCGTCAAACCGGTGGGCGACACGAAAATGCTTTGACCGGTTTCCCCGCCGGGCAGCCAGAGAAAATCTCCCGGCACGTCTGCCGAAGCGGTCAGTTCGATAATGTTCCCCGTGCAAATGATGGCATCGGGGCTGACAGTCAGCACCGGTGGCACGGAAAGCACAATGACCGTAATCGTGTCCAGCCTGGCATCGCATCCGGGCGTTTGAACCGAAAGTATGTAGGTGGTCGTCACAGTGGGGGAAGACCACCGGGTTGGGGTCGGTGGAAACCACGTTGCCGTCGACGGTCCAGATATACGTAGCATTCGGGTCCGGATCATTGAGGTTGAGCTGGATGGAATCGCCCGGGCATAGTGTCGGAGCGCCGGGGAATGTGACGTCGGGCAGCACCACGACCTCTATGAAAGCGCTGGCGCCCACGGGGCATCCCTGAAACTCTCCTTCTACCTCATAGGTGGTGGAGCCGAAGGGATTGGCAAGCGGGTTGGGGCAATCGGCGCAACTGAGCCCGTCTGTGGGGGTCCAGGTATAGGAGTCGATCGGATCGTTGGACATTACAGTGAGCTGAATGGTATCTCCCTTGCAAATCGTGGAATTGCTGGGCTCGATAGAAATAAACGCGGTAGGGATCACGATGATCTCTATTTCCGCCGTATCCACGCAGGCCCTGTTGGTGGTAATCCTTTGGAATGTTGTGGTTGTCACGGCTTCGATAACCAGGTTCCAGAGGGTATCGGGCGTGAGGTGGCCCAATTGGGGGATCCACAGGTGCTGAATATCCGGGAAATTGGCCGGTTCGTAATTGGGAGAGGTGATCGTGATGATCTCACCCTGGCAGTAAGACTCTTTATCCGGTATGAGCTTGGTGATCTCGTTGAATGGGATCGAATCGACGCGGATATGGATGGAATCCACGACCACACATGCTCCGACAGTAAGGGTCGCATAGTAGGTAGTGGATTCGGTCGGCGTGGCGGTCGGATTGGTGCTAGTGGGCGGGGCGATGGTCCCGTCGTTGGGGAGCCACTGCAAGCCCAGGCCTGCCGTAGAGGTAAAGGCGGTCAGATCGACCGAGCTACCAAGGCAAAGGTCCAGAGAGTCGGCGGCAGGGACCAGGATGTCCACTTCGGCAGGGATGACGGTGACGGAAGCGGTCGTGGTATCGGCGCAGAAAGCGTTCTGGCTGGTAGCGATCAGCGTATAGACCGTAGAGACTTCCGGCGTAACGGTCGGTCCGGAGGCCGCAGGGGTGGTCAGGGTCGGGTCGTTGGGGTTGGAAGTCCAAAGGTATTTGGTCGTCACGCCCGTAATCTGATTAGCCAGAGTCACGCTGTAGTTTTGGCAGATAATGGTATCCGTGAAAGTCAGTTCGGGGAAAGCAAACGGATCGACGTTGATCGTGATCTGGTCGCTGTCGGTGCATCCCGCGATCTGTACGGTGACGGTATAGGTAGTATTAAAGAGCGGGGCAATATCGACGACCGGAGAGTTGAGCGGGTCGAGGATGGTGGAGTTGCTGGTCCACTGCAGGCCCGAGTTGCCCACGTTGTTGTCGGCGTTCAGGGCAATGGTATCGCCCTGGCAGATACCGATCGGCCCGAGGGCTTCGATTTCCACCTGCGGATCGACGACGTCAAGGAAAATGCTGTCCACGTCGAAGCAAACACCGAGAGTACCTACGACATATACCATCGTGTCGGTGGCGGGATTGGCGAAGGGATCGGGTCCGTTGGGATCGTCGAAAACGCCGGCGGGTGACCAGACGTAGTCGAGTGCGCCGACTACATCCAGTTGTACGCCGATACCGGCGCAAACGAAGATCGAATCGGCAGCGCCTGCGAAAATTTCCACAGCCAGTTCGTCGTGAATCTCGATGACCAGTTCTTCAAAGGCGATCTCGCCACAGCCGAAGTCGTTGGTCAATTGGATGATGATGGTTTCCACGCCTTCGGAAATACCGTCGGCCAAGGAGATGATCGGGAAGGAAAAAGAGGTGCTGCCTATCGGAAAAGTGATCTCGGAGGGGATGTTGAGTTCGTAATCGACGCCGGGCGTAGCAGTACCGGAGATGATCACATTATAGGTGACCACTTCATCCGACGGAGAGGTCAATCCGATCACGATTTCGTCGGGGATGTCGGTACATTCCTCGACCAGATATTGAATCCCGTTGTTGTAGTCGATGCCCAGGGTAGGCGTGCCGCCTTTGATATCGGAAATGAATACACCCGAGTCAAAGGCTGTATCCCCGCGGTCGGCGATGGCCAGTTTGATATGGTAGGTGTTGCAGGGAATAACCTGGGAGTAGGCGGTGAGGCTGGATTTGACCCCGAGAAAGTCGGAGGTCAGTCCATCGTACACTACGCTGGGTCCGGTGAGGTTGTTGCGATAAAACTCCCAGTTGAGCTGGTTGTTCACGCTGTTGATCTGGACCGGCACGTTGAGCGGCGCGGGGAGCTTGGCCAGGTTTTTCTGGCCGTTCAAACCCGGATCGCCCACGATGCCGGGGCCGGAGATAAGGAAGGCAAAGATATCGTTGACGCTGGAGTTGACGTATTCGGGATATTCTTCAGAACCGAACACATACTCGAAAGATAGCTCATCCGTAGCGGCGTACACATCGACCTCAATGATACAGGCGTCGTTTGACAGGGTGCCGTTTCCGCTTTGCGTGGAAATGGTATTGAGGTCGGCATCGCCCGGAGAACCCCAGGAAGTGGACGCGAACATATTACCGGGGTGATTGATCCCTATCGTGAAACCCTGGTCTGCCACGCGGCCGGAGGTCAGCACCAGACCTTTGTTCAGGCCGAGGTTGGTGAAATCGCCCGCGTCAAAGGTTCCGTATGCGCCCTGGGGACAGTTGATGTTGGTGATGGTTACGTCTGTCAGGGGCGAAGCGATATAATCGATGATGGTCGTGGTGTCTACCACGCCGTCCACGATGATCAGGTCGGGCGGATCGCAGGGCGTGGTCGAGCATTCCCACTGGCCGTAGAATCCATCCAAATTGATGGTTCCGTCTGAAATAAATTGCAAGGTCAGGGCGCCGCTGCTGGCCTGGACGGTATAGGAGACGGAGCCCCCTCCGGATGCGCCGCCCTGCACGGTGGCGATAAGGGGAGAGGCCGTGTTCGGACCGTTGAAAAAGCGGATGGCGTCGGTGCCGGTCAGCGCGATGTTGTAGTAGTTGAGGGTGAAGGTAATACAACCCACAGGGCCCGGAGGAATGATGGTAAAGGTGAAATTCTGGTTTACGCTGTAATCTCCGTCCGGTCCGCCGCTATCATAGATCTCGCCGCTGCAGAGCGTGGTGGTCTGATTTTCGTCGAGGATGACCACGGGCGGTTTTTCGATGATGCAGAGCTGGAAAGAACCCCAGTTTGGGGCGGCGGTGGCGGAATAATCGGTGATCCGCACGAAGTAGGGGAGGCCCGCATCCAGACCGCTGAGCTCGATCTCCACCACGTTTTCGTTGATGATGGCCGCGCGGCAATCGAGGATCTCCATCCCGTCGACCTCGCAATCACCCCGGTATATGGCGATCTGGGGCATGTTCATTGCCACAGAGCCCATGCCGTCGGTGATCCCGGTGACGGTGATGAGGTAATCATCGATGGTGTCAGAGGCGATGAAAGAGAACCATACATCGTGATCCATTTCCCCCAAACCGGAGCAGTTGGCTATATTGGGAATGTTGTCATTCCCGATATCGCTTGGGGTGGCGTCGAAGTTGGTGAAGAAAACCGTAGAATCGCAAAACGGGGCTTCGCCCAGGTCAATAATGCCGGGGCAATCGTCGTTGACCGGGGCCTGGGTGTAGGCCGCAATTGCAATAAAAAGAAAGAGAAGGGTAAGCAATTTTCTCATAAGCCCGAAAAATTATTTGTATGGTTCCAGTTTTCAAAAGTACGATCTTTTTAATGCTTTCCAGCTTCGCGCCGGAATATTCATGTCGCCAAAGTAGCATTTCTTAAGATAAATTTTTCCTTTGGGGATTATTTTAAGAGAAGGTCCTTTATCCGCCGTTTTCGCTGCTTGGCCCTGACTCGCAGTTTTCGAGTGCGGACTTCACTTCTTCCGGGTTCCGGTATCCCAATTCGTTTCCCCATGCATGGTGAATGTAATTAATGATATTGGTGATTTCGTATTCATTCAATTCGGGAATTCCAGCCATTTCCTGTTCATAAGTTTTTCCTTTTACCTCGATCTCTTTTTTGACCCCATATCGGATAATGCAAGGCACTTCCGCCGGATAGGCCGCGAGGAAATCCGACCCGGCAAGGGGCGGGATCAGGCCCTCCAGCCCGCTGCCGTCGTCCATATGGCAGTTGGCGCAGTGGTAAGTATAGAGACGTTCCCCCTGGGGAAAACCCTTGGGGGCGCAGGCGCTTGCCAAAACCAGGGAAGCCGCGAAAAACAAAAAGATATTTTGGTGTTGCATGTATTTTAAACGTTTTCGGCCTTTTTGGCCAAGCCCAATCCGTAAAACCAGGCCTTTTCTTCCAGGGCTTCAAACTGCCGGATCGCCCCCCGGTGATTCCCTTTTTCAATCCGGCTTCTGATGCCGATCGCAGTCAGCGCCTGCCCAAGCCTCCACCATTTCCTGCCGTGTTTGTAAAGGTTCCGGTGCGATACGCGGGTATGGGCCGTGACATCCTTTATTTCAATACCGGCAAAGCCTGCTTCCAGTGCGTTTGAGCTGTGTTCCTCCGGAGTATCGATGTCCGGAATGGCCCAGCCGCTCAACCAGTCGGCCAGCAGGGCTTCCCTTTTCAGGTCCAGCGGCCTTGCGCTTCGAATATATTCCGCCATGACCAGCCTTCCTCCGGGTCGCAGCACCCGGAAGGCCTCCCTGTAGAAGGCTCTTTTATCGGGACTATGGCAAAGGCTTTCGCAAGCCCATACCACCTCGAAGCTCTCATCGGGGAAAGGGGTTTGGTGGTAATCGGCCTGCACGAACTGCAAAAGCCCCTCCAGACCGTTTTTCCCTGCCAGTTTGCTTGCGGCGGAAACCTGACCGGATACCAGATTGATCCCCGTGACCTGTGCCCCCCGGTTTTTAGCCAGCCAGAGCGCACTTGCGCCGAGGCCGCATCCGGCGTCCAGCACCCGGCATTCCGGGCCGATGGATGCGAGATCGGCCATCACCTCGTTGAGTCTGAAAAGGGCGTCCTTATGGACCCGGGCCTTTTCGTCGTAGTACCCGAAATGAATAGCCGGGTTGGCCCGGTCGAGCCAGGCTACCCGATAGTCGAAACGGGTTTTTTCGTAATAGTCGATCAGTTGTTTTCGCTCCACCTGCCGTTATCCGCCCTAGCGGATGATCAGCTTTTGGATCTGTTGCCCATGCCCGGTACTCAACCTTACCAGATAAGAGCCCGGTTGAAAATGAAGGGCCTGGATGAAGTAACTCGATTCTCCGGCCGGAATGGCGCCTTCATGGATCACGTGAACCGTCCTGCCCAGCAGATCCAGCATTTCAATGCGGGCTTCTTCGCGCCGTTCGCTCTGCACCGGGATGCAGGTAATGGCGCGCGCGGGGTTCGGGAAAATAGGATCCATAAGGGTCTGGTGCGATTGAAACCCCTCCTCGGAAGCCGAGGTGGAAAAGGTGGCATGAAAATTCCAGTATCCTGCGGGAGCGGGCATTGGGCGGGTAAGGGTTTTGCCCGAATTGGCCACTCCTTCGATGTAGTAAAATATCTCGATATCGGAGGACTGGCCGGGAATGCTGCCCGTCCAGGTATGCTCGGTTGCGTTGGTGAGGGTCATATCCACCGGGGAATAAGCCTGGGTGGTGTCCGTGGTATAGTAAAGTTTGGCGGAGCTCACCCCGCTGCGGTGTTGAATGCTGGCATTGACCTCGAAAGGATCGTAATAATCGTAGACATCTTCCAGGGGTTTGTGCTGGATCAGGAGCGGATCGGCCACGCCGATGGGCTTGGTGATGCAGTGCAGGGCGCCCGAAGCGCCGATGATGTCGTTGCAATCGATCCCGATCACCTCATACCCCGGCAAGGCATCGCGGAGGATCTTCAGGTTGTTCGTGTCGTATTGCTCCTCGTAGGTGGGGGTCAGCACGATATTATTCACGAATACGGAGTTGGCGTAAGTCCTGTACTCGCCGAAAGGAGGGAAATCCCCTCCCCAATCGGGCGGCATCTGGATGCGGACCACCTTGTAGGGGGTTCCGAAGGGGGAAGTAAAATTGGAAAGGACGTATTGGAGATTGGCCTCGATCTGAGGGCCGTCGGCTGTACCCGGGGGGTAGAGTCCCGCCATTATGGTTTCCTCGTCGAGCAGGTACCAGTGCATATCGATGTGGTGGATGGCATCGTAGGGCAGCACGGGCATCTTGATATAGTTTTCGATACCCATGAATGAGTTCATGATGGCATCGATATCATCCAAAGATTTTGCCGTTACTCCGAAGGGGTTGCCGGCCCCATTCTCCTCTACGATCAATTCGGAGGAAAAGGCGGTGCCCATCCCGTCGGGAAGGTAGTTGCCCCCGGTGGCTACATAGTCGGTGGGCGCTTCCGTCGTCGAGAAGACCGGATAATCCAGGTACTCGCCGATCTTGTCGGGGATCACATCGTCCTTGGGACGAGGGCGGTTGTAGATCCAGTCGATCAGGTGCAGGGAGTCCACGTCGTTAGCGTACACGCAATTGGGTCCGTAATCCCGGATCCAGACGGTGTTGTAGGGGGCTACGAGGAAGGAGACGTTATTGAGGTCGGGAAGACCGTAGGTATTGAGCAATTGGTTTTTGGCCTGGATGGAATCATTGCAAATCACGATCACCTCGCATTGTTCCTTGGCGTGCTGGATGATCTGGGCCAGGATGCCCTTGTAGGAGGTCCAGGTCACGCAGAGGGCCTGTATTTCCTCCCATTCTGCCATGGCGCGCACGGGATAGGGGGGAGGCGTGGTGATCCCTTCGATCCCCTCCGGGAAATTGTAGAGGCCGGACTGGAGGAATTGCCATTCCTGGGGGTCAAAACCGTTGGGTAAATCTTTTTGGGCTGTTAGGGCAAGCGGAAGCAGAAAGAAAAGCAGAGGCGTAAAAAATTTCATCAGTTCAAGATTTTCGGCAAGTTATGGAATTCGATCAAAAACTACAATTCCGGGTCCCGCTTGGCGGCAGATTCAGAATAATTCGTCAAATTGCAGGCAAATTTTAAACTCAAGTTGCGGATAGCGCAACTTAGCAGCTTAAGATTTTATAGGTTCTGCCGCCGAAGGCGGCGGAACATGCTTAAAAGCGACCGCCTCGGCGGTCCGGAAGCCCTTTAAAGAGTATTTTTGCGGTTATTCAAAAATGAATTAACTATTTCATATGGAATTCATCCTGCCTGATTTTGCCAGCTCGGAAATGTGGGTCAGCCTGCTGACGCTGACATTTTTGGAGATCGTACTTGGCATCGACAATATCCTTTTCATTTCCATTGTATCGAACAAACTTCCCCAAAGCCAGCAAAAAAGAGCCAGCAACATCGGGCTTTTGCTGGCCATGGTGTTGCGTGTGGCGCTCCTGTTCGGCGTCACCTGGCTTATCTCCATGCAAGCGCCCTGGATCAGCTTCCACAACAGCTGGCTGGACGGCGATTTTTCAGGGCAAAGCCTGATCCTGATTGCCGGGGGGATTTTTCTGTTGTACAAAAGTACGACTGAAATCCACCACAAACTGGAGGGGCAATCCCACGAGGAGGAAGAACTCGGCGCCAAGGGCAAAGGTCTTAGCGGAGTAATCCTTCAAATCACCGTGATCAATATCGTTTTTTCGTTTGATTCCATCCTCACCGCAGTGGGGATGACCAACGGTTTGCACGGCGCCCTGTTCATCATGATCGTGGCGGTGGTCCTGTCCGTGATCATCATGATGATCTTCGCGCTTCCGGTGAGCCGTTTTATCAACAAACACCCTACCTTTCAGATGCTGGGCCTTTCTTTCCTCCTGCTCATCGGCTTCATGCTGATCGCCGAGGGCGCCCATTTGGGGCACTTCAAACTGGCGGGCGCGGAGATCGGCTCCGTGCCGAAGGGCTATCTCTATTTCGCGATCGCCTTTTCCCTGTTCGTGGAGGTCTTGAATATGCGGCTTCGCAAACATCCGGCGCCGGTCCAGTTGCATGGGGTTCAGGAGGAGGCCATGGAGGAAGGGATTTTGGATAACCCGAAATCCGGGAAGAACAAGTGAGGGGTTTTTGGAAGAATATCGGCCCGCAGCGCTGGACCCTCCTCGGAGCCCTGACGCTTGGTCTAGCCCAGCTCGTGGTGTTGGCGGACTGGCTGCTGATCAGGGGCGCTTTCCCCTGGCTAAGCCTTTGGTTTTTCGGGAGCTTGCTGCTCGTCCTGCTCATCCTGATATACCGCAAGCTCATCATCAATTACGTTGAGTCAAAAACCTTGGCGAATAATGGATTTGCGCAGACCGAGTCGCTGTTTTACCTCTATTCCCGGCTCCAACTGCGCAAATCCCTCCCCCGGATGCGCGGATTTGCCATCTCGCCCGATTTTGCGAACCTCATTATAGACCACGTATTGCTGGAAAAACCCGAAGTGATCGTCGAATGCGGGGCCGGTATCAGCACCCTGATCAATGGCTATCTGTTGGAGCAATTAGGACAAGGCCAGGTCTTCGCTCTGGAGCACGACGGCGAGTTTTCCCGCCGGACCGAGGCAGAACTCGAGCGGCATGGCTTGAGCGCTCAAGCTTCGGTGATTCACGCGCCGCTGCAATCCTTTCAAATCGAAGGGAAAACCTGGAAATGGTACTCGGAAAAAGGCTGGTCGGAGCTCCCTGCGATCGATTTTTTGATCGTCGACGGGCCGCCGGCATTTTTGCAGGCTCAGGCCAGATATCCGGCCCTTCCCCTTTTGATGGAAAAACTCAAGCCTGGCGCCGTGGTGCTGGTCGATGATTGCGTCAGGCAGGAAGACCGGCAAACAGTGGAACAATGGATTCGCCAATTTCAGGGCTGGAACCTGGAATGGATCCGGACCGAAAAGATGGCAGCCCTGCTCAGGCGCAGGCACTGAAACTGAATTTTTACTATGGTCTGGCCCACACTTCGACGACGGCCTTCTTATTGGCCTCGTCCATCGTGTCGTACCACAAAACGACCTTTTTTACGCCCCGCGGACCGAAAAGCCCGAATTTGATGACCTTCGATTCGCCTCCTTCCCCGATATTCTGGCCGAGCCGGACATTCTTCACCTTCCCGTTTTCGAAATAAATGGAGCAGCGGGCTATGTTGGCATGCGAACGGGAAACCCGGAACTGAAGGGCCGTGAAAAGCGAGTTTTGTCCCACCACGGGGATCTCGTCGCGGTCGAGTTTGCGGTTGACCTTTTTCTCCCCGAGTTTCACCCATCCCGATCCCTGTCCGGTTTGAAGCGATTGAGCAGATAAGTTGGTAAATAAGGTGAGTGCGAGAGAAAGGGCGCCGAGACGGGCGATAAAACGAAAACCGGGCATGATGTTCATATCGTCTGATTTGGGAGACAGAACGACTATTGACCGGCTCGTATTGGCTTTTTTATAATTTTTTCTTTTGCCAACTCCCAAAGCCCCTGCAAGCTGCCCAATCCGTAACTCAGGTGCAGGACGGGAAAGCCCGCCCAGGCCAAAGGAAAGACAAGCGCACTTCCCTCCCGCCATGCGATGCGAAACGCCGCCGCTCCGGTCAGGAACAGATAGAGGATTAAAGGCGCCAGTGCGGCAAACCAGCCGAAAAAACTGCAAAGGGCGGCCAACGCCAGGTAAAATACAAAGCCCAGAGGCACAAAATGCCGCAGGGAAAGAGAAGACAAGCGCCGGGTGAGCTTTGCCGTGCGGATCACCCATAAACCGTTCTGGAAATTGTTTTGCCAAAGCGCACGGAAGGTGTCGCGAGCAAAATAGGTGCATTGCACATCCGGCAGCAGCAGGATCTTTCCGCCGCTATTGTAAATCCTTTTGTTGAATTCGATGTCCTGGTTGCGCAATAACCTCTCGTCGAAGAGCCCATAGGTTCCAAACACTCCGCGGGGATAGCAGCCGAAGGGCACGGTATCTACTTCGGTGGGCCGGTCCACGCCGATGCGAAACAGCGAATTGCCAACCCCCAGCGGATGCCGCAAAAGCGCCGCGATGGCCCTGGCCTTGGGGGCTTCGGAACGCGGCGCCGTGAGGCAGACCCCGCCCACGTTCAGGGCGCCGGTGGATTGCAAGCCCTCCTCGAGTTTAGAGAGGTAATCCGGTGGGTAGGCGGCGTGTGCGCCCATGATGACGATGAGCTCCCCGGAAGCGGCCCTGATCCCGAGATTCAGGGCATGCGGTACATACCGGTCGGGATTGTCGACCAGTTTGAAGCGTTTATCCCGCCTCTCCCATTGGGCGACGATGGCGCGGGTTTGATCGCTGCTTCCCCCGTCGATGACCAGCACTTCGATCAGCTCAGCCGGGTAGGTCTGTCCGGCGATATTCTCCAGGATCCCTCCGATAAAGCGCTCTTCGTTCAGGCAGGGGATGAGGACGGATATGGATGCTCGAGGTGTCACCTCTCAAGTGATTGATTATGAGCGAAATTGCGAGGTGTAACCTCGAGTAGTTTTCGATATAAATCGAATAGCTTTTCCTCCTCGGAGCCCCAGTTGTAGGTCGATTCCATGGCTTTCCGGCCACCGAGCCCCATGGCCTGCGATTTTTCGGGCAGGGAGAGCAGGTGTACGACCGCGGCGTCTATTTCGGAGGGGCTGGCCGGGTCGACGCAAATACCGCAGGCCGCCTCGTCCATAATCTTTTTCCAACGGGGAAAATGGGAACAGACCACCGGTATTCCGGCCGCCATGTATTCAAAAAGCTTGTTGGGCTGGTTGTTGTCGTGGTTCGGCGCGGAGAGGAAGGTGACGATCCCGATCCGGCTTTGGGCGAGCAGATCGGCCACCTCGCTGCGCGAGCGCTGGCCCAGGTAGTCCACCCGGTTCCAGCCGGGGTGTTGCCTCATCTGCTTTTCCAGGTCAGGAGTGCCGAAAGTGCCCACCAGGGTCAGCCTCCAGCTTCCAGGCAATGCGAGTGCATCCATCAATTCCCGGATACCGCGGATCTCGTTGATGAGGCCGACGTAAATGACGTCCCGGGTCTTCCGAGACCAGTCCTTTTCCACGTAAATGATCTCGCCCTCCGGATAGTTATTGACGTCGACCGTCAGCGGGTTGCAGGGCAGCAGGCGCTCGCGGACGGTATCCACTGCTGTGACCACTCCGTCCATTTTTTTGGCCATGCGCTTTTCAAACCAATCGAAGGCATTGGCGATCGCTGGCCGAAGCAGGCTGGGGGTGTGGTATTTGGTGCGGATCTGGTTGGGCACGTGCTCATGGACGTCGTAGATCACCTTTTTTCCACGGCGCTGCAAACGACGACCCACCGGGATCAGCTCGGGGTCGTGGAAGTGATAAAGGGCAGCGTCCACTTCCAGGGCTTTGTGGAACATAGCCCTGGAGGTCGACCACATGCGGGTGAGCCGATTCCCCGCCGGAGCATGCACTTCGTGGATCTGCACCCCGGGGAAGGTCCCCGCTTTTTGGTTGGCGACCACCAGGTGCACTTCGTATCCAAATTTTGAGAGGGAGGCACATTCCCGATAGAGGATCCTCGTATCGGCCCAGGGATGGACGCTGGTCAGGTGGCAAATCCGGTTCTTACTCATACAGGGAGCGATAAACGTTCAGCAATGCGGGTTCCTGGTTTTCCCAGTTGTATTTCCGGGAAGCTTCTTCCAGATGGGGCAGGTAATCCGAGGGTTTCCAGGTCCCGATCTCGCGGATCGCCAGGCTGAGTTGTTCCCGGTCGCGGAAATCTTTCACGACGATCCCCATTTTGTCGGTCAGCACGTATTTCAGGCCTTCCAGGTTGGAGGCGATGACCGGAAGTCCGGCCATAATGTATTGGAAAATCTTGTTGCCGATGGTCAGGTTGTGGTTTCCGGAAAATCCCTGATACAGGCAAAAACCCACGTCGGCGCAGGCGGTAAAACGGTCCAGTTCGGTAGGGGAGACGGCGGGGTGGTAGAAAATATTCGGGTGTTTGGCGGCGACCTCCTGAACCAGAGGCACGAGCATTCCGAAACCCAGAACCACCAGGACGTAATTTTCATCGAGATCCCGGAATATTTCCAGCAACAACTCCACGCCCCGGTGGGGGCTCAATCCGCCCTGGTACAGAAATATCCGCTGATGGGGCTGTATCCCGAATTTTTTGCGGAAGAGGTCCTCATGAGGTCCCGGCTCCCGGAAATAGGGGCAATTCATCACCACGACCGGCCGGGCGATGCCGTACCGCTTCACATAGGCGTCTGCGATCAGGGGGCTTACCACCATCATGGCGTTGGCGTGGCCGATGAAGAACTTTTCCGCAGCCCGGAGCATAAAACGGGGATAGTATTTGGTATCGGCGTCCGATTTATCGAATTCCAGTTCGTGGGCGTCGTAGACGATCTTTGCCTTTCGGTTGAAAAACCACTTGATCAATACGCATAAGGGGAGCGGCTCCAGGTCGTTGCAGTGCAGGATATCCGCCTTCCGGCTCAGCCCGATGACGCGGTACCAAAGCTCGGCGTATTTGAGGAGCTGAACCAGCCGGTTTTTGGACCACTGACGGGTTTTCAGGCGAATTCTCCGCACCGGTACCCCTTCGATCACCTCTTCCTCTGGCAGATCGCCGTCGTGGAGGGCCAGCACCTGAACCTCATAGCCGGCATTCCGGAGCGTGATGCATTCCTTGAGGACCCTGCTATCGTGCCTGAAGTTGTTGAATACAATGGAAATAACCCTTTTCATGGATGTCGGCTGCATTTTCCCCGCAAAGGAACGAAATAAAAACGTGCCGTGGGAATGTCACTCGGACAGAAAAGGGAGGGAGTACCCGACCAGTTGTCCGGACCCTTTCCGGCTGGCGACGAGCAGCGTACCGTCCGGGCGGAAAGCAAGGGCGTCTATGCCGGAGGAATCGGGGTTGGAGGAACAGACCAGGCTTGGTTGAACCGGATTTTTAATATTCCAAAAACGGAGGACACCGGAGTCGTCCGCCGAGGCCAATATGGGAAGCGTCGGGTGGAAAGCAATACCCGTTGCATTGCGCTCGTGGGCCTGCCAAGAGGACCGGTGTTCCATCGAATCGCCCCAAAAGAGCTGGATGAACCCGTTTTGAAAGCAAAGGGACAGGAGGGCTGCATCGGGGCTAAATTGGATGCCGCCGGCCTGGGTGAATAGGGTTTGGTCGTCGGAGGGGATGCTGAACTTTTTCCCATCCGGGTCCCAGATACCCAGTTGATCCGAAACTGCGGCAATCCACTTATTTCCGGTGGCGGTTCGGAAAAAGGGAAAGGATCCTTCCCCGAGAACCTTCAAAATCTTGTTTCGACCTACATCGACCAACAACAGGCGATTTTTTGGGACCGGAATATTCGGGCGCCGGGTTTGCATTACGGGGCACGGCATAACTGGTGGAAAGCAAGAGCTGTTCCCCGGGAATCACCCAGCCTGTGTAAAGAATTCTAGTGGCAACCCTTGATCCGGCCGCTTTGTCAGGCGCCAAAAGGGCGGAAATCTTTTTGAAACTTTTCGCGGTCTTCTTTTTTGGATGGATTTGCGTCGTACCGCAAAAAAAACCTTTCCCGGAATCATAAGCGGGCGAGCCGTCGATCCACTCGGGCAGGGGCACGGTGCGGATGATGGAATTACCTTCCCACAAATAGCCGACCCCGGTATAACAGCTCATCCATCGCGAGTTATCCGGGGCAAAAGCAAAGGCCGTGCCGTAGCCTTCCGTTAGCCGGTACATTTCGATAAGCTCGCAGGAGGGAGGAGGCATAAGAAAGGTGTAGAGGAATAAGGAAAAAATAAAGTTAGGCATAAGCATCGACCAGGTCCACGCTAAATTTTGAGACAAAAGCGGTTTCGGGACGGGTTTCTCCGGTAAAGGTGTGTTCGATGGCGACCCAGTCGCCCGTTCCCCAATGGAATAGGCCGATTGTTTATCCTGGAGAGTGCCCACCTCTGTGCTGCTGGAGTCGGGGCGGATGCGGATCGAGGCGCCGTAGGGATTGGCGCCTATTGCCACCTGATGCCGGGTCTCGATAAAGACGGTGTTATCAGTTTCCCCGTGTATTCTCGTGTTTGCAGTTGGAGCAGGCGGTGGCGCCGAAGAAGAGCTGCTTGGCGCGGCCGGTGCGGAAAATACGCCCAGTTTCTGGAGTATAGCGGCCTCGTTGGAAGCGGAGCCCAGGGCCTGGCCGACGCGCAAGGCGGCGGGAAAACTGGTGGCGCCGGCGAGTAAGCCCAGTAAATGGGTTCTGGCGTGTGCGTTGTCGTTGGCTCCGATAACGCCCATAAGGGCAAGCTTTAATTTCGCATTATTGTTGAACGACCCGCTGAGCAGGTCCTGCATCAAACCGGCGCTTTCGAGCAAGCTGATAGAAACGAAAGGAAGGCTTGCGGAGCAGGTTTGTGACTGCAACAAAGACATAAAAGCGGCCTTTTTGGCCACATTGGTCTTCATCCACCTTTGGAAAACGGCCAGGCGAAGACCGGGGGTGCCGGTAAAAGAGGAGGATCCCGCCAGGATCGGTCAGCATGGCTTCCAGATCGGCGGTATTGAGGTTGTTTAAAGCCGTGCCGTCGACAAAGGTGGCGAAGAAGATTGCTCTGCCTCGAAATGGGGGAAGATTTTAGCTCCGCCAAGATCTCCACCCCCGCTTCCGAGGAGCCGGATAGCTTCCCCGTTGGTGCTGTACTGCGCGATAATCAGTTGATAAGCTTTCCGGATGAGGCGGTTATCCCAGTCGGTCCCGGGCGAACGGCGCACCCTTCGCTGCATGGCGGCTATGGTATCGGTCGAGTTATTGGCCCAGGATTCGAGTACGGCCCGCAGGGCGCCGGATGGTTCGGTCCCGAATTCGACATAGCGAAGTTTATTGGCGGTAATTGCCGGGTCGCCGGCGCTGATGATGTCGAGCTCGCCCTCGGGAATTGAGCAGGCCCACCTGCCCGAAAGAAGCATTGGATCCAACGCTGGTGACCGGTCGGCCGGTAGCCAGATTCTGCATATTGGTTGCCAGGCTGGGATTGCTCCGGATATAGTCCTGGATGGCAGTTCTGGCAGCCGCCTGATCTCCGGAGGCGATGGCATTCCGTACGACATTGGACCCAGTAAGACAGGCGTTGAATATGATCCGGCTGTGCGGTTGTCGGGAGGCGGCGTCTGTGGAGTCGGAATCCATATAAGAGAGTACCTCATTGAGCAAATTGCTCGTGTCCGTCCGATCGCGCCTAAAACCCTCCATATACCATTGTCTTTGTTCTTCCGTCCACCCGAGGGTTAAAGTTGAGCTTCCATATCAGATTCTTCTCTTACCTGGAGCCCATTACCTACCTGCCGGATCTGGTTGGGGGTCAGGGGGTTCGGCTTTCGGTGATAGTCCGGCCAATTCCATAAATTGGGCATCGCCGTGTCCGGCGATCATGATCTGGTCTATGCGGTCGTTTTGTCCGTAGGTGGTGGCCAGGGGCCCGATCTGGCTCTGAAATTCGGAAAGCGTTTCAAAACCCTCCACCATCAGGGTGAGCATCCTGGCATCCCGGACTACTGCCGTGAAGTTTGGATCGCGATGGAAAGCGCCATTATGATCGATGGAGGTATGCAGGATCAGGGTGAGGGGTTTGGCTTTCGAGGTGTCACCTAAAGTTTCTGTCCAGCCTGTCGAGCGCATTTTTTTCAAAGCGGTGGTAGTTCCTGACCTTTCCCTTCAGATTGGTGCCGTCGTAATCCAAAGGGTTTTTCCCCTCCCGGCGCAAATATATATAGGATTCAAAATCGCTGCCGTTGGTGGCCTGGAAGATCGGGCGCTGTTCGGCGTTTTGATAATAATCGATAACGGCCTGGAGATAATTCTGGCTTCGGAGCAGGTTGAACTCCGGCTCTTTGAGCGCCGAGCGGAGCACATATACCGGAAAAGCTTCCTTGAGCATGGAGATGGCCCTGCCCACTATAATCAGATTGCTCAAGGGTGGTTGCTGTATGGGTGATCTTGAAAGGCAGCTCCGTACTAGAGGCAGCCGAGCAATAATCGCGGATCGCCGTAGCCCGTTCGTCGGCGAGTTCACCCCTCACGCCTTCCGCATCCAATTGGGTAACAATTTCGGAAACTCTGGTCGTTCCGAGGATGGTTTCCACATCCTCGTTTACCAGCATCAGGATCTCCCGGAGGAGGGTTCGCTGGTCATCCGTAAGAGAGGGCGCCGACTGCCAGTCGGCCTGTCTGCGGCAATAGGCTTTAAAATCCGACAGGGTCAAAGCACTGATCTGGTCGAAACCCTGGTACGCGACCGGGGAAGGGGTAGCATTTCTTTGAATGATTTGGGACGGCGTGCCGCCCGCCCAAAATTGAAGGGGAGGAGGTTGGAATTGGCTGATATCAGGTTGGGAGCCCTCCTGCTGGTTTGCAGATGCGCTTGGCAAACGATTTTTGGTCTGTTGTTTTGGGGCCTCCTTGAACGGCATGTAATTGGGGCTATTTTTCCCAATAAATGTATATAGAATTTCGGGAAAAATGCAGCCCCAAAAATTTCCTTGCTACTTATGGGCCAATTTCCAAAGCAAAAACAAGCGGACGCTCACCCCAATAGTATAGGCCGCCGCAAGGAGGAGCAAGGCCGTGTCCGGGTCGCGGAGCAATGCGGAGCCTATGAAAAGCGCCAATACGACAAGAACCAGTTGCCCGAATTCCCGTATGGTGTACCAGCGCGTATATTCCTTTAAATAAAAAAGAGCGGATAGCGGGGCGGCGACAAATTGCAGGAAAAGCGGAAAGGCGAAATACCGGGCATAAGTGCCCGCTGTCTCCCAGGTAGCCCCGAAGACGAGGGCAAACAGCTGGGGGGCAAACAAAAAAAGTAGCAGGAATGGCAAGGCTCCCAGCAGGCCAAGCCGGTAGATGGTCTTGGTGAATACCGGACGGCAATGTCCCATAGTGCGGATCTCCTCGCTGGCCTGTTGTTTGAACACCTCCTCGAAGGCCCTGCCGACGACCAGCAGGGGTTGGCGGAGCACCGCATTCATCTGCCCGAAAAAACCCGCCACAGCGGGGCTGAAAAACATATTGAGGAAAACGGCCGGCAGTTCGACATTCCCTTTGTTAAAGAGGCTCCCCGGCACCATGGTCAGCGGGAAATTTCGAAAACGGCGGGCCTGCTTGAGCACCTCGGCCTTTTCATAGACGGTGAGGAGTTTTCTGTCTTTTTTCCAAAATACCGCTGCGAAATGGACCAGCCCGGTCAGCCAGGAGAGCAGGGTTCCCCATATCAGGCCCCCGGAAGCCGTCAGGACCCAGGCCAGTCCGATTCTGCTGCCGGCGTTGGTGGCGCTCACCGAAATGCGGTTGGCGTTGAGGACGCCGAATCGCTTTTGGCGGTTGTGCCAGAAGTTGCCCGCGTTGTACCAGCCCTGAATGAAAACCGTAAGGGGTACCATATAAAGCCAGGGCGCCAGGGCCGGTTCGCCGAGTAATTCGGAAATGGGGTGGCGGAAGGGCAGGATGACCAGAAAAAGAAAGGCGGAGAAAAAGGTCGTAGCCCAGCCCGCGGCAAGCCCCGTGTGGAAGGCCTCTTTTTCATCCTTGGGAAGGAGGATGGCCAGCTCGTACCTGCCCGTCGCCGCCACGCTCAGGATGGAGGCCAGGGCGGCGTAGAGGTAATAAACGCCAAAGGCTTCGGGCGGATAAATGCGGGTGAGTATAGGGGCCACCGCGATGGGGAGCGCCTGCGCGACCGTCGTCCCGGTCAAGACTTTAACCACGTTCCTGCTGTATTCCGATTGGAGGCGCATGCGGTAAATGTAGCGAACTTTATCTACTTTTGAAGCGCCCCGAAGAAGGGCTACAAACTTCTCCTTTCTATGCGAACCAACTTTCTGCTTTTCTGTGCTTTCCTGGCTTTATTCGGGTGCCGGGACGGCTCAAACAGCCATGTGGCGACCTACATTCACCTGAATGGAGACGCGATGGGGACCACCTACCACATCTCCTACCGCGATAGTCTCGGCCGTTCGTTTCAGGCGCCTGTCGACTCCATCCTAGAGGCCTTCAACAAGGAGGTGTCCACCTACGACTCGAGCTCTGTGATTTCCAGGTTCAACCGGAGCGCCGAGCCATTCGAGCTCGGCTTTACCGCGGAAGAAGCTTCGACCTGGACCATCCCCGCGCCGGGCGACCGCCCAGGCGCCCATTTTGTATCGAACTATTTTATCTCTCTGGACTACTACCATCGCTCCAAAGGGGCCTTCGACCCCACAGTGATGCCTCTGGTGAATTACTGGGGATTCGGATATCAGGGCGAACAAGCCGTCGAAAAAGTCGACAGCGCAAGAGTCGATTCGCTGTTGGATCTGGTGGGACTGGATCGGGTGCTGGCTTTGGAAGGCAGCCGGATGACCAAAATCTCCCCGGCCGTACAACTGGATTTTAACGCCATTGCCCCCGGATATTGCGTAGATCTGCTCGGGAAGTTTTTCGAAAAACGCGGCATCCGCAACTACCTCGTAGAGATCGGGGGAGAAGTGCTGGCAAGGGGACTCAACGATAAGGGAGAGCCCTGGAATATCGGCATCAATACCCCCAGCCCGGATGCGGGGCCGGAAGATATCAAGGCCGTGGTCAGATTGAAAGACAGAGCCCTGGCCACCTCGGGAAATTACCGCAAATTTTACGAAGTGAACGGGATGAAGTATGCCCATACCATCAATCCAAAAACCGGCTATCCGGAGATGAGCAACTTGCTCAGTGCCACTATCCTGGCGCCCTCCTGCACCGAAGCCGATGCGATGGCCACCGCCTGTATGGTGATGGGCCTCGACCAGGCTTTTGGATTTATCTCCAGCCAGTCGCACCTGGATGGGTATTTCATTTTCAGCAGGCCCGACGGATCCCTCGACATTCGCCATACCCAGGGCATGGAGGCCCTTTTGGTCGCGGAATAAGCGCCGATTTTTATTCGCCGAAAAACGAAAAGATGAAATTTAACCTCACGCGCGACCTGTGTTTTTTCGACCTGGAATCTACCGGGCTCAACGTGATCCGCGACCGGATCATTCAGATCGCCATCATCAAATATTTTGCCAAGGGCCGCGAGCCGGAGGAGCTGTCCATGCTGATCAATCCCGGGATTCCGATTTCGGAAGAGGCCATGCGGGTGCACGGCATCACGCCCAAGGACGTGGCCAACAAGCCCACCTTTGTGCAGGTGGCTCAAAAGATCTACGATTTTATAGGAAATGCCGACCTGGCAGGATACAACAGCAACCGGTTTGACGTTCCCATGTTGCAGGAGGAATTTGCGCGGGCCGGCATCGATTTCGATATCGATCACCGCCGCATGATAGACGTCCAGCGGATTTTTTATAAAATGGAGCCGCGCAACCTTCGGGCGGCTGTGCGGTTTTATTGCGACAAAGACCTCGAAAACGCCCACGACGCCCTGGCCGATGTGAAGGCCACCATCGATGTGTTCGAAGGACAATTGCGGCGCTACGAGGGCCAGGATTACGAAGACGACGACGGAAAGGTCTTTGTAAACCCGATCCGCAACGATATGCAAGCCGTGTTCGAGTTTACAAAAGATGAAAAGGTGCTGGACATCACCCAGCGCCTGAGGTTAACTCCGGAGGGCGAAGTGGTGTTTAATTTCGGGAAATACGTCGGCCGGCCGGTGGCCCAGACCCTCGTCGAGGATAAACAATACTATCACTGGATCCTCAACAAGGAATTTTCCGTACAGGTAAAGAAATTGGTCAAAAAGCTCGTCCAGGAATATGAACAACAGCAGCGGGAAAACAACCCACCCAAGTAGGCGCCTATTGATTTTGGCGGGGCTTTGCGGCCTCCTGCTCCTGGGAAGCTGTTACCAGAAAGAAGAGGGATGCCTCGATATCCGCGCCGTGAATTTCAACGTCGCGGCCGATAAACCCTGTGAGGAGGAATGTTGCACCTATCCCCAGCTGAGCGTGAAGCTGGAGCACAAGGCGGTTTATCCCGACACCGTTTTCCCCTTTCGATACGATAGCCTGTACTACGTGGCATCCCATCCGGATGTAAAATTCCGCTTTCACCGGGTTCGATACTACCTCTCGGATATACGCCTGAGCAGATCAAACGCCATCGGCCGGGTGACGGACTCCCTGACCGTTTATATCCCGCAAAGTACCGTCGATACCGTGCCGGTGCGGGTGGTCGACGATTTCATCCTGGCCGACCGCGATTTCCTGCAAGCTTTTCCACTTGGAACCTGGGATGGGGAAGGGGCTTTCGACCGGCTGAATTTTACCATTGGCCTGGACGAAGGACTGCGGTTTTCCGACCCGCTCAAAATACCGTCCGGGCACCCCTTGGCGGCTCCAATCGGTGGATATAACTGGGAGGATGGCCAGGGGTATATTTCCAATTTTGTGCGGTATTCCACGGAAGCCCAGCCGGGAGACACGATCAGCGTTCCCATAACTTCGCCGATGCAGGTGTCCCTGATCCTCGACCCACCCCTGGAGATCATTCAAGGCTATAATATCCAATTGACGCTATACATCAATTACCTGGCCTGGTGGGAGGGCCTGGACTTGTCCACCGCCAGTCCCGAAGCCATCGAACAGCATTATACCACGCATGCGGCGAATGCGTTTTATCAGGTGGAAGTGACGTTTAATTGATAAGGTTTATGAGGTTTAGATGGTTTAGAAAGTTTAGACTAAACCTCCTAAACCATCTAAACCTTCTAAACTTAAAATAAATGCAGTTTAAAGTCTTTTCCCTCATCCTGCTCCTTTCCGTCGCGATAAGCTCCTGCGGCGACAAAACCGGTAAAGGAGACCTGGCCATCCAGTTCCTGGCGACGTACGACGGGGCGCCGCTGGTGATGCTGCAAGAATATCCTTATAACGATACCCTGGACATCCTCTTCCAGAAATTCAATTTCTACATTTCCAATCTGACCCTTCTGGAGGAAGGAAGCGAGAAGGAAAGAGAGGTCCTGGAGATCGATTTTGTAGAATTCGACGCGATAGACGATGTGGCGAAGGCGGCCCTGGGTTTTGTAGTTTTAATGGAGGACCTGCCGGCCCACTCCTATAAAGGACTCAATCTGGGCCTCGGCGTCCCTGCCGGGCTCAATGCCACACAGGAGTCCGACTACCCCGACTCGCACCCCCTCGGAAAGGCCAGCCACTACTGGAGCGGATGGGGGAGCTATATTTTCACCATGATCAACGGGAAGGTAGATTCGGATGACGATGGGCAATTCGACGACAGCTCGGTGCTCTACCATACCGGCTCGGACGATTCTTACCGTACGAAAGAGATCGCCCACCAATTCCGGGTAGAGGAAGGGGAAACGACGACGATCGTCCTGGAGGTCGATCTGCATAAGCTGTTCCTCGATACCGACGGCGTGCATTATATCGACATCATTGCCAATCCGGCTACCCACGATATTACTAATAAGACCATCACCAACCTGGTCATGGATAATTTTCAGAATGCGTTGTATGTGGTGGAATAGAAAAGTGTTTTTATTAAGTTTTTTCTTATTAGGCTTTTTCCCCTCCTGCACGGAAGACGAATCGCCTCCACTGCCCGGCGACCTGGAGCATATCGCATACGATCCTCAGCCCTTCGACCTCGCGATCCCGGAGGGTTTTCCCCCGATGGAGATTCCGGAGGACAATCCCCTGACGGTGGAGGGGGTGCAATTGGGGCGCTTTTTGTTTTACGACCCCATCCTGTCGAAAGACAGCTCGATGTCCTGTTCCTCCTGCCACCTGCCGCAGGGCAGTTTCACGGATAATCTGGCGCTCAGCGCGGGGGTGGATGGCTTGACCGGCGACCGGAGCGCCATGTCGCTCCTCAACGTGGGTTTTTATACGAATGGATTGTTTTGGGACGGCCGCTCGCACTCTCTCGAACACCAGGCCCTCCAGCCCGTCGAAAACCCGGTGGAGCTCAATGTGATGTGGGAAACCGTGGAGGCACGGCTCCGGAAACACCCGGATTACCCGGCCATGTTCAGAAAGGCATTCGGGATTGAGGATTCAAAGGAGATCACCCGCGTTCTGGCGGGAAATGCGATTGCGCAATTCCAGAGGACTTTGATCAGCAGCGGGACTTCCAAATTCGACCGGAAATTTCTCAACAAGGAGATCGGCATCGACTTTTCGGAGGAGGAATTCAGGGGTTTCGACCTGTTTTTCGACAATCCGGATTCGCCGCTGCCTGACGGGCAATGCTTCCACTGTCACAATGCCCCCCTGTTCACCATCGACGAATACTTCAACAACGGCCTGCAGGAGGCCGCTACCCTCGACGATTTCCCCGACCTCGGGCGGGGCGCCATCACGGGACAAAAGATCGACAACGGAAAAATGAGGGCGCCCACACTTCGGAATATCATGCTCACCGCTCCATACATGCACGACGGCCGTTTCCAGACTATTGAAGAGGTGCTCGATTTTTACAACGAAGGGCTCCACTACGCCGACAACCTGGATGAAAATCTGGTCATACCCCTGGGCCTGACCCCCCAAATGAAGGCCGATATCATCGCCTTTTTGCATACCCTGACCGATACGGCCTTTGTCAACAATCCCCAATTCAGCAATCCCTTCGAGCCTTGATCCGCCCCTTGACATATGCTGCGGCCCTGCTGGCTGTTTTTCTGCTGTCGCCCGCTTGTGAAAGGGAGGAGATCGTCGACGATTTGAGTAGTATCCCCTACGACCCGAAGGCCTATGTTATGCCGGAGCTGCCCTATTTTTTTCCGGAAATGCCCATCCCGGAGGACAACCCAATGACGGCAGAAGGGGTGGCGCTGGGGCGATACCTCTTTTACGATCCCATCCTGTCGGCAGATAGCAGCATTTCCTGCGCGAGTTGCCACCGGATCGACCGGGCCTTTGCCGACGACCAGAATTTTAGCACCGGGATCGGGGGGCAGCAGACCATGCGCAATGCGCCTTCTCTGGCGAATGTGGGCTTCTATCAAAACGGCCTGTTCTGGGACGGACGGGTAAAGACCCTGGAAGAACTGGCGCTGCACACGATCGAAGATTCTCAATTCATGGCCCATAGCCTCGAAGAGCTCCTGGAGGCTTTCCGGGAGCATCCCGATTACCCCGGCCGGTTCCGCAAAGCTTTCGGGATCGGCTCGCGCAAGGAAATATCAAAGGAGTTGACGGCAAAAGCCCTGGCTCAATTCCTGCGCACCCTGCTGAGCTATCGCTCGAAGTACGACTACGGCAACTGGGACCGGGGCCCCGAAACCCAATTTTTCTCCGAAAGCGAGCTCCGCGGCAAGATCCTGTATACCACCGAACCGGTCATCGACCCATCCGACCCCCATCCCGGCTGCAGCCATTGTCACCACAACACCGCCCTACTCACCTCGAATGAGTTTCTCAACAACGGACTGGACCCCGCCCTGGAGCCCGAAGATTTCCCGGATCCGGGTTTGGGCGCCGTGACGAAAAAAAATATCGACTACGGCCGCTTCAAGGTCCCCTCCCTCCGAAATGTCGAACGAACTGCCCCCTATATGCACGACGGGCGCTTCCAAACCCTGGAGCAGGTGCTCGATCATTACAGCAGTGGCGGGCACTCCAGCTATAATCTGGACGTCAATATCATGCCCTTCCCCCTCAGCGAACAGGACAAGCAAGACCTCATCGCTTTCCTCAAATCCATGACCGACGAAATTTTTTTTCAGGAAAATTCTTATAAAAATCCGTTTTAAAGGAGGGGGGAATTTCACAATTGGTGACTGGTGGCTGGTGACTGGTGACTAGTGACTAGCGATTGACGACTTGTAAAATATATTAGATAAGAAAAACCAGTCACTAGTCACTAGTCACTAGTCACCAAAAAACTTTCTCACAATCACCCTAAAATGTCGTTGTTCTTAGGGTGCCGGGGTCGCATCTTTGTATCGTCAAGCTTATGCTGGTTAATTGAAACCGGCCATCAAGTTGGATATGTTCATGGGATTATAGATTGTAAGTAGCAGAGCTCCCGTTTAAGTGGGAGATCTGCTATTTGCAAGTTTTTACCGGAAGAGGGATGATGAGAAGGAAAGAAGGACCGGTACCCTGTAAGTAAGCTCTTTTCGTTCGAATATGTTCATGGGATTATTCGTAAGAAAGCCGTGCCAAATCAAGGCACGGCTTTCTCTTTTTTAGCCCGCCCCGCATGGAAAACTGTGCTCATTGCCATAAGCCCCTGTTGAAAAACGCCCGCTTTTGCCACCATTGCGGAGCAAGGCTGGAGGAGGCCAAAAAGATCTCCGCAGGCCCCCAGGAAATCGCCAATCGCTTTTTTGTCCTGTTGAAACAAATGGTCCGCGAGGAGCAGGACGAGTCTTCATACGAAAAATACCTCCAAAGGTTTCGGGAATCCGAGTTTTCGCAGTCTTTCGATACCCGCATGGAGCAATTGGCCCAAAACCCCGGGAGTCTGGATGAAACCCTGGAGGAAATGTGCGATTTTTTCATGATCCGCCACTGCCGGGACCTCCACGTGAACCCCATCCCCGAAATCATCCTCCGATACCAGCAAACCGACCCGGCCAAAACCGACCTTTATCACATGATGATGGACTACCTCCAGTTTTCGGAGGAAGCCGACACGGTTTATTCCAACCTGCTCGATATGCCGGTCGATAAGCTCCGCAATGCCAGCCAGGCATTTTTGTTTCCGCAAAAGAACGAACGAATTTTCTTTATCTGCGACCTGTCCCTGCTGGGGAGCTGCAAAGAGGGCTTTGCCATGACGGAAAAAGCCCTCTACTGGAAGGCGCCCCTGGAAAAGCCCAGGGCTGTATTTTACGCCAATCTGGAGGAAATCGCCCGGGAAAAGGAATGGATACGGATAAACGGGTATTTTTTTAACGCCCGAAAAACACTAAACATCCGAATGCTCAAACTGCTCCGGAAATTAAGGCGTTATTAGAGTGAAAAATCCGCCATCCTAAACGCGAACCCATGAAAGCCCAAACGCTACTCTTCTCTTTTTTTCTTACCCTGACCCTTTTTTCCCCCTCCTTCGGACAGCCGGACATCTTGCGGCTGAGCTTTCCGGTTCAATCTAACGGAGATGTCATTCTCAATCCCTTTACCGGCGGGCTCAACAACCCGCAGCCATCGAAAGTGGACCTCAACAACGACGGGGTGGAAGACCTCTTCGTCTTCGACCGGGCGGGGAATATCCCTATGACTTTTCTTCATTCCGGAATTCCGGGAGAAGCGGTTTACACCTTCGCCCCGGAATACGCCGAAAATTTTCCCCCGCTTTTCAACTGGGTCCTGCTCCGGGATTACAACGGCGACGGCATTCAGGATATCTTCGCGCATTATCCCACCCCGGTGCAGGGCATCCAGGTCTGGACCGGCTATTACGACGCCGAAGACCGCATCGCCTTCGAGCAATTTCAGTTTTGTTGCGAAGCCTTTAATATCATTTATTACACCCTGACCAACGGCAGTACCACCCAGGTGTACGTCAGCCCGGTGGATTTTCCGGCTTTCAACGATGTGGACGGGGATGGAGACCTGGACATCCTGACCTTTGGGATCGGCGGGGGGTATGTGGAGTATTTCCAGAACCGCTCCATACAGCTCGGGTTTGGGAAGGATAGCCTCATTTTCAAAAGACAGGATCCCTGCTGGGGTAAATTTTACGAAGCGTCCTTTTCGGAAGAGATCGTCCTGCTTTTCTGGCCGCGCCGAACCAGATCGGGGGCACCCCAAACTACGAGGTGCTCTGGTATTATGAGAACATCAATACCGCCGAAGAGCCGCTTTTTGAACTGGTGCAGAAAAACGCGCTGACCGACGAAATGCTGGATTTTGGAACCGGCAGCCACCCGGTCTTCCTCGATTTTAACGCAGACGGGCTTCGGGATATATTGGTCGGCACGGAAGGCTATTACGACGAAAGCTTTGCAAGCAACCGCGACCCCAGGCTGGTGCTCTTGCTGAACACAGGAACAGAAACGGAGCCTACTTTCGAAGTAGCCGACGAGGATTTTCTCGGCCTGAGCCAATACGGCGACAATACCTGGAATTTTGCGCCTACCCTGGGCGATATGGATAAAGACGGCGATATGGATCTGCTGGTCGGAGAGCAGGACGGCAAGATATTCTACTCCGAGAACCTCGCCGGCGCTGGCAATCCCATGCAATTCGGTCCCCTCGACCTCAACTGGATGGGCATCGACGTAGGGCTCAACAGCCACCCGGCGGTGGCCGACCTGAACCGCGACGGGCTGCCCGATTTGGTGATCGGCGAGCGGAACGGCAATTTCAATTTCTTCCCAAATATCGGCGCTGCTGGCGCCCCGGCTTTTCAAAGCGATGTGACCCTGGCCCCCAATAACCAGCTCCTCGGGAATGTGTCCACCGAGCTGCCTGCCGACCTGTCGGCCGGAAACAGCGCGCCCATCCTGATCGATTACGGCGACTCCTTTCTGATGTTTGCGGGCTCCCAGGCGGGGCCAGTGCAGGTGTACGGCGACATCGAAAATAACCTGGGCGGGACTTTTACCCTTCTGGACCCCAATTACGGAGGGATGCTGGAGGGGAAGCGCAGCGCCGTCGCCCTGGCCGACCTCAATGACGACCAGTTTTTCGAACTGCTGGTCGGCAATACCCGTGGGGGCCTCAGCATGTTCTCCACCCCCCTCGACGCGGCCGAGCCCTTGTCGGTGTTTGCGGCGCCCGATATCCGGCCTGCCCGGATATTCCCCAACCCAAGCGGCGACAAGGTAACCCTGGAATGGAAGGGCGATGGAGTCGGCTCGGTAGAGGTTCGCCTGTGGGATATGTGGGGCAGGACCCTGAGCGCCCACACCGCCTCCGGCGCCCGCTGGACCCTGGATCTGACATCCTATCCTTCCGGAATATACCTGCTGGAAATTTCAAACAGCGCCGGAAAAAGGGTTTGGGAAAAAGTGGCGGTAGGGCGATAAATCCTTATATTTGTTGTGTGTTATTAAGACAATTGTTTTATTAATTTTGTTAAAGAGCTTAACAGAAGATTATCTAATATGTCCACGCCAACCATTTCCAAGCCCGTCACCAAGCTTTCCGACCTGGACCCGGATGGATTCTATACCTATGCAGATTACCTGCTATGGAGGTTTTCCGAACGCGTGGAACTAATTAAGGGAAGGTTGTTCAAGATGAGTCCGGCGCCGAGCGTCCAACACCAAAAAATGGTAACCTTTTTTACGGCGCGTCTGTTCAATTTTTTTGAGAAGAAGCCGTGTCAGGTTTTTACAGCCCCCTTAGATGTTCGCCTTCCCGTCGGCCGCAAAAAAGGGCAGGATACTACCGTGGTCCAGCCCGACCTCTGCGTCATCTGCGATGAAACCAAGCTCGATGAAAAGGGCTGCAAGGGCGCGCCCGATTTGATGGTAGAAATACTTTCCCCAGGCAATACTCAACGGGAAATGAGTGATAAATTCCGGGTGTATGAGGAGTCAGGGGTTCGGGAGTATTGGCTTGTCCAACCGGAACTAAGGGTGGTGTTGATTTATGTACTCGACGAAAAAGGCATTTTCATTGGCCTTGCGCCGGTTACGGAAGAAGCGCCTCTTCGCTCCCATATATTTCCCGAACTGGAAATCGACCTCAAGGAGATTTTTTCATCATAGATCCCTCTTTGCCATCAGCAAATAAGTCCCGGCGAGGAATAAAATAATGTACACCGAAGTGGTGATCATCGCCTCCTGTGGGCTGAGAAAGAATCCAAAATCCATCTCTTTTTCAAAGCCCTTCGCAAATTCGGCAAACGGTATCGGCGCTAGGTCCTCTATGGCATTCATGGGGTAGAAATGCATGCTCCGGTGTTTGAACACATTCATATGCACCCCCCAGCGAAGGATCAGTTCGATGAACAGCACGTAGGAGAAATACAGGAAAAGCGCAGTGCCCGTCCGCCTGATCCATGTTCCCAGCAACAGCCCGAAACTCATATACCCCAGGCACATCAGGAAAAACCGGGGTATGTAGTCGATATTCTTGAACGCGACAGAGGCGTAAATGGCGTCGGTGTGGGTAATGCCGAACAGAAAGGCCACCAAACCGAAATACAGGGTGGCAAAAAAGGCCACCACAAATAGATAGGCAACCTTGCTTTTAAACAGATCGGCCCGGGTCAGTCCCGCGATGATATTCTGCCGGAAAGTGCGGTTGCTGAATTCCTGGGTGACGATAGACACGGCATGAAAACCGAGCAGGAAGAAACAAAGCCAGTTGCCCACATATCCGAGGTACATAAAAACATCCGGAAACTGAAAGAAGGTCTGGGGCGTATTGATCGGCGGCGGCCAGGTGCGGATGGATTTGGCGATCAGCAGGGAAGAGGGGAGGAGGAATAAAAACAGGCTCGCCAGCAGCAGAAAGGATTTGTGCTGTTTTTGTTTGAGCCATTCCAGTTGTAGCAAATAGAGCATGCGTGGGGCTTTAGGAGAGGTCCTCTCTGGTGATTTCCAAAAATTTCGATTCCAGGCTTTTTTGGCGGCTCGTCAGGTGGGTCAGGGTAATGCCATTTTGAAAGGCCATGCGGTTGAGGGTAGCGGGCTCGAATCCCGGCTTGGTCGTAAGAAGCCAAAAATCCTCTTTCTCCGAAACCGAAAGAATGTCGGGGATGCTTTCCAGCAGGGCCTTCAGCTTGTCCGTTTCTGCGGCGCTCACCTCGATCCACTGGTCGTTGCTCAGGATGTTGGTCACCTCGCCACTGGCGAGCAAGCGCCCTTTTTTGATGATCGCCACGTGGGAACAGATCTTTTCCACCTCGTCGAGAATATGGCTGGCCATGAGGATCGTTTTGCCCCTGGCCGCGACTTGCAGGATGGTTTCCCTCACCTCCGCGATGCCCTGAGGGTCGAGCCCGTTTGTCGGCTCGTCGAATATGAGCACATCCGGATCGTCGAGCAAGGCGGCGGCGATGGCCAGGCGCTGTTTCATTCCGAAGGAATAGGTGCGGAAGGGGTCGTTTTCGCGGCCCCGCAACTTGACCAGTTCGAGCAGGCCGTTATAGTCGGGATTGACCGCCTTTTTGATATGGGCCGTGATCTTCAGGTTGTTCAAGGCTCCCAAATAGGGATAGAAATTGGGGGTTTCCAGCAAAGTGCCTATGCGCCGCCTCGGATTGCCGCCGTAACGGCCGTCAAACCATTGAAATTGGCCCGCATCCGGCAAAATAACCCCCAGGATCATGCCCAGCGTCGTGGTTTTGCCACTCCCGTTGGGACCCAGCAAACCAAAGACGTTGCCTTCTTCGATATTCATCGAGAGGCTGTCCACGGCGTGTATCCTTCCGTAATTTTTGGAAAGGGAGGAAATGGAGAGAATTGACATGGCTAATTTTTAGTTCTTAGTTTTTAATTTTTAGTTGGAACGCCCGTAACTAAAAATTAAAAACTCAAAACTAAAAACTAATTCTAACTCCGTTTTCTATAATTCCAAACCGCCAGCACATTCATTACGACCGCAAAGGCGAGGATCTTGAAAAAAGAGCCCTGGATATCCGCCCAGCCGGCGCCTTTGAGCATGACCAGCCGGATCACTTCCACGAAATAGGCGATGGGGTTAAACCAGGTGAGCGTCTGTGCCCAGCGCGGCATGCTTTCGATGGGGGTGAAAAGCCCGCTCATCAGGATGAATATGACCATGAAAAACCACATCAGGAACATGGACTGCTGCTGGGTATTGGCAAAAGTAGAGACCAGGAGGCCGAGGCCCAGGACCAGCAGGAGGTAAACCGTTGCGAAGAGGAAGACCAGGCCGATGCTCCCGACCATGGGGATATCGAAGAGGAGCTTGCCCAGAAGCATTCCGAAAGCTAGTTCGAAAAGACCCAGAAACCAGAACGGCACCAGTTTCCCGGTGATGAACTGATATTTGCGGATCGGCGTAACGTTAATCTGCTCGATGGTGCCGATCTCCTTTTCCCGCACGATATTGATCCCCGCGAGAATCCCGCCGATCAGGGTCACGAGCAGGACCAGAATACCAGGTACCATGAAGGTATTGTAATCGAGATCGGGGTTGAACCAGTTCTGGTAGGAGACATCTATCGGAGCTCCCAGCGCGGCGAGGGCCTGGCCTTGAAGCTGCGGCCCCCACTCCGCGATCACTTCCCGGTTAAAACCCAGGATGATCGATTGCACATAGGCCTGAGCCACGCCCGCCTTGGCCCCGTTGATGGCGTCTATGGTCAGGTGCAGAGGAGCGTTTCGTTCCTTGAGCAGGCGGTATTCGAAGCGGGGAGGGATTACCAGGTACAGGTCGCTTTGGTTCGATTGAACCCGCGATTCGGCCTCCTCCTGCGTGTTTGCATACAGGACTTCGAAAAACGGAGATGCCTGGAAATGGCTGTTCAGTTGCCGCGATAAAGCAGAACGGTCGTTGTCCACGATCGTCAGCTTGATGTTCTTGATCTCGTAATCCGCGGCAAAAGGAAGGATGATCATCTGCACGAAAGGCATGACGAACAGGATCGGCAGCATCCCCTTGGTGCGGAAGATCGTGAGAAACTCTTTTTGTATGATGAAGAGGATGGTTTTCATGAAAGTTTTTAGTTTTCAGTTTTTAATTTTTAGTTGATGCCAAATCACTAAAAATTAAAAACTAAGCATTCATAACTCATTTTCACTCAAGCCTCAGCTTAAAACTCCTGATACTAGCTCCAATCAACACGATAGTCATAAAGACCAGGATCAACGTTTCCTCCCAGAGTACTTCCAGCCCCGCGCCCTTGAGCATGATTCCCTTCACGATGACGATAAACCAGCGGGCCGGGACGATATGGCTGATGATTTGAAGCAGCCAGGGCATATTTTCCACAGGAAAAATAAACCCGGATAGCAAAATCGTGGGGAGCATCAACGCCATGAGGGAAATGAGCAAGGCCACCATCTGGGTCTTGACCCTGGAGGAGATCAAAATGCCCAGCGACAGGGAAGTGGATACGAAGAGCAGGCATTCTGCGACCAGCAGACCCAGGCTTCCCCGGATCGGCATTTGAAAAACGGTAGTAGCCAGGCCGAGGATGATGCCCATGATGATCAGGCCCAGCGCGATATAGGGCACCACTTTTCCGACCACGATCACCAGTGGGCGGAGCGGGGAGACCAGAAGCACCTCCATAGTGCCCAGCTCTTTTTCCCGGGTCAGGGCAATGGATGTCATCATGGCCGAAACCAGCATGAGGATGATGGTGATGACGCCCGGCACGAAGAGGAAAACGCTTTTGAGCTCCTCGTTATACCGCATGCGGACCTCGGTTTTGATAGCGTAGGGGAGGGCGGCGCTCCCTTTTTTCTCCTCTTCGTATTGCCGGATAATGGCGCTGGCATAGGCGACGATGGTTGTCGCCGTGTTTGGGTCGGTGGCGTCGGCGATTAACTGAATCTGTGGATTGTCGTTCCGGTAAAAGCGCTCCTGAAAACCCGGGGGAAATACGACTACCAACTTGACTCTTTCATGCTGAAATACCCCCTCCAGGTCCTCTTCCTTGCCTGTCTCCGCGCTTAACTGAAAAAAGCCGGACGAAGTCAAACGATCAGAAATCTCCATGCTGACAGGATCTTTCGCCGAATCGAAAATAGCGACCCGCACGTCGTTCAGCTCGTTGGTAATGGCAAAGCCGAACAGAATCACCTGAGCTATGGGCATTCCCAACAGGATGACCAACGTCCGCGGGTCGCGCAGGATATGGAGGGTCTCTTTTTTGACGAAAGCGAAGAAGGGGCTCATAGGTGAGTGACTGTTTATAGTTATTAGAAGCTGATAACTTATTAACCCAAACCAGCAGTAGTCACTCTTGCTAGCCTTACAAACAACTCATTGATACTCGGCGCCTGATGTTCTTTTTTCAACGCAGACGGGCTTCCCATGGCCGCGATCTTTCCGTCGACCATGATGGAAATGCGGTCGCAGTATTCCGCTTCGTCCATATAGTGGGTGGTTACGAATACGGTTCGGCCCTTGTCGGCGGCGCGGTAAATCAACTCCCAAAAATGCCGGCGGGTAATGGGATCGACGCCCCCCGTGGGCTCGTCCAGAAAAACGATGGCCGGGTCGTGAACCTGGGAAATGGAGAACGCCAGCTTCTGCTTCCAGCCGAGTGGAAGCGACTTCACGGGTGTTTTGGAAACCTCCCTCAGGTCCAGCTCTTCGAGGAGTTGCTCCGTTTTGATCCCGATATTTTTGAGGGACAATCCGTAAATACCCCCGTAAAACCGGATATTTTCCTTGACGGTGAGGTCCTCGTAGAGGGAAAATTTCTGGCTCATATAGCCGATATTCCTTTTGATCTGTTCGGGCTGCCTGGATACGTCAAAACCTGCGACGGATGCCCTCCCGGAAGTAGGGCGGGAAAGCCCGGTGAGCATCCGCATCGCCGTGGTCTTGCCGGCCCCGTTTGCGCCCAGGAACCCGAATATCTCGCCCTGTGCGACCTCCAGGCTGATCGCGTCCACCGCGGTAAAAGCGCCGAATTTCTTTGTCAGGGATTCTGTCGTGATAGCCAGGTTCATACCGCTTGTTTTTTCGCCATTAATTCCATAAACACATCCTCGATATTGGCCTCCACGGCCTTTATTTCAATTTCCCGGTGTTCTTTTTTGCTCAGGTAATCCAGCAGCTCTCCTTCGGCCAATTCCCCTTTCAGCGCGAGGTGCACCGAATCGCCGAAGGGAAAAGCGGAGTAGGCCGCGGGGTGTTTGCGCAGGTCTTCGATGAGTCTGAGGGTGTGGGAGGCCTTTACGGCCCATAGATGTCTCGAATAGCTCTTCACCAGGTCAGCGGGTGCGCCGACATTGAGGATATGGCCGTTCTGGATCAGGGCCACGCGGTCGCAGAGGCTGGCCTCGTCCATATAAGGAGTGGAGACCAGAATGGTGATACCCCTATCCTTCAGCCGGTGCAGCATTTCCCAGAATTCCTTTCTCGAAACCGCGTCCACTCCCGTGGTGGGTTCGTCGAGGATCAGTACCTCCGGTTCGTGGATCATGGCGCAGCTCAGGGCGAGCTTTTGCTTCATCCCCCCCGATAAATTGCCCGCCTTTCGGTCCTTGAACGGCTCGATCTGACTGTAAATATCCTTGATCAGGTGGTAGTTCTCCCGGACGCTGGTTCCGAAAATGGTGGCAAAAAAGTTGAGGTTTTCCTCCACGGTCAGGTCCTGGTAAAGCGAAAAGCGGCCCGGCATATACCCGACGTGCTTTCGCAATGCGCGGAATTCCTTCACGGGATCCAGGCCGATCACCCGGGCTTCTCCCGAATCGGGCAGCAGCAGGGTGGTCAGTATCCGGATCAGCGTGGTTTTCCCCGCACCGTCCGGTCCGATGAGGCCGAACAATTCCCCTTTCGACACCTCAAAGGATACGTCGTTCAGGGCCTGCACGGGGCCGTAGGATTTGGAGATATGATGGATTGACATTGTTGGGTTATTAGGTTATTAAGTTTGTTGGTAGTTGCTTGGGTAGCTACCCATACAAGAACCCCTAAGAGCCACCTAAAAAGAAACCTCCCCCGGCATCCCGATCTTCACCGCTCCGTCGTTGTCGACGGCGATTTTCAGGGCGTAGACGAGGTTCACCCTTTCCTCGCGGGTCTGCACGATCTTGGGGGTGAACTCGGCCTGGCTGGAGATCCAGGAGACCGTTCCGGGGAGCGACTGCAAAGTTTCCTTTCCGGCGTCGAAAAAGACTTCGACCTTTTGGCCGGGTTTCACCGAGGATAATTGTGCTCCGGTGATATAGGCCCGGAGTTCCATGTGCCGGAGGTCGGCGATTTTATAGAGGGGTTTTCCAATAGAGGCAAGCTCTCCCGCCTCAGCCCATTGCAGAATCACCGTTCCGTCGATGGGGTTTTCGACATAGCAGCGGCTGATCTGTTCGTCGAGCAGGCGGAGTTGGGCGGCCAGGGGGTCGGTCTCGGCCAGCACGGCCTGGTTGAAGCGATCGGCGTTGGACTTCGCGGCGCGGATCTGCTCTTCCAGCACATTGAGTTGCCCGTTGATATCGTCCAGTTGTTTGGGCAAAGCGGCTTTCCCCGCTAACAGGGCTTCCACCCTCGTTTTTTCCCGAAGCAGGGTCCGCCGCTGTTCTTCGAGGACTTTGATCTGCGGTCCTGGGTCCTGGGTCTTTTTGCGTACCGTGCCCATGCTTGCGAGAAGCTGATTTCGCTGCAGGGCCAGGGTGGTGGTATCTATCAAGCCAATCGCCTGCCCGGCTTTCAACGAAACCCCTTCCTCCAAATCCAGACGGAGTATCTGCCCGTTCGCCTGCGCAGACACGACAATCTCCCTGGCTTCAAAATGCCCGTACGCATCCGCATCGTCATCCGTCGTGGCGCACGAGAAAATAAATAACATCATTAAAATCCCAAAAACAAAGCCTACTATTTTCATCTCTACTCTTTTTTAGTTTTTTCTCAAACCACTCAATCACTCAATCACCCAATCACTCAATCACTCAATGGACCCCCGATGCACCCAATACCCCGCCCTGGTCTGCGCCAACTGGATCTCATGCGCTTTGAGCTGCAATCTGGCCAGGGTTTCGGCATTGGATTGAAGGAGGTAATCGGTAGGCGTGGCCACTCCTTGCTCCAATTGCAGTGCAAGGGTTTTCAGCAGGCGGGCTTGTAACTCCGCGATCTGGCGGTCCGATTCCATTAGTTGGAGCAGGGATTCCATTTGTTGGAGGAAGGCGGCATCGGCGCGGTTGAGGTTGGTTTCCAGCACCGTGGCCTGGTTGTCGAGGATCAATTGTTGTACCCCGAGCAATTCCCGGTCCCTTTTTAGTTTGCCCCAGTCGTAAATAGTCCATTGGGCCTGGAGGCCGACCTGGGCGAAGGGCGCCAGGGATTCGTCAAAAAGATTGAGCGGGTTGGGGTAACCGATTCCACCTGTGGCAAATGCGCTTAGTTTGGGCCTGCGGGACGCGGAAAGGAGTTCGTTGCGTTGATCGACCGATACTTTTTGCAATTCGATCGCGGTGAATTCCGGGCGATTCAGGGGTAGGGGATAGGTGGTTTCTTCAAATTGAGGGAGTTCGAGCAATCTGAATTCCTCCTCTTGCCTGCCGGTCAGGTCTGCGAGTTGCTGCCTGAGGCCTTTCTCCGTCAATCCCGTTTCCGTTATCTGGGCTTGAATTTTGAGCATTTCCACTTCCATCTGATCGGCAGCGGAGGGCAGTACCACGCCGTTTCGAATCCCCACATCGATCCGGTCCTTTTGGGCGGTAAGGTTTTGCAGGGAAGTTGCGAGGACCCGCTGCTTTCCCTGCAGCAGAAGAATCCCGAAAAAATATTGGTTGACAATTTCTTTAAGCTTGTTCATCTCCACAACGATGCCCTGTTGCTCCGCCGCCAGGTTGCTTTGCTCCTGAGCCAGGCGGGCTTTAGCCAAACCTCCGTCATAGACCAGCCAGCTCGCCTGAACGGTGGCCTGAGCCCGGTAAAGCGGAAGGTCGAGCGGATCGCCGATGGGAGGGGGGAGTTCGAAGGGGAAATCCGGGACCTCCGTTTGCCAGCCGGCCTGAATCCGGGCCTCCAACTGGGGCAGGCGATCGGACTTGATCTGGGCGCTGCGCAACTGCGCTGCTTGTTCCAGCATTTGAGGCCGGTCATTGAGAGGGTACGCCCCGGCGGCCCAGTCAAAGCACTGCTGGAGCGTCACGGGATTGGCCGTTTGGGTAAATGCCATTTGTGGCAGGGCGAGGGCAGTGAGGAGGAGGATAATATGTGATCGCATAGCGTTTTTTTTAGTGCAGGGTGGAGGGTGCAGGGTGCAGGGCATTTTTCACAAAATCCACGATCACCTCCTTCCGGTCCCTGATAAACAGGGCATAGTCCGCGTCGCTCACCTGGAGCATAGCCTGCATCATGGGGCGTGCGACGAAGGGGAATACGCACATCGAAAGAATGTTGACCACGAGGTGGATGGGGTTGATAATCCGGATGGCGCCTTTTTGGGCTTCCATCTGGATCTGCATGACCAGTTTCATGGGATTGGGCTTCATGTCCATGCCCGAAATCCTTTGGAGAAAAGCCTCCGGGTGGCGCTGGAGCTCGAGGAGCACGAAAGCCGGCAGATAAGGGTGTTCGGAAAGGAAATCCAGGTAGCGCTCCACGAATTGTTCCAATTTGATAAAAAGCGGGAGATCCGATTCGAACAGCTCGTTTTGCCGGGGAACCATCTCGCGGAAGGCTTGCTCGAAGATCGCGGAAAACAGGTTGTCCTTGCTTTTGAAGTAATAGTGCAACAAACCCTTGTTGATGCCGGCCTCGTCGGCAATCTCCTGCATCCGGGCGCCCGCATACCCCTTGCGGATAAATACGCGCTTGGCCGCTTCCAAAACCCTGCCTTCCGTGTCGAGATCTTTTGTCATGATTTTACCCAAGTGGGTAATTTTATGCAATAGTAGAAGTTTCTTGACAGAGAAGCAACTTTGAGGGGAGGAATTTTTATTTTGGGTTTAGGAAGTTTAGAAAGTTTAGGAGGTTTAGTCTTTTTTCTAAACCCCTCTAAACCCTCTAAACCCTCTAAACCCAAATAGTGAGACCATTCTTCCTGCCAACCTTCTTCCTCTGCGTAGCAGCCCTCCTGTGCTGTGCCGGGCGTATTTTTTCCCAAAACGGAGACTGGGTGGTCAAGGTGCGCGAAGTCGGGGTCGAGGATGGTTTGTCCAGCCGCTTTGTGAACCGGATCTTCCAGGATTCGGAGGATTTTATGTGGTTTTCCACCTCCGAAGGGCTCAACCGCTACGACGGCTACCGGATGGAGGTCTTCCATCCCCAACGTATTGGAGGAAGGGTGGCCTTTCCTTTTTTTATCATGGAGGACTGTGCTTCCAAAATATGGCTGAGCAGCCAAACCGTCAGGCCCATTGGCGATCGGGAAAACAGGTATGTCTGGACGCTCGATATGCTCGACCCGATATCCCGCAAGATTATCCCGGCCGATAGCTTGCTGCCCTTTCCCCTGGAGGACCTTACCCAGGTGGGCAGTATTCCGGGGAAGCTCATCCTGTTCGGAACCCGGCATGGAGCGGTTTTTGCTTACGACGGGAGCGTTTTTCCGCTGTTCGGCGCCCAGGAGTGGGGGGCCATAACCCACCTCGGAGGATGGGGAGATGGAACGGTATATTTCGTAAGCGGCAAGGTGCTTCGGGTCATCGACCAAAGCGGCAAGCTGCTTTACCGTGCCGATCTTCCCAAGCGCCTGCTGGAGTTGAATTCCAATGACAAAGGCGATCTTTGGGGCTTGTTCCTCGGCGAAGGAGGTGAAAAAAGCCTGATCCGCCTATTCTCCGAATCGGAGCAAACGCTGGAAGTTCCCCTTTCCCCTATCTTTGACAACCATGATCCGGATCTCTTTCGCTGGTTGGTTACCCCGGACGGAGGGCTGGTGTTGGGTTATTACGGAACCCTGCTCCTGCTGGATTCGCAGGGGAATCTAATCCTCGATTTCCCCAAAAAGCTGCCCAACAGTTCGGAATTCCTTCGGCTGACATTTCTCTATTTTGACCACTCGGGCGGTCTATGGCTTAACAACCATTCCGGCGTGGCGAAACTGACCTGGAATCCCAGCCCTTTTCGAAATTTCCTTCATGAAGAATCCTATAGTATCAGAGGCTTAGGCTGGTCAAATGACTCGGTATTGCTGGTCGCCAATTATTCCGGCGCACTGCTGCTGAATATTCGTTCCGGCAGGCAAATTCCCCTGCCATTCAAAGAAGCTTACGGGTTGGGGGTAAGTCGCGATAAAGAGGGATTTTGGTGGTTAGGAGTCCACAGTAAACAATTTTTGCGGATCAGCGCCGATTTTAAGACCCTGGACATAATTCCACTCCATATTCCGGAAAAGTGGGGCAGCGAGCAAAGCCAAATTGACTGCAAGGCGCCCTTTACGGATAGCAGGGGAAAAATCTGGCTAGGCACCAGCAATGGTTTGGGGTATTACGATCCGGGGTTTGGCAAGGCCCTCTTCCTCCATCCTGGCCCGCGTTTTTCGGATTTGCAGGAAAAAAGCGTCAACTGCTTTCTGGAAGATGAGAAAGGCCTCTGGGTCGGAACCAGTGGGGGGCTCTATCTCCTTGGCCCCGACGGGGAGGTTCGATCTTGCGTTGACGCGCTGCGCCATTTGAGCATTTATTTTATCCACAGGGACCGGGAAGGGAGCTATTGGTTGGCGACCAGGGGGGTGGGTTGGTGCACTGGGATCCGGAGTCCGGGTTGGTCGAGGAATTCAACACAGAAACCGGCTTGATTAGCAACGTGATCTATGCTATCCTGGAAGACGAAAAGGGATATTATTGGCTTTCGAGCAACAACGGCCTGATCCGCTTTGACCCCAGACGAAAGGAGTTTTTGTTTTTCCGGGGGGACGACGGCATGGCTGGAGAGGAATTTAATTTTATGGCGTTTGCCAAGGGAAAGGATGGACGCTTTTACTTTGGAGGGATCGATGGGATTACCTCATTCCACCCCGACTCCGTGCAGATTACAGAATCCTTGGGTGTTCCGATCCGCATTACCTCGTATTCGGAATGGGAACCCGAATCCGGCAAAATGGTGACCCGAACCCCGGAATTGCTCGAAAAAGGCAGGATTGAACTGCTCCCGCCTATGCATTCCTTTCACCTGTCATTTGCCCTGATGAGCTACCACCAGCCTGGAAATTTACAATACGCTTACCGGCTGGAAGGTCTGGAAAGAGGATGGACCCTGCTTACCGAACCCGTTCTCAGGCTGAGCAGGATACCGCATGGGAAATACACCCTCCACATCAAAGGCAGGGGCGAAAACGGGCAATGGTCGACCCGGGAGTTGCGCATCCCGGTCGTAGTGAAAAGGCCTTTTTATCAATACCCCTGGTTTTGGCTGCTGATCCTTCTTTGTATGCTTGGGGTTGGGTTTTTCTACTATCGTATATATGTATGGCAATTGAAAAGACGTCAGGTCCAATTGGAAAAAGAGGTCGAACGAAGAACCCGGGACCTCCGCAACAGCAGAGAGATCATCGGGGAGCAGTACCGCGAGTTGGAAAAGGTCAACCGGACCAAGGACCACCTCTTTCTCATCCTGGCCCATGAACTGAAGAACCCGGTCTTGTCCTTCCGCAATCTTTCCAAGAAAATATCCTACCTGCTCCACAAACAGCAGTTTGACAGGCTCATGCTTTTGGGCGCCAAGCTGGACCAGACCGCTTCCAACGCTCATAACCTGCTGGACAACCTGTTGCAATGGGCCAAGACCCAGCGCGGTACTTTTTTTATCCACCCACGGCAGATCGACTTGTGGGAAGCGTTTTCCCAGGTAATGGGCATGTACCAGGAGAAGGCAAAAGAAAAAGGGATCGCTTTGGTCAGCGGGGAAGAATGGAGGGAGGTGTACGTCTGGGCAGACCCGGCCGCCCTGCAGGTGGTTCTCCGCAACCTGGTAGATAACGCGGTCAAGTTTACGGCCTCGGGTGGAAGGATATGGCTGGAGGCATATAACGAGCAAGATATTACCGTGATTAAAGTCATCGATTCAGGCATCGGCATGAAGCCCGAAATTCTGGAACATTTATTTCAAACGAATGAATGGCCGGGTATCGGCACGGCGGGGGAGCGAGGCAGCGGACTGGGACTTTTGCTGGTTAAAGAATTAATGGACTTGCACAAAGGTCAGGTAAAGGCCTTTTCCGGTATCGATAAAGGTACTACCTTTGAGTTGCAATTTCCCCGTTCGACGCTCCCAAAGACTTAAACCCTAATAGATATCAACCCTGCTGAGTAATGAGTTCGATGCGCATCTGGATTGTGGAAGACAACCTTTCCTTCGCCCTTGATTTGGAAATGTTTGCAGAGGAATTGGGCCATGAGATACTCGGTATTTCATCCAAAGGAGAGGATGCCCTTCTGGCTATCCCGGATCAATTGCCCGACTTGATCATCATGGACATCAACCTCGAAGGGGAAATGAACGGCCTGGATCTGGCCCAAAAGCTGGAGCACACAGAAATTCCCATATTATTCATCACGGTGCACGACCGGCCGGATTACTTTCAGCAGGCGCGGAAAACCAACTGGGCGGGCTATCTGGTCAAGCCCTTCGACAAGCTGTCGCTTCAGGCCGCCCTGGAAATAGCGCTTCGGGCTCCGAAGACGGAGCACCTTCCGGAGGAGCTGAGTTTCCTGAGCAATGAGTGCATTCTGATCAAATCTCAGGGCATATATTTTAAGGTCCAGTTCTGCGATATCGACTTCATCCAGTCGGAGGGCAACTACTGCATGATCCACACCAACGGAAAAAAGTTTGCCATCAAGATATCCCTCCGCCAACTGCTGGATAACCTTCCTCAAAGCCAGTTCGTGCAGATTCAGAAAAGCTACGCCGTTCAGCAAAAGCGCATCGAAGCCATCGACGCAGCCGAGAACCTGGTCCTCATCGGCGCCCATCGCCTGCCTCTTGGGAAAGGCTACCGCGATTCCCTGCTGGCTCGTTTCAGGGTCTTGAAATAGATGACCTGGCCGTTACAAGGGACAATCGGCCCGATTCTGTCGCCTTTCTGACCGTTTCGTCAGAGAATAAAAAAAAATTGAAAAATAATTTCGCAATCCAAAATAGTTTAATACATTTGCAATACCCAAACGAATTTCAGTTATCCCACAAGAGCTGAAATCGATACATTCTCTCCCAACTACCGATTTTCAGCAAGCAAGCACAATTGACTACTTTTTTCCCGCACTATCGTCTACCACTATTGAAGCACTAGGTAGAACTTCGCACTAAAAAAAACATCGACGGAACACGTGTCCCTGCACGTCCCGAATTATTTCGGGTCGAAAAGGACATAGTTTAATTTTTTAAAGTTAATTTCGGCAAACCCCGAAATTAATTGCGAAGGATTATTTTGCCCGGCCCCACGCTGTGCAAAATAATAGTATTTAACCCAAACAAGATAAACGCAACTACTACATGGTCAAAGGTTACTTAATGGGCGGCTTATGCCGCCCTTTATTCCCTTTTGTTGTATTCTTCAGGAGTGAAGTTAAAACCCCTGTTGCAAAGCATCCTGGCCTTCCGGAATTGATTTTCGGAGGAGCAGGGATCAGCCGCAACAGGGGGTTTTTTATTTCCCTAAAAATACAATTTAAAATTCGTTTCAATTTCGTTTTGCTTTTGCAAAAGGGCCAGGCTTTTGTCTCTCTTTTGCCCTGGGATTCTTTTGTGAAAAAAAATAAAAAAAACGCTTGAGTGGCTCGTCTTTTCAGTATGATTGGTTCTCAGGTTAAGAAAAATCCTTTAGACGGGGATTTATAATTTGTTAGTGTTTCTAGCATTCCAGTGCGGCTGCGGCCGCACTCTTTTCTCGATTAGGATTACAACTTGTTATAGCGTTAGAGTGCAGCCGTCAGGGCTGCACTTTTTTAAAAAACAATTACTCCAGTATATATAGTCCCTTATTTTTCATTTTCGCTACTACCCAAACAAGTATTTACAATTCTCATTACTACCAAACAAATTCTCATGAAAAAGAAAATTACATTAAAATCCCTAAACCTGGTCCGGGTTTTCCTGGCCGGCAGCGCATTGATGCTGCTGGTTACGATGGCCATCGCGGGGGGGGATTCCTCCTACGGCCGGATGTTGATGGGCTGGCTCGGATGGCAGGGGAGGGGAAGGATGGCAGTTCGATCGCCATCGTTTCCGACGATACCCGGAATGCCCAACATGCCCAATCGAAGACTACGCCTCCTCCAAGAGAAGAGGAAGGGCAAAGCGCGAATGCAGCCTGCTCCTTAACTATTACAAACGTAAGCGTCGGCGATTGCCGCAACGACGCGGCTACCGGCAACCTTCCCAAGGTGCTGGTCGCTGTTTTTGTGGAATGGACCATGCCCCCGGTAGGGGAAAATATCGAGGTTACGGTTGATGGAGTAACCAAAATCATCAACCCCTCGATCGACGGCTGCGAGCCGTATTTGCAGTTTATGCTGGATGCCGACGGCTCTACCCTGGATGCGGCGGCCGAATTCAGCGGCGGAGGATGTACCGCCCCTTCCGTATTTTTCGACCTTCCGGCCGCCTGCTATGGCGCCGATCCCTGCACCGGCCCCAATGCAATCGGCGGTACGGTATATAGCGACTTCGACTCCGACGGAACGAAAGACGCTTCGGAGTTTGGACTGGAAGGCGCGCAGATCGATGTATTCGACAACGCGGAAAATCTCCTTTGTACCACTACCTCCGATTTTCAGGGTAGATGGTCCTGCACGGCCCTGACCGCGGGTCAGGCTGTAAGGGTCGAGATCTCGAATTACCCGGCAAACCATACACCCTCAGGCGTAGGCCCCGACAACTTTGGAGGGGTCGTTCAGTTTGCCACGGTTGGAAGCAATTGCACGATTGATTTCGGCATGCTCGATATATCCAATTTTTGCGAGAACAACCCTTATGTGATCACACCGATTTACCATCGCGGGGACCCCCTTGCCGGTGGGACCACGGCTCCAACGCCGGCCCTGGTTGCCGTACCGTATACCGCCTCCGGAGAGTCTTTGCTCAATATTACCCTCGCCCAAAGCAGCGAGATTGGCTCCACCTGGGGTATTGCCTATCAAAAAGAAACAAATACAATCTTTTCTTCTGCCTTTCTCAAACGCCATTGTGGTTGGGGGCCAGGCGGTTTAGGAGCAGTTTACCGAACGCATGTCTCTGCTTTGCCCCCTCCAGGCCCTACAGGGAATGCGTCTTTATATTTCAACCTGGACGTGTATGGCATTAACACGGGAAACGAAGGATCCCTCGCGCGGGCCCTGGGTCCCAACCTCAATACACCCACCTATGACGGCCAGGTTTTTGACCTGGTTGGTAAGTGGGGACTTGGGGATACCGATATTTCTGAAGACGGCGACTCCTTGTTTATCGTTAACCTGTTCAACAGGTCCATTGTAACGGTAGACATGGGAAACCCGGCAGTTTTTCCTGTGCCGGTAGGCGCCGTTTCAGAGGTAATCATCCCCGACCCGGGATGCTCGGATGCCTCCGACTGGCGTCCTTTTGCCCTTAAATATAATAATGGTAACCTGTATGTCGGTGGGGTTTGCTCTGCGCAAACCTCCCAGAATTCCGACGACCTGTATGCTTATATATTCGAGTACAATCCAGGGACCGGCTTATTTACAGAAATCCTTAGCTTCCCGCTGGGTTACAGCAAGGGAATCGTCCTGACCGGTTTGGCGCATTGCACCAACTGGAATCCCTGGACAAATGATTTTAACGATTTACCCGCTGGCGGTATTGAATTGTGTTACCCACAACCCATACTGAGCGATATCGAGTTTGACGTCACCGGAAATATGTTGGTGGCCTTCAACGATCGCGCCGGTCATCAAATGGGCTGGTACGATTACGGCACCACCCCTCCCAGCACTAAAACCTGGAAAGGAAACGCAGGAGGCGACATCCTCAGGGTGTTGAATAACAACGGAACCTGGCTCATAGAGCGCAATGGCGCCGTTGGATTTGACATGGGCTGCGGCTCCGGAAACGGCCAGGGCCCCTGCGGTGGAGAATTCTATTGCCAGGATTCCTTCCTCGGCGCTCACCAGGAAGCGGTTCACGGCGGTATCGCCCTGCACCCGAGTAACAACGAACTCCTGTTGAATATGATGGACGCCACCTCGGCGTTCTCCGGCGGTCTGGCCTGGTATAACAACTCCACAGGGGTGAAAAACCGCGCCTATCGCGTGTATTTCTCGGACAACAACGGAAACTCCGGCCTGGCCGGTAAGGCCTCCGGTCTTGGAGACGTCGAGCTGCTCTGCGGCGAAGCTCCCATCGAACTGGGTAACTACGTCTGGGTCGATTCCGACCGCGACGGGATCCAGGACCCGGGAGAAACGCCCCTTTCCGGCGTAAACGTGACCTTGTATAAAGGCAATGCCATACTGGCTTCCACGATGACGGATGCCGATGGCCATTATAAATTTACGGTCGCCAACGGCGTACTGCCAGGAATGAACTATTGCATAGCCTTCGGCACCGGTGGCCAGGGGAGCAACGGCATTTTGACCGTGGGTGGAAATTCCTATTCCATCACCTCTCCAAACATCGGCTTTGGGGCCAATAGCGATAACAACGACTCGGACGCCGTGTTGGGCGATAATTCCCTGCCTGTTGCCATCCAGGGCCTCCCCGTAATCTGCCTTACGACCGGCGCCCGGGGCGACAACGACAACACCCTCGACCTGGGTATTTTCCCCGTCGTGGATTTCGGCGATTTACCGGATGACAACCTCGCGGGTTCCTATCCTACCGACGCCACCAACGGCGCCGGCGAAGGGATCGGCGCCAGCCACCAGATCATTCCCAACCTGAAAATGGGGGCTCTGGTCGATTTCGAAGCGGGTGGTCAGGCTGCAGCATTAGCCGACGGAGATGACAACGCAGGCATGCCCGACGATGAGGACGGCGTCGCGCTGCCCATGTTCATCGTCGGCCAAACAGCCACGGTGCCCGTAACGGTCATGAATATGACGGGTTCTACCGCCAAACTCACCGGATTCTTCGACTGGACCGGCGACGGCGATTTCAACGACCCCGGCGAAATGGTTTCTACCAATGTGGGTGGGGCTTTCAGCGGAATCGTGAACCTTTCGGTGCCCGTTCCCGCCTCTGCGGTAACCAACGAAGATTTTGGAATTCGATTCCGCTTCAGCACCAATGCCACGGCTTCCATGAGCCCGACCGGCCCTGCGCCCGACGGAGAAGTGGAAGATTATATGGGCCAGGCTATGGCTTTCGATTGGGGAGATCTGGCCGATAATAATACGCCCGGTTCTTATCCCACCAATGCCAACGATGGCGGAGAAGGGGTCGGAGCGAGCCACAAAATCCTCAACGGCCTGAAAATGGGCGCCAGCGTCGATTTTGAAGGAGACGGGCAACCCAACGCAGGTGCAACCGGCGATGGCGCCGATGAAGACGGTATTGCCTCCTTCCCCCAATTCAGCGGCGGACAGGTTGCCCCCATCATCGTCACGGTGATGAACATGAGCGGCCAGGCAGCTATCCTCTACGGATTCTTCGACTGGAATAAAGACGGCGATTTCGACGACGCCAACGAGCAAAGCAGTGTCGCCGTTCCAAACAATACCAACGGTAACGTTCAGGTTAACGCCAACGTGCCCAATGACGTAGTCCTCAACATGCCCCTCGGCGTGCGTTTCCGGCTTAGCACCGACATTGCGGCTGCAGCTTCCCCGGAAGGCGAGGCGCCCGACGGCGAAGTGGAAGACTACCTCATCGAAGTGATCGCCATTGACTTTGGCGATTTACCTGATGCAAACACAGCCAACTCTTACCCGACCGACGATACCAACGGCGGTGGTCAGGGCGTAGGCCCGAGCCACGTGATCGTCCCCGGCATTAAGCTCGGAAATTTTGTGGACGGAGAACCCGACGGCCAGGTGAGCAACAACGCACAAGGCGACGACAACGCCTCCTCTCCGGATGACGAGGATGGCGTAGCCCTGCCTATGTTCGTCGCAGGGCAATTGGCAACCGTCCCGGTCACTTATATGAACATGACCGCCCTTGGGGCGAAAATAACCCTCTTCGCAGACTGGAATGCCGATGGCGACCTGAACGATCCCGGGTGAAATGGCCTCGGTAACGGTAGCTGCAAATACAAGCGGTATCGCCAATATTCCCATTGCGGTTCCTGCCGGCGCTGTCCTCAATTCGGACATAGGCGTTCGCGTACGGATCAGCACGAATATGACCGCTTCCATGCTTCCCACCGGCCCTGCGCCCGATGGCGAAGTAGAAGACTACCTGACCCAGGTCATGGCCTTCGACTGGGGGGATCTGGCCGATCCCGGCGCTGCAGGCTACCCGACCAACGCCACCGATGGCGGTGGGGAAGGCGAGGGCCCGAGCCATAAGATCCAGACCGGGATTAAACTCGGGGCTTCCGTAGACTCGGAAAACGACGGTCAACCCAGCGTCAATGCAGATGGCGATGGCGCCGATGAAAACGGTATCGCTTCCTTCCCGGTTTTTACAGCCGGCGAAACGGCTGCCATTGGCATTAACGTGATGAATATGAGCGGCGAGGCTGCCATGTTGTTCGGTTATATCGACTGGAACAAGGACGGCGATTTCGACGATCTCGACGAGGTGGCCAGCGTGGCCGTGCCTAATGGTACCAATGGAAATATAGATTTGTTTGTAAACGTGCCCGATGACGCCGTGCTCAATATGCCGCTCGGCGCGCGCTTCCGCCTCAGCACGGACGATGTAGCCTCGGCTATCCCCGTAGGTCCTTCGCCCGATGGGGAAGTGGAAGACTATCTGGTCATGGTCACCGGCTTCGATTACGGCGACCTTGCCGACAACGATGCTCCGGGTTCTTACCCGACCAACGATTCCAACGGCGGAGAAGGCGTAGGCGCTTGCCATACGGTCGTTCCCGGCCTGAAAATCGGCGCCAGCGTCGACAACGAGGTGCTGGCCAACCCCAGCGCTGCCGCCAACGGCGACGACCTCAATGGGGCGGACGACGAAAACGGCATCGTTTCTTTCCCGACCTTTACGGCCGGTTTAAACGCCACGGTGGTGGTGAACGTCATGAATATGATGACGATTCCCTCCGCCGCTACGTTATACGGCTTTATAGACTGGAACAAAGACGGCGATTTCAACGACCCGAATGAAACGGTTTCGGTTCCCGTACCCGACGGTACCAACGGCAACGTCAACCTGACCTTTACGGTGCCTGCCACGGCCGTCCTGAATATGGAGCTCGGCGCGCGCTTCCGTCTGAGTACCCAAACCGGACTCAGCGCGACGGGTTGCGCTCCGAATGGCGAGGTGGAGGATTATTATGTGACCGCCACTGGAGTTGACTACGGCGACCTGGCCGATAACAACACTCCGGGCAGCTATCCCACCGACCCGACCAACGGCGCCGGGGAAGGCGTGGGGGCTTGCCATACTATCGTCACCGGCCTGAAGATCGGGTCCTCGGTCGATCCGGAAGCTGCGGCTACGCCCAGCGCATCGGCCGATGGCGACGACAACGGAGTCAGCGACGACGAAGACGGCATTATTTCTTTCCCGATGTTCACAACCAGTCAGCCGGCCACGGTTTCTGTCTATGTGATGAATATGCTGGGCAATGGGGCTGACGCTACCTTGTACGGTTTCATCGACTGGAATCAGGACGGTGACTTCAACGACGCGGGAGAAACCGAAACGGCCTTTGTGCCCCACGGTACCAATGCCAATATCGGTCTTGATTTCGACGTACCGGCTACTGCGGTGACCAGTTCCCTGATCGGGGCTCGATTCCGCATCAGCACCAGCGGAGCGCTCAATGCGACCGGCTGCGCTCCGGACGGTGAAGTAGAAGATTATATGGTCATGGTCAACGCCGTAGATTACGGCGATTTGCCCGATGACAATACGGCCGGTTCTTACCCGACCGATGATACCAACGGCTCCGGAGAAGGGATCGGCGCTTGCCATACCCTCGTGACGGGCCTCAAAATCGGCGCTACGATCGACGGCGAACCGGGTGGAAACCCCAACGCCGGCAGCAATGGCGACGACAACCTGGGCGCCGACGACGAAGACGGTATCGCCATGTTCCCCATGTTTATCGCTGGTCAATCGGCTTCCGTGTCGATCAACGTGATGAATATGCTGGGCAATGGAGCAGACGCCAACCTGTACGGTTTCATCGACTGGAACCAGGACGGCGATTTCGACGATGCCGGCGAAACGGAAACCGCTTTTGTGCCCAACGGCACCAACGGTGCGATGAACCTCACGTTCGACGTACCCATCGACGCGGTGATCAATAGCGACCTGGGCGCTCGTTTCCGCCTGAGCACCGATAGCGGCCTGACCGCCATCGGCTGCGCTCCCGACGGAGAAGTGGAAGACTATATCGTGATGGCCGGCGCCATAGACTTCGGCGACCTGCCCGACAACGATCAGCCCGGTTCGTACCCGACCAACACCACCGATGGATCTGGCGAGGGCGTAGGCGCTTGCCATCAAATTGTGGAAGGCCTGAAGATCGGTTCTTCGGTTGATCCGGAAGGCGCAGCCATGCCCAGCGATGAGGCAGACGGAGATGATGCCAACCCGATTGCCGGAACAGATGATGAAAACGGGGTAGCCAACTTCCCGATGTTCCTCGCAGGTCAACCCGCCACGGTGGAAGTCCTGGTGATGAATATGATACCGGACGGCCCCACCGCCTACCTGTACGGTTTTGCGGACTGGAATAAAGACGGAGATTTTGAAGACGCTGGTGAAGCCGTTTCAGTTCCGGTTGCCAATGGCGTCAACGGAACGGTGAACCTCGCCTTCAATGTGCCTGCAAACGCAGTGCTCAATATGGAGCAGGGTTTCCGCCTCCGCATCAGCACCGACGATGACCTCGACGCCACGGGATGCGCTCCCGACGGAGAAGTGGAAGACTATTTCATTACCGTGATGGCCTTCGACTTTGGAGACCTTGCCGACAACGATGCCCCCGGCTCCTATCCCACCAACACCACCGACGGTGGAGAAGGTGTGGGCGCAAGCCACAAGATCGTCGATGGCTTGAAACTCGGCGCGAGCGTCGATTTCGAAACCAACGGCCAACCCTCGGCGAATGCCGACGGCGACGGCGCAGATGAAAACGGCATCGCTTCCTTCCCCGCTTTTGAAGCCGGAACCCCGGCTACCATCACCGTGAACGTCATGGATATGACGGGCGATCCCGCTGTGCTCTATGGCTTCATCGACTGGAACAAAGACGGAGATTTTGAAGATCCCAACGAGAAATTCAATGTGACTATACCCGACGGAACCAATGGCAACGTGGTGATGAACGTCAACGTGCCGGAGGATGCAGTGCTCAATATGCCTTTGGGCGCTCGCTTCCGTCTGAGCACCGACGATATCGCGGCTTCTACACCGGAAGGCCCTGCGCCCAACGGAGAAGTGGAAGACTACCTCGTGACCGTGGTTGCGTACGATTACGGCGACCTTGCCGATAACGACACTCCCAATTCCTTCCCGACCAACAATTTCAACGGCGGCGAAGGCCTGGGCGCAAAACACCAGATCATTGCAGCATTGCGCCTCGGCGTAATTGAAGATGCAGAAACGGACGGCCAGCAAAGCTCCGAAGCGACCGGCGACGACACCGGAGATTCTCCGGATGACGAAGACGGCGTGGTATTCGCTACCCCGCTCGTGCCCGGTTATTCCGCTTGTCTGAAGATCACCGCTCATAACGCCACTGGCGCGAACGCATACCTCCAGGCATGGATGGATTTCAACGGCAACGGAAAATTCGACGCCGGAGAAATGCTGACCACCGGTAGCTTCTCGCCTGTTGGGGCCATCATCCCCAATGGGGGCGTGGTGAACGCCGACTACTGTTTTACGGTTCCTGCAGGCGCGAGCTTCGAAGGCGGCATCCTGTCCGCCCGCTTCCGCCTCAGCAGCGCCGGCAGCCTTCCCTTTGCAGGGACCACCGCAACCGGTGAAGTGGAAGACTATGTGCTTCCTCTTGCAAAGATCGGCAACCTGGTCTGGGTTGATACGAATGGCAACGGCATGCAGGACGAACCCGGAAGCGCTGGTATAAACGGCGTGGAGGTCCAGTTGACCTATGCAGGCCCGGACAACAACCTGGCAACCCTGGGTGATAACGAAACCTATACGACCACTACTTCGCCGATGACCGTCGACGGGCAATACATGTTCGTCGGCCTGATCCCCGGTGTTTATGAAGCGAGCATCCCCTCCGACCCGGCAGGCTTCAATCCGACGGGTATCGATGCAGCCAATGACGAGATCGACAGCGATGACCCGGATGGCGTGGTATTTACCATCCCGGATCCGGTGCTCCTTCCGCTTAGCGAAGATGGTACCGGCGACGTGCCGGGTGTCATATTCCCCGACAGCAGGGATAACCTCACCTTCGATTTTGGTTTCTACGAACCGGCCTCCATCGGCAACTATACCTGGGTGGATGAGAACGGAAACGGAATCCAGGATCCGAACGAAGACCCGCTGCCAGGTATTACGGTTACCCTCACAGGAACCGACGGCCTGGGCAACCCGGTCAACCAGGTCGATGTGACCGACCCCAACGGTCTGTATTTGTTCGAAAACCTGGTTCCAGGTTCTTACAAACTGACCTTTGAAACTACTTTCAACGACTACGTGATTTCGGACTCCAATCAGGGGAATGACGACACCGAAGACTCGGATGGCGATCTGAACATGAATGGTATGACCGTGTTCGAAGTGCTGACCTCCGGTGAAGAGAACCTCACCTATGATGCCGGTTACTACGAACCCGCCGAAATCGGCAATTATACCTGGGTAGACGAAGATGCCAACGGCATTCAGGATCCGGGAGAAGACCCGTTACCGGGTGTTACCGTTATCCTTACGGGTACGACGGGCACAGGTGAGCCTGTCAACGAAGTAGCTTTGACGGATGCCAACGGCGTATACTGGTTTACCGGCCTGCAGCCAGGCGAATACAAACTTACTTTCCAGACTCCGCTCGGCGGCTATGTGAGCACGACGGCAAACGATCCGGATGCAAATCCGAACGACTCCGACGACTCCGACGCCGATCCTTCCATGGGCGGTATGACCGAGGTAGAAGTACTTACTTCCGGTGAATCGAATCCGGATTACGATGCGGGTTACTACCTGCCTGCCGCAATCGGCAATTATGTCTGGAGCGATCTGGACGCAGATGGCGTGCAAGACACAGGCGAACCGGGTATTTCCAATGCCCCCGTGTTCCTTAGCGGAACCGACGGTCAGGGCAATCCCGTTAACCTTGCCACTACGACGGATTCCGACGGATACTATCTGTTTGATAATCTCGTCCCCGGTTCCTACAAGCTGACCTTCGGCACTCCTGCCGACTTCGATTACACTTCCCCGCTGAACGTGGGCAACGATGCCTTGGATAGCGATGCCAATGCGGCTATGGGCGGTATGACGGTTTTTGAAACCCTGGTTTCCGGCGAATACAATCCGGATTACGATGCCGGTTTCTATGCTTGCCCGGAAATTGTGGTGAAAAACCTGCCTGTCAACCCGGTCTGCCCGGATGAAGAGGTAGCTGCTATTCAAATATTCACCATGCCGGGCGCCGCTCAAATCAGCTGGTCCGGTGGAGCTTCCATCGGCCTGGCAGACGGCTCGGCCAGCTGGCCCTATGGCGGAAATCCCTGCTTTCATAGCCACGGAAGAGGGCGCTCCGACCATTACGGTGACGGCCACTTTGGGTGAATGTGAAATTACCTACGACTTTGTGATCGTGGTGGACGACAGTACCGATCCGATTTTCGTGAACTGTCCCGATGACATTACTGTAAATAACGACGTTGACCTGTGCGGCGCCAATGTTTGGTGGGCACAACCCGTCGCGATCGACGAGTGCGCTTTTGAAGTTACGGTTACCCTCGATGGCCCTGTGCCGGGTTCCTACTTCGAAGTGGGCGCTCCGACCACCATCACCTACACCGCTGATGACGGCAATGGAAATACCGTTGAATGTATCTTTACCGTCGAGGTGTTGGATGTTCAACTGCCTGCGATCGAATGCCCCTACGCATTCGAAACGGTTGGGACAAACGGAGATCTTTGCACCTTTACCATCGAAAACGGGGTGATGGATGCGGTTTCTTCCGACAACTGCCCGGACTGGACGCTGAGCAATGACTACGACCAAACCTCGAGCCTGAACGGCTCCGTGCTGCCCCTCGGCGAGACGACGATCGTTTGGACGGTTACGGATGCATCGGACAACTCGTCCAGCTGCACGATGGTGATCACGGTGGTAGACGACGACTATCCCACCATTACCAATTGCCCCGAAGATATCGAGGTGGAAAACGACCCCGATGTATGCGGAGCAGTAGTGGAATATCTGGTGAACTTCGCGGACAACTGCGACGGGACTGACCTGACGGGCGAGCTGATTTACGGCTTCCCGAGTGGAGAAACCTTCCCGGTAGGTACCACGGAGGTAAAATGGCATTACACCGACCAGGCCGGCAACGGCCCTGTGGTATGCGAGTTTACCGTGACCGTGCTGGATACCGAGCAACCGACCATCGAGTGCCCGGAAGATATCGTAGTGGATATTGACGAAGACGGTATCGCAGTAGTAATAGAAGGAGAAGCCACTATCTTCTCTCAAAGCCCCTGCGGCGTGACGCTGACTTACCAGCCGCCATTCGGCGACGATAATTGCAGCGACTTCCTCATCACCCACACCTCTGGCCTGGGCGCGGAGGACAACTGCACGGGTGCAGACTTTGAAGGCTGCTTTGCGATCGGCAACTGGGATATCAGCGCCGACGGCGATGGCTACGTGGATACCGGCAATGCTCCGGACGACGTGACCCTGGTGTCGACCGATGACGGTACGAATAACGCCGAAACGCGCATGTGCATCACCATTCCTTCGGATGGCGTGCTGTCCTTTGATTGGAATTACGAATCGGACGACGATGCTCCTAACTACGATCCGTTCGGATACGAAGTAAATGGGGTATTCTTCCAACTGTCGGATGACCTTGGGGCGAATATTCAAAGCGGTTCGGTGTCCATTCCTGTGGAAGCGGGCGACGAGTTCTGTTTTGTACAGGCCTCTACGGACGGATGCTGCGGAGCTGCAGCGACGATCTCCTCCTTCTTTGCATTTATCGACGACAATCCTCCGAGCCCTGAGTACTACGAATTCGGAGGAACTTATACGGAGACCTACATGATCACGGATGCTTCGGGCAATTCGGAAGAGTGCTCGTTCAACATCACGGTGGAGGATTCTTTCCCACCGGTGATCGTTTGTCCGAACAACTTTGTGGTATGCACCGATGAGGCCAACTGCGGCGCACAGGTGATATACCCCTTCCCGCTGGCTTTTGACAACTGTCCGGGCTGGGAGGTAGAGTTGATAGAAGGTCCGCTTCCGGGCCAAAACTTCTCCTTGGGTAATACCCAGGTAATTTACACGATTACCGACGCGAACGGCAACTCCGTAACCTGCGACTTCAAAGTCCGCGTGGTAGACTGCGAGGCGCCGACCTTCTTCGAATGCGCTCCTGATCAGGAGGTGGAGACGAGCAACAACGGTATCGACGACTGCTGCGCCGAAGTACCCCGCCTCAAAGGCGACGCGGTAGTTGGCGACAACTGCCAGGAAACCGGCGATCTTCCGCTGGTGGCCCTGTTCTACGATGAGGACTACACCGACACGCAGGAAAACTGCGACGGCGAGGCCTGGAACGTACGCCAGCACCTGGAAAACCGCGGATTTGACATCGTGTTCATCGACCGCCTGGAGGACTACCCGACCTGGTCGAACGCGCTGAACCAGTCGAGCTTGCTGGTCATCCCGGCACTGACGGGCAACGGGAACTTCCTGACGGATATCCCCAACTCGGTCAAGTCGCTGCTGTACAGCTTCGTATCGACCAACGGCGCCAAACTGCTCATCATGGATGGCGGCGAGGGCCCGAACAACAACGCAGCCAACATCCTCAACGAGGTGTACGGCTACAGCCTGACGGACGACTGCTGCTACAACGGCAACCTGAGCTACTTGAACCTGGAGAACTCGCTCTACACGGGCTTCCAGAATGGACCGGTAGCTATTGAACAATACTTCCAGACCAAGATCATCTCCAACCTGGTATGGCCCGCCATTCCGATTTACGAGCTGGCTCTCAACGGACAAGTTGAGGACGGCTGGGCATCGGTAGCGCGTCTGCCCAAGGGCGATGGCGATATCATTTACTTCGGCTGGAGCTTCCGCAACGGAGGCCCGCTGTGCGCCAATGCGGACACGGAATTCACCGAAGTGCTCGACCGTGCGCTGCTGCACCTGGCCGGTCAGGGAATCATCATCACCCAGTCTCCGGAAGCTTACAGCACGATCTGCGGCGAGCACGGAGAGGAGTTTGAAGTAATCACCTCGGCCATCGACGCTGCGGGTAACGAATCGAGCTGCACGACGATCCTGACCTTGATCGACGACGAATTCCCGGACCTGTTTGTGCCTGATCCGATCACCCTGGATTGCGAGGATATTAGCGAGACGCAAGATCCCTCTGCGCAGATCATCGACTGGCTGGCCAGCGCTTATGCCATCGACAACTGCGATGTGGAGCCCTACCTGACCTATGATTTTGATGTAACGACTCTTGATGTTTGCATAGGAGGCACCCTGACGGTGACCTGGACAGCGGTAGATGAGGCGGGTAATGCGACGACGGGTACTTCGACCATCACGGTGGTACCGGATACGGACGCTCCCGACCTGTTCGTACCTGCCCCGATCACGCTGGACTGCGGCGATATCAACGAAACGTCTGATCCTGCTGCGATCATCGACGCATGGGCCGGATACGCAAGCTCCGGACCTGTTCGTACCTGCCGCGATCACTTTGGATTGCGGCGACATCAGCGAAACGGCTGACCCTGCTGCGATCATCGACGCATGGCTGGCCGAGGCTTATGCCACGGACAACTGCGATACGGATCCTGAGCTGTCGCACAGCTTCGACGGTTCGTTGCTCGACATCTGTGCCGATGCAACCTACGTCATCACGGTGACCTGGACGGCTAACGACGCCTGCGGTAATGAGACGGTACTGAGCTCTACCATCACGGTGGTGCCGGATACGCAAGCTCCGGACCTGTTCGTACCTGCTGCGATCACTTTGGATTGCAGCGACATCAGCGAGACCTCCGACCCTGCTGCGATCATCGACGCATGGTTGGCCGAGGCTTATACGACTGACAACTGCGATACAGACCCTGAACTGTCCACAGCTTCGACGGCACGTTGCTCGACATCTGCGCCGATGCCGAACCTACGACATCACGGTGACCTGGACGGCCAACGACGCTTGTGGCAACACGACGGTTCTGAGCTCTACCATCACGGTGGTGCCGGATACGGAAGATCCGTTCCTGTTCGTACCTGCCCCGATCACTTTGGATTGCAGCGACATCTCCGAGACTTCCGACCCTGCTGCGATCATCGACGCATGGCTGGCCGAGGCTTACGCCACGGACAACTGCGATACGGACCCTGAACTTTCTCACAGCTTCGACGGCAACTTGCTGGACATCTGCGCCGATGCAACCTACGTCATCACGGTGACCTGGACGGCAGTAGACCATTGCGGCAACACGACGGTTCTGACGTTTCGACCATCACGGTAGTGCCGGATACGGAAGATCCGAACCTGTTCGTACCCGATGCGATCACTTTGGATTGCAGCGATATCAGCGAGACATCTGATCCTGCTGCGATCATCGACGCATGGCTGGCCGAGGCTTATGCCACGGACAACTGCGATACGGACCCTGAACTTTCTCACAGCTTCGACGGCAATTTGCTGGACATCTGCGCCGACCAGACTTACGTCATCACGGTGACCTGGACGGCAGTAGACCATTGCGGCAACACGACGATCGACGTTTCGACGATCACGGTGGTGCCGGATACGCAAAATCCGGACCTGTTCGTACCCGATGCGATCACTTTGGATTGCAGCGATATCAGCGAGACTTCCGACCCTGCTGCGATCATCGACGCATGGCTGGCCGAGGCTTACGCCACGGACAACTGCGATACGGACCCTGAACTTTCTCACAGCTTCGACGGCAACTTGCTGGACATCTGCGCCGACGCGGCATACGACATCACGGTGACCTGGACGGCGAACGACCATTGCGGCAACACGACGGTTCTGAGCTCTACCATCACGGTAATACCGGATACGGAAGATCCCTTCCTGTCCGTACCTGCTGCGATCACGCTTGACTGCGGCGACATCAGCGAGACATCTGATCCTGCTGCGATCATCGACGCATGGCTGGCCGAGGCTTACGCCACGGACAACTGCGATACGGACCCGGAACTGGCCCACAGCTTCGACGGCAACTTGCTGGACATCTGCGCCGATGCAACCTACGTCATCACGGTGACCTGGACGGCAGTGGACCATTGCGGCAACACGACGATCGACGTTTCGACGATCACGGTGGTGCCGGATACGCAAAATCCGGACCTGTTCGTACCCGATGCGATCACTTTGGATTGCAGCGACATCAGCGAAACGTCTGATCCTGCTGCGATCATCGACGCATGGTTGGCCGAGGCTTATGCCACGGACAACTGCGATACGGATCCGGAGCTGTCGCACAGCTTTAACGGCGACGTGCTCGATATCTGCGCCCCTGCGGCATACGACATCACGGTGACCTGGACGGCTGTTGACCATTGCGGCAACACGACGGTTCTGAGCTCTACCATCACGGTAGTACCGGATACGGAAGATCCGAACCTGTTCGTACCCGATCCGATCACGCTGGACTGCAGCGACATCAGCGAAACATCTGATCCTGCTGCGATCATCGACGCATGGCTGGCCGAGGCGTATGCCACGGACAACTGCGATACGGACCCCGTGCTGACTCACAGCTTTGACAACGACCTGTTGGATATCTGCGCCCCTGCGGCATACGACCTGACGGTGACCTGGACGGCTGTTGACCATTGCGGCAACACGACGGTTCTGTCTTCTACCATCACGGTAGTGCCGGATACGGAAGACCCGGTCATCACGCTGCCTGCAGCGCCGCTGGTACTGGACTGCGACGACATTAGCGAAACGACTGATCCTTCGGCTACGATATTGGATTGGCTGGCCAGTGCCACGGCATCGGACAACTGCGATACGGATCCGGAATTGACCTACGATTTCGACATCACGGACCTGGATGTATGCATTGGCGGAACGCTGATAGTAACCTGGACGGCTGTAGACGCCTGCGGGAATACCAGCACGGCAAGCTCTACGATCACGGTGATCCCGGATACGGATGCACCGGTGTTTGTGGAATGCCCGGTAGGATATACATTCAATAATGATGTAGACAAGTGTGGCGCCAACGTCACCTGGGCTGTTCCGGTGGCCGAGGATGCCTGTACGGCAGACGTAGTGGTGGTACAAACCGACGGCCCTGCACAAGGCTCCTTCCTGGAAGTAGGCATCATTTATACGGTAGAGTACACGGCAACCGACGGTTGCGGCAACACGGCCACCTGCACCTTCACCCTGGAAGTGGTGGATATGCAAAACCCGGTAGCAATCTGCCAGGATGTGGTGCTCTACCTGGATGAAAACGGCGAAGCCTCCATTACCCCTGCGGATGTGGACGGCGGCAGCTACGACAACTGCGCTATTGAAGACCTGTCGATCGACATCTCTTCTTTCACCTGCGCCAATGTAGGAGAGAATAACGTAATCCTGACGGTTACGGATGCCCTCCGGCAACAGCGAAGCAGTGCGTAGCGGAAGTGACGGTGGTGGACAACCTGCCGCCGACCTTCACCTGCCCCGATCCTGCCATCGTGAGCGGTTGCGACGACCTGGTCCCCGACCTGGTATCGCTGGTCACGGATGCGGCTGACAACTGCGGAGTAGCTTTCATCTATCAGAACCCGGTAGCGGGCACGGATTTCGGCAACCAAAGCGGTCAGTCGATCATCGTGACCATCTTCGTGGGCGATGTGAATGGCAACATAGCTACCTGCGAGGTGGAAGTGAGCATCGAGGACACGGTACCACCGGTATTCACCAACTGCCCGACCGAAATGCACATGATCGGCAACGATCCGGATCAGTGCTCGGGCAAGCTCAACTGGTCGATCCCGGTAGCTACGGACAACTGCGAACTGGAATCCATTACCCAGATCAGCGGCCCCGTGGTGGGCTCGATCATCCCGGTATGCCAGCCTATGACGATTGTGTACGAAGCCGAAGATGCGGTGGGCAACACGACGCTGTGCTCCTTCCAGGTGATGGTAGTGGATACGCAGAAACCGGAATTTGACGCCGACATCCTCATGCCGGGCGACATTACGGTGGAATGCGATGCGGTACCCGATCCGTTCGTACTGACGAATAACGATGTGCACGACAATTGCACGGCGCCTGAGGACCTGATGATCACTTTCACGGAAGTCAGCACTCAGGATCCCAACCCGCTGGTGTGCGCACACTATAACTACACGATTACCCGCACCTGGACGGTGATGGACGAGACTTGTCCGTTCCCCGCTCCGATGGGCAGCGGCGGCAATAAACTGATCCATGTACAAATCATCACGGTACAGGATACGACCCCGCCGACGGCGATTTGCCAGAACATCACCATCACGCTCAACAAAGCGGGTACCTGGACCATTCCGCAGGATACGCTGAACAACGGCTCGTTCGACAACTGCGCACCGGCTTTTGCGCTGACGTACAGCACATTCCCCAGCACGTTCACCTGCGCCAATCTGGGTCCCAACCTGGTGACGCTGACCGTGACCGATCCCTGCGGCAACAGCTCGACCTGCACGGGGATTGTAACGGTGGTGGAAGGTATTGCACCTTGTACTCCGGAGTTCTCGGTAGTGACCGAGTGTCTGGACAACGCCACGACGAACAACAACGACGGTCAGTTCTACGAAGTGATCACGGTCAAATCGCTTGCGATGCAGACCTGGACGGTGATGAGCTCTACGGGCTTGTACACCAACGGCAGCCCGGCTCCGCCGGCAGCTCCGATTGCGGTTGCCAGCGGCACGGCGCTTACGGCCGGTACGGCTGACGGCATCGACAACGATGGCGACGGCTTGACGGACGAAGCGGATGAGATGATCTACTACACGCTCAAGGCGAAATTCGTCGAGTGCGTAGGCTACAACGCCATGTTGAAGAACAACCTCAACCAGACGGGTACGATCAGCAACAACGCTTGCTACCCCACGCCGGTATTCGTAGACCTGTTCGATCCTTTCTGTCTGAGCACGCCTCCTTTCCCGATTCAGGTAGCCGACTTCTTCGGCGCTGATGGAGAGATCGTCGAGGTGTTCATCGACGGAGAAGAGATCGACCCGCCCTACCTGTTCGACGCATTGGATCTGGGCGAAGGCCCGCACCTGGTCAAGGTGACCTTCACTGCATACGATGATTTCGAGAGCTACACGATCATCAATGGCGTAGTAGTGTCCGGCAGCCCCAATGGCATCAAGCTCAACTCGGGTTGCGAGCAGATGATTTCGACTTTCGTCAACGTAGTGGAAACCCCCGTGACGGTTGCATGTAACGATACCATCCAGGTATCGCTGGAAGGCGACTGTATCTCGGAAGTGACCCCGGATATGATCCTGGAAGGCAGCTACTTCTGCTACGACGACTATACCGTAACGATTACCTATCCGCTCGGTACAACCCAGCTTACCCCGCCCAACCAGGTGAACGCAAGCCACATCGGCAAAGTCCTGGTGGTCAACCTGTCGCACCTGATCAGCGGCAACATGTGCTGGAGCCACATCGTGGTGGAAGACAAGTGGAAACCGGAGATTACCTGCCCCGATGACGCTACCATCTGGTGTCTTCAGAACCCGGATGACCTCATCCTGGTGGGTCAACCTGTGGCGTTCGACTGTTCCGACTTCGAGCTGGACTACACCGATGTATATGTACAATATACTTGCTCTGAGAATCCCTCCGTGTTGATGGAAATCACCCGGACCTGGCTTGTCAACGACGAGTATAACAACAGCAACAGCTGCGTACAACACATCACGGTTTCAAGGCCGGAGTTCTCGGATGTAGCCATGCCTGGCGACGTAGATATGGATTGCGATGAGGTGAGCGGCCCGCTTACTCCCGATGTGACGGGTTACCCGCTGCTTGGAGGCATAGACCTCGTGCCCGGTGGCGCCGGTATTTGCTCCTTTGGTATCTCCTTTACGGACGAAACGATTGATATCTGCCAAGGTACCTATCAGATCATCCGGACCTGGAAGCTGACGGACATTTGCCCGGAAGCAGGCGGTGGGACTACCCAGACGACGCATATACAGTATATTACGGTGAACGATGTTCCGCCTACGGTTAGCTTTGCCAGCCAGGCCTGGAATTACGATGCGGTCAACGACTGGTACATTGTCAGTGCGAGCAGCTGGTCGCCCGAACCCGGTCTGGGTTGTGTAGCCTCCGGCCCGCTACCCTTGGCCATCATCGATGGCGTCTGCAACGAGGTGGTGGAAGTGACGGTTGCTACGCCTACCGGGAATACCACGAACGGCGGCTTATTGCCGGAACCGGGACTTTCGATCGGCCTGCACCAGATCACCTACATCGTTCAGGATGCATGCGGCAACGTAACGAATGTGACCATCACGGTCAACGTAGTGGACAACGTGGTACCGACCACGATCTGCGACGAGATCACGGATGTGAACCTGTCTGGCGATGGCTTTGCGATCGTAAATGCCACGACGTTTGACGACGGCTCGTACGACAACTGCTGCCTGGATTACTTCGCAGCCCGCCGCATGGACGGCGACTGCTACGGCGAATTCGACGACTTCGGTCCGACGGTTGAATTCTGCTGCGTAGATGCAGGCACGGCGGTCATGGTAGTGTTCCGTGCATACGACTGCTACGGCAACTACAACGACTGTATGGTGACGGTCAACGTCAACGACAAACTGCCCCCGATCCTGATCAGCTGCCCGGCTACGGCGACGATCACTTGCGATGACTACCTGCAAAACTATGCGGCAGGGCTTGCCGACGGTGACTTCAGCGTGCTGGATGGCTTCGGATCGCCGACCTTCTACGACAACTGCCAACTGGATGTGACGCATACCGTAACGGTGAACATCGACAACTGCTCGAAAGGCACGCTGACGCGCACCTGGACGGCCACCGACGGCTCGAACGTACCGGTGACCTGCACGCAGACCATCTTTGTCAACCACGTCAGCGACTGGGTAGTGGAATTCCCCGCCCACGTGACGGTACAGTGCACGGATGGCCAGCTTCCCGACACGGGCGAACCGGGAGATTTTCCACGACGAGTGCGAACTGATCGCGGTATCCTGGGAAGACCAACTCTTCGAGGTGGTTCCGGATGCATGCTACAAGATCGAGCGTACCTGGACGGTGATCAACTGGTGCGTGTACGAGCAGTTTGGTGAAGACCTCTACAGCGAGAACGGCCATGCCGAATCGAACCTGAACGCCGACTGGGATGGCGACGGTGACAAAGACAACCGCACCTTCCGCGACGGCTACAACAGCTCGGGCAACCCCGGCACGGCAGATGGCTACATCGTGTGGAAGCAGATCATCAAGGTGGAAGACAACGAGGATCCGACTTTCGAGATCCCGGAAATCGACGGCTGTATCGTAGAAACGGATTGCGACAAGGATCTGATTCTGCCCTACCCGGTCATCCTGGATGAGTGCTCGCCCGAATTCGATGTGGACATCAGCGGAGACTTCGGCATCTTCAACGACATTTCCGGCGACGTAACGGTGCCCAATGTCGGAGTAGGCGAATACGAAGTGAACTACGCGGTGACCGACCATTGCGGAAACAGCTCTTACCAGACCATCACGGTGATCGTGGAAGACTGCAAGCTGCCGACCCCGTACTGCAAGAACGGCCTGATCATAGAGATCATGCAGACCCAGATGATCGAAGTTTGGGCCAGCGATCTGGATGCAGGTTCGTTTGACAACTGCGGCGACGTGATCCTGAGCTTCTCGCCGGATGTGAACGACATCAACGTGATCTACACTTGCGACGACCTGGGTCAGAACGCGGTTCAACTCTGGGTGACGGATATCTACGGCAACCAGGATTACTGCGAGACCTTCGTGGTGGTGCAGGATAACCTGAACTTCTGCAACGGCGTGTCGATTGTGATCGCCGGCGAGGTGGCTACGGAGGATGCCGAAACAGTGGAAGGCGTGACCGTGGAGATGAACGGCGGCCTGCTTACGGAAGTAACCGGCCTGGACGGCCAGTACGACTTCAGTGTGATAGCCGGCAACGACTACACGGTGACCCCGATGCTGGACGAAGATGCGGATAACGGAGTGACCACCTACGACATGGTGCTCATCACCCGCCACATCCTCAATGTACAGCTGCTCGACAGCCCGTACAAAGTCATCGCAGCGGATGCAAATAACTCGGGCTCGGTTTCGACGCTCGACCTGGTGGCCATCCGCAAGGTGATCCTTCAGGTGGAAGAGAACTTCCCGAACAACACGAGCTGGAGATTCGTAGACGAAGACTACCTGTTCCCCAACCCGGTTAACCCCTGGGCTGACCCGAACGGCTTCCCCGAAGTAATCAGCTACAACAACCTGCAAGCCAGCGAGCTGGAGGCGGACTTCGTAGCCATCAAGGTAGGTGACGTCAACGGATCGGCGGCTGTGAACGCCACGGAACTGGAAGACCGCACCATGATGGGCGATCTGCTCTTCCACACCAAGGACCTGGAACTCAAGGCCGGCAAGACCTGAAGTGCCCTTCTTCGGGGACAATCAGGAAGTGTCGGGCTATCAGTTCACCCTGGAACTGGGCGAAGGCCTGGAACTGGTGCAGGTACTGGACGGCGTAGCCAGGGAAGAGAACTTCGGATTTGCACTGCTGGAGAACGGAGCGCTCACGACGAGCTGGAATGAGGCGGATGTCCGTCGCATGGACAGCGAAGAGGCGCTCTTCACCCTGGTGTTCAAAGCCCGCGAGAATACGACCCTGAGCAAGGAACTGAGCGTCAGCTCGCGCTACACGAAAGCGGAAGCGTACAATGCCAACGGAGAACTGCTGAACGTGCAACTGGCGTTTGGCAACGAACTGGCGGCAAGCTACAAGCTGTACCAAAACGTACCCAACCCCTTCAGCGGGGCAACGACGATCGGCTTCTATCTACCCGAGGCAACGACCGCAGTGCTCCGTGTTTGGGATGTTCGAGGTGTGGAATTGTATAGCCAATCCGACAAATACGCAAGAGGCTACCACGAAGTACGAATCGACCAGATGCCTGTTTCGGGTGTGCTGTATTATCGACTCGATACCCCTGGCTTTACCGCAACGCGTAAAATGATACGGACTAAGTAAGGACTTATTTGTGCACTATGAAACGTTGTACAGCGCCCTCCGCAACTGCGGGGGGCGTTTTTTTTTGACGTATTTTGACTTTTCAAATTTTGTCGTACCTTTGGTAGCGATTCTTTTGCGCTTAACTAACAAATCTTTAACTCATGACGCTAAGGGCGCCTCTAAATCTTTGGAGGGTTTCCTTGTTTAGTACCACATACCGGGTAGGCTGCTCGTCGGTTTACCTTTTGCCGATATCTCAAAACGCCAGAACCTCTAAGAAAAAGTAAAGCAGTATTGGGCTCAATGCCCGGTACTGCTTTTTTTTATATGTATTTTTTAATGCGCATTACTATAAATTCTTCATCAAAATCTTCAATCTCATGAGAAAAGCTAGATTTAAAATGGTCCTATTCGGGCTATTGGCAACCTTAACCCTGATGCTCTTTGCAGCGGAAAGGGGGCAGGCCCAGACCTTGAAGCCTTCCGCTCTTCCAAAATCGGGGGGGGCAAGCAGTTCGACAATTGCACCGCCGGTCAATTACATTTCAGCCCCTGAGGCTATTTCCCTTCTTCAGGCGCAGACTACTGCACTGAAAAACTTTATGGGTACTTTGATACCGGGTACCCAGCCGTACAAGACTGTGGAAACGAGCTACATGTTTTACACGATGATCTGGTCGGGAATTGTCTCCGGGAAAACTTTGCCTGATTCTATTCAGGAAGGAATGTCCCTGTTTCAGTACCCGGATTATGTGAACACTCCTTCCTCGCAGATTTTAAGTCTTTATCAGGAAGCGGTTGATATGCTTTCCAATTGACAATGAACTTTAACTACATCAAAAATTAACTCATGAAAAATAACAGAATTACACAAACACCAGCATCCAGGCTGCTGAAGTGGGTGATGGCGCTGGCGCTGCCGCTGGCGTTCAGCCAGGCCGTCCAGGCCCAGTATGTTGTCTCTGCGTGCGGGAACGCCTACGAGACCATCCAGCCTACGGGCACCCTCTTGGCCGGCTCGGCAGGGGATGATTTAGGGATTGCCATTGCCCTTCCCTTTACCTTTAATTTTTATGGTGTCAACCAGACAACCGCCACGGTTACTACCAACGGGTTTATGACCTTCCCCGGTACGACCATCGCAGGCGCTCCGTTTACCAACCAGCCTCTCGCTGTTGGGAACAACGGTATCTTCCCCTACTGGGATGATTTGAACGGGGCTCCGGGTATCTTCACCCAAACCCTTGGTGTGGCGCCCAACCGCCGTTTCATCATTGAATGGATCAAACCCTTCTTTGGGGGCGCCGATCAGGTACAATTTGAGGTGATCCTTTTGAAACGACCAATATTATTCAATTCCGGTATTTTGACCTCAACGGCTTAAGCGGGAACGGCGCGACCATCGGTATCGCAGGTCCTGCAGGTACGGGCATTTCCCAGCTTGGCTTCAACCAGGCAGGTATTGTAGCAGCTGGCCAGTGCGTCCAGTTCTTGCTGCCTCCTCCCTGCGCGCTTGTCTGTCCGGCCAACATCACGACGAACAACTCCCCCGGCATTTGCGGCGCTGTTGTCAACTACGTCATCGACCAGGGTAGCTGTCCTCCGTTCACCCTCAGCCCCAACCTGCCCTCCGGCAGCGTCTTCCCCGTCGGTACGACGGTCCTTACGGCTACCTCCGGATTCGCTTCCTGCTCGTTCTCCGTCACGGTGAACGATATCGAGCCTCCGACCTTTGCTCCATGTCCCGGCGATGTGGTGGTGAACCTCGACCCGGGCTTCTGCGACGGCTATGTAAACTGTACGGTGAAAGCCATCGACAACTGCCCGTATGCGGGTCCGCTGCAATCGATTGTACAGTACAATAGTAGCGCGATTGCTACGAATGGTTCGCTTTCATGCTATGCCGGGGGTATAACCAGCTTCTGGCGGGTATTTAACCTTTCGGCCTCGGGCATCAGCAGCGACTTTCTGTTGCAAAGTGTGACTACTGCGGTAGTAAACTCGAACAATACGCCGTTTACGGTACGTGCACACCTGCTTAATGGTCCATTTACCTTAGCCAACCTGACCCTGCTGGGGTCGAGGACTCAAAACATCACGGGCAACCAGACGTATGTGACCATACCTTTTACGACGCCGATGCAGATTACAGCAGGTTCGACCTTTGTGATCGAATTGCAAGTAAACAGCGGCCCGATTTTCCCATTTGGTCCTGCAGGGCAGAACCAATCAGGGGAATCTTCACCGACCTATATTTCTACGGCAGCTTGCGGAGTTCCTGCTCCGACTCCAATGGGGAACTTTGCCGCTCCGGCGTGGATCGGTTTGTTCCACCCGAACGGCAACATCTTCCAGGACGATATTCCGCTGACGAACAACTCGGAGATCGACCCGCTGACGGACGAACCGTATGACTGCGGCGATCAATTCCCGATCGGCGTATACGACATGAGCTATACGGCAACCGACGCAGCCGGTCTGACGGCGGAGTGTAACTTCACCATCACGGTGCTGGAATACCCCAACCCGACCTCTACGCTTGCCTGCAACGACAACGTGCAAATCTCTGTGGACGAGGACGGCTGCTCGGAAGTGCTTGCCGACCAGATCCTGGAAGGCGGCCCCTATGGCTGCTATGACGACTATATCGTAGAAGTGCTCAACCAGTTCGGTTTCCCGACGGGCAACCAGGTATGCTGCAACAACGTTGGGCAGACCAAGACGGTACGCGTAACGGATCCGGATACGGGCAACAAGTGCTGGGGCTCGATCACGGTGGAAGACAAACTGCCGCCGGTCATCGAGTGTGCAGACATCAACGTATCGTGCACCGAAGAGATCCCCGAACTGCCCTCCCCGCAAGTGGACGGTACGTTTGAAGAGGTGATCGAAGGGTTGAACGACCTGCTGGAAAGCCCGATCGTACTGGAATACTTCTTCGACCTGAGCGGTTACCCGCTGGGCTCGAACGTACTGGACGTAAACGTTCGTATCAAGCTGATAGACCATACCTGGATTCCGGACTTGAACCTGTTTGTGGAAAACCCTGCCGGACAGGCCGTATCGTTCTTTACGGTAGCGGGCTGCGCAGGCTTGAACCTGAACGTGGACGCATGGTTTGACGATGAAGGAGCGGGAACGCCCGGTGCGGGCTCTACCTGCCAGTTCTTCGATGCAGCCGGCGCTCCTATCCTGCCTTATGTGGCAGGTGTTCAGCAGAACAACGTACTTTCCGCATTGGACGGCACGGAAGGAAGCGGTATCTGGACGGTACGCCTGACGGATGCAGTTCCGGTTGATGACGGTGTGGTTCAAATCGTGGGTCTGCATGTAGAATTGCCCGACCTGGCGCAGGTTGATCCTTATGACAACTGCGCGGTAGTAGATTTGAGCTACGTAGAATCCGTTGAGAACGGAGAATGCGACGGCGAAAGCCAGACGATCACGCGCACCTGGACGGCTACGGACCCCAGCGGGAACACGGCCTCTTGCGTACAGACGATCACTCGCCTGCGTCCGACGCTGGACGATGTAGAACTCCCGGGCAACTACGACGGGATAGATCTTCCGATGCTGGACTGCACGGGTAACGACTGGGATCTGAACGGGAACAACTACCCGGATCCGAACGAGACGGGCTGGCCCACGATCACGGGAGTAGCCTTTGTCAACGGCGACATTTGCAACCTGAGCTCTACGTATACGGACCTGGTCATCGACATCTGCGCGACGAGCTACAAGGTGCTTCGCACCTGGACGATCATCGACTGGTGCACGGGCGAGAAATTGTTCTACGACCAGCTGATCAAGGTGTTGGATCAAACAGGCCCGAACGTGGTCTGCCCGACCGGCCCGCTGACGATCAACGTATACCAGGGTAGCTACAACCAAGGCGGCCCGCACTCTATCTGTGAAGGTTTTGTCGTGATCCCGCCGCTGGTAGTTAACGGCGACGACTGCTCGGGTGTGAACCCCAGCGGATATGTGACCCAGTTGTGGACGTTTGGCGCAGGCACGCTGCTCCAGTCGATCCCGGGCAACGGCGGAACGTTCCCGAACGTGGAACTCATCGCGGACAACCCGAACAACAACAACAATGCACAATACACGGTACGCCACGTATTCACCGACAACTGCGGCAATACGAGCGAGTGCATCTACAACATTACGGTAGTAGACAAGGTGCCGCCGGTACCTGTATGCGACGAGATCACGGAGTTGGCTCTGACCAACAACGGCGGCTCGGGCGAAGGCTGCAGCTGGCTGACGGCTTCGGTTCTGGACGACGGTTCGTATGACAACTGCGGAGATGTGTACTTCTACGCAGCGAAAATGAACCCCTTCCTGACTCCTCCGTACTTCTATCAGTACTACCCGCAGCTGGAATTCTGCTGCTCGGAAGTAGGCGACAACATGGTGATCGTGCTGGTGCTGGATTTCGATCCGACCACGGTCCCGGGCGCCACGCTTCCGGACGGCTCGGTGTTCCTCTTCCCGGGCAACCCGATCTTCGAAGGCTCGTTCAACACCTGTATGGTGACGGTACAAGTGACCGACAAGATTCCGCCTGTGACGCTGTTCTGCCCGCAGAACCAGACGATCACCTGCGATACCTACCTGCAGAACTACGCTGCCGGCGTAGCCAATGGCGACTACAGTGTGCTGGATGGCTTCGGTTCGCCGACCTTCTACGACAACTGCGAATACGACCTGAACCACAACGTGACGGTGAACCTGAACAACTGTACCGAGGGCACGATCACGCGCTCCTGGACGGCCAGCGATAGCAACGGTCAGGCGACTTGCACGCAGACCATCACGGTGACGCATGTATCGAACTGGGTGGTTGAATTCCCCGCAGATTTCACGGGCGAGTGCGTAGACGGCCAACTGCCGGATACGGGCGAACCGGAGATCTTCCACGATGAGTGCGAACTGATCGGCGTATCGCATGAAGACCAACTCTTCACGGTCGTACCGGATGCTTGCTACAAGATCGTACGGACCTGGACGGTGATCAACTGGTGTATCTATGACGATTTCGGATACGACGCATACAGCGAAGCCGGCAAGGCTGAGTGCAACCTGAACGTGGACTGGGATGGCGACGGCGACAAAGACTGCCGCACCTTCCGCGACGGCTGGAACTCTACGGGCAGCCCGGGCACACCGGACGGCTACATCGTATGGAAGCAGACGATCAAGGTGAACGACAACGAAGATCCCGACTTCACGATCCCGGCCATCGACGGCTGTATCGTGGACACGGACTGCGACACGGACATCACGCTGCCCTACCCGATCATCACGGACGAATGCTCCCTGTCCTTTGACGTGGACATCACGGGCGACCTGGGAACATTCCTCAACATCACGGGCGACGTAACGGTGGCCGATGTGGGAGTTGGCGAATACGACGTACACTATGCGGTGACGGACAATTGCGGCAACACGAGCTACCAGACGATCACGGTAGTGGTGGAAGACTGCAAACTGCCGACCCCGTACTGCAAAAACGGCGTTATCGTCGAGATCATGCAGACCCAAATGATCGAGGTATGGGCTTCCGACCTGGATGCCGGTTCCTTCGACAACTGCGGCCCTGTACAACTGAGCTTCTCTCCGGATGTGAACGACATCAGCGTGATCTATACCTGCGACCAACTGGGCCAGCAAGTGGTTCAACTGTGGGTAACGGATATCTACGGCAACCAGGATTACTGCGAGACCTTCGTGGTGGTACAGGATAACCTCAACCATTGCGCCGGTGGCGTACCGGTGGTTGTTTCCGGTGACATTTCCACGGAAGATAGCGAAGCGGTAGAAGGCGTAAACGTACAGGTGAACGGTGGTCTGTTTACGGAAGTAACGGACCTGAACGGGGACTTCAGCTTTGACGCACTTCCGCCGGCGGCGACTACACGGTCACCCCGATGCTGGATGTAGAGGCAAGCAATGGAGTAACGACCTGGGACCTTGTCCTGATCAGCCGCCACATCCTGGGCATCCAGTTGCTGGACAGCCCGTACAAGATCATCGCAGCCGATGCGAACAAGACCAACAACGTAACGACGCTTGACATGGTGGCTATCCGCAAGGTGATCCTCCAGATCGAGCCGAACTTCCCGAACAATACCAGCTGGCGCTTTGTAGACAAGGATTACGTATTCCCCAACGCCGGCAACCCGTTTGTGGCCCAGTTCCCGGAAGTAATCAACTACAACAACCTGGCCGTAAGCGACCTGTTTGCAGACTTCGTAGCGATCAAGGTGGGTGATGTGAACGGCTCCGCCGCGACCAACGCCACCGATGGCGCCCAGGATCGTACCTTCAACGGTTCGATGAACATGGACGTACAGGATCGGGAACTCGTAGCAGGCAAGAGCTACACGGTAGCTTTCGCAGCCGAGGCGATCGACCTGCTGGGCTACCAGTTCACGCTGAGCTACAACACCCAGGCCGTCGAGGTTGTGGAGGTGGTAGCAGGTGTGGCTACGGAAGAGCATTTCGGAATGCTGTTGGAAGAAGGCGTGATCACGACGAGCTGGAACGTATCTGAGGCGCGTGCCCTGGCACAAGGCGAGGTACTGTTCAGCCTGGTGATCAAGGCCACGGCAAATGTGACGCTGAGCGAAGTGTTCGGCGTAAGCTCTGCCTACACGGTAGCCGAGGCATACAATGCGAACAGCGAGCTGCTGGATGTGAAACTGACGTTCAACGGCATGGAGGCGAACAGCTTCGCCCTGTACCAGAACGTACCCAACCCCTTCAAAGGGGCGACGGTGGTAGGCTTCACGCTTCCCGCATCGAGCACGGCCAAACTGACGGTGATGGATATCTCCGGTAAAGTATTGCAGGTAGTGGAAGGCGATTACAGCAAAGGCTACAACGAAGTACGCCTGAGCAACATCCCCGCCACCGGCGTGCTGTACTACCAGTTGGATACCCCGACCCACAGCGCAACCCGCAAAATGGTGATACTGAATTAGTGACGGTGGACGGTGATTGGTGACTGGTGTAAACCAGTCACTATTCACTAGTCACCAGTCACCAGAATAAAGACTTAAATCGGTTTTTGGGATATGCCCCTCTCTGCTTCGGCAGGGAGGGGCTTTTTTTATTACTGAAGGGCAGAAGCGGGAACTTCACCGGTGAGAGCCTCCAGAAATGCCTTGATATCGTTCACTTCAAGAGAGGAAAGTTCCATGCCCAATTGGGCTTTGGCCATGATGGCGATGGCATGTTCGAGGGTTTCTACACTGCCGTCGTGAAAATAGGGCGCTGTTTTGGCCACATTGCGAAGGGAAGGAACCTTAAAAACATACTTGTCGGCCGGATCTTTTGTGAGTTGGAACAAGCCCTCGTCCCGGTTTTTACCCTGAGTGTATTCCCAATAATCCCTCACGAGGCCGAATTTCTGGAAAATATTCCCTCCAAGGGTGTTGCCGCTATGGCACTTGATGCAACTGAGATCCACAAACAGGGAAAGGCCCCTTTTTTCCTGCTCGCTCAAAGCGCTCTCGTCGCCAAGGAGGAATTTGTCGAAGCGGGAGGGCGTAAGGAGCGTCCTTTCAAAAGCGCCGAGGGCCTTGGAGAGGTTGTCAAAGTTCAATGGTTCTGTAGCCGCTGGAAAAGCCCGCCGGAAGAGGGCGATATATTCGGGGTCCCGGGAAAGCCGCGATTCCAGCTCCACTTTGGAGGACATACCCATTTCGTGGGGGTTTAAAATGGGGCCTTCGATCTGCTCCTCTAAACTCGCGGCCCTTCCATCCCAGAACAGGCTGAAATGCAGGGAGGCATTCAACACGGTGGGCGTGTTCCTGCTTTCCAGGCGGCCGTCGGCGCCTTTCGAAAGAGTTTTGTTATCCACGCCGAAAGTACTCAGGTTATGGCAGGAATTGCAGCTTTGGGTTCCATTCCCGGAAAGGCGATTGTCGTAAAACAGTTTTTTGCCAAGAGCCACGAGCTCCGGATGATCCTTGTTTATTCCGGAAGGATTCGGAAGCATATTTGCGTAATTAAGGGCCTTCTCCTTAATCCCGGAATTATATTCTATGGGGAAAGCGCGGGTTTGCGCTACATCGAGGTCTGCTCCTTTATGGCAGGAAAGGAGCGCGGAAGGAAAAATAAGGGAAAAAAGGTAGCTGTTTTTCATGTAGGCAGGTTGAAAAGTTCTAAAACGCCGATTCCTGCACATCCAGGAGCGTCCATTTATCGGTGGCGGGATCGAAGTTGAGGGTGTAGATATTTCGTTTCGGGTTGCTGGCGGCAATGAGGCTGTAGCTGAATTCAATGGCTTTGACCACCATTTGCTTTTCACCAAGAAATTGAATGCGGTGGCCTTTGTCGAAGCTTCCTCCTTTTTGGGCGGCCAGGGAAAATTCAAAACGCTTATTCCCTTTAAAATTGCCCTTCTTGTCGAGGGCGATGGAGAAGACCTCCGGCTCTCTGGCCGAACCAAAGTATAGACGCTTTCCGCCGGGATGGTTAAATACGCCGATGCCAATCGCATCGACTCCCTCTAGTTGATCTGCCACGGCCTTCGTTTCCAGGTCGATGCGGTAGATCCGGCCGACTTCTTCTTTAAACCCCGAGCCCGCGATGGAGGCGGCATACAAACTTTCCGTTTCGCAATCATAGGTCAAACCAACCACCCCAAAAGGGTTATTGGCAGTGGGGGGGCTGACCCAAGGCAGATCGAGGTATTTCTCCATCTTCCCGGTTTGACTTCCCACGATATAGACCTTGTTTTGTTCCTCGGGAGGATTGTATTCCAGGTTGATATTCGGCGCGGGAGCCACGTAAATATTCCCTTTTCGGTCGATCGCATGGGGGCCGAGGTACCCTGCCTGCTCCCATTCCGGCAGGTGGAGGGTCTTCCCGCCTTGCCGGCCCTCCATGATGGATAATCCCCTGTCCCTTTGCTGACGGAGGTCTATGGCGACAGGCAGTTGCAGCCCAAACTGGGAAGCGAAGGCGGGCCCTGTTTTGCAATAATCGGCAGCGCCCATTTGCCCTGCGGCCGAAGCCTCTGATTTTCCTTTTGCAACAATCAGGTAGGCCAAAACAGAAAAGAATAACAAGCCGAATAGCATGTAAAAAAGTCTCTTTTTGCCCGCCGGGGCAATGGGCGCCGCAGCCGGCTTTTTGGAAGAGTTTGGCTTTCTTTTTGACATGTCAATGTTGATTTGTAAATGGAACGAACATGGGGCCCACGATCCCGGGCCAAACCGAAAAGGATTGCTTCCCTTCCTTGAGCGTCAACTCCGTCCAGCAGTATTGGCTGCCGGGCTCGTTGTTGTTGGCCATTTGGGGCACATACCAAAGAATGTTATGTTTTTCGGAAATACCCTCCGCGGGTTCGATGAACTGCTCGGGTCCCTGGCGGTAATCGGTATTACAGCAGGGCCCGAAGGTGGAGAGGTCCTTTTCCCCTTCATCCACGCCGGGGTGTTGGACGGCGAAATAAGAAAAAGCATTGTCCGGGCGAGCCGCTCCGGACCCGGGTTGCAGAAAAAAACCGCTTCCATCGCCCTCTGAAATTTTGAATAAATATCCTTCGGGGGAGTATGCGGTTTGTTCACTTTGCAAATGCCAAAATTCGCTGGTTTGGGGTTCCCATTTTTTTTCGCCCCATTGTTCCACCGCTTGAGCTGCTCCTGCCTGGCCGAGATCGATTCGGAAAACGGGCCTGTACCAGCCCGTCACGCCGCAGCCCTGGCCCATATTGACCCCGCAAATGCGGAACCTGCCGTCCTTGTAAAATTCATATCGGTTTTGATAGCGGTAATTGCAGGGAAGAGGCCAGACCGGGCTTCTGAAATCCATGATCAAAGCAAAACCGGAATACGCCCCGTTCTCCACGATATCCTCCAGTTCCGTGCCGCGAAAAGCGACATTGGCTGCGGAGCTGAACATGGGGCAGCCCATCGCATCGCTGTATCCGAAATCTTTTTTAAATGAATAACTCACATGCCAATCCACGATTTTGGCGCTGTGGAGGACTTCCCGGCCCCGAAATCGGGCATTTTTAACCTCCAGTCCGTCCGAGCTGGTCAGGTTGGAGTTGATTTCCCATTCATCCTTCGTAAGAACCTGATCCACGCCGCAGAAATGCTCCATGATATATTCGTTTTGGAGACTTCTTTCTGTCATGACAAAGGGCCGGTTTTCATCGGGCAGCCCGCTCCACTTGTATCCGATCGCGAAATGATCGTTCAAATCGACAATGACCCAAAGGGCCCGGTCTTTTAAAATAAAAACAACCGCCACGCAGAGGTGAAGGGACCGCTCGCATTTGGAATCCTTGAAAACGACTTTCGCCTGTTCGAGGTCTGCCCCCAATTCTTTTTTTATTTCGGGGGTGTTTAGCGCAATTTCCCGGGCGATCCTTTTTAGTCTGGCATTGAGTGCAGGCTGCTCCGACTCCAGGTAGTCGACGCGAAGCACTTTTTTTTCCAAAATATCGACAATGGCGGCGGTGGTATTTCGATAATAAAAATTGTAAAGTTCCACCCAATAGCATTGGCCGTTTTCGCAGTTCAATTTTAATCGCTGGGTTTCTTCTTTTTGCAATAGGCGGATCTCCATGATCTCGTTATGCAAAGCCTCCCCGGTATCCGTCTTCCGAGCTTCTTTCAAGAAAAGGCTGTCGCCAAGCGCCAATTCCTGCGCCAGGCGCTCTTGCTCGTCGTGCAGCTCCGCGTCGGGAAGGGTTAAAACCGGTAGGGGAGAGGTTAAAATTCGTTCGAGGTCCTTTTTATAGGCCGCCAATTCGGGAATGGCAGCAATATGGCTTGCTGCGGGAACAGGGGCCGCCAACTTCCCGGCTTCCCCTTCCGTTCCATGGCCGCCTGATGCTTCCTCCTTTCCGCTTCCACATTGTAAAATAAAAAAAGAGATCAAGATCAGGAGCGCTATTCTGGGGACCATGTTCGTGCATATTTAGGGCAATTTTACAAATTTTCCAAGCCTTCCGGCATTTTCGGAGAAGGGTTATGCTGGGTAAAATTTTTACTTTTAAGCAAAAAAACACCCCGCATGACCAATAAAGAAATCGCAAAATCCTTCCAATTGCTCGGGGAGCTGATGGAGCTGCACGATGAGAACCCCTTCAAGATCCGTTCCTACCAGAACGCCTGCCTGCAATTGCGGAAAATGGACCAACCGCTCTCCGCTTTATCCGAGGAGCAATTATCGGCCCTGAAGGGAGTGGGGAACGCGATCAGCGGCAAGATCCGGGAGTTGGTGGAAAACGGAAAAATGGAAACCCTCGAGCGCTATAAAGCCCAAACCCCCGCCGGCCTCCTGGAAGTGCTGGAGGTGCAGGGCCTGGACCCAAAAAGATCCGCACCCTTTGGCAGGACCTGGGCATCGAGTCGATCGGCGAACTGCTCTATGCCGTCAACGAAAACCGACTGGTGGAATTGAAAGGCTTCGGGGCCAAAACGCAGGAGGACCTGCGCAAGAAACTGGAGTTTTTTCAGGGAACCCGCAACCTCTTTCACTACGGAGCGGTAGAAGGAGAGGCCCTGGCCCTGCTCGAACGCCTGCGGGCCCAACTTCCGGGCCAAAGGATCGAACTGACCGGCGCCATCCGCCGAAAGGCCAATATCGTGAGCGAGATCGAATTGTTGGTCGAAGGGACCTTGCCGGAGCCCCCTTTTTCTCCATTTCCCGTAAAGGTCCACACGGCCGGAGCCGAAAATTTCGGAACGGCCTGGCTCCAAACCACCGGAGGAGAAGCCATCTGGGGCGAAATTGCGACTTCAAACGCTCCTTCGCCGGAAGAAGCACTCCTTTTTGCTGCGGCCGGATTGCCCTTCGTAGAACCGGAGCTCCGAGATAACCCCTCTGCTGTGAATTGGGCCCAAAACAAACAACTTCCTAAGTTAGTGGCGGAAACCGACCTGAAAGGGCTTCTGCACGCCCACTCCACCTATAGCGACGGCATGCACACCCTGAGAGAGATGGCCCTGCACGCCAGGTCTTTGGGTTACCAATACCTGGGAATCACCGACCACTCCCAGTCTGCTTTTTACGCCAACGGCCTCAAGCCCGACCGCGTGCAGGCGCAGTGGGCCGAGATCGATGCGCTCAACGCAGAACTGGCGCCTTTCCGCATTTTCAAGGGCATCGAAAGCGATATACTCAACGACGGCCGCCTGGATTACGAACCCGATATCCTCGCCGGATTCGAATTCATCATCGCCTCCGTGCACTCCAACCTCCGGATGGATGAGGAAAAAGCCACCCGTCGGCTGATCGCCGCCATCGAGCACCCCCGCACCACCATTCTGGGACACCCCACCGGTCGCCTCCTCCTCAGCCGGGAAGGCTATCCGATCGACCACAAAAAGGTGATCGACGTCTGCGCGGCACATGGCGTCGCCATCGAACTGAACGCCAATCCCTACCGCCTCGACCTCGACTGGACCTGGATACCCTACGCCCGGGAAAAAGGGGTATTCATTTCCATCAATCCCGACGCCCACAGCAAAAACGGCATGCTGGATATGCATTTCGGGGTCTGCAGCGCAAGGAAAGGGGGGCTGAGTGCGGAGGGGTGCCTGAATGCAATGGATTTGGAGGCTGTAGGGAGGATTTTTAAGTTAACACTTCGTTAACAAAAATTGAAAGGCCCTTAACACCCTTAGAGAATGGATTCTCTAATTTTGTGGGCAGTCCAAAGAAAAATTTTGAAAAAAAATTAAGAAACATGATGAATCGAATCAAATTAGGTTTGTTTGCGCTGGCCATCGCCGGCACTTTTGTCAGCTGTAAAAACGACAGCGCTGTCCGGGATGAAGCCGCTCAGAGTGTAACCGGCACGGAAACCCCTGCCACAGGTCTTTCCACGACCGCCGACGGAATGGCTACCGATGCCACCGGCGCTCCGCAGGATGCTGCAGCCACCGTTCCCACCGGCCCGACGACCAACATCCAGTTTACCGAGACCGAATTTGACTTCGGCACGGTGGATCAGGGCGAAGCCGTCAACCACGTGTACAAATTCAAGAACACCGGCACCGAGCCGCTGATCATCAACTCCGCCAAAGGAAGCTGCGGCTGCACGGTTCCTTCCTGGCCGCAAGAGCCCATCGCACCGGGCAAAGAAGGCGCCATCACCGTTCAGTTTGACTCCAAAGGCAAGAGCGGCGTACAAAACAAGAAAGTGACGATCACCGCGAATACCAATCCGCAGCAATCGTTTATCTACCTGAAAGGCACCGTCAATGCTCCGCAAGGCGCCGCGACCGGTACGCCCGCCCAATAATTTTTTTAGAAGTTGAAAAGTTGAATAGTTTATAGTTGAAAAGTTTAAAAGTTGACTAATGCTTTTTGGCGAAGCCGAAAAGGCGCTCTTTAAACTTTAAACTTTTCAACTTTTCAACTATTCAATTATGAAAAAATACCTCTCCCTCATCGCTTTCAGCCATACGCTTTTCGCACTTCCTTTTGCGATGGTGGGATTTTTTTTAGGACACCTGCACCGGCCCGAAAGCGAGTTTCCGTTTCGGGAATTGGTCCTCGTCCTTCTTTGCATGGTGTTTGCGCGGAGCGCCGCCATGGCCTTTAACCGGTACGCGGACCGCCATATCGACCGCAAAAACCCGAGGACGGCAAGCCGCGAAATTCCCTCCGGCGCTATCACCCCCAAATCGGCCCTCGGTTTTGTAATAGCCTCCTCCCTTTCCTTTATTCTCTGCACCTGGCTGATCAACCCGATCTGCTTTTACCTCTCTCCGGTAGCGCTTCTGGTGGTACTCGGTTACAGTTATACCAAGCGATTCACTCCGTTGTGCCACCTGATCCTCGGCCTGGGCCTTGCCCTGGCGCCTATCGGAGCATACCTGGCCGTCGCGGGCGTCTTCCATTTGGTTCCCATTTTGTTCGGCGGCGCGGTGTTGTGCTGGGTTTCCGGCTTCGACATCATTTACGCCCTACAGGACGATGAATTCGACAAGACCCACCGGCTTTTTTCCATCCCCGTGGCCCTGGGCAGGCGGGGAGCGCTGGGCCTGTCGATCGCGCTGCACCTTGTTTGTGCCGGCTTCATCACCTCGGCTGTTTTTATGGTATCCCAAACCCTGCCGGAGATCTTCGGTTGGATCACCTGGGTTGCGACCGGATTTTTCCTCTCCATGTTGATTTACCAGCACCTGATCGTGTCGCCCAACAACCTGAGCCGGGTGAACAGGGCATTTTTCACCACCAACGGTTTTGCGAGCCTTATTTTCGGGGCCCTTTTCATCCTCGACGTATATATATGAGGAATGCACTGGCCATATCCGCTCTGATCTTGTGCTTTTCGGCTTTTTCTGTAAAAAGCTATAGCCAGCAACGACCTCAGCTTACGCACCACCTTTTTCAGCAGATCGCCTACAACCCCGCATACGCCGGCGCCAAAGGCTATTTGCAGAGCGGCCTGTCTTTTCGTTCTCAATGGATGGGCATGGAAGAGGCTCCGAGGACCGCTTTTTTCAATGTCCACAGCGGACTTCGGAACAAGCGCATCGGCCTGGGCTTTCACGTTCAATCCGATTGGGCCGGCCCCGCCCGGTTTACCCAATTACAGGCCGTTTACGCCTACCGAATCCAGTTGGAGAAAATCCGGCTGAGCGCGGGGGTGCAGGCTGGTATGGAAAATTACCGCGTCGACTGGAGCGAGCTCGAATTGGAAACCCCTATCGACGATGCTTTCCCGCAAATGCCCGCCTCCTGGTGGAGCCCCGTCATCGGGGTAGGCGTATTGGTCCAGGCGCCCCATTGGTACGCCGGCCTGTCCTGTCCATCTCTGTTGGAACAAGACCTGTTTTACGACAGCGCCGGTCCCTTTTCCACGCGCCGGCTGCGCCACGCCTATGCCATGGCCGGCGGAGATTGGGACCTGACGGACGATTGGCGAATACTAGGGGCCGCGCTGTTTAGCGCGGTATGGGGAAAAGAACCGTATGCCGCTCCGGCCTCCTGGGATTTTTACAGCGGCTTTTTTTACCGGGACCTCTTGCTGACCGGGCTGTCTTTTCAAAGCGGCGCACCCTATAACGGACCTGGAAAAGGCCTGGGGCAATCGGGCGGCCTGTTTACCGTTTTACAGCTTGAAAACGGCTTGCGCATCGGGCTCTCCTACGACATTCCATTTTCGCAACTTTCCGGCCCCAGCGGCGGTTCCCTGGAATGGACGATGGGTTACGAGTGGAAAGTCCGGGCCCGTCGCATCTCTACGCCCCGGTTTTTCTGGTAATTCCGGCCCGAACAAATGACATATGAAACCCCTGAACACGATCCTTTTTTCCTTTTTCCTCGTTTTTCAACTTCCCGCCCAAACCGGCCTGTTGAAGAAGGCCGAAAAAATGATGGCCGAGCTCGACTTCCAGGGCGCCATCCAATTACTCGAAAATTCAAAGGTGAAAAGGACCTCCAGCCGTCGATCGGCCCTGCTCGGCGAATGTTACCGGCGGAGCGGATATTTCGAGGAGGCCGAGAAACGCTTTCGCCAGGTGGAGGACTGGTCGGATGTGCGGCCCACCTATATGCTGCACTTTGCACGCACCCTGCAGAGAGCCGAAAAATACCCCGAAGCCCTTGCCTATTATCAGAGATACCTTGGAAGCGTGCCCTCAGACCCACTGGCCCGCGAGCAGGCCGCTGCCTGCAGGGATATCCAGGCGCTCCAGAGCCGGGGCACGGGTTGGTGGGAAGCCCAGCCCCTGGGGATCAACTCCGAATACCGGGAGTTTAGCCCCGCCATTTACGAGCGGGGCCTGGTGTTTTGCAGCGACCGGCCCGTCGAAGGCCTGGCCAATTATCAGGATGCCTGGACGGGGGAGGGGTTTCTCGACCTGTTCCACTGCTCGCGCAAAACCCTGGACGCCACCCTTTGCGGCTCCTATACGTATAGTCCTCCGGAGGTTTTTAACGAGGCTTTGAGTTCCCGCTTTCACGAGGCCTCCGCCCATTTTTCGGCGGATTTCGAGGAGGTTTTTTTTACCGGAAATGCACCGGGCAGCGGGAAGGGGAGGGACGATGCCGGCTTATTGCGCCTCGGAATCCACCATGCCCGCCGCCTGCCGGGAAATAAAGGCTGGACCGATCCCATTCCCTTATCCATCAACAGCGGGGAATATTCCGTCATGAACCCCTGCCTGTCGCGCGACGGGAGGCGCCTGTATTTTTCCTCGGACATGCCCGGCGGCCACGGCGGACTGGATCTCTACTACGCCGACCGCGTCAACGGCGTTTGGGGTCCACCCTTCAACCTGGGCCCGGATATCAATACCCAGGGCAGCGAAGTGTTTCCCTATTTCTCCCTGGATGGCCTGCTTTACTTCTCCTCCGACGGCTGGGCCGGGCTGGGAGGCCTGGACATATTCTTCTCCCGGGAAGAAAAAACGGGGATTTGGTCCGCGCCCTATAATCCGGGCGCCCCGATCAACAGCTCCTCCGACGATTTCGGCTTTATCTGGGAAGAAACCGGAACATGCGGCTATTTTTCCAGCGACCGGCGGGGCGGAGCGGGGAAAGACGACCTGTTTTCCTTTCGGAAAATAGCTCATCCCATCGACCTGGAGATCCAGGATGCCGAGACCCGCGCCTATTTGGGAGGAGGCTTCCTGACAGCCGCTTGCCGCCCGGATACCTTGCGGGTGATCGACGGCCGGGCACGCTGGGAAATACCCCACAATGCCTGTTGCGAGTTGTTGGTCCAGATTCCGCATTATTTGCCCGGCCTGGCCATCCGCTGCACCTACAACCTGCCCCCCGGTGAGCCCATTCAACTCCTTATTTCCCTGACCCCTAACCCGGTGTACACGCTCGAAGGCGTCGTTTTTCAGGAGTCGACCGGCCTCCCCCTGGAGGATGTGGAAGTACAGATTTTCGACCGCGATACGGGCCGGATGACAGCTACCTACCTGACCAATTTCAGCGGGCGCTTTGAAGTGGAAGTGACGCCGGGCGCCTGTTATGAGATCAAGGCCTTAAAAAACGGCTATGTTCAGGCGTACGCAATCGGTCCTTGCGTGGCTATAGGTGGAAAGTCCCGATCTTACCAGTTGAAGGTTTATATGGAGAGATAGTATTTGAAAAGTTGAAGAGTTGAAAAGTTTAAAGTTTAACGGAAGCCTTTTTGGCTTTGCCAAAAAGAGACCAGTCACTAGTCACTAGTCACTAGTCACCAATCTCCAGTCACTATTTTATCGGTAGCAAAGTGCCTTTGGTATAGCAAATTTTGGAAACTCCGAAGCGGGGAGTTAATTTTAGCGAATTAAAAAACCAAACCACACACTATTATTATGGACAACGAACCGTTAGACAACCCCGGTCAACTCAGTGAACGCGACGAACGCATGTGGGCCACGTTCGCTCACCTTGGCATCATCGCCGGTTTCATCATCCCCTTTGGTAACGTCCTCGCCCCTCTGATTATCTGGCTGACGCAGCGCGACAAATCGAGCTACGTCGAGACCCATGCCAAGGAGGCGCTCAACTTCCAGATTACGGTTTCCATCTTTGCCATCGGCGGCGCCATCCTGATGATCATCGCCGTCGGATTTTTACTCCTGGCTATCATCGGTATCGCCGCGCTGGTGTTTGGCATCATGGCCGCCATGAAGGCCAACCAGGGAGAGATGTACGAGTATCCGTTTAATTTGAGGTTGATTAAATAGCTCAAGGCAAAAAATTAAGAGGATGAAAGTGCAAGCCAAAGGCTGCACTTTCACCTTTGTAAAGCCTATTCTGGCAACTGCAGGCCGTCAGAATAGGCTTTACAATTTTTAAGTTGTCATATTCACCTAATACTTATTCAAAAATAGTTTGCCAGACAAAAGAGGATCGGAATGACAATCATTTGTATATTGTCGAAGCCTTTAAACCTTAAAAAACCAAATGCCTGTTCGTACATTTCTGTCCCGCCGCCCCCGGCCGGCCCAACCCGCTGCTGAAAAAGAATCTGGTACAGACCGCCAAGTTGCGGGCTTTATGCCTCCTGATAAGCATATAAAGGCCTCTTTTGCCAATCCCGGCTCCCATACCCATCCGGTTCAAAAAAGCCCGGATACCTCTGAAACCCCCGCTTATGATGCAGATACCATCAAAGCTGCCCAGGAGTTTAACAACGCAGGACATGGTGGCCAAGTAGGGCGTTTCCCGCTCGATTGGATTCGAAAACTCCAAATGGCCCTGGGCGTCCCGGAGGCCCAGTGGAGCACCGACCGGACCTTCGAGGAAGAAACCATCAAAAAAATTATGGACTTCCAGTTGCTACACCCCGAACTGCTCAACCGGCATAAAAAAGCCGATGGCCAGTTGGGGACGAAAACCAGAATTGCACTGGAAAGCGCTTTACCCCAATTGAACCAAGCCCTTATCGGCGCATTTACCGAGCCTGGCCGGATCCTGGTGCCCAAAGACGCAGTTGAAGGCGAACGCTACGACTACTACGCGCAGGTAATCGGGGAAGCCGGAGGCTACCTGGATCCCAGAAGCGGCCATATCAACATGTTAGGCATTCGCGGAGTGGTGTTTGACCAGGATGGAAACATCAAACAAACCGCCACGGCAGACGCTTATCAAAAGGCACAGGATAACGCAGGAAAACCCGCCGATCAGCAATCTTCGGACAAGAACCTCCAACCGAAAAACCAATCTCACTTTTCGGACGGAGGGGGTGCAAGAACAAATAAAAAAACGGTCAACGACGCTGCAGACATTGGCGCTCAGGATACCTGGGACGATATCATCGTAAGCCTTTGGATAGACGACCAGGATGTTAAACACGTCAAAGAAAGAAAAGGGTCGGTCGACCCCGGAACCTCAGGGGATACCCTGGGAGCCGCTCACCTCCGGGACGGCCAATATACCTACGGGCTCGGTAAGCATGGTACCAAATCGTCGGCCCATCAAAAGGTTGCCAAAAAGGTGGTGGAGGAAAATAGCAATATAACAGGGGGGCAAGGTGAAAGTAGTTACAGGTATACCGCCCTTAGATCCCAGGGCAATGTAGAAGTGCTACGCGATGACACCAAAAACCTGGGCAAAGTGCCAGGTTACTTTAAGCAAAAAGACCTTGACCGGTCCATTGAAGCCATCCGAAAAGATGATGATCGCTACACGGGTACAGGGCATACGGCAATAAACATTCATTTGGGAGGAGAAGACTCTTCCTTTTCCCAGGGCTGCCAGAATATCCCGCCGGACCAATATCCACAGTTTATCAAAGAGGTTCAGGATGCCGAAAACGAAGATAAGTTTTTATACCTGTTGATAGATGCCTACAAAATTGGCTTGAAACTTGAAAGGCTCAGAATTCCTTTATATTGGTATTTTCGTTTTGAATGAGATTAATTGAAGTTGTTTCAAAAATTAAATATTGGAAAGGATCTATCAAAAAAGGAATCAATCATGCGGGTAGGGCAAGTGCAAATCAACCTGTCTTTTATGATAAAGATATAGAATCGCTTGCCCCTCCTCCTCTTTTCTTTTCTCCAGGGCCTGTTATTCAAAAACAGGAAGGCTCGGAAAGGTCTATGAAACGTGTGACCCGGAAGATGAAATGTATTATCAGGAAGAAGATGCATGTTATCCGGAAGAAGAAATGTATTATCCGGAAGAAGAAACGGCTCTGCCTGAAGAAGTATGTTATGAAGGAGAAGAAGTCTGTTATGATGATGATCAGGATACTTCTCCTTTAACTGCCACAATAGAAAAAGACACCGCAGGAAACCCGTCGGGCGTTCGGGTGGAATACCAGGGAAAACAGGTGGTTTTACCTGTGAATTCGGATGGCTTGGTAGAAATGCAGGATGGAAGTGGAAATGTCAAAGGGGCTGGTGATTTGTCGTTTGGCAAATTTTTGAAAACCTATAAGCCCGATGACGTGGAGGAGGATCGATATATGAACCCCCAGACAGCTGCCGGCCTTATCAACGCATTAGGTTCCTTTCTCCAATCACATCCGCAGGCGGAAATTCTCACGGGCGACGCATCAACGGGAAAAGGGAATTCACCAAGGCTTGCCAAAGGGTCAGATACAAGGCACGAAACACATTATGATGGATCTGCATTCGACGGGAGGTATTTGGATAAATACGGTAAATCTAACCAAGGGCCCGTCAATTTTGACACCGATGCCAATTTCGAACTTTTCCATGCTCATGTCCAACAGGGATTTCGTTTTGTGGTAGTCGGCACCAACAAAATGTTCAACTCCTTGTACACCAAGCTAAAAGAGCTTAAAAAAACGTATAAGGACTTGGGCGTTATCAGAGATGGCGGGCACAACGACCACTTTCATTTAGGGATTAAAAGGGTCGTTAAAAGTCAAACCAGTTTCAAAATCATTGCAATTACCCATGTCTGGAATAATATCAAAAACCTTTAAATAAATCTGTATTTTTTATTCACTGATCTCAGCTCGATTTTAGCTAAATAATTGTACATAAAAACAGTTGCCGTATGAACAGAAAACTACTTTATTTTTTCCGCTTCTTCTTCTCCTGTCCCTCGTGAGTCGCGCTCAGGGGACTTTCACAGCAACCGGCGCTAGGGTGACCAACAGCGCCATGACGATTGAGTACTCTTTGGGAGAGATTTATACAAAGCCCATCGGTACGCCTTGTTCTACAGTATTTTATTTGGTTGGCGTTATTCAATCAACCGCTGAATGCACGACAGGAACAATAGAAGATCCATTCGGCAACCAATACACCGTGAAATGCTACCCCAATCCTGCGGAGGGATTGATAACTGTAGAAACGGATTTCCCCGGTTTCCGGGAATACCGGCTTACCGACATCGCTGCTCAAACAGTTGCCGGTGGGACACTTGAAAATTCGAGTATCGATCTGACAACCCTTCCCTCTGGAACGTACCTGCTTACCCTGGTGTCAAACGACTATCAGGTTTTTAAAACCTTCAAAATCATTAAACTATGAGATTGTTTTTCACAAGCTTAGTCACCCTTTTTAGTTTTGCTTTCCTATATGGCC
>JADJBL010000014.1 GCA_016703765.1 Saprospirales bacterium
TCGCCGTTTCCTACAACAAAAGCTCCGTCCACCTCCTTGAAAAATTGGGCTTTTCCCACGAGAAAATGATCAAACTCCCCGGCGACGAGGAGGAGTTGATGTTGTTTGGGGTAAAAGGCGGACCACTGATTTAACTGATTTAATGATTCCGCTGATTTTTTAGGTCCTTGCTTCAGGTGCAAAACCCTCTGTGAAATCATAAAATCCGTTGAATCAGCGGTCAGACGGCGTTATGATAATTACTTCCCTCCAAAGCCCGCCAACCCCACCTGATAAACCCCGCCGCCAGCCCCGACACCTCGATCACCCCATCGCTCTCCTCCTCCCGGAGCCGCAAAATACCGGTGATGTCGTAAATCTCGACAGTGGTACCGGAGGGCAACCCCGGATGTATAAAATATCCTTCGCCGGATTGGGGAAAATGCGGTAGCCCGAACTATTTTCAAAAACAAAGGAAGGCGGATTGCAAATGCTGTCGCTCTGCACCACCAGCGAGTAATAAGCGGTGTCCGAGCAAACGCCGGACGCAGCCACCAAACCAATTAGGTAGCTCCCTGCGACTTCGAAGGTATATTCGAATTCGGATTCCTCGCTCTCCATCGTTCCTTCGATAAACCAGGCGTATTCATTGGCATCGACGGAGCCGTTCAAAAAGAAATAGGGCTCCATCACACAAGCCGAATCGGCATTTAGTATGAGCGCCTGGGGATCGATCCCGGGCAACACCTCTGCGCTATCCGTATAGTGGCAAGACCCGTCTGTCAGCAACAGGGTGTAAATGCCAGGAGAAAGGCCGGAAAGCGTAGGCCCCGTCTCCGCGCTGTTTTCCCAGGCATAGCTGAAATCGCCCTGCCCTCCGCCGACAATGGCCGAGATCGCGCCGGTGGAATCGCCCAGGCAGGTTTCGTGCGCTATCTGAAATCCGATATCCGGAACGGGGTAGAAGCTCAATTCAAGGGTATCCTGATCCGAACAACCCAGTGAATTCGTCGCCGTCAGGGTGTAAAAACCGGCCTGGCCGACCTGAATGGAAGCCGTCGTGTCGCCTGTGCTCCAAAGAAAATCTACGTCCTCGATATCCACACTGATCGTGGTGCTGTCGCCCGTGCAGATGAAGATATCTTCGAGTTGAACGGTGGGCGCCGGAATCAGATTGATATGTACCGTGTCGCTTGCTATGCCCAGCGGGGTGGATACCTGCACCCAGTAGAAGCCGTTTTCGGTAGCAAGCAAGGTTTGTCCGGTCGATCCGTCGCTCCACAAGTAGTCGGCGCCGGGATTCAGGGCATCCAGCAAGATCCCCTCGCACAAGTCCCGGTCGGGGCCAAGATCGACCACAGGGGCCAACGCGAATTCGATGGCGCCCATTTCGGGGTGCAGGGGGTGGCGGGGATTCTGGAAGAGGTCTTCGGCTACGCCCAGGGGAATTCCCAGGTCGTTCATCAATCCGTTGCTGGGGTAAAACAGGCTGTCGGGGTGACTTGAAAATTTGGGGTCGATAAAATACGAATTCAGATCCTGCCCGAAGCTGGATTGCCGGAGGGTCAACACGTTGACCGAGGAGTCGTTTCTGAAAAAGATATTGTAGTCGGAAATCAACGAACCGGCGGTGTTCTGAGATACCAGGGTATTGCTGTTAAAGGCCGACTGGTGGAAGATGTTATTGTAAGCTCTGACATCCGAACTGAAGGTCACGCCGAGCGCGCCCGCATTGAAAGCCCCCTTGAGGGTATTGTGCCGGATGTCCACGTCGCTAGACCCATTGAGAAACAGGGCCCAGTCCCAGGACACGCTGGCGCCGCTGGGCTCGTGGTGGAAAAGCGCGTTGTTTTGGAAAAGGGAAGCCGAGTCGCCTGTGCTGGTGTATAGGGCAAAGCCCCCCCAAAACTGGTTTCGCAGAATATCAAACCCACCGCAGTCCTGGATCCGGCTGAAGGTCCCGTGAAAGATATTATCCCTGAGAAGAGGCCGGGCGGCCTCGAGGATGATAATGCTCCCGTAAACCAGGTTTTGCTCTACCAGGAAGTTGACCGATTCCTCGCGGCCGTTTACCAGGTTTCCGGAAAGGATAAACCCCTCATTGGATGCCTGGATGCGGTTTTGCCGGATCGTGAGGTTTGAGTCCACAGCTACTCCGTATATGGCTTTATCGGTGTTCTGGGCGCAGTTGCAGTAATACCCTTGCAGGTAGGAATTGGTGATGGCCAGATCGTGGCCGAAACGGAATCGGATCAGGTCGTCGAGGCCCGCCCCGTCGTCGTCGAAAGTCAAATGGCTGAGGGTGACGTAGCTCACCTCGTCAAGAAAGACCAGTTGTTTGTAGGGAGAAGGGTAATCGTCGGTGATGACCACCTTGGTGCTGTCCTGCGAGGCCGAGGTGATCCAAAGCGTATTTTCGGCCGAAGAGCCGGGAATGGTGTCGATGATTATATTGTCATCGTACGTGCCGTCGGCGATCAGGATGGTGGTGGCGCCGCACAGGCCGGCGTTGATCAAATTGGCGTTCATCTCGCTGAGCGTGGCAAAATCGGCGTTGGCGCCGCCCAGGGAATAATCGCCCGAAAGGGGCAGGTGAAAGTTGAGAAAACCGGTCCCGTCGTTGTCCAGGAATTCGTCCGTCAGGCCGTTTGGCAGGGTGGTAAATGCATGCAGGTCGTAGCGGGTGGCGTCGACGAAGGGATACGTGCCGAGGACTACCTCTTCCTCGCTCAGATAAGGCAGGGCGCCTGTCCAGTTGTAAGTGCTGTGCACGATGCCGTTTACAGTCAGGACGATATTTGCGGAAATCAGGGTGTTCAGTCCGTAATTTTTCAGCGTCACCACCATGTCCGGCAGGGTATCGCAGTAGGTGACAAACCGAACCGGCGAATTGAAACGAAGGATACCCACGTCGAGGTCTGCAGGAAGAAATTCATCCGCCCCGATGTCGGGGTGTAGCGGATCGCGGGATTCGCCGTCGAAGTCTTCGGTTATGGAAGCCAGGGGCGTGCCCGCATCGGCCAGGTCGGAAGTGGCGATGTGCAGGTCGTATGCAGAGAGGAAATTGGGATCGACGGAGTGAGAGTGTGCGCCGGCGTCGAGCGTATTAAGCCAGTTTACCCCCGGATCGGTATAAAAGTTGTTGTAATCGCCTGCGTTGATATTTGCAGGAAAGTTGGCCACGGTCGGACTTCCTTCGCAGACGAAATTGTTGTTGAGCAGCTCGATCTGCTGGGAGTTCGTGATAGTTACCGCATAACATTCCCAGCCGGGGTTTTTGCGGATACGCACCGTATTGAAATACAGCTCGACCCCGGTCGACGATTTCACGAGGATTCCGCTCGAAGCCCCATCCCCGCCAAAAGTCGCGATCATATTGTTGGAAATCCGGGTTTTGGCTGCGGCCCCGGATTTATTAGTGATTTCGATCCCCGTATTGCCGCTGAGGATGGTATTGGTGAATTCGATATAGTTGCCCGTGACCGTGCTGGCGTTGTCCGAATCTGCGATTATGATGGCCGTGCATCCGTTTTTGTTGACCGAGAAAAAGGAATTGTCGATTACATCCGCATGGTCCAGGAAAACGCCGTAAAATCCCGCCTCCTTTTGGTTAAAAAACTGGTTTCCCTCCAGGGAAGCGTAATCCACAAAGGGACCCTGGTAATTCCCGGCGAAGGTCACCGCGGTAAAGCCGTTTACAAAGCGATTGTTTTTAAAATACAGGCTGCTGCACAAGGCCACATCGATGAGGTTTTCCTGGTGGTTATTGGCCTCGCCCGAACCGCTGATGACGCAGTTTTCAAAATGGATATTGGCGGAGTTGGAGATATAGGCCACCGTTCTTCCGTTGTTGCCCGTCGCGGGCCGTTTCAGGGTCAGTTTTTTAAAATAGACATTTGTCAGGTTTTGGGCAAAAAAAACGTAGTTGGTGGCCAGGGTTCCGTTGAGCCACTCCCAAATTACCGCGCTGCTGTCACCCGACTCGCTTTGAAAAGTCACCGTATTGGCGAGGGAGGAGCCCGGGATGGCGTTTATCAATGACTGTTCGACGTAGGAACCGTCCCGGATATTAAACACGACGGGCCCATTTACGCCGGTTTGGTTTAGCGCCGTCACGGCCGCTCCAATGCTGGCATAATCGGGATTGGCGCCTCCAATGGTGTAGGTTCCGTTCAGTTGTGCCTGAATAAAAAGAGGGAGAAAGGTAAAGAGGAAGAGGTAAGTATTTTTCATGGGCTTCTCGATATGGAATGGCAAATTTAAGTAACTTTCGCAAGTATACGACGAGCCAACTAACCTGTATGAGTCCTTTCATCCTGATCGTTCCAGCCTTTGCAATCATTGTTTTTTCTGAACTCGCGCTCAGCCGGAAGCGGAGGGACGGCACCTACCAGGTGAAAGACCTCGTCACCAATTTTTTTATCGGTATTGGCGGACTGATCCTCGGCGTACTGAGCAAAAAGGCCCTGGAGATCGGCTTGTTTTTCTTTGTCTTTCAGCTTTTTTACGCCTTTGCGGCTCGAATGGCTCGGCTATGAATCGCTCGGCTGGGCTTGGTGGGTATGGATTCTGGCCATCATCGGCGACGATTTCACCTTTTACTGGCACCACCGCTGGAGCCATAAGATCCGAATCCTGTGGGCTGCTCATGTGGTGCACCACTCGTCCCGGTATTTCAATTTCAGTATCGGCCTTCGCAACGGATGGGCGGTCATGCTCTACAAGCATTTCTGGTGGCTATGGATGCCTGCTCTGGGCTTTGAACCCGGCATGATTACCCTGGCGCTGATTTTCAACGCCCTGTACCAGTTTTTACAACACACCCAGCATGTCAAGAGCTACGGCCTCCCTGCCTCCATATTCGTGACCCCCGGACTGCACGAGGTCCACCACGCTCCAATATCCGCTACCTGGACAAGAACTACGGCGGGATTTTAATTATTTGGGACCGGATGTTCGGGACCTATCAGAAATACGAACCGGAAGTGGAAAAGGTGGAATTCGGGGTGTTGAACGACCCGGGTTCGAACAACCCGTTTTTCCTTCACCTGCACGAATTTTTGAGGATATTCAGGGACCTGAGGCGCTCGAAAACGCTGAAAGACGTTTTTTTTCAACTTTTTGGGCAGCCGGGCTGGAGCTCCGATGGTTCCACCAAAACTGCCAAAGAATTGCAGCAGGAGTTTTTGTTGAAAACCCACCATGATGGATAGATATATTTACGAGGACGGCCTCGAAACCGAGCGGCTGTTCACCCGATTTTTGGTTCCGGAAGATGTCAAGGCCTGGTCGGATTTTTTCGCCGATCCGGAAGCCCTGGAGTTTTTCCCTTTTGTGGAACCCGCTCCAAACGAAGTAAGGGCAAAAAACTGGATCGAAAAGCAATTGACCCGATACCGGGAACATCGCTACGGCCTGCAAGCCCTGATCCATAAAAAAACCGGGGAAATGGTCGGTCAATGTGGCCTCCTGGCGCAGGACATAGACGATAAAACCGAGGTGGAGGTGGGCTACTCGTTGTTAAAAAAGTTCTGGGGGAAGGGGTACGCCACCGAAGCCGCCATCCGGTTTAAAGAGTACGGATTTGCCAGGGACCAGGCGGAATCCATTATTTCCATCATCGACGTCCATAACGTCCGCTCCCAAAAAGTGGCGGAGAAAAACGGGATGTCCCGCGGCAAGCAGGTCTTGTGGTGGAATATGAATGTGTTTATTTATCGAACTTATAAATAGATAGAATTATTCAATGAACGAGATCAAAGTAATCGCCTTCGACGCCGACGACACCCTTTGGGTCAACGAGCCCTATTTTCAGGAAATCGAAAAGCGGTTTTGCGATATGATGGAAGACTTCCTCCCCAGCCACAGCGTGTCGAGGGCCCTGCTCGAAACGGAGATTGGCAACGTGGGCCTTTACGGATACGGAGTGAAGAGCTTCATGCTTTCCATGATCGAGACGGCTATCAAGATATCGGACGGCATGATCGGCGTGGAAGCAGTCGAGCGGATCATCCGGCTCGGTAAAGAGCAGCTGGACCACCCCATTGAACTGATCGACGGGGTGGAGGAAGTCCTCAAAGCCCTCCAGGGCAAATACCGCCTCGTCATGGCCACCAAGGGCGACCTGCTGGACCAGGAGCGGAAACTCCGGAAATCGGGCCTCGAGAAATACTTCCACCACATCGAGATCGTATCGGAAAAGAAGGAGCCCGAATACCAAAAACTGATCAAGCACCTCGACATCTCCCCCCCGGAATTCCTGATGATCGGAAACTCCCTGAAATCAGATATCCTGCCCGTGCTCAACCTCGGCGGACATGGGTTTCACGTGCCCTTCCACACCACCTGGGAAATGGAGAAAGTGGAGATACAGATCGAGCATCCGAATTTTAGGGAGCTGGGAGGTATCGCAGAAGTTCTAAATTACCTTTGAGAGAGAAATGGTTTAGAAAGTTTAGAGGGTTTAGGAGGTTTAGTTTTTATCCTTTCTAAACCTCCTAAACTTCCTAAACCTTCTAAACACAAAAAAGTATGCCCGAAAAACTCGATCTCTCCTCCTGGCCCCGCACCGACCACTTCCATTTCTTCCGGCAATTCGACGACCCTTTTTTCGGTGTTTGCGTGGAGGTCGATTGTACGGAAATCTACCGGAGATCGAAACAGTCGGGTACTTCCTTTTTTCTGTTGTACCTCCATAAGGCCCTCGTGGCGATAAACCGGACCGAGCCGTTCCGGTACCGGATCGAAGGGGAGGAGGTTATCGTCCACGACACCGTGGGCGCTTCTCCCACGATCTCGAGGCCCGATGGCACCTTCGGATTCAGCTACATACCCTATGCCGAGGATTTTCCGGAATTTGAACGCCAGGCAAAGGCGGAGATGGAACGAGTGCGTTTTTCCAAAGGGGCTGATCCCCGCCAATTCTTCCGAAAACGTGGTTCATTTTTCCTCCCTGCCCTGGCTCAAATTTACCTCCCTGTCGCACGCGAGGAATTACGGGGGAGAAGACAGCATACCCAAAATTTCCTTTGGCAAGGTAACGGAGCAGAATGGCCGGCAGGTCATGCCCGTTTCGATCCATGTGCACCACGCGCTGATGGATGGGTATCACGTCGGAAAATTCGTGGAGCTGTTTCAGGAATTGCTCGACGAAATAAAATCCTGAGGATTACTTTCCCTTTACTTTAATTTAATAATTTTGATAGGACCGCAAGCCTTGGCAGTTCAAGGCCCGGGATTCACTATTAAACCAAATAACTACCTATGGGATCCAGAAAATTTTTACTCGCTTTCTTTTGCCTGCTATCACTGGGGACATCCTCCCTGTACGCGCAGGTGACCACCGCCGGAATTTCCGGCTCGGTGATCGATCCGGAGGGGGTTGCCCTGATCGGGGCTACCGTGCTCGCTACCCACGCTCCTTCCGGCACCACTTATGGGACAACCACCCGTCCGGACGGAGGGTATGACCTGCCCAACATGAGGGTCGGAGGACCCTACCAGATCGAGGTGAGCTACGTGGGGTATGAGACCCAAACCCTTCCGGACGTCTACCTGAAACTGGGTCAAAAACTCGTGCTGAATTTTGACCTGGAAAGCCAGGCCACCCAACTCGACATTGTCACTGTCACCGCAGGCGGCGTGCTCGGCGGCGACCGCACAGGCGCGGAGACCAATGTGTCCTCCGAGGCCCTGACTAAACTTCCGACCATCAGCCGTTCGGCAGCGGATTATTACCGCCTCACTCCGGCATCCGACGGAAACTCCTTCGCCGGCCGGAACGACCAGTTCAACAACTTTTCGGTCGACGGCTCCATCTTCAACAACCCCTTCGGACTGGATGCGGCTACCCCCGGCGGGCAAACCGATGCGCAACCCATTTCCCTCGACGCCATCGAGGAAATCACCGTTTCGCTCGCACCGTATGATGTGACCCAGGCGGGGTTCACCGGCGCAGCAGTCAACGCGGTGACCAAATCCGGAACCAACAACCTGGCCGGTACCGTGTACGGCTTTTTCCGCAACCAGGACCTGACAGGTAGCAAAGTGGCGGGCTATTTGCACAATACCAACAGCACAAAGGCCATCGCCAAGCTGGACTTTGCCATCAGCAAGAGCCACTCCCTGGCCCTGACCTACAACTTTCTGGATGCTTTTAAGGACAAACCCGCACACCCCTCCGCCATCGGCCGGAGAGGGCCGGATTTTACCACCCTGCAGTTCCAAAATTCCGGCTACCGGATCAACAACACGATCCACTCCGGGATCCTCGAATGGCGGGCTCTTTTCGGTAACAAATTATCCAATAAACTGCAATTGGGCTACGCGGCCTTTATCGATAGCCGCGATCCGTTCTCCGAACCATTCCCCGTCATCAATATCTCCCAGGACGGTAGCAGGTACATCGTCGCCGGGCACGAGCCTTTCTCCATCCACAACCGCCTCGACCAAAACGTGCTCCAGGTCACCGACAACTTCAATATCTACGCCGGCGACCATACCCTGACGATCGGGACGAGCTTCGAAAAATTCGATTTCGACAACTCTTTCAACCTGAACGCCTACGGCGGGACCTTCCCGCCCGATTTCGTCAGCGTGGATGCCTTTGTCGACAGCGTAAACACGGGCGCCTTCGACGACGATGTGGCCAACGCCGAGGCCTTGTTCGAAGCCAACGGAGGCGACGAAGGGGTGGAAGGCGAAGGCTGGGCCCTTGCCGAAACCAATATCGGCCAATGGGCTTTCTACGTCCAGGACGAATGGGCCGCCACCGAAAAATTGAACCTAACGGTCGGCGTGCGGATGGACATGCCCCTTTATTTCGATACCCCGGAAAAGATCCAGGAAAACATCGACCGCAACTGCTGCTACGATCCCAACATTACCTGGTACGATACGGACGGCAATCCACAGATGTACGACCATACCGTGTTGCCCAAACAAACGCCGCTGTTCTCCCCCCGTATTGGCTTTAACTACATGCTCAACAAGGGCCAACTTCGCGGTGGAACGGGGCTCTTCTCCGGCCGCCTTCCTTTTGTGTGGATCGGCAACCATGTGGCCAACCCCAACTCGTATTTCTATAACTATACGGAAACCAACTTCAAATTCCCGCAGGTTTGGCGCTCTAACCTCGGTATCGATCAAACCATCGGAAACGGCTGGCTCACCACCATCGACCTGATATACACCAAGGATATCAACGCCTCGATGGTGCGCAACCATGGTCTCAAACCGCCCACCGGCAACTTGAAAGGCGTCGATAACCGCGAGATCTATACCCTCGACGATCACCCCGCGTTCTTTAATGCCTATGTGTTTACCAATACAGATATCGGATATTCTTTCAACGCCAGCATTCAGGTTCAAAAATCGCTTGCCAACGATCTGTACCTGATGCTGGGCTACAATTATCTCATGGCGGAAGATGCCTCCTCTATCGAAGCGGAGATCTCGAGCGACGCTTACGACCGCAACCCGGCCTTGGGGCACGTAAATATTCCCGTATCCTCTCCTTCCCTTTATGGAAACAAACACCGCGTCCTGGGAGCGGCCTATAAGACTTGGAAATACGGCAATTGGGCTACTACCGTTTCGACCTTCTTTCAGTATGCACAGGCCGGAACGACCCAAAACGACAACACGGCGGATTTCCGGTTCAGCTACACCTATTCGGGCGACCTGAACAACGACGGGTCCTTCCTCAACGACCTGATCTACATCCCGACAGACAGCGAGCTCGACCAGATGGATTTCGTCAGCGACGAGCAACGGGAAGCCTTCCGGGATTACATCGAACAGGATGAATACCTCAGCGACAACCGCGGCAGCTATGCGGAGAAATACGCGGTGGTGGCGCCCTGGTACAGCCAGTGGGATGTGCGCATCCTCCAGGATCTGGACTTCGGCAAGGCCGGCAGCCTCCAACTGAGCATCGACATCCTGAACTTCGGCAACCTGATCAGCTCCAATTGGGGGGTAAAACAACTTCCCTCCAACACCCAGCCGGTCGGGGTCTCCGTAGCACCCGATGGCACGCCAACTTACAGTTTCGATCCCAGTCTGACCTCTACCTTTGTGAACGACTTTAGCCTGCTGTCCAGATGGCAGACGAGGGTGGGGTTGAGGTATAGTTTTAAGTTAGTGACTGGTGACTAGTGATTAGTGACTGGTCAATTTACACCACCACTAGCCCCCGTCTTTTTACCAGTCACCAGTCACTAATCACCAGTCACCAATATGAAAATCGCGCTCCTGGGGTATGGAAAAATGGGCCGGATCATCGAAAGCCTGGCGCCGGACGAAGGCGGCCAGGTGGTGCTCCGGGTGGACCGGGATAACCTCCAGGATCTGGATCAATTGAACACGGCCGATGTGGCCATCGAATTTTCCCAGCCCGAAAGCGCGCCCGGGAACATACTCCGCTGCCTGGAGGCGGGTGTACCGGTGGTGTGCGGCACGACGGGCTGGACCGGCCGCCTGGAAGAAATAAAAGAGTATTGCGATAGCAAAGGCGGGGCGTTTTTTTACGCCTCCAATTTCAGCATCGGCGTCAACGTGTTTTTTGCCCTCAACCGCTTTTTGGCGGAGCGGATGAACCAATGGCCCACCTATGATGTAAAGCTGGAGGAAATTCACCACACGCAGAAGCTGGATGCGCCGAGCGGCACCGCCATTACCCTGGCCGGAGATATCATCCGCCGGCTGGATCGAAAAGAGAAATGGGTGAATGGGGAGACAAGCGACGAAAAGGAATTACCTATCCTGTCCAGACGGGTGGATCCCGCTCCGGGAACGCACAGGGTGATTTACAGCTCCGCCATCGACGAGATCGAGATCCGCCATGAGGCTTTCAGCCGGGAGGGTTTTGCCCGCGGCGCCCTGAAAGCTGCACGGTGGATCATTGGCCGGAAAGGATGTTTTGGAATGGACGATATGCTCGGTTTTTAGAGAGGATTCACGATTAAACCCGGATTGACCCGATGAGGTATTTGAAATTTGCGCTTCGAGGCCTGGCCTATTTGGCCGCCTTTTTTCTGCTGTATGTAGCGGCCATCCTGGTTTACGGCACCTGGACGGATTTTCAACCAGAAGGAACCCAAACCCTGGCGCCGATTCAAGCTGCAAGCAGTACCGATTTACCGGACAGCCTGATTTCCCTGGCTATCTGGAATATCGGGTATGCAGGTCTGGGGGAGGAATCCGACTTTTTTTACGATGGGGGAGGCTTCCTGTTTTCCGGAGGAAAAATGATCCGGACGGAGCGCCCGCTGGTGGAGAAAAACCTGGCGGGCATTGTCCATTTTGCAAAAACGACCAAGGCGGATATCTTTCTGTTTCAGGAAGTCGATTTCTCCTCGAAGCGGAGCTATTTCACAAACCATGTCGATTCGATAGGGAAAGCCTTGCCGGCCTTTGGATCCTGGTATTCGGTCAATTACCTGGTCGACCGGGTGCCCGTGCCCTTGATGGAGCCCTGGCGGGCCTACGGAAAAGCCAACAGCGGTCTGCTGACCTTGTCGAGGTTCCAGCCGGCCGCCGCGGAGCGGGTGCAATTGCCGGGCAAATACCCCTGGCCCAACCGAATGTTCCAACTGGACCGCTGCGCCGCAGTGTTCAGGTATCCCCTGAAAAACGGAAAAGAACTCGTAGTGCTCAATATCCACAACGCGGCGCACGACAAGGGCGGAAAGATCAAGGCGCAGCAAATGCAATTCCTTCGCGCCTTTTTCCTGGAAGAATACGAACAGAAAGGAAATTTCGTGATCGCCGGAGGTGATTGGAACCAATGCCCTCCCTTCTTTCCATTCGATACTTTTATGCCGGAGCAGGCCAAAGGATTCAGCCAGATCAATATCGATCCCGAATTTCTCCCGGCCGAGTGGCGCTGGATCTACGATCCCACCATCCCCTCCAATAGAAAGATCAATAAACCGTTTAGGAAAGGAGACTCCTTTGTAACGATAATCGATTTTTTCCTCGTCTCCCCAAACGTCGCAGTGCAGCAGGTGAAAACCCTCAACCAGGATTTTCGGTTTTCGGATCATCAGCCGGTGTGGATGGAAGTAGTTCTTAGTTTTTAATTTTTAGTTTTTAGGTAGAAAACACAACTAAAAACTAAAAATTAAGAACTAAAAATTAAAAACTAAAAACATGAAACTCAAAGCCCCTTACTCATTATTCCTCCTTCTCCTGCTTATTGCCTGCCAGCCCAACTCCCCAACCGAAACCGCTCAGGACCTGCCTCCCGGCCCGAACAACCAGGTCGAGGTTCCGGCGATATTGCTGAACTTGTTTTCTCCCAATTCAGGGGTATTTCGAGGGGTGGATTTCGGCAAGGACCTGGCAGCCGTCATGGCGGCCGATTCATCGGAGGTAGTCGAAAAAACCGACAAATCCCTGACCTACACCATGGATTTCAGCGATTTGGAATTCGCCGATTACCAATTCGAGGCAGATAGTGCGACGGTTTCCAGGATCAAGGTGGATATCTTCGCCGCGACCCCCGAATCCGCTCAGTATTACCATCAGCAGTTGAAAGAATTTTTCGACGCCAAATACCGCCCCAGAGCGGATGATCTTTGGGATGGCTCTGAAAACGGAGTCCCTTTGACCGCCTTCCTTCAATCAGTGGAAAGCGGGGAAGACCTCGGAGTGTTTATTGTTTGGGAAGCTGAAAAAAATTGAATCAACCGCAAAGGCGCTAAGGACGCAAAGACAAATTGAATTTTCTTAGCGCCCTTAGCGCCTTTGCGGTCAGTATTTTAAAAATTAAATGAATGACTATGAAGCGCGAGTTGATGTTCATCCTGTTGATGTGTATATCCTTTACCGTTTTTTACCCACTACCCGCCCAAACAGAGCAGCCCAGGCAAGAGCAGGAGCCGGTGGAAAAAGTAGATAAAAATAAAAAACGCAAGGCCCGGGGCAAGTCCCACGTGACTATGGAGAAGGAAAGGCAAAAGGCCAAAAACAAGCCGGTAACGGTATCCGGACGCGACGACGACGATGTGTCCGAAGGCAAACCCGTGGAGGAAAAAGAAATGAAAAAAGAGAAAGAAGGCGGCGCGAAAAGCAATCCCGGTGGCAGGAAAGAAGGCCATGCCAAAAAAGAGAAAGAAAAAGGCAAGGACGATGACGACGCAGGAGACGACGATGATGACGATGATAAACAAGCGCCCAAACCAAGATCTGACATCAAAGGCCAAGGCAAGGGGCCGGACCACGATAAGGTGAAGGAAGCGAAGGAGAAGGGGAAGAATTAGTTTTTAGTTCTTAATTTTTAGTTTTTAGTTGCGCTTGAACAACTAAAAATTAAAAACTAAAAACTCAACACTAAAGATTCGAGCTCCTCCCTCTTCTCCATTGCCGCCCGATACCCGATCTCGAAAATCTCTTCCCTTTTCCGAAACTGGAACAGGTGGTAGTGGTACAATTCAGGCGCCTGAATGAGCACGTCGCAGTGATTCAGCCAGGGTTTGGAGTTGCTGATGACCGCCAGGTAAAAGCAACGGATTGCAATTGCCGTGGCGGTTAGGCCTTTTTTGAAGGTAATGGCCGGCAGCGCCAGGGGCGGCATGAGGTTGACTCCGATCACCTTCCTGCATATCGGACGGAGGATAGGGGCCGGGAAATTCATCAGCAGGCCTCCGTCGACATAGATCTGTTCGTGGATTTCCACGGGCTGAAATACCAGGGGGATGGCGCAGGAAGCCGCTATGCATTCCCGAAGGGGACCCTCGGTCCAAAACTCCACTTCACCGGAACTCAAATTGCTGAGCCCCAAAAACAGCGGCTTTTCCAACTCCTCGATCAGGTTGGTCGAAATGTATTTCGCCAGGTGATCTTTCAGATAAGACAAATCGATCAGTCCCGAAAAGGATACGCTGGGGAAAAACAGCCGCAAAAAACTCGCCGAGTCCACAAACTCCTTCATCTCCGCGGAATCCATCCCCGACGCATACATAGCTCCCACGATGGACCCGGCGCTCACGCCGGCCACAGCATCGGGTTGTATGCCCATTTCTTCCAGCGCTTTGAGCACCCCCAGGTGCGCAAACCCGCGCGCGCCGCCTCCGGAGAGGGCTATGCCGAGATTATACATTTTGAGAGGAGAGTTGAAAAGTTGAAAAGTTTAAAGTTTAATGGAAGCCTTTTTGGCTTTGCCAAAAAGAATTCAACTTTTCAACTTTTCAACTTTTCAACTTTTCAACTTTTCAACTTTTCAACTTTTCAACTTTTCAACTTACTGAACGCTAAACTTCCGGCTGATCCTCTCCCCCCCAACAATCCCTTGCAGCACATAAACCCCCGGCTCCAGACGGCTGATATCCAGCGCATGGACGCCATGGGCTTCCCATTGCATTAATTGCTTTCCGTTCATGTCGGAAACGATCCAGCGCTCGACGGGGAGCTCGGTCTGTACGCTGAGGAGCTGGCCGGCGGGGTTGGGAAATACCTTCACCCTAAGGTCCGTCGAGTGGTCATTGACGCCGGTGGATATGATGTCCTCCAGAGAGCGCGGCAGAAACTGGTAGCCGTCGCTGCATGCCCCGTCGCCATCGAACTGGCTGCCCAGACCGATCGCGTTGAAGGTGCCGACCGGAGCTGGCAGGCTGTAGAGATCGACGTCGTTGTCGATGCGCATTTGGTAGGTGTTCACCCCGTCCGTCACTTCTACGTTGAAACCGGCGCCTGCTCCTGTCCAATCACCTGGATCGACCACGATGAGGTTGTTGAACTGGAGGATCTCGCCTTCGTGGTCTTCCGTCATGTCGCCGATTACGAGCTCGGGATCGAAAAGGGTGTTTCCGGAGCTCTCCACCCAAAGGGTATCGGGGTGATTTGGCTCAGGCAATTGAAGGTGACGATCGTGCCGCGGACCACCAGTTCATCTCCTTCCGCGACCGTATAGCCAAAGTCGTCGGCGCTGAACACGCTGATGCCGCCGGTGTCGTCGATGAGGAAAAACTGGATGCTGCCGCCGCCGTTCAGGTCGCCGCTATGCACGATGCCCTGGATCTGGCACTTGAGGTTGAGGGAATCCAGGTCTCCATTGCCGTCGACCGTGGTGACGGTCCCGATGGGGTAGGGAGGGTATTGGATCGGATTGATGATGCCCCCGATGATATCGTCTGTATAGCGGGGGTAAAGCTGATATCCCTCGTCGTACGGGGAAGCGTTGTCAAACTGCCAGCCCAGGCCCACCACGTCGAAGGTTCCCGTAGGAGCGGTCGTTCCGTAAAGGTCGGTATCGTTGTCGATCCGCATTTGATAGGTGTTGACCCCGTCGCTGATATCGACGTTAAACCCCGGCCCGCTATTGGTCCATTGGCTGGGGGTGAGAATGCTCACGTCGTTGATACGCACCAGTTCGGACTCGGCTGATTCACCGAGTGAAGTGATCACTACGGGGTTTTCCAGGGCATTGCCCGTGGAAACGAGAATAATGGTATCCGGCGCTATTTCGGTCAGCCCGTTGAATTGCTCGATGGCGCCCCGCACGACGATCTCATCTCCTTCGGTGACGGGATAGTAGTTTATTCCGGCTCCAAATACGACGATGCCGCCGGTGTTATCGCGCATCACAAACTGCACCCCGCTGCCGCCCCGGAGGTCGACACCGTAAACTATGCCCTGCAATTCGCATAAAACGCCCAGGGAATCGGCCACGCCGTCGGTATCGACGCCGGTGACCGTGGCGATATCATAGGAAGGGTACCCTCCCGCGGGCTCTTCCACCGTGATGGTGCCTGTCATGCCCATGCTGAAGTGGATGTCACAGCGGTACTGATAGGTGCCGGGGATAGTGAAGGTAAAACTGAAATTCCAGGGGGCATTTGCCGCGCCGCCGCTCCCGAAACCCTGCGGATTTCCAGGAAAAGTAGCCGTCGTGCCGTTGACATTATGAAACCCGGAAGTATTCTGCCATTGAACGGTTTCGCCTACCTCGATCGTCAGGTTATTAGGCGCAAAGCTCATGCCCGAGGCATTGATGATGTAATCCTGTGCCTGGACCAGCATAGCGCCAAAAGCACAGCAAATAGCTAAAAGCAGCTGTTTCTTCATAATCCTTGTGGGGTTTGATTTTAACAATGACCAAATTTAGGGGAAATGATCGGGAAGGCCCTTGTGGGGGGTGTGAAATATATGTAAAAGAATAGCGGGAGCATGGTTTAGGAAGTTTAGTAGGTTTAGAAAGTTTAGTCTCTCTATTTCTAAACCCTCTAAACCCTCTAAACCCTCTAAACCCTCTAAACCTCCTAGTTCGTGGCTTCCAAAAACGAATGGTGCTCGTAATTCCGGAAATCGACGTGGCTGACGCCTGACACGCCCTGTTCCTGCATATACACTCCGTAAATGGTGTCCACGGCGGCCATGGTGGCCTTGTTGTGGGTAACGATGATGAATTGGGATTCTTTCGAGAACTTCTTGATGATGCGGTTGAATTTCTCGATGTTCGTATCGTCCAGGGGGGCATCCACCTCGTCGAATACGCAGAAGGGGGCGGGTTTGAGCAGGTAGAGCGCAAACAGCATGGCGATGGCCGTGAGCGTTTTTTCCCCTCCGGAAAGCTGGTTGATGGTCTGCGGGCGCTTGCCCTTGGGTTTAGCCACGATCTCGATATCGGATTCGAGGGGGTCGTTGGGGTCCAGCAGGATGAGGTCGCAGTTGTCGTCTTCAGTGAACAGGCTGCGGAATACGTCGATAAAATATAGCCGGGCCTTGTCGAAGGATTCGAGGAACTGTGCCGTAGCGGTCTCCTCGATCTCTTTGATGGTTTCCATGAGGTCTTCCTTGGCCTTTTGCACGTCGTCGCGCTGCGTTTTGATGGTGTCGTAGCGCTCCTTCATCTCGTCGTATGCTTCCACCGCCAGGGGGTTGATCTCCCCGTAGGTGTCGAGGCGGTTTTTCAGGCGCTCGGCCTTTTCCTGCAATTCGGCGGGATCGGCGTGGAGGGTGACCTCCCGCTTTAGCAGGTCGTTGAGGGAGACCTGAAATTCGATGTGCAGGCGTTCGCTCAGAGAGGTGAGTTGAAAGCGCAGTTCGGTCACTTTGTCCTTGATCTCGTTGGCGAGCAGTTGCACTTCCTGCTGGTTTTTGGAGACTTTCCGAAGCTGGTTGTCCACCTCGTTGATCTCCCCGCGAGCCTTGAAATACGTCTGTTCGGCTTCTGAGAGCAGGCCTTCCTTCTCCTTGCGCTGTTCGTAGGCCTCTTTCAGGCCCTCGCTCATTTTTTCGATCTGGTCGTTGGATTGGGCCGTTTCCAGGTCGGAAAGCTCCATGTCCTTTTCGTATTGCTGGAGCTGGGCACGCATTTCTCCCAGTTGCCGCTCCCGGAAGCTCAGCTCCCGCTGGATGGTCGTCACGGTATTTTGCTGGCGGACGAACTCGATATTGATCTGGTTATACGCCGCAGAGGCCTGGCTCAGCTCCTCGGCCACCTGGCGGTACGACCCGTCGGCATGGGTGATCTGGTCCTTGGCGGCTGTGAGCACGATGTCCTGGTCTTTCATCTCCTCTCCGAGGGCCTGGTTTTCGGCTTCGAGCTGGAGCAGCCGGCCTGCGATCTGTTCTTGCTGGTAGTGGCGTTCGCCGACAAAGGATTCGAAGTTTTCCAGGCGGGTCTGAAAGGTAATCTTCTCTTGGCTCAGGCGGTTGAGCAGCATGGTCTCTTCCTGAATTTTCCGGTCGAGGCGCCTCCCTTGAGTTCGTCGAGCTTGTTTTTTAGTTGAAAAAATTCGGAGGATAGCTCGTTTTCCTCCCGTTCGGCCTTTTTGATGGCGGTTTCCAGCACCTCCAGGTTCTTTTTACGCCCGATCTTTTTCCCTTCGAACAGGCCGATGGAGCCTCCCGAAACGCTGTATTTGCGTTGGATAAACCGGCCGCTTTTCGACAGCAGGGTCAGCTCCGGCCTGGTTACGGTGTTCTTGATCTCCTCTTTCTCCGTGACCAGCACGTTTTCGAGCAGGTAGTTGATCAGGTTGCCGTAAAGGGGGTCGGTTTCGATAAATTCGATGGCGGGACGCGTATCGGCCACCGCGGTCATCGGAGGCTGATAGTCGGCAAAAGCGTCGAGCAGGAAGAAATTTGCTTTCCCCTGCTGGCTGTCGTGGAGGAGTTTGATGGCGCCGTAGGCCTCTTCGAGGTTTTCCACGACGTAGTAGCTCAGGTAGGGCTCCAGGTAGTTTTCGATAGCGACCCGGTATTCCTCCTGCACATAAATGATGTCGGACAGGAGTGGAGCTTCCTTCTTCCAGTGTTTGCTCTGGCTCAGGAATTTGATGGACTCGGGGAAGCCTTCCAGGTTATCCACCATGCTCTTGGTGAGCTTGTATTCGTTGCGCTTGGCGTCCAATTGGCGGTTTGCCGCCTGCATCTTCCGCGAAAGGGCCTCGATCTGGGCTTCCACCTCGATCAGCTTTTCCTGCCTTTTCTGTTCAGAGGCCCGCAGTTGTTCCAGGGCATGGAGCTTTTCGCCCTCTGATTTTTCCAGTTCCGCCACCTTTCCCCGTAGGGTTTGGATTTCCTCCTGACGGCTGGCGATCTCCAGGGTATAGCGCTGGCTCTCGGCCTGCATGATCTGGGCCTGGTTGAGATTAACGGCGCGGCGTTTTTCGAGCTCGAAAACCGCGCGTTCGGCGGTTTGCTGGTCCTTCACCACGGCGTCGAGGTCGGCTTTCATGGCGCCGTGGCTATCGCGGATACCGGTCAGTTTGGCCTGGGCTTCTTCCAGACGGCTTTCCAGACGGGCCTCGTTGCGTTTTTCCTCGCGAAGCTGCTCCTGGTAAGTGGCGATATCGCTATCAAATTGCTGAAGTTTGCCCTTGGTTTGCTGGATCTGCTCTCCCAGGCGGGATTTGTTCTGATCCAGGAAACCGAGTTTTTGCTCCAGCATTTTTTTATCGTTCTCCAGCCCCCGGATCTGGCCGACGAGTTGGTTGAGGTCGCGTTGGCGGTCCGAAAGGCTTTTTTCTTGTTCGAGGTTGGCTTTTTTCTCCGATTCCAGCTGGGCTTCCAGTTGGCGGATCTGCACGTCGAACTGCCGGTGCCGGTCTTCTTCGGCCTGGAGCTGTTTGGCGAGCTCCTTTTGGCGTTCCACCAGGTGGGAGGCCTTCCAGGTGGCCAGTTCGATGCTCAGCTCTTTATATTGGTCTTTGAGTTCGAAGTATTTTTTGGTCCGTTTGGCTTGTTTTTCCAGCATGTCGAGGTTCCCCTGGATCTCGAAGAGCAGGTCTTCGATCCGTTCGAGGTCTTCGCCGGTGCTTTTGAGCTTGGAAAGGGTTTCCCGCTTGCGGATCTTGTATTTGGAAACCCCGGCGGCCTGTTCGAACATGCGGCGGCGGGCGTTATCCTTGTTGGAGAGGATGTCGTCCACCATCCCCAGCGCGATGATGGCGTAAGAGTCGGGCCCCACGCCGGTGTCGAGGAACAGGGAGGTGATGTCCTTGAGGCGGCAAGTGACGTTGTTGAGGCGGTATTCACTTTCCCCAGTTCGGTAGAGGATTCTGGAGATCGTGACGGTCTGGTATTCGGTGGGAAGGAGGTTTTTCGTGTTCTCGAAAGTGAGCGAAACCTGCGCCAGGCCAGCGGGTTTGCGAGTTTTGGTGCCGTTGAAGATCACACTGGTCATCTGGTCGAGGCGGAGTTCCTTGCTCTTTTGTTCGCCCAGCACCCAGCGGATGGCATCCACGATATTGGATTTCCCCGACCCGTTTGGACCGACGATGCCGATCACGTCTTCTCCGAAATGGATGGACGTATCGTTTGCAAAGCTTTTGAACCCCTTAATCTCGAGCGATTTTAACCTCATGGATGGTGACTAGTGACTGGCTGTGTCCGCCGGAGCATTGCGAAGGCGGATGACTGGTTGATTGTAAAAATGAATCGCTAAGATGCGAAGAAAATCAATAAGAACAGCAGCATCATTTTAGCAACTTTAGAGTTAATATTTTAGTCACCAGTCACCAGTCACCAGTCACCAGTCACCAGTCACCAGTCACCAGTCACCAATCCCGCCTCTTCACTGACTTCGGTCTATATTCATCCTCATGCCTTTGAATGTAGGTCTTCAGAAAATGCTCTTTTTCCTCGGCAGAGGTGGTGGGATTGTTTTCGTAGAAACCCTTTTCCATCCGCTGGCGGTAGGCTTCGTAGAGGGTCACGGCGCAGGCGACGGAGATATTGAGGCTCTCGGCCATGCCCATGTGAGGGATCAGGAAAATTGCCGTCCGAATAAGCGCGGGCTTCGGCGCTCACCCCGTCGCGTTCGTTGCCGAAGAGCAGGGCGACGGAGGCGCTGAGGTCCAGGTCATAGAGGCTGCGGGACTGCTCGCCCAGATGGGTGCATAAAATGGTCTGGTACTTTTGGCGGACAGCCTGAAAACAAGCTTCCGCCTGGGTGTAGAACTGCACGTCGACCCATTTGCGGGTACCGGCGGAAGTGCGTTTTCCCAGGGCGAGCCGCTCCTGATTGAGCTGGGGTTCGGTGTACAGGACATATATTTCCGGGATGCCCACCGAATCGCAGGAGCGCATGACGGCTCCGATATTATGCGGGTCGTGCACGTTTTCGAGGATAACCGTAAGGTTGCCCTGGCGCCGGGCCGCTACCCGTTCAAACTTTTCTAACCTGGCGGGAAGCATGGGCCGCTTAGTCTGCCGCTATCTGAAAATGAAAGTCCCTGAATTCCAGGATGTGCACGTATTCATTCTCCAGGCGCCCAAAGCGGCGGCGGAAATCGTCGGAAACCATGGGCATATCGACCACTTTTCGGAACTGATAAGTCGTATAGAGATTCTTTTCGTCTTTGGAGTCCAGACGCTCCAGAAAGCGGTCGCCTTCCCTCATGATCTGGTGCACGAAATACCGAAGCACCTCATAGCCGATAAAAGCTTCTTCCTGGGGCAGCTCTCCATATGCATCGAAGTACCGGCGGTTGAAATTCTTTACATTTTCCTCCAGGTCGTCGGCAAAAAACGAGCTGCTCACGTGCACATTCAGGTCTTCGTAGAGGTCGTAATCCATGATCTGCTCGTAATCCATCCAACGGGGCATCCCGTAGACGACGACGTCGGAGAGGTCGGACTTTGCGAGCTTGATCTTGCGGAGCAGGGAGTAGATAAAGGATTCATTTTCCCAGGAAGGAACGACAAAGACGACTTTCTGATCGCTTTGCAGGTAGGGCGTCACGTCGATGGAGTTGAAATCGGCCGAGTTGTCGCTGACGATGTATTGCTGAAAACGGGCCGTATCGTTATGGGTGAAAAACTCCCGGTTGGCTTCCTGGAAAAACGCAAGGCGGCTCAACTCCTCCGGCTTGTTCCGGACGACCAGCACGACTTGTTCGGTTTCATATCTTTCCCGCACATGACGGGTGATGGCGGTGCAGTGGGCTTTCAAGGAGGGGTTCACCTGGATGTAGTAAGGGTTTTCATCGGCGATACCCGTGGCGGCAGAGTAGGGGGATACGATGGGGATCTCGTTGCGCTTTCCAAATTCGGCCACCATGCGCACGTTGCTGCTCCGGTAGGGCCCGATGATCAGGTCGGCTTTGGCCAGCCTGCTGTCGGTGTTGAGCAGTTGGCTCACCTCGTCTTCTGATGCCTTGCTGTCGAACACGTCGATATGGAGGGAAATGCCCTCTTTCTCCAGGTCCTCCGCAGCCAGTTTTACCCCGCAATAATAGTGGATGGCCCACTTGGAGGTTTCGAAAAAGCTGGGAGAAGCGGCGTTGAAGCGGTCGGTCATGAAGGGAAGCATGAGGGCGATCTTCGGCCCGGCGCCGGTGACGGTGGGCAGACCGGGCAAATCCCCCGTGAGGGGGTCGGGAAGCTGGTCGTCGCCAATGGAGGTAATGGGTGGAAAGCGATCGGTGGAAAGCTCTTTCCATTTCACGGTATCCATTTTTTCCACCAGAACCGTGACGGGGATCAGTTCCCCGGTTTCGGGATCTACCCGGGTCGGCGGCTGGATCTCTCCCAGATCGTCTTCCTTGGGCGGCTTGTTGGAGTCGTCGGGAAGTTTCTTAAACAAATCGCAGGATGCGAACGCCAGGGAGAGGATCAAGACAAACAGCCATGAACGGCTATTCCCATTCAATTGTCGATGGCGGTTTGGTGCTGATATCATATACTACTCGGTTAATGCCTTTGACTTGATTGATAATTTCACTGGAGACTTCTGCCAAAAAGTCGTAGGGTAATCGGCTCCATTCTGCGGTCATACCGTCCAGCGAATTGACGGCACGAAGAACAACGGTCCGTTCGTACGTGCGCTCATCTCCCATCACGCCAACCGATTGGATGGGCAGGAGGATAGCGCCTGCTTGCCAGATCTTTTCGTACAGGCCGTGCTTCTTCAACAAATTTATGTAAATCGAATCAGCTTCTTGCAATAATGACACTTTTTCGGGTGTGATCTCCCCCAAAATCCGAATTCCAAGCCCCGGACCGGGGAAAGGATGGCGGTTGAGGATGTTGGAGGGGATGTCGAGCGCGAAGCCCACCTTCCTCACCTCGTCCTTGAACAGCATCCGCAGCGGCTCGACGATCTTCAGATGCAGTTTTTCGGGCAAACCGCCCACATTGTGGTGAGATTTTATGGTGACGGAGGGTCCGTGTACCGAAATGGACTCGATCACGTCGGGGTAGATGGTGCCCTGGCCGAGCCATTCCACGGCTGGAATTTTCCGAGCCTCCCTTTCAAAAACGTCGATAAAGGTCTTGCCGATGGCCTTGCGTTTGTCCTCGGGGTTGGTGAGTCCTGCAAGAGCATTGTAAAATTCCTGTTTGGCGTCCACGCCCACCACGTTGAGGTGGAGTTGCTCATAGGAGTCCAGCACTTCCTGGTACTCGCCCTTGCGGAGCAGTCCGTTGTCGATAAAAAAGCAGATGAGCTGGTCGCCGATCGCATGGTGCAGCAGCGTAGCCGCTACGGTGGAATCTACCCCTCCGGACAGGCCCATGAGGACGTGCTCGGTTCCGATCTGCTTTTTTAGGGCCGCTATGCTTTCCTCCGCGAAGGAGTCCGGGGTCCAATCCTGGTGGCAGCCGGAGATGTGGTGCACGAAATTGTCCAAAATGGCCAGGCCGTGCAGGGTGTGGGTCACTTCCGGATGAAATTGCAGGCAGTACACCGGCGCGCCGAAGGCCTGGTCGATGGCCTTGAAGGCCGCCACGTCTTGCGACTCCGTGCCGGCGAGCAATTCAAACTGCTCGGGTATTCGGGTGATGGTGTCGCCGTGCGACATCCAGACCTGCGTATCTGCGGGTATCCGCTCCAGCAGGAGTTCCGATTTGAAGACCTGGGAGAGCCGGGCCTTTCCGTATTCCCTTTTGAGGGAGCGTTCCACCTTTCCGCCGAAGTGTTGGGCGATGAGTTGGGCGCCGTAGCAGATGCCCAGCACGGGGAGCTTGCCGATGATCCAGTCCAGGTCTACCCGCGGCGCTTTTTCGTCGGTGACGGAGAAGGGCGAGCCCGAGAGGATGACGGCTTTTACGGTGTCGTCGATTTCGATCTGGGCGTGGAAGGGCAGTATTTCGCAGAAGACATTCAATTCGCGGACGCGGCGGGCTATGAGTTGGGTGTATTGGGAGCCGAAGTCCAGAATGATGATTTTCTCGTTCATGGGGCAAATATAATTTTTTATTTTGCGGCTCAGATTATTAGGTCAATGAACCTTTTTCAAAAACTCCTCTGGCGTTCCGAAAACCGCTGGCAATTGATTGGCGCGGGTCTGGGCACCGCCATGGGGCTCGTGCTCATTCTGGGCGCTTTTCAGTTGTATCTCGACGTCAACCGCCTGCTGAATAAAGACGAGGGGGCAGACCCCGCTATGTCCAGATCAACAAGCGCGTCAGCCTGCTCAATACGATCGGGGGGGCGTCCACTTTTTCGGAAGAGGATATCGAAGAGATTTTAAAGGAACCCTTCGTCCAATCGCTGGGGGTCCTGACGGCCAACAATTTTCGGGTGAGCGCTTCGAGCGAGAACCTGGGCTTCTATACCGAACTGTTCTTCGAAGCGGTGCCCGACGCCTTCCTCGATGTCCGCGAGTCGAGGTTCCGATGGCAGGAAGGGGACCGCGAACTGCCCATCCTCCTTTCCCGCGATTACCTCGCCCTGTACAACTTCGGCTTTGCGCCCAGCCAGGGACTTCCCCAGCTCACGCCCGGCTCGATCCAGCGGGTGGGCTTTGAGATTACCATTGCCAACGGGCAGCGCCAGGCCAAATTCCAGGGGCGGATCGTGGGGTTCAGCGACCGCTACAACTCCATCCTCGTGCCCCAGCCCTTCATGGATTGGGCCAATGCGCATTTCGGCGACGCCCTCTCCACGAAAGAGCCCTCCCGCCTGATCCTCGAAGTCGATAACCCCTTGGCTTCCGATTTTCTGGATTTCGTGGCGGAAAACAACTACGAACTGAGCACCGGCCGCCTCGTGGGTGGACAAATTCAAACCATGGTGGGCTTCCTGACCCTCCTGCTGCTCTTTATCGGCGGATTGATCTTCCTTCTTTCCCTGCTCATCTTCCTGCTCAATTTCCGCCTGCTCGTCGTCCAGTCGCGCGACGATATTGGGCTGTTGCTCCAGATCGGGTACCGGCAGCGGCAGATCTATACTTTTCTCAACCGCCGCCTGCAATACTGGTTTGCCAATATCGGCATCGGCACGGCCCTCACGCTGATCGTGGCGCACTGGCTCCTCGGCCTCTCCGCCCGTGCCCAGGGCCTCGAAATTCCGCTGATGATCCATCCCCTCGTCTGGATTCTGGGCGTCCTGCTCTCGGCGGGGTTTGTGTACCTCAATTATTGGTCCATCCGGCAAAATGTGGTGCAGACCGACCTCCAATAGAACCCCTGCTTTTGAAAATCCTGATTTATTGTACGAGAATACCTGTCTCTTTGTCAGGTTGTTATAATTTTTTCGAAAAAAAAATAACCCCGATTTTTCGCAGCCAGGTACCGAAAATCCCGCGCATCTGTACTGGAAGCCCGGGCCAGGGGCCTGCAACTTTGTGTCAATTCACCAATAAAAAAGAATTGACATGAAAAAGAATGCAATTGCCCATTTCTCTGGCCGGACTTTTAAGGTCCTCGCCGTACTAGCCCTTTCAGGGGTATTGTTCATCGCTTCCTGCGAAAAGGAAGAAGCTCCCCCTCCGCCGCCCCCGCCCGCGGAAGAAGTATCGGATGAATTGATCGAATTGCCGGGCAACGCGGCTACCATCGGAAGCCTGCTGGAAGCCACCGGGAACAAATTGATCGGCTACCTCGACTACGAGATGAAAGTGTTGTTTGCCGACTTCGAGCGTTTGGAGACCCTGAAAAAAGAATTCCAGCCCGAGATCGTCGGCGATATTTGGGTCATCGAAAAAAACGGCGCACTGGAAAAATACTTTCTGGTTCCGCTCTTTGAGATCAATCCGGAGAAACTCATAGGAGCGGAGGATGAAATGACCAGGAGCGACGAATGGTGCAAGCCCAAACCGACCCGGTGTTTTTACGGCCGCACACATAAGACCTGGTTTCGGTACACCTCAGAACCCGGACCGGCTTGCGTGGTGATGCAAGACTCCGTTTGCACCGGCAAGAAAAAGGAATTCGAACTGGAAGTCCACTCCGACCCGAACTGCGTCAGCGCCGAAGTAGACGCCGACGGGAACAAGATCCTCAAAAAGATCACCCTGCACGTTTGCAGCCGCTGATTTGCCATTCACTAAGCCATCCTGCCGTTCGCTCAACCGATTTGGAATCCGCTCTTTCATGCCCCTACATTTGAGCCATCAACAAAAAAACCATTTAACCATGAAAGTTCAATCGATCATTTTTGCACTTCTTTGATGACAGGGATCCTCAAGGCCCAATCGGTCCAGTTCGGTCCCAAGGCGGGATTCCAGGTGAGCAATTTTACCCATGTAAATGATTCCAGAGCAGCCCTGACCTGGTTTGCAGGCGCATTCGGACAGTATGCTCTTCCGGTGGAAGGCCTCGGCCTGCAAGGAGAACTGTTGTACTCCGTCCAGGGTATCAACGACGCGGACACCGACATTTACAAGGAACGCGGCATGAATATCGTGTTACCGCTCCTTGCAACCTACGAGCTGATGGATAAACTGAAAGTACACGCCGGTCTCCAGCCCGGGTTTTTGATCCGTTCCAACCTGGTCATCGACGACGAAGGAGGCCGCCTGACCTTCGACCGCACCTACAAATACCACCGCTTCAACATGGCTTTCCTGATCGGCGCCGAGTACGAAGTGATGGAAGGCCTGAACGCCGGCCTCCGGCTGAATGCAGGTATGAGCGACCTGTTCATAGGCTACACAGGCCAGAAACACAACTCCTTCCAGCTTTATTTAGCGTATACGCTATAACCCCATGAAACCTTTCCATTTTCCCGGCGCCGCCCGAAAGGGGGCGCCGGCCGGAAGGGATAAAAAATGAGCGATTTACCGTAATTTTCGCTTGAAAACACAAAGCGATGCTCAAGGCCCTCCTCGTCGACGACGAACCCAAAGCCCGGGACGTATTGGCTGAACTCCTCCGCCAATACGTCCCGGAAATTACGGAACTGCGGGAAGCCGGCAGCCCGGGCGATGCCATGCTGATGATGGAGCGCTTTAAACCGGACCTCCTTTTCCTCGATATCATCATGCCACAAATGAACGGCTTCGACCTCCTCAACCGCCTGGAAGACCGCCGCTTCGGACTCATCTTCACCACCGCTTACAACCAGTTTGCCATCCAGGCCATCCGCTTCAGCGCCCTCGACTACCTGCTCAAACCCATCGATCCGGATGAACTCCGCCAGGCCGTCGATCGCTTTCTGGAAAAAAAGGCCCCCCGGCCCGATCAACCGCAGACCCAGCTCCAAAACATGCTCTTCAACCTGGAAACGGGTCAAAAAGAGGGTTTCCGGCTCGCCGTCCCCACTACCGAAGGCGTGTTTTTCTACCCCATCCGAGAGATCATCCGCTGCGAAGCCAGCAGCAACTATACGCACTTTCACCTGACCCAAAAACGAAGCTTTATCGCCTCCAAAACCCTAAAAGAATACGACGAGATCCTGACGCCCCAGGGCTTTGTCCGGGTCCACAAATCGCACCTCGTCAATATCGCCCACGCCGAAGATTACCTCGGAAAAGGTTTTATCCTCATGAAAGACCAATCGCAGATCGAAGTGGCGAGGAGGAGGAAGGACGCGGTGCTGGAAGCCCTTAGAAGTTTATGAGGTTTAGGAGGTTTGGGCCAAAAATGGGGGGGCAAACCCCCATAAACCCCCCAAAGAGAAAAAAAAAAAAACACCCCCAACCAAAAACCCCCCCCCCGGGGCCCCCGGGGGGGGGGGGGGGGGGGGGAAACCGGGAAACAGGGGGGCCCCCCGGTTACCCCGGCCCCCCGGGGGGGGGTTTTGGGGGGGGGGGGGGGGGGGGGGGGGGGGGGGGGGGGGGGCGGGTTTGGTCGCGGCCGGGGGGGGGGGGGGGGGGGTGGGGGGGGGGGGGGGGGGGGGGGGGGGGGGGGGGGGGGGGGGGGGGGGGGGGGGGGGGGCCCGGCCGGGGGGGGGGGTGGGGGGGGGGGGGGGAAGGGGGGGGGGGGGGGGGGGGGGGGGGGCCCCCAAACACACACCCCCCCCCCCCCCGGGGGGGGGGAAGGGAGAAACCCCCCCCCGGGGGGGGGCCCCCCCCCCCTTAAAATATTTTGGGGGGGGGGGGGGGCCCCGGGGGGGCCCCCCCGGGGGGCCCGCCGGGGGGGGAAAAGGAAAAAAAAAAAAAAAAAAAAGGGGAGGGGGGAACATTTTTTCCAAAAAAACCCCCCCCCCCCCCCGTGGGGGGGAAAAGCGGGTTCCCCCCCCCCCCCCCCCCCCCCGGGGCCCGCGCCCCCCCGGGGGCCCCCCCCCCCCCCACCACCAAAAAAAAAAAAAAAATTATTTTTTTCCCCCCACAATAAAACCCCCAAACAGGGGCACCCCCCCCCCCCCCCCCCCAAAAAAACCCCCCCCCCCAACCCCCCACCCCCAAAAAACTTTAAAATACCCCCCCCCCCCCCCCCCCCCAGGGGGGGGGGGGGGGGGGGCCCCCCCCCACGCCCCCCCCCACCAAAAAAAAAAAAAAAAAAAAAGGGGAAACCCCCCGCCCCCCCCCCCCCCCCCCCCCCCCCCCCCCCCACAAAAAAAAACAAAAAAAAAAAAAAAAAAAAAAAAAAAAAAAAAGGCCCCCCCCCCCCCCACCCCCCCCCCCCCCCCCCCCCCCCCCCCCCCCCCACCACAACAACAAACCAAAAAAAAAAAAAAAAAAAAAAAAAAAAAAAAAAAAAAAAAAAAAAAAAAAAAAAAAAAAAAAAAACAAAAAAAAAAAAAAAAAAAAAACAAAAAAAAAAAAAAAAAAAAAAAAAAAAAAAAAAAACCCCAAAAACCCCCAGCTTCTTATTGGTCCCCTGGTGCCCCCCCGGGCCCGGGGGGGGGGGAGAAGGTGGTGCTTGAAGGATATCAATTGCATCGTGGAGGACGACAAAGGCTTCCTCTGGTTTGGCGGCCCTTATGGCTTGTACCGCTGGGACGGGGTGACGGCCTCTCTTTTTGCCCACGACCCCGCCGACCCGGCCTCGCTCACATACGGCGCCGTTTCGCATTTGTTGAAGAGCCGGAACGGCGGCCTTTGGGTGGGCACTTACCGGGGTGGATTGAGTTTTATGGACTGGGAAACCCAGAAATCTAAAAACTACCTGCGCGACCCGAATATCCGCGGCAGTTTGGTTGGAAATATGGTGACCGGCCTGTATGAAGACCGGCAAAACAGGCTTTGGGTCGGAACCGACCGCTTTGCGCTGCACCGGCTCGACCCGGGAAAGGAGGAATTCATTGCCTACCATCCCCCTTTTCCGACGGATTCCTCCTGGACGTCTATTTCTGCGGGTCCCCTGGGCGAAATTGTGCCCGATGTGGAAAACCCCGACCTGCTTTGGGTCGGTTCAAGGTTCGGAATTTACGAATTCAACACGGCTACCGGGCAGTTCCGCCTGTATCCGTTTGAATTTCCAGTGGAGTTTTGGTACAGCACCCGGCACCTGGAGTTGTACGGCGACGCGGATGGCGTGCTTTGGGCGGGAAGTTCGCAGAACGGCTTGTTTGCCTTTGATACCAAAAAGAGAGCCTGGACCCATCAGCAACTCCTCGCGAATGCCAAACTGGACCAGAAAGTAGCCATCAACGCCATTTTGTCCTACGATTCCCTGCACATTCCGGTGGTTTCCCCTTCGACCCAGCTTTGCCTGTTGAACCGGCGGAGCGGGGAGTACACCTACTACGTCAACCCGGGTTCCCAATTTCGCACCGGCTTCCGAAGCCGCAGCGGCTCCTGGTGGATGGGCGCCACTACCGGTCTGATCCTGATGTCGGAGCACCTGGAGCCCTTTCCTTTCTACTTTTTTGGAAAATTGCCGGCCCCGGCCCTGAATAATTGGCAAAGGGCTTTTGCGCTTTCCCGCGACGGCCGCCATTTGTATGTCGGCACGCTACGCGGTTTTGGCCTCCTGATCTGGGATTGGGAAAAGGACGAATGGCAAACAGCCTCCTTCCACAAGGTTCTGGATCTCGACCACACAGACCTGTTGATCGATGCCCTCTGGGTGGACCAGGACGACAAGCTCTGGATCGGCTCGGAAGACGGCCTTCTGGAGCGCTCGGAGGATCCCGGCCGGCTGAACCGGGTGGAGGGACCGGAGAAAGGCGTCGGCGCTTTTCAGGGCAAACATATCCTGGCGATCTGCTCGCAGCAAAATAAATTATGGGTCGGAACGAATGGGCAAGGACTCTATTCCTTCGACCCTGCCACCCGTCGGATCGATCGCCTGGAGGCGCCTCCCGTGATTTCCGAGAGTTGCATCGTCAATAAAATACTGGAGGACCCTTCGGGCCTCGTCTGGGTGGGCCACGACCAGGGGCTTTCGGTCTATGACCCGAAGGAAGGAAGTTGGCAGCATTTTCAGCGAAAGAACAGCCCGCTGAGCCATAATTACGTGATGGACCTCGAACTCGATAAGGAGGGTTTTCTGTGGATTGCCACGATGGGAGGCGGCCTCAATTCGATCGACCTGGGCCAGGGAAAACCCTGGCGTTTTTCCCTGTTCAGAAACCAGGAAGTGGCTGGAGGCAATATCATTTACGACCTGGTACCGACGCCTCAGGGCCAGCTTTGGATGGGCTGCGAAAGCGGGATTTCCCGCTTCGACCCCAAGGCCGGGGTTTTTGTCAATTACGATCTGCGCCAGGGCATGTTTGCCAAGATCGGCGCCTTTACTCAATTGCCCAACGGCTATTTGGCCAGCGGGGCCAACCGCGGTTTCCATTATTTTCATCCCGATTCCGTCGTGGCTCGTATTTCGCCGCCGGTTCCCTACCTGAAAGAATTCAAGGTCTTCGACCGGGTGCGTTTGCCCGGCACGGATGGGCCGACACCCCATGTAGAGCTGGGTTCGAACGAAAACTATTTTTCCTTTCAGGTCGGGGCGCTCAATCCGACCGTATTTGCCCGAAATTCCTACGCCTATATGCTGGAAGGCCGCGACAAGGACTGGTCGTACAGCGGAGAGCGCTCCTATTTCAGTTATACCCACCTGCCGGCCGGACGGTATCGTTTTTTTGGTCAAAGTGGCCAACCAGCACGGTCAATGGTCGGCCGTGACTCCCTTGCTCGTCGTGAGGATTCTGCCGCCTTTTTGGCAAACACCCTGGTTTATCGCGCTTGCAGTATTGGTATTGGCCGCGGTCATTTATGCCAATTACCGATTTTTTCACCGGCAGTATCAAATGCGTGCCACCCAACGCATCATCGACTATTTTGCCGCATCGACCTACCCCAACCTCACCGTAGAGGCCGTTTTATGGGATATAGCCCGCAACTGCGTGGGCTCTATGGGCTTTGAAGACTGCGTGATTTATTTGCTCGACGAGGAAAGAGGCGTCTTGGTTCAAAAAGCCGCGCACGGCCCCAAGTCGCCACAACCCTTCAAGATCGAACAGCCCATGGAGATTCGCCTGGGGGAGGGGATCGTTGGTACTGTGGCCCTTAGCGGCAAGGCCGAAATGGTGCCGGATACCAGCCGCGATAAGCGGTATATCCCCGACGACCAGGTGCGGCTCTCCGAGCTGGCCGTGCCCATCCTCGACGACGGAAAAGTCATCGGGGTGATCGATACCGAACATTCAAAAAAGCGGTATTTTCAGTCATTTCACCTTCGCGCCCTGACGGCCATCGCCGCCGTGTGCTCGGCGAAGATCGCCCAGGCCACGGCCGAGACCGGCATTCTGGAAAAAGAGCGGCAATTGCTTGAAATGGACAAGCATCTGGCGGAGGCGCAGCTCTCGGCCCTGCGGGCGCAAATGAACCCCCATTTTCTGTTCAACAGCCTCAATTCGATCAACTGGTACATCATAAAAAACAAATCGAAAGAGGCGTCCAAATACCTGACCAAGTTCTCGCGGCTCATCCGCCTGATTCTCGACCACTCCAAGTGCCGGCAGATCGCTTTGACACAGGAGCTCGAAGCCCTGCGCCTTTACCTCGACATCGAGGCCATCCGCTTTGAGAAGAAATTCGAATACGAAATTCAGGTCGAAGAAAGTCTCGATACGGAGGAATTGCAAATCCCGCCCCTGATCCTGCAGCCCTACGTGGAAAACGCCATCTGGCACGGCCTGATGCATAGCGACCGCCCCGGGCGCCTTTTGGTCGATATACGCCAGCAAAACGGCCACCTGCTCTGCATCATCGAAGACAACGGCATCGGACGCGCAGCTTCCGAACAGCTCAAGCGGGAATCCATCGCGCCCCGCGATTCCAAAGGCATGCGGATCACGGCAGAGCGGATTTCCCTATTGAACGAAAAAGACGACGGCCAATCGCCGGTACAAATTATGGACCTCTACGCCCCAACGGGCGTCCCGACGGGTACCCGCGTCGAGATCAAACTTCCCCTGACATGAAACCAACATGGAAAACCGCCCTGGTAGACGACGAAGTCCGGAGCCTGGAGACTCTCCAATGGCTGCTGGAAGAGTACTGCCCACAGATAGAAGTCACAGGCGCCTATTCTTCCCCTTTCGAGGCCCTGCAAGCCCTGCGCCGCACGCCCCCCGACCTACTCATCCTCGATATCGCCATGCCTGGCCTCAACGGCTTTGACCTGCTGCACCACCTGATGCCTGCGCCGTATCCCGTGGTGTTCATTACGGCCCATACGGGCGACGTCATTCGCATCCTGAAAGAGGCGCGGGTGCCCTACCTGCTCAAACCGATCGACGACGAAGAACTGTGCCAGCTGCTTCCCCGCGTGTTGGAGGGCCGTAAGCTGATCACAGAGGAACAGATGGAACGAGTCAGAGGGAGGCTGGGGGAGTAGCAAGGACAGCGACAATTTTTGGAAAAAAGATCCGGGCGGAGGGAATTTTTTCCTTCGGCGTTATACCTTCGCCCCATGGAGATTTTTAACGTACTCATCGAATTTCTCAGCAACCTCAACGATCAGGAGTTCCTGATCCAGCTAACCGAAAAATACGGCACTTTACTCTACGCGATCCTGTTCCTCATCATCATGACGGAAACCGGCCTGGTGGTCATGCCTTTGCTTCCCGGCGATTCCCTTCTTTTTGCGGTAGGCGCCCTTTGCGCAGCCACCAACAATGCGTTTAATATCTGGATCGTCATTCCCTTGCTGATCGTCGCCGCGCTGGTCGGAGATAATATCAATTATTTTGTCGGGCATAAATTCGGCAACCTGCTCCGAAAGCGAAAGCGATTGCTTTTCTTCCGACACGAATACCTCGAACGCACGGAGGAGTTTTATGCCAAACACGGGGGCAAAACGGTCATCATGGCGCGCTTCGTGCCCATCGTCCGCACCATCGCCCCTTTGTGGCCGGAGCCGGCAGCATGAAATACAGCCGGTATATCTTCTATTGCATCGCCGGCGCCATCCTCTGGGTCGTCGGGGTCTCCTTGCTGGGCTATGCGTTTGGAAATATTCCCCTCATCAAGGATAATTTCGAGATCGTCATCGTGGCGATTATATTGCTGTCTCTGGTGCCGGTGTTGTTGCAATTTGTCAAGAGGAAAAAACCCGGAGAGGACGGTAAATAAATATCAATATGGACTTACTTTATTAAAAGGAATTCAACCGCTTTGCGGTTGTTTGCACGTTGTCCTGCTACCCCCGATTGCATCGGGGGTTATGAATATAAAACCCTTTCAGGGTTTCCTTCCGATCATTTAGCCCGATACAAGGAATCAATCCCGTAGGGATTTAATATTCATAGCCCCCGATGCAATCGGGGGTAAAAGTGTGTGAAGGGGACAACCGCAAAGCGGTTGAATCTCCGTAACAAATAAAAAAATCGCACTGACGCAGGTTTTTAATCCAACACCAACTCCACTTCGACCCTCCGGTTCTTCATCCTTCCCTCCGGATACCGGTTGTTGGCGATTGGTTTGTTCTCCCCAAAACCCCGCGCGCTCAGGCGGGAAGCTTTTATCCCTTTCTCGGTCAGGTATTTAAGACAGGCCTCGCCCTGCAACTCGCTGAGCTTTTGGTTTGCATCCAGAGGGCCCTGGGTATCGGTATGCACCGAAATGCGCAACTGAAAATCGGAATAGCGATTCAGCAGGTTTGCGAGCTCGTCCAGGTAGGCTTTTGCGTCTGTTTCCAACAAGGCGCTTTCGGGCTCGAAGCGAATTCGCTCCCGGGCCCGGTATAGAAAGTCGCGATCCTCCGGCTGGATTTCGGGGCATCCCAGCAAGGCAGACAGCCCTGGGGTGAGGGGGCAACGATCGAGGTCGTCGGAAATCCCGTCGCCGTCGCTGTCCGGGCAACCGTTTGCCGAAAGGGCGCCCGGGAGATCGGGGCATTTGTCGTCGCGGTCGGCTATGCCGTCGGCATCGCGGTCCGGGCAGCCGAAAGTGAGCTCGCTACCGGGCTGGTCCGGGCATAGGTCCAGGTCGTCGACCACGCCGTCGCGATCGCGGTCGGGACACCCCTTCCGGTCGATCAGACCGGGCACATCAGGGCATTCGTCAAACAGATCGCTCACCCCGTCGGCATCGCGGTCGGGACAGCCCAACAGGAGCTCCAGACCGGCTTCCAACGGACAGAGGTCCTTTGAATCCGTCACGCCGTCCCCATCGCTGTCGGGGCAACCGAAGAGGTAGGAGGGACCGGCCTGATCGGGGCATCGGTCGCGTTTGTTCTTCAGCCCGTCGCCGTCGCGGTCCGATTTGCGGACTTTGAAAGGACCAGGTTTGGGAGTTTGCGCGAGAGATACAATAGGAAACAGCATTACCAGGAATAGGATTTTCCAGGTGGAAGGGTTCATGGTCGGGAAATTTCGGGTGGTTGTTGGGAGTAAGGGGGCGCTATTCTTCGATCAAGCCCCTGCCTTCTTTCAGGATTTTGCCTTCTTTTTGCAATTTTTTCATCAGCCGGTCGAGGATCCCGTTGATGAAATCTTTGCTCTTATCGGTGCTGTACATTTTGGAGATCTCTACGAATTCGTTGATCGTGACTTTGGTCGGAATGGTGGGAAATGCCATTAGTTCGATCAGGGCCATTTTGATCAGGATCATATCGATGATGGCCACGCGGTCTGCATCCCAGTTCTTCAACGCGGGCTCGATCAGTTCGAGGAGTTCCTTGTCTTGCTTAAATACCTGCTCCAGCAGGGTTTCTCCAAACTCCTGGGTCGTTTCTTTCGGGGGAATATATTCCATCAAAAAATCGACCGGAGCGGGAGGGCTTTCAAAGTTTTCTTCACGCTTCCCACGACGAGCGACTTGTCGTCGGTCCAGGTGGGGAAAAAAATCCTCCATCCGGTCGTTGAATACCTCGCTGTTGGTGCAGACCTTGTAAAGCTGAAGGAGGATTTGGGTATGCTCTTCCTCACCGGCCGCCTTGTTTGCCAGATATTGCAGGTATTCCTCCGATTTGGCGAAGTCGGAGTAAAGTGTTCGGGTGATGTCCTCGTCGATCTTATCCTCGGTGTGGTAGGCCCGGATGTATTTGACCAACTCGGTGTTTTCCAGCAGGGACCGGCTGAGGGGGTTGTCGCAGAGAATGGCGGTAAAATGCCGGTCCTCGTCCGTCGGCAGGAGCTTGGCGTTGCGCCGGGCGAGATCCTCCCGGGAGTAGCAGGCGGCCTGGAGGAATTGCCACAAATTGAAAAGATACAGCTCAAAGGAGCGGTTGACGCTTTGCCGGTACTGGGTCATAGCCTCGGAAAGCCCGAGGTTTTCGTCCCTGTTCATCGAATAGAGGACCTGCATGACCTTAATGCGTACGTTCCTTCTGCTGAGCATGTTGATTATTTATACTTCTCCAAAACCTTCTCCGGAGAAGGCAATCGCTTGATGTGATAATGTTTGAGAATGGTCCCACCTTTCCAGATCACGACCCCCGGATTGGAGCGGATGATGGTCTTGAGCAGGATGTCGTCGGCCTGATAGACCGGATAGGCCGTCTGGGCCGCATGCCGGAAGCTTTCGATGTAGGCCGGCTCCGCATAGGCGGTGACCATGTAAACCTTCCAGCCCGCTTTCTCGGCCGCCTCCATCAGCGGATTGACCTTTTCGGTGTAGTATTTTACATAGTCCTCGTCAAAGGAATACTGGGCGGTGCTCACTTCTTTCGGGCTCAGCTTTTCCAGCTTTTTGACCAGGGTGACGGAGTCCGTACCGGCGATTTTCACCGTATCGACGATGTAGATGGAATCGACTACGGTTGTGGTGACGATCGTTTCCAGGCTCGTTATCTCATGTGCCACGATCATGATGCTGTATCCCGGCTCGGCCAGGATTTCCTCCGTCATGGGGTTGCCGTCTGGTCCTGAATCTCGAATTCGCTGATCTTGGTTGCCGGAATGGCGGGCTCGGTTTTTATGGGTTCGAACGACCATTTTTCCTTCGGATAGTCGGCGAATTTTTTCATGTAATCTTCGTATGGCAGGTTGATCACCTCGCCACTTTCTTTATTCGTCAGGATGTAGGATACCGTCTTCACGTTGTTCGCAGCTTCTTCCTCCTGCATTTTAATTTCGGCGATGTTGCGGCCTTCCCTGAAAGGGCGAAAATCGACATCGGGAAGGTTCCAGACGTAGTTGCTCAGGCAATAGATCACCGTGCCGATGGTCGTGATCCAAACAATGGCCGAGCGCGTGAGCGGCGTCAGGATGCGGTGCATTTGCTTGCTGGCAAAGAGGAAGATGAATGCCGGGACCAGCAGGACTAGGTCTTTCATAAAGGAAATCCTAGGTTCCAGTTTCATAAAGTCCCCGAAACAGCCGCAATCCGTCACTTTCATATTGCTCGCCTGGTAGGCGCCCCATTTCCCAAATTCGAAGAAATTGACCTCTGCCGGCACGTAGCCGGTCAGGAAGGTGAAACCGGTCAGGATGGTGAAAAACACCACCAGGAGAAAAAACAGCCAGGCGCTCACCTTGGGCCTGGCGCCTATGAGCAACATGACCCCAAGTACGATCTCAAAAGTGATCATCACCACCGAAAAGGTGGCGGAGGCATCTGATAATTTGGGGAATATAGGGGCGAGAAAGGAAAACCAGGTGCCCTGAAGCGTATACTCGAACTGGGTGAAATACTGCTCCATTTTGTAGGCCGTCCCCAGAGGGTCGATGGCCTTTACAGCGCCGGAGAAGACGAATAGCGCTCCGGTGAAACTCTGCAAATACGAAATAAGCAGGTTTTTATGGGCCCGGAACCCGAATGCCACTATCGCAGTCCAGACCAGGGCAATTGCTGCGATCATCAGGATCATGGTAATGAGCGTCATATTTTAAGAGTTATTAAGTTTATAAGTTATTAAGTTTTTATTAGGTGGTTGGGTTGTTGGGTAGTTAGTATCACTCAATTACTCAATCACTCAATCACTCAATTTTATTAAAGCGAATACCGCATAATTCACGATATCCCTATAATTCGCGTCCAGGCCTTCCGAGACGAGGGTTTTCCCCTTGTTATCTTCGATCTGCTTGACCCTGAGCAGCTTCATCAGGATGATGTCGGTCAGTGAACTGACCCGCATCTCCCTCCAGATCTCTCCGTAATCGTGGTTTTTTGCGGCAAGTAGGTCCCGGGTGGTTTTGGCCTCCCGGTCGTAGAGCAGGCTGACTTGCTCGAGGGGCAGTTCGATGGGGTCTTTTTCGGAAAGGGATAATTGGATCAGTGCGATAAAGCTGTAATTAACCAGTCCGATAAACTCGTTTTCGGTGGGTTCTTCCACCTTTTGCGCTCCCTTTTCCTCGATACTCCGGATGCGGCTGGCCTTGATATACAACTGATCGGTCAGCGAAGGAAGACGAAGGATCCGCCAGGCGGTACCGTAGTCGGCCGTTTTCGCCAGGAAAATTTCCTTGCACTTTTCAATAATCCGGTCGTATTGCCCGAGGGTCTTGTCCACGCAGCCTGATTTTGGGCAAAGATATAAAAGTAAGCGCAGTTGCCGCAACCGAGTTTGTTAACCCTATGTGAACGCCGGGTTCATTGAGCGTGGTCGTCCGGATTACGGAAATCCGCAGCGCCACAACGCCTTCCGTCCGGCAGGATCTGAATGGCCTTGACGATGCCGAGCCGCTCTTTGTCGACCGGAATATGGCCTTTTGCTTTGAGGGCATCGAGAAGGGTAGTGTCAAACCGGTCCTTTTCGACCCAAACCTCATCGGGCAGCCACTGGTGGTGAAAGCGCGGCGCCGCCACCGCATCCGGAAGCGTCATGCCGAACTCGATCACATTCAAAATCACCTGCAAATTGGCCGTGATGATCGTCGATCCGCCCGGACTGCCCAGCAGCAGGAACAATTGCCCGTCCTTCTCCACGATGGTCGGCGTCATGGAACTGAGCATGCGTTTGCCCGGTTCGATGGCGTTGGCTTTTCCCCCCACCAGACCGAATTGATTCGGCGCTCCCGGCTTGACGCTGAAATCGTCCATTTCGTTGTTCAGGAAAAATCCGGCGCCGTCCACCACCACTTTGCTGCCGTAGTTGGAGTTGAGGGTGGTGGTCACCGACACCGCCATACCTTCGGCATCCACGACGGAAGTATGCGTGGTCTCGAAATGCTCCAGCCTGACTTTGAAATCGCCCCAGCCAGTCTGCAGGCTGGAAGTGGCGCTATCCGCCGAAAAATAGGCCATTCGCCCCGCCAGGTACCCCTCGTTCAACAGCGAATCGACTGGCACTTCGAAAAAATCCGGATCGCCCAGGTATTGTGCTCGGTCGGCATAGACGCGACGCATCGCTTCGATCATCAGGTGCATCGATTCCGGGTCGCCGGCTTTCATGGGGTAATGCTCCAGGATGCGGAGCAGCTGAAGCAGCGCGATGCCCCCACTGGAAGGAGGCGGCATGGAGATGATGCGGTAGTTTTTATAAGACCCCACCACCGGATTGCGCCAGATGGCCTCGTAGCTTTCCAGGTCCTGGCGGCTGATCAGGCCTCCGCCGCGGGCCATTTCGTCCAGCAGCAGTTGGGCTGTTTCTCCGGTATAAAATTCCTCGGGACCCAATTTGCGGATCCGCTCCAGGGTGCGGGCGAGCTCGGGTTGGACGAGGAGGTCCCCGTTTTTCCAGTGTTTGTCGACGGCAAAGGGATTGGGCGTATCGTTGTAGCGCAGGAAATCCGCCCGGAACTCGTTCAGGCGCCCTGCCTCCGCATGCGAGATCGGGAATCCTTTTTTTGCCAACCGAATAGCCGGAGCCAGGAGGTCGCCAAACTCTTTGATCCGTCCATACTTTCGATGCGCTTCGTACATACCCATCACCGTTCCGGGAACGCCCACGGCCAGGTGGCCGTTGAGGCTCCCTTGCGGCAGCACGTTCCCCAGGCTATCCAGGTACATGTTCTCCCGGGCTGCCAAAGGCGCTTTTTCGCGGTAATCCAGGGCGTCGTACTGGCCTTCCACTGTTCTGAGCACCATAAACCCTCCTCCGCCGATATTCCCAGCCCTGGGATGCACCACCGCCAGCGCGAATTGCGCGGCGATGGCCGCGTCCACCGCGTTGCCGCCTTTCCGGAATATTTCGTGCCCGGCCCGCACCGCCAGCGGGTGGGCGGCTACGATCATGTCATCGTTGGAGTAGGCGGTTTTTTGAGGGGTGTAGGTGATTTGTGGGGAGCAGGAGAGGAGAAAAGAAGCAGGAGGAGGAAATCAAGGCGCATAAAAACTTACCCGATATGATTAAAAAAGCAAGCGCGGCACAGCGGGGGGGGAAGGGGGGAGGGGAGGGCAAAGGGGGGGAGAAAGGGGGGCGGGGGAGGGGAAGGGGGGCCCCTTAAAGAAAAGGGGGGGGCCCCGGGGGGGGGGGGATTTGGGGGGGGGGGGGGGGGGGGGGGGGGGGGAGGGGGGGCCCCCCAAAGAGGGGGGGGCGCCCCGGGGGGGGGGCCCCCATTTTGGGGGGGGGGAAACCGGGGGGGGGGGGGGGGGGGGGCCATTCGGGGGGGGGGGGGGGGGGGGGACGGGGGGGGGGGGGAAGGGGGGGGGGGGGGGGGGGGGGGGGGGGGGGGGGGGGGGGGGGGGGGGGGGTTTTGGGGGGGGGGGGGGGGGGGGGAGGGGGGGGGGGAGGGGGGGGGGGGAGGGGGGGGGGGAGGGGGGGGGGGGGGGGGGGGGGGGGGGGGGGGGGAGAGGGGGGGCCCCAGGGGAAAAGGGGGGGGGGGGGGCGGGGGGGGGGGGGAAAAAGAAGGGGGGGGGGGGGGGGGGGGGGGCGGGGGGGGCGGGGGGCCCCGGGGGGGAAGGGGGGGGGGGGGGCGGGGGGGGGGGGGGGGGCCCGCCCAAAAGGGGGGGGGCCGGAAAGGGGGGGGGGGGGGACTTGGGGGGGGGGTCCCCCAGAAAGAAGGGGGGGAAGGGGGGAAAGGGGGGGGGGGGGGGGGGGAGGAAGGGGGGGGGGGGAGGGGGGGGGGGGGGGGGAGGGAAAAAGGGCCCCGGGGGGGGGGGGGGGGGGGGGGGGGGGGGGGGGGGGGGGGGGGGGGGGGGGGGGGGGAGGGGGGGGGGGGGGGGGGGGGGGGGGGGGGGGGGGGGGGGTTGGGGGGGGGGGGGGGGGGCGGGGGGGGGGGGGGGGGGGGGGGGGGGGTTTGGGGGGGGGGGGGGCTGGTGGGGGGTGCCCAAAACCCCCGCACCAAAGGGAGGAAGGGCCCGGGGGGGGGGGGGGCCCCCGGGGGGGGGGGGGGGGGGTGGGGGGGGGGGGGGGGAGGGGGAATGGGGGAGGGGGGGAGGGGGGGATTTGGGGGGGGGAGGGGGAGGGGGGGGGAGGGGGGAAGGGGGGGGGGGGGGGTACGGGGGGGGGGGGGCCCGGGCCCCCCCCCCCGGGGGGGGGGGAGGAAAAAGGGGGGGGGGGAGGGGGGGGGGGGTTCGGGGGGGGGGGGGGCGGGGGGGGGGGGGGCCCGGGGGTTTGGGGGGGGGGGGGGGGGGGGGGGAAAAAAGAGGGGGGGGGGGGGGGGGGGGGGAGGGGGGGGGGGAGGAGAGGGGGAAAAGGGGGGCCGGGGGGGGGGGGGGGGGGGGGAAAAAAGGGGGGGGGGGGGGGGGGGGGGGGGGGGGGGGGGGGGGGGGGAGGGGGGGGGGGGGGGGGGGGGGGGGGGGGGGGGGGGGGGGGGGGGGGGGGGGGGGGGGGGGGGGGGGGGGGGGGGGGGGGGGAAGCCACAGGCCGCTTTGGGCCTTCATTCAAGGTCAAAGGAACACAGCACACACCACTTCCACCCATCTCCCCGCCAAATGCGCATGAATCTGATCGTCATACATCGCCTCGCAGGCCGTGGAGGGCAGGTAGTATTTGCCCAGGTAGGCTGCGTTGAGGCGGATGCGGAAGATCTGCGTCGTGCCGGGTTGCAGGTCGAAGAAAGTGTACACCCGGTCGTCCCGGATGTCCTGGTATTCAGGGCGGGAGGTATTGTTGAAATACTCCACGTCGTCCATCCGGGAATTGATGATCTCCCAGCCGGAGGGGAACACCTGGTCGATGGCCATCTCGTAATACGGGAAGCTGAACGGGAAGTTGGGGTGCGTCACCGTCACTTCCGCGACGAAATCCGTGCCCTGCTTCAACTTGGCGATATCCAGATTGCTTCCGTCCGTATTTCTGAATGCTACCTGCATCTTCATGTTCTCGCTCGAACTGGATTCCTGCCCGATCAAGGGCTGTCCGGAGGAAATCACCCGCACGTAGAGCAATCCGTCGGAGGTGTTTTTGACCTTGAGGTTGCCCGTCTGGGCATTCAGGGCCACTTGCATGACGGGGTTGTTGGCCCCCATATCGGTCGCGGCGGTCGAACCAAATTGGTACTGGAAGCGGATGCCGCTGGCCGGGGGGAAGGTTTTGGCGTATTTCCCGATCCCGATCAGCGCGTAGCCGATCTCCTGGGTGCTGAACCAACGCATCTTCCCAATCTCCTCAGCGATGACGCGCACCAGCTTGGAGGACTCTTCCTTCCGTTCGAGTTGCACCAGGGTTTCGAGGATCATCGCCTTGTCGCGGAGATCGGAGCCGTAGGAGCCGGCGAGTTCGCGATAAGGCTTGATATCCGTGCCCAGCCCTTCGAGGAGCTTGGATGCGACTTCTTTTTGTCCGGCTAGTGCATAAGCCGCCGCCAGACGCCATTTGGCAGAGGGATGGAGCTTTGCCTGCTCGCGGAGCCGGTTCATGGCGCCCATTTCGGCGTCGCCGGCCAGGGCGAGGGAGTAGAGGCGGTAGGCCTGCGACAGCTCATTGGAGTGAAAATCGTAAAATCCCTCCTGGTTTTGTTTGGGATCCCACAGCTTGGCCAGTCGCTTCTGGTGGGTCTTCCAGCGGTCGATCATCCCGGAGGGGATATCGTATCCGAGTTTTTCGGCTTCCAAAAGGAAATGCCCCACGTAGGTATTGGACCAATGGTTGATGTAATTCTCTCCGGGCCAGTAGGAAAATCCGCCCTCTGAAGTCTGGAACCCGCGGAGCCGGTCGACGGTGGCCTGTACGTTGACGGCCACCTTTTTCTTGTCCTCATCCGAGAGTTTCAGAAGTCGGTCCACATAGAGTTGGGGGAAACCGGAAGACAGGGTTTGCTCCACGCAGCCATACGGATAGCGGAGCAGGTATTTCATGTGCCGGTCGAGGTTGATGGCCGGAATGGTGGATACCTCCAGCATGGCGGTATTGGTGCCCTCCATCCCAATGGGTTGGTAGGCCAGGTTCCAATCCTTGCCCGCATCGACGGTGGTCTGGTCGACCTTGGTGACGTAGGGGTTGGGGTTGCGCACCTGGATCTCGATGGTATGGGATGCGTTGTGTTTTCCACCTTTCGCTTTGATGGTGAATTTGGCCTTGCCTATTTTTTCCCCGACGGCTATGTCGAAGAAAGCCATCTGCTCGCCCATTTTGGCGAAGTTCAGGGTTTGGGTCTTCGGTCCGCTGAATTTCACAATGCCGCTGCTTTCTTCCACCGTCACCGTCACGTCGTTGATCCCGTCTTCCATGGCAAACACGTTGACTGGCAGGCGAAGGGTTTCGCCCGGGCTGAGCACGCGCGGCAGGGTGGCGAGCAGCATGAGCGGCTTTTTCACCGCCACGGTCTGAGCCGCATTCCCGTACGCGCCGTCCTGCACGGCAACGACCATGGCCCGGACGGAGCCCACATAGTTGGGCATTTTGAAGCTGTGCTTGGCTGTTTTGCCTTTTTCGAGGTAAAATGGACCGGCTTTCAGCACGACCGGCTTGAAGCGCTGAGCGCCCTTATCCGCGCCGGGCGCGTTGATTTCCGCGCCGTCGCCGCCGATGCTCAGGAGGCGTTCCAGCGAGCCGCCGTAGGCGCCCAGGACGTAATCGTACACGTCGAAGGTCTTGACGCCGAGGGCCTCGCGGGCGTAAAACACGTCCCAGGGACTAGGGGTCTTGAAATTGGTCAGGTCCAGCAGTCCGTCGTCCACGATGGCTACGGTATAGGCCATGGCCTTGCCTTTCTCTTCGGAGACTTCGACGGTGAAGGTTTGTTCCGGCTCCAGAGATTTTGGCATGGCAATTTTGGGCTGAAGCCTGGTTTTCGGATCTTCCACGGAAATCGGCGTCACGCCGTACATCCGGATGGGCAGGTCGTTGTTGAGCTGATTGTGCGGCTGGATGAGCGACACGTGGGCATATACGGTCGGCGTCATTTCGGCCGTGGTTTTAAAGGAAAAGGTGTTTTCTCCCGCCTTGGCGTCCTGCCAGAAGGAGGAGATCACCCTCGAACCCGTTTCCAGCGTGATGAGCACCCGGCTGTCGGCGCTGGCCGGTACCTTGAGGGTCGCCGTTTCGCCCACCATATATTTTTCCTTGTCGCTGGAAAAGGTGATCATAGCGGCTTCCGCAGGTTGTCCGCCTGTCTGGTCGTCGTACCAGGGGTAGCCCGCGTAGAAATAGCTGCCGCCGCAGTGGCCTCCCTCTTCGTCGCAAACCCGAATCATGTAGCGGCCCCATTCTTCGGTCTTTATTTTCCAGATGGCCTTGCCCTTGGCGTCCGTGTCGACCTCCGTTTTCTGAATGGCGTTTACATGCGAGGTGCTGGCGAATTCGCCGTGGTAATCGTTGTAGTCCGCCCACCACCAGCGCCAGTCGACCCGGTAGAGCCCGACCGTCAGTTTTTTATTGGCTAGGGGCCTTCCCTCCGTGTCGACCAGGGCGAATGTGAAGGGTACTTGCTCTTTCACGTCGTATTGGTAATATCCCGATTCGCCGTCATCGATGCGTACACCGGCATAGGCGGGGTAGGGATGGAAGGTATTGGTTTGATTATTGGTGCTGAAATCGCCTCCTTTTTCAAAAACGCGGGTTTTGAAACGAGCCTGCATTTTCCCGGCCGCCTGTGCATTTTCCAGGAGGTTTACGTTGAATTTGCCCGTCCCGTTTTCGTCCAGGTTTTGGTCAAAGATTACTGCGGGGTCCTGGCTGAAGGAGCTGCGTGCCGGGTCGTCGAAATCAAAACCGGGCTCTGAGGCAAAGCGGGTGGGTACGGAGACCAGTTGCGCCTCGACCACCGCGCGAAGGTTCTGCGCCGGTGCGCCGTGCAGCCAATTGGATTGAATAGTGGCCGCAATGGGGCCCTGGCTGGCCAGGAGCACGTCCTTGCCGAAATCCAGTGCGATGCGGAGCCTGTTGGGCTTGATCGTCTCGATCTTGAGGATCTTGTCGAAATTCGCGCCCCCGGCTTTTACCTTGGCGGTCCAGTTGCCGGTGAGCACATCCGGGGTAGTCCGGACATGGATCGGGTAGATGCCGCCCTTGTTGTCGGCGGTAGTGCGCTTCTCGTACAATTGCCCTTTGGGATTGTAGAGCTCAAAGGTGATGGGGTAGTTTTCGGGGAGCTGATTGGTCTTGTCCTCGAGGATGAAATTCAGGTACAGGGAGTCGCCGGGGCGCCAAACGCCCCTTTCTCCGTAAATCATGCCTTTGAGGCCTTTCTGGGTCACGTCGCCCCCTACGTCGAAGCGGCTGAGTGACAAGGCGTTGCCGTCGCGAATCTTGAGGTAGCCGGATTGGCTTCCCTTTTTGGCCAGGGCGACAAAAGCCACCCCTTCGTACTTGGTCTCGGCGATGCCCTGGTCGTTGGTGGATACCTGCTGGATCAATTGGCGCTGGTAATCGTAAATCTCGATGTTGGCGCCGGAAACCGGCTTGGCGGTGCGCAGGTCGGTGACGATGAAAAAGGCCGACTGGTCTTTGCCGGTCTTGGCAATGATGCCCAGGTCGGAGGCCATGACGTTGCGCTTGGCAAAGTTGTCGTAGTTGTAATAGGCCGGAAAACAAGGATCTTCCCGGTGTTCCCAGTTGTAGCCTCTGTAATACCCGGCAATGCCGTACCAGCCGCCCATGATGCTTCTCAGCTCGCCTTCACCGTCGTATGGCCCGGAATCTTCGTAATAATAATCCTCTCCGTCGTATACCTCTTCATCCTCAGATACCTGAGCCGATCCACCGCCTTCGCAATGATAATTGCTGTATTCCTTGCGGAAGGCGATACGCACCTGATAGATCGAGTTGGGGTCCTGTTTGATCAATTTGCTCAGGTCGAGGGCGTAGCGGGTCCATTCCGCCGAATTGCCCGTCGGATTGAGGCCTTTTAGGTCGATCTTTTTCTGGAGAAGGATCTTTCCGACTCGTTCCAGTTCCTGGTTTCCGTCCAGTTCGTTGGTTTGCAGGAATTGGAGGATATTGTTGTGGTAAATTTGGAAGATCTCCACCTCTACGGCGTTGAGGTTGATGGCCTCAAAGGGGAAGATCAATCCGTCGGAGTTGGGCATGATCACGCCTTTTCCGACGAGGCGGACCTGGGGCTTCAATTGCTCAAATTGGAGGCTCCAGGTGACGGGGTTACCCATTTTCTTGTCCAGGATGTTACGGATACTCCCTTGTACGGTGAGCATTTGGTTCCCGGCCAATCGGGAGGAGGGGTAGACCAGGAGGCGGTTGCGGTCGATGGTGCTTTTCAACTCCCCGCTGTAATCCTGAATCCCGATCAAGCCGGCCAGGTTTTGGGCGGCCAGCAGGGGGTCGGAGAAATTGATGGCAACATATTGTTGAGGGTTTTGATAAACCTGAATGTCCACGATCTTGAAATTGCTGACGCTGGGCACTTCCACCACTTTTTCGCCCTTGTGGTCGACGTCGATGGTCTTTCCGTTCCACGACAGCGTCATTTCGCCGTCTTTTTCGCCCCGGACGATATCGGCTACCACGAAGCGGTGGTTGATCTCATCGCCCTGGTGCTCCCATTTGACGGGGAGGGCTTTGCCGTTCTGCTTGGCGCTGAGGACCTTCTCGACGCCTTCCGGTTCGGCCATGTCGCTGGTGCGGACCCAGCCCACCAGTTCCTGCTTGACAAGTTGATCGGGGGTAGCCGCCTGGAGCACTTCTACCTCCACTTCGAAGAACTGTTCCTTGGTTTCAAATTCAAATTCAAAGCTCCGCGCTTCTTTGGGGACCTTTTTGAAAATGGAGGCCAGATCCACCGTCGCTATGTACAGGGTCTTGGAGGGCAGGTAGGCCTCGGGCTGGAAAACCAGGGTATTTTCATCGGCCCAGTAGGCATGGCCTTTGATAGACGGGGAAAAGGAGAGTGGGCTCGATTTGAGCGGAGTCCCGATATCCTCGCCCTGAGCGGCCGGCTGGGCGAATTGCACCTGTATGGTCGATCCTTTTGAGATCACCCCGGAGGTATATCCGTAAACATAAGATTTTATGAGCTCGTTGAGGGGTTCGGCGCTGCGCTTTTGATTACATCCGGTGGCGAGTAAAAGACTAAGGGGAAGGAGAAGCAGGAATCTCTGCAACAGAAAACGGTGCGTTTGCATGCTACGCGGGTTAATTGGGTGAAGAAACGAGGAGACAACGATTTTGATCGCCCGAAATTACGGAAATCCTCTTAAAATTTAGGGGTTTTAGCGTTTATGAAGTTTATAATGTTTATAAGGTTTATTTTGGGTTGGTCCTAAACATTTAAACCTCATAAACCTTATAAACATTATAAACCCGACACAATGCTTCCCCTCTTCCCCCTGCGCATGGTGGTTTTTCCGGAGGAAACCGTCAAACTCCACATCTTCGAGCCCCGCTACAGGCAACTGATCGGCGAGTGCGAGCAAACGGGTATGACCTTCGGCATTCCGGCGTATCTCAACGACCAGGTGATGGACCTGGGCACGGAGATCCAATTGGTTTCGGTGGAAAAGCGTTTTCCCAACGGAGAATTGGACATTAGTACCCGCGCCCTGGGCCTGTTCCGGATCGAGCGGTTTTTCCGAAAACTACCAAACAGACTTTATGCGGGTGGAGAAATCCGGCGCGTGGAAAACGAAATGGACGGCGACCTCCTGGTGGCGAAACTGTTACTCGATAAGCTCATGGAGCTATTCCAGCGCTTGCAGGTAAAAAAAACGCTCCCCCAGGATCCGGCAGATTTTCATACTTACGACATCGCCCATCAGGTGGGCTTCAGCCTCGAACAGGAATATGATTTTCTGTGCATCCTCGACGAAATCGGCCGACAGCAATACCTGCTCGAACACCTCGAACGGCTACTCCCCACGGTGGCGGAGATGGACGAAATCCGCCGCAAAGCCCAAATGAACGGGCATTTCAAGAATGCAATACCCCCTTTGTAGTTTTTAGTTCTTAGTTGAAAAAACGGCGGCAAAATCATAGCGGGCTGTTTCATCCTCCAATTTGAGGAAAGAAGTGTCGGAAAAATCCGAAAAATACGCCAGGCCCCCTGCAAGACCCTGACGTTGTCGTACCCCATCTGCCGGAGAATCATCCAGGGGGCATTGGCCTCCAATTGGGTGTTTCCGTAGAGATAATAGATCGTTTTTTTGTCCTTCCAGAGCCTGAGCCAGGGCCCTTCCAGAATATGCTGCGCCGGAATATTAACCGCATTAAGCAAATGCCCGTTCGCAAATTCAGCCGGCGTGCGGATATCGACCAGAAATACCGATCCACTGTCCTTCTGCACCGCTTCCATGATCTCTTCAGGCGCCACCGCCTCATTAGAAAAAAGCATGGCCTGGACCGACTCGGGCCCCGATAGCTGAAAGCGACCGTTTCCAGGCTTACAACCTTGAAAAACAAAAGAGATTAATACTAAAAATAAAAATATCCGTCCCATGCTACCCTTCATTAAATGATTTTATCCTCTCCAACTAAAAACTAAAAACTGAACACTAAAAACTAACATCCCTCTTCCTCCACCACCTCCGCCTTCTTTTGCTGCAAGGGCACGGTTTTCTTCGCGACGGGAGGAGCAGGAGTGGGTTTTTCTTCCGCAAAGGGCTCGGCCTGCAAAGCTTTGCTTCCACCAGCGAAATATTGCCCGGCGGCTTTTCGGAACTGAAAGAGCTCCCATTCGTCGCCCGAAGCAGTGGGTAAGGGTTCCTGGGGTTGCAAAATGGTGGAGGTCCATTCGTTCAAGCCTCCTTTCAGCACAAAGCTGTTCACGCAGCCCGAGCGGCGGTTTATCATCCAGGCCTTTTCGGCCAGCACCGTCCCGTTGGCGTAGAAAACAATGAAATAATCCTCGCAATTCAGGCGGGCCTGCTCGTCCGGATTTAGCAAATTGGCCAGCGGAATATTGATAGCGCCGGGAAGCGAATACGAGTCGAATTCCTCATGCGGACGCACATCGACCAGCAACAGGGTGGGATCTTTCTGAATCAGCCATTCTGCGAGCTGGTCCGCACTGGCAAAGCGGCGCTGATCGCTCAGCTCGGTGAGGAGTGTTTGCGGATCTGCGTCTTTCCGCTTACCCTCTTTTTGGCAACTCGAAAAAAGTACCAGACTGATTAAGACTCCCAGGACGAAATATTTCATCTTTTATCTTTTTCGAAATTCCTCAATACAAATACCGGGTCGCTTCCCCAGCCTCCACCATGATAATCCGGAATATCAAACCTCCCGCCAGGATCAAAATAGCCGGTATGGCTGCCGGAATTTTTTTCCCCCTCAATTCCAAAACCTCCAGGAAGAAAGGCAATACCATGCCCATCACCACCACCAGCCCCCAAAAAGGAAGGGCATAGCGACCGTTCAGGAACAAAGACGCCGCTTCGATCTGAACCTCCGGTCCGGCCAAAAAACCCATGAATAAATGGATAATCAAAAAAAGCTCGATGCCGATCAGGATCAGGTCGATCCTGGTAAACAAACGCCTTTCCAGGTGGATCTTCGACATCCACATGATGGTCGCCGCGCCGGTGGATAGGCCCGACACCAGAAACAAAGGCCCGAGCAAGGCGGTATTCCAAAGGGGCCGCGCATTAAAGGCCGATAAGAGAATGCCGGTGTAAATCCCGAGGATCAGGGAATAGAGGATCATCACCCAGGCAATAGGGGTCCGGTAACGGATCACCAAACCTTCCAGGCGCTCCAGAAATTTCCACCTCCATCTCCAGGTTGGGACCAATTCTTTCAAATAACTGGCCGACCAGAGGAAGGACAATGGCGTGATCACCATCAGCACCCAGGCGCCCCAGGACATGGGCGACTCCAGTCGAATGGTGGTGTACAAACGCCAAAAAAATAATTTATGCTTCAGGTCGAGGAACAGGAAAAACAAGCCTAATACCAGCAGAAACGGGGCCAAAAAAGTGGACCATTTTACCGCCGTCGGCAGGTCTTTTTCCCGCCCATTGAGGTAATACAGGGCCGAGAAGAAAAGGATCCCCGCCGCTAATCCCCCCCAAAAACAAATAGACCGGGATCGGCCAGTGCCACAAGTTCAAATGTGGATCGATATTCGGCAAATTCCGCCCGCTGATGATAATTTCCTCTTTCATTGTCTTATTTTTTTTCACCCTTCACCCTTCACCCTTACACCAAATAATACACCTGTGGCTTCGTCCCGGCCTCCGGCGCCAATACCTTGTATTTCCGGGTTCGGAGCATTTCGGATACCTCGCTGCTGGGGTCGTCCAGATCTCCGAAATACATGCAGCGGGTCGGACAAACCGCCACGCAGGCGGGCTGTAATCCCTTCCGGATGCGGTGGATGCAGAAAGTGCATTTGTCCACATGGCCGTCGGGGTGTGAGTAACGGGCTTCGTAAGGGCAGGACTCGATGCAGGCCCCGCAGCCGATGCACTTGTTGGGCGTCACCAGCACCACGCCGCCCTCGACGACATGGCTGGCCCCGGTGGGACAGCAGCGCACGCAGGGCGGATTGTCGCAGTGATTGCAGCGCTCCGACCTCAGCTCCAGTTCCAGCATGGGGTAGGAGCCGTGCACCGTTTCCGTCACCCAGTCGCGGCAATACCCGACGGGCACTTCGTTCTCTATCTGGCAGGCGATGACGCAGTCGCTGCAACCCACGCATTTTTTGGTATCAATGGCCATGGCGTATCTCATGACTCGAAGGCTTTAACAGGTTCATCCAATAAAAAAGTCACGAAATTGCCCCGCAGACCCGTGGCGCCCATAATAGGGTCGACCATGGTCCTGGTAATGAGCTCCGAATCGCTGGCCCCTTTTCCGTAGGCGCGGGTCAGCTCTTTCTGGGTCTGCCCGAACCCGTGCACCATATACACCGAATCCCAACGAATCCGCTCCGTAATGCGGACTTTTATGGGGAAAGTGGAAACCACTCCGTCCTGGTTCTTCAACCAGACCATTTGTCCGTTTTCCAGGCCCCAGATTCCCGCCACCTTGGGATTGACCCACACGTCGTTTTCGTCCATCAGGTCGGCCAACAGGGCGTTATTGGCCGTCCGGCTGAAGGTGTGCATGGGCGCCCTGCCGTAGATGAGCCGGTAGTAGCCTTCGCCGGGCTCGGGATGAGCTGTATAATTTGGCAGCGGATCGAAACCCGATTGCTCAAACGCGGCTGCGTACAGCTCGATCTTTCCGCTGGGCGTGGGGAAGACATACCCTTGATCCTCATTCATGTAAAGCGGGCCGTTTCTTTCGAATTTTTTCACCCCCACTTTCTGTAGTTCATCCAGCGAGCTTCCGACCTGCTTTAATTGCCAGTCGAGCACTTCGGAGTAATCCCGGTAGGGGAACCAGGCGCCCAGACCCAGCTTTTCGCCCAGTTGCTTCGTGATCCACCAGGAGGGTTTGGAATCTCCCAATGGCTCGGCAACGGGCATCCGGATCGCCAGGTTGGGCTCGCGGTGCGGTGCATTTCGGATCTCGTCGTAGCGCTCCAGGTAGGTGCATTCCGGTAGGATCACATCCGCGTATCCGGTGATTTCCATCGGCATGGTATCCACCACGGCCAGAAAATCCAGTGCGTTGATGGCTTGCTCCAGCCGCGGCTTGTCCGGCATGGAGGCCGGGAGGTTGGTGCCCGTCACGACCCAGGCCTTGATGCGGGCTTTACGCCCGTTTTCGGGTATGGTGGCGTCCACGAGTGCGTTGGAAACCCCGGAGTCTGCAAAGGGGTAGCGGTCTCCGAGGGTTTCTTTCCAATCCCAGGCCGGGGTGGGGTAGTCGGGGTAGGGGTATTTGGGAAGGGGGAGGGTTTCTTTGAAATAAATGCCTCCTCTCCGGCCCCAGGAACCTAGCAGGGCATTGAGTATGGCGATGGCCCGCGAGCGCTGGGTGTCGTCGCCGTACCAGGTGACGTGTCGGCCCGGATGGACGATGACCGCCGGTGCGGCGCTGGCCATCAGGCGCGCCGTGGCGCGGATCTCGGCCGGCTTGATCGTGGTGATCCCGTAAGCCCATTCGGGCGTAAAGCGGCGGACGTGGTGTTTCAGCCGCTCAAAGCCATTCGCGTATTTTTCGATGTAAGCTTTGTCGTAAAGGTCTTCGCCGATGAGGACATTCATCCAGGCGAGGAGCAGGGCGATATCCGTGGCGGGCTTGATGGGCAGCCAGAACTTCGATTTGCTCGCCGCAGTGGAGAAGCGCGGATCCACGGTGATGATATCGGCCCCTTTATCGATGGCCTCCGACATCTCCTGTACCTGACCGTTGTGCATGTTTTCACCCAGGTGGGAGCCGATCAGCACCAGGCAGCGGGTGTCGCGAATATCCAGAGGCTCCGGAGAGCCCAGGGCGCTCCCGAAGGTGGCCTTGAATCCCACGTCGCGCGGGCCCCGGCATTGGGCATAAGAAGGCGCTGCGATGGTCTGCGAACCGTATGCTTTGAACAGGTGCTCAAAAAAATCTCCCGAAGATCCGTGGTTGAACAAGGCCACGCTCTCCGGACCGTGTTGATCTGAGACCTGCTTCATTTTATCCGCCACCAGTTGCAGGGCTTCCTCCCAACTCGCTTTCCGGAACACCTGTTTCCCTTCGGCGTTGGTCGTTCGGATCAATGGGGTACTCAGCCGGTCGGTATCGTAGTACATACCCAAACCGCCCGTACCTCTCGGACAAAGGCGGCCGGTGCAGTGCGGATCGATCTCGTTGCCGATTACCTTGAGTAATTTGCCCCTCTCGTCCTTATACACCCATCCGGCGCATTTCCAGAAACAGACCTCGCAATACGTCGGCAAACGGGTAATCCCCTCTCCCAACACGCTGTCCCACAAGGAACTGCCCTGCAGGAATTTGAAGGTTCCTCCCCCGATTGCCAGCCCCGCAAGGCCCAATCCGGTAATTTTGATAAAATCCCGCCTGGTCTTCATAATTCATGAATGAATGGTCATACAATGGCTTGCCCAAAATTAAGTTATTGATTTACAGCCTCCGGATGATTTTTTTCACTTAAAAAGATGATTAATGTCAATTGGATAAAAAGGAAAAAAGAACGATCTTCCGCTGAAAATCTAATGAAGGGGACCCCCGTCCGTACGATCACAATCGCCGTTGTATTCGCGCTGGGAATTGCCGTGTATTGGGCGGGTGCGGTTTTGCGCGACACTAGGATGCAGGAGATTCGCTCCGGCGAGCGGCTGGGATCAAAAGAAACCTGTCTGGATTGTCACGGCGATATGCAGGGCTTTTCTCCTTTCCACGATCCCGAAATAATCGGCTGCGCCTCCTGCCACCTGGGCAATCCCCGGGCAAAGAAGAAGAAGGCCTCCCACCGCAATATGGTGCTGATACCCGGCAACCTGAGCAATGTCTACCAGACCTGCGGAACGGCCGATTGCCACCAAAGCATTGCCCAACGCGTCGAACACTCCCTCATGAGCACCATGGCCGGCGTTGTCACGGTCGATCGCTTCGCCTTCGGAGAAATCGATACCCTTACCGCCTACGCCCATATCGCCGAACTGGGCCATAGTCCGGCCGACCAGCACCTTCGCCACCTCTGCGCTTCCTGCCACCTGGGCAACGAAAAAACAGAGTTCGGCCCCATCTCGGAGCGCTCCCGCGGCGGCGGTTGCAATGCCTGTCATTTGCCCTCCTTCGCTAAAGCTTCGGCGGGCAAGCCCTCCGTGACTTCAGCGAAGGCGGACGAGTCCGCCGTAGCTTTAGCGAAGGCGGATCATCCAGCAATAACACTTGCCGTTTCCAACACCGCCTGCTTCGGCTGTCATAGCCGCTCCGGCCGCATCTCCCTCGGGTACGAAGGCTGGCACGAAACATTGCTAACCCGGGAGGAAGCAAAAGGGCAGGAGCAATACCGGGTGCTGGAAGACGGCCGGGTGTTGCGGCAGATCAGCCCAGATGTCCACCACCAGGGGGGCCTGGAGTGCATCGATTGCCACAACGCGCGGGAAGTCATGGGCGACGGCCATATCTACCTCCACGAAGAAGACGCGGTAAAGGTCCGCTGCGGAGATTGCCACTTTTCCGGCCGGCCCAAAACGGTGGCTCAAGGGAAAGTAGGAGAGGAGGATCGCAAAATTATGGAAATCAGGGAATTAAGACCTTCCGGTCAAAGTATCCTGGTAGGCGGGGAATCGGGGGAGATTCTCTGGAACGTTTGGGTAGGGGCAGACGCGAAGCCCATCCTTATTGGAAAGAACAATGGGAAAAAACATCCCCTCAAGCCGCCCGCATCGGTTTGTACGAAGGGTAAGGGACATGAAGACCTCAGTTGCGGCGCCTGCCATACTTCCTGGGCGCCGCAATGCCTGGGATGCCATACCTCCTACGATAAAACTGTTACGGCCTTCGACCTGCTCGACCGCAAAAAAACCTCCGGTAAATGGGAGGAATACGTCGGCGGCTTTTTTGCAGACCCTCCGGTGTTGGGGGTGGTGGAGTCTATGGAAATGTCGCCCGAGAAAGTACGAGCGATCAAAACCTTTATCCCCGGCATGATCATGAGCCTCGATCAGTCGGGGTTTCCCGGGGCGGAGTCCCGGGGCGAAACTTTCCACCGGCTGTATGCCCCCGTGGCCCCCCACACGACTTCTGCCACAGGCCGGACTTGCACCTCCTGTCACAACGACCCGCTGGCCATCGGCTACGGGCGCGGAAAACTGGTTTACGAGGTTTTAGGCCCCAAAGGCGCCTGGTCCTTCATTCCCGAATACACCTCTTCCCCCGACGGCCTGCCCCAGGATGCCTGGATCGGCTTCCTGCAGGAACCGAAAGGGCGTTCGACCACCCGGTCAAACGCCCGTCCCTTCACGCTGGAAGAACAAAAAAGAATACTTACCGTGGGAGCCTGCCTCACCTGCCATGCAGGCAATTCGGCCATCATGCTCCGGGGGCTGGAGGATTTTCCTTCGGTCTTGAAGCAAGCCTCTCAGGAGTGTGGAATACCCTTTTTTAGGTAGAGTTTGAGGTTTAGAGGTTTATTGTGGGAGGGTCTCACCATGTGTTTACAAGTCTCTGACTTGTTTTACTGTTGTGGGGCAAGTCAGAGACTTGCCGACGATACGTTTCGGGTCGGAGACCCTCACGAGCGAAGACTAAACTCTCTAAACCCTCTAAACTCCCTAAACTTTTACTGCACCACCGGATTCTCCACCACCCACTCATTATACGCTCCGTCGTACACTTTCACCTTCTCATACCCGAGGATATTTTTGAAGGCTACGAACACCGGGGCTGCCCGTACGCTGGTTTTGCAATAGGTAATGATCTCCATGTCGGGAGTGATGCCTAGGTCTTCGGCAATTTTGCGGATCTCCTCCTCCGGCCGGAAAGCGCCGGTATCGGTCAGGAAGGTTTTGTGGTCGATCAGGATGGCGCCCGGAATATGCCCCTGGCTGTCTTCCGTGGTCCCCTTGTATTCGGCTTCCGTCCGCGCGTCGATCAATACAACGGCGGGATTTCCGATGCTTTGCTTCACCTCTTCGATGTCGGCATACACGGCCGGGTTAAGGCTGGGGGTGAAAGTAACCGGTTTAATCTCGGTGGCAGTGGAAACCAGCGGGAGGCGCACCTTGGCCCATTCGTCCATATTCATGTGGAGCATCTTGACGTTTTCGGCGCCGAGGTACTTGAGGATCCAGTAAATACGGGTATTGTATTTTTGGGAACCCTCGTCGTAGATGACGATCTCGCTTTTTTCAGAGATGCCTTTGCTCCCGAAGAAAGCGGCCAGGTCTTCCGACGCCAGGATCAAACCTTCGATGGGATTGCCCTTCTGGTACAAGTCCATGTGGTTGATGTGGACGGCGCCTTTTACGTGGCTGGTGGCAAAGGTTTTGGCCTTACCTGCGTCGATGATGGCCAGATCGGGATTTTCCTTTATTCTGGCCATAAAATCTTTCGCAGTGATCAGGTCTGCTTGTGCTGTGGCGCCCATGATCGCCATCAGGACCAACCCGATGACAAATGAGAGCATGCTGTATGTTTTCATGTTAAAACTTGAATTTTTTTAATATTAAAATTCGATTTGCACTTGCAGGAGAATCTCGTCGTTGGAAATCTCCGCCTTGGCGCTTTCCTCTGCCTTGTAGAGGTAGTTGAGCTGAACGCGGGTGCGGTCGTTGAAAAAATAGTTGAGACCGTAGGTGACGATGTTTTGAATATCGTCCGTAGAATCTGCCGAGAGGTTCGGATCGTAGGTCTCAAACCGGACGATGGGCTGGAATTTCCAAGGGGTCATATAGGCCGCCTGGGCGAAAAACCCGTCCCGATTTACCGAACCCTGGTGTACGATCACCTCGCCGCCACATCCGCCTCCGGTCGTGTAAGAACCTTTGTCCGTGCCTTTTACGAATTCTCCCTGGAGCAGGATGCCCTTGTATTTGAATTCCAGGTCGATGCCCAGCCGCGAGCGTTCGTCCTCCTCCTCGATCCCGTCCACTTTGGGCGGGTGTTTCCCGAAGCGGTAACTGGAGCCGACGGTCAGAAACTCGAAGGGATGGAACGTAAGCCTCCCGATGAGGTCTTTTTTATGGTTATCGTCTTTTACGTTCAATCCCGTGCCGTTCATCAGGGCGAGTTGGTATCCGAACAGGTTTTTGGCCTTGGAGCCGAAGATGCTCAAATCGCCCGTGCCGCCAAAGATCATGAATCCCTGGTCGCGGAAAGGATTTGCCAGGTCCGTGACCACCTGCGAGCGGTTTATGGTATGCAATTTATGGCAGGGGGTGAGCAGCTCCATTCCGAAGGGGGACTTAAACTGTCCGATGGATGCGCTGATATAAGGGGCGAATCTCCGGTAGGAAACAAAGGCGTCCAGCACGAATGGCCCGCCCAGGGTGGGGCTGAATTCCGCCAGGAAATAGTAGCTGAAATCATAGGGGATGACTCCCGTGGCGCCGAGCCGTACCCGGTTGAAATAAAAACTGCTGGTATTCAGGCTATTGCCAAGTATGTCCTGACCGAGCAGGCGATAATCCGCCTGGGCCTGGATGTAGCCGATCACGTTGATCCGCTCATCGCCTGTGGGTTCCATGCAACCCTGTGCCCTGGAAGGGGTGGGGGTGAAACACAGAAAGGCCAGGAAAAAAAGCATCAATTTTTTCATGGATAGTCGATTTAATGGAAAGAAAGAGCAGAAATGGGGAATGGGCAGAGGCCCATTCCCCTTTCTCACCATTAAGGGATCGGGTCGTAAAGAACGCCGTCCTTATCGTAGTAACCGAAGTTCAGATTGCTGCCGGCATCCGGGCCGCCCCAGGTAAACTTGGTCGTGGCCGGGTGGGCCAGCATGGCGGAGTGGATGATGCCGTTTGTTCCGAAGGAAAGGCTTAAAGTATTGTATCCGAGTACTTCCAGCCATGCGTTGGTTATCGAGGAGGTCTGTCCGGTATAGCAATAGGTCAGGATCGTAGCTTCTGGGTCGAGGTATTTCAGACCCGCGAGATTGAGCTCTTCATTGATGCGGTATGCGCCTTTGATATGGCCGAATTGATCCCAGGTAGTCTGGGTCCAGTAGTTGTTGATGAAATAGTTCTCCGGGTTGGCCAGCACTACGTCTTTTCCGACCGACCAGGTGGTGTTGGACAGCATGTCGGCAATACGTGCGTCGAGAATCTTTTCACCGGTCGTTTCTTCGGTGACCAATTCCGGGAAGGTGGTAAAGGTCTGATTGACAATCGGGGTTCCGGTGCTGATCCAGTTGGGGGAAACGTAATCCGTTGCGTTATTCGCCCATTTGCCGTTGAAGAAATTATGCCAGGCGGCCATACCCCATTTCAGGGTATAAGCTTCGTAACCTTTAAACCGGAGTGCTGCCACGCCGCGCCCAGCCGTTTGGCCAGTGTAGCAAACAACGAGGATGGGTTTTCCGTTGGCCTTGGGGCCTTCGGCCAGAATGTTGGCCAGCGGCACGTTCACGGCATTTTTGATATGGCCCAGGTCGAAGTCGGTTGCGCTGCGGATGTCTATGACATAATAATCGGGGATCGAAAAGTCGGTCGTGTTCACATTCAGTGCGGAGCCGGCTTTGGCAAAACTTCCGTTGATCACCGGCAGGTCGAGGTCGTTCGTTTCCAGATACTGCGCCAGTACTTCAAATTCATCGATCGGGGGATCTTCTTCTTCCTTCTTGCAGTTGGTGAAAACCAGGCCCAAAATTAGGCCCAGAAGCAAAAGTTTAAACAGGCTTTTCATGGTGAGAAAATTTAGATGAAAAAATAGACGAACAAACAACGAAAAACGGAATTAAATTCTAAAACTAAAATAACGTTTTCGCGATCACGACGCTAGAGGTTTTAAACTAGAATATATGAAACTATATTCATGTTATTTTTCAGCCCAAAAATCTCACCGAAAAATCAATTAAGGAATGACAATAATTAAGCCTAAGGAGTGATTTTTATCATTGCAAGTGGTTGTAAAATAATTTATTACGGAAAATTATATTTTCCTGTATCATTAATATTGACTCCAGAGACATCCCTTTGATTCTGAAGGGAGGGCATCGAAAAGTGACAAAATAATATTCTGATTAACAAAAAAGCGGGCCGGGAATGACCCCGGCCCGCCGATACCCCAAAAAACCAAAATTACTTTGCGATCATTTCTTGACGACCCGTTCGCGGCTCCGGCTCCCGTCTTCAAAACGGATGTCGAGCCAGTAAAAACCGGCCGGCCGCGTGGACAAGTCAAACCGGAGGCCTTCGCCGATCTCCTGTTGCTCCAATACCTGACCGTTTATATCTATCAATCTGACCAAGCCCCCGAGTCCTTTGCCGACCCTCACCTGGACGATCCCCTCGGTGGGATTGGGGTAGATGGTAGTCTTCGAATCCTGCTTAAATTCCGGTGTAGTACCCTGCGACTGCCCCGAATCGGAAAGCGAACGGCCCAGCCGATCGCAGGCATCCAGCACCTGCGCTTCCGTGTTGCAACCGCCGGCATTGTTGAAAAACTCGATCACGCCGCCGTTATGTAAATAGGTGCAGACCGCTTCCGTGGCGCAAAAGGTAAGAGCCAGGTTTTGCTCTATGGCAAAATCCAGGCCCACCGTGGCCAAATTGTTTAACCCCTCCAGGCTCGTCAGGGCCGGGTTGCTGAAAATATCGACATCGGCGCCAACGGATACAAGGTTGTTCAGACCGGTCAAATTGGTGAGCGCGAGATTGAATTCCATCTCCAAACCTCCTCCAATGGCAGTCAGGTTGCTCAAGCCGGTCAAGTTATTCAATGCATTGTTGAATCCGATGATCAGATCCCCTCCGACGGAGGTAATGCCGGATAGTCCGTTCAGGTTTGCCAGTATTAAATTTTGCTCGATCCCCAGGCTCCCGGGCACGGTGCTCAGGCCGTTGAGCCCATTGACGTTCAGAAGGGCGTCGTTGTCGAATACATCGAAGTCCAATCCTACGGAGCTGAGGTTGCTCAAGCCGGCAAGGCTGGTCAATAATGGGTTTAGCTCGATTTCCACGCTTCCGCCTATGGTGGTTACTCCCGCCAATCCGTTCAGGTTTTTGAGCAGAGCGTTGGTTGAGATAGCCAGGTCGAAACCGATGGGGGTAATATTTTGCAACCAGTTGAGGTTTGCCAGTTTGGCGTTCAATTCGATTTCCAAACCGCCGCCTACCGAAGTTAATCCACTCAGGAAAGTAATATTGGTCAGGAAGGGATTGAGCTCGATGCCCAGATCGCCTTGAAGAGTCGTAAGGCCCTGCAAGCCGTTGAGACTGACCAGGGTTGCGTTTTCCACAATGCCCAGGCCTCCGATCCCGATCGTATGTAGATTGCTCAACGCTGTCAGGTTGGTCAGTTTCGGATTGAGTTCCAGGGCAAGTTCTCCGCCTACGGAGCTCAGGTTATTGAGCCCCGCCAGGCTGGTCATTTTATTGTTGCTCATGATCAGCACATCGCCAGCCACGGTGGTAATGCCGTTCAGTCCCGTGAGATTGAGAAGCGCGGCATTGGAGGAAATTTCGATGCCGTCTACGGAGCTCAAAGCCGCCAGGGCGCTGAGGCTGCTCAGGAGCGGGTTGTTGGTGATCTCCAGAGCTCCCACGACCGTCGTCAAAGCGTTCAATCCGGTCAGGTTTTTCAACCCCGCATTCGCATTGATGATCAGGTCGTCGGGCACATTGGCGATATTGTTCAAACCATTGAGGTTGACCAGCTTCGCATTGGTTGAGATTTCCAGGCTGCCTACGGCAGTCAGGTTGGCTAATCCGTTCAGGTTACCCAGGGAAGGGTTTCTGAAAATGACCAGTTCGTCGATGCTCGTGAGGTTGCTCAGTCCGTTGAGGTTCGTGATGTTGGAGTTGCCGGGGCCCCCGCCTACAGTCAGGGCTCCGTCGAAGACCGTGCAATTCGGATACTGGTTTTTGAAGTTGTTCACCGCAGCCTGGTTTGCCAGTACGACATCGCCCGGAGGACATTGAGCGAAGACGGGATAGCTAAAAAGCAACAGGCCCGCCATGAAGAGTAGTTTGGGTAATACTTGAATTTTCATGAGTAGTAGTTTACAATAGGTGAGGAGATGATGAGGTAGATTATGTTTAAAAATGAAATCCGTACCCGAAAAACACCGACTGCATCCCGAACATGCTCATGCCGGCTACGGCAACGCCCGTCAGGATCAGAAGGAAGGGGATGAAAACCACAGCCTTGACAAGTTTGCTATCCCAGCCCAGGTGATGCATCAGCGGTAGCAGGATAAAGGCCAGGCAAAGCCCGAAAAAGCTGATCTGAAACATGTACACGCAAACCACCGCAAATACCAGCCCGGTGAACACCTCGAACAATTGCACCACCGGCTGATCCGGATGGCTTTTCGTAATAAAGGTCTGGTAGGATGCTTTGAAACGGGCGAGCCAGCCCATAGAGGAGGCTCCAGCCAACTGCTCCTTCTGATTGACATCACCGGTGACCAGGAAAATGGCTTTGCCAGAGATCATATAGGCGATCACACCCAGGGAAGAAAGCGGAGAAAGAGCGGCGTACAAGGCCGTGCTGTATCCCAGGAATTTTACCAGCTTGAGCGGACGGTGCGCCAACGCGAGGATGAAACACAACACCGGAGCAAAGAAGGTGAGCATGGTCATCAAAAAGAAATCCAGATCGTATATAGCCGAGAAGCGCTGGTCCAGGGCCATGATGGACACCACCTTTTCCTGACCTCCCAACACAAAGGTTACGTCCTGCCAATCGCCGAAAAAGTAGGGCAACAAGAGATTGGCATTGATCATAAAGGCGAAGTACAACAGGGTCAGGGGCAGGTTGAGGGTCGGGAACAGGATGTCCAACTTTTCAGCCCAGGAGATATTTTTCGCCCGAAGCAGCCAGGCCATCTTTTTCGACAGGAATTCGCTGGTACCCCTCGTCCATTTCATATGGCGCACCCGGAAGGAGCGCACCGTATCCGGAAAATCCTCGAAACAGATCACATCTTCCACAAAACGACCCCGGTAGCCCTTCTCCCTGATCTCGATCGCAAAACCGAGGTCCTCGCTGACGATGTCCGGAAAACCGCCCACTTCCTCCCAGCACTTCCTGCGCAGCAGGGCGCCGTGGCCGAGAAACATCACAAATCCATAGTCGTTTCGCAGCGGTTGGTACCATTTCCAGTGGATATCGATCCCGATACCCAGAGCCTTTCCCAGCGAACTTTTGGTTTCGGGATTGGCCCGGTGATTGGCCTGTGCGAAGCCGCAGTTGGGGTCCGCTTCCATCACCGGAACCAGCTTGCTTAAAAAGTCGGTGGGCAGGATCTCATCGGCGTCGGCAATGGCAAAATAAGGCTCTTCCGTAGCGGCCACGCTCAGTCCGTGGTTCATGTTTCCGGCTTTGAAAGCCTTTCGGTCGGGTCTCCGGATGACTTCCACCAAACCGGGGTATTCCGCCGCGAAGGCATCGACTTTGCGCTTGCAGCTTTCATCGGAGCTGTCGTCCAGCATGTACACTTTGTAGTTCGGATAGTCCTGGTTTACACAGGACCGCACGCTTTCTTCCACGAAATCGTTGCAGGTGGTGTACAGGATGGCCACGGCCGGAGGATTGTCGGAAAATGCCCGTGCTACGGTCTGTTTCGCCTTTCCCGAAAACCGGTAGTACAGGGCGAAGCCGACGATGCACACATTATACAACCCGTATAACCAGGCAAAATTGATGAAGACGATAAATAAGGCCAGCGCCATCCAGCTCGGCACGCTATATGCCATGTCCATCAGCATGAACAAACGCGGCTCAAACCAGAGGATCGAGGCGATCCAGGTGGCAAAAACGATTAGGTAGAGCGTGGACTTCGGCGCAGCGCTTTTTGCGGTGTTTGCCATCGTAGGCTTGTAGGTCTTGACCGGAAGGTCGAGGGCCTCAGACCCGTAAGAGATTCTATCTTGGAACGTGGGTATCATGGTCGGGCAATTTTTTGCATAGGTTTAGAAGGAATGCCCTTTACAGGACATCTAAGCAGTCGATGAAAAAAGTTGTTTAGAAGGCTCTGTTTACTTGTTGATCCGCAGCTTAGCACCCAAGGACACGGAGGTGAAATCGTAATAAATCCCCTTTTCCTGCCGGATGGCAACTTGCCCCCAAACGATCCGGCTAAAAGGCGCAATCCCGGTTAAACCCCATCCGAAGAATTGTTCGCGCCCGGCGCCATCGGGAACCACGGTATTTCCATACGTGCCGTAAAGGTTCAGCTGATATCCGCGTGGGGTTTGATATTGAAGGCCCAATTGCATCCGGTGTTCGACACCCGGGCTGTTGGGGGGAAGGATGAGGTAATAAGTGGGCTCGATCCGGATCCTCGGGGTGGCCGGCAAATTGAAGGATAAATAGCCCATCCACTCTTTGTCCAGGTTTTGGCCAAAACCGGCGAATCCGCCCAACTTGATCCGCATATTTTGCGGAAGGAAGATCACCTGCCCTGCGGAAATGAAATGTTGGATCTGGTCTTTTTCCAGCAGCCGGACTCCATATTCAGCCTCGGTGAAGAGCTTTTTGTTCCATTCGCGGATCAGGCCGCCGGAGATCATGGGCACGCTCCTGTTCTGGCTCGCCAGGTTTAGAATGTCAAGGCCCATGGAATTGTCGTATTTCAGCAGGGCTCGCCAGTTTTTGCTTGCCTGGAGGCTCAGTTGGAGGCCCCGAAGGTTGAAATTGTGCTCCTGACCGGCCAGGGTGGAATATCCAACCCATATATCGCCCTCTATGAAACCCGGCGCCAAATCTACCGTTTGCAGGTAACGCTTTGCTTCCGCTGAATCAGGTTTGATGGAAAGCGCTTTGGTGAAGGCTGCCCTTGCCGAGGCATATTGTTTGTCTCCGAGGAAGGCCAGCCCTTTTCCCAAATAAAGGTCGTAGTCGTTTGGCGCAATGAGGGCCGCCTGTTCGAAAGCCACGATGGAGCGGGCATAATCTTCCTTGTATAAATAGGCGAAAGCACTGCCTTTCAGCGCGTCGAAATGACCGGGTTCCTGAACCAGCACCTCTGAAAATCCTTTTAAGGCCTCTATATGGCGGCCCCACCAGGAAAAGTTATAAGCCCGGGCCATGGCGATGGAAAGGTCGCCGGGCTTTTGGGCGATCAATTGCTGGTACATCTTCTCCGCTTCCTCATACCGCCCGGCGTTGGAGAATTGCTGGGCTTTAGCCAGGGTTTGAGCCTGCGCCTGGCTGGGAAGCCCGAAATAAAGGACTATTACCAGTAGTTGTGTGAAAAGAATGGGATGCTTTTTCATATTGGGTGTTGTGTTAATTTTCATCAAATATCCCCTCTAACCCTGGTCCTATTAAAATATATGCCACCGAACGGGGAAATTTAAGTGCCGAATGGGAAAAATCCCAAACCAGTCACCAGTCACCAGTCACCAGTCACCAAACACGAATTTGTTTTCCCCACCCAAATCCATTAACTTCGCCCCGCCCGGCCCCATAGTTCAAGGGATAGAACGGAAGTTTCCTAAACTTTAAATCCAGGTTCGAGTCCTGGTGGGGCCACCTTTAAATTCCACCTCTATGGACCTCGAATCCTTCCGCGCCTATTGTCTCGCCAAAAAAGGAGTAGAGGAAACCTTTCCCTTCGACGAAGTAACCCTGGTCTTTAAAGTGATGGGCAAAATGTTTGCCCTCACCGGACTGGACAGCGAAACCTTTACCGTCAACCTCAAATGCGATCCGGAATGGGCCATGGAATTGCGGGAATCGCACGGCGAGATCCAGCCCGGCTGGCACATGAGCAAGGTCCATTGGAATACCGTCGATTTTACCGGAGAGCTCGACGAACCCTTCCTCCGCAGCCTGATCGACCACTCCTATGATCTGGTGGTCAAAAGCCTTCCCAAAAAACTCCGCTCCGACATGGAGGAATTGTAATGAATATGCAGCGCCAAGTCGATTTTATCATCGTCGGCCAGGGCCTGGCCGGCTCCCTGCTCGCCTTCTTTCTGCACAAGCAGGGGAAAAAACTGCTCCTCGTCGACCCGGGTCGCGAAGACACGGCCTCCCGGGTCGCCGCGGGGGTCATCAACCCCGTCACCGGACGCCATTACGTCAAAAGCTGGCGCATCGACGAGTTCCTGCCCTTTGCCAGGCAGACCTACCGCGAGATGGAATCCCTGCTCGGCGCCCAGTTTTACAGCGATCGGAATGTGCTGCGCGCCCTTTTTTCTACCGTGGAGGAAAATAACTGGAATGCAAAGCTGGGCGATCCCGGTTATGCCGCTTATATGCTGCCGAAAGCCGATCCGGCCGAATGGCCTTCCACGCTCCAACCCGTCCACGCTTTCGGCGAATTGGCCGGAGGCGCCCAGGTCAATCTGGCACGTTTTCTCGAATCTTTTCGCGCCTGGATTGCCCAAAACCATACCCTGGTTAGGGATCATTTCGAATACGAGGACCTCGACCGCTCCGGGGAACTCCTGCGCTATAAGGAATGGAGCGCCCGGGCGATCGTCTTTTGCGAGGGGTATTCCGCGAAAAATAACCCCTATTTTGCCGGCCTGCCATACGAAGGGGCCAAGGGAGATGTGCTCCATATTTCATTGCCCGGCCCTCAACCCCAAAAGCTGCTCCGACATCACCTTTTTCTGGTCCCCCTGGAGGACGGAACTTATTGGGCGGGCTCCAATTACGTCTGGACGTATAAAGATCAATTGCCTGCCCCGGAGGGAAAACAATGGCTGACAAATCAGCTGGGCAGAATATTGAAGGCCCCATACGAGATACTGGACCATAAAGCCGCGATCCGGCCCACCGTCAAAGACCGGCGGCCGCTCCTGGGGGTGCACCCGACTTTTTCAAATATTTTCATCTTCAACGGGTTGGGTACCAAAGGCGCCTCCCAGGGACCTTTTTTCGCCAGGCAAATGGCCGATTTCCTGAACCATAACGAAGCCCTCGACCCGGAAGTCGATATTCGGCGTTTTGATGCGAAAACCCGTTAATGATTCGTTAATTTAGTGCCGCCTTACGCCCGTCCCGAAAAGTTCCTCATCTATGCCCTCGGCCCGAAATAAACTCTCATCTCTCATCTCTCATCTATATCTAAGTATCTCAAATAACCTCATAAAATGAAAAAATCCCTTCTCCTGGCCCTCTTCGCCATTCTGACCCTCACCCTTGTCTACAGTTTTCCACAACCTTTCCCATCCCAATAACTATATGGACCAAACACCCCCGAAGATTACGAAGCCGAATGGAAGGTCATCGACTCCCTCGAAACCCAGGGCCTGCCCAAATCAGCACTTGAAAAGGTAGAGATCCTTTACGAACGCGCCAAGCAGGAGCAAAACGCACCTCAACTGGTGAAAACCCTTTTGTACAAAGGAAAATACGTAGCTCAGCTGGAGGAAAACGGCCAAATCGCGGCCATCCAACTTCTGGAAAAGGAAACCGGCCTGGCCGAATTTCCCGCCAAACCCATCCTGGAGTCCATCCTGGCCGAAGTGTACCAGCGATACCTCAGCGATCAATACTGGATCCTGGCCGACCGTCAAAATACCTCCGGTTTTCAGCCGGAAGATATCCAGACCTGGACCCTGGAGCATTTCGAGCGCAAGATCGGCGACCTGTATTGGGCGTCCCTGAACCACAAAGACCTCAAGCGCCTGCCGATCGCGGGGTTTGAAGCCGTCACCATCCCCGGCACTGATAAGGACGAACTCCGGCCCACCCTCTACGACTTTCTGGCCCACCGGGCTATCGACCATTTCATGAGCGAACAGAGCTATCTCTCCCAACCGGCGTATCGTTTTTATATCGACAAAGAAGAAGCCTTTGGGGAGGCGGATGATTTCGTCAAATACAAGTTCGAGACCAAAGACAGCACCTCCCGCCAATACCAAACCCTGCTGTTGTTGCAGGATCTGCTGGGATTTCGCCTGGACGACCGGAAAAACGACGCCGCACTGCTGGATGTGGACCTCAAACGACTGGCATTTGTCTACGACAAAAGCGTGCTGGATGTAAAAAAAGAAGTTTACCTCAAGGCCCTGGATCGACTGGAAGAAAAACACAGCAAGTCGCCCCTGGTTACGGAAGTGCTCTTTTTAAAGGCAAACTACTATTTCCAGGACGGCTATATAGATGAAGGGAAAACCGATCCCAAGAGCGGTTATTGGAAAATTGCCCACCAGATCTGTGTGGACGCCATGAAGCGTTTCCCCTCTTCCGTTGGCGCCTCCCAATGCAATAGCCTCAAACGGACCCTGGAGGAAAAAGTGCTTCGCTTTAATACCGAAACGGTCAATATTCCTGGTCAGCCTTTCCTGGCAAAAGTCGATTTCAGAAACCTGACCCATGTCTATGGCAGGGTGATCCGCATGAACGAAAAGCGGAAGGACCAATTTGAAAAATCTCAGGAAAAAGGCTCCGAAAACGCCCTGAAATACCTCAAAGAACTCCCCGTCGTCAAAACCTTCCATCAGGAGCTTCCCGCAGGCGACGATTTCCATGTCCACTCGGGCGAGTTGAAAATGGATGCCCTCCCCGCAGGTCAATACATCGTACTCGTCTCCTCGGAAAAGAATTTTGGCATGGAAGGGTTTACGGGATACCTTTATACGCACGTGTCCAAACTCGGCTATTGGGAGCATAGGGAGGAAGGAGGCCAGCTGAGCTTTGTGGTGTTCGACCGCATGAGCGGCGAGCCCCTGCCCGAAGTAACCGGCGAATTGTGGCGCCGCAATTACAACTCCCTGTTCCGCAAATACGAGTGGAAAAAAGGCGCCACCGCCAAATCGGATCAACGGGGCTTTTTGAGGCCGGATACGGGAGAAAAGAACGACTATTACAACCTGCTCCTCCGAAAGGGGACGGATACCCTCTATCTGGAAGACGGTTTTTCCACGTATTACTACAGCCTGGGCCGCATGCGCACGGAAGAGACCTATTTCTTCCTCGACCGCGCGATATACCGCCCCGGCCAGACCGTATATTTTAAAGCGCTTTTGATGGAAAAGGATGAATCCGGCAAGCCGCATATCCTCCCCAACCAACCCATGAGCGTGATCCTCCGGGATGTGAACTACCAGGAAGTAGCCAAACTGGACCTCCGGACCAATGCCTACGGAACCGTCACCGCCACCTTCAAGGCCCCGGAAGGAGGCCTGCTTGGAAACATGCACCTGGAATCCAACCGAGGCAATTCCCGCCAGCATTTCCGGGTGGAGGAATACAAGCGGCCGAAATTCGAAGTGAAATTCGATGAGCTGAAAGAAGCGTACCGCCTGGACGACCAGGTTTCGGTGACCGGGAAAGCCCTCGGGTTTGCCGGCAATAATATCGACGGCGCCACAGTGAGTTTTCGCGTGGTCCGGGAAGTGTCTTACCCCTGGTGGTGGGGATGGTACCGCCCCTCCCGCCCCCAGGGAGAATCCATGGAAATCGCCAACGGCATCGGGAGCACCGATGCGCTAGGAGAGTTTTCCATTGCCTTCAAAGCCCAACCCGATCGCTCCGTCGACCCCAAAACCCAGCCGCAGTTTACCTTCCGCGTATATGCCGATGTGACGGATATCACAGGCGAGACCCATAGCGGCGAAACCTTCATTTCGCTAGGTTACCTGGCGCTGAAGGCTTCCATTACCATTCCCGACCAGATGCCGCTCGATAGCTTCCAGTCCGTCTCCCTGCTCACCCAAAATCTGCAGGGCCAGTTCGAACCGGCCAAAGGAACCCTTCGCATGGACCTGCTCCGAAACCCCGAACAAACTTTTGTCGAGCGCTATTGGTACGCTCCGGACCGGCAACTGATCCCCGAAGCTGAATTCCGCAAGGCATTTCCCAATTATGCATTTAAAGAAGAAGACCGGCAGGAAAACTGGGAAGTGAAGAAAGAGGTCCTGGAAACTCCCTTTAACACCGCAGAAAGCAAGACCGTCCCCATCCCCAAAGCCAAACTCGAGCCCGGCGTGTATTTGCTCACGCTCGAAACGGCTGATAAATACGGACAGAAAATCGAGGTTAAGAAATGGGTGACCCTTTTCGATCCCAGTGGCAAAAAAATAACCACCGACGCCTGGGGCTGGGTGCACCTCCTGAAAAATACATTGGAGCCCGGCCAAAAGGCCGAATGGCTTGTGCAAACCCAGGCAAAGCAGATCAAAGTCCTGTTCGAAGTGGAGCGCGAAGGCAAACTCCTGCGCAGCGAGTGGGTGGATGTGAAAAAAGTGGCCCGTATTGTGCACGAGATCCAGGAGAGCGACCGCGGCAATATCCATGCCCATATCCATTATGCAGGCATGAACCGCTCCTTTAACCAGACCCAGACGATCGTCGTGCCCTGGACGAATAAGCAATTGAAAGTGGAATTGTCTACCTTCCGCGATAAGCTGCTCCCGGGTTCGGAGGAGGAATGGCGCATCAAGATCAAAGGGCCCAAAGGAGAAAAAGTGGCCGCGGAAATGGTAGCCGCCATGTACGACGCTTCCCTGGACCAGTTCAGCCCCCACGACTGGTACTTCCAGCCCTATCCCGTCAGCAGTTATGCCAGCCTCAATGTTCGCCCCATGGGCTACGGCGCCAAGAGCGCCAATTACCTCTTTTATCCAAGCTTCAGCTGGGAGGAAGTGCTCTCCAGAAGCTATCGCTCCCTCAACTGGTTCAATTTTCCCTTCTTTCGCTACGAAATCATGCGGAGCAGGATGCTCAGCGCCTCCCCGGGAGGCCGCGATGACGCCAAAAACGGAGGGCAAATGCCGGCGCCCAAGATGGAGGCCATGTACGATCTGGACGCCACAGCCGAGCCTGTGATGGCTAATGGCGCCGTGGTGGACCAGGCAGCCCCGCCGCCTGCCCCTCCGGATGAACTCGAACAGTCAGTTGATCAGAATGCGCTTAACACAAGCGCTGCTCCTCCAGTCAAAATACGAAGCGATCTGGACGAAACCGTCTTCTTTAAACCCGACCTCATGACCGACGAGGAGGGCAATATAGTCCTTCGATTCAAAATGAAGGAAGCCCTGACCCGGTGGAAATTGTTAGGCTTTGCCCATACCCTAAGCCTGGAATCGGGAATCCTGCGCCAGGAGGTGATCACCCAGAAGGACCTCATGGTGCTGCCCAACCCGCCCCGCTTCTACCGCGAGCGCGACGAGATCGAATTCACGGCAAAAGTGGTCAACCTCTCCGACAAAACCCTCAGCGGCAATGCGGAGCTCCAACTCCTCGACCCCCTGACCACCACCCCAGTGTACAAGTGGCTGGACAACCCCCAATTTAATATCAATTTCCGCCCCGGTGCTTTCCAACCGGATGCTCGTAACGGAAACCATGCCCTTGCCGGTGAAAGGAGGCCAGACCCGCACCTTCGTGCTGCAAAGCATGGCCGGCAATACCTCCACGACCCTGGCCAACCACCGCTATACTCTGGAGTTTACTTCGAACCCCGCCTGGTATGCCGTGCAGGCCCTGCCGTACCTCATGGAATATCCCTACGAGTGCACCGAGCAGATCTTCTCCCGATACTATGCCAACAGCCTGGCCACCTCCGTGGCGAATTCCCATCCGAAGATCAAGGAGGTTTTCGAGAAATGGAAAGATACCCCCGCCATGGAGAGCAACCTGACCAAAAACCAGGAGCTAAAATCGGCCCTGCTGCAGGAAACCCCATGGGTTTTGCAAGCTCTGAGCGAAGAGGAACAAAAGCGGAACATCGGTCTCCTGTTCGACCTCAACCGCATGGCCAAAGAACAGGCCTCCGCCCTGGACCAGATCCGGGAGCGGCAACTGCCCAATGGCGGATTCAGCTGGTTTCCCGGCGAACGCGACAGCTGGTATATTACCCAGTACATCGTGGAGGGAATGGCCCATTTGCATAAACTCGGCGTGACCAGCGTGCAGAACGAACAGATGGTCAAAAACGCCGTATCCTACACCGACCGGCGAATGGAAGAGTGGTACCGCGATCTGGAAAAATGGATCGGAAAGGACAAGGAGCAATGGGAAAAAGACCACCTCTCCCCGCTGGTCATTCACTACCTCTACGCCCGCTCCTTCTTCCTCGAAGAGGGCCCCATCCGCATTCCCCTCGACGGCAAGATCACAGAGGTGCACGCTTTTTGCATGAAACAGGCGGCCAAGTATTGGCTCAATAAAGGCATCTACCAGGAAGGCATGCTGGCCCTGGCCCTGAACCGCTCCGGCGATGCGCCAACTGCCACGTCGATCATGCGTTCCCTCAAAGAACGCTCCCTCAACCACGACGAACTGGGCATGTACTGGAAGTTCAACCGGGGCTATTTCTGGTATGAACACCCCATCGAAACCCAGAGCCTGCTGATCGAAGCCTTCGACGAGGTGGCCAAGGACCCCGCCTCCGTGGAATCCATGAAGATCTGGCTGCTTAAAAACAAGCAGACCAACCATTGGAAAACGACGAAAGCCACGGCTGCGGCTGTATACGCGCTCCTCAGGAGCGGCGACAACTGGCTGTTATCTGAAGAACAAGTGAAGATCACCATGGGCGTGCACGCCGATAAGAAGACCGCCATCTGGAATAAGGTCATCGGACAGGCCCAGCAAAAATCGGAGGCCGGAACGGGTTATTTCAAGGTCTCCTTCGACGGGGAGCAGGTCAATTCCGAAATGGCCACTGTAACCATTCAAAACCCGAACAAGACCATTTCCTGGGGTGGAGTGTATTGGCAATATTTCGAAGACCTCGACCGGATCAAGGGATTTGAAGAAACACCCCTTACCCTCAAGCGCCAATTGTTCAAAGCCGAATTGAGCCCCACCGGCGAGAAGATCCGGCCGGTAGCGGAAGGGGAGGCCCTTCACCCGGGCGACAAGCTGGTGGTTCGAATCGAATTGCGCGTGGACCGTCCCATGGAATACATCCACCTCAAGGACATGCGCGCATCCGGTTTCGAACCGATACAGGTGCTAAGCCAGTACAAATGGCAGGGAGGCCTGGGCTACTACGAGAGTCCCCGCGATGCTTCCACCAACTTCTTTATCAGCTACCTGCCCCAGGGAACCCACATTTTCGAATACCCGCTAAGGGTGGTCCACAAAGGAGATTTCTCGACCGGCATCACGACGATACAGTGTATGTATGCGCCGGAGTTCTCCAGCCATTCCAGCGGGATTAGGGTGGTTGTGGATTAATCAAAGTTTAGGAGGTTTAGAAGGTTTAAGTCAGCAAAAAACTAAACTTCCTAAACCTTCTAAACCTTATAAACCCTTAAACCCCTGTCGTTGAAAAATCTAAAATGGTCGATAACTTTAAGCTGATCACCCGGAACAAGACTAAGATTGTATGGAAATTTTGAAAATTATGACAACAGTCGGAAAACAAGTCTTTCGTTTGGCCAGTAAAACCATTAAGAAAACGATTATGAACACGGAAAAGGAAACAGACAACAATTCGCAGGATGAACGCGGCAAACACGCCGAAACCATTATCCGCAACCACGTAATCTGGTCGATGGGCGCCGGAATGATCCCCGTCCTGATCGCCGATATTTTTGCCGTCAGTGCCTTGCAACTCGATATGATTCGCCAATTGTCCAGGGTATATGGCGTGGATTTCTCTGAAACGCAGGGAAAAGCCATCGTCACCTCCCTCACCAGCTCTACCATCGCCAGGGTCACAGCGGGCAGCATCATTAAAGTCATACCCGGTCTTGGCAGTTTGCTGGGCGGGGTCACGGTTTCGGCATTCGCCGGCGCTTCCACCTACGCGCTCGGAGAGGTGTTCAAAAAACATTTCGAAACCGGCGGCACCATCCTCGATTTCGACCCCGCGCGCCTGAAAAAGGTCTACAAAGAGAAGTTCGAAAAAGGCAAAAAGGTGGTGGAAGAATGGCGCAACCAGGAGAAATCCGGCAATTTCAAGGCCTCCGAGCCCGTCGAAACGCCCACCCCAACCTCGGCCGACGTATTGGCAAAACTCCGGGAACTGGGCGATCTCAAAGCGCAGGGCGTGATCAGCGAGGAAGAATTCGAACAGATGAAAAAGAAACTGATCGGGCAGTTTTAATCCCGTCCGGGGGCCCAACGGGCAAGAGGGGAAACGTCTTGTCCGGAAAACTCCCCCTTCAGAAACTTATAATAACCGGCCACGGCGACCATCGCCGCGTTGTCGGTGGAAAACTCGAGATTGGGAAGGAACACTTCCCAATTTTTTTTTGCCCCAACTTCGAGCAGCTCCTTTCGCAATCCGGAGTTGGCGGACACACCGCCGGCGATGGCGATATGCCTGATCCGGGTCTCTTTGGAGGCCTTCATCAGTCGCTTCACCAGAATCTGGACGATCCGGTGCTGGATCGAGGCGCACAGATCGGCGAGGTTTTCCTGGATGAATTGCGGATTTTGCCCCATCTCTTTTTTGAGGAAATACAACACAGCGGTTTTTAAGCCGCTGAAGCTGAAATCCAGGCCCTTGAGCTGCGGCTCTGGAAATTCGAACCGCACCGATCCATCCCGCGCCAGCCGGTCGATCTGCGGACCGGCCGGATAGCCTAGCCCAAGTAGTTTACCGGTCTTGTCAAAGGCCTCTCCGGCCGCATCGTCGAGGGTTTCCCCCAAAACCGTCATTTTGTGGTAGTCTTCAACCAGCAGGATCTGGGTATGTCCACCCGAGACAGTCAGACAGAGGAATGGAAAAGGAGGGTAGGGCGGTTCGGCGAAATGGGCCAGCACATGGGCCTCCATGTGGTTCACCTCGACGAGGGGAATGCCCAGGCTCAGCGCCATCGCCTTGGAAAAGGAGACCCCCACCAGGAGCGAGCCCATCAGGCCGGGGCCCCGGGTAAATGCAATGGCCTGGAGGTCCTTTACTCCCAACCCGGCCTGCTTTAAGGCCCGGTCCACGACCGGAACGATATTTACCTGATGTGCCCGGGAGGCTACCTCGGGCACGACTCCTCCGTACAAACGGTGGATTTCCTGGTTGGCCACGCAGTTACTCAGCACACGGCCTCCCTGGAATACCGCAGCAGCCGTGTCGTCGCAGGACGATTCAATACCGAGAATAGCAGCGTTACTTTTTTCCAAAGAGGAGTCTGTATTTGTAAACTGGCTTGCAAGGTAGATATTTTAGGTATGAAAAATTCCCAAGGCCTTGCAAACACATGGTTAATTCAGTTATATTTAAGCGCACATCCTAATATACAAATTTTAATCTTCCACACATGTCGACGAATACCAAAGACCGACCCATGGCCGATACCCCGAAGGCGGGCCCGGCAGGCGCCTCTACGGGAGGATCCAATACCTGCGTAATTTCAAAAGACACCCTCATCGAGGGAAATTTTTCTGCAGAACAAGACGTACGCCTGGACGGAGTGATCAAGGGCGAAGTGCGCTGCACCAAGCGTCTGGTGCTCGGGGAAACCGGGAAAATTGAAGGCAAGGTCAGCGCGGAATCGGCTGTTATCATGGGCACCATCAAAGGAGAATTGCACATCCAGGACCTGTTGCAGCTCAAATCCACGGCACTGGTGGACGGAAACCTTCAGGCCAAATCCATCCTCGTCGAGGAAGGAGGCAGATATCTGGGCGAGTGCCGGGTTGGCACAAAATAAGAGCTTGCCTCTTTACCTTTATTTTCAGCAAAATTCTTATCATTGCACCAAAACAAAGCTAAGCCATGAAATTGGTCATAAACCTGCTCTTGCTCGCTTTAATTGGTGTTCTGATCTGGGTCCTGATCGCAAGCATCCGGGAACCCATTCAATTCCGGGCCGAAAAAGACCGCCGCGAACGCGCGGTGATCGATAAATTGATGGAGATCCGGACCGCTCAGGAGCTGTATCGCTCCATTACGGGAAATTTTGCCCCCAACTTCGATACCCTTAAACAGGTCCTGGCAAGCGATTCTTTCCGGATCGTCCAGGTCTTTGGCGATCCCGACGACCCGACCAACACCGAAGCCCTCCTGTACGATACCATTTACCGCTCCTCCTCCGATTCCGTCGCTTTTCTGGGCATGAACCTCGATTCCCTGCGCTTCGTGCCCTACGGATTAAAGGATGCGGTCTTTTCGATAGATGCCGATACCCTGACTTATCAATCCACCCTGGTGCAGGTCGTGGAGGTGAGTGTGGCACGCAAACTGTTCATGGGCAAATTTGCCGAAAGGAAGTACAGCCGCTACGATAATTCCTACGATCCAGAAAGCCTCCTTAAGTTCGGCGACATGGGGGCTCCAAACCTGTCCGGAAATTGGGAAAGATAGACCTCGAAGTATTCGAAGACAAATTTCTCAAGAAATACTCCATCTACTACGAACTGTCCATCCTGGTTGGGGTGGACAGTTTGTGTTATTCCATTGCCGATAAATACCAGCAGTTCCTCGGCCTGCGAAAGTATTCCTACTCCTCGCCGCCTGCCTCTTTTCGCGATCTGGCTTCCCATGTTTCAGGGATTATTCAGGACGATTCGATCCTCAGGAGGCCCTATGCCAAAACGCGACTGGCCATATTTCATCCCTATGCGGCCCTGGTGCCCAACCGGCTATACAACGACGCCGAAAAGCCGGCCTACCTCGAAAAATTGATTCACCTGGCGCCCGGCGATCTCCTTTTTTCCGATGAATTGCCCTTTGCAGACGCCATGGCGGTTTATCCGCTCGATGGCAAATTAGTGGAAAGCCTGAAAGCGGAGTTCCCCGGCGCCACTTTTTGCCATGCCGCTTCCGCTCTATCCAGATCCCTGGCGCCTCTTCATACCGACCTTTCACCCACCCGGATATTTTTTAACCTTCGGGATGGCGTCGTGCAGGTCTTCGCCTTCGACAAGGACGATTTGGTGCTCCTCAACGCCTTTACCTTTCTGGAAAGGGCCGATCTGGTTTATTACCTGATGCTCGTCTACCAGCAGCTATCCTGGAAACCGGAGAGCACCCCATTGTATGCGGCCGGCCTGTTGGTGGAGGATTCGGCCATTTACCGGAACCTCCTGCGCTATTTCCCCAACCTTCAGTTTGTGAAAGTTCCCGCCCAGTACTTCCAGTTTGGGGCCAGGTTCGAACTGGATTTCCGCAAGCATTGGTTTATGGACCTGTTCAGCATTTCCAACGGCAGCTAAGCTTTTTTTATGAGAATAATCGGAGGCAAATTCAAAGGGCGGAGATTCCATCCGCCGGCAGACAATTGGCCTACCAGGCCCACCACCGATTTTGCCAAGGAGGGTTTGTTCAACATCCTGAACAACCGCCTGGCTTTTGAGGAACTCAAAGTGCTCGATCTTTTTGGAGGTACCGGCACCCATTCCACCGAATTCATCTCCCGGGGCTGCACGGAGGTGACTTATGTCGACAAATTTCCGGCCTGTGCCGCCTTTGTGAAAAAAATAGCGCAGGATCTGGGCATTTCCGACCATATTCGCATCGTTAAGGCTGATGTGTTCAAGTTTATGGAAACTACCCCCGAACAGTACGATTATATCTTTGCCGGACCGCCTTACGCGCTGCCCCGCATCGACGAGATTCCCGACCTGGTCTTTCAGCATGGGCTCCTCACAGAGGAAGGGGTTTTTGTCATGGAACACAATCCCAACCATAGCTATCGCCAACACCCCCATTTTGCCGAAGAACGCAACTATGGGAAAACAATTTTTTCTTTCTTTGCGAACCTTCCCAAAACATGACCCGATGAAGTCTTTTCTGAACCTCCTTTTTTGCTGCCTTCCATTGCTCCTCGGCGCCCAAAACAATATCACCGGCACCTGGAAAGGGATCATTACCCAGGATGAGGGGGGCTATCGCACCAATTACGATATGGAACTGGTGCTGAAACAGGAAGGAGATAAGATCACCGGTCGCTCCACGGTCCGGGTGGACGATATCTTCGCGGTGATGGACCTCGAAGGCGAAATGGTTTCCGGCGGATATTTCCGCTTCCAGGAAAAGGCCATTGTAGATTTCAAAAAGGTGGAAGGACTGGAATGGTGCATCAAACGAGGTCAGCTTCTCCTGAAATTTGAAAAGGACGAAATAAAGCTGGAGGGTTTCTGGCAAGGAACCACCAGCTTCAGCACCTGCATCCCCGGCAAGATCTTCGTCAAAAAAATGTCGCCCCGGGCCTGAGCTCGATCCTTCCGCGGAACTTTCCCCAATACATCCTGTGTTAAAAGACTTGTTTTCCGGGGTTAACGGAAAATGAAATTTTTTGTTTTTGGCAAGTTTTGCCGAAAACAAAGTATATTTTTATCAAAACAAGTCATATGGATTGGCGTAAACTGGACGGAACGCGTATTCAACAACCCTTGCTCGAAGCGGTGGAAGAGACGATCGTTAGGGAAACCAATGCGGGGTACAAGTTGAAGGTTTGTATCGGAACGGACTCCCAGGTGAGGGGAGAAGCGATCGAATTCGCCACGGTGATCGTTTTTTTGCGCGAGAAAAAAGGCGGATTCATGTTCATCAACAACAGCAGGGTTCATAAGACCATGGCGCTGAAAGAGCGTATGATCACCGAAGTGGCTCATTCCATCGAGGTGGCTTATCGCCTCTGCGATTTGCTGGACCGGCACAAGGTCGAATTGGAGGTGCACGCCGATATCAATACCGACCCCCTCTTTCAGTCCAATACCGCGCTCAAGGAGGCCATGGGCTATATCCTCGGCATGGGCTTCGTATTCAAGGCCAAGCCGGACGCTTTCGCCAGCTCCTGCTGCGCGGATAAGGTGGTGTAAAGAAGTCCGAATAAAGGACCGCTGGAGGGGGGCATGTTTTGAAATTCGGCCCATTTTTATTCCACCCCTATCTCTACGAGGTATCGCTCCGCGTCCAGGGCTGCCATGCAGCCGGTCCCCGCAGCCGTCACAGCCTGGCGGTAAACATTGTCCGCGGCATCGCCGCTGGCAAAAACGCCTTCCACCTTAGTATGGGTCGTTCCGGGCTTTACCAAAAGGTATCCGGTTTCGTCCATATCCAGCCAGGGCTTAAAGATATCCGTATTCGGCTGGTGGCCGATGGCTACAAAAAATCCGGTCGTGGGCAAGATGGTTTTTTCTCCGGTTTTATTATTGACCACCCTCACTCCGGTCACCGCCTCCTCACCCAAAATTTCTTCTGCTTCGGTGTTCCAGTGAATCTCGATATTGGGCGTTTTCATCACCCGTTCCTGCATGATCTTGGAAGCCCGGAGCTCATCCCTGCGGACGAGCAGGTGGACTTTGGGCGACATTTTGGACAGATAAGTGGCCTCTTCGGCCGCCGTATCTCCGCCGCCGACCACGGCCAGCTCCTGTCCGCGGAAGAAAAAGCCGTCGCACACGGCGCAGGCCGAAACCCCTTTATTCATCAATTTCTTTTCGGAATCGATGCCCAGCCACTTGGCGCTGGCGCCCGTAGCGATTATCACCGTATGAGCCTGGATCTCCTGCCCGCTTTCCGTCCAGGCCTTGTGCACCGGACCGCTGAAATCGACTTTGGTGATCAATTCATGGTGGATCGCCGTGCCGAAGCGTTCGGCCTGTTTTTTGAAATCTTCCATCATCGCCGGGCCCAGGACTCCATCCGGATACCCCGGGTAATTCTCTACATCGGTAGTGATCATCAATTGCCCGCCCGGATCTTTACCGGTGTACAGGACAGGTGACAAATTTGCTCGCGCAGCATAGATTGCTGCCGTATATCCGGCGGGGCCGGATCCTATTATGAGGCATTTTAGCGGTTCAGACATAGCGTTGGTATAGTTTTTTCGATAATCGGAACAAAAATAGGAATAATGCGGTTGCATAGTCAGTCACATTTGTCACATAACTGCTCATCGAATCCACAAATATGATTCCCCTCCTGTATCCCCTGAGTTTTCTGGCCGCTGTCATCTCCCTTTCCCTTTGGTTTTACTTTCAAAAAAACAGGGGCTTAGCCTGCTGCTCCGCGCGGTTTTCTTCACGGCGCTGGCTGTTTACCTGGTTTCCGTTGTCCTCCATGCCGGCGCCTGGTCGGCTAAGTGGTCGCTCCTGTTTCGAGACCTGGCAATCATGGCTGTGGCGCCCTCGCTGCTCAGCATCCTCCGAAACCGGTCCTGGCTATTTTTTGCCATGCTCGGCGCCGGAATTCTCAGCATGATCTTCGGCTGGAACCGCTTCTCCCAAAAGCTGACGGCCTCCGTTCCGGAAGGGGAGTGGGAACTCCTGCTCGAACTAAAGGAAGGAAGCGAGCTGGATCGTTTGAATGAATTAACCAAGCAATACGGATTGCACTACGAGCGGGCCTTCTTTCCAGGAAAGCCCTCCAATACTGACCTGGATGACTTCTATCTGGTGGAGATCCCACAAGCCAAAGAGGATCAGATGGCTGCTATTTCGGCGGCATTTCTGAAAAATGCCGCGGTCGACGATGTGGAGAAAAACGACCTGGTCCAGGTAGCGCCGATCACAGAGCTCCCCGCCAGGAAAAACCCCGGCAAAGAATACGGAATAAACGACCCGGGGATTCAATACCTGTGGGGATTCGATCAAATGAATGTCGCCGGCCTTTATTCGCTTTACCGGGAGACCAAGGCCAAACCGGTGAAAAAACCGCTTATTGCCATTCTGGACACCGGGGTAGACGGAACCCATGAGGACCTGAAAGCAAATTTTCGATCCACAAACGGTAAATACAACAAGGATAAAGTCGGCCACGGAACCCATTGTGCGGGGATCGCAGCCTCCGTTTCCAACAATAGTCTGGGGATCGCCTCCTTTTCTCCCGGCGCAGGCTTCCTGACGGTGACCAGCATCAAGGTGTTAAATGATTACGGCGCCGGCACCCAGGCGGGTATTATCAAAGGGATGATTGAGGCCGCCGACCTCGGGGCGGATGTGATTTCCATGTCACTCGGCGGGAGATCCGATGACAGCAAACAGAATGCCTACCAAAAGGCCGTGGAGTACGCCAATAAAGCAGGGGCCATTGTGGTGGTCGCAGCCGGAAACGACGGCGCCTATGCACGCAATATCTCGCCGGCCAATACCCCCGGCGTCATTGCCGTCAGCGCCATCGATACCTTGTTGCACCGCGCCAATTTTTCCAACCGGATCGCCGGCCTGACCATGGCCGTAGCGGCGCCGGGCGTGAATATTTATTCTACGGTACCGGGTAACAAGTACAAGAGCTTCAACGGAACCTCCATGGCAACGCCTTATGTTGCCGGCCTGGTGGGTGTCATGAAGGCTTATAAACCGGCCCTGACCACTCAGGAAGTGTTCGATATCCTGAAAAAAACGGGCATTCCGACGCATACCCCGGAAGAAACCGGGCCGTTTATCCAGCCTGGTAAAGCCCTTGCCGAATTATTGGGGATCTGAACCGGGAGCTTCCTCCGGGACAAACTCCTTTTTACTATCATCCTTGACCGTCCGGTTGTAGGCCGAGATGATCCGGCTTGCAATTTTACGGGCTTCCTGCCTGGGATTTCTCCAACAAAGCACCGACCAGGCGTTTTGCAGGTGCACCCCTCTTTCCTGGAGTATTCTTCTCACTTCCCATTCCCATGTGTAGGAAGTCGAAGGGGTGCGCCCCAGAAAGGCATCCGAAATAACCGCGGCCTTAAATTCAGGCCCGTTTTTATTGCTCAGGACAAGCGGGAGCAAATGTGTAGCGGTTTGAGGCAGGTTTTTAAATTCCCATTCGTCGAAATACCCCCGCAGGATACCCTGCAATTCGAGGTTAAACCCGGGAATCTTTCCGGGAGGTTCTGCCCAGGAGGCCTCTGTCTGCCCGGAGGATAGGAGTTTTATCAGGATTTTCAGGCCTGCCATCCTGGAGTCGGTCAATTGGCCGTCTGTAAAGGAATGCAGGACAACGGCGGACTGAATATTGGATTGCAATAGCCAGCCGCAAATCCGGTCCCAGGAACCCGATGCAAAGAAAGAGAGGTCGGCGGGAAGAGCGCCCTGGGTATTTACCGGTCCAAGAGTGGAAGAGAGAATGTATTGATCATACCTCGAGCCGGGGAATTCGTCGATATATAACACCGCCAGTCCGTTTCGCTCCAGGCTTCTGATCTTGTCGCTTCCCTGCAAATTGCGCTGTTTGATCTGGAGCAGGTAAGTGGCTATCAGGTCCCTTTGCTCGACGCTGAAGGTCAGGATGGCAACCGAGGGGAAAGTCCGCGAGGGGGTGGGCCGGATATCGTTGAGCAGTTTTAAGGTTTCCTGCGCTTCGGCCTCGTTGGTGCGGCTGGAATAATCATACAGGCCGCTAACCTGCACGATTTGAGCTGCATTTTTCGGGCTTTCGGCCTGGCCGTCCGAAGAAAGGGCTCCGGAGACGGACTCGGGAGGAAGTGATCTTACAACCTGGGCGGGCCAGCCTTTTTCGCGAAGCGAATTCCATACTTTCCCCATGGAATCGCCGATCACGATCCAATGCTTTACTTTCGGCGCGAGGGCCTCCCATATGGCGGGTTCGATTTCCTGGTGTTCCCAAACGATGACCCAATCGAGCTCGGGCGCCGTGTCGGGTTCAAAAAGCGAGGGAGCCAGGGTATCGGGCAACATCCAAACGGGGAAAAGGTCGAGGAAAGAATCCCAATTGCTTTGAAACCAATCGGAAGGGCTGTTCTCCCTCCTGGATTTGCCTAGCCAGGCCTGGTATCCGGGTTTGTTACTTTTTTTCCAGTTCTTGAATGCCTTTTGTTCCCGGTCCAGCCAGGTCTGCCTGATCAATGCGGGCAGAAAGGGCAGCAGGGATGTCCGGGCCTCGTTAAAGATCTGGAGCGCCTGGTCGTCGGTGGGCAGGTCGTCCGAAAAATTGCGGTTGAGGCAGTGGTGAAAATACCAGCTTTCGAAGGCCGATTCCCAGTTGTTGGGTTTTACCTTGATGAGCGCCCGGATCAGTCTTTGCTGTGGCTCGGTCAGCTGTAGCCAGTGGCGCTGCCAGTCGTAAAAGGGGTCGAAGTCGCGGAGGTTCAGCTTGGTGGTCTCCAGCTTTTCCAGTAAGCTGTCGAGGAATTTCTGCTTTTTGGGAATGGTCAACATATTGGCGTCGACCGCTTCGCCGTAGAGCTTGGCCTGATTTAGGGAGAGCAGGGTGGAGTCGATGCGCTCTTCCAATTGGGCAATGGGTTCCTGGAAGCCCAGGTCGGGAAAAACGGTTTGCTTGTTGAGGCGGGTCACTTCTTCGAGCACGCGCTCCCGGATATGTTGTCTCCATTCTCCCAGAGCTTCCCGAAAACGCAGCAGGCTCCCCTTTACCTTGCCCATGTTTTTTGCTTCGGAAGCGGACAGGAAGGGAAAGTCGAAAAAATTATGGCTTTCGTGGTACCGGGCCAGCGCGAGGTAGGACTGAGTGGTTTCCTCCCTTGCATTTTTTATGGCGCGGGCCTGGCTTTGGAAAATTCCCTTGAGGTTTACCCCTGCTCCCGATTTTTCGAACGCTTCGCCGAATTTGAAGGAGTGGTCGGAATACATTTCCTGCGATTGCTGCAGGCGTGCGTTCAAGGCCAGGAAGCCGTTTTCGAAATAGTCGTTCAATTTGAGGGCGTAGGCGTCGGTTTGCCGGAGCACTTCGTGATGCAGTTTCTCCAACAGCCCGGAGTATTGTTTAATTGACTGATCGAGATTTTGCTGGGAGTCGGCCTTTGAAAAATCCAAAAACCGGCCCGGGTGGATGGCGGTCAGAGGGTGTTTCAGCGTGTTGATCCGGTTATAGAGCGGAATACTGGCGTGGATAATTCTTTTTAATTCTTCGTATTCCTCGTATTGAAACAAAAACTCCTGAGTGGTCAGCTGGTTGCTGAGCAGTTCTTTGCCCTCGATGGCCGAGCTTTTCAGGAACAGGCCGACCAGGTCGGTCCATCGGTAGTCGCCCAGCAGCGGTTTTTGCAGCGCCTGATAAGCGAGGTCCAGCTTTTCCTTTTGGCGGATACTCTTGGCCAGGGCTGCTTTGTAGTCGTTTTTGGGGAAGGAAACGGGGTTTTCTTCCCTGGCGGCCCTTGCTTTGAGCAATTCGGTGAGCAGGTAGGCATCCTGGAAGGGGTCTTTTAATAAGAAAGAAAGCCAGTCCAGTCCTTTTTCGGACAAGCGTCCCTGCAATTGAGCCAGGCGGCTGATCCGATCGGAAAGGACCAAACAGCGTTCTCCGTTGCTCAGGGCATTGTAGATCAGGTTGAATACCCATTCCTGGGTTTGGGCCGTGCTCTTATTTTCGATCAGGGTCGTGCTGCCTCCATGGGCTTTTTCCCAGGCAGCGGCCTGATGTGGATTAAACTGGCTTATTTCAAAAGGCTGTTTGCTGCGTTCTTTTTCCGCAATAGCCTCCCCCGGAGCCCAGGCATTTTCGGGCTGAGCAACGCTAAATAGGGGCTTGAAGGAACCGATCACCATGCAGGGCAAAATGACCTTTTGATCGGCCAGGTCGCCCAAAACTTCCAATGGAGGAACGGGGAAGGGCTCCGGCCAGGTTTCCTGCCAGGTGGTCCCCAGTCCTTGGGCCAGTTGGTTTCCATAGGCCTGAATTAGCTCCGTAGTTGGAAATTGAGAAGGTTTCCAGGGGGGGAGCGGAAGCGCTTCGTCCGATGGGAAGAGGTCTGATAGCAGGGGGTTGATCATCGGGCCCCGCTCGGGGATGGATCGCAGGTTCCAGAAATTGGGGCGGTGCGGATCGGGATCGAGGTTGAGGGGCCAAAACAGCAGGGGGACCAAACGCACGGAAGATTCCTGTTTGAACAGGAACAGGGGAAATCCAAGCGCCGTGCAGCGCTGTCCGCCGATTCGCTCCCAGTTTTTCGATTCAAAATAGAGATGGTGCAGCTTTTCTTCGCTCTGCGAATGGCTCTGGAAGTTGACGTCCAGTTTGCCTTGCAATAGTTGTTCGGCCAGAAGCAGGGCAAAGTCCCGCTCTTCCGCTTCCAGCATGCAAAGATCCAGTATCGAATGGTAGAACGGAAAAGCTTCCAAATATACGAGCCTGTTCTTAGGCAATTGATCCTTCTTCATGAATGAGGCTTTTACCCTGATTGCCAAATATACATAAATCAAGTCCCCCTAAATTTTTTTTGATAAAGAATTATATTTGTAATTCCCCGGATTGGGGCCTACGGGACAGAAAAAAACAAACAATGATCCCATACATCGCGGTAATCGTCACGGATTCCGAACGGAAGATCCAATGGGTGAATGACGACTTTACTCACTTGACCGGATATTCCTTTCAGGAGGTCATTGGCAAAAAACCGGGCGAAGTCCTCCAGGGCGCTGCAACGGAGCCCGAAGCGGTTAAACGAATTCGAAAAGGACTGGAGGGACACATTCCGTTTAAAGAGGAAATTACCAATTACAGGAAAAACGGCGAACCCTACCTCTGCCGCCTCGTCATCCACCCGATCTACAACGAGCACAACGTGCTGACCAACTTCATCGCCTTTGAAGTGGACGTGGAAAAAGTAGGAGATAAGGAAATCCCCCTGCTGGAGTTTAAGAATAAATACCAATCGAGCAGCCTCAAAGGGGAGGACGGGATTGAGTTGTTCAACCGGCTCAAATCCATGATGCAGGAGGGGCGGTATTACCTCGATCCGAAACTCAGCCTCAAATCCCTTTCCGATACGCTGAAAACCAATACGAAATACCTGTCGCAGGTCGTCAATCTCCATTACGGGGATAACCTCCAGGTTTTTATCAACCGATACCGGATCGAGGATGCCAAAGGCAAACTGCTGCGGGATGAGCTTTCCAATCTGACCCTATACGGCATCGCCATGCAGTGTGGGTTTAAGAACAAGTCCACCTTTTACAAGGTATTCAAGCAAATGACGGGAAAAACGCCCCAGGAATTTATCCGGGACCACAAAAAGAAGGAGTTCATGCGCAAGGCCAGAACCCTCTGACTTATTCCTCCGAAACCATTCCCCCGCTGACTTTTTCGCCGTTTTTATACTGGTATTCCATGGTGATCTTCCCCTGTTCGTTGTAGAACCGGGTCACTCCATCCTCCAGCCCGTTCTTGAATTCCGCACTGCGTTGCTTGACGTCCGAATTTGGGAAGAAGGCGGTATAAGGCCCGTGGAGAATCCCCTCTTTGTAATGAAGCTCTTCGGCGATGCGGGTGTACTGGAATTTTGCGACCCGCCCGTGCAGCTTGTTGTTCCTGTATTGGGCCACGACCTGGAATTGGCCGTATTCGTTGATCTCCATATAGGGGCCCGACAATTTTCCGTCTACGTAGTTTGCGATCACCTTCGGGAAACCTTTGATATCGCTGTGGTAAGAGACCCATTCCCCGTTTTTCTTTCCATCCAGCACGCTCCCTTCTTCGATCAGGCGCTCTCCCTCCATCTTATAAGCCCTTTGAAAGGCGCTTCCATCGATTTTTTCCAAGGTGTATCCGGCCAGGTCTCCGTCCGATTCAACCGTTCCGGTATTTCGACAGGCCGATAACAACGATATCGAAAAGAAAAAAACGAACAACCCTCTCATGGCAATTTGTTTTGGAAGCGTACAAGCAGGCTGTAAAAATAAGCCTTTTAGTACTTTTGTGTAACTTTTTAAAGCCCGGCCACCGAAGAGGTCCTCAAAAACCGCCAGATGAGAAAACGAACCTTATTTTTCTGCTCCTTTTCCTGCTCCTCGCATACGGCGGAATCCGCTACCTGACCGGAAAAAGCGGACTCCTCTTTGAAACCCAGCTCATCGCCATCGACACTTCGGCGGTGACGGCCATCTCCCTTTTTCCCGAACGCAGCGCACAACAGGAGATCCTCCTCAAAAAGGAGGGAAAAACCTGGATCGCGAGCCAGGGGAATCGCTCGGTCAAGGCCACTTTTCGGGCTATCACGCCGCTCCTCGCAAAATTGGCCGATATCGAGTCCCACCATATCGTCACCAAGGATTTGACGGAGTGGGAAAATTACGGCGTGGGCGCGGACCAGGGCATCCGGATCCGGGTTTTTAGTCAGGGCGACCTGTTGGAGGATTTCCTGATCGGCCGCATCCAATACCTGGCGGACAGCACGGTCTACACCTATATTCGCCTTTGGGAAGACGAGGAGGTCTATGCCGTGGAAGGGCCTATCGCGCAGGCGCTCAGCCCGGGCTTTGATTCGTTCAGGAGCAAATCCTTGCTGGATATCGACCCCGATGACGTAAGGGAAATACGCTGGGAACCCAAGGGGCTGGACAGCGCGCTGGTATATGTGCGTTCTGCACAGGTAGATTCTTTTCTACAAACCATAAGCGCTCTGGAAGGAAGGGACTTTGCCGATTCTTTCGATCCGGTGAGGGATGCCGGCCTGCTGGAGGGCAGGATCACTTTTTTTGCGAGCGATTGGGATGCCCCGGTGGAGGTGGCATATTATCGCGATAGCCTGGAGGAAAACCCCTTTATCTTTTATTCGACCCGAAACCCCGACAACTACTTCTCCAGCGATTCCGCCGGATTATTTCGAAGCCTCGTCATTCCGATTTATTCCCTTGGCGCCGAGCCCGTTATGGTGGATACGATCCAGTGAATGCAGTCCTGTTTTTCGGCAATTCCCCATCCCAAAGCGGTTGGCGCTTGGGTAAAGCGTATATCCGCGTTGGTATGTCCGTTTTGAAGCAGCATTTTCAGCAGAGCAGAGGCTGGGGTCACAGGCAGGTCGTATAAATCCCGGTCGCGACTTCCGAGTTGTTCCTGCAAGTGGCCGGAGTAGTATAGCCTGAGTCCCGGGCCGAGCAGGTATTGCTCTTTTCCAATTTTGTCGTCGTTTGCCACAAAGGGCGAGCGCTTTTCATAAACCGTTTGCAGGGTGTCGGGTGTGCCTCCGAGCTCGCTTTCCAATACAGATTTCCAATACCCGGCCTCGGCCAGGGCTTCCGGGGAGGAGTTCCGCTCGAGGTCGCGCGAACAGCTGTTCCACCATTCGATGAGGTCCACCGGAGTGTCCACCGCGAAAACGGCCCTGGGGCGGTTGGGGTAAAATTGGGCTCCAGCCCAGCATTCTTCGGCATACTGCAAAGCGATGATTCCACCGGGCCCAAAGCCTCCGATTGCCAAGCTTCCGGGAGGTATTTTGAACGTAGACTGGGCATGGTCGAGGACCTCGTTCAGAAAGCTGAAAGAAAGGGGCGTGAGCAACAATCCGCCCGGATTTGGAACAGCGATCAACACCATTCCCGACCGGGATGCCAGGGAGGTAAATGCGCTGTCCCGGAGTAATTCCTCCGGGCTCTGGCCGGGTCCTGTGGTGAGCAAAATCAAACCCTTGGTAGTATCGGCAGGCGCCAAGGCGAAATACCCCGCCGTTTTTTTGGGTTGAAGGGCGTGGAAAACCGGCTGCGCCGGAATGCCTAAAGCCGTAAGGCTAAAGAGGAAGAACAGGAGGGGAATCCGGATCATGAAAGTATGGGTTCTTGCTGCGAACCGAACATTTTAAGCACCCTCAGGTGCGAGGCCAGCGCTTTGGTCATGGTCGGATACTCGTGATAGGGCAAATGAAATTCCTGGGCGGTTTTTTTAACGATCTCGGAGATCTTCGGGTAGTGAACATGGCAGACATTGGGGAAGAGGTGGTGCTCCACCTGGAAATTCAGCCCCCCCACGTACCAGGTGATCAAGGGGTTCTTCTTTGCAAAATCGGCCGTAGTGGCCAGCTGGTGGATCGCCCAGGTATTTTCCATCGTACCCGTGGGGTTGGGCTTGAAGTGGGCCGGACCCTCCACGACGTGGGCCAGCTGGAAAATGACCGTGATAACAAAACCCGAAACCATCAACATCGCCAGGAAACCCAGAAGGATCATCCACCAGGGGTTAGGGGAAACGAGTATGGGAATGGCGACCAGATAGCCGAGGAAAAAGACTTTCCAGAATATGAGCTTTACCCATTCGGCGGTAGGTTTTCCGCCATTTTGCTCGGTGAGTCCGGCTTTATTGTATTTGTCGAGCTGGATGATATCCTTGTCAATGACCCAGCCCACCGTGGCGAGGGTGTAGAGAAACAGAGCATACCAATGCTGGTAGCGGTGGATCTTCAGGTATTTGCCGTGCGGCGAAAGGCGAAGGATGGGCTTGTCGTCGATATCTTCGTCCAGTTCGTAAATATTGGTGTAGGTATGGTGCTTTACGTTGTGCTGGATGCGCCAATTGAACGAATTTCCTCCGATCAGGTCCATCGTATGGCTGAGCAGGTTGTTCACCCATTTTTTCTTGGAATAGGCGCCGTGGTTGGCGTCGTGCATGACGGCCAGCCCGATCCCCGACAGGCCAAGGCCCATGAGGACCCAGAGAATGAGGCTGCTCCAGCCGCTGAGCCAGCCGAGCAAGAGGCCGACATAGGGGACCAGGTAGAAGGCAAACATCGAAATGGTTTTGAGCACCATGAGGAAGTTTGCGTTCTGTGACAGATGGTTTTCCTGAAAATAATCATTGACCCTCGTCCGCAGGGTTTGATAGAACTGCGTAGGGTCGTGTTTGGGAAATTTTACAAATGATTGTTGCATAACATCAACTTTAAAATAACAATTCTTTCTTGACCGTTTCTTCAAACTGGTCTTTGAGCAGGGAATGCAAATAGACGCCGAGGTTGTGGCCGAAATAAGCTTCCTTCAATTTATAGGCCGTATCACTCAGGTTGTTTTTAACCACCGTGCGGCGGATGGCCTGGCTTAGATAATAATCCAGGCGGTGGATGGTATTGGGAATATGGGGCGATTGGGTCGAAACCTGGACGGAATAGTAAAGATGCTCCTTTTCTGTCTGGTCCCAGCGCTGGAAGCCGGACTCGCCTTTTAAAAACCACCAGGCGCCGGGCCCTTTGATCTCCCATTGCACGCCGTAAAGTACCTCGTCGGAATCCGAAGCCTGTAGATTGGTCAGCCATGATTTTTCTGTGTCCCAGGGCCGCAGGTAGAAAAATTCGTTGCCGGAAGGGGTGATGACCCGGGTATCTGGTTCGGGCACGGAGGGCAATGACCTGGATAGAGGAGTTAGCCAGATGCTGTAGCCTTCTATTTTGTAATCCTGCTTTTCGATGATCTGAAGATAACAGCGCAAAATCTGATCCTGCGGTTTGCCATAGATACTCAACCAACAAGCATCTCCGGGGAATAGTTGCAGGAACAGGTCCTCGAGGTAGCTTTCCCAATCTGATTTCCAGGAGTCGAGCTTGGTGGAAAAATCGGGCTGATAAGGGTTGAAACCCATACAGGCCATGGAAATATCCGCCTCCAGCTTTTCGGCTTGTTGTTTGATGAGCTTGAAGCGCGCTTTTGACTTGCTGTATTGGTCGTGGAGCTGGCTTTTCTTTTTGCTCCGGTAAAAGAGTTGGGGCTGTTTTTCCTTTTCCCTGTCCAGAATGGCCAGTTCGTTGACCAGCTTAAGGTAGGAGGCGCCGTCTTCGAGCCTTTGCACCTCCTTTCTCTTGTCGGAGGAGAGGTTGGCCAGGTTGAATTTTTCGAGTTCCTCCAGGAGCAGTTCCATGCTCAGGGGGTCGGTTTCGGCTTGTATGTCGAGGCGCTCCTTATCCCGCTTCACGTTGATCAGCACGTGGTCGAGCGAATCCCGCTGGTTGAGAAGCTGTGCGAGGGGAATGGCCAGTTCGGTCTGCATGGTCCTTTGGAGGTAGCGGGCGCCGTAGAGCGGGTTAAATCCTTTCTCGGCGAGGTAATCGAGCACATCGTCCCCCATCTCCAGGGTCAGTTTTCTTCCGCGGATGCCTTCCCTCGTTTTGAGCAATTGAAGCTCCCGGTTGACGACCTGCCTCATAGTCTCGCGCGAAAGGGGCTGGAAGGCGATGACCTGATCGATCCGGTTGAACATTTCCGGCCGGAAAAACTGCTGTACGGAGTGCAGAAAATGCTGGTTGACGACCTGGGTTTCGAGGGTCTTTTTCCACCCGATCCGGTTGGTCTGAAATTTGGAAGCCCCGATATTGGAGGTGAGGATGACCATAGTGCTGCAAAAATTGGCGATCTGGCCCCGGCTGTCCGTCAACCGGCCCTCGCTGAGCACCTGGAGCAGGTAATCGAAAAAGCTTGGATGGGCTTTCTCCACCTCGTCGAACAGGAGGACTCCGAAAGGCTCCCGGCGCACGGCGCTGGTCAGCAATCCCTCCGAATGAGCCCCGCTTCCGATGAGGTTCCGCACGGCATAAGCAGTCGAAAATTCGCTCATGTCGAAGCGGGTGAGCCGTTCGCGGCTTCCGAACATAAACTGGGCCAGCACCTTGACCAACTCGGTTTTCCCAACCCCGGTGGGTCCCACGAAGAGAAAGGAGGCGATCGGCTTGCCGCTCCGGTTCATCCCCGTTTTAACCGAGCTGAGCACGTTGATCAGACTATCCACCGCATGGCCCTGCCCGAAGACATTCGAGTCGAAGGTCGAGCGGACCTGCTCGAAATCCACCGGAATAGCCGGATCGACCATAAAGGGCGGCATTCCGGTTTCCATGCAGAAATGACGAATGATCTCGCTCTTGCCGAGGGAGATTCGGCTTTTCTTTACCTCGTCTTTCGCAGCGGATTTTTTATATAACAATAGACTTTCCAGGAATCGGATGGGTTTTCCCGGGAATCCCGCATAGGGCGTGTACCTCCTGTTCAGGCGGATCAATTCCTCGATGGCGTCCTTGGGGAGCTCCACCCTTTGATCGGAGGCGATATCGTTCACTTTTTTTACGATGATTTCCTCCAGCATCGCGGTGGGCTCCTCGAGGTGCAGGAGCTGGAAATGGCCCAGATAGGAGGGGCTATTGAGCTCGATGAGGGCTTTTTCCTCGGAGGTACATTCGCCGATAAGGGTGATTTCGCCTTTGCTCAGGTAGGGGAGCAGGTAGTCCGCCAGGCTGACCGTATTGCCCTCGTATTTGCCCACTTCGAACAACTCGTTGAGGTTGCGGATGAAGAGGATCGCCTTGTTGGTTTTCAGCTCTTTGCACAACTGGGAAAGGTTTTCCTGCCACCCCATGTCGGTGCTCAGTTCTTTGATCATCATGGAGGCGGTGGTTTCCCAGATCTCCTCCTGGATGCCCAATTTCGCTTTCTGGCGGATCAGCTCCTTGACCAGCGCCGTTTTGCCAACGCCGTTCGGACCGAGAAGGAGCACGTTTTTGATGTACGGGCTTTTGAGGGTTCTCGCAAATTTTTGCAACTCCTGTTCCCGCCCGTATGTCGAGGGCCGGCTTACCCGCGGCTGGAAAGCCACTTTGCCCAGCCAGCTCTCCTGTTGCAGGGCGGGGGATTGCTGCTGCTCTTTCGGCGTGGGGAAAATCGCTTTTATGCCCGTACTTTCCACCTCCACCGAGTCGTACCAGATCAAGGACACCACCCTTTGCAGGTGGATGAGCCGGTGATTTCTCGAAAAATCGAGTCGTACCACCTCCTGGAGGCTTTTTTCCAGGTCTTCCTCGCTGAGGGAAAATGCTTCTCCTCCGGTTGCAGGGATCAGGCCCCAGAAGCCGCGGCCTTCCACCCGCCGGAGGATGTAATCGAAGTCCAGTTCGAAAGCGGGATGGGTAAAACGGTTTTCCGAGGCCTTGAAATGGACGCTCAGCTTTCTGATTTCATAAGGCCCTTGCTGGTATTCGTGGAGAATAGACTGAAATTGTCCGCCATTTAGCAATTCCTTTTGCAGGGATTCGGAATATCTTTGGGCCAGGGTTTCCAGATTGGTACCGACCCGCAATGCCTGCTTGTCCAGCAGCGGCAGCCATACATCGCCCCCGGAAATGAAACGCAATTTTACCGCGTGGAATGGGATGGTTATCGAATAAGCCATATTGAATGAGGCGAAGATACAAAGTAGGCCGTCAAAAATTTTGATATTACCTCGGTAGTTTTTTATATTGCTCTTTCATCGGACTGAAACTCAAAAGGGGGTTAAACTGTTGCTTTAAAAGTTTCCCCCTATAAATCACGAATGGCTATCAGCAATCAAAATCCAGATTCCAAACGGTTTAAATTTCGCGAACTCAAGGTGTACGCATCGACCGAGTGGCTGGCGGATAACAAAAAAAAGTATCGGCAGGTCTTCGACCGCTTTGAAACCTCCTATATCTACGCCGAACTCTCTTTTTACAATAAGCTTTTTGACGAAGACGACTGGGAGATAGACATCGAACTCAAGTGCTATTCCCTCAAACGCGGCCGGAAGGAGATGTGCAACCTGCCTTTCCGCAGGAAGGTCAGCAAATACGACCACGTAATTTATATCCGCGAAGGCTGGGGCAACAAGATCGAAGGCGCTTTCTGGAAAAAGGGCACCTACTGCTGGGAAGCCTGGATCGAAGGCGAAAAAGCGGCCACCAAATATTTTTATGTCGAGGACGCCGGCAAGGAATTCCTCAAAGGCGAAAACCCATACATCGACGTCCACTCCCTTCGCCTCTACGAAGGCCCCTACGACGACGTACTGGAAGAAGACCGGCTCTACTACAAGGCTTTTAGCGCCGAGGAGACCCGCTATATTTACGCGGAGATCGTCCTCAAAAATCTCATCCCCAACAAGAACTGGCACTGCGAACTGTTCGCCAAATTCTATAACGACGCCCGGGAACTGAAAGGCCAGGTCGTGCGACTGCAAAGGATCGAAACCAAAGACGAACTCATCCGGATCACCGCCGGCTGGGGCTCCAACGTGAAAGGCTCCTGGCGCGAGGACCGCTACACGGCGGAAATCATCTTCATGGACAAGCTCCTCGCCGTGATCCCCTTCGAAGTCAGCGACCGATTCGAAGAAGGCACGGCCATGATCTATTTGCCAAACCACAACTCCCCCCTACTTTTTACCCCTGACGAGGACTTCCACGCCACCTTCGAAGAAGTGATCGGCAAGCTGGACCTTTTGGTGGGCCTGCACCAGATCAAAAAACAGGTGCGCGATCACGCCAAGTATATCAAATTCCTGCAGCTCCGCAGGGAGAAAGGGTACGATGAAAAGGAGGAAATCAATGTCCACTCCGTATTTATCGGCAACCCGGGCACGGGCAAAACTACCGTCGCCAAAATGATGGGCCGGTTGTACCAGAAAATGGGACTCCTTTCCAAAGGGCATGTGCACGAGGTGGACCGGGTGGACCTGGTCGGAGAATACATCGGCCAAACCGCGCCTAAAGTCAAGGATGCCATTGAAAAAGCCCGCGGCGGAGTCCTCTTCATCGACGAGGCCTATTCGCTTGCCCGCTCCAACGACGATACCAAGGATTTCGGCCGCGAAGTCATTGAGATACTGGTCAAAGAAATGTCAAACGGGAAAGGAGACTTGGCGGTGATCGTAGCCGGTTACCCCAAGGAAATGCAGCATTTTCTGGACTCGAACCCGGGCCTGAAGTCCAGATTTAAGCTCTATTTCGAATTTTCAGACTACCTGCCCCAGGAACTGTCCCAGATCGCGGACTACGCCTGCCAGGAAAAAGAGGTCGAACTGATCCCCGAGGCCCGGATGAAGATCGACGATATGATCGTCAAGGCTTATCGCAACCGCGATCGCACCTTCGGCAACGCCCGCTTCGTGTTTGACCTGATTGAACACGCGAAGGTCAATCTCGGCCTGCGGGTCATGTCGCTGGATTCTCCCAAAACGCTACCATCCGACCTGCTCGGCAGGATCGAATTGGAAGACGTCGACCGGATCGAGCTCAATAAAAAGCGCGAGCTGCCGCATATCCCCATAGACGAAAAGCTGCTCATCGAGGCCATGGACGAGCTCAACCACCTCATCGGCATGCAGAATATCAAACGCCAGATCAACGAGATGGTGCGCCTGGTACGTTACTACCGCGAAACCGGCCGGGATGTGCTCAACAGCTTTTTCCTGCATACCGTTTTTATCGGAAACCCCGGTACGGGCAAAACCACTGTGGCCCGCATCCTGACCAAGATATACAAGGCGCTCGGCATTCTGGAACGGGGCCACATGGTCGAAACCGATCGCCAGGGCCTGGTGGCCGGCTTTGTCGGCCAGACCGCCATCAAAACCGCCGAAAAGATCGAGGAAGCGATGGGCGGCATCCTGTTTATCGACGAGGCCTACGCATTGACCCAAAAGGTCGGCGGCGCGCACGGAGATTACGGCGATGAGGCCATTCAGACCCTGCTCAAACGCATGGAGGACAAGCGCGGCAATTTTTTCGTCTTCGTGGCCGGTTATCCCGAAAACATGGAGGCTTTCCTGAAGGCCAATCCGGGCCTGAGCTCGAGGTTCGACAAGATTCTGAAGTTCGAGGACTACATGCCCGAAGAACTTTCCCAGATCTCCATGCTCATGCTGGAGGAGAAAGGGCTCGTTCCTTCCCCCGAAGCCGAGACGCATCTCAAGAAGTACCTCTCCTTTATATACGAGCTGCGCGACAAATACTTCGGCAATGCCCGCACGATCCGCTCGATCGTAGAAGAGGCGGTCAAGAACCAGAACCTGCGCCTCGCGGCTTTATCCCTCGAAGAACGAGCCTTGAATTCCTCTCAGTTGCTGACCATGGACGATGTACGGCACCTGCGCCTGGATAAGAAGGACCTCATTTTCGATCGCCAGCGCATCGGTTTCCGCCGCTCCGAACCCGTGCCGGACCCAGGATATCAAAGGCCTCCCCAACGCCCCAGACGCCAAGGTTTCCAAAGGGAAGGAGCCAAAACAAAGTGAGCCGGGTCTCGAATCTCCTGCCTGAACAGGATAACCCCCAGTCCGTACAGATCGAAACTCATCCGGACTTCAGGCCAGGACTTTAGCTCCTGCCAAGCCCGTTCCATGCCTTCCGACCAATGGATATCCCCTATGACCCAGACGCTTTCGGGATGCGAGTAGGGAAGGCAGGCGCGGAGATATTTAAGGGTACCCTCCTGGCTGTGATCGCCGTCGAGGTAGAGGTAATCCAACCGGCCCAGTTGGGCCAGGGCTGTGGGGAGTTGTTCTTCAAAGCGGCCTGTCAGCAGCTCAACCGGGCATTTCATCTTTTGGAAAGTGTGCTGTGCCAATTGGGCGGTCTGCGGACAGCCCTCTATCGCGATGAACCGGGCGGAAGGAGCGGCAGCCGATTGATAGAGTGCGGAAATGCCCAGGGAGGCGCCCATTTCGAGCATCGTTTCCGGGCGGCTGAACTGAACGATCCGAAACAACCAGCGGCAAAAGAGGGGAGGGGTAGCGACTTTTCGCGCCAGATCGGCGATGGAGCGTTCGGAGCTTTTGAATGCGGTGGACCCGGCGCCGAAGTCGCTCACCTGGATTTTCCGACGGTCGCGCAGCCATTCCGCGCGGAGGTTTTCGGCATCCGAAAAGATGTAGTAGTTGCGCCGGTCCTCCAGCACCTCCCGTGCGAAGGAATAGGCCAGAGGGCTGTGCAGATCGTATACGGTGGAGGCTTTCCAGGCGTATTTCAGGAAGCGGAAAAATGCCGGCTGATTCATAACCTGCGAAATTTAGCCTTTCCCGTTCAAATTCAAACCACTTCGTAAATAAGTCCGTTAAATTGGCGTTAAAGCCGCCCGGCCCGGAAATCGCATGTACTAACCCGCCAAAAGGGCGCGTTTATAGGCGATGAAAAGAATAATCCTGCTCTCGATCCTGGGGCTGGCTGCATTTCAAGCCGACGCCCAATCCTACATCACGGCTATTGGCGCACGAATCGGACCCGACTGGGGACTCACCCTGCAACAACGACTAACCAAGAAAATTACAATCGAAGGACTTGCCGAATCCAGTACCTCAAGAGATGAAGTCATGCTGACTGGCCTCCTGGAAATGCACCTTCCCCTCATCACTCGTCATTTCAACATCTATGGCGGCGCCGGCATCCACAAAGGCTGGTCGACCAGCAACCGCGACTTTGTCGACGATCCCTACGGCCTCACCTTCATCGGCGGCGCCGAACTGACCCTGGGTCGCATCAATATATCCTACGACTTCAAACCCTCTCTCAATATCGACGGCGGCGAACGGCGGTTTTACACCACTCAGGCCCTCTCCCTCCGCTTCGTCCTGATCAAGGACAGTATCTTCTACGGTGGCGGAAAGAAGAATAGGGAGAGACCGCGATTGGAGGTAGTAGTTGAAAAGTTGAAAAGTTTATAGTTGAAAAGTTTAATGGAAGCCTTTTTGGCTTAGCCAAAAAGTAATATTTCAACTATAAACTTTTCAACTTTTCAACTTTTCAACTATTCCCCAATTTCTTTTTTCTCCAAAGTCAAAGAGCCTCCACTGGCTAATTTCGAAAAGGTAATGCTCTCAATCCGGTTCCCGTTGCGCTTGAATGTGCCGGGGCCTTTGGCGGAGCTGAAACTCAGATTCGACCAATCGACCTGGATATCGGCCATGATCTCCGGGGTTGCGTTGGAGATGGCTGTCATCAGGGAGTCTTTCTGCTCGGGAAGGGCGCCTTTGATGGTGTATAGCTGGCCGATGAGGGTGCGGTTGTTGTAGCCGAGGTAAAGGACATAGGAGCTCGCGCCACCTTTATGCAGGTAGCTTCCGGTCATGGCGGCCGGGTTGATGACGCTGGCCGGCGCGATATCTTCCTCGTTGAAAACGATCATGGAGCGGTAGTCGAACGAGCCGCTCTTTTTTCCGGGGTAATTGTGGCCGATCCGCGCGTTGATCTTTCCCTCCGGGCTTTTGCCCAGATAAACTGCGTATGTGATGTTATCGGCGCCGGTGCCGCCTACGGCTTCGTAGGCGTTGGCCGGAATCTCGTATTTTTCGTAGTCGGCCGGGGCGATTTTTTGACAGCTTTCGATGGTTCCCACCCGGACGGTATCGTGGCCTACCACGGCATAGACGTCGTGGTGTTTGACCTTGTCTCCGGCCTGCGTGATGTCCTTGCAGATCAGGGCAAAGACCACGGAATCGAGGTTTACAGCCGGGGCCTCTCCTGGGTTGGCAAGGACAGCCGCATCGGCGGGTGTTTCGGATTTGCAGCTCCACCAAAAAGCGGTGGTGATTGCAACAATAAAGACGTATTTACTCATTTCCCGAATTTTGCTGCGAATCTAGCGTTTCCCGGCTATAATTGTCGAAATATTCTTCATCCGATTCCGTCGGATTGAGGTTTTTAAACCGGACATTGAGTTTATAATCCCTACTGATCGAACTGATCATGGGCCCCAGCATCAGCTCCATGATCTCGACCGCCTGCACCTTGGCCTTGTCCATGATGTCGCTTTCCAGGGCCTCCCGGCGGAATTCCTTGCGCAATAGGTTGAAGTTTTTGTTGAAATCCACGTTTTTGACCTCCCTCATCCAGCCGATATCCAGTTTTTCGATCTTCGGATAGACTTCGTGGGAAAGAATCTCCGGCTCGGGCAGGGTGACCGTGACCGTCTTGGAGGAGGGGTCCAGATTGAGCTCGAAATATTTTTGCAGGTCGAAACCCACTTTCAGCACGCTGATGGCGATGACTTCGAGTTCCGTGGAAGAGACATTTACCCCCAGAGCCGGGTCTGCATTTGCTTGTTGATGCCTTTCTTATCCCGGATCTCCATCGTGGCCAGTTCGGCGGTGGCCCGTTCCACCCTTTGTTCGAGAAAGCCTTTGGAGGCGGTAAAGTCCCGCACGGCAGCGCTTTCCTGCAATCGATCCATCATGGGCTGGAGTGCTTCCGTCATGGCCACCCCGCAAGGAGAGTCGACATTGCGGCCATACACCGATAATTTTCCCTCGTAGGTTTCGAGGATGGTGGAAAAGATCAGGTTGACCAGAAAACAGGTGTATTTGGAGGAGACCTCTTTGAGGATGGTCACCGCGTCGGTCGATTCGCTGTCGTACCATTTTTGGTAAAACGCGCTCGAAGTGTCCTGTAGCGCGGTGAACTCGTTGAAGTACAGACGGCTGATGTAGGGGTGGTGCTGATCGTAGCTCTGCTGGACGAGCAATTTTAGAGAGTCCGACAGGTCCATCCGGCTGGCTACGTGGTTGAGCAGGGAGAGGTTGAACTGGTAGATCAGGTCGTTAAATTCCCGGTTATAGCGGTGCGGGTTGCTCATGATGGCCAGGGCGTTCTCCGTATCGATCTGGGGCTTGAAATCCGCCGGCACGTATTTGACCTGGTATTCCTTCGGGATGCGGGTATAGGTACCTGCGTCTTTTCGGATCAATGTGACGATGAGAATGATCCCCAGCAAAGCGGCCGCTACATAAAAAAAGAGCCGGCGGGAGCTCAGGGGAATTTTTTGCCTCCCTGGCCTCCGGATGCAGGTTTTCTCCTCCCAAAAGGGGAAGGCAACTTGAATAAACTCATGACCCTTTGAGAATTTCCCTTGAAATGACGAGTTTCTGGATCTCGGAGGTACCCTCGCCGATGGTGCACAATTTGGAATCCCGGTAAAATTTCTCCACGGGGTAGTCCTTCGTATAGCCATACCCACCGAAAACCTGCACCGCATCGGTGGAAACCTGTACGGCTATTTCCGAAGCGTAGTATTTGGCCATCGCCGAGATCTTGGTGGTGGGCAGGTTCTTGTTTTTCAACTGCCCGGATTCGCGGATCAGCAGCTCGGCGGCCTGGATCTTGGTGGCCATGTCCGCCAGTTTGAAGCTGATGCCCTGGAAGTTGGCGATCGGCTGACCGAACTGTTCCCTTTCCTTCGAATACTTCACCGAGGCTTCGTAGGCCCCTTTGGCTATGCCCAGGGACAAGGCGGCGATGGAGATCCGGCCGCCGTCGAGGACTTTCATCGCCTGGATAAATCCCTCGCCTTCGTTGCCCAGCATCTGGCTCTTGTGGATGCGGCAGTGGTCGAAGATCATTTCGGCGGTTTCGGAGGCCCTCATGCCGAGCTTGTTTTCCTTTTTCCCCCCGTAAAAGCCGGGGGTGTCGCGCTCGACGATAAAGGCCGACATACCGTGGCTGTCGAGCAGTTCACCGGTTCGGGCGATCACGACCGCTACCTGCCCGGATTTGCCGTGGGTGATCCAGTTTTTGGTGCCGTTCAGGACATAGTGGTCGCCCGATTTGACGGCGATGCACTGCATTCTCCCGGCATCGCTGCCGGTGTTGGGTTCGGTCAGTCCCCAGGCGCCGATCCACTCGCCGGACGCGAGCAGAGGCAGGTAGCGCTGTTTCTGGGCTTCGTTGCCGAACATCAGGATATGGTTGGTGCAAAGGGAGTTGTGCGCAGCCAGGGAAAGACCGATGGAGCCGCAAACCTTGGCGATCTCCACGATTACGGAAATATACTCCTGGTAGCCCAGGCCGGCTCCGCCGTATGCTTCGGGAACCAGCACGCCCATGTATCCGTATTCGCCCATTTTGCGAAACAGGTCTATGGGGAAGATCTGGTCTTCATCCCATTCCATGACGTGAGGGCGGATATAGGTTTCCGCAAAATCGCGCGTACTCCCTTCGATCATGGACAGGTTTTCCAGTAATTCGTATTTCATATCCCGGTATTGTTTCGTTATTTTTCGCCCCGCAAGATACTTCAAAATTATTTACTTATGCCATTCCAACTCACCGCCTTGATTCCGATGCTCGAAACCCACGACATGGAGGGGACCATCGCTTTTTATACCGAAGTGCTCGGCTTTTCCTGCACGGGCTATGAAGAAGGGACCTGGGCCAGCCTGGAGCGGGATCAGGTGGCCGTCATGTTCGCACGGCCAAAAGAAGACCGCGATAACCCCGAACCGGTGCTAAGCGGCTCCCTGTATTTTTACCCCGACCAGGTCGAGGACATCTGGGAATCTGTCAAGGACAAGGCAGAGATATGCTACCCCCTGGAGGAGTTCGACTACGGAGTCCGCGAGTTCGGCATTTACGACAACAACGGGTATTTGCTGCAGTTTGGGCAGGCGGTGGAGCGGGAGTAAATCTTTGGTTTTTAAGTTATTAAGGGTATAAGTTTCAACCAAAAAAACTTATACCCTTAATAACTTAATACCTCTCCTACGGATTCATCCTCGCAAAGATCAACCCCGCAACCGCAGCCTGAATAAAACCGTAGAGCAGCCAGGTGAGCACCATCGTCAGCGACACGTCGATGGCGCTGAAGGTGATCCACATGGCGGGAAGAGTGGCTACCAGGGTGTACACGATGCCCAATTCGAGGTCCCGGACGAGCATAGAGCCCGTGAAAAGACCTTTGAATCGATCCCAGAACCAGGCTAGCGCCAGGCTGAGGATAAAGGGATGGATGAAAAACAGGATGTTTCGCTCATCTCCCGACCGGAATACGGGATTGTAGTATTCTACCGCTACATTCGGAAAGAGCTTGACGGCGCCAAACAGCATAGCGAAACTCAGCGCAAGTAAGACCACGCCGGCAATTAACCCGGGAATTAAAATTCTCTTTGTCATTGATTCTTGTTTTGTTTATAGTTACAATCCTCTAAAGTAGAAATATTTCCGGGATTTCCAGCCCTACCGGAGCAGCGAAACATTTCCCTTCCGGATAAATTCCTCCCCTCCGAAACAAAGCACCCTCAGGTAATACCCGTACACATCGGGCGGGAGGACTTTTCCTTTGTGCGTGCCGTCCCAGCCCGGGCTCGCTTCGAAACTTTCGTAAACCTTTTCTCCCCAGCGGTCGTACACCGCCAGATACACCTCGTCCACCGCGTTGCCCCTGACCCGAAAGAAGTCGTTCTTACCGTCGCCATTGGGTGAAAAACCGCTCGGGATGAACAAAAAGGGCTCCTCGCAAACGGGTTCAAACACCACGACCAGCACGGCCCCCCGGTTGGAACAGCCGTCACCATTGACGATCAGTACCTCGTACAATGTCGTCTCGGTGGGGGTGGCGATGGGATTGTATATGTTCGGGTCGGTCAAAGACTCCTCAGGACTCCAGAAGTACTGGTAGCCCGGAGCCGGGTCGTTCGGACCGATCAGAGCCCATAATTGGGTGCTCTGACCGAGCGGGATGGTGTCAGGCTGGGCCTGGACGTCCAGCGGCGGCACGAAGTTGAAGATGTTTACCAGCACCTGCCCGGTGTCCAGGCATCCGTATTGGTTTTCGGCGATAAAGGTGTAGAGCGTGTTTTCCGTCGGACCTACCCAGGGCGCGTTTGTGCCTTGTCCGGAGAGGATACCCTCCTCCGGCGCCCATTCAAAGGTCAGGACATCGCCCAATTGCAAATTTATCGCATTGAGTTGGATGCTGTCGCCGATACAGACCGTCACGGCAGGGGGTGCCGATACCAGGGCGGAATAATTGCCGACCGTGATCGTGTCTGTCAATACGCAGCCGAATATGTCGGTGGCTTGAAGGTAATAGACGCTTGGCTGACCGGGGCTGGCCAAATACTCGCCGCCCGTCTCCAGGATGGTGGAAAAATCGGGGTCGAAAGACCAGAGTATCGATACAGCCGTCGCGCTCTGCGCTTCCAGCAAAATGGATTGCTCGCAAATCGTGGTATCTGCGCTGGCTGACCAGTCGAAGGCCGGAGGCACGAGCACCGTGACGGCTCGAACGACCGAACAGGTATCCACCCCTCCGGTATCGGTGATGGTCACGCTGTACGTCGTGGTCGCGTCGGGATTGGCCAGAGGGTTGGGCGCATTCGGGTCGTTCAGACCCTCCGGCGGAGCCCAATGGTAGCTCCAGTCGGGATTAAACCCGGGGTTGATCTCCGTCTCCTCCTGAAAACAGATGATGATCGTATCGGACAGCACGGGGTCCATGAGCTGGATCTCGAGGGTCTGCTGAATGGTGTCCACACAGCCGTCGGAAGAGGCCATGATGAGTTGGGCTTCGAGGATGGTATTTTCCGTCAGGGTTATTTGAGGGGAAACTGCTCCGGTGACGAGGCCGTTGCTGAAGGTCCATTGCTGGCTGATAAACTCGCCCTGGTTGTTTACGGAAAGGTTGTTGAATTGCACCACCACGGAGTCGCTGCAAATGGGATACTCCCACCCGAAATCCAGCTGGATGCCGGGGTTGCCTACGTGCACCGGAAAAAAGGCCGTATCCGGGCAGGCGATGTTGGCCGGCAGCGTGAGCATGATCGTGTACCAGCCGGTATCGGGATAGACATAGTAGGGATCGCCGCCCACATAAGTAGCTCCTGGATTCTGAATATCGCCGAAATTCCAGTTTATAAAGGAGGCATTCGGCCCCGTATAGTCAAACAGCACGGCAAATCCGTTGCATTGTTGCGATGCAAAACCGGTCTCCAGGTCGGTGGTATCTATCGCGTTGATGAGCACGGTGTCTATCCTCAGGCAATCGAATTGATTGGTGGTTTCCACAAAAACGGAGAATTGCCCGGGGCTGGGAGGAAAGATCGTAGGGGTATCCGTATGGTCCCCCGAAAAGACCAGGCTGTCGGGCGACCAGTCGAAGCTGAGCACATCGTCCGGATCGGTATTGGTGATCTGCAATTGAATGGTATCTCCCTGGCAAACGAAGCCCGAAGAATCGACTTCCACATTGACCCCTTGCCCCGTGATGGTCACGTCGCCGGTGATCGAGCATCCATACTCGTCGCGCACCAGCACGTAGTAAGACTCTGTGCCGAAGGGTTCCACCAGGATGGTTTGGGTAAAGCCGAGCAGGACGTTGAAATCGGGATCGGCGGCCCAGTAAAACTCCACGCCCGTATTGGTTTCCGCAGTAAGGGGTATGATGGGGTCGCAAAGGGTCGTATCAGGGGGCAGTTCGAGGGTCAGTGGCTCGGGCACGAAAACCGTCACCTCCTTCTCGGTGGTACAGCCCGTAAAACTGATCAGCAGCACGGTGTAGGTGGTCGTCGTGTCGGGACTGGCAAATGGATTGGGTGAAACGGGGTTGCTCAGCGTGGCGCCCGGCGACCAGTAATAACCCAGCAAGGGGTCGAACAAGGGGTTGAGCGGGATGGAATCTCCTTTACAAACCTGCAAAGTGTCGGCGATTTCCTCCTCAATCAGAAAGGCCGGCACCCATTGGGAAATATCTTTCTGGCACCCGTTGGCGGCCGTCACGGTGAGCGTCAGCAAGACGTTCATGTTTTGGTAGCCGACAAAGACGGGGTGTTGCTCGTTGGAGGTTTGCAGATTCCCAAATTGCCAGGACCAGCCGACGATGCTCGACAAGGTATCGGTAGACAGGTCGGTCACTTCGATGACCACGCTATCGGCGCATTCCACGATCTCGAAGTCGAAATCCGGAAACAGGGAATTGGGCAACAGGGTGAAGTCCTGATAAAAAGTATCCGCACAGACGTTGTTGGGTTCTGCGATGAGCATGACGGTGTAGGTGCCCGTGTCGGAGTAGGTAAAAACCGGTTCCGTGATGGTAGAGCTGGCGCCGGGGTTGCCCGGGTCGTTGAAAAACCAAATGTATTCATCCGCATTCTGACTGAGGTTGTCAAAGACCACGGTGAGGTCCTCGCACTGCACCTCTGGGGCGAAAAAGGAGGAGATCGTCTGCCCGCATTCGCCGACATTGTACTGAAAATCCCGACGGGTGGTGGAAATGAGCACCCCATCGCGGTACTCCTCTACGCAGATACCTACCACAAACTGCCCGATCGTATTCGGAAGGCCGGTCAGCAGGCCGGTTTGGGGGTTGATGGTTAGCGGGGAGCCGCCGGGCGATCCGTTGAGCATATTGAGCACGTTGTAGGGAGGGTCGATCCAGTTGATTTGCGGATAGGGCGGATTGAAAGGCGGCTGCGGCATGGGGTCGGCGGGAATGGCGCCGTCGAGCGGAGTGCAAAGGGTGTACACGATGGAGTCGCCGTCGATATCGAATGCCGATTGGTCAAAACTGATGGGCTCGTTGACGCAGATATAGATCGGCGGCCAGGTATTGAATTTGGGATTGCTGTTGCACTCCAGCAAGGCCGTTTCCGAAATGAATACGCTATAGGTTGCACCCGTTCCAAGCGGGTCGACGATATTTGAAATGGTCACATTCCGGCAGCAACGCTGGTAGGCCAGGGTATAACCGCCGATCTGGGGAGGCAGGGTCACGAGGGCGGTATAGGTAGTAGTATGCACGCAGACATCGGGAGGCGCCACAAAGCACTCGCTGGAAAGCACCGGGTCGAGGGTGTCGTTCAGGTCGGTGTCGAAGGGGATGAGGATTTCCTGCAACAATACATTGGTCTCTCCGTGAAACACCCCGATAGAAGCTGGATTGTCGAAGTAAGCTGCGGGATTTCCGTTGTAGCAATCCCGGAAAATGACCAGCGTGATCTCGTACTCGTTATTTCCAAGGCAGGTATAATTCATCTCCCCGCCGACGATGTGGGTGGCGCGGAGGAAGGTGATATTTGCGAAAAGCACGAGCAGGAGTAAACAGATTCGAGGCATAGGAAAAGGTTAGGTTTGTAGAGGCTCCACTAAAAATAGAAATATCCCCTCCATTTCCCAATCTTTTGCATCCCCAAGCACATGAAATGTAGCGAATCGGCAAAAATCGGTAGTTTCGAGCCTCATTAATGCTTATCGTATGGTCCTTACATCTTTTTTCCGAAAGGCATTCATCCCGCTCCTTGCGCTCTTGTGGCTGCTTGGCGCTTGCCAGAGCAATAAAGAGCCCTATACCAACCGGCTTGAAAATGAGCAAAGCCTTTACCTCCGCCAACATGCCCACAACCCGGTCGACTGGTACCCCTGGGGGGAGGAGGCGATCGAAAAGGCCCGCAAGGAGGGGAAATTGCTGCTCATCAGCATCGGGTATGCCTCCTGCCACTGGTGCCATGTCATGGAGGAAGAGACCTTTTCCGATACTTCCGTTGCCCGCTTTATGAATCAAAATTTCGTCTGCATCAAAGTGGACCGCGAGGAGCGGCCCGATGTGGACGGTATTTACATGACGGCTTGCCAGTTTGCCAGCAATTCGCCCTGCGGCTGGCCCCTGAACGCTTTCGCCACCCCGGATGCCCGCCCGGTCTGGGCCGGCACCTATTTCCCAAAAAAGGAATGGGTCGAACTCCTCGAATATTTTGCCGACCTCTACCGCAACGATCCTCAGAAGGTGGTGCAATACGCCAACGAACTGACCCGGGCGGTCGACGACCTGGATATTTACAAGCATAGCGACGAAGAACACCCGCTTTCCGGGGAGGAGCTTCAAAGGCTGGTCGAAAAATTCAAGAACACCGCAGACGCGGAGCTGGGCGGCCGGAAAGGGGCGCCGAAATTTCCCATGCCCAATTCCTATTCCTTTTTGCTGGCATACCAGCACCTCTTCCGCGATACGTCGATTTACCCACTGATCGAATCCACCCTCGACCACCTCTCCTGGGGCGGCATTTACGACCAGTTGGGGGGCGGCTTTTCCCGCTACTCAGTCGATATTTTCTGGAAAGTGCCGCATTTCGAAAAAATGCTGTACGACAACGCCCAACTGGTCAGCCTTTACAGTCAAGCCTACCGGCATTCCCCGAAAGCCGACTACGAAAGGGTGATCCGCCAGACCCTGGAATTTATGAAGCGGGAAATGACCAGCCCGGAAGGCGGATTTTACTCCTCCCAGGACGCCGATTCGGAAGGGGAGGAGGGGACTTATTACGTTTGGAAGGAAGAGGAGATCAAAAAAGCGCTGGGCGAGGAAGCCCTTTCGAAGCTCTTTGTGGATTTCTACCAAATCTCCACCGCCGGCAACTGGGAAAAGGGCAAGAATGTGCTCATCGCCCAGGGCTCCATAGACGCCTACGCCGCAAAAAAAGGCCTGGACAAGGCAAAGCTGGAGCAGGACCTGGCCAGGTCCAGAAAAACCCTCTTCGACCTTCGCTCCAAAAGGGTGCTGCCCAGGCTGGACGATAAGATCATCACCTCCTGGAATGCCCTCATGCTGGAAGCCTACGTCGAAGCATGGCGGGCGCTGGGCGAGAAGGAATACCTCCAGGCCGCCATCCGGAGCGCGGAGCTGATCTCCAAAAAGATGAGCACCACCGATGGGTCCTTGTACCGGACTTATAGCGATGGAAAGGCCTCCATCCCTGGCTTTCTGGACGACTATGCCTTTTCGGTTCAGGCCTTCATGACCCTGTACGAGGCCACCTTCGACCCCAAATACCTCGAGACCGCCCTGGTGTGGATGAAAAAGGCCGAGGAACGCTTTTGGGATCAGGGAAAGGCGATTTACTACTATGCAGCTGACGACCACAAAGGCCTCGTAGCCCGCCGGGTGGAGGTCGACGATAACGTGATCCCTTCTTCCAACTCGGCCATGGCCCGCAATTGCTTCCGCATGGAGCGCTTTTACCCCGGAATAGGCTTTGGGGATAGAGCCAGGGCCATGCTCGACGCCATTTGGCCGCAGCTGGCCACTGGGGAAGACCTTACCTATTATTCCAACTGGAGCCGGCTCTACCTCGACCAGCTCCAGCCTCCTTTTGAGGTGGCGGTAGTCGGCCCCAAAGCTGCCGCCCTGCGGGATAGCTTGCAGCGCGAATACATTCCAAACTCAATCTGGATGGGTAGTGAAAAAGACAGCGAACTCGACCTGCTGAAGGGGAAGTACCGCGATGGAAAGACCCTGATTTTCGTCTGCCAGAACAGGGTCTGTCAATTGCCGGTGGGCTTTACGGCACAGGCGCTTCGGCAACTCAAGGGCAAATGAGACCCTTCCCCGTTTGTCCTTTGGGCAAAAGAAAGTAACTTTAAGCGTTAAACGAACAAAACGCACACCGACTTATGAGAACTACCCTTTTGGCAACACTGTTGCTGCTATCGCTATGGGCTTGTACGCCCGATACCGACCCCGAATTGAAAGCCATCGCCGACCTGGAAGAAAAGGTCGAACGCGGCGCCTCCAACGATAAGATTGAGGAGCTCATGGGGCTTTATGAGAAATACATCGCCGGCCATCCGGAGGAGGTGGAACAAAATGCCCAATTTCTCCATAAAGCCGCTTTTATCCAGTACTCCGGGCATCGGTATGCCTCGGCGGTAAAGTACCTGAAAGATGCCCTGCGCAAGTTTTATCAAAGCGCCAAGACCCCGGAGAATGCGCTCTTCCTGGCCTCGATCTACAAAAACCAGATGAACAACCCCAGCGTGGGCGATGTCGGGTATTACGCCTTTCTGGAGGCCTTCCCCAACCACGAAAAAGCGGGTTTTGTGCGCGACAGCGTCCTGACCCATACGATCGACCTGGCCGCCACTATCGACAGCCTTCGCTCCAGGATCTACGACGAATCTGCCAACCGCTACAATGCCGAAGTATCCAACGAATTCATCGGCACCTGCGAGATGTATGGATTGTTGCTTCCAAACGACGAAAAAACCCCCGATCTGCTTTACGAAGCTGCGCGCACGGCGGGTTATATCCGTTCCTTCCCCAATGCGGTGGAGCTATACGAATGGGTCTACTCGGCCTATCCCGATTACGACAAAGCGAGCCAGGCTCTCTTTATGATGGCCTTCACCTACGACAATGAAATGCGGAATGTAGACCGGGCAAAAGTTCTATACGAGGAGTTTCTCCAAAAATATCCCACGGACGACTTCGCGGACGACGCCCTGGTGCTGCTGCAAAATTTGGGGAAATCGGAGGAAGAGATATTGAAGAACCTGCAGAAGAAGTGATCGAATCTTGTTTAGTTTAGAGAGTTTAGGAGGTTTAGAATGTTTAGACAAAGACTAAACTTTCTAAACTTCATAAACCTTATAAACCTCATATAATCCTCACTTCCTTCCTTTCAAACGGGCTCAAGGCCACGCCTTCGACCGTAGCCTCCGCTTCGACCCGGAACTGGGATTGAACGCCTTCCAACCACTTGGCCGCCCGCACAAAATTGCGGGTGAGGATATTGCGGTCCTCCAGTTTGTCCATATCGGATTGAATGACGGAGAAGGGAATCTCGAATTTCAACTCGGCGCTGCCCTCTGCGGGAACTTCGATGCGGCGGTGGATAGTGGTCTCGCCCAAAAGGTATTCGTCTGTGCGTTTATCCTTGCCCCGGCCGCGATTGTAGCGTTCTATCAGAACCAATTTTATGGAAGTGACTACCTGTGCATTCTTAGAAAATAAGCGAACCCTCCCTGGAAGGGATTGCTCGTTGGCGGGCCACTCTTCGGGCAGAATGAGCTCCAGTTTGGTGCCCTCGATGCCGAGCCATTTTTTTACTTTACCGAACATAGATTGGTGATTAGTGACTGGTGACTAGTGACTTGTTACCAGTCACTAATCACTAGTCACCAGTCACTTATCAGCAGGCACGAAAATCATCAACTACAGCCTTTATATCCAATTATTTCTACAAGGAGCCACATCAGACCGACCAATTACACCATGCGCTTGTGCCAGCTCTCTCCCAGGGGCTTGATCCAGGCCTGGTCGAAGCTCGCCTTGGTGTTTACGAGGTTGTCGAACACCAGGGTGTCGTCGTTGATAATCCCTTTTTGGAAAAGGGCGGAAAATTCTTGTTTGGGAGCGGTGCGCACCTCGTCGCCCAGCCGGAAGGCAAAGGTCTGCCGGTCGAAGAGCTCGACCCCGAAATTGCGCTCCACCAGCTTCAGGAAATACACCGAGCGGTCGATGGAACAGCCGCTTGCGCCTGCCTGACTCTCGTCTACCATCAATACGATGAATTGCTTCAGATATACGGCGCCGAAAGCTTTCAGTTTTACATTGTGGCTCACCCATTCGTCGGCGAATGCGCCGATCTGGGGCTCCAACACCTTGAGCTCTTCCTCCGTGAACGGGCGGTTGCTTTGATAAATCCAAACTTTTGCCTCCCCAGGTAATTCCCTATATGTCACCATATCCACAATAACTTATTAACCTATTAACTCATAAACTATTATTCCGAACGATTAGCTCAGCCAAATCCAGCACCATCACCTCATCCTGCTTGTCCTTTGCCTTGACCCCGTCGCTGAGCATCGTCATGCAGAAGGGGCAATTGGAAGCAACGATGCCGGCACCCGTATTCAGGGCTTCTTCCGCCCGCGCCTCGTTGATCCTCTGCTTTCCGGGCTCGTCCTCCTTGAACATCTGTGCGCCGCCGGCCCCACAACACAAGCCGTTTGATTTGCAACGCTTCATTTCCACCAGGTCTGCGTCGAGCGCTTCCAAAATGGCCCTCGGCGCCTCATAGACGCCGTTTGCGCGGCCCAGATAGCAGGAGTCGTGGTAGGTGATCTTTTTGCCTTTAAAAGAACCGCCGCCCTCCAGCTTTAGTTTACCCTCCGCCATCAATTGTTGGAGCAATTGGGTATGGTGGATGACTTCGTAGTTGCCCCCATACTCGGGGTATTCGTTTTTCAGGGTATTGAAACAGTGCGGGCAGGCCGTCACGATCTTTTTTATGCCGTAATTATTCAGCGTGGCGATATTCTGGAAGGCCATCATCTGGAACAGGAATTCATTCCCCGCCCGCCGCGCCGGGTCGCCGGTACAGGTTTCCTCCATTCCCAAAATCCCGAAACTCATCCCGACCGCGTCCAGTATTTTGCACAGCGCCCGCGTCACCTTCTGCGCCCGGTCGTCATAGCTCCCCGCACAACCCACCCAAAAGAGGATTTCAGGCTGTCGGCCCTCCGCCGCCCATTCGGCCATGGTCTTAATATTCATCGTTTACCATTTATCGTTAATTACGAGTCACCAGTCACTAGTCACCATTAACCCAATGATCCCTCGAAACCGGCATCTGCCAGGGCGAACCCCCGTTTTCGATGCTGTTGAACATCGGCACCCAATCCGTAGGTCCTTTGGAATCCATCAGGATCTCGTAGCGCCGCATTTTCAAGATGGGTTCGAGGGGGTTGATCAGCACGGGACAGGCTTCCACGCATGCGTTGCAAGTGGTGCAGGCGTGGATTTCCTCGGGAGAGATATAATCGAAAAGAGATCTCCCGTCGCCGAAATTCTCGCCGGACAGGGCAACGCCCTCTCCCCGGAGCTCCTCGCGAATGTACTGCGGGTCCTTGCTGTCCAGCTTGCGGCCCACTTCCTCCGTCCGGTCGCGGATATCCATCATGATCTTTCTGGGAGAGAGCTTTTTGCCCGTCAGGTTGGCAGGGCAGGAGGCCGTGCAGCGTCCGCATTCCGTGCAGCTGTATGCATCCAGGAGGTTTTTCCAGGACAGGTGAAAAACATCCTTTGCTCCGAAAGTCGGAATTTCTTCTTCCACAGGGGGTTCTGCGGTATCTGGCTGGAACATCCCCTGCACCATTTTAGTCACTTCGGGCATGTTTTCCATCTTTCCCCTGGGCGTGAGCCGGGCGTAGTAGGTGTTCGGAAAGGCCAGTAGGATATGCAGGTGTTTGGATTTGGGCAGGTAATTCAAAAAACCGAAAACCACCCCGATGTGGAGCCACCAACCGAAGCGCTCTACGAAATGCAGGGAGGACTCGTTCAGTCCTCCGAACAGCATGGGCCCGAGCCAACTGCTCACGGCCAGCGGCCCCGTGTCGTGATAAACGTAAGGATTGAGCTGCTGCAGAAGGATGTCCGCCCCATTCATGCTGAAAATGGCGACGATCAGGAGTATTTCTAGGATCAGGATGATGTTGGCGTCGAGAAAGGGCCAGCCTTTCATTTCGGGTTTGTGGAACCGGGGCACCCTGAGCACGTTGCGTCGCACGAGGAAAATCACAGTGGCTACGAAGGCCAGTACACTGAGTATTTCAATAAAACTGATGATAACGGTGTACAACCAACCTAGCCTGGGAGCGAAAAAGCGGTGCCAGCCGAACAGGCCGTCTGCAAAAATCTCAATGAGCTCGATCTGGGTGATGACAAAGGCGACATAGATGAAGAGGTGAAGAACGCCCGGTATCCAGTTGGTGAACATCTTTTGCTGGCCGAAGGCCACCAGCAGCACATTCCGCCAGCGAAGGCCCGGATTGCCGGAAATGTCTTCCTCTTTCCCGAGCAACACATTCCTGCGGATCTTTCCAAATTGCCGGACAGCATACCAGGTGGCCGTGATCGCCACCAAGAGGAACAGGATTTGTTGGACCATGATCGCGCGCACTTTGTTTGGCGAATGCGCACAAGATACGTACTTTCACGCAAAACCTAAGGCATGAAAATCCTCGACCACCGGCAGATCCAGCAAAAGATCAAGCGATTGGCCTACGAGATCCTGGAGCGGAATTACGGAGAAGAAGAGATCATCCTCGCGGGTATCAACAACAACGGAATGACCTTCGCCGAAATGCTGTCCAGCCAGCTCCAGGCCATTTCCACCCAAAAATTTACCCTGACCCGCATCCGGCTCAACCCCGCAGCGCCTGCCGTACACCCCATCCAGTTGGAAATGACGGCCTCCCAACTCGAAAATAAAGTGATTATCATCGTCGACGACGTGGCCAATACCGGCAGGACAATCTTTTACGCCATCAAACCCATCCTGGAGGTTCTTCCCAAAAAAGTGGAAGTAGCCGTCCTCGCAGACCGCACCCACAAATCCTTCCCCATCCGGGTGGATTACGTCGGCCTCTCCCTCGCCACCACCTTGCTCCAGACCATCGATGTGGAGATCAGGGAAGTCCAGGAATGGGCGGTGTATCTTCGATAGACGGCGGACGGCAGACGATAGACGGTGGACGGGTGTAGAGACGCGATACTTCGCGTCTAATCCGTCCGCCGTCCGCCGTCCACCGTCCGCCGTCCACCGTCTACCGTCTTAAAGCTTTCTGCTTCGCTCCTCCCTGCTCCAGCTCGAGATGCGTCACCTTGCCAGAATCGTCGGCCACGAAGGTGATATAGGCCTTTACCACTTTCAGGAAGTACTCGGTTTCCGATTTGGGAAAGATTTCGAACGCCGGCTGCCCGGTGACCTGAGCAAAGATTTGATCGCCCTCCCGTGTGATGGTGATGACCACAGGGCCCAATTCGTATTCTCCCGTATAGCGGTCGTAGATAGCCGGATCGACCTCGATGGCTATATCGGGCTCTACTCTCGGCGCCTTGACGGTTTGTCCGTACTGGGTATGAATACCGTGGGTAACGATACCGTATTCATCCCGGAAAAACTCGATCTGGGCATCGACTTCTTTCCAGAAAAATTTGGTGTCGGTCTGCGGGAAGATCTCATAGACGGGCTGGTCGGCTAGCTTGGCCATCAGGCTGTTGCCTTCGCGGGTCACCTCCAGGAGCGCGCCGCCTGGGTACTCGTAAAAGCCGGTATATTCGTCGTAAAGGTCGTAATTGATGTTTTCCTTGACGGAAAAGGAAGCCTGGTCGGCCAGATTGGCCCAGGCGAAGAGTTCGATCAGGTCGTGGGTATATTGGGTGGGGTCTTTGGCAATGGGTGGGGTGCTATTGGTCAGCACGGCCACCGTCAGGTTTTCTCCGGGAAGCCGGCTCAGGTTGGTCAGGAAGCCATGCAAGCCTCCGCTATGGGTGATCTCCTGCGCTTCCCGGAAACTCGTCAGCGCCCAGCCGTAACCATACCCGTCGAATTCCAAAGTCGGCGGCAACTCACCGTCGTTTAGAAGTACGGGGGTATGAGCAGCTTTCAGGCTTCCGGCTTGCAACGCTCTGCCGTTGAATATCGCCTCGTTCCAAAGGAACAGGTCGCCGACCGTGGAATACAGATTGCCGGCGCCTCCAGCCCAGGACATGTCCCAATCGAGACCCACCGCGATGCTGTCGAGGTTTTCGGCGTCATAGCCGAGGGCTTCGTTTTTGAGTTTTTTTCCATGCACATGGACCCCGGTATTCTTCATGCCCAGGGGAGCGAAAAAGGTCTTTTTCAAATAGGCGTTGAAGGACATTCCGGACACCTGTTCCACCAGGTAGCCCAGGATGAAATAACCCGAGTTGTTGTATTGCCAGTTGCTTCCCGGATCGAAATCGTATTCATAGGCTTTGATCTCCTGGACAAGCGCAGCCCAGCTTATTGGCCCCGTCACCCGTTCGACGAAGTTTGCTTCGTTGGTATAGCTATGAATACCCGATGTGTGGGTGAGCAGGTGGTGGATCGTGACCTCGTCGCCACGCGGAAAGTCGGGGATGTATTTGGAGAGTTTGTCGTCGAGCTTCATTTTTCCCTCCTCGACGAGTTTCAGGATCGCCGCTGCGGTAAATTGTTTACTGATCGAACCAATGCGGAATTTGGTTTCGGGCCCCACGGGAATGCCTTTTTCGATATTGGCGTAGCCGAAGCCCCGCTGGTAGAGGATCTTCCCGTTTTGAGCCACCAGGACCGAAGCGCCTGGTTTCTTCCCTTCGGAGTAGAGTCTTGAACAAACTTTCCACGAGCTTTTCGGGGGCAGGAAAAGCCATATCGCTCCGGGCGCCGTATCGCTCGAGCAAGTCGCACATGTCTTCCCGTCCTTTGATTCGGGCTGCTTGCCAAGGCGTGAGTCCCGACTTGCAGACGGTGTTGGGGTCGGCGCGATGTTCGAGCAATAAGATCGCCCGGTCCAACATTCCATCCGAAGCAGCGGTTTCCAACAGTTCGGGCAGGCGGTCGACCGTGAGGAAGTTGATGGAAAAACCCCATGCGTATTGTGCGTCGAGAACTTTTATCAACAAGGTGTTCTTGCCTTTCTTGAAATTCAGTTCCAGGAGGTCCTGATTGGCCTCGTGAGCCCGGAAAATGAAATTTTCGTGAACCAGCTCTCCATTGAGCCAGACCTTGACAGCATCATCGCTGCCAATACCGACGAGTCTTTTTCCATCGGCGGAAAGGAAGATCTCGGCATAGGCGTATGCGTAAACGTATTCGGGAGCGCTGTAAAAAGCATCCAGATCGACATACTCCTCTTTGGCCTCCATGCTTCGCCATTGGTAGGACTGCCCTTGGTACATTTGTCCAAGTCCCTCTTTAATGGCTGACAATTGTCCGGGGTCGAGCAATTCGGCGTCGAATGCTACTTTTTGCTGCTTCTGGTCCGGGTTGTCCGAGCCTTCCGCAATGGGAAAGGGTCCTAAAACGAAGTAGCTGGGAGAAACCGGTTGTGAGAGAAGGGTTGAAAAGTTGAAAAGTTGAAAAATTAGTAAAAGAAGGAGTGTGGTTCTCATTGTGGTGGTTTTTAGGCCGGTAACTTATGGCGGTGCGCCAGGAAGGCCAATTTTTTTCTACAAAATAGCCAAGGTTGGGCGACAGAACAACCTAATTGGTCAATTTTTTTTGCCGGGTGGAATGGGAAGCCGAACATTTGGGTACCAAAAATTAAACATCATGAAAAGCCTTCCATTTCAAATCTCTAATGTTCTTTTTTTGATCCTCGTTTTGTCCTTATTCCTCAGCGGTTGCGCCGAAAAAGAAGCGGTGGATGCCTGTCTGAAGGGGCACCTACGGTTTTCTGGGCGGTTTGTGGCATGGTTTTATCGCCCCCTTCGATTTGATCGCAATGCTATTTAAAGACGACGTGGTCGTCTTCGCTCAAAACAACAACGGCGCCTGGTACGCTTTCGGATTCCTCATCGGCAGCGGCGGCTGGGGATTGTTAGGGGGCCATAGTGTGAAAAACAGAAGAAGAAGATAATTCTAAAACTCCCACGCCATGTTGCAACAAGTTCACAAACACATCACTTCCGAGCTGGGACAAAACACCCGGACGGATATCATTTTCATCATCACGGCCATTTTGCTCAACCTGCTGTCGCTGGCAGTCAATTCCGGTTTTGCATCGGAAGAAAAGACTTCTTTTCTGATCGTGATGTTCATTTTCGTAGCCCTGATTATCGTCGTAAATGCGGTGGTCATTTTTGGCCTGATCAAGGGAAAACAAACCCGGACCAAGCTGCTCCAGGGCCTGCTCAGCATGTACCAGGACCAAAAAGTGGATAAGTATTACGATCCCTCCCTTTTGGGCAATTACAATGTCAGGTACAACCTGTTTATTCTGGTGGTTGTTTTCACCGGGCTTATCGCGATTGTGGTGCCGTTTGTGATCAGGTAAGGGGCTTTAGATACCTTTCCTTCGCGGTCTCTAAATGATGGATATTGTGCCCGACTACAAGGTACCCCACCGCCCTTGCCGTGAGGACCGAACGGCCGGCCGTGCCGACCTGCGTCGCCATTTCGGGAGTAAAGCTTTGGAATAAGCGGATGGTCGATCGGCGGATATCCTGGTATTCGTCGAGCATTCCCTCCCAGGAGCGCTGATTGGCCTGGCTTACCATCGCATACCCATCGTGGTCGAAGCCGGGGAGCACCGTCTTATCGCCACGAGCAAAGCGGAGCGCCCGGTAGGAGAGGATTCGCTCGACATCCAGCACGTGCTGCCACATCTCCTTGATGGTCCATTTGCCCTCCGCATAACGAAACAGGAGCTGCTCCTCGCTCAGGTTTTGCAGAAGGCTCAGGGTCTGGATTTGCATGTCATCCAGGCCCGTGATCAGGTCGGGATAATGCACCAGGTCGATCTCTCCCGCAAACCATTCGGGGGTATTCATCGGGCGCAGGATGGGTAATGAGGATCTGATTGTTCATTCGATTGGAATTGGAGTCTTTTTTCTAAATTTGAAGCCTTGGTAAAAATAAGAGAATTAAAGGTTATGAGAAAATTGTATGCCTTCTTAATGTGCGCAGTCGGTGCGTTTCCCACTTTTTCCCAAAACGTCCTCATCAGCGACCAGAACCATCCCTGCGAGCCGACCATCATGATGGACCCCAAAAATCCCCACGTGATCGTGGCGGGTACGGTGCTCGACAACTATTATGTGAGTGCGGATACCGGGAAAACCTGGGCCGAATACAAACTCCAATCTCCTTTCGGCGTTTGGGGCGATCCCGTGCTGGGAGTGGATACATCGGGTCATTTTTACTACTTCCACCTCTCCAATCCGCCCAACGGAAACTGGATCGACCGCATCGTTTGCCAAAAATCGGTCGACGGTGGCCATACCTGGAGCGAAGGCACTTTTACAGGACTGAATGGCGCCAAAGCCCAGGATAAACACTGGTGCGCGATCGACCGCAATAAAAACTACATCTACCTGACCTGGACCCAATTCGACGAATATGGGAGTACTAATCCGGGCGACAGCAGCCTCATCCTCTTCTCTAAATCGACAGATGGGGGCCAGACCTGGACCCCGGCCCAACGCATCAACAAAATTGCCGGCGACTGCCTGGACTCCGACAATACAGTGGAAGGCGCCGTGCCCTCCGTGGGGCCAAACGGAGAGGTGTACGTCGCCTGGGCAGGACCCAAAGGCATCGTGTTTGACCGTTCGCTGGACGAAGGCGCCACCTGGATGCAGGAGGATATACTGGTGGACCCCATGCCGACGGGCTGGGACTATCAGGTTCCGGGAATATACCGCAGCAACGGCCTGCCCGTCACGGCCTGCGATCTCAGCGGAGGGCCCCATCGCGGCACGATCTACATCAATTGGTCTGACCAGCGCAACGGCCCCAACGATACGGATGTCTGGATGGCCAAATCCACAGATGGAGGCAACACCTGGAGTAGCCCGATCCGCATCAACGACGATCCGGCCGGAAAACATCAGTTTTTCACCTGGATGACCGTCGACCAAACGACGGGTTATCTGTATTTTGTCTTCTACGACCGGCGGGAACATACTGACCCCTCCACGGATGTCTACCTGGCCTGGTCGACAGACGGAGGGGCTACTTTCGCGAACAAAAAAATCAGCGAGTCGTCTTTTGTGCCGAACCTCGGGGTGTTTTTCGGGGATTACAACAACATCGTAGCCCACGCCGGCATAATCAGGCCCATTTGGACCCGGATGCACAATGGGGAGTTGAGCATTTGGACGGACCTGCTTTCGCAAAGCGAGATCATTTCCTCCTCCAGAGAGCCGATAATTGGTTCCTTTGAAGTCGAGAATTTCCCGAACCCCGTTTCGGATACCGAATACTTTTCATTCAAATTGCATGGACCCTCGGTGGTGGACTTGCAGATCCTGGACTCTGCCGGAATGGTAGTCGCCACCATTATCAAACAGGAAAAAAGGGAGTACGGAAAATACGTCGTCCCGGTCGATTTAAAATCCCTTGGTTTGCCTGCCGGGAGCTATTACGGGAAGCTGATCATCGACGGGCAAGTGAAGGTGATGAGGGTAGTGGTAATTAAGAATTAGCAACAACACGGCATTTTAAAATGAACCGCAAAGGCGCAAAGAACGCAAAGGAAACCAGCGGTTTATCTTAGCGTTCTTTGCGCCTTTGCGGTTAAATCAATTCAAATAATTTATCTGTGGCGTTACATGAGATGCTTACTCCACGACTACAATCCGCTCGGTCTTGGTAAACGAGTTGGTCTTCAACACGACCAGGTAAATACCACCGGGCATCGAACTGGCGTCCAACACCTGGGTATGGGAACCGGCCTGCATGCTACCCGAAAGCAGCGACGCGGCGAGTTGTCCGCGGGTATTCATGACATATAGGCGCACATGGCCCGCTTCCGGCAGCTCGAACTGAATTTCTCCAACCGTGCGGGTGGGGTTTGGGAAAACCTTTAGCCTGCCGGTCCCGGCGATATTGGAGGAAGTCTGGGTTTGATTCAAAAGCTGGTTTGCTTTTTCCTCCAGCGTCCAGGGCCCCTTGAGCATTTCCGTCTCCTCTTCGCCCGCAAACATCATTCCGGGGGTGCAGTCCTTTATGAGCGCCCAGAAATTGGAACCGCGCTCCGCCGTAAAATCGGGAAGCATTTCGACGTATTCGCCGGCGTGGAAGATGACCGTGCTTCCCGAAGCAACCGTGCCGTCGGAAGAGACAAATTCACTGGCCATGTACAAGCCGGAGGGTATATTGCCCGGAACGTTCAGGCTCACCTGACAGCTATCCCGCAGGTGGAAGTAGTCGGTGGTGTACATGCCACGGCCATGGGTGGCCGCTGCAATCACCTTGTCGGAGGTCCGTGCGCGAAGCATGTCGATCCTGGCGTTAGCTAATCCGAATTCATTGGTGGGATACCAGACTGTATTGTTCCCATCGAGGTCTTTGGTGTACCAGACACCCAACTCCGTAGCAATCATGGCTTTGTCGGTTTCCCCCGGCCAAAGAATGATCCAGCGGACCGGCATGTCGGGCAGGTCGCCTTCGACCGATACCCAGGTGGTTCCGCCATCGGGGGTCTCCCAGATGCTGTTGGTACCGTAATTGCTCAGGGTGATCAGGATATGGGCTTCATTTGTATTGTCTACTGCGATGGAGGACATCCAACCACCTGTCGGAGTATTGTTCATGAAGGTGGCATTGGCCATGCCCGCCTGGTCGGCGTTGTCGACCATAAACAAATTCCCATTGGTGGTGCCCATATAGACCCGGTTTGCCGTACTCGGGGAAACGGCAAAGGCGCTTACTCTGGCGCCTGCAAAGGCCGGAATGGTATCACTCACATTGGTGTTGGCGCCTCCCACATCGCTGACGCGCCCAAATCGTCCCCCCGAATCGGAGTAATATAGGATGTTTGCAGCGTGGTCGTATTCTGCCGGTGTAATGAAAATGCGCGGATCGGAGCCCGGCACGATGTTGCTGAAGGTACCTCCTCCGTCGGTGGACACATTGAAGGAACCATCCTGGGTAGACGCGATCTGGATGGCGGGGTTATCCTCGTCGATAAAGGCCCAGCCGCCGTCGCAACAACACAAGACGCAGGAAGTGGTGCTCAGGCCCGGGTTAGTGAATTTCGGGGTGGCATTATCCTGCGTGCCGCCCAGCATGTAGTTCGACCCGGAGTTGGGGTGCATGGCTACGGCGTAGAATTGGGTAACGTTGTAGCTGTTATTCTTGTCGGTAAAAGTGGGCGATCCGGCCGATCCATCGTAGGATTTGTACATCCCGCCGTCATTCCCGAAAAGAATTTGATCGGAATCGCCCGGGTAGTACACGATGGCGTGGTGGTCCGTGTGAATGGATCCGCCACCGAATCCGGCCCAGGTCATACCTGCGTCGGCAGACAGGTTCATACTCACCCCACCGGCCCAAAGCCGGTTTTCGTCGTTGGGGTCCACGGCCAGGATAAGGTCGTACCAGGCCTGGGCTCCGAACCCTCCGGGACAGTTGGTCGGGTTCCAGTTTGCACCGGCATTGGTCGTCTGAAAAACGGACAGACATCCGCCGCTGTTGGCGGTGGTGGTGTCGGCATAAATGACGTAAACCGTATTGGCATTGCTGGGTGCGCAGGCCAGTTCGATGCGGCCGTAATTCGCGCTGGGAAGCCCCGTGTTCACTGCGTTCCATGTGGTCCCACCGTCGGGGGAGCGAAACACATCGTCGGCGAACGTGGCGGCGTACATATCTCCGTTGGCTGCCAGTTCGAGGTCCGTCACGAAATTGTTATTGGCAAAGGTGCCGTTGGCAAGCAGAACAGGCCAGGTATTGGTCAAGGGATTGAACCGGCGCAGGCCGCCGGTGGTGGCGGCGAAAAGGGCGCCGTTGTTGTCCACGATCAATTTGGCGACGCAGGGCTCATTGCCCCCGGGGTTCATCGGCGCCATGCGGTTCCAGTTGGCGCCGGCGTCGGTCGAAATCCAGACCCCAAGGCCTCTGACGGCATCCTGATTGCCCCAGCACTCGCCCGTTCCGAAGTACAGGGTATTGGTGTTGGTGGGATCCTGGACAATGCTGGAAAGCGCCAGGTTTTGGAACAGGTCGTTGATGGGTACCCAGGTCGGAGCGCCGGCGTCGATGTTGTTGGTTCGCCAGAGCCCTCCGGCTACGCCGCCGGCCCAGATGGTCTGTCCGCTGGGATCGTTGGCGTCGATGAGCACGCCACGGGTGCGGCCGCCCACGTTGGTAGGGCCTCTTTCGGCCCAGAAGATCGGCAGATCGTCCGACCCGCGCTCGGCGCGTTTGGCCTGCGCAATTTCGTAGGCCTCGAGCAAGCGTTCTTTGGGAACGGCGTTGAGCGCGGGGTCGCGGGTCATGAGAAATTCCTGCATAAATCTGCCCTCGATCATTTGCGACAGGGGCAGCTTTTTAGTCGCATCCGGCGAACGACCTCCCCGTTCTGCAAGGAGGCTGAGCCCAATGAGGACGGCCAGGCCGGTCAAAAGGGCTATGAGTTGGAAGATTGTGTTTTTCATCGTTTCGGCTTTTTGTTGGAAAAGGGGATTAGCGCTCCAGTTTTTCGACCCTGGCTTTCAGTGCTTCATTTTCCTTTTTCAAAGCCTTCATTTCCTTGTCCATTTCGATCATGTACAAAAACAACTCCTCGATCTTTTCCTGTTGGCGGACGGTCATATCGCCTAGCTCCAATCCGTTTGCCTCCACTTCTGAAGTGGCAGGCATGCCCGGCAGGCGGCCGTTTTCGAGGATATGCTCCTCCACCGCGGGAAGGCTTACCAGATTGTGATCCTTGTTGAATACATAATCTGCCCAGCCGGTGCGAACCCGGACCTCCTCGGTCAGGATGCCGCCTGCGGCGAAGATGGTATACGTGCTCAGGTCGGAAGCGCCCAAGGAAGCCGGGGTGCTCAGGGTTCCGATCGCGAGTTTGCCTTCCCCGGTGAGCATCATCAGGTCGAGCAGACCGGCGCCCGTGTCGTCGGCGCCGCCGCGGAACATCAGGTTGCCGTCGGTTTCAAGCGATAGCTCCATGTCGAATTCCGAGCCGCTGGAGCGGTCGAATCGCATCGCGGGGGTAGTTGTATTGGACAAGGTGAGCAGGCGGTCCGGCTCGTCGGTGCCGAGGCCGAGGCGTCCTTCGTGGGTGAGGACCATGCGGTTGGTCAGCCCTGCGCCTGTATTGTCGGCGCCGCCACGGAAGAAGAGGTTGCCGTTCGCGCCTCCGAAGAGCTCGTAATCGCGCTCGCCTGCGCCCGAGCGGTCGAGGCGAATGACAGGGGTGGTGGCGTTGGAGACGGTGAGCAATTGGTCGGGGAAGTCGGTGCCGATCCCAAGGCGGCCCTGGAAGGTCAGGACCATAAAGTTGGACAGCGCGGGACCGGTGTTGTCGGAACCTCCGCGGAAGAACAGGTTGCCGTTCGTACCTCCGAATAATTCAAAATCGCGCTCGCCGCCGTTGGAGCGGTCGAAGCGGATGACGGGAAGGTCGGGGTGGGAAACGGTGAAGAGTTGTTCGGGCAGGAAGGTATTGACACCCACATTTCCGTTGTCGCGGATGGTCATTCGCATCCGGTCGCCGGTGCGGAAGACCAGGTTGGCGGGGAAGGAGTTATTGGTGACCGGCCCGGTGATCCAGGACATGATGTTGGACCCCGTATGCCAGATCCCATCCGTTACCCGGCCTTTGAAACGGATCCAGGCCAGGGTATCGCCAGCGTTTACCGGCCCGAAGGTGTAAATGGGGTCGTAGCCGTTGTGGCGATGAAAATCCTGGATGGGTTTGGGCCCGCTGTAATTTTGGGCTTGAAGGAGCGTGGCTGTAAGAGTCAGGCAGACCAATAACGCCAATGACGTAAAAGCATTGTTTTTCATGGTTTTGATTTTTTGAGTGAGCAAAGTGGTGTTGGGTACGGGAGGGAAAATTCGGTTTTTTGGGGCCTCCATCTTATTTAGTGTAGGATTGTGATAAGAATAAACTAAAGTTAGTTTGGCAGGAGATACTTTTTTGCCAAATTTCCAAAAACTGTCGGCTGGGAGATAAATTTTTCCGGCTAGAGCCTGTGGATATCTCCCCCTAAATGCCAGTTTATCCCTTGAAATGTAAAAAAACCTAATATTTTATTTTACCTTTTACCTCGATTTCCTCATTTAAACTTCCGGGAAATCTGCACTATTGACAGCAACGTTAAACCACAAAACCACAAAACCAGAAAAACATGAAAACCCCCTTGGCTTTTCCCGCCTTGTTCGTTCTCCTGGCATGGGCAATTTTTTCTATTGCCTGCGGTCCACGAAGATTGATGATCCACCCCGGAGCCGGAAGCAAAACCTGCGCCATTTTAGTGGGGATCAATAAATTTGATCCGGTAACCAATCAATACCAGATCGACACCATTGAGGTCCCTTACCGCTGTGACCAGGTGATCGTGAGCGGCCAGCAATCCCTGAATGTCCTATTGAAGAGCGGCTATACAATTATTGATTCCTGTAGTTGCGCCGATAGCCTTTATCTGGTAGAAAACACGGGTGTCGACCCGATCGGGATTATTGACAACCCGCCTCCGGGCACCAAAGACAGCTCCCTGTCTTTGAATATTTTACCTTTGGATACATTCGATGTAAAATCGAGATCATTGGTTGAGGTGGATAATTATACCAACCCAGAACCTGAGGGTGTCCGTACCGTAAAGATAGGTGTCGTAGATACCGGGGTCGAGCCCGCCGCCCCCAATTTGCTGGATTTTCTTTGGAACAACCCTGGCCCCGAAAATGCATGCCCAGGATATCAGTTTGCCCTGCATGGCTTGGACTTGAGCAATGAAGGTGATCCTACTCCAAAGGACCTTAACGGCCATGGGACCCACGTCAGTGGAATTGCGGCCGGTTTGTCGCCGAATTTGATATTCAATTCCGGATAGTCAGGCTGGAACTGATCACCGCCAAGGTGACTGAAAATTCGAGAGATGCCATGGATCTGTTCACGGCTACTTGTGGAATTCACTACGTGCTCGACCAAGGGGCCGAGGTCATCAACCTCAGTTGGGGTTATCTGGATACCATGATCATCGATAATAACGGGGATACGATCCGATATGTCCCCTGGGTTATGCTTGATGCCCTTAAGGAAGCCAGGGACAGTGGGGTGGTTATCGTAGCAGCCCTGGGAAATGACGGCTTGAAATTGGGGGAATACACAAAATTCTGGCCGGCGAGCTTTTCCGAAAATTGGGACAACGTCATTGCCGTTGGCGCCTCCGCCGACACCGATGGAATGAAGAGGGTTCGTTTTTCAAACTGGTATGACAAGAGTACACTTTTGGCCCCGGGAGAAAGGATTAGCAGCGTGGTCCCTTTTGTAACCAGACGGTGGAATTCCTCCAATAATTCACCTATTCCTCTGCATTTTCCGGATGGATGGGCAGATGGTAGTGGTACCTCAATGTCTGCCCCCTTTGTGACCAGGGCAGTTGCCCTCATGCTTGGGAAACGCGTGCCGACAAATGTGGCAGAAATCAAAACACGCATTCTCGGCGGGACGCCAGGTTTCGACCCCCAATCCCTGATCAATAACTGGTGATATAGAATTTTTATTCATAAAAGGCAGGTGGTTTCCACCTGCCTTTTTAATTTTGGAGAAGTACCTACCCCCAACCCCTATGAAGAAAGCCCTGCTTTTTTTCCTCTGGATCTTATCCGCATGCAATGAAGACCGGATCGAACCTGTCGAAAAGTTGGAATCGCTTCCTCCCGTTCCCATCCTTGCCGATTCCCTGGAAGGGGAAAGGTTGTTCTCCAGGGGGAACAGTTTGATCGACAGCGCGCGCTGGGCGGATGCGGTCCTGTGCCTGGAAAAGGCCCTCCTCATCCGAAAGGCCATGCCAAAAGAATCAGATGCCAAGATCCTGGACAACTATTACCGCCTGGGCATTGCCCTGAAAGGAGCAAAAGACTATGGCCCGGCCCTGAATTATTTGTCGGAACTGGCTGCCCTGACCGCCGCAAGTCGCTCCGATTGGTTTTTCAAAACCAGGCTTCGCATGGGCGAGGTCTATTTCGATATGAAAGAACCGGGAATAGCCCTGGATATATTAACGAAGACCTGGGAGGAGATCGAAAAAAACGGAAACTGCTCCACCTGGATCAAGACCGATATCCTCTCCAATATCTCCTTTTGCCTCCGGGATTTGGGCAAGCTGGAGGAAGCCATTTCATGGGGGAGCAAGGCACTGCCCTGGACCGGGGTTATCGACCCCGACGAGGCTGCCCGGGTTCACATGGCCATAGGAAATGCCTGGGCGGATTCCGTGGCCAATCTAAAAGTGGACAACATATCTCAAACCCTGGACTTCCAAAGGGCCGTTGCTCATGCCGATAGCGCCAAATTTCACTATGGCAGAGCCGGGGATCGATATTTTCGCGAGGTCGTGATCCAATCCGGAAACCTCGGCGAATTATACCGGCGAGCCGGTTTGCTGGAGGAGGCGGTTTCCGAACTGGAAAACACCTTGCATACTTTCCCCAAGGATTCGATTCCGGGAAGGACCCTTTCGCAAATGTATGTCAACCTGGGAGAGGCCCGTTTTGATCAGGATTCCATCGCCCTGGCTTTGACCTATTTCGACAGCGCCCTGTTTTACCTGGCCTCCGAATACCAGCCTGGAAAAAACAGCCCCGTCCCTTCCCCGCACTACGAAAACCCCATTTCAGATCGCACCTTTATGGCGGCTGTCCTGAGCGATATGGCAAATGCGACCCTTACCCGGTGTGAGAAGGAAGGCTATAAAGACCAAGCCTTAAAAGAAAGGGGGATCTCCATGTATGATTCGCTGCTGGTCCTGGTAAATGTCATGCGAGGGGGATATCTGACGGAAGAGGCGAAGCTCAATTTGGCGGAAAATATTCAAAAACCCCTTCGGCAGGCATTTCAATGGTATGGGAAACTATTGGAGGCGTATCCGGAACTGCGGGAGGAATTGTCCGGACGCGCTTTTCATATCTCAGAACAAAGCAAGGCCTTCGCGCTTTTGGAGGCGGCGAGAAAAAACAATTACTTCGAAGCCCTGCCCAAGGATCTGGAAGGGAAGGAAAGAAAGCTGATCGGAGCCCTTTCCGATCTGGAACAGGAGATCATTCTGAACTGGGCGAACGAGGAAAGTAGAAAAAACTGGAAGAACAAAAGGCAGCGGCGATCGGAAACCTGGTCCTGTTTAAGAAGGAATTGGAAGACCGGGCGCCTTCCTATTTTTCTTTGCGATACAAAGGGGCCGATCTCCCTGTTTCGGTCATCAGATCCGAACTGCTGGACCCCGGCCAGGCCCTGGTCGAATACTTTATCGAAGATTCCACCCTCAATATCTTTTTTGTCTCCGGAGAAGTTTTTCGCCTGGAAAGGACGCCCATCTCCCGGGATAGCCTGGGCTCCCTGGTCGAGCGGTTTTTATACCTCCAGGCTCATCCCACTGCCTCCAATCAAGGGGAATTTTGTCTGACCGCTCAGGAGCTTTACCGGATTTTACTGAAACCGATTGAGGAGGAATCCATCAACCGGCTGATCATCATTCCGGACGGTCCCCTGAACCGGCTCGCCTTCGAAGCCCTGGTCATCGATCGGGGGGATGGAAACCTGAAAAAAATTATTGCAGATTCGGGCCTCGTGCTTCACAGGTATGCTATCACCTATTGTTTTTCGGCAAACCTGCTCCAGGTGATGGCCGAAAAAAGAACCCCTTCCGGGCTCCGGAACAGGGTGGCGGTCTTTGGACCTGCATACCATTCCGCCATTGCCAAATCTTCTCATCCGCTTTTCAAATGGACGGCCTCCCTGTTGCCCATGGCCCACAACCAGCAAATACAAATGCAGGGAATCAGCGAGGGGGCGCCTTCGGATGCCTTTGGCGACAGCAGCGCTACGGTGGATAATTTCCTCGGGGCCTGCACCCAATATGCCTTTGTCCACGTGATCGCGCATGGCTTTTTGGACGAAAGAGACCCCAACCTCAGTTGTGTGGTGTTTTCGCAGAGTCGGGAAACCCTCGACGAGAATAACCTATTGATGCTCAAAGACTTGTATTCCTCGCGGCTAAATCAGGAGCTGATCGGTTTTTCTTCCTGTAAAACCGCAAGCGGGGTGTACCGGGAAGGGGAGGGGAATATGAGCATGGCTCGTGGCCTTGCCTATGCGGGGGTCAGGAGTTTCCTCACTACGCTGTGGGATATTCCGAACGACGGCGTGGCGCAAATGATGCCCGATTTTTACAATCGGTTACTGAACGGGTGGAACAGAAAGCCCAAAGACATAGCCCTGGCGGAAGCCAAGCGAAAATACCTGGCCGGGGCGACGCTCGATGCGCAGATCCAGCCTTTAAACTGGTCTGGGATTGTGCTGATCGGAGCGGCAGATTATGGAACCGCTGCTACTGAATGGCGCTGGACTCTGGCCCTTGGGGTGTTTATTTTGATCGTTCTTTTCGCCTTTCGGCTCCGCAAAAGAAAAAGGACCTAATTTTTGCGAATTTTTCTGATCGGGTGCTTCAATTCTTTATGAAGGCTTTGCGCTTTTTGGTTGCCCGGGTATTCCTCCAGAAATTGCTCCAGCTCTGATAACAATTGCTCCGAGGAGCCACTTGAGCCAAGTATAGCCAACAAACGGTTGAAACGCACCAGCTGGACATAGCCGCTGTCGTATTCGTTCAGGACGGACTGGTGAAGGAGACATTTGTCAAATTCGGAAAGCGCGGCTTCGTAATTTTTATTTTTCAGATAAAAATTGGCCAGATAAAAATTGGCGATATTAAAGTTTTCACCGGTTCCGGCCAGTTGGAGCAGGGTGTCGAGGCCTCCCGGGATGATCCCGCAATAGACATAGGCAGCTTCCTGTTTCAGGTTTCGGGTATCCGGGGTCTCGCCGGCCACGTCCCCGCAATCGGGGATCAGGGTGTGTTTTTCGATCAGTGCGGTATGGTTGGGAAGAGGGTATAGAAAGAGGGCCGCCGGAATGGCGAGTAGAAAAACGATCACAGCGGCTGCACGGGCTACCCGGGCTCTGTCCAAAAAGAAAAAACGGCTCTGATCCTTCCATGCCATTTGGGGCCGGGACAAACTGCCGGCCTGCTTTCTGACTTTAGCGAGGGTTTCCCGGACCGGGTCGCCTGCTGTCGGTGACTGGGTCATCCCCAGGGAATGCAGGATGGCCGCTTTTTTTAGCTCTGGGTTTTCGCTTATTTCTTTTTCAAACAAGGCTTTTTCCTTTGCATCCAGTTTGCCCCGCAGATAGGCTTCTATTTTTTCGTAAAAATTTTTCATCTCATTGTTTTTCAATGGTTAAAATCCCTGTAATAATTTCCCAGCTTTCCCTTCAGGCAGGCCCTCAGCCTTGATTTGCTGTTGGAGATCTCCTGAGGAATTACGTGCGGGCTCACTTTAAAGCCCTCCGAACCGAGCCGGGAGGCCAAAACCTGTGGGTCGGAAACCGGCTCGTCCTGAAAAAACCGCCAGGTTAAAAGCAGGGTATCCTTTTTTCCGATCGCTTTCAGGCAGGAGTGGGTTGCTTCGGATAACTCCGGCACCATCTTCATCAGGACGGCGAGATCTTCGATCGGGAAATTAGGGGTCTCGGGGCTTGCCTTGCTCCTTGTGGAAACGAGGCCTGTACTTTCGTTATCTGTTTCGGTTTCATCGTCGGTTCTTTTTTCTTTGCGGCCCCATTCCCAGCAAACGTGTTTGGCGATCTGGAAAAGCAGAGGGCGGCAGTCTTTCTGTCTTGGCTCCGTGCCGTTTCCAATAGCGGAAATAAAGCGGCTCAGGGTTTCATATAAAAGGTCTTCCCAGGTAAAGGTGTTTTTGCACCGGTTGCAGTAGTTCCTGTGGACGTGGAACGCCAGTTTCTTTATTCCGCAGGAGTCGTTTCCGTTTATCAGGTCCAGTAAGGCCCGCTCCAGGGCGGGCCCGCCTTCTCGTATCGCGGCAATGAAGGAAGTGCAATCACACATATTGGTATGGGTTAGTGAGTTTGGGTAGGGATTTCAAACGCTTGTGCGAGGGTTTTTACAAATTTTTCAAAAATATTTTTTTCACCGTTTAAAATTGCGGCAGGACCCAGTCTATGTATTCAAAAGGCTTCTATATGGCAGGCCGTACAAGGCTGGCCAGAGGCTTCCGGGCAAAGATAGGCCCTGGCATTTCATAATAGGATACCCGCTGGTCATTTTTTTGAAATAAACACCTGAAGCCATCAGGGAGGACCGGAGCACGGGGTCAACCCCGCTCTGTGTCTTCTCCTTGTGGATGTCTGGGATCAAATATCTGAAACCATGGAACACACAAGCAACCAATTTCTTGAGCGGGTGAATGCTATTATAGAGCAAAATCTGCACAACGAATCCTTCTCTACGGCAGATCTGGCAAGGGCCGTATTTCTGTGCCGGATGCAACTACATCGGAGGATCAAGCGGGAGACAAACCTGTCTGCTGCCAGGTATATCAATCAATACAAGCTGGAAAAGGCCCTGCGCCTGATCAAAACCACCCCTGATACGATCGCCGATATCTCTTATGAAGTAGGTTTTAGCTGGCCGCCGTATTTCAGCAAATGTTTTAAGGCTAGCTATGGGGTATGCCCGGTGGTTTTTAGAAAAATTAGCGCCGGAATAAATAATTAGGCGAGGATTAAGTGCCGCCATAAGCCTTTCTTAAGTACCCACCACTAATTTTATATCGAAATCCAAACACGCGTATTGCGTGTATTTATTAACACTCTTTAAACCTTAAAGAACCATGGCAGATTTGAAATTCGAGGTAAACCTCAATGGTCTGTTCAACGTGATGGACGGGGCTTATGCCCTTGTTACCGAATTGCCGGACGACGGCGTCGATTTTTTCCCGCCTCCGGGGCCTTTCCACCCCCAGCCTTCCAACATGATCGCCCAAACGGATCAGCCCCTCAAGGTCAAGTTCCATTGGCGCGTAAAAGGGGCCCTGGCCCTGATCATGGCCGGCAAATGGGAGTGCGCGGTGTACCTGGAGGAAATGGGACCGGGTGAGTATCCCGGAAGCCCCTACAAAACGACGGTACCCCTCGTGGCCAAATTCGATCACACCTACGACGTGGCAGTCGATGTGCCCCCGATCTCGACGGCAGGTCTCTACCGCGTTACGGTGGCCGTGTCGCTGATTGGACCGGCGCCGGCCCTGGCTGCGCTGCCGGTTGCCGCCTTCTCCGACATCGGGATCCTGAAAGCCTACGACGCTGCTTAAGCAGTAAGGATCCAAGAGCACATTGTGAAAGGCAGCGCTATGCTCCTTTGGCAATGTGCTTCTTTTTTTACACCTCAAAAAAACCCTGTTATGAGAAACCAATCATCTCCGCCCGCACAAGCGGCTTCCGGTTTTGAAGTACTCCAAAACCAGGATAATAACCTGTATTTTTTCCTGCTTAAGGACACAGATGGAAACCAGATCCTTCGGAGCAAGGAATACCCCGCCCTGAATACCGCTCAAATGAGAATGCAGAGCGCCGCAGGGCTCGCCAGACAAGAGAAAAACTATACCCATAGGAAAGAGGGCGAAAAATGTTTCTTCACCCTGGTCAACGCCAGTAAGCAGGAAATGGCGCGTAGTGCCTTCTTCGAAGACGAAGACCAAATGCTCGCCGCAATAGAATACGTGAAAAATTCCCTACACACCCCGACAAATAATCCAGGAGGAAGCAAACAGCGGCAATCTTACCGGATCGACCTTTATCCCAAGGAAGGAGAAAACGGGTTTAACGGCAGGATCGTGCATTTGCTCACCGATAAATCCGCTACTTTTCAAGGACTGGATATGCAGGCCATCTCCCGCTTTATCGGCGGTCATTTACCTACATCTTCTTCTAAGCTAAATGAGCCTGAATCCGCGAAAATGTTTACGCTCGGTCTGCTCTCGGGCGCGGAGGGGAATCTCGTACAGTCGATAGAATCAGGGCAGTCTCTGTTGTATTTTCTGTTGAAGGATTTTGGAGAGGGCTGGCCCGCCAAAAGCGGGATGACTGCAAAAATCGCCGTGCGCTCCCTGGATGGGACCACGATCACGACGACCGAAAGCAAAATTCGTTTATCGGGAGATGCTTCGGCTCAAATTGCCTTGCCAGGTTCGTATTTTTCCACAGGCCTTTTTCGAGTACAAGTTACCTGCGCACCAGAGCTTGGTTCGCCACAGACCGGCAATACCCTCTCTGCTACCTGTATGTTCCAGGTATTCTGACGAGGGCATCAGATACCTTTAGTTGGGTTTTGAACCTTCCACATCCAGTCCGGGGGGCACAAATGTCCCGTTGTGGAAAATACTGGGGTCATTTACCGGACGGCTTATGCGCTCTTTTGTTTTAAAGTTGAGCCGGGATTCGTATTCCAGGCAAATGGGGCACGTGAAGACGATCCAGTCGCCTTCGCGTTTGCTTTCACATTTGTGCATCTCCCTATCTCTATCCTCGTGTATGATCTGAATAAGCATGGTCAAATTGTTTATGAGGTGAAAAAAGTTACAATTCTATAATGGATTGTTAGTTAAAACTTCGATTTTTGAATATAAACCGGTCTATATGTAAAGAACACGCTACCCCAAAACCAAACACCTATGAACCCCCGAAAAATCCTATGGTTTGGGCAGCAAATGCCCGGCATAGATTCGCAACTATTATTATTGGGGTCTGACTATTCGGTGGATTACCATCCGCTGACTTTCAGGCCGGTTTTTATTGAACTATTAGGAAAATATTCTGCCGGCGTCATACGCCATATTCCCGGACAAGAGGACAGCCTGCGCATGTTAAGGCTCCTAAGGTCAGGGGATTCACAAGTGCCTTTGGTCCTCCTGGCAGACAATCCTTCCAAGTCGGAACTCATCGAAGCTTTCAGAAGCGGAGCGACGGATTGCGTGGAAGAACCCGTCGATTCGGAAAGCTTGCTCATGCACCTGAAAAGGTATGTTCAACAGAAAGACCATTCCAAAGGGAGCATAATCCTGTCAATATTGCAAGACCTGGGCAAAAAAATTGCCGAAGTAATTTATTCCTCCCAGGCATTCGGGATTGTATCACGGCCTACGCTAGCCGGTTTTTTTGAAGACTTGCCCGAGCGGGAGCGAATTGAAATAAGCTTTTTCGGGCAATTCGGGATTACCATAAACGGAAACAGCCCTTCGGGAGATCTTACCTACAGGGAAAGGTCCCTTCTTGCCTAGCTGGCTTTTCAACACGGCAAATCCATTCACCGCGATCGTCTCGCCGAGCGCTTCTGGGCCGATAGTTCGGCTGACAGCGCCATCAACTCCATGCATGTGGCTATTGCAGGGATCCGCCGCTATTTGGAAGGCGCCTGCCCGGACTACAACTACATCAGCTGTCAGAAACAGATGTACAGTTTTAACCCCGGGGTGGCCGTCCGGACCGACGTAGGGTCTTTTCTGGAAAATTTCCAACAGTCGCTGGCATTTGAACGAGGCGGCAAAACGGAGGAGGCCTTGTACGCCTTTCACCGGGCCTTTGCATACTACCGCGATGAATTTTTGGTCGATATGGACCGGTCCGATTGGGTATTCGATGAGCGCGACCGGCTCAGGGAAAAGTTCATCCTGGTTTTGAAAACCCTTGGCGATTATTTCGTTCGATACGACCAGCATGATTTCGCCATAAATCTATTCAATAAAATCCTGGAAGTCGACGATTGCTACGAGTTGGCTCACCGCTGCCTGATAAACAGTTATTGCGCCAAGGGCATGAAGGACCAGGCCAGTCGGCAGTTCCAGAAATGTGCGGATGTGCTCCGGAGGAAATTAGACATCAAGCCTTCTTCCGAAACGCTCAGGCTCTACGAGACGGTGGCGGGGCGTTAATTTTCACCTTTTCCGCAGAATGTTACAGAATTGTAATGTCGCGGGTATTTTTTGTATTTAATTTTGGTTTCGTTTTTACCCTAAAAAACATCAGTTTATGAAAACACTTAAAACCCTCGCCATCCTGGCGCTTTTTCCGTTTTCTTTTTCCTCGGCCCAACTCAATATCGGCGGAAAACCGTTGAGTTTCAGCTATCCCCTGAAGGAAAAGGATATTCCAACCGTGATCCAGCCCGCCCTGGATATGACCCTTATCGAAGCAGAAGACCGCAAAGAGCAGGAAATGGGCCTCCCGATGCGTTTCGGCTTTCCATTTGAAGTGAGTTTGAACCTCGACAATTCCGGGGTTTGGGAGATTTTGCCCAACGGGGATGGGGTCTGGCGTCTGGCCATTACCTGCGAGCAGGCCAAATCGGTCAATTTGACCTACGACCATTTCTGGATGCCCAAAGGCGCCGTTATGTATGTTTATTCCGGAGATAAGTCCCAGGTGTACGGCGGATTTACCAGCAGGAATAACAAAGGCGCCTCTCGTCTGGAAAAAAGAGGATTTGCCACCGCCATTGTAAAAGGAGATAATTTGGTCGTCGAGTATTACGAACCCGCAGCGGCAAGAGGGGAAGGCATCGTTTCCATCAACCGGATCGTGTCGGGGTATATTTCGATAGACA
>JADJBL010000015.1 GCA_016703765.1 Saprospirales bacterium
TAAACCTCCTAAACTCAAAAATGCCCGCACCCCCCACCTACGACTTCCTCATCCTCGGCGGCGGCCTCTTCGGCGCCTACTCCGCCCTGTACCTGGCCGCGAAAGGGTATCGCGTGTGCCTGCTGGAAAAGGAATCGGGCATGTTTCGCAAGGCCTCAATCGTCAACCAGGCGCGGCTGCACAGCGGATACCACTACCCCAGGAGCATCGCCACGGCCCGGATGTCGGACGACCACCGCGAGCGCTTTACGGAAGAGCACAAGGCTTTCGTCAATTTCGAATTCGAACAGTACTACGCCATCGAAAAATACGGCTCGCTCACCGACGCGGCGCAGTTTGAGCGCTTTTGCCAATTTATCGGCATTCGCTGCGAGCGGGTGCGGGAACACCCCCTGTTCGATTTTTCGCGGATCGAGGCCCTCTACGCCACCACGGAATACTCCTTCGATCCTTTGCTGATCGCACAGCACTACCAGGAGCGATTAAAAGCCGAAAAACGCATCAAGGTCCGCTTGCAGCAGGAAGTGCTCCACGCCGAAGCGGAAAACGACCGCTGGCGGCTGCGGATCAAAGACCACGCCACCGGACGGGAGGACGAACTCCTGGCCTCCGCGGTCATCAACGCCACCTACGCGGGCAGCAACGGCGTCAACCGGCAGTTCGGGGCGGCGGAGATCCCGCTCATGCACGAGATCTCGGAAATGGCCTTCGTCCACTCCCCCGCCCTCCAAAACACCGGCCTCACGGTGATGGACGGCCCCTTCGGCTCTATCATGCCCTACGGAAAATCGGGTCTGTTGTCCGTCTCCTCAGTAGCCTATACCCACCACCGGGTTTCCTACGAAAACCTGCCACGCTACACCTGCCAGACCCCCGAAACCGGCTGCCGGCCCGACTTTCTGGCCGACTGCAACCCCTGCATCAATCGCCCGCCTTCCAATTACCGCAAGATGCTGGGGCAGATGCGGCAGTACTTTTCAGAGCAGGTGGAATGGGAGTACAAATACTCCTGGTTCACCATCAAATCCAAGCTGCAAGCCAGTTTCATCGACGACGGACGACCCACCGAAATCAGCCTGCTGAGGGAAAATCCACATTTTTATTGCATCTTTGCCGGCAAAATCAACTCGATCTATGAAATCGAGAAAATAGTTGAATAGTTGAATAGTTGAATAGTTGAATAGTTGAATAGTTGAATAGTTGAATAGTTTCTTTTTGGCGAAGCCGAAAAGGCTTCCATTAAACTTTAAACTTTTCAACTTTTCAACTCTCCCAAAGAAAACCCCAAAACTATGGCTCGTAAAGTGCATGTTAGCTCAGAGATCGGACGCTTGAGAAGGGTAATCGTTCACAGGCCCGACGAAGGGATTGCGCGCCTGACCCCGAAGATGGCCTCGGAGCTGCTGTTCGACGATATCGTCCACCTGCCGCGGATGCAGGAGGAGCACGCGGTGTTTACCAGCGTGCTCAAGGCTTTCCTGGGTGATGAAAACGTGCTCGAAACCCAGCAACTGCTGCAAGACGCCCTCGCGGTCGAATCCGAAGACCGGCAGTGGATCATCAACAGCATCATCGACTTCGAGGAATTGCCCTCCCGTTTTCGCACCCTGCTGGCCCAGATGCCCAACGATCAATTGGCCGACATCCTCATCACGGGCTACCTGCCGGAGGAAGACCTCTTCCTGTTCCGGCCCATTCCCAACTTCATCTTCACCCGCGATATCGCCGTGACCATCAACGACCACGTGATCATCACCAAGGCCGCCAAGGAGGCGCGCTACCGGGAGAATTTCATCACGCGGCTCATTTTCTGGACCCATCCCATTTTCCGCGATCTCAAAAAGAAAGGCCGCCTCATCAACCTCAACCACGTGGAGGAATTTCCGCCTTCCCGCAGCGGAGAAGGCATCTCGATCGAAGGGGGCGACGTCATGCTCATCGACCGCGACTACCTGCTCATCGGATGCAGCGAGCGCACCACGGCCCACGCCATCCGCTCCCTCCGGGAGGTGCTGTTCAAAAAAGGCGTGGTCAAAAACGTCGTGCAGATCAACATCCCCTTCGAGCGCTCCTACATGCATATCGACACGGTCTTTACCCAGATCAATACCAACCACATCGTGGCCTACAAACCCATCGTGGTGGAGGGGCTGAGTTCCTACGTGGAGGTGCACCGCTCCAACGGGGTGTCGATGTACTACGACTCCATCTACGATTTTTTCAAAAACGAGATCAATCCCAACATGGAGTTCATCCTGAGCGGCAACGGCGAATCGCCCTACCAGGAGCGCGAGCAATGGACCGACGGCTGCAACCTCGTGACCATCAAGCCCGGCGTGGCCATCACCTACGACCGAAACCCCAAAACCGAGGAAGCTTTCATCGATTTCGGCTACAAGATCATCCACGCCACCGAATTCCTCAAACGATACCAGGAAGGCACCCTCGACCCCGAAACGCTCGAAAATACGATCATCACCATCCCCTCGCACGAGCTGTCGCGCGCCCGGGGCGGGAGTCATTGTATGACCTGCCCTATAGAGAGGGATTGAGTTAATGAGTTAATAAGTTATTATAAATCAATAACTTATTAACTCATTAACTCATTAACTGCCCAAATGGGTGAACTTTACAACATGTATACGCACGAATACCAAAAGCGAGTTCGATACGGAGAGACCGACCAGATGGGCTACGTCTACTACGGCAACTATGCCCAGTATTACGAGATCGGGCGCGTGGAAATGCTGCGTTCGCTGGGTATGACGTACAAGGAAATGGAGCAGGATATGGGGATCATGATGCCGGTGGTCAACCTGGAGATCCGCTACCTGAGGCCGGCGCGCTACGACGAGCTGCTCACGATCAAGACGAGCCTGCAATCGCTTCCGGGCGAGAAGTATATCCTGTTTCACGTCGAGATCTTCAACGAGGAGGAAAGGCTGATCAACGGAGGCTCCGTGCGGCTTTGTTTTGTGGATATCAAATCGGGCAAAACCGTGCCGCCACCCGAGGCTTTGATGGAAAGGCTCAGGCCGTTTTTTGAAGAAAAATGAAGCTACCCACTATAAAATCGATCAACGATTGGTTCGACTCCCTGCCTTTGGTGGTCAAGGTGCTGGATTGGTCGAAGAAAAGGTCCTTTCCCGGATTTTTCGGGGTGCCTATTTATGAGGTGATCATCTTTATGTACCAGGAGATGAAGAGCGTTTCGCTCAGCGGCAGGGCCAACTCCATCGCATATAGCTTCTTCCTGTCCGTCTTTCCCTCCATCATCGTATTGCTGACCCTCTTACCGTTGTTTACCGAGGTGGTCTTGCAGTATATCCCAGAGGGAGATCATTTTTTCGATGTGCTATACCGCGAGATCAAATTTATCATGCCCGGAAGCGCCGGCGACATGGTTTTTGAAACCATTCAGGACCTCACCACCAGGCCCCGCAACGGCTTGCTGTCCTTCGGTTTTATCCTCGTGATCTACTTCTCCTCCAACGGCATGTTGGCCATGATGACCGGATTCGAAAAATCCCACCTGAAAACTTTCAAAAAAAGAGGTTCTATGCGCTCCCGGGGCGTTGCCATCGGACTCACCTTTGTCCTCGGTTTCATGCTCATCGCCTCGGTGGTTTTAATTATCCTCGGCAATTACCTCATCAACTTACTGTCGGATTATATCAAGCTGGACTGGTTTGGAGAGGTCTCCCTCTCGCTCCTGCGGTATATGATCATCCTCGCCCTTTTTTACGCCGGCATTTCCGTTCTGTACCGCTACGGGGCTTCGTTGAGAAAGCGATTCAGTTTTTTCTCCCCCGGCGCCACGCTGGCCACCATCCTGTCCTTGCTCACCACGCAGCTTTTTTCCTACTACGTAGAGTATTTTGCCTCCTACGACAAACTCTACGGCTCCATCGGTACGATCATTATCGTCATGGTCTGGCTCCAGCTCAACGCCATGATCCTCCTGGCCGGCTTCGAGCTCAATGCCAGCATCGCAGTGAATCGGGATTTGAAAGCGGAGAGGAAGAGTAAGGTCAGGGATTGATTTGTTAACTTAACGTGAGGTTTGTTAAATAAAAAGGATTCAACCGCTACGCGGTTGTTACCTTCTCCCCCGAGTGGGCCGGGGGGGGGGGATATTAAAAACCTTTCAGGGTTTCTTGCTGCGGGCTGAATAACCAACTTTCTGAGTTATTACCCCTAAGTCCCAGCTCCTTTGCCTTCTCCATCATAAACGCAAACGCCTCCTCATACTCATTCGGTATCACCCCGTCGAGGATGGCCTCGCGGATGGCATTTTTGATGATACCCACCTCTTTGGAGGGCTCGATGCCGAAGGTTTCCATGATGAGCTCGCCGGTGATGGGGGGCTGCCAGTTGCGGAGGTGGTCCTTTTGCTCGACCTCGGCGAGGCGATCGCGGACGAGGATATAGTTTTCGAGGTAGCGCTGAACCTTGCTGGGGTTCTTGGAGGTGATATCGGCCTCGCAGAGCATCATGAGGTCGTCGATATCGTCGCCCGCTTCGAAGAGGAGGCGGCGAATGGCAGAATCGGTGATGTTTTCCTTGGTCAGGCCGATGGGGCGCTGGTGCAGGGCCACGAGTTTCTGTACGTATTTCATCTTGTGGTCGAGCGGCAGCCGCATGCGCTGGAAGATCCGGGGCACCATGGTGGCGCCGAGGGCTTCGTGGCCGTGGAAGGTCCAGCCCTGCTCCGTATCGTAGCGTTTGGTGGGCGGCTTGGCGATATCGTGGAGCACGGCGGCCCAGCGAAGCCAGATGTTTTGGGTCTTACGGCACAGGTTGTCCAGTACCTGGAGGGTGTGGTAGAAATTGTCCTTGTGCGCCTTTCCGTTCTTTGTCTCCACTCCCTGAAGGGCGGCCATTTCGGGGAAAATGAGATGGAGCAGGCCCGAATCGAACAATAATTTAAAGCCCACGGAGGGCATATCCGTTTCGAGTATTTTCTCCAGTTCGACCGTCACGCGTTCTTTGGACACGATGTGGATGCGGTCGCGGTATTGGTGGATGGCGGCGAAAGTTTCGGGGTCGATGCGGAAATCGAGCTGGTTGGAAAAGCGGATCGCCCGCATCATGCGCAGGGGATCGTCGGAGAAGGTTTTTCCGGGCTCCAGCGGGGTTTTGATCAGTTTTTCCTCCAGGTGTTTCAGTCCGTTGAAAGGATCGACGATGGAGCCGAAATCGCCCTCGTTGAGGCTCACGGCCAGGGCGTTGATCGTGAAGTCGCGGCGGTTCTGGTCGTCTTCCAGGCTGCCCTCTTCCACGCTGGGCTTGCGGGAGTCGTGGCGGTAGGATTCCTTCCTGGCGCCGACGAATTCGATCTCGATATCCTTATGCCGAAGCATAGCGGTGCCGAAGCGCTTGTACACCACCACCCTGGGGATGGGCCATAGTTTGGAAGCCACGTTCTCGGCAAGCCGGATCCCGTCGCCGACGCAGACCACATCCATGTCTTTGGAAGGACGGGCCAGCAGGCGGTCGCGCACATACCCGCCGACCAAAAATGCCTGGACGTCCATTTCCCTGGCGCAATGGCCGATCAAAAAAAGGATGTCCCGCTCCCGCGATTCAATGTTAAAGATCATTAAAGGTTTTTACGATGGGTGGCCCATTTCCATGGGCATTTCACTGAAAAGGTCTTCTATTTCGTCCAACAGGCCGAAGAGCGTCTGAGGGTCGTCTACTGTGACCAATTGGGCGCGAAGGGGTTTTATTCCCGGGTAGCCCCGGAAGTAATTGCTGTAATGGCGGCGCATTTCCAGCACCCCGAGCTTGATGCCCTTCCATTCGATGGAGCGGCGCAGGTGCTCGCGGGCGGCGTCCACCCGCTCGGCGGTGGTGGGGGGCGCGAGGAGTTCCCCGGTTTTCATGTAGTGCTTGATCTCGCGGAAGATCCATGGATAGCCGATGCTGGCCCGGCCGATCATGATGCCGTCCACGCCGTATCGGTTGCGGTATTCCACGGCTTTTTGCGGGGTGTCGATATCGCCGTTGCCGAAGATCGGGATGTGTATGCGGGGGTTGGCCTTCACCTTGGCGATATACGACCAGTCGGATTCGCCCTTGTACATCTGCTTGCGCGTGCGGCCGTGTATGGAAAGGGCCTTGATGCCTATATCCTGCAGTCTTTCCGCTACTTCTTCGATGAAAATGGTGTTTTCGTCCCAGCCCAGCCGGGTTTTCACCGTGACGGGCAGGTTGGTGGATTTGACCACCGCTTCGGTGAGCCGCACCATCTTGGGGATGTCCTGGAGGATACCGGCGCCGGCCAGCTTGCAGACCACTTTTTGCACGGGGCAGCCGTAGTTGATATCGAGCACTTCCGGCCTGGCTGCCTCCACGATCTCCGCGGCTCGCATCATCGAATCCAGTTCGGCGCCGAAGATCTGAACGCCCACGGGCCGCTCCTCGTCGTAGATATCGAGCTTCTGGAGGCTCTTATGGGCGTCGCGGATCAGGCCTTCCACCGAAATGAACTCGGTGTAAAGCATATCGCAGCCGTTTTGCTTGCACAGCGCGCGGAAAGGAGGGTCGCTCACATCCTCCATAGGGGCGAGCAACAGGGGAAATTCCCTAATTCGACAGGACCGATCTTCACCATGGGCGCAAGGGAATTCAATTTTTCAGGCACAAATTTACGGAGTTTTTCCAGAGTAAAAATTGCATGGAATGCTTATTTTGGCCTCAAACCCACTTACATGAAGGTCCGAACCGCTTTTTTCCTCTTTTTAATACTCGCCGCTGCCTCTTGCACCAACCGGGCGGAGAGCGAAATGCAGGGCTCCTGGCAGGCTTACGAGATCCTCGAGGAGGGCGTTCCCCTCGAGCTCGATCCGGCCGAGATCCGTTTTGAATTTCGGGAAGACCGCGGATATTCTTTTTTCAGCACCCTCAATTATCGGGAAAAAGGGGCGTTTCGGGTGCAGGCCGGCTATCTTTATACCCGCGACTCCCTGCAGGCGGGCGCTATCGAAAAGGCCGTGCGGATCGAGCGATTCTCGACGGACACGCTGGTTTTGGAAATGTCGGACCAGGGCAAAAACCGCCTCCTCAAACTGCACCGCAGCGCCGAATAGGCGAACTGACGAAAATCATCTCCGCAGTTGACGAAGGACATTGCGGTTGGCTGGAATAAGTGCCTATTTTGATTCGTCTGCAAAAAAGGCCGTATCATGAAAAAGTTAACCATCCGCAACCACGCCTTCGACCGGTTTGGCAACCAACACAATCCGGTGATCGATCAAGATCATTTTATGGGGCACACCGCATTCGACCACCAGTGGAAAAAGGAAACGCCAGGCGCTATCAACCTGCGCCGGTCCGAAGAGCTGCTGGTTCTCGACATCAACGCGATCGGCTACTCCAGGGATGATTTGACCGTCGCCATATCCGACGGAATCCTCGTGGTGAGGGGCATGAAAAAACACCGGGTAACCCATCCCGAAACCACTTTGATCGAGGAGGAAATCGAGGTCGAAACTTTTGAACGAAAGATCCGGGTCAATCCAGGCATTTCCAGGGAAAAGATCACCGCCGACCTGCACGACGGGGTATTGCGGCTGACCTTTATCGATGTTCCCGTGGAGGAGGAGAAAAATTCCCGGCTTATAGAGGTCATGTAACATGAAAAACTTTTCGAGAATTCTCGTAGCGCTCGACCGCTCGCCGATGGACTCATACCTCATCGGCATCGCAAGGAGGGTCTCCGACCTGTTCGGGGCCTCCAAAGTGTACTTTGTGCACATTATTCCCGACCTGGGTTTGTCCAAAAGCGCCCGGGCCGAATTTCAAAAACGCTTCGAGGCCGGCATCCCGATCGACGAGCAGGTCAAGGCCCTTCTCCAGGAGGAGATTCAAACCCATTGGGGACCCGGAGGGACGGCGGAATGGAGCCTTGATGTCCCGGAGGGCAAGCCTTTCGAAAAACTGCTGCACTGGCAGGAAGTCAAGCAAATCGATCTGTTGATCATCGGGCAGAAAAGCAAAAGCCTCGGAAGCGGCATCACGGCCCGAAAGCTGGCCAATCAGTCCAGGTGCCATGTCTTGTTTGTGCCCGAAACCTCAAAAGGCATGGGAAAACGAATCCTCGTGCCGGTCGACTTTTCGGAGGATTCGGCAAAGGCTCTGAACCTGGCCCTCCAATGGAAAAAAATGGACGAGGAGGTGCAAGTCACCGCGTTTCACGTGACCGACCTGCTGGCCACCGGCTATTACCTCAACCGGCAGGAATATGAAAACTTCAACCGCTTTCTCGCCGATACCGCCAAGGATTCTTTCCGGGAATTTCTGAAGGAAAATCAAATTCCCGAAAATTCATTGGAAGTGGTTATTTTGCGGAACGACGAAGGAAAAACGTCCGAGCGGATCCTCGAATACGCAAGAGAGAACGGATTTGACTGGATCATAGCTGGTGCGCAGGGCCACGGCGCCATCGAGCGGTTTTTCTTCGGCAGCGTTACCGAAAAACTGGTCAGTCAAGCACTCCCAGCCCCTACCCTGGTAGTCCGGTAACCCGGGATGAACTAAAAGCCTGGAATGAAGACCCTCAAGACCGAATTGATCGCCTGTTTCGACCAACTGGATACCTATGTCCATCTCTCCTTTCTGGAAATGCAGCGGGATTGCAGAAAGGGGACCATTCACGCCCTTCGCGTTGCCCTGAAACGATTTCGCGCCTTATTGCAGATGCTCGACGCCCTCGACCCCCATTTCGCAGGCAAACCCGCTATCAAAAAACTCAAGCCGCTCTTTGAGGAAGCCGGAAAACTCCGCGCCCTTCAGATCCTCGACGCCATTTTACACGCACAAGAGGAAAAACTTCAGATGGAACACGTCCATTCCGCAAAAATCCGGCAGCGGATCGGCGCCCAACAGCGGTTTTTTGACGAATTCATTCATAGCTATTCTTTTGCAGAGATCCGGGAGGCCAGCCTCCAGGCCCGGTCACACCTCCTGCACCTCGGCCTGAGAGCCCTCCGAAGCGGCTTGCGCGGCTATTTCAGGGACCTGTTGCAGGACATATCCCGGCTTTCCCGCGAAGGCCTGAGCTCGAAAAAACGGCTGCACGATCTGCGGAAAAACATCAAAAAGGTGCATTACAACTTGTTGGTCATACTGGAGACCAACCCCTCCCTGAGCTTGCCCGCCGAACCGGTGCAGGCCCTGGAAAACGCACAGAACCTGCTCGGAAAATGGCACGACCAGCACCTGGCTTTCCGGGAGGCGAAAGACATGTCCGATGCGCCTAAACTGTTCCTCAGGCAACTCCGGCAAGAGGAGCGGCTTTGCCTCCAGGAGGTTCGGATTGCATTGGTTCAACTTCCCCCACAGGTGGAGTGTTTGTTGCAGGAGGCGGAGCATATGCTGGCCCCAAAACCCACCGCATGCTGATCTTGATCACCGGACTGCCCGGCGCAGGAAAGACGACCTTCGCCTTAGCCTTGTCAAAGGCCACCGGAGCGGTACACCTGAATACCGACCGTGTGCGCGCCGCCCTCGGCCTGCGGGGACAATACGACGCCGAATCAAAGGAAAAAGTCTATCACCGCCTGATCACCCTCCTCGAAACCCATCTGCGCCAGGGCGAGACCGCCATCGTCGATGCGACTCTTTACCGCGCCGACATCCGCAAACCCTTTCTCGACCTGGCCGCCCGACTGTCCACCCCCATCAAATGGATCGAGATGCGCGCCGGGGAGCAGACCATCCGAGAAAGACTGCAAACCAAACGCCCCTTCAGCGAAGCGGATTTCAAGGTCTATCTCCATCTGAAGACCTCCTATGAGCCGTTGGAATTCCCGCACCTGGTGCTTCATTCCGAAGCCGGAACGATGGATGAACTGGTAAAACAGGCGCTCGATTACCTTGAAATTCCGGCCCCATGACCAGAGAGGACATCGAATCCATCGCCAGGAGGCGGGCATTTCCGGATCGGGACGGAGCCGCGGAGATCGTAGAAACCCACGCCAACTGGATCATCCTGAGCGAGCATTTTGCCTTCAAGATCAAAAAAGAGGTCGTGTTTTCCTTCCTGGACTATTCCACCCTCGAAAAGCGCAAATTCTACTGCCAGCGCGAATTATCGCTTAACCAGCGCCTCACCCGAAATATCTATCTCCGGGTGCTCCCCATCTGCCAGACCCCCGAAGGCCCCCTGATCAGCAGCGCTTCCGAGGGGCCGGTGGTGGATTATGCCGTACAGATGCAGCGGATGGACGAAGAGCACCACATGCCCCCGATGCTCGAAAAAGGCCAGGTAAAAGCCGAGCATATCCGCCAGATCGCCCGCCTGCTGGCACATTTCCACAAACAGGCGGAGAAGATCCACCGCCCGCTGAGCTGGAAATCCATTTTCGAAGATTTCTCCGACATCCTCAGTACCCGCTCATGGGTGGAGAGCCAGCTAGGCGCCCGGGAGGCCGAGTTGCTTCAGTCTATTGTGTCAGGAGTGGGGCGCTTCCTGGAGCGGATGGAAGGGCATCTTCAACACCGAAACGACCGCGGATACACCGTCGATGGGCATGGCGACCTCCATTCCCGCAATATTTTCCTCCTCGACTCGCCGGTCCTCTTCGATTGCATCGAATTCAACGACCATTTCCGCCAGTTGGACGTGCTGGACGAAGTGGCTTTTTTATTCATGGATTTTTACTATTTCAAGCGCCCGGACCTGGCCGAATTTCTGCTCAGCGAATACCTGGAAGGCAACCCGGCCATAGAAGGGCCGGCGGATATGGCCCTGTTTTATTATTACCTCTGCTACCGGGCCAATGTCCGGTTCAAGGTCAACGCCCTGCAGGCCGGTCAGACGGATAATCGCGAGGGTTTCCGCGAGGCGAAATTGTACTGGGCCCTGCTCAAGGATTATTATATTCTCTTCCAGAAAAGGGGGTGGTTTAAAAGAAAAGCCCCTGCAGCGGGGGCTTGGTTTTTTTAACCCACCCAGGGCTTACCCCGCCGGTAGCGCCCGCCCCGCCCCCTCCCCCCCCGGCGCCCGGGGGGGAGGGAAAAGATAATTCCAGCCCCGGGGGAAAACCCGGGGCGCCGGGGCTGGGGAAAATAACCCGGGGGGCGGGGGCGGAAAAGAGAAAGTGGGGTGTCGGAAAAAAGAAAAACCTCGATTAAATTTATTCCGTTTTTCTTTTCATTGTTTCAGCTTTTTAACAAATTACTGAGGCATGAGAAAAATCAATGGTTTTATTGATTTTTCTCATGACCGCCGTACGGCGGCGGCCGGTATATTTAATAGCTTGAAAAGCAGCGCGACAAATGGCTAATAACGATCCTCAACCATCCAAAAAACCCTCGTCCCCCGGCAATTTTTTCCAGGGATGGTGGTGGGTGTACCTGCTGATCGCCATATTGCTGATCAGCCAATGGTGGATGTGGGGTACCCCAGCCGCGAAAGAGACCACCTGGCTCGATTTTCAGAATAATATGCTGGTCCAGAACGATGTCTCCTCCATCGTGGTCCTCAACCAGGAGCGGGCGGAGATCTACATCAAACCCGAGCGCCTGGGCTCGGGGGCTTATCAGGAAATTCCCAAAGAAAATGAGGGCCCTCATTTTTTTATGAATATCGGTTCGGTCGAGCAATTTGAGACCAAACTGGAGGAAGTCACCCTGGCGCAGGAGTTGGATCCCATCCCGGTGAAATACCAAAAACGCACCAACCTGCTGGCCGAGATCCTGGCCTGGACCCTCCCCTTCCTGATCATCATCGCGGTATGGGTCTTTATCCTCCGCAGGGTCGGACGAGGAGGCGGGGGCGCGGGAGGTTTCAACCCCTTCGACTTCGGAAAATCGGGCGCCCAGGTGTTCGACGACACCAATACCAGCAAGGTGACCTTTCAGGATGTAGCCGGATTGGACGAGGCCAAAGTGGAGGTGATGGAAATCGTGGATTTTTTGAAAAACCCCGAAACCTATACCCGCCTGGGGGCCAAGATCCCGAAGGGCGTTATTCTGGTAGGCCCTCCGGGAGCGGGCAAAACCCTGATGGCCAAGGCCGTCGCCGGGGAGGCGAAGGTGCCTTTCTTTTCAATTTCCGGCTCTGAATTTGTCGAAATGTTCGTGGGCGTGGGCGCTTCCCGCGTGCGCGACCTGTTCCGTAAAGCAAAGGAAAAAGCGCCCAGCATCATTTTTATCGATGAGATCGACGCCATAGGCCGTTCGCGCAGCAAGACCTTTTCCATGCAGTCCAACGACGAAAGGGAAAGCACCTTAAACCAACTCCTGACCGAGATGGATGGATTCGGCACCAACGTCGGGGTCATCGTCATGGCCGCCACCAACCGGGCGGATATGCTCGACAAGGCCCTGCTGCGGCCCGGGCGCTTCGACCGCCATATCTACCTCGAACTCCCCAACGTCGATGAGCGAAAGGCCATCTTCCTGGTTCACATGCGCCCCCTCAAACTCCACTCGGCGACCGACGCCCAGACCCTGGCTGCGCAGACCCCCGGATTTTCCGGAGCGGATATCGCCAATATCTGCAACGAGGCAGCGCTGATTGCTGCCCGCCGCAAAAAGGACCTCATCGAGATGGAGGATTTTACCGAGGCCATCGACCGAATTATCGCCGGGTTGGAAAAGAAGACGAAGATCATTTCAGGCGAGGAAAAAAATATCGTAGCTTACCACGAAGCGGGACATGCTACCGTGAGCTGGTTTTTGAAACACACCGATTCCCTCATGAAAGTTTCTATCGTACCCCGGGGAAAATCTCTTGGCGCCGCCTGGTACCTGCCCGAGGAACACCATATTTTCACCAGGCAACAATTTCTGGACCGCATCTGCGCCGCCCTGGGTGGCCGCGCAGCAGAAGACGTCGTTTTCAACGAAGTTTCCTCCGGCGCACTCGACGACCTCGAAAAAGTGACCAAACAGGCCTTTACCATGGTTGCTTTCTACGGCCTGGACCCCGAAATGGGCAATATCAGTTACTACGATTCCAACGGGGAGTACGAGCAGTCCCTGCAAAAGCCCTACAGCGAGGCCACCGCCCAACTCATAGACCGGGTAGTGCGGGAACTGGTAGCATCTTCCTATGCGCGCACCAAGCAGATCCTTATCGAACACCGAAAAGAGCTGGAGGAACTGGCCAGGCTACTTCTTCAAAAGGAGGTTGTCGTTAGGGAGGAATTAGAACAAATCTTCGGCCCCCGGCCTCAAAAAACCGTTTCCTGATTATAGCCCCATTATCCAACCCATAAAGCCTTTTTAAAATGAAAAAGATCAAGCACATTCTGTTCCCGACGGACTTTTCCGAAACGGCTCAAAATGCTTTCCGGTACACGTTGATCCTGGCGGATAAACTGGAGGCAGAGGTGGTCGTCCTTCACGCTATTTACCCTCAATACGAGGGCATGGACCTGCCCGTCATGGCCACCCAGGCCACCCAAAAGAAGCTGGAAGCTGCCCGGACCATGCTGGAAGCATTCGTCGACACCACCGTGGAAATCGTAGCAGATGAACTGGAAAATACAGCCACCATCGAAACACAGGTGGAAATCGGCGCCCCTTCCAGCACCATTGCCTCTTTCGTCGCCCGCGAAGGGATCGATCTGGTCGTCATGGGAACCCAGGGCGAACACTCCACCCTGGAAAAAATTTTCGGTAGCGTTACCTCCGAAGTGATCCAGCGCTCGAAATGCCATGTACTGGCCATCCCCGGAGAAGCCAAATTGAACAAGCTCCAAATCATGGCCTTTGCCACCGACCTCAAGGAAACCGACCCTTACCTCATTTGGGAGGTGTCCAAATTGGTCGATCCTTTCAGTCCCATACTCCATTGCGTGCACGTCACTTCCGAACAGGATGCGGAAAAGGTCCTGGACATGAACGACCTGCAAACCTTTTTCTCCCAACACGCCCCTGCCTTGCAGATCCAGTTCCACCAATTGAAAGGGGACGATCTTCCCCCCACCCTTCACGAATTTGCCGAAACCTATGACGTAGACCTGTTGGTGATGACCGCTCCGCACCGCAATTTTTTCGAGCGCCTTTTTCACAAGAGCCAGACCCGGAGGATGGCTTTGCATACCCGCATCCCCCTGCTGATTTTTCGCGAAGAAGAACGCTAAACGCCCCCGCCATGAAACTGCTGTACGATCCTGTATTTTTGGAACATGACACCGGAATGCACCCGGAAAACCCCAAGCGCCTCGAGCCTTTTGAAAATCTCCCGACCACCCCGGCCCCCAATGGGGAGCGCTATCTGACCCTGATCCACAGCCCGGCATATATCGACAAGGTCCGCCACGCTTGCGAGTTCGGTATCCACCTCGACGCCGACACGGCTACCTCGCCGGGCAGCTTCGAGGCAGCCATTCGCGCGGTGGGCGCCACGATCCAGGCCTCGGAACAGGGCGATTTTGCGCTGGTCAGGCCTCCTGGCCACCACGCCTATCCCGAAAAGGCGAGCGGGTTTTGCCTGTTCAACAACGTATCCATAGCCGCCGAGAACCTGGCCAGACAGGGAAAGAAGGTGCTGATCTGCGATTTCGACGGCCACCTGGGCGATGGCACCAGCGCCATTTTCTACGAATCCAAACAAGTCATGTACTGGTCCATGCACCAATATCCCGCCTTTCCCGGTCACGGCTGGACCAACGAGACCGGAAAAGGGGAAGGAAAGGGATACACCCTGATGTGTCCGCTGCCACCAAATTCGGGCGACGATATCTTCATGGACGCCTTCACGGCATTTCTGCCCATCGCCGAGCAATTCCAGCCCGATGTCGTGGCCGTCTCTGCGGGGTTCGACGCCCACCAGTACGACCTGCTACTCGACCTGCGCACCACTGCCGGCACGTATTTCAAGATCGGGAAAATGCTGCGCGAGCGATTCGGGCACATCTTCGCCACCCTCGAAGGGGGCTACAACGTGGAAGAACTTCCCCTTTGCGTCGATAATTTCGTCGCCGGAATCAACGGGAACGCCATGCCCCACGAGGAAAAACCCACCGAATCTACCCTCCAGATCTGGCAAACCTATGAACTAAACCTCCAGAGCGCCATCCTGCAGTTGCGGCCCTACTGGAAATTCTGACACCATGCGGGAACAATTAGAGAAGCTCTTCAACCCGAAAAGCATCGCCGCCATCGGCGCCTCCGACCGTCAGGGCTCCGTCGGATACGTATTGATCCGAAACCTCTTGTCCGGCTCCTATGCCGGGAAGGTTTATCCGGTGAATATTCGCCATAGCACGGTTCACGGAAGAGATGCATTTTCCTCCATCGACAAGATCCCGGAAACGGTTGATCTGGCCATCATCGCCATCCCCGCAGAATCGGTACCCGAGGTAGTGGACCAGTGCGGCAAGGCAGGGGTGCAGGCCGCCGTGATCCTTTCCGCCGGCTTTGTCGAAGTGGGCCGCGAAGGGAGCAAGCGTTTCGACAAGATCAAAAAGATCGCTTCGAAGTACAATATGCGCATCCTGGGGCCCAACTGCATGGGGTTCATCAACCCCCTGCTGGGGCTCAATGCCACTTTTCTAAACCAAAAAGTCCTCCCCGGGAAGATCGTTTTTCTCTCTCAGAGCGGGGCGCTCGGGGGCTCCATCCTCGATTGGGCCGCCGAGCAGAACGTCGGCTTCAGCCATTTTGTATCGGTGGGCGCCATGATGAATATTGGCTTCCACGATCTGATCGATTATTTTGGGACGGACTCCCATACTTCCTCCATCCTGATCTACATGGAATCCCTTCCCGAAGCCCGCCGGTTTATGAGCGCGGCCCGGGGTTTTTCCCGCAACAAGCCGATCATCCTGCTGAAATCGGGTAAAAGTCAGGAGGGCGCTCAGGCCACCTTTTCGCATACCGGTACCCTGGCGGGAAATGACGCGGCATTTTCAGCCGCCTTCCACCGCGCCGGCGTGGTGCGGGTGAATACCGTCGCCCAACTATTTCACTGCGCCCAGGCCCTGGCCATGCAGCCCAGACCCGAAAATAACCGCCTGGCCATCATCACCAACGCAGGGGGACCCGGGGTACTGGCCACCGACTTCCTGATCCAGCAAAAGGGCCGTCTGGCCAGGCTTTCCCGGGAGACTATCAACAAACTCAGCACCGTGCTCTCCGTCGACTGGAGCAAACACAACCCGGTCGATATCATGGGCGACGCCTCGGCCGAACAATACGGCAAGGCCCTCTCCATCGTGCTGGAGGACAGGGGCGTGGACGGCGTACTGGTCATCTTCGCACCCCAGGGAATCAGCAATCCGGTGGATGTGGCCAAGGCCATCGGGAAAATTTCCCATAATTCCCGCAAACCCATTTTAGCCACCTGGATGGGCGAAAAAGAGGTCTGGGCCGCCAGGGATATCCTGGAAAGCGAAAAAGTACCGAATTACCGATACCCCGAAGCCGCCATCGAGGTCTTCCTGTATATGTGCAGCTACACCCTGAACCTGCAGCTCCTGCACGAGACCCCCGGCGAGATCCCTCACCGTTTTTCGCCCGACAAGGCCGAAGTGCAGCGCATCATCGACCAGGCGCTCGGGGAGGGCCGCGACAGCCTCTCCGGCGAGGAAGTCAGGGCCGTGTTGACCGCATTCGAAATCCCCGTAGAGGAAAGTTTCCCGGCGCCGTTTGAAACCGGCGTAGGAGCAATGAATCCCGGGAAACGATATGAGCTTATAATCGGCGCGACGAAGGACCCGGTTTTCGGGCCCATTATCCTCTTCGGCCTGGGCGGAGTGGCCATGGAGGTTTTTCAGGATCGAAACGTGGGCCTGCCCCCGCTGAATATGGCGCTGGCCATGCGCTTGATCGAGGAGACCAAGATCTTCCAGTTGCTCAAGGGGTACAAGGGCGCCAGCGGTATCGACCTGGCTTCGATCCAGTTCCTGCTTTACAAATTCGCCTATCTGGTGGTGGATTTTCCCGAGATCACCGAAATTGAAATGAACCCCATCGCGGTGGATGAGCATGGGGGAAAGGTGCTCAACGCCCGACTTCATATTGAAAAGCCTTTGTTTAATAAGCGCCGGCAACCGAACGCGCATTTGGTCATCTCCCCCTATCCGGCGCAGTACACCAGGAAGGTTAAACTAAAGAACGGCCAAACGGCGCTGTTGCGGCCCATCCGCCCGGAAGACGAGCCCATGGAGGCGCAGATGTTCACCCTTTTTTCGAAGGAGACCGTGTATTTCCGGTTTTTCGGCTACGTGCCCCATGTCACGCACGAATTGCTGACCCGCTTCACCCAGATCGACTACGACCGCGAAATGGCGATCATCGCCGAGATCCAGGACGACCCCAAATCGCCCCGTCAGATGGCCGGGGTGGTGCGCCTCGTTGGCGATGCCTGGAACGAAAACGCCGAATACGCCATCGTAGTGGCCGACCCCTGGCAGGGCCAGGGCCTGGGCGGTAAGATGACCGACTACATCCTCGAGATTGCCCGCGAGCGGGAGATCCGCAAGGTCTATGGCAGCGTGCTGAGCAACAACGAAGGTATGATCCGGATCTTTCACCAAAAGGGATTTTCCTTCCGCCAGGAGGGTTACGACGCCTACTACGTAGAGCTCGATTTGGAGAAAAAATAAAAATATTGTTAAGAGTTTGTTACCATTTGTCATATTTCTGCATTATAGAAATATAGTCCCCGCCGTTGGCGGGAAAGTGGTTTTAAGACCCAGCGGCCTCCGGCCGCTGGGTCTTAAAGTATCTTTATCGCTAATAAATAACGTCTGCTATGCCATTTTTTACGAATGATCACCCTTTAGCTCAGGCGTATGAATTTCTTCAATGGCATTTTCCACGGCATGGCGTTTTTGGCCTTCTCCTCATCGGCAACGGCGGGGGCCCTTCCCCAAAAACGGGCGCTGATCATCGCGATCGGCAATTACGGTCTTTTTACAGGCTGGGATTCCATTCATTCTGAAAACGATCTTCCGCTCGTCCAGGAGGCTGCCCGTAAACTGGGCATTCCGGACGAGGGCATGCTGATCCTCAAAAATGAAGAGGCGACCTTCCAACGCATTCTGGACGAGCTCCGCCTCCTGAAGGAGAGCTCCGCGCCCGGCGATTTTATCTATTTCCACTTTTCCGGCCATGGCCAGCAAAAGCAGGACCTGGACGGCGACGAGGCCGACGGCTACGACGAGGCCCTGGCGCCTTATGACTCGCCCATGCGGTTTTCCCTCTCTTACCAGGGTGAGCGTTTGGTGACCGACGATCATTTGCGGGAATGGATACAGGCCATTCGCCCGGTCCTCGGTCCCGAGGGAGGGCTGTTCATCACCCTCGACGCCTGCCATTCCGGCACCGCGACCCGTGGAATGGGTTTCCGGCGCGGCACCCCCTTGCGCATGGCCAAGGAAGGCTACTGGAGGGAGCGTGCCGCCACGGCGTCGATGTACGCCGAGCAAGGCTGGGAATCGGCCGGAGAAAGGCCGGCAGATTGGGCGCCCTGCGTGGTTTTTTCCGCCAGCAAGGGAAACCAGCTGAACTGGGAATACACCCCTCCGGGCAGCGACCAGACCTTTGGTCCGCTGAGCTATGCCCTGAATTTGGGCTTGCGCAATACCAACACCCCGGGTAGTTTCAGGGACCTGTTCAGTCAGGTCAGTCAACAGATGCAATCCATCGCACCCTACCAGCAACCCCAGGTCGAAGGAGACCTGGACGCTCCCCTCGCCCTAAACTAATCCCCTCAATCCCTTAACAATCCCCTATAAATCCCCTCAAAAAAAAACCCTAATCATGAAACGGAATCCCATTTCAACAGTGCTTTTACTTCTACTCGCCACCCCCTGTCTAAACGCCCAGGACCTACACATTTACTACGATGTTTTTCGCGATTCCGTGTGGTATGTTTCCAACGGAAAAGCCCTCGACCGGCCGCTGGTGCGCCAGGGAAACCAGGTCCACCTCCATTTGGTGGAATACAACCGGTACGCCCTGGAAACCGGTATCCAAACGACCCAGGAGGACATATCGCCGGGGCTGGTTTCCGCCAGTCCGTTCCTGGCAGATCCGATGGGCGGATTGGGGGCCGCCGGCTTTTCCGGACACGGGGGAACGGGAAGCGCAGGCATGGTCAGTTCTTTCGACGAATTCCCGGCCATGCCCTCCGTACCCAAATTGGGGAGCGCCCGCGGGCCCTTGTCCGAAGCGGTGGCCAGGCTGGAAAGTCTGCAGGGGCTCGACCGGATGATCCGCGGCGGCTCGCAGCAGATCGAGGAGATCGAGGCCGAATTCGTGCAGATGGAGGCCATCGGCGAATCGCTCGAAGCCATGCTGTGGAATCCCTTCCTGCCGCCTTCCCTGGTTCAGGAGGAAGCCGGCCGATACAAGGGTATTATCGACCAGAAGCCCTCCAATCCCCTGGATTTCAGGCAACGCGCCGGCGATCATCGCAAAGCCCTGCGCTCGATGAGAACCATGCGCGACTCCCTGGTCACCCTGCTGGAAACCATCAAAGAGCGGCAGGGAGAATGGGAAGGTTCGGACCAGGAGCCTGTGCTGGCCCTGGTTGGGGCGATGGAGGAGGCCGTCGGCGTGTCGGGGCAGTACCTGGCTGTGTTGGACGAATCCATCGAAGTGGCCGAAGCCTTCGACGAGCGGCTACAGGAGAAAGATCCCTCCGAATGGGAGCAGCTCCGCATGCGGCTAAAGGAGATCGGGATGACCTCGTTCAGCCTGCACAGCCAGCACCTGGCGGAGCGCGACCAGCTCACTTACGAGGTGGAGGTGGCCTTGCAGGAGGGCGCCGCCGAGCGCCTGGGCATCGAGGGGGAGCGTGCATTTCGGAAAAGAGCCATCCAAGTGCTTTCCTATGGCGGCTTCAAGGTCAATGCCAGCGTGGGGGCTTCTTTCGGTACCTTTCTCAAGCCGACGGAGCGCTATTTCGTGCGCGACGGCGAGATCGGGAGTACGGCCGCAGACCCCTTCCTGCCCGCCCTGACCAGCTTTTTGCACTTTTACACGGTGGGAAAGAAGAACCTGTCCTGGGGCGGGAGCTTCGGCATGGGCCTGCCTCTGTGGGACAGCGGCGAGGGACAGTCGGCTGCATTTTTCCTGGGCCCCTCCCTCTTCATCGGCAAGCGGGAGCGGCTCGTCATGAGTGCAGGAGTAATGAGCGCCCGCACGCAGCGCCTCGACAAAGGCTATGCGGCCGGCGATCCCTTCGACGGGGATGCGGCGGACCTGCCTGTGTTTTCGGCATACGGGGTGGGTGTGTTTTTGGGCTTGTCGTTCAACATGTTTGGCGGAGAGTGATTTTAACGGCGTCTTAGCTTCCAATTAACCTTCCGGTAAGAAATTTGCTGTCGGAAAAGGCTTTATTTCGCAGGAGTTCTCCCTTTTCACCAAAATTCAAGCCTTATGAAAAAGCTGGTTCTAAGCGCCATTTTTCTGGCGGCCGCTACCTTCTCCTATGCTCAGGTCATGGTCAACGGCGTGGACATCAACAAGCTGGACATCCAGTATATCGAGATCTATGCCGCCAGCGGGCTCGGCGGCTCGGTGCGGATCAATTACGGGCAGGCTACGACCAACATCATGACCTTTTTCGATCCCTTCATCGACCCCAGGGATAGCAAGCCCTTCCGCAATTCAGTCGCCGCGCTCAACTATTTGTATCAAAACGGATGGGAGCTGATGGCGCCCAGCATCCGGAGCGGAGACGAGGAGCAGCCCTCCTATATGTTACATCGTAGGGAAGGGTTTTAAAACGAAAATTTAATGCTGTTCAACAGCCTAAGCTGATTCCTCGCCCTGACCAGATTTTGCTCCGGGTATTCCACGGGGTAATAATGATCTCCCGACAGATAGTCTGCGAGGAAGCGGAGAGCCTGTAACCAGATGACACATTGTGCGCCAAGGCGAAGATTGATCCGCTCTGAGGGCCTGAGCCAGGGTTCGGTTTGGGCGAGGAAGCCCTCCAGCAAGGCGTCCATATAAGGCCGATGAACTTTAACTTTCATGACATCGGGCTCATCCTCCGCGCAGGGATTGGTGTAGGCCCTGACCATATCCCCGAAATCGAAGATGATCCAGCCGGGCTGGACGGTATCCCAGTCGATGATGGCACGGACTTCGCCCGTTTTCTCATCGAATAAAATATTAGAAAGCTTTGGGTCACCGTGGAGGATGCGCAGAGGGAGCGGATTGAAAGTTTTCAGGTATTCGTAGTGCCAGGTGAGATCTCTGCCTTCAGAACTCAGTTGGAGTATTTCGAGCCAAGCTTTTCTGCTTCGGTCCTCCGGGGCATTTTGCCTGACTACCATAAATTGTTTCCATCGATAGGTCAGGTCGAAAAAATGAGGGATGGCCGGTTGGATGCTCAAGGGGTCCATATCTTTCAGGAAAGAATGCCACTCCCCTATTGCTGCTGCGGCCGCGCGGACTTCGGAGGCATCGGTGGCTTTTGTCCGGGTGACTGTTCCGGCGATAAACGGGAAGGCCCTCCAGGCGCCATCCAGCGCCGGCACGAGGGTTTTCCCTTCGGGGGTAGCCAGGGGACCAAAATCTCTTTCGGGTAAGAATGGGCTTTCAAATGGGCCGCAATCAGCTCATTGTTTTTGTTCAGTAACTCCGGATCGGGAAAAATAGTCGGGTTGATCCCTTGAAAGACGGTTTGAAAAGTCTCCCGGTCCGATGACCATTCCACAAGGGAGGTTTGATTGATATAGCCACCCGTCAGGACCCTGGTTTTGGTGATTTTTCCGGAGGGGAAAAAAGCGGGAAAAACCTCCTCCTCGTACAATCTCCTCATTCGATCCCTCACCAGCTCCAAATCCGATAGATGGGTAATCCCGATCCATCGGGTACGGGCTGGCAGCACTTTCACCCTTACCGATCGCTCCGCCATGGCCTGGCGAATCATCGTGGGCAATAACAATTCTTTTTCGTTTACCTCCCCGAGAAGCGGCGGGATTTTTTCCTCCAAAAAATCCATAAAACTTCTGTCCAGGGCCCAGCTATTCATGGAAACCAGGGCGTGTAGGGAAGCTTCGGAATTGTTTTTCTCCAGGCCCTTATATTCTTCTATATCGACCAAAAAACCCTCGGGGTCGGTTTGGAGGACGGCGCGTGAAACGGGTCCGCTGTCGGCCAGGGTTTCACCTAATGGGAACCCAATAACAGCATATTCCGAAGGGCTGCATACTTCCCGGAGGAACCCTGCCAATTGAAAATAGCTGGCGCGTCCGTAAAAATCGTCGGCATTGATCACCGCGAAGGGCCCTTTTATCAGATCTCGCGCGGCCCAGAGGGCATGGGCGGTACCAAGGAGAGGCATTTGATAAGCCAACTGTACCGGAAGCGGGAATTCCCTTTCGCTCCACACGATCATTTCGTGGCGGACCACCAGAATGGCCTCCGTAAAACCCGCCAGCCGGGCGTCGTAGAGGGCGTAGTCGAGCAGCCATTCGCCGTGGGGACCGACCTCCGCCATTTGCTTATCGCCCCCGAAGCGGCGGCCCATGCCTGCCGCCAGTACGACTAACTGAAGCCCCGCCATTAATACTGATCGTTTAATCCGAAGGAAGCCTTGCGTTCCGTCCATCTCCCGCGCGTGAAATCGGGCATGGCCATCGGCTGGCTACCCGTGGCGATAGAGTATTCCGAAAGCGGGGTAATGGAAAGCCAGGTGGCCGCGTCGTAGACGTCGATGGGCGGCGCCTCGTTTCGTTTTGCCCCCTCGACGAAGGCCTGAAACAGGAAGAAATCCATTCCGCCGTGCCCCGCGCCTTCGGCCAGTTGTTCGTATCGCTTCCAGAGCGGGTGGTCGTATTTGTCGAGCCAGGGCTTGGCCTCCTCCCAGCGATGCGGGCTGCTCTGCCCTTCCACATAGATCGATTTGTTGACATCCATCCAGAGTCCTTTGACGCCCTGGACGCGGAAGCCGAGAGAATAGGGCCTGGGCAGGCTGGTATCGTGAAATAGGGTGATACTTTCCCCATTGCTGGTTTTGATCATGGTGGTCACCACGTCGCCCAGTTTGAAATCGACCTTGGCGTTGGGATGTTCCTTGCCGCCGTTTTCGTGGTGGAGAACATACTCGTGCAATCCCCGCGACTTGGTGGACATAGCGGTGAGGTATAGCAGGCGGTTGCCCCGGTTGATATTGGCCATCATGGCAACGGGCCCCAGGCCGTGGGTGGGATACAGGTCGCCGTTGCGGTGGATCGAGCTGAAGGTGCGCCAGCGGGCCTCGCTGAAACCCTTTTCCCCGAACTCCACGCCTCCGCCGTAGGGTTGTTTGCCGTCGTTGAATTTCACTTCCCGAAGATCGTGCTGGTAGCCTCCTTCCAGGTGGATAAGCTCGCCGAACAAACCTTCGCGCACCATGCGCAGCACGGCCATGACGTCGCGGCGGTAGCAGACATTTTCGAGGAAGAACAGGTGGGTACCCGTCTCTTCGTGGGTATTGACCAATTGCCAGCATTCGTCGAGGGAGAAGCCGCCGCAGACCTCCACGCCAGTGTATTTGCCAGCTTTCATGGCCGCGCAGGCCATCTCCGTATGCCAGCGCCAGGGCGTGGAAATCACCACGGCGTCGATGTCGGGATTGAGCAAAAGTTCTTTAAAAGCATCTTCTTCCAGCCCATATACTTTGGGCTTTGGTTTGCCTTTTTTGGCGATCATGCCGAGGGTAGCGTCGATCATTCCCTGGTCGATATCGCAGATGGCGCTCACCTCACAATCGCTGCGGTCGAGGGCCAGTTCGACGTGGTTTTGTCCGCGCAGCCCCACGCCGATAAAGCCCAGGCGAATGCGGTCGTCGAGCGCTTGTTTGAGGATGGAAGGCGCCTCCCCTGCCAGGGATTGTGCGGGGGATAGCGCGAGTCCCACGGCGCCCAGCGCGGAGGTCTGGATAAATTGGCGGCGGTTTAGTTTTTTTGGCATGGAGGGATGGGTTGGGATAGTGGAGGCGTGACCGGGTGACTGAGTCACCCGGTGAGGCCAATTATGCCATAAAAATGCGAAAAGGCTTGGAATTATTGGTTGTTCCGGCAAAAAAGTTGTTTGGTCGAGTGACCGGGTGACTCAGTCGCCCGGTGAGGCCAATTATGCCAAAAAATGCGAAAAGGCTTGGAATTATTGGTTGTTCCGGCAAAATAGTTGCTTGGTCGAGTGACCGGACTCACCCGGTCACTGAATAAAATCAAAAAACAAAGCCCCGGCCGATCCTTCGATCAACCGGGGCTTTTGTTTTGTGGAGACGGCGAGAGTCGAACTCGCGTCCAGACAAAGCGACGAACAGCCCTCTACATGCTTAGTAACCCGTTTGTTGTCTCGGCGAAAGGGTAGCTGGGGTTACGCAGCCGTGTCTTCCTCCCAGCCCGGAGTCTCGGAAACCGAACCGGGCCAATCCGGTTTCCCAGCCTGAATTTAGATGATGTACGAATGCGGGGCTCGTCAGGCTAGAGCGAGGGCGCACGTAGCGCCGGCATCACGTACAGCTGGTAAATAATACCTGGTACTACTTACGCAGCAAGAGCGTAGCTATTGCCACTTGTTGTCGATTGCCATTTATTACGGAGTGAACAATCGTGCTCCGGCATGCAAACTATCCGACATACTTTCCTGTCGATACCAATACGTCCCCATTGTCCGCCGCCATAAAGGCTTTGGCGCTTGTGGCTGCAAATGTACAAACGCGAAGCCGGATAAAAAAGTTCTCTTGTCTCTGTTCCCCTATTTTCAGGGCATTTTGTAGTATCTTTGGGCGCCCTGAACAAAATCACTCGTCCTTATGAAAATCGGCATCATCAAAGAAGGCAAGATCCCGCCTGATTCCCGGGTGCCGCTGGTTCCCGACCAATGCGCTTCGATCCTCCAACAATTTCCCATTCAGCTGGCCGTACAAAGCTCCCCTGTCCGCTCCTTCAAGGATGAGGAGTTTGAACGCGAAGGACTTCCCATGGCCGAGGACATGCACGACTGCGATGTGTTGCTGGGGGTCAAAGAGGTGCCCGTCAACCTCCTCATTCCGGATAAGACTTATTTCTTTTTTTCCCATACCATCAAAAAGCAGCCCCATAACCGGCGCTTGCTGCAGGCCGTCCTTGAAAAACAGGTCCGGCTGATCGATTACGAACTGCTCACCGATGAGCGCGGCGGCCAGCTCATCGCCTTCGGAAGGTTTGCCGGCATGGTAGGCGCCCACAATGCGCTTTATACCTCTGGGGAGCGAACGGGCTACTTTTCGCTCAAAAGGATGCACGATTGCCACGACTACGAAGAGGCGAAAAGCATCTACCAGACCTTAAATTTCCACCCATCCGGATCGTGGTCACGGGCGGCGGACGGGTGGGCACGGGCGTCTGCCAGGTGCTGCTGGATATGGGCATCCTTAGAGTCAGCCCCGCCGATTTTCTGTTCGGGAAATTCGATTTCCCGGTCTTCACCCAGCTCAATCCCGAACAATATGCCGCCCGGAAAGACGGCCACCTCTTCGTGCCGCAAAATTTCTACGACCACCCCGACGAGTTCAACAGCGCCTTCTCGCCCTACGCCCAGGTGGCGGATATTTTTATAAACGGCATTTTCTTCGACCGCCGGGCTCCCGGATTCTTTACGGTAGAAGAAATGAAGAGGCCCGAATTCAGGATCCGGGTCATCGCCGATGTGACCTGCGATATCGCGCCCAATGCCTCCGTGCCATCCACCCTGAGGGCTTCCACCATCGACAACCCGGTTTACGGCTACGACCCGGTCTCTCATTCGGAAACCCAACCCTATCAGGACGGCATCATCGACGTGATGGCCATCGACAACCTGCCCAACGAAATGCCCCGGGACGCATCCCGCGCCTTCGGTCAAATGTTTATCGACCACATCCTCCCCGAATTGTTCAAACCCGAAAGCCCCATCCTCGAACGGGCTACCATCGCCGAAAAGGGGCACCTGACGCCCCACTTTATGTATTTGCTGGATTATGTGACTGGTGACTAGTGACTGGTGACTGGTGACTGGTGACTAGTGACTACTGACTACTGACCAGTCACCAGTCACTAATCACCAGTCACTAAGCCAGAGGTACCTTTCACAAAAAATCTCCCCTGCGGCGAACATTTTATAATATAACATGTCTTTAATTACCAGTCACCAGTCACCAGTCACCAATCACTCAAAAAGCATATCTTTTCCCGTAGCAATCGTGGCTGCCCCTTACCCGTTTCGGGGCGCCACCTTTTTTAGTTTTTAGTTATGAGTTTTTAATTTTTAGTTATTGAAAATGCGATCTAACTAAAAACTAAGCACTAAAAACTACCCTCCAGGTACCTCACCACATTCCCCTCGATCCTCTTTTCCAGCCCTGCCGTGTCTGCCCTTTCAAATGCCAGGCCGGTGACCCTTTCGTATAGCTCGATGTAGCGCTCGGAAACCTCGCGGACGAAGCTTTCGGGCATGACGGGCATCAACTGGCCGTCGAGGCCCTGAAAACCATTGACCATGAGCCATTCGCGGACAAACTCTTTGGAGAGTTGCGGCTGGGATTCTCCTTTGGCCTGGCGCTCTTCGTAGCCCTCGAGGTAGAAGTAGCGGGAGCTGTCGGGGGTATGGATCTCGTCGATGAGGTAGATCTGGCCGTCCCTTTTCCCAAATTCGTATTTCGTATCAACCAGGATGAGTCCCTGCCTGGCAGCCATTTCCGTGCCTCGCCGGAACAGTTCATACGTATACCGCTCCATTTTTTCGTAATCTTCTTTACTCACCAGTCCGCGAGCGAGGATGTCTTCTCTGGAAATGTCCTCGTCATGGCCTTCTTCGGCTTTGGTGGCTGGAGTAATGATGGGGTTGGAAAAGCGATCGTGTTCCTTCATCCCTTCGGGAAAAGGTATCCCGCAGAGCTCGCGCTTGCCGGATTTATAGGTCCTCCATGCGTGGCCCGTGAGGTAGGCGCGGATGACCATTTCGATGCGGATGGGTTCGCACAGGAAGCCTACGGAGGCGTTGGGATCGGGTACGGCCAGAAGCCAGTTGGGGCAAATATCCCTGGTGGCGTTCAGAAAATGAGCCGCCAATTGATTGAGCACCTGGCCTTTATAGGGAATGGGCTTGGGCAGGATATGGTCGAATGCGGAAATGCGGTCGGAGGCGATGGAGATGAGCCGGTCGCCCGCAAAATAGACATCCCGGACTTTACCCCGGTAAAATCCCGTCTGGCCGGGCAGGTGGAAATGGGTTTCCGATAAGGCCTTGGCAGTGGACATACAGAATTGTGTTGCGATTTAGCGCTAAGGTAGGAATTTTCCGGGCCCGGTTCTTTAACTTTGTCTGGATTCGAAAACGCGGCGGGAAGGCCTGTTGCATCCATGTTTTTTTTCCTTTCTTAAATCAATATCATGTCCGGAACTAGAATTGCAGGGATCGGTTTCCACGTCCCAGAACGAGTGGTAACGAATGAAGAGCTCACCCGCTGGATGGACACCACAGACGAGTGGATTGTCGAACGCACCGGCATCCACGAGCGCCGGTATGTAAAAAAATTCGAGGAAACGCCTGCTACCCTGGCTGCCCAGGCGGCGGCCATCGCCATCGAAAGAGCCGGCATCACCAAAGACGACATCGATTTCATCATCTTTGCCACGCTGAGCCCGGATTACTTCTTCCCCGGATGCGGGGTTTTGCTCCAGCGCGAACTGGGCATCACCAAAACCGAATGCGGCGCCCTGGATATACGCAACCAATGTTCCGGGTTCATTTACGGACTATCGGTCGCCGATCAGTTCATCAAAAGCGGAATGTATAAAAATATTCTGCTCGTCGGCGCGGAGGTGCACTCGATGGGTCTCGACTTCAGCACCCGCGGCCGGAACGTGTCTGTGATCTTCGGCGACGGCGCCGGGGCCGTGGTCTTGCAGCCAACGGATAAACCGGGCCAGGGCGTGCTGAATACCAAACTGCATTCAAACGGGACCTATGCCGAAAAACTGGCCCTCATCAGCCCGGGCTCGCATAGCGGCTACCACAACCGCCATATCCCCGAAGCGGTGGATTACGGCTACGATCACAACACCGACCTGGGCGGCACCTTCGTCACCCAGAAAATGCTCGACGATGGACTTTGCTTCCCCACCATGGACGGGCAATTCGTCTTCAAAATGGCTATTCAAAAATTCCCGGAAGTGATTCAGGAAGCCTTACATCAGGCTGGTCTGCAGGTTTCGGATATCAACATGTTTATCCCCCATCAGGCCAACCTCCGCATCAGCCAGATGGTGCAGCGCTTGCTCCGCCTTCCCGACGAGCGGATCTGGAATAATATTCAGAAATACGGGAATACCACCGCAGCTTCCATCCCCATCGCCCTATGCGAGGCCTGGGAGGCAGGCAAAGTGAAGGAAGGCGACCTGGTCGCTTTAGCTGCGTTCGGTAGCGGGTTTACCTGGGGGGCAGCCTTAATTAGATGGTAGTTTAGTTTTAGTTTTTTAGTTTTTAATTTTTAGTTATTCGCTCTAACTAAAAACTAAGAATTAAGAACTAAAAACTATTTCAGTGCTTTCTTCACCAACTCCGCCGCGTCTTTCAACTGAATGGCGGATTGCACGGCCAGGCCGCTTTTGTCGATGAGGTCCTTGGCGATATCGGCGTTGGTGCCCTGGAGCCGCACGATGATGGGCACGTGGATGTTGCCGATCGTCTGATAGGCGTCGATGACCCCTTGCGCCACGCGGTCGCAGCGCACGATGCCGCCGAAGATATTGATCAGGATGGCTTTGACGCGCTCGTCTTTGAGGATGATCCGGAAAGCGTTGGCCACGCGGTTGGCGTCTGCCGTACCGCCCACGTCGAGGAAGTTGGCGGGCTCGCCTCCGGAGAGTTTGATAATATCCATGGTGGCCATGGCCAGTCCGGCGCCGTTGACCATGCAGCCGACGTTGCCGTCGAGGTTGACGTAGTTGAGGTCGAATGCCTTGGCCTCCACCTCGGTGGGGTCTTCCTCGCCGATGTCGCGCATGGCTTCCAGATCGGGGTGGCGGTACAAGGCGTTGTCGTCGAGGGTCACCTTGCTGTCGACGGCCAGGATGCGATCGTCGGCCGTTTTCAGGCAGGGATTGATCTCGAAGAGGTTGGCGTCGACGCCCACGAAGGCGGTGTATAGTTTGGTCATGAAGACGCCCATTTCCTTAAAGGCCTTGCCTTCCAGTCCCAGGTTGAAGGCGATTTTGCGGGCTTGAAAAGCCTGGAATCCCAGGGCGGGATCCACGTATTCCTTGTGCACGAGATGGGGCGTTTCTTCTGCCACTTTTTCGATATCCATGCCCCCTTCCGTAGAGTAGATGATGACGTTGCGCCTGGATTCGCGGTCCATCAGGATGGAGACGTAAAACTCCTTGCAGGCGTTAAAATCGGGACGATAGGCGTCTTCCGCGATGAGCACTTTGCGCACCAGTTTGCCGGGGCCTTCCATGCCTCCGGGGGTCTGGGGCGTCTTGAGCATCATGCCGATGATGTTGCCCGCGTGCTCGCGAAGGTCGGCCTCATTTTTTGCGAGTTTCACCCCGCCGCCTTTTCCGCGACCGCCTGCATGGATCTGCGCTTTTACAATAGCCCACTCCGTGCCGGTATCCTGCCGAAGTTTATTAAAAGCTTGCACTGCTTCTTCGACGGTGGTTGCCACGATTCCTTCCTGAATGCCCACGCCGTAGCGTTTGAGAATCTCTTTGCCTTGATATTCGTGCAGGTTCATGCGGTTCTATTTTTTCAGGGCCAAAAGTAAGGAAAATTATGTGTAATCATATCCGGTGGGGTAGCAATACCTGACGGCGCGAATTTTCTTTGCCTCCTCTTCCGGGAAACAGCTGAAATCGACGATAAAGGAGGCGTTTGCGTTTTTGGTAAAACGCGAGAGCAATCCCAGCTTGCCGATATTCACCAGTGCCTGGTATAGCGGATCCCGCTCGTCGAACCAGATGAGCGCCGAGTGGTACTTTTTGATATGGAGCAGGCTTTCGAAGAGATCTATCAGCGAGGCCTCCTGGCCTTTTTCCACGTAAACGCCCTCGAAGTTGAGAAAGTGAAATGCCCTGGGATTGAAAATGCTGCGCAGGTATGGCACATAGGGGATTACCGGCAGGACGTATTTCCCAACGAACCCCATCATTTTCTCCACCACCCAATGGGCTTTATGGATCTGGGCGCCGCAGACGATCTTGCCATCCTTTTTCAGGACGAAATAATCCCCATCGACATTCAGGTAATCCTGGCCCCAGAAGGCGTGGTCCGAATAAAACGCCGTGAGTTTGGGCAGGAGTTCCTTCCATTCTTCGGCGCTCACGGGATGCACCTCGCCTTTCATCCGGGGACGGAAGCGGCTGAATCCCATGGTTTTAAAGGGAGCAAAGGGCTCGAAGCCCAGGTGGTCGGCAATGGTCCGCGAGGCCTTGTTGCGCCCCTCAATCGAGCCGAAAAGGACCAGGGGGGTACGCTGTTCCTTCCGCACCCATTGCATAAATTCCTTGCTGAAGCGGCTGATCAGCTTTTTTCCGCGGATCTTGGGAGAGGAGGCGAAGTACCGGATATAAGCGCCCTCGTATGGGGGCGAACCCATAAAAGTACGGCGACAGAAGGCCACCAGGCCCATCAGCTCCTTTTCGTGGTTTCGGAGGAGGTAAAACTCTGTCCGGGGCGTATGGGCCACGAACTCCCGGATATAGAAATGGCGGTAGAGATTGTCTTTGGAGCCGAAAGCGGTATTTTCCAGAAATTGGACGATCTCGTCGCTCAATGCACGGGTTCTGAACAGGGTGTACCCATCCTCCAGATCGAACAGCCTTTCCTCTTCCATGGGGCGCTTCCTTATTTTTCCTTGGAGATCAGCCGCAGGTTGGCCAGGCCGCTAATTTCAAACTCGCCCATATACCGGTCGGCCAGTTCTTCTGCCTGCACGAATTCCATCATAGGGGAGCGCTCGTCCTGGGGCAGTTCTTCCAGGTCGCGCTGAGCCAGGCGCTCGGCCAGTTCGCTCCAGAATACATAGTCTTCGTATTCGAGAATAGCTTCCATGGCCTCGTCTTCCAACTCGCTGGTAGGGATATACTCCCCTTCCACCGTAGTCGGGTCGATCCAGTCGTTGCAGCCGAACTCTTTGGCATGCGAGTAGATATATTGCTCCAGGTCGGTAATGGCGTTGCCGTCCTGGTCGAATTCCTCCTCCATTTTATCATTGTTCTTGAGCCATTCCGCCCAATAGATAGCCTTCAATAGGGTGCGGAACTGCTTTTCGGTAAAATCGATCGTCATGGCGCTTGTTTTTGGTATTGAGTGCGGTAAAAGTAGTTGAAAAGTTGAAGAGTTGAAAAGTTGAAGAGTTGAAGAGTTGAATTCTTTTTGGCTTTGCCAAAAAGGCTTCCATTAAACTTTAAACTTTTCAACTTTTCAACTTAGGCCTTTTATTATACCATGTCGGTGTATCCATAGGAAACCTTTGGCTATAGCTCCAGAATGCAAAGGCAATAAACACGCCGAAAATGGAGCCGGCATAGACGTCCTTGAAAAAGTGCTGTACGAGGTATATCCTGGAAATGGCGACCGCGAGGGCCAGGAGGAAAAAAACCAGCGCCGGCAGTCTTTTGTAGGGGATCAAAAAGGCCAGGATGGCGAACAGGGCAAAGGCGCCCATGGAGTGCCCGGAGGGAAGCTGCTCAGTCCGAAATGCACGTCCACTCCATCGACCAGATTGATGTCGTCCAGGCGGCCGGAATCCCGGAGGAAGGCCGCCGGGCGAGGCTGGGCGAAAATCGCCTTGGCCGCGTTGGCAGCAGCCAGGACTGTCAGGCCCATAGCCGAAATCAGGATGGCGTGCCGATAGCGAAACCAGATTGCGAGAAAAATGACGGCGAAGTAGGCCATTCCTTCTCCCAGTCGGGTGACGTGTCGGAAAAAAAAGTTGCCGAACGCGCTTCGGTGCGCGCTCCAGAACAGGATGGCATCGCCGGTTTCGGAGGAAAACAGCCAGACCGCCCCGAGGATCAGCCAGATCGCAAAGGCGGCGAAGAAAAAAGGATTTTCACGGACCGATTTCATGCCTGCGTTTCTCTCCTTTTCAATCGAAGGAAGGTCAAAACAACCCCGGCCGCGCGTTTAAACCGGCTCAGGTCGATATTTTGCTGGTAATCGTTCAGGGCCAGCCAGGTCAGCGCCAGGCCCATGGGAAAAAACACCGCGGCAGGAAGCCAGGCCGCCTGAATGGGCGGGATGACGAAGCGTTCGGCTATGTTTTTGCTGAAGATGTTCAGGATGATAAAGGCCATAAAAAACAGGATGGAGATGATCATCGGGTAGCCGAAACCGCCCTTGCGCACGATGGCGCCCATGGGAGCCCCGATAAAGAGGAAGATCACACAGGACACCGCGAAGCTGAATTTGCTGTGCATTTCGAAATAATGGGCCACCTTCGACTCTTCCTTCCGCTTGATGCTCTTTGCCGCGCTTTGCACCTGGCTGAGCACGTTGCGGGCGTAGGTTTCGGCCTTGGCGTACAGGTCGGCGCGCCTGTCGGGCGGGAAGGTCATGATTAATCCCGAAAGAGCGCCGAGGCTGTCGAGGTTTTCCTGGGGGATGGGTTTTGCCAACCCGCGGGCGAACTGGCCTTGTTGGGCGTGTTGCACGGATTTCAGGGAGTCCATTCTCGTGCTGTCGACTGCTTTGAGGAAATGGTAATACCTCGAGTTATTGGACCGTATGGAGTTTACTTTTTCGCCGATGGAGGCATCGATGGAATCGATCGCTGCCTGGAGTTGCCCAACCGTGAGCATCGACTGGTGGGATTTGAAGAGCCGCTCGTCGGTGCGGTTGATCTGAAATTCGGTCAGGTCGAACACTTTGCGCCATTCGGCGAAATGGGTGCGGAGGAAGGGATAGGTATCTTCCTTGCCTTCGATCTCCTGGTATTGCCAGCCGTCGTAGAGTTGCATGACGAAAAAGCGCTCGTCTTCCGTGACGTACATCTCCCCCCTTTTGGCCGCGATCTCCAGGATGCGCCCTTCGTTGTTGTCGGAATGGTCGATGATGATCACATCCTCGATGGAGCGCTCGTCTTTGCCCTTTTCGCCGATGCGGATGGCGAAGCCCTCGAAATCGTCGTTAAAGATCCGCTCCTCCAGGTTGAGCGTGGGTTTTTGTTTTCGGATGTCGTATAACCGGCTCCGGAACTTGAGGTTGGACACCGGGATGAGGTTGTTCGAGCAATAGAAAGAGCCCACGGCGATGCCGAAATCGAGCACCATGAGGGGCAGCATGATCCGCCAGAGTGATACCCCTGCCGATTTCATGCTCGACAGTTCGTAGCGCTCGGCCAGGTTGCCCAGCAGCATGACGGAAGAGATGAGGATGGCGATGGGCAGCGCCAGGGGGATCATCGACACGGAGAGGTAGCCCAAGAGTTCCATCATCAGGAAGAAGCCCACGCCCTTGCCCGCGATCTCGTCGATATAGAGCCAGAGGGTCTGCATCACCAATACGAACAGGGCGATGAAGAAGGTGACCACGAAGGTGGGGATGAAGCCGAGGATCAGCAACCGGTCTATTTTCTTGAGGCGGAACATGGGGGTAAAGATACCAAAAAAAAATTCCGACCTTCCTGTAACAAATCCCACCTCCCCCCGTCTTGCATTCGGACCACATGAAAACATGAACACTCAAGAATTCCAATTACAAGTACTTCCCGTCAAAGACAAGGTGTTTCGCCTGGCCTTCCGCATGACCGGCAGCGCCCTGGAAGCCGAAGACCTGGTACAGGAAGTTTTCCTCAAGGTCTGGAACGGACGCATGGAGCTGCAAGGGGTTCAAAACATCGAAGCCTGGTGCATGCGCATCGCCAAAAACCTGGCGATCGACCGCCTCCGTTCGAGCCATTGGAAAACCAAAACGGAAGAAGAGCCCCTCGTGCTGGAAGCCCACACCGCCAACCCATACCAACTCGCCGAACAACGCGACACCTTCGATCATATCCGCAGCATCATGAACCAGCTGCCCGAAAAACACCGGCAAGTGATGGAACTACGAGATATCGAAGGACTGAGTTACGAAGAGATCTGCGAAGTGCTTTCGCTGACCATGCCCCAGGTGAAAACAAACCTCTTCCGCGCCCGGCAAGCCGTGCGGGAAGCCCTTTTAAAACTGAACAAATCCGAAAACTGAACAGACTATGACAAACCAAAATATCCAGCAACTGCTCGACAAATATTTCGAAGGCGAAACCAGCCTCGAAGAGGAAGCCGCCCTGAAAAATTACTTCCAGGGGCAGCACATCGATCCGGCTTTTCAGGCTTTCCAGCCGCTCTTCCGATATCTGGACGCGGAGCGCCAAACCGCCCTCTCCCCTTCTTTCGATGAAAAGGTGTTGAGCAGAATCCAAAGCGAAAGGCAAATGCGGGTTAGAAGGATTATCCTTCCCCTTGCCCGTGTGGCTGCCGTGATCGCCATCATACTGGGCGTCTTTGCGCTTTTCCCCAAAAACCCGCAACCGGCCCAGGCCGTAGCAGCCATCGACTGGGAGCAATACGAACCGGAAACCGATGAGGAAGCCATCGCCGAAGCCACCGCCGCGCTGAAGCTCCTGGCCTCCAAGCTCAACGGCAGTAGCAAGACCGCCACGAGCGAACTGGGCAAGATCGAAAAATCAGCGGCGGTATTCAAGTAAGGAATCTCTTTCAATAACCAAAAAATAACAACACCATGCGTATCCTGCTTTTCGTTTTCACCGCAATCCTGCTCGCGGCGAGCACCCCGGCCCAGGCCCAGGTCGACGCCATTTCTAAGTATTTCAGCAAATACGTCGACGACGAGCGCTTCACCGTCGTGTACATCAGCCCCAAAGCATTCCAGATGTTTGATAAACTGGATATCGACCTGGACGACGACGAAGCCAATGCCATCAAGGAGGTGGTCAAAGACCTCCGCGGCCTGCGCATCCTGGTGGCCGAAGAAAACACGATGGCCCTCTACAAGGAAGCCAGCCAGATGATCAACAAGAACGAGTACGAAGTCCTCATGACCGTGCGCAACAAAGGCGAAGAAAGCGTCGATTTCCTCATCAAAGACACCGGCGACATCATCGACGAACTGCTCATGATCGTCGGCGGCCCGGAAGATTTCGTCCTGATGAGCTTCGTCGGCCAGATCGACATCAACAAGATCTCCCAAATGGCCAAGGCTTTTGAGGATGATGAAGAGGATGAAGATGAGGATAAAGAGGACTAGTTTTTAGTTTTTAGTGCTTAGTTTTTAGTTGTGATTCGCTGAAAACTACGAGCACGAAAAACATAAACTAAAAATTCAAAACTAAAAATTCAAAACTCCATGAAAACGATCCTTCTAACAGCCATATCCCTCCTGCCTTTCCTCGTATCGGCCCAAACCATTAGCATCAACGAGTTTTACCGAAAATACAAGCAATCCAACGACGAAAACACGCACCTGACCGTGCCGGGCTGGGTGGTCAAACTGGGCGTCGGCATCGCAAAAACACAGGCCGAAAACGAAGAGGAGAAGAAGCTTTTCAACCTGGGCAAAAAGATCGGGAAACTGCGGGTGCTGGCCTTCGAAGACAGCAACCCTGTTTCCAAAAAGGACCTCGACCGGCTGCGCGAAGGCGTGCGCAAAGAGCGTTTCGAAGACCTGGTCATGGTGCGCGAGGAAGGCACCCACGTGAACCTCATGATCCGCGAAAAAAAGGAGAAGATCAAAAACCTCCTCATTCTGGTCAGTGAAGAAGACTCTTTCACGCTGGTGAGCCTCAAAACCAAACTCAAATACGAAGAGATCGAGGAGTTTATCAACAAGGCGATCTCCGAAGATGGAGCGCCCTTGGAGGTTAAACTCTAACCACTTTTCCGAATTTTAACCGCGAAGGCGCTAAGGACGCTAAGACGATGCAAATACTCTTTGCGTATTTCTTTGCGCCTTAGCGCCTTTGCGGTTTATATTGACAAAGTACTTAGCGCTTTTGCGGTTTATTTTTTTTCTTAAGTTTACCGGCATTAAAAGCAATGCCGATGAGATCCTTGTTCAGTTTACTGTTTCTGTTGACCTTCTGTACCCTGGCTTATTCCCAACTCGAGCCTCCCTTCACTCCGGCCGTAGAGCGGATTAAAAGCTTCGAGCAGCGCAAAAAGCTGATAGACAACTCCCTGCTCGGGGATATCGCTTTCACCAATATAGGTCCCGCCGTGCAAAGCGGGCGGGTGGCCGACCTCGACGTCAGCCCTACGGACCCGACCCATTTCTACGTGGCCTACGCCTCGGGCGGGCTCTGGAAAACCGTCAACAACGGCACGAGCTTCGAGCCGCTCTTCGACCGGGAGATGGTGATGACCATAGGCGATATCGCCGTGGACTGGGCCACCAACACCATCTGGGTGGGCACGGGGAGGTCAATTCCAGCCGTTCCTCCTACTCGGGCACGGGCGTTTTCAAAAGCACCGATGGCGGAAAAACCTGGTCCCACCTGGGCCTGGGCGAAAGCCACCACATCGGCCGCATCGTGCTGCACCCCTCCAATCCCAACACGGCCTGGGTGGCTGTGCTCGGGCATCTCTACTCCCCCAATCAGGAGCGGGGCGTGTATAAAACCACCGACGGCGGCCAGACCTGGAACCGCGTCCTTTTCGTAAACGACAACACCGGCGCCATCGACCTTCTGGCGGACCCTTCGAACCCCAATATCCTCTTCGCCGCCGCCTGGGAGCGCACGCGCCGTGCCTGGAATTTTTCCGAGGGCGGACCCGGCTCGGGGATCTATAAAAGCACGGACGCCGGACAAACCTGGGCCCTCATTTCCGGAGGGAAAAGCGGCTTTCCGGACGGCGAAGGCATCGGGCGCATCGGCCTGGCAATGACTCAGGCAGATGGACAAACACTACTTTATGCCGTTCTGGACAATCAAACCCCAAGGCCTAAAAAGGAAAAAGAGAAAAAGGACGATGTCCTCACCAAAGACGATCTGCGCACTATGAGCAAGGAGAATTTTCTGAAACTCGATGCCAAAAAGGTGCAGGCATACCTGGATAACAACGGTTTTCCCAAAAAATACACTGCGGAAAAGGTGCAGAAAATGGTGAAGCAGGACAAGATACAACCCCTTGCCCTGGTGGAATATATCGAAGACGCCAATACCCTTCTGTTCGACACTGAGGTGACCGGCGCCGAGGTCTATGTGTCGCGCGACGGCGGGCAGAGCTGGGCAAAAACACACGAAGGCTATCTCGACGACCTGTTTTATACCTACGGCTATTATTTCGCGCAGATCCGGGTCGCCCCGCAAAGCCAGGGGCAAAAGCTCTACACCATGGGCGTGCCGGTGCTTCGTTCGGAAGACGCCGGAAAAACCTGGAAATCCATCAACGGGGAAAACGTGCACGTCGATCACCATGCGCTCTGGGTGAGTCCCAGCCGCCCCGGCCACCTGATACTCGGCAACGACGGGGGCGTAAACATCTCTTTCGACGACGGCGAGCACTGGATCAAATGCAATACCCCTCCGGTGGGACAATTTTACGCGGTAGCGGTGGATATGTCAGAGCCCTACAATGTATTCGGAGGCTTGCAGGACAACGGCGTCTGGCGTGGTCCGAGCACCTATAAGGCCGATGTCGGATGGCACAACAACGGCCGCTATCCCTATCAGTTTGTGCTGGGCGGCGACGGCATGCAGGTGGCCGTGGACACCCGCGACAACAACACCATCTACACCGGCTACCAATTCGGGAACTATTTCCGTTTCGACCTTGCCATGGATTCCTCCTTCTCCATCACCCCCCGCCACGAGCTGGGCGAACGGCCCTTACGCTGGAACTGGCAAACCCCGATCCACCTCTCCGTCCACAACCCCGACATCCTCTACATGGGCTCCAATAAACTGCACCGCTCCTTCAACCAGGGCCGGAGCTTCGAAGCCATTTCGGGCGACCTGACTACAGGCGGCAAGAAAGGGGACGTCGCATTTTCCACCCTGACCAGCATCCACGAGTCGCCGCTGAAATTCGGACTGCTTTACTGCGGCTCCGACGACGGGCTAGCGCACGTGACGCAGGACGGGGGCAATACCTGGACCAATATCAGCAAGGGCCTGCCGGAAAACATGTGGGTGTCGCGCGTGCAGGCCTCCGCGCACGAGCAAGGCCGGGTCTACCTCAGCCTGAACGGATACCGCTGGGATCACTTCGAGCCCTTCGTTTACGTCTCCGAGGACTACGGCCAGACCTGGACCCGCATCGGCCGGGACCTGCCGCTGGAGCCGGTCAACGTCGTCCGCGAAGACCCGGTCAATCCCGACCTGCTCTACGTCGGTACAGACCACGGCCTCTACGCCTCACTCGACCGCGGCCAGACCTTTATGGCTTTGCATAAAAACCTCCCCAACACGCCGGTGCACGACCTGGTGGTCCACCCCAAAGCGAAGGAGATCGTGGTGGGGACGCATGGCCGGTCCATTTTCAAGGCCAGTGTGAAGGAGTTGCAGCAACTCGACGCCGAGATCCTGGCCAAGCCCCTGGCTTTGTTCGACATTCCCTCCACCCGCTATAATGGCGGCTGGGGCGCCACGCGCGGCGCCTGGGGCGAGTTGCGCCAACCCGAGGTGTTGATCCCGGTCTACGCTAAAGAAAGCGGAAAGGCCACCTTGAAGGTCTTAGCCGGCGACAATATCCTGCTATACGAATGGAGCGCCGACCTGAAAAAAGGCCTCAACTACCTCCCCTACTCCCTCGAATGGAACGAGCGCGTCAAGGGCGCCTACGAAAAATACCTCAACGACAAGAAAAAACCCGATGCCGATCCCATCGCGCTGGAAAAGGCCAAAAACGGGAAGTGGTATTTGCGGAAGGGGGGGTATGTCTTGAAAGTGGAAGCAGGAGGGAGTAAGGTCGAAGGGAAGCTGGTGGTGGAGTGAGTTTAGTTTTCAGTTTTCGGTTTTCAGTGTTCAGTTAACCGAAAACTGAAAACTAAAACTACCCCACAAACTCCCGAATCCCCGCCACCAACCGATCCAAATCCCTCGTCACCGTGTACACATTGGGGGTGACGCGCACGCCGTGGATGTTCTCCCACTCGATGGAGACGGTGTGGATGCGGTGTTTGGTCATCAGGTACTGAGCCAGTTCGGGCGGGGTCTTGCCTTCGACGGAGACAAGGGCGATGGCGCCGCCGAAATCGGGGTGCAGGGAGGTATGGATCTTGACGCCGGGTATCTGGGCCGCTTTTTCCGTCCAGTAGTTTTTCAGGTAATGCAGGCGCTTGGCCTTGCGCTCCGTGCGGATCATAAGGGGAAACTGGATGGCCTGGCCGATGGCCTGCTCGATGGCGAAGGAGCGGGTGCCGAGGGATTCGAATTTGCGGATATCCGGGCTCTCCGGGTCGCCCGCGCCGAAGAGGGGGTAGAGCTGGGCGATCTTTTCCTTGCGCACGTAGAGCATCCCGCTTCCGAAGGGCGCGCAGAGCCATTTGTGCAGGCTGGTCCCGAAATAATCGCATTCCAGGTCGGGTATTTTGAATTCGATATGGCCGAAGGAGTGGGCGCCGTCGACCAGCACTTCGATGCCCCGCTTCTTCGCTTCCAGGGCGATCTCGCGAGCGGGGAGGATCTGGCCCATCCAGTTGATCACGTGGGTGATATGCACTACTTTAGTCTTCGGCGAAAAGGCATCCACGAAGGTTTTGACGATGGCGGCCTTGTCCTCGATGGGAAAATCAGAAGGAGATCCACTTCAGGACGATGCCTCGCGTTTTTCGCGCTGTTTCCAGGCGTTGATCATGTTGGGATAGTCCTGTTTGGTGAGCACCACTCGTCGCCCGCCTGGAGGCGAAGGCCGAAAATGACCGTTTCAGGGCCTCGAGGAGTTGCGGTTGATGGCGATCTCATCCGCCGAGCATCCGGCAGGGCGGCCAGCTCGGCGCGCAGAGGCTCGCGACCCTGATCGAGAATCTGCCACATATAGTAGGATGGCGCCTCGTTGCTCAGGCGGTTGTAACGCTCCACGGCTTCCTGCACCACCAGCGGCTGGGGCGACACCCCTCCTCCGTTGTTGAGGTTGAGGATCTGGGGGCGACACGGTATAGGCCTGTTTTACCTGATACCAGAAGGTCGTCTATCGCAGTTTCATCGGGCGTCAGGTTGAAACGTCCTCAGGGCGCGCTCCAGCGAGCGGCCGGCTGCTGTATTCCAGAATGGGGTCAAGGCGGCCAGACCGGCCCAGGGAGAGCTTTTGGAGGAAATGGCGGCGGCGGGGGCTGCATGATCGGGTCTTTTGTTGCAGCCCTAATGAACGCATTTTATTTCTTTTTCCCCAAGTTTTCCCTTTAATTCCAGCGGATCGTCTCTGCGGTGAAGCATCGTGCGGTTTGGAATTACCCCTCTACTAAAGAGGCATTCCTGAATTTCTTTGGTCGATCTCAGGTGAAACTGGATGGCCTGGCCGATGGCCTGCTCGATGGCGAAGGAGCGGGTGCCGAGGGATCCGGTTGCGGATATCCGGACTCTCCCGGTCGCCCCGCGCCGAAGAGGGGGGTAGAGTTGGGCGATCTTTTCCTTGCGCACGTAGAGCAGCCCGCTGCCGAAGGGCGCGCAAAGCCATTTGTGCAGGCTGGTGCCCGAAATAATCGCATTCCAGGTCGGGTATTTTGAACTCGATATGGCCGAAGGGTGGGCGCCCGTCGACCAGCACTTCGATACCCGCTTCTTCGCTTCCAGGGCGATCTCGCGAGCGGGGAGGATCTGGCCCATCCAGTTGATCACGTGGGTGATATGCACTACTTTGGTCATCGGCGAAAAGGCGTCCACGAAGGTTTTGACGATGCTGGCCTTGTCCTCGATGGGAAAATCGAAGGAGATCCACTTCAGGATGATGCCCTCGCGTTTTTCGCGCTGTTTCCAGGCGTTGATCATGTTGGGATAGTCCTGTTTGGTGAGCACCACCTCGTCGCCCGCCTGGAGGCGAAGACCGAAAATAACTGTTTCGAGCGCCTCGGAGGAATTGCGGTTGATGGCGATCTCCTCAGCCTCGCATCCGGCCAGCGCGGCCAGCTCGGCGCGCAGGGGCTCGCGGCCCTGGTCGAGGATCTGCCACATATAGTAGGAAGGCGCTTCGTTGCTCAGGCGGTTGTATCGCTCCACGGCCTCCTGCACCACCAGCGGCTGGGGCGATACCCCTCCGTTGTTGAGGTTGAGGATCTGGGGCGACACGGTATAGGCCTGTTTTACCTGGTACCAGAAGGTCTCGTCAATAGCCGTTTCATCGGGCGTCAGGTTGGAAACGTCCTGCAGGGCGCGCTCCAGCGAGCGGCCGGCTGCTGTATTCCAGAAAGGGGTGAAGGCGGCCAGGCCGGCCCAGGCGGAGAGCTTTTGGAGGAAATGGCGGCGTGTGGGAAGCATTCTTTCGGAGTTAGTGTAGGGAAAGGTAAGGGAAAATCTCAAGGGCTCGGGGCTTGGTATATGGAAAATTAATTTTATTTTTAGGGGCATCTCTTTCACATGATCTTATATCAAATTTTAAGCCGATGTGGAATAAAACCCTGTTAACCTGCCTCTCTTGCCTCTTTTTCTCGTCTTTGTCTTCCCAAAATCCCGGTTATCTCGGCAAACATTTCATCCTCCAGGTCCAGGGAGGAACGGCCCCGGCTATTTTTGGGCCTACCCCCAACGACCGTGGGCTGATTAAGCGCTACGACAGCAGCCAGACCGGCGCCTTGTCTTTAAACACCCGGATTGGGGCAAGAGCGGGTTATGCCTTTTCCCGGAGGAACATGGCCTCCATCGGGTTCGAAACGTTTAAGACCGCCATGATCATGACGGCTTACTCTCCGGCCAGGCTCCAGATCATCGGACAGCCAACGGTGCTGGACCAGCATTATCTCTTCTACCACCTCATCGGCAAGTCTTTCCAGTTTCACTGGGGGATGTTCAACCCGATCAAGGGTTCCCTGGCGCCTTACGGGGCTTATACCAACCTTGTACTGGAAGCCATTGTGATAGACGGAAAAGTGGCAGAGGATCAGGTCAGCTACTATTTCACCGGCTACGAAGGAGGATATACCTCTACCCGCATTGAGCCGGATTTCACCTATTGGTCGGCCGGCCTGGAGGTGGGGGTCAATGATATTTTCTTCGACCGCCTGACCTTGAACCTGGCCTGCCGGTTTAACGCGCCATTGCATCTGAACCGCCTCCAAAAAGCCTACCAGTATACGGCCCCTTCTCCCAACCAGAATTCCATTGCCCACAACCAGTTTTTTTTCGAATTGGAAACGATAAAAAGAATGGCGAATTACAATCTGATCCAGTTCAGCGCAGGCATAGGAGTCCTGCTGTTTTAGGCCTTTCTCTTCCCGAATCATAAAAAACACCTGTTTTATGAAATCATACCTGTTTGTCGCGGCTATTTTGATGGGAGCGTTTCCAGCCCTGTTCTCCCAGGATTTTAACAAGTATCAGCTCCTCGTTTCGGAGGGCAGGATACCCGATCAATACCTGATATCTTCGGCTAAAAAGTACGAAAAGGAGATCGAGGCCATCCACAACGAGGATGTGAAGAAAAAGGAAAAGAAATCCAAAAAGCAGTTTGCGCTGGAATCGAATTTTTGGGAAGACGACCTGCTCCAGAGCGGCCTGGTGCTGTTCAACGACGAGGTTTCCAAATACCTCGGGGAGGTCATGAACGTCCTCCTGGCCGAAGACCCCGAACTGCGCGAAAAGGTCAATGTGTACGCGCTTCGGTCCACCGAGGTGAACGCCTTTGCCACCGACCGTGGGAATATCTACGTGACCCTTGGTATGCTGGCCCAGTTGGAAGACGAAGCTCAACTGGCCTATATCCTCTCACACGAGCTGGTCCACTTCAACCGCAAGCATTCGCTGGATCTTTTTTTGGCGGGAAAAAAGATGCGGAGATCCTCCTCGCGAAGCGAATTGCTGAACAACGCGGTCGTCAAGGATGCCCTCTACGCCCGGAATACCTACTCCAAGGAATTGGAGAGCCAGGCCGACGAGGAGGGCCTGGACCTATTCCTCAACACTTCCTACGCCACCTCCACCCTGAACACCGTCTTCGACGTGCTTCGCTACGGATACCTGCCCTTCGACAATATCCCCTTCGACCACTCCATCCTCGAATCCGATTATTACCGGATACCCGAAAAGCTCAAGCTGGAAAAGGTACAGCTCATCACGGGAGAAGAAGAAGATGCCGACGACAAGAAAAGTACGCATCCCAACATCGCCAAGCGCCGCAAGGCCCTGGCTCAGAGCCTGGCCGATGTAAGCGGGGAGGGACGACAGACCTTTCTGATCTCGGAGGAGCGTTTCAAGCTGGTGCGGCAAATGTCGCGCTACGAGATCCCCATGCTCTACCTGCACCGGGACCGGCCTGCCGACGCCGTGTATTCGGCCTTTCTGCTCAAACAAACCGAGCCAGCGAGCGTTTTCCTGGACAAGATCATCGCCAAGGCACTCTACCTGGTGGCCAAGTATAAAAACTACCCTGGATTCTCCTACCCCTCCGACCCGGACAAGATCGAAGGCGAATCACAGCAGGCCCATTACCTGCTCCACCATATCGACGCGAAAGAAGCCTGCGTGCTGGCCCTTCGGTATACCTGGTCCAGACAACAACAATATCCGGACGACCCCGAATTGCCGACCATTCTGGCGGATATGTTCATCGAGTTCGCGCAGCATTTTTCCGACCTCTCTCCATTTCCAAACAATCCTCCCTTACCCCCCGACTCTTTGGAAGCCACCGAGGACCCCAACGCCTCCAAATACGAGAAAATCCGTAGACAAAAAGCGGCCGAAGGCGATCCGGATGAATACTGGAAAATGGCTTTTATCGACATGGTGGACCATCCCGATTTTCAGATCGGGTTCGAGACCGGGTTAGCCGAACACAAGGAAAGGAGCGAATTGGACGAATATTACCGAAGCTCCAAAGGCAAAAGAGAATACAGGAAATTTCGCAAAAGAGGGCTTTCTCTCGGCATCGACCACATCGTGTTGGTCAACCCCTTTTTCCTGAAGCTCGACACGCGGAAAGAGACCATGCAGCAATACATCCCCACCGAAGTCGGGCAGGAACGATTCCGCGAACTGGCCAAAGAGCTCGCCCCGCTCTCCGGCCTGAAAGTGCAGATCCTGGACGTCTGCGCCCTGCGCTCGGATCAGACCGACCGCTTCAACGACATCCGGATGCTCAACGACTGGTTTTACGAACAGGTTCAGCACCTGGACCTCTCTTATATGCCCGGCTGGAACCAGGAGCAGATCAATGCCATTGCCGAAAAATACGGCACGGATTATTTCCTCTGGACCGGCGTCATAGCAGAAAGAGAGCCCGACCCGGAAGGCGTCGTACTCACCATCCTGACGAGCCTGATCGTCCCCATCCTCACCCCTTTTGCGATATATAACGCACTCAAGAACAGACACCAGATGCTCTATTACGCCATCCTGTTCGACGTGCGGACCGGGAAGCGGGAGATTATCAAGTTCGATTTTATAAAGAAAAAGGTGAGCGATACGCTGCTCAAGGCGCAGCTATACGATACGATGAAACAGATATCGACGGAGTAGTTATTTAATGGCCTGCATCAGTTTTGCAGCTTTTGCGGCGTGCATCGAATCGGGTGCAATCGCCCGGAGCGCCTCCTTGCAGCTCTCGTAATCCTTTTCCCGGAGAAAGGCGAGCGCTAAGTACCATTGGGCGTCTTCGGCAAAAGCGGAGGGACCTGCGGCGATAGAGGAGAAAACATTCCGGGCGCCGGTAAGCTCTCCCGTTTCCAGCAAACAGAGCCCTTTGTAATAGAGGGGCTCCAATTGATCGGGGTATTGGGCGAGGTATGCGTCAAAGAATGGAAGCGCTTTTTCGTATTTCTTTTCGTTGAAAGCCATTTCGGCCTGCTGGAGCAGGGCGCTGCCCTGTTCGCCTCTGGCTGTAAAACCGGCGGTGGGGAATTCGCGGTAGGTAGCGTACAGGTCGGTTTGAAGGGGAAGCAGGAACAGCAGCAGGCAGGCGGCGGCTGTAAGAGCGGCGGCTATCCAGTACCGGCGAAAAATCCCCTTAACGATTTTGTCCTTTTTGGGAAAAAATTCCTTTCCCAGGCCTTGCAGGGTTTCAGCGAGCGCCTTGCCGGCCTCTTCCTCCCCGATCTGCCCCTGGATGCTTTCCCTGATGGTCTTGTATTTTTGAAATTCCGCCGATACGGCGGCATCTTCGGCCAGGCGGCGCTCCATATCGGCGCGTTCCGCGTCGTCGAGCTCGTCATCCAGGTATCTTTCAAATATTTCGTATAGCTCTCTCATCATGTGTTCACAGGGTCAAATGAAGAAAATCCGGAGCGAGTTGAATGGACTCCATCAGGGTGGCGATGCAATCCGATTTCTTCTTCCGGGCGTAGGCATAAGTCACTCCCATCAATTCCGCGACCTCGTTCATCCGGGCGCCTTTCCAGGACAAGGTCAGCAATTCCCGGCAGCGGTCCGGGAGCAGGAGGAATTTTTCCCTGAACAATAGTTCCCGCTGATGTTCGAGCAGGGTTTCTTCGGCCATCCTGGAAGCATCCTCTCCCTCGTCTTTCAATCCATCCAGGGCCTCTTTTGTTACCGGTTGCTGTTTGCGCTTCTTGAGTTCGTTGAACCATTTCCCGCGCACGACGAGGAATAAATAGGCCCCAAAACTACAGGTGAGTTCAAAATCCCTTTTCCGCGCCCGCTGGGTAACGGCAATCAGGGCCTCCTGGAAGGCGTCTCTTGCGTCCTCGGCGCCGCCCCCGTTCCTGCCCACCCAGCGGATCGTCTCGGCGCTGAAGCGCTCATAAATCTCGCGTATGAGGGCGGCATCGTTTTGCAACAATGCTTCCACGTAACGCTGATCTGGGTGCGGATTATTTATGGGAGACATCCGGGGGTAACGGTTTCCAAATGTTAAGTACCAGACAAAAATAACTAAAAAGAGCGGGGCTTGTGGCCCCGCTCTTTTTAATTATTTTGTCCCGACTACCCCTCTACCAGCGCAGCATTCCTGGACTTCTTCCGATCGATCTCCTTGAGATAGATCTTGCGGAGGCGGATGGATTTGGGGGTCACCTCCACGTACTCGTCGCCCTGGATATATTCGAGCGCCTCTTCGAGGGAAAAGCGAATAGGCGGAACCAACCTTGCTTTGTCGTCGGTACCGGATGCGCGGATGTTGGTGAGTTTTTTCGTCTTGGTGACGTTGATCACCAGATCGCCCGGGCGGCTGTTTTCTCCCACTACCTGCCCTTCGTAGATCTCTTCGTTGGCATCGATGAAAAAGCGGCCTCTCTCCTGAAGGTTGTTAATACTGTATGGGATGGCTTTTCCGGTCTCCATGCAGATCAGGGAGCCGTTGGTCCGGCCGGGGATATCTCCTTTATGAGCTTGAAATTCCTTAAACCGGTGGGTCATGATGGCTTCGCCGGCCGTAGCCGTGAGCATCTGGCTGCGAATGCCGATGATGCCGCGCGAGGGTATTTCAAACCGCAGCACGACGCGGTCGCCTTTGGGATCCATTGCCAGCATCATGCCTTTGCGGCGGGTGATCATTTCGATGGCTTTTCCGGCCACTGCCTCCGGCAGGTCGATGGTCAGTTCTTCCACCGGCTCGCAGGTCACCCCGTCGATTTTTTTCATGATCACCTTGGGCTGTCCGATCTGAAGCTCGTATCCCTCGCGGCGCATGGTCTCGATGAGGATGGAGAGGTGCAATACCCCTCGGCCGAACACGCGGAAGGATTCGGCCTTGTTGGTACCCTCCATGCGCAAGGCGAGGTTTTTCTCCAGTTCTTTTTCGAGGCGTTCCTTCAGGTGGCGGGAGGTGACGAATTTTCCCTCCTGCCCAAAAAAGGGCGAGTCGTTGATCGTAAAGAGCATGCTCATCGTGGGCTCGTCGATAGAAATGGAAGGCAGCGCTTCGGGGTTGAGCTGGTCGGTGATGGTATCGCCGATGTCGAACCCTTCGATCCCGACGAGGGCGCAAATGTCTCCGGCCTCGATCTCATCGACCTTGATTTTTTCCAGTCCGGTATAGGTGTAAAGGCCTCTGATCACGCTTTTCACGATCGAGCCGTCGCGCTTGACGAGCGACACCGGCTGTCCGTCTTTAACGGCGCCGCGAAATACGCGGCCGATGGCCAGGCGTCCGAGGTAGTTGGAGTAATCCAGCGAGGTGATCTGCATTTGCAGGCTGCCTTCGGCCACCTTGGGGGCGGGGATATAGTCGATGATGGTATCGAGAAGCGGGGTGATATCGGTGGTCCGGACTTTCCAATCGTGGCTCATCCAGCTCTGTTTTGCCGAGCCGAAGATCGTCGGAAATTCCAGTTGCGCCTCATTGGCTTCGAGGGCAAACATGAGGTCGAACACATCTTCGTGCACCTGGTCGGGGTTGCAGTTTTCCTTGTCGACCTTATTGATGACGAGGATGGGTTTGAGGCCCAATTGGAGAGCTTTCTGGAGCACAAACCGGGTTTGGGGCATGGGGCCTTCGAAGGCGTCGACCAGCAGCAGCACGCCGTCGGCCATGTTGAGCACGCGCTCTACTTCGCCTCCGAAATCGGAGTGACCAGGGGTGTCGATGATATTGATCTTGACCCCTTTATAGATCATCGAAGCGTTTTTCGCCAGGATGGTGATCCCGCGTTCGCGTTCGAGGTCGTTGTTGTCCATGATGAGATCGCCGACGTGTTCGTGGGCTTTGAATAGGTGGCCGATGTGGAGCATCTTGTCGACGAGGGTGGTTTTCCCGTGGTCGACGTGGGCGATAATGGCGATATTACGGATTGCTTGTTGCATTAATTATTTTTTGGCGCCGCAAAGGTAAGTAAAAAAAAGAAAGAGGGCGCGATGCGCCCTCTTTCTTTCGTAAAAGACTGTTTTGGAGTGGATTTTTCTATCTCAGCGAGAAACCATTGACGATGGTATGGTTTGTGCTTCTGATGGATACGGTATTCAGATCGACGGTGACGTTTTCGAATTGGAGCGCGTAGGAGTTCTGAATGTGATCGCGGTCGAGTTCGTTGGAGGATTCGAAGAGGCCTGCGAAAGAACCTACATCGTGAAAAGACATCATCAGATCTTTGACGGTTTGTACCAGGTTACCCGAATGGGGCTGGTTTAGAAGCGCGACCGTGAGGTCGAGCTTAATTTGTCGAATGTTCAGGGAATTCATGGGATTACAGTGATTTAAACGGGATTTGTTGAATATGTTCGAATGCAAAGAAAGCGCTTTTTAGACTGGGTTGTTGCAAAAAAGTCATTAAACGTTTGTTAAAGTTTTAGGTAAAAAGAAAAAAATGTCGCCAAGAAGTCTTTTTTCGGGCAAAAAAACGACCCAGCCTCCCCAAAGGGGAGCTGGGCCTCCAACTAATAGCAAGTTATGATGGCTACAAACCGTGGCTGGAAGAATGCACTATGGCTTTCTTGATCAATCCACGTTATCGTGTAAATAGGAATTGCCGGAATTGAGATCGTGGTCTTCGTCGTCGGTGATGGTCCAACGGGAGTGAACGGGTTCCTGGCTGGACTGTGGAATGTCGTCCAGTTTGATTCCTCGCCTGAGGTAGGCCGGTTCGCTCTCCAGTTCGTTGATCGCCTTGGGGGTGCTGAGTTTGACCTGCTGGGAGCGCAGGCGTTCGCGGCGGCGGGACTCCTCCATCTCTTTGGCCCGACGCTCTTCTTCGGTAGGTTCGGTTTCTTCTTTCCGGAAACCGGGTTCATCCGTCTGATAATTCCGTTTCTGAAAACGGTCGATATTCGTCCGGATATCGTCAAATTCAAAAGTATTGCCTTGTTTCGGCTTGGTGTCTTCTTCGAAGCCGATCTCCCGGATCTTTGATTTGGGGATGTTTTGGGCTCCTCCGTTTCGTCGTCGAGCGATACGACGATCTTGTTGGTCTGGGGCTGATTGGCCGTCAGGAGTTTTCCCGAGCGCTGGAATCCGGTGGCGATGATCGTCACGCTCAGCTTGTCGCCGAGGCGCTCGTCGAAGCAGTTCCCCCAGATCAGGTCGGTGCCGTGGCCGGCTTCCTCCTGCACGAATTCGGTGATCTCGAAGATCTCGTCCATGGTCACCTCCTTTTTGCCGGAGGAGATATTGAGCAGGATGTGGCGGGCGCCCCGGATGTTGTTGTCTTCCAACAGCGGGGAGTTGAGGGCTTCGTCCACGGCGCGCTTGGCGCGGTTGTCCCCTTCCGCCAGGGCGGTGCCCATGATGGCCACGCCGCTGTCGCGCATGACGGTGTTCACGTCTTCAAAATCGACGTTCACATAGCCGGGCACGGTGATGATCTCTGCGATGCCTTTAGCCGCGGTGGTCAGGATATTGTCGGCTTGCGCAAAGGCGTTGGACAGGGACAGGTTGCCGAATATCTGGCGGAGCTTGTCGTTGGAAATGATGATCAGGGTGTCGACCTGTTTTTTGAACTCCTCGAGTCCCTCGTGGGCCTGGAGTCCGCGACGGTTGCCTTCGAAAGAGAAGGGCAGGGTGACGATCCCCACGGTGAGGATATCCATTTCCTGCGCCGTTTTGGCGATGATCGGCGCGGCGCCGGTGCCGGTGCCGCCGCCCATGCCGGCCGTGACGAAGAGCATTTTGCAGCCGCTGCCGAGGTATTTGCGCACTTCTTCGACGCTTTCCTCGCAGGCGAGCTTGCCGATATTGGGTTTGGATCCGGCGCCCCGGCCCTGCGTCAGGGCGGGGCCCAGTTGGATCTTGGTGGGAATGGGGCTGATAGCCATGGCTTGGGCGTCGGTGTTGCAGATGGCGAAATCCACGCCGACGATGCCTTGCTTGTACATATGGTTGACGGCATTGCTGCCTCCCCCTCCTACTCCGATAACCTTTATGATTTGGTTGTCGTTCATGTCGTTAATCAGATTGAAAATCATAACGCTGCTATTTTTTGGTTTTTTAAAATTCGCGGTCGGGCTCGGCTTCGAACCATTCCTTGGTTTTGCGGAATAATTGTTCGTACCAGGGGCCGGAGGCCTCCTTCTCTTCCAACTCTGCGACGGGTTCTTTCTCTTTTTCGGGCTGTTGCTGCACGCGAATGCGCCCGCTTTCCACGTCCTGGATGCCTTTCATCAGCAATCCGATAGCCGTTGCGAAAATGGGGCTGCTTATCTGCTCGACATAGCCATGGGCCAGGTGCTCGATCGGCGTTCCGATCCGGGTATTGTATCCGGTGTGGTATGCCGTGAGTTTGTCGATGTGGTTGAGCAGGGCGCCACCGCCGGTCAGCACGATGCCGCCGATCAGCTTGCGCTCGTATCCGGAGCGGCGGATCTCCCACACCACGTAGTCGAGGATCTCTTCCACGCGGGCCTGGATGATCCTGGCCAGATTCTTTTCCGATATCTCTTTGGGCTGGCGTCCTTTCAAACCGGGGATCGTGATGATCCGGTTGTCGTACACTTCTCCGGCCAGGGCCGAGCCGAAGCGGACCTTCAGCTTTTCAGCCTGCTGGATCATGACGGTGCAGCCGTCCTTGATATCCTTGGTGATGACGTTTCCGCCGAAGGGAATCACGGCCGTATGGCGGATGATCCCATCCTGGAAAATGGTAATGTCGGTGGTGCCGCCGCCCATGTCCACCAGGGCGACGCCCGCTTCCTTCTCCTCCTCGCTCAGCACGGAAACCGCGGATGCGATGGGTTCGAGGGTCATGCTGGCCACGCGCAGTCCCGCTCTTTCCACACAGCGGTGGATGTTGTTGGAGGCCGTGATCTGCCCTGTGATGATGTGGAAATTGGCTTCCAGGCGGATGCCCGACATGCCGATGGGGTCGAGGATGCCCTGCTCGTTATCCACCGTGTATTCCTGGGGGATGACGTGAAGGATCTTGTCGCCCGGAGGCAGGACCAGCTTGTGCATGTCGTTGACCAGGCGGTCGATGTCCCGCTGGCTGATCTCCATGTGGTCGTTGTCCCTGGTGAGGATGCCGCGGTGCTGGAGGCTCTTGATGTGCTGGCCTGCAATACCCACATGGACGACTTTGAATTCGCGCTGGGCCATGCGCTCGGCGGCCTGGACCGCCTCGGTAATGGCTTTTACGGTTTTTTCGATATTGGAGACCACGCCCCGGAGAACGCCCTCGCTGGTCACCTTTCCGATGCCCAGGACTTCGAGTTTTCCGTGTTGGTTTCGATACCCGGCAACCGCACATACTTTGGTGGTGCCAATGTCCAGCGCCACCACGATTTCGGAATTGTTTTTCGGTTCCATCATAATGCTGTTTTTACTCGCTATTAAAAATTTATCGTTTTTTAATCATTATCTCTTTTCGCATACTATCTGGCCCTTGTATGAAAGGTTCACCGTTCTGTACCTGCGCCACCCTTCGTAGGGGGTCACTTCGTCGTAGAAAAGCCTCAGCCGTTTGAACTTCTCTTCTATTCCATCCATGCTGCCCAGGATGATCTTGTGGCTTCCTATTTTCGGCGCCAGCAGGATCTTTCCATTGGACACATAGATCTGTTCGATAAGCGTCCGGAGGAAGCGGTCTTCCTCGATGTACCGGCTCAGGAGAAATACATCCTTGAGCAGGTGTTTTTTCCGGTCCAAAAAGCCGGGCACGTGCGGCGGAAGGCTGCCTGTGGCCACCATAACGCGGGCCGAAAAATGCTTCGAAAGCGGCATCTTGTTGCCGTCGATATCGATGTAATAATGTAATCCGTTGTCGTCGATGATCCGCAGAACCGGCTCCCGCTGCCGGATCTTGATATGGATCTTGTTCTTGGCGTTGATGAACACATCCGCGCTGAAGATAAAAGGGTCTTCTTCCAGCACCCGCTCCAACCGTTCGATGTTCAGCAAGCCGATCTGCTGACCCGTCCACTCGAAGGCGAAGCTCCGCTGGATGGTCTTTTTGATGTCGGAACTGTCGATGAGGTAGTGCCCGTCGGGCAGTGGCTCGACATCGATCTTGATCCCGGTGGCCCCGCTATCCTTCTTTTTCTCCACGGCAGCCAAAATGACGATGGCCGCGGTGAAGAACGCCAGGAAGTAGCCCAGGCGCTTTAAGGTTTTTATCAGTTCCGGACTCATGGAACCTGGGGTTTTATGGTGGAGTAATGGGCTTGCAGCCAGTTTTTCAGGGGCTCGACCATCGAGTCGATATCGCCGGCGCCCATAGTGAGCAGGACATCAGGCCGATGGGCTTCGAGCGTTTCGAGGACCTCCGTTTTCGCGAGCAATCGCTTATTCGGGTTGCGCATTTCGCGGAGGATCATCGCCGAGTCTACCCCGGCAATGGGTTTTTCTCTCGCAGGATAGATATCGAGCAGCCAGGGCTCGTCGAGTTTATCCATGGCACTGGCAAACCCGGGGTAATGATCGCGGGTGCGGCTGTAGAGGTGCGGCTGGAAGATGCCGGTCAGGCGCCTGCCGGGGAAAATGACCCGGGCCGCTTGAATGGTCGCCTCCAGTTCTGCGGGATGGTGGGCGTAGTCGTCGATATAAACCATATCCTCGCCTTCCACAATCCGCTCAAAACGGCGCTTGATGCCTCGAAAACCGGCCAGCGCTTTGCGGATCGGCTCTTCCTCTACGCCCAGCTCGCGGGCTATGGCCAGCACCACCGTCGCGTTCTCCACGTTGTGGCGGCCGGGGATCGAGAGTTTCAATTCCTTCAATTCTCCTTTCGGGTCCTGGTAGTCGAATACCATCATGCCGTTCTCCACCCCGCGGATCGAAGAGCGGTAAGTCCCCTCTCCCACCCCATAGCCGAACACGTTGGCAAAGCCGTCGAAATAGCCCAGCAGGTCGTGCCGCACGAAGAGCTTGCCCTCCGGGTGGACAAGGCGGGCGAAGGCCAGGTAGCCTTGTTCGAGCATCTGCCCGGCATCGCCGTATATCTCCAGGTGATCGGCGTCCATCGATAAAATGGCGGCCATCCTGGGCTGGAGCTGCAGGAAGGAGCGGTCGTATTCGTCGGCTTCCGCCACGACCCAATCGCTGTTTCCCTCCACGTAATTCGATTCGAAATCCAGGGCGATGCCGCCCAGGAATGCCGTGCAGTCCACGCCGCCGGTGCGCAGGACATGGGTCAGCAGGCTGGAAGTAGTCGTCTTCCCATGGGTGCCGGCGATGGCCAGCGTTTTGGAAGAGCGGCTCACCATGCCGAGCAGTTCGGAGCGCTTGACCACCGGGTAGTTATTTTCGATAAAAAAGACCAGTTCCTGGTGTTGTGCGGGAACAGCGGGGGTGTACACCACCAGATCGATGCCTTCCGGTATCCGGGAGACATTTTCGTCGAAATGAATGTGCATGCCCTCCTCTTCCAGGGTTTGGGTCAGGGGCGTTTCGGTGCGGTCATAGCCCCAGATCTCGACGCCGCGACGCCGGAAATAGCGGGCAAGGGCCGACATGCCGATACCGCCGATTCCGATGAAGTACATTTTTTTGATGGCGTCGAGGTTCATTTTTGAGGTTTAGAGGGTTTAGAGGGTTTAGAGGGTTTAGAGGGTTTAGAAAACTAAACCTCCTAAACTTTCTAAACCTCCTAAACTTTAAGATTTGCCAGTATTATTACCTGTTTCGCTATATCTTCCGCCGCATTCGGCCGGGCCAGCAGGAGGATATTCTTCCCCAGCGACTCCGCCCAATTGCGGTCTTTTAGTATTTCCAATGGTTTGCGGATGATCGATTCGCCCGCTTCCCCGTCTTTCACCAATACCGCCGCGTTTTTCTCCACCAGGGCCATGGCGTTTTTGGTCTGGTGATCTTCCGCCACGTTTGGCGAGGGGATCAGGACCACGGGCTTGCCCACCAGGCAGAGCTCCGAGATGGTGATGGCGCCCGCGCGGCCGACGATCGCATCGGCGGCTGCGTAGGCCAGGTCCATCCGGTCGATGAAGGGCATGATCTTCACATTTGTCAGCTTCGCCGTGTCGCAATCGCGGAAACGGTCGATGTAGAGGGATCCCGATTGCCAGATCACCTGCACATCCGGGGTTTTGGCCAGGAGCTCGGTCTGGAGCGCCATGGCTTCGTTCATCGAACGCGCGCCGAGGCTTCCTCCGAAGACCAGGATCGTCCTTTTCCCGGCATCGAGCTGGAAATGGGCGATCCCCTCTTCCCGGCTCGCATGGCTGCTGCGAATGGCGTCCCGCACCGGATTGCCGGTGAAGACGATCTTTTCGGCGGGGAAATAGCGTTCCATCCCCTCAAATGCCACACAGACCTTACTGACTTTGGAGCCCAGCAGGCGGTTAGTCACTCCGGCGTATGAATTCTGTTCCTGGATCAGGGCCGGCACGCCCATGCGGCAGGCCATTTCCAGGGTGGGTCCGCTGGCGTATCCGCCCACTCCCACCGCCACATCCGGCGTAAATCGACGCACCAGTCTGCGCGCCTTGATCAGGCTGGCGGCGAGTTTGAAGGGCACCAGGAGGTTACGCACCGTCAACTTTCTCTGAAACCCGCTGATCCACAAACCCTCTATCGAATAGCCCGCTTTCGGGACTTTTTCCATTTCCAGTTTCCCCATCGCGCCCACAAAGAGGAAGTCGGCGCCGGGCATGGCTTTTTTGATCGCATCTGCAATCGCTATGGCCGGAAAAACATGGCCGCCCGTTCCGCCTCCGCTGATCAATACCTTCATTCGGCGTCCGCTTCTTGTGATGTAACTTGTTCCACATATCTGCTCACGCTCAGGATCATCCCGAACGCCAGGCAACTGAATAATACCGAAGTACCGCCCATACTCACCACAGGCAGGGTCAATCCCGTCACCGGCACGAGGTTTACCGACACGGCCATATTGGCCAGGGCCTGGATGACCATGCTCAGGGAAAGGCCAAGGGCCAGCAAGGCCCCGAATTGTTTAGAGCTCTTCGTGACCAGGGCCGTGGTCCGGAAACATCAGCAGCACGAACAGGCCCAGGATCAGGAAACCTCCGATCAGTCCGTATTCCTCGCAAATGATCGCGTAGATGAAGTCGGAATACGGCGCCGGCAGGTAATTGCGCATGTCGCTGTTGCCCGGGCCCAGGCCGATCCATTCCCCACTGGCGATGGCTATTTTCGAGTGCATGACCTGATAACCGCCCTCCGGGTTGGTCGCAAAATCGCGCAAGCGGCTGCTCCAGGTCTCGACCCGCACTAGATCGGGAAACACCTTTTCGATGCCCACCAGGGCTGCGAAGGTGATGACGCCCAGGATCAGGAGCAAGACGATGTATCTGACGGCTACCCGCCCGATGAACATCATCAGCACGCAAGTCAAAAACAACAACAGGGCCGTCGATAAATTGGCCGGGGCGATGAGCGCACACACCATCAGAATCGGGACGATGATGGGCAGGAAGGCCTTGTTAAAATCCTTGATATAGTCGTTGTGCCGGGTGATCTCCCTGGCCACGAACAGAATGAGCGCCACGCGGGCGAAGTCCGAGGTCTGAAAGGTAATGCCGATAAAGGGCACCTCGATCCAGCGGCGTGCGTCGTTGATCTCCTGTCCGAAGAACAGGGTGTAGGCCAACAGGGGGTATGGCGATGGTCATCAACCAGGGCGCGGCAAATTTATAGCGCATGTAGTTGACCGAATAGGCCAAATAGGCGATGAAGAGGCCCAGCATCAGAATAAATCCATGGCGGATGAGAAAGGCCTCCGTATTGCCGGCCCTTTGCTGGTAGGCCAGGCTTCCCGTAGCGCTGTACACCGTCAGGATGGAGAACAGCGCCAGTATGGCCAGTATCATCCAGATGACCCGGTCGCCCTTCAATTCTGCATAGATCCGTTTTCCGATATTTGACATGGCGCTATTGGTTCGTGGTGGTTGAAAGAAATTCCCGGACTGCTTTTTTAAACTGTTCTCCCCGGTCTTCGTAATTCCGGAACAGGTCGAAACTGGCGCATGCCGGCGACAGCAATACGACGTCTCCTTTTTTGGCAAGCCCAAGGGCCTGCTCTACGGCTTCTTTTGCACTGCGTGCCTCTGAAATGTGCGCGACCATCCCTCCGAATGACTGAACGAGCTTCGCATTGTCCACCCCCATGCAAATGAGTGCCTTGACCTTTTCCCGGACAAAAGGCATGAGAGGGGCATAGTCATTGCCCTTGTCCGTGCCTCCGGCGATCCAGATCACAGGGCGCGTCATGGCTTCCAGCGCGTAGTAAACGGCCTCCACATTGGTGGCTTTGCTGTCGTTGAGGAACAATACCCCATCCGATTCCAGCACTTTCTCCATCCGGTGGGGTGTATTTTCAAAAGTATCGAGGCCTTTTTGAATAAGATTGGGATCCACGCCCAGCAGCAACGCCGTTTGAATGGCGCAGAGGGCGTTGAATCGGTTGTGCCGTCCGCGCAGCGGGCCTTTGTTCAGGTCAAATGCGTGGCCGTCCACCAATAAGGGCGAGCCTTCGGGACCGCTCTCCATCGAAATCGGGAGCTTCCTGGCCGCGAGCATCGTCCGCTTCATGCCGGCCGCAGTGTTTTCGTCGTCGGCGTTGAAGAGGAAATAATCCTGCGGGGTTTGGTTCGCGCCAACCCGGAGCTTGGAGGAGATGTAGTTCTCCATGCTGTATTCGTAGCGGTCGAGGTGGTCGGGGGTGATATTGAGCACCAGGGCGATATCCGGCCGGAAATGCTCGATATTGTCGAGTTGAAAGCTGCTCAGTTCCAGGATGTAGCAATCGAAGCGGTCTGCGATGACTTCCCTGGCAAAGCTGTTGCCCACGTTGCCGCCGATGCCCGCATTCAGGCCGCCGGTAATGGCCAGGTGGTGTGCCAGCCGGGTGGTCGTTGTTTTTCCGTTGGTACCCGTGATGCCCACGATGGTGGCTTTGGTATACCGGGCTGCAAACTCGATCTCGGAAACGATGGCGATTCCCTTTTCCCGAAGGAATTGAACGACCTCCGCTTTTTCCGGAATACCGGGGCTTTTCACCACCAGTTCTGCCTGGGCGATCCGGTCGAGGGAGTGGCGTCCTTCCTCGAAGGGGATGCCTGCCTGTTCCAGTGCAGCTTTATGTGTTGCCGCAATCGAACCCCGGTCGGACAGGAATGCCCGGAAGCCCTTGGCCTGCGCCAGAAGCGCAGCGCCAACGCCGCTTTCTCCTCCTCCCAGTATGGCTATTCCGTTATTCGATTGCATGAGTTAACGTATTTTCAAAGTCAGGACGGTCAACACGGCCAACAGCAGGCCTACGATCCAAAACCGGGTGACGATCTTCGTCTCCGGCATGCCTTTTTTCTGGTAATGATGGTGAAGGGGCGACATCAATAAAATGCGCCTTCCCTCTCCGTATCTTTTTTTGGTGTATTTGAACCAGGCGACCTGGAGCACCACCGACAGGTTTTCGACCAGGAAGATCCCGCACAGCAAGGGGATGAAGAGTTCTTTGCGCAGCAGGATGGCCATGGCTGCGATGATCCCACCAAGGGTCAGGCTCCCGGTATCGCCCATGAATATCTGGGCGGGATAGGAGTTGTACCACAGGAAGCCGATGCTGGCGCCCAGGAAGCAGGCGGAAAAGATCACCAGTTCTCCCGAGCCGGGCAAAAAATGAATATTGAGGTATTCGGCCGCGATGCTGTTGCCGGATACGTAGGCGAAAATGGCCAGCGTAAAGCCGATGATCCCCGATACGCCCGTGGCCAGGCCGTCCAGGCCGTCGGTGAGGTTGGCAGCGTTGGAAACGGCCGTCACGATGAAGATCACGATCGGTACGAAGACCATCCAGACCCATACCATGGCATTGTCGCCTAAGAACCAGAGCAGGGTACGGTAATCGAAGTTGTTGCCTTTGATGAAGGGCACGTTGGTCAGCGTGGTCTTCACGTAGGCGTATTCGATTTTGTTGCCCGCGGCATCCTCAATGAAGTCGGTTTTTACGATTTCGTATTTGTTCAGAAGCGCTTCATCCATGCCCACGCGCACGACGATGTCTTCGTGGTACAGCATGACCAAGGCGATGATGAGCCCGAAAAGGACCTGGCCCAGGATCTTGAACATCCCGCTAAGCCCTTTCTTGTTTTTGCGAAACACCTTGATATAATCGTCCAGGAAGCCGATGGCCCCCATCACCACCGTGGCCAGGAGCATCAACAGGATGTAGACGTTGCTCAGGTCGGCCATCAGGAGGCAGGGAATGAGGATAGCCATGATGATGATCACGCCGCCCATCGTGGGGGTGCCTTCCTTTGCTTTTTGCCCTTCCAGGCCCAGGTCGCGCACGGTTTCGCCGATCTGCAGTTTTTGCAGGTAGCGCACGATACGTCCTCCGTACACCATGCTGATCAGCAGGGAGATCACAACGGCCACTCCCGCGCGGAATGTGATATACTTAAACAAGCCCGCACCGGGGATGTCGCAGCAATCTTGAAGCCATTGGAAGAGTTCGTATAACATTCGAGGGAGTTTTTAATTATTAGTTTTTAGTTTTTAGTTATTTATTGTGGTACCGCTTAGGGCGGCGAGGAGTTCGGCTACGTCGTCGAAGGGGTGGCGGACTCCTTTTATTTCCTGATATTTTTCGTGGCCTTTGCCGGCGGCCAGGATGATATCTCCGGGCTGGGCCAGGGCGCTCGCGGTGCGGATGGCCTCTTTTCGGGAGAGGATGCTCAGCACCTTGGCCTGTTGTTCGGGCAATACGCCTTCCATCATCTCGCGGAGGATCTGTTCGGGATCTTCGCTGCGGGGGTTGTCGGAGGTCAGGATGACGCGGTTGCTCCATTTGCAGGCCACGCCTGCCATGACCGGGCGCTTGGTCTTGTCGCGGTCGCCTCCGCAGCCGACCACGGTGATGATATTTTCCTTTCCCTTCCGCAACTCGTCAATGGTCTGGAGCACTTTTTCCAGGGCGTCGGGCGTATGGGCGTAATCCACGATACCGACCACGGAGCGGCCGGTGTGCCACGGTTTCGAAGCGGCCGGGCACCGGGGTCAGGCGGCTCAGTTCGGTGAGCACTTCGGTTTTTTCGAAGCCGAGCAGACGGGCGGTGGCGTACACGGCCAGGTAGTTGCTCGCATTGAAGGCGCCGATCAGGCGGCCGTGGAAATCGGTTCCATCCAGTTTCATGTGCAGCCCCGAAAATCCGGAGCTCAGTATCCTGGCCTTGAATTTGGCCAGTTTCTTCAGGGCGTAGGTATGCGTTTTGGCGGCGGTGTTTTGAAGCATGACGCTCCCCCGCGGGTCGTCGGCGTTGACTAAGGCAAAGGCCGTGGCCGGGAGCTCGTCGAAGAGCTGTTTTTTCGCGGCGATATAGTTGGCGAAGGTCCCGTGATAGTCCAGGTGATCGTGGGTGATGTTGGTGAACACCGCGCCCTCGAATTGCAGTCCGGCGATCCGTTTCTGGTGGATGGCATGGCTGCTGGCCTCCATGAATGCGTAGGAACAGCCCGCCTCGACCATGTCGGCCATGTGCTTCTGAATGTAGACCGGGTCGGGGGTGGTCAGCCGGGAGGGATAGACCTTGCCGCCGATCCGGTTTTCCACGGTCGAAAGCAGGCCCGTCTTGTAGCCGAGGTTGCGGACCAGGTCGCAGAGCAGGGTGGCGGTGGTCGTTTTGCCGTTGGTGCCGGTCACGGCCACCAGCTTGAGCTTGCGGGAGGGGTTGTCGTAGAAATTGGCCGCGATCAGGCCGAGGGCCAGGGTGCTATCTTCCACCTGCACCCAGCAAACGCCTGCGGGCAATTCGGCGGGCGCCGTTTGGGCCACGATGACGGAGGCGCCTTTTTGCAGCACTTCCGGAATGAAACGGTGGCCGTCCACCTGAACGCCTGGCACAGCGACGAACAGATCGCCCGCTTCGATGGCGCGGGAGTCGGCCCCGATGCGGCGGATGGCCGTGCGGGGGTTCCCCTCCATTCGAAGGACGGTGACGCGATCCAATATGTCCGAAAGCTGTTTCATATTTTGTTACTTAGCCGAGGCGCAAATAAAGGGTTTGGCCCCTGACCGGAGTTCCGGGTTTTACTGATTGTTGAATGACCCTGCCGCAACTGCTGCTGATCTCGACCCTCAATCCCAGGTTTTCGAGCACGAAGAGGGCATCCTGCAGGCCCATCCCCACGACGTTCGGGATCCTTTTTTTGGAAAGGGTATAGGTCAGCAGGCTGAGCGTGTCGGATTCTGCGCGGAGCAGCACCATGGGGGATTCCGGATCTCCCTGGTATTTGATGTCGAATGTCTTGAGCAGGTATTCCATTTCCTTGCGGTCGCCGATATGGTAATCCGGCAACTGGTTTTTCACCAGCTCGGGTTTCGGTCCGATGTTGATGGGCGTTTGAAGCTCCAGTTTGGTGGCGAATATCTGGTCGGCGATCTCGCGAAACACCGGCAAAGCCACCTCGGCCCCGTACTGCCCGAAGCTCTTCGGCTCGCTGATCAGCACGATGCAGGAATATTTCGGATTTTCCGCCGGGAAATACCCCGCAAAACTGGCCTGGTAGCCGCCCACATGGGTTTTGTCGTTGAGGCGCTTGTAGTTGACCTGGGCCGTTCCGGTTTTTCCGGCGAAATTGTATTTATCCGTTTTGAGTTTTTTGGCCGTTCCGTTGAGTACCACTTGCTCCAGCAGGAATTGCACTTTTTCGATCGACCTCTTGGATGCGATGCGGCGTTTGATCACCGTGGGCGGGAAGCGGTCGACGGTGTTGCCGTATTCCCGGACTTCGGAGACCAGGTAGGGTTTCACCATTTGGCCGTCGTTGGCCACGGCGTTGTAAAAGTTGAGCATTTGTAAGGGGGTGAGCATGACCTCGTAGCCCGTGGACATCCAGGGCAGGGTCGTGCCGCTCCAGCCGTTGCTGGCGTCGAAAGCCTCCTTGATATAAGGCGCGGCTTCTCCGTCGACCTCGATACCGGTTTTCAGGTGGAGGTTGAACTCCTTGAGGTATTCGATGAATTTTTCTTCCTTTTTGGAATCGCCGAAATAGCGCTGCACCAGTTTGGCCATGCCCACGTTGGAGGACATTTCGAATACGTGCTGTACAGTGGTCGTGTCTATGTTGTGCGGGTAGGCGTCGACCATTTCGTCCTTGTAAAAGGTCACGTGCCCCCCGTCGATCTCGATGGAATCGTCGAGGTCGACGTAGCCGGTTTCGAGCAGGGCCAGCATGGAGGCCAGCTTGAAGGTCGATCCCGGCTCGGTGGCCGAGCCGATGGCGTAATTATACGTTTCCCACAGGTGGCCTTCTGGGGTGCGTCCGATATTGGAGATGGCGCGGATGGCGCCGGTTTCCACTTCCATGACGATGGCCACGCCGTATTCCGCCCGGTGGCGGTCGACCGCGCGGAAGAGGGCCTCTTCGGTCACGTCCTGGATGTCGATATCGATCGTGGTGAGGATATCCTTGCCGCTCTTGGGTTCGATCTTGGCCAGGTCCTCCATGGGTTTCCAGATGTCTTCCGCTACCCTCATCATCATCTGCTGGCCGGCTTCGCCTCTCAGGACATCGTCGTATTTTCCTTCGAGGCCGACGGGAGCGATGCCTTCCCGAACGTAGCCGATAGTCCGGTGGGCCAGCAGGCCGAAGGGGCGTTCGCGGCGGAATTTGGGCATGACGATCAGCCCGCCCTTGAATTGCCCCATGTTGAACAGGGGGAAATCGCGGATGAGCTTGATCTGTTCGAAGTTCACGTCCTTTTTGATCGACAGGTATTGGGCGCCTTCCAGTCGTTTTTGTATCAGTAAGTCGCGGTAGGCCCCGGGAGTAAAGGTTGGATCGATGAAGGTGGCCAGGCAGTATGCCAGGGAGTCGACGTATTGGTTGAAATCCGATTCCAGCATCCCGGAGGAGTTGGGGTCGAATGCCACGTCGAAATAGGGAAGCGAGGTAGCCAGCAGGCTGCCGTCGGAGGAGAGGATATTGCCGCGGTCGGCTTCGAGCTTGCGGAATTGCACGTATTTTTCCTCGGCGCGGCCTTTCCAGTATTCCCCTTCCATCACGCTGATCTGGACCGCTTTGGCAAAGATCAGACCCGCCACTACGACCAGCAGGGCCAGCACAAAGTACAATCGGTACAAAACTTCATTGCGGATGGTCGTCATAATCCTTGCGGGTTGATTTTTCGGGGTTTAGTCCGGAACCGTTATCTTTTTTTGGCGGCGGATGGATTGGCCCAGGCCCTTGCCTTTCAGTTGGCGGGCCAGCTCCGTGCGCCGGCTGTTAAAAGCAATATCCGCCCGCAGGGAATGGTATTCCCGGCGGAGGTCTTTCACTTCCTTCTGGAGTTCGAAAACCTCCCGAACTCTTTTTTCAGCGTAATGTGCGTTGGCGATGTAGATAATGGCGAGGAATCCCAGGAACAGGACAAAAGGCAGGTTCTGGAGCACGAGCTCTGCGCTCTTACTCCCGAGAGCTGTGTAAACTCCGGTGGATTTTTTGTTTGCCATCACTTGCTACTTTAACCGGATACCGGCGCGCATTTTTGCGCTCCGTGCCCGGGGGTTGCGGTTTAGCTCCTCCTGAGAGGGCGCCTCCGCTTTCTTTGTCAAGATTTCAAAGGGTCGGTAGATATTGCCGTAAAAATCCGACTGTACTTCCCCTTGTATATTTCCCGTTTTCAGAAAATTCTTTACCATCCGGTCCTCGATGCTGTGGTAGGAGATCACCACCAGCCTGCCTTCCGGATTGAGCGCTTCCTGTGCGCCTTGAAGAAGGGCTTCCAAGACCTCCGCCTCTTCGTTCACCTCCATCCGCAGGGCCTGAAAGACCTGCGAGAGGTAGCGCATTTTCTGGCCTTTTGCCAGGGCTTCTGCCAGAGCGAGGAGGTCTCCCACCGTTTTGAACGGTTTTTTTCCTCTCACCTCGGCGATCCGCTGGGCCAGGGTCCTCGCGTTCCGGACTTCTCCGTATTCGCTGAAGATCTGTTGCAAGGAATTCGCGTCGTACGTATTTAATATGTCTGCCGCCGTTTTTCCGCCTCCCCTATCCATCCGCATATCCAGCTCCGATTCGAAGCGGTAGGAAAAACCGCGCTCGGCGGTGTCGAACTGGTGGGAAGAAACGCCCAGGTCGGCCAGCAATCCGTCTATTTTTTCCACTCCGTGCAGGCGCAGATAGCGCTGCAGGTGGCGAAAATTGCCGGCTACGAAGGTAAACCGGGGGTCGTCTAGCAAATTGGCGCTCGCATCTTCGTCCTGATCGAAGCCCAACAGGCGGCCTTTCGGCCCCAATTGAGCCAGGATCGCTTTGCTGTGCCCTCCTCCTCCGAATGTCGCGTCGACATATATACCGTCTCTTTTGACGGCCAGGTATTCAATTGATTCTTTCAATAAGACCGGATCGTGGTAGCTCATTCGGGGTCTTTTCCTGCTTTCTTGTCCCCGAGGACTACCTGGGCCAGATCCGAAAAATCGGCCGGTTCGTCGTCCAGCATCCGGTCGTATTTGTCTTTGGCCCAGATCTCAATGCGGTCGTTCACGGCTACCAGGATCACGTCGTTTCCGATCCCCGCATATTCGAGCAGGCGTTTGGAGATGAGGATCCGGTCGGCGCCGTCGACTTCCATGCGCTGTGCGCCGCGGTAGAAATAGCGCACAAAGTCGCGGTTGCGGCGGTCGTATTGGTTCAAGCCGTTCACTTCCTTGCTGATCTCTTCCCAAACTTTTTCGGGATAGAGGATCAGGCAGTTTTCAAAGCCCCGGTTGATGACAAATGCAGGTTTCTCCTCCCCCAGCTGACTGATCAGCCCCGAGGGAAGCCGCATCCGGCTTTTCGGATCAATTTTGCATTCGTATTCGCCTAATAACTGGGCCATTTACACCTTTACTTAATTTAGGTGTACCAAATGTATTACTTTCCGACACATTTTACCACTTTTCGACACCATTATTTTACACTTTTTTCCACTTTTTTGAAATGGGCACGACAAATGCAATGATTTGATTACAAAATGCGCGCACTCTGTAATCAAATCATTGAATAAAAAGAATGGTTACTTGGAAAAGGAGTGGGAGGGATTCCCACTTTGTGACACTGGGGGTTATACTACCCTCCCATAAGATTCAAACAACCCCCTCCACCTCATCTCCAGCACCCCGAGGATGGCTTCGCGGACGATGCCTTTGGACATTTTGGAGCTGCCCTCCACGCGGTCGGTGAAGGTGATGGGGATCTCGACGATGCGGAAGCCGAGTTGGCGGGAGGCGAATTTCATCTCGATCTGAAATGCGTAGCCTATGAAGCGGATCTTGTCCAGGTCGATGGATTCGAGCACTTTGCGGGTGTAGCAGACGAAGCCCGCGGTGGGGTCTTTGACGGGCATCCAGGTGATCATGCGCACGTAGAGGGAGGCGCCAAAGGAGAGCAGGATGCGGTCCAGGGGCCAGTTTTCGAGCTTTCCGCCCTTCACGTAGCGGGAGCCCACGGCCAAGTCGCCGCCCTTTTCGATGCAGGCGGCGTAAAGGCGCGGCAGGTCTTCCGGGTGGTGGGAAAAATCGCAGTCCATTTCGAAGAAAAAGTCGTAGCCGCGCTCCAGTCCCCAGCGGAAGCCGGCGATGTAGGCGGTGCCGAGTCCGAGTTTTCCGGATCGTTCCAGCATAAAGAGGCGCTCGGGAAAGCGGGCTTGCTCCTGGCGAACGAGTTGCGCGGTGCCGTCGGGGGAACCGTCATCCACGATCAGGATGTGGAAGTCGCCGGGCAGGGCGAGCACGGTGTCGATCATCCGAACGACGTTTTCCCGTTCGTTATAGGTTGGAATAATGACTAATCGGTTTCCCAAAATTTACGCAATGAGGGTGATGGTGGGTTTACCCCGGTGGCCTCAGGCCGAGAATGACGTCCCGCAGCCACAGGTATCCTTTGCGTTGGGGTTATTGAACGAAAAACCGCGGTTATTGAGGCCTTCTACCCAGTCGACCTCCATGCCGAGCAGGTAAATTGCGTGGGCTTTTTCCATAAACACCCGGATGCCGCCGATCTCAAACTGATCGTCGTTCTCCTTGGGGAGGTCGAATCCAAGTACATAGGAAAATCCCGAACAACCGCCTCCGGTGACGCCAACGCGCAGGCCGTGATCGGCCGGCACCTCCTGCTCGGTGATGATGCGATTGAGGGCCTCCACCGCGCGGGGAGTCAGAGAAATCGGCTGGATGCCTATGGCGGTCTGTGTATCGCTCATTTTTTAGCCTTTTTGCAAAATTAATAAATTCTGTGGCAAAAGCATAAACAACAATCGGCACGTAGAAGTTTGCAGGGTTGCTTACCTTTGTGGCTCTAAAAAAAGAAACGCCATGCCTACCTGGTTAGCCGTCATCCTGGAAATCGTCAAGATCACCGTGCCCGCGCTGATCGTCTTTCTGACGGTGTATTTTCTCTTCAAGGAATTCATGAAAAAACAATACCAGATCCAGGTGCTCGATTACCGGCAAAAACAGCAGAGCATTTCCCTGCCCATGCGCCTGCAGGCCTACGAGCGGCTTTCCCTGCTCGTGGAGCGGATCGGCATCCCCAACCTCCTGTTCCGCCTCCGGGCCGAGGATTCTACCGCCGCCGCTCTGCGCGTGGCCATGCTGCTGGCTATTCACCAGGAGTACGAACACAACGTCACCCAGCAAGTCTATGTCTCCGAAAAATTGTGGGAAATCCTGCGCGTAGCACGGCAGGAAACCGAGGGCATCATCAACGCCATCGCCGAAAAGGTGGACCCCAAAGCCCCCGCGGCCGAGCTTTCAGGGGTGCTGCTCAACTACCTGGAAATGCAGGAAACCACTTCTTTGGACAAGGCCCAGATCGCCATTAAAACAGAAGCCGGGCTGTATTTGTAAAGGTTTTTTCCTAAATTCACGGTTGTTTGGCGTTCGCCTCATCAAACCGGGCTATATGCGATATTTCCAACTACTGTTTACGCTCCTGCTCACCTTGGGCCTGGTGTGGTTTTTGAATACTTCCAATCCGCTGGGCATCGAACCCCTCCCGCCCCTGGGCAAATTGCTCAATCCATACGGAGGTTTCTGGCAAAACGCCGAGGCCTTCGGAGAATACGACAGCAAAGGACTCTCCCTGCCGGGACTGAGCGGCCCGGTTAACATTATCTACGACTCCCGGATGGTGCCCCATATCTTCGCCGAAAACCTCAAGGACGCCCTCATGGCACAGGGCTACGTCGTGGCCAAGCACCGGCTCTGGCAGATGGACCTGGCCGCCCGCAGCGGCGCCGGCCGCCTCTCGGAGGTCATGGGCGAGCGCACTGCAGAATACGACCGATTCCAGCGACGCCGCGGATTGTACCGCGGCGCTGAGGCCTCCCTCAAGGCCTGGGCTCGCGCGCCCGATACGATGGCGCTTCTCCAGGCCTATACCGACGGGGTGAATGCCTATATCAGCACTTTAAAGCCAAAGGACTACCCGGTGGAGTTCAAGATCCTGGACTACGCGCCGGAGCCCTGGTCGCCCATCAAAACGGGCCTGGTCCAAAAACTGAATACGGCCCTGCTCTGCTTTAGGGAAACGGACGTCGAAGCCACCAATACCCTGGCCTGGCTGGGCGAGGACGTCTTCCGATCGCTCTTCCCCGAGCGGCCGCAGTTCGAGTCGAGCATCGTGCCGGATTCCTGCCAGTGGGTCGATAGTTTGCAGGCCCCTTCCCTGTCCGCCGTGCCCCCCGGGCCGATGGGTTTTTGGGATGTGGACTTGATGCCCAAACCCGATCGCGACCTGGGCAGCAATAACTGGGCCGTCAGCGGAAAGAAGACCTCTTCGGGATCTCCCATTCTCTGCAATGACCCGCACCTGCCCCTCAGCCTGCCCTCCCTGTGGATGGAGATGCAAATCCATACCCCGGACATGAACGTCTACGGCGTAACCCTGCCGGGCCTGCCGGGCATCGTGCTGGGATTCAATGAATACGTGGCCTGGGGTTGGACCAACGCCGGCCACGACGTGCTCGACTGGTACGAGGTGGATTGGACCGACCCGGCGAAAACCCACTATCTCTTCGACGGCCAGCAAAAAGCGGCTACCGTGGTGGTCGACACCATTAAAATCAGGGGCTCGAAGCCCGTGCTCGATACGCTGGTCTTCACCCATTGGGGACCTATCGTCTATCAGGACGCAAAACACCCCAAGCGGAACCTGGCCATGCGATGGGCCGCTGTGGAAGAACCCGGCGCCTCCGAACTCGGCTTTTTGCTGGGGATCAATGCCGCCCGGAATTACGATGAATTTCAGAAAGCTTCGAGCGGGTTTCATTTCCCCGGCCAGAACATGGCCTTCGCCGCCCGCGACGGGGATATCGCCCTGACGGTCACCGGACGATTTCCGATCAAGGGCAGAGAGCAGGGCCGTTTTATTCAGAAAGGCGACAACTCTGCCAGCTTCTGGTCGGAATTCATCCCCTTCACGGACCTACCCCGGATGAAAAACCCGAAGCGGGGTTTCGTCTCTTCGGCCAACCAATTATCGGCGGGGCCAAATTATCCTTATTACTACAACGGCGATTTCAACGTCTACCGCGGCCGCTATGCCGACCGGCGGCTGGCTGAGCGCAACAACTTCACCATCTACGCCATGATGGACCTGCAAACGAGCAATTTCAGCATCCTGGCGGAGGAAGCCCTGCCCGAGATGCTGCGCCTGCTCGACACCAGCAGGCTCACTGCCATCGAGCAGGGTCTGGTCCAGTTGCTGGGAACCTGGGATTACCAATTCCATTCTTTCAAAATACCCCCGGTGATCTTCGACGAGTGGTGGCATGCGCTCGATACGACGCTGTGGGACGAATTTCATACCATCAGAGATACCCTCGCCGTGATGCAGCCCGAACGTTGGCGGACGGTGCAGTTATTAAAGGAGGACCCGATGAATGGTTTTTGGGATATCCTCGCCACCCCCGAGCGCGAAACCCCTCAACAGACGGTGACGGAGGCTTTCCGAAGGGCCATCCGGCTGCTCCGGCCCCGGCTGGACGAAGCCGATTATAACTGGGGCAAGCACCACGCCGTGCAGATCAACCACCTGGCGAGGCTGGAGGCCTTTTCGGCGCCCCCGCTCTACCCTGGCGGCTACGCCGAAGCGCTCAACGCCACGCGACCCAACAACGGGCCCAGTTGGCGGATGGTGGTGGAAATGGGGCCGGAGATCAAGGCCTACGGCGTCTATCCCGGCGGACAGTCCGGCAACCCCGGAAGTCCCTACTACGACAACTTCCTGGAACCCTGGGCCAAGGGGCTGTATTTTCCCCTGTTCTTTATGAGCTCCGAAAAAGACCGAAAGCAGGACATTCTTTACGAAGAAGTATTATCGCCGCTATGAACCTATTCTTCCAATTTATGGCAACCCTCCTGGTGGGATTTGCCGCCCAATGGTTCCTGCCCTGGTGGTGGGTCCTGGCGCCGACCGCGTTTTTAGCGGCTCTGGTTTTTCACATCCCAAACCGCTTGATCGCCACCCTGATCGGGCTTTTCTGCGGCGCCATCCTCTGGTGGGGTATGGCCTTTTATCTGAGCACCCTCAACCACGACCTGCTTGCGGGCCGCATGGGGCGGCTGTTTGGAGGGATCGGCGCGTTGCAGATGGGGCTCATGGCCGGCCTGCTGGGCGGAATCCTCGGCGCCCTGGGCGCGCTGGCGGGCAACCAGACGAGAAATTTATTCCAAAAGCAAGCGCCGGAACCCGCTAATTAGTCATTTGATCGAAAGAATTTGACTTTTCCTCCCCAAGGGCTTTAATTGGAGCCGTTATTTTCTCACCGCACAAATTTCGAGCATGGAAGAGCAATATTATCAACAGGCCCGGACCAAGGTCCAAAAGAAGAAGAAGTTTTTCAACCACCTGAAGACCTTTGTCATCATCAATGTGGTCATGTCTTTGGTCGTAGCGATGGACGGCGATATGTTCGGATTCCTGCCCGCTACCCTGTTTTGGGGCATGGGCCTGGCATTTCACTACGTCAAGGTGTTCGGCATACCCGGCACCAATATCCTGACGCCGGAATGGGAAGACCAGGAGATCGAAAAGGAGATGGAGCGCATGAAAGGCAGCAAACCGCCGGAGGAAACCACTTTCCCGCCCGCTCCGCCTGAAAAGCCTCTGGATTTGAAGGAGCTTCGCAAAAACTACGACGAAAAAGACCTCGTTTAGTATGGCAAAAGAAAAAGAACCCGACTACGTCAAGCTCGCTCAAAAGCGGGTCAAGAAGGTCAAGGATTTTATGGCCCATTTTTACTCCTGGGTAATAGTGGGCTTATTTCTGGTCTTTCTCAACCTCCTCACCTCTCCCGGTTTTCTATGGGCCTTGATGCCCATTTTTGGTTGGGGCATCGGCCTAGCGTTTCACGCTTTCGATGTATTCGGGTACCCGGGCTTCGGGAAGGGCTGGGAGGAAAAAGCCCTGGAGCGGGAGGCCGAAAAGCTGCGCTCGCAGGCAAAAAGATTGGGCCTCCCGGTAGCGGAGAAAAAGGAGGAGGACGAGCAACTCGAATTGCCGGAACTCAAAAAAGAGAAAGAAGCTCCCTATCGGGATGATGAGTTGGTGTAAATGTTAACTTTTAGTATACCATTTTCCCCAGCCCAAACACCCCATACTCCAAAAAGAAAAGCAGCCAAATAAACTGGTAATAACGGCGCATCGAACCCGGTTCGTCCAGGCGGACAAGGAAGCCCCCTACCCACAAAAGAACCAGCATGACCAGATGGGCGCCCGCGAAAAACCATGGGTGCACCGACAAGGACCAAACAAAGGGAGCAAGGGCAAGAAACAGATAAACCAGGGCTATCAGCACATTTCCAGCGAGAAAGACGCTCTTGGCGCCCCAGCTCAAACTCAGCGTGCGAATCTGAAACTTCCGGTCGCCCTCCATGTCGGGGATATCCTTAAACCATGCAATGACGATGCTGTACACGAAAATCGCCGCCGTGAGCAGCCAGATGAGCGGTGGGATGTTTTCCAACCCGTTTATGGTGGAATGAAAATGCAGGAATAACAGCAAATTGACGATCACCCCTCTCACGGCGATGATGCAAAACGCCGCCCAGAAGTAAAATCGCTTGAGACGGAAAGGGGGCAGCGAATAGGCCGTCCCCAGGGCCAGGCTCAACAGGACCGTTAAAAGCAGGTAGCTCCCGAGCCAAAAGGCGATCAAAAGCGAAACCAGCACGGATACGAAGATCAAAATATACCCCCTGCGCATGGAAAATGCGCCCGATGCCAGCGGCAGCCAGGGCTTGTTGATGCGGTCGATCTCCACATCGGTGATCTGATTCAGTCCGACGATGTAAATATTAGCGCCCAGGCAACTGATCAGGGTGAGCGCCAGCAGGGACAGATGCAGATCCTCGTAAGCCGAATAAGATAAGGCAAGCGCATAAAGCGCCGAGATGCTCAGCGTGGTGCCCACCACGGTATGAAGGCGGCTGAACCGTATGAAGTTTCTAAGAAAACTCATGGCTTCCTCCCCTGTATTACCCCGAAACGGACAATGCCCTCCCGGTAGCCTTTGGTCATAAATTGCATGGCCCAGGCGCCGCGAATGGCCTGTTTGCCCGAACGCATCAAAGCGGCCAGGCTTCGCAGCCGAAACGCCGAGCGTATGACGGCAGGCCAAAAAGGCGCCACCGCCGCCGTCCAGTCGGCCGTTTGTACCTCCTGAAATCCGGCAGCCCCGGCCAGGCGCTCGAATTCTCCGATGGAAATCATGGGGGGCAGGTGATAGTGCCCGTATATCTTCGCCAATAGGTCCAACTCCTTTTGGGATAATTCCGGAGGGGTTTCCCGGTGGCACCAGGTGGCCATCAGGAATTTGCCACCGGGCGCCAGGACCTGGAAGAAAGTCTCCAAAAGCCTTTTTTTATCGGGAATATGCTCCGCGCTTTCCAAAGACCACACCAGGTCGAAAGGCCCATCTGCGGAGCTTAGTTCCATCATATCCTGCACGCGGATCTGCACCCGGTCTTCCAGGCCGGCCTTTTTGGTGTAATATGCTCCCCCTTCCGCCTGCACAGGGCTCAAGGTCAACCCCAGCACCCGGGCATCAAACAAGCCGGCTAAATGCCGGGCGCTGCCGCCCACCCCGCATCCGGCGTCGAGAATGGAAGAGGCCTTCTCGACCTTTCCCCACCGCAACAACTCCCCGATCAGGTCCAGTTGGGCCTGCCGATGATCCTTCCGTTCTGTACCCGACTCCCCGTAATATCCGTGGTGCATGTGCTCGCCCCAGGTATCCAGCCAAATCCGGGTGCTTCGGTCGTAAAAATGGCGGATGCGGTCGTTCAAGGCAGTTCGCATGGTCAAAGTATTAGCCACAACAGCAGGGCGACGACCGCTGCAATCACGATCAGGGCGACGATCTGGTGGCGGTTTAGCCGCTCGCGGTATTGGGGCGGTATATCCGCTTTCGAAGAAAAAATATTCTGCAGGTATCCGGCCAGGGCGATGGGGATAAACAAAAACCCGGCCAGCGAACCGATCAATACCCTCCAGGCGAGCTTCAATGCGCGGCCCAAAGTCATCTTTTTCCGTGGCTTTTTCGTCCCGAACAGCGGCTGCGGACGGCGATGCCCCGGCCCCGGGCTTTACCCCCGCAATTGCAAGGCCGTATTCCCCTTTACCTTTGTACCACTGTGGGCGCACATACTCCACCCGGATATCCGTAAAACCAGCGGTTTTGAACCATTCCCTGTATTCGCGATCCTTGGGGAAAAGCATCCAGGTTTCGGCGATGAAGCGGGAGATGCGGTTGCCGGGCTCCAAAGGGCCGATGAGCAGGGCGATGCCGCCGGGCTTGATCACCCGGTACGATTCCGCCACGCCCTGTTGCGGATCGGGCCAGTATTCGATGCTGCCCGCCGACACGTACCGGTCGAAGAGGTCGGTCTTGAAGGGGATCTGCTCTGCGTCGCCGATCTCGAAGATGCAGTCCTTCAGGTCTTCCTTGGCCTTTGCTTTGGCCATCTGGTGGGGACTTTGGTCTACGCACACCACATGATCGGCCTTCACATGCCGGACGATGCCCTGGGTGGTGAAACCCGTCCCGGACCCCACGTCGATCACCCGAAGCGCCGGGTCGTTCAGTTGAGCCAGCTGGAGGGATTGATCGCGCATCTGCTCGGTCCAGAATAGCGGATTGACGTATTTGTCGTAAAAGATGGAAAGGAAGCGGTAAAACCACCAGGCTTCCTTTTTATGCTGCATCAATCTCATGGAGGTAATGGGTAATGGTTGTTACGGGACATATTTCTTCACAGGCCATGCAGGCGATATCGCAGGGCGTATCGACGGCTATGGTGTCGAATGGACTGATAAAGCCGGCCTCCTGCGGACAGACTGCCACGCAGGCGCCGCAGTTGATGCAAGCATTCCAGCCGATCCGGAAAAGGACGGGTTCTTTCTTTGACATGGTCGATCAGATTTTTTTGTATTCGGAATGAGGGCTGAAATAACCCGACATGATTTGGTAAAGCTGCTCGTCGCGGGAGGAAATGTCCTTGTTCTTGAAAATCTTCGACTTCTCCCCGTAGAGTTTCCAGATAAAATTCCCTCGTTCTTCCAGCCAGCGATCCTGATAGCCCTTGAGGTTTTGCCGGGAGGGTTTCTTCCCTTTTGCGAGCAGCTCGGACAGAAAATGGGCGGCTATTTTCCCTCCGCTCAATGCGGTGTGGATACCTCCCCCTGTGATGGGGTTGACATGCCGGGCGGCATCGCCCACCAGGATGAGGTTGTCGGCATACTGGGTCCGCAAGGGTGCGGCAAGGGGCACGCCTCCACCCTGGATCTCTAAAATACGCAGACCTTTAAACCGGTCCTTGAAAAATGATTCTTTTAAAAATTGCTCCAGGTGCGCCTGGGCATTTTGGCGGGTCATCGTGCGGGTAACTCCAAGGCCGATCTCGGCATATCCATGGCCTTTGGGAAATACCCAGGCATAGCCTCCCGGCGCCCAGCGATGCCCGGTTACGATCTCGAGCAAGCCATCGGTTTCTACCCCGTCTACCACAAACTGCAGGCAGCTGGCCAGTTCCCTGAGCTTGATGTGGGTGCGCATTCCGGCCCATTTTCCGACCTGCGATTGCAGGCCGTCGGCGCCGACCAATACCCTTGCCTGCACTTCGAGTTCCTTGTTGAAGCGGCGGAGTAGAACGCGGCAGGAGCCGTCGGGCAGGGTTGATAACCCAGGCCCCTCTGTTTTCAGCCACACCTCGGCCCCGGCGCGTTCTGCCAAAGTCATGAGGTAGCGGTCGAACCTCCGTCGGTCGACCACATACCCCAAGGGTTTTTTCCCTTCGCCGGTACCGTATTCGTCGGGCTTGAGTTGGCGGTAATCGATGGTAGTTTTTTGGCCTTCCTGATTGTAGATACTAAACCCGTAAATGGCTTCCTGCACGAACTCCCCTTCGGGGCTCAGCCCCACTTCCTCCAGCGCATGGCCGCTCACGGCCCCGGAGCACTGAATGGGCGCGCCGAGTTCCTGTCGTTTGTCGATCAGTAGCACGCGAAGACCGCGCTCAGAGGCGATCCGCGCCGTAGTGGCGCCTGCGGGCCCCGAGCCGACCACGAGGAGATCGTACATAGGCGGCTTATTTTTTCATCACCTTAAATACAGCCTGCCCATCTCCAAAGCCCACCCGCACGAAGTATTGGCCGGAAGACAGCCTCGCAAGAGACAATTCCCTGTGGTTTTCGCCGGGCACGGCCATGAATTGTTCCCTCTCCATTTCCCTGCCCATCAGGTCGAATACCTGGAGTGTGGCCTCCTGACTGGTTTCCGAGATAAAATCCAGGTTCAGCATATCTTCCGTGGGGTTGGGATAGACCCGTATATTCTTTTCGGCGATGATTTCATCGGTATGGATGAGCCGGTCTCCGTTGGCAAACCAGACGCCCCAGCGCCCCTGTTCGATATACACCGTGGCGTTGCCGGAGGCGGTGATCTTGTTGGAGGCGAGGTTGATAAAGGCCAGCACCGGCGTTCCGCCGCCCTGCTCGGCCTCGAATACCAGGCGGTTGTCGTCGACGGAAAAATTGGGCCAGCTAAGTGCCACGTTCTCGAAAATGGTCCCCGTTTCCCCTTCCTGGATATTCACACCGAGGAGGAAATATTCGCCGCTAAACTCGTCTAGGTAGTCGAAGGCGATGATGTAGTCTGAGTTTTTGGAGAAGGTGGGGTTGCCGATGCTCACGCCTTCCGGTAGCCCGCTGTACAGCTTTTCGATATGGCCACTGGCGAAATTATTTCCACTGAACACTTCGATAAACCCGATGTCCCAATACTGTATCCCGGCGCCCGTGGTGCTGTTGAGTTCGTTGAAGGCGTCGTAGATCACCCATTCGCCGGAGAAATCCCATTCGATCACATCCGCGTAGACCACGTCGCCCGTGGTCGGCGCCCCCTGGCCGGTGGTGGGGTTGAATAATTCGAAGTCGAACCACTGTGCCAGCCCGTAATCATAGATCCAAAGGATATTGTCGTTGTCGGTAGTCAGGGCCGCGAGCCGCTCGCCTTTTTTCGACACGGCCACGTTGCGCCAGATGGGCTCATTTTGGACCACGAATTCCTCTATCTCGCCGGAGTTCCAGTCGAGGAAGATGCCGCGCAGGGTATTGTCGTCGGCCACATAGACGATGGCGCTGCCGTCATCCGTGATGCTGGGGCGGCTGATCGGCGCCAGGGTGGTGAGTGGGTTGGCGATTTCCTCCCCGGTCGGCGTGAAGATATACAGGGCGGCAAAGTCGGCGTCCGACATCAGAATAAAATCGTCGCCGGGATTGGTATCGATATCGGTCTGCGGATCCGTGCCCGCGCCCGCGCCGATGCCGACTGCGGTGAAAGCGGCATTGGCGGCGTTTACCTCCGTGGTCCCGTACAGATCGTCAGCCGCCTGGACAATGGCGTTGCGGCAGTCGACAAAATTGGACGATTTGAGGAGGTAAAGGTCGAGCGCCCGGTAATAGACCTGCTCTGCCTTGTCCTTGGTGATGGCGTCTGCAAAAAGCTGAAAGGCCTTGTTGGGGATGCCGCTGTTGATGTGCACTCCGCCGTTGTCCTGGCTGCCGGTATAGCGTTCGCTGTAGTGCGCGGGCTGGTAGCCGGCGTCGTTGAAGTCGTTGCCGCCGTTGTGGGGATTGCTCAGGTCGCGAAGCGCTCCGCTGGAGAAAACGCTGGTGTTCACCACGTCCTCCCCCATCTTCCAGTCGTTGCGGTCGATCATGGCGCCGAACACGTCGGCGAAACTTTCGTTCAGGGCGCCGCTTTCCCCCATGTATTCCAGGTTGGCGGTGGATTGGATCACGCCGTGCGACATTTCATGGCCGGCCACATCGAGGGCCTTGCACAAAGGCGAAGAGAATGCCTGGTTGCCATTGCCGTAAAACATGGCGAAGCCGTTCCAGAAAGCATTGTCCATCTGGGAGTTATTGCTTTCCACCACGTTGATCATGGATATGATATTCCCCCCCTGCCCGTTGATGCTTTCCCGTTGGAAGGTTCCCTTGAAATAATCGTAGGCCTTTTCGCCGTGATAATGGGCGCTGATAGCCTTCGGATTGTTCCAGGAATTATTGTTGGAGGTGACATGCGCCAGGGAGAAGTTACTGTTCTCCGGGGAGGTATTCTGGGCGTTGACGGTCCAGATCGTGCCGACCGGGTCGTCGGGAAAAACCGACTGAGGGCCGTTGAACATAGTCTGGGAGGCGTCAATCAGGTAGAATACATTGTTTTTGCAATACGTATTGATCTCCCTGGATTGGCCAAAGAGGTCGTCGGCATCGGTCTGATAGGGTCCATCGGGAGGCGGAGGGCTTGCAAATTCGGTATGCGGAGCTTCGCTCGATTGCGGCCTCCCCTTCGAAGGCAGCGTGTACGTGCCCGGTCAGCTTGCAGAGTTCGCTGTAATAATGGACCACCTCGCCCGTCAGGGCATCGATAAAATAGCTGTAGCGGGCCGTCATGTTGGGCATGAGGGTCACGTGCCAGCATAGGCGCTCCTGCTCGTGTTTTTGCTCCGGGTGGTAGATGACCAGTTTTTCCTCGCTTTGCTTTCCACCGGTAATATGCGCAAGGGCCGGGTCGAATGCTACTACCGGCTCGAATTTCGATACGTGCTGAAGAGCTTTTTGAGAGGCCATCTCCTGGCTAAGGGCCGGCGCCACGTTCTCCAGTTCCGGGGAGGGGAAAAAGCGCCCGTTGAAGAGGTAGATCCCCTCCTGGTCCATGTGAATGGCGGCTTCGGCGCCGTACACCTCTACTCCCTGCCAGACCTGCCGATAGCGGAGGTGTATCTGGCCGCTGGGTTCTACGTCCATTCGATTCAGGACGAACTCCCCGGCCGGGTCCTGTATTTTAAGGTGGGGTTGTACTGCGGTAAAGAAATCGGAGATCAGTGCGTCCGGGCCTCTATTGTCCGTATCGGGGAATTTCCCTGGATCATATAGGGCGTGCCCGTAGCGCGGTCGATATAGGCCTTCAGGCCGGGTTGCCCTTTCAGGGGTTTGGGCATGGTTTCCAGGGACCTGAATTGTGTTTTTGGGGCGAGGGGATTCTGGGCCTGGGGGATTCCCGGTTTAATGGGCGCCGGGGCCAACAGGCTTTCCCGCGTAATGGATTTGGCCTGCTTCGGCTTTTCGAGTTGGGGTTTCATTTGCCCGAACAAGGAGGCGGCCATGAATAAGGCCAGCACGGTACACATAAATCGATACATGGGAATTGAATTTAGTATTTTCAAATATACAGAAAATCTGCGGTTTACCTAAAACTGAACCCCCAACTCCCTGGCCTTCCCCAACATCTCGGCAGCCTCGTCGGGGCGGCCCTGGCTTTTATAGATCAGTCCGAGGGTGTAGTAGGCCAGACCGTAAGACGGATTGGCGTCGATGGCCTTTTTCAGGAAGGGCTCGGCTTCGGCGAACTGCTTTTTTTCGTAATACACCAGACCGATCTGGTAGTTCAGGTCCGGCTCATTAGGGAGGAAGGGCTGGGCTTTCAGGAGCTGGTCCAGGGATTCGTCCAATCGCTTGAGTTTCCAGTAGGTCATACCCAGGTAGTAGAGGGCGTAGGGCAGTTCCGACTGAAGGTCCAGGGCCTTTTTCAGCAGGGCTTCGGCGCCGGCCAGGTCTTCCTGCTCGTAGCGAAGGAGGCCTAGCTGGAACAGATGTTCCGGATCGTTTTGGTCCATGCCCATGGCCTTGGTCCAAACGGTTTTGGCCTCCTCCAACTGGCCCTGGGCCTTCAGGCTCTGTCCGAGGTAGTTATAGGCATAAATAAAATCCGGTTGCAGGCTGAGCACTTGCTGGAGGATGGGGGTGCTTTGCTCGTACTGCTGCATGTAGAAATAATTGATGCCCAGGTGATAGAGGAAGCTGGCGTTTTTTGGTTCTTTTTCCGAAGCGGCTTTCAATACCGGCATAGCATCCGCGTAACGGTTTTGGTCCTGGTAGACGAGCCCGAGGAAATAATTAGCCGAGGTAAAACCGGGGTCGATGCGAAGCGTAGCCCGGAAAGCCGCTTCGGCATCATCCAGCCGGGTCATTTCGCGATACAGGGAGCCCAGGTAATAATGGACATAGGGATCGTTCGGGCTGTAATTTTTCGCCTCCAGGTAGTGTTCTTCGGCCTCCCGGAAATTGCCCAGCCTTTGGTTTGCATACCCCAGGTTGCGGTGGGCATAGCCCTGGAGGTTGCTGGGCGACAATTCGAGGGCTTTGGCATACACCTCGCGGGCTTTCCTGAAATCCTCTTTCGCCATATAAATTCCGCCGAGCTGGTCGACCGGAAGCGACCAGGTGGGCGCCAGCTCCATCGCCTTTGTAAACATCGCGATGGCTTTGTCCACATCCCCTTCCTTGAGCTTCAGCACCCCGATCTCATATAAAGTGTTCGCATTTTCGGACTCATATTCCAGCGATTGCTCCTGGCTGGCCTCGGCTTCTTGCAGGAGAGATTCCTGCGTTTTTCCAGTTTCGTATTCGCAGGCACGGCCAAGATAAGAGGGATACGAAGAAAACTTCGGGTCCGAGCGGAACATATCGGCCAAATGCATGGAATCGGCTTTGAGGAAGGCATTATAAGCCTCCTGGGAACCGTCCTGCAAGGCGGCGGCGAAGTTGCGGGTCAGGGTGCTCCAGATTTGTTTGGCGCTTCTGTCGGCCATGAGTTGTTTGTAGTAAAAATCGGTACAATCGCCCTCCGGGGCCAGCAACTGCCTGGCTTCGAGGGTGCGGACAAAATCGTCGTAGGCCTTTTTTACCTCCTGGCTGGCTTTCGAGACCATGGCTTTTTCAAAGCCTTTCGTATCCACAGCGGCGAAGGAAGGCAGTTTTTCGCCTCTTTCCCTTTGGAGGTCTTTGAGGGTTTTTTTATCCACCAGCGCCAATTCGGCCTTCAGATCCCCATAGGCCTGGGGATATTGATCCTTGGGCGCCGTTTCGAGGGTCACCGTATTGGTCAGGTAATCGTTTATTTCCACCACCGTCACGATCCCGTCGGTGGGTTTGGTATCGGCAAGGCCCATCAGGCCCTGGATCAGGTGGTAGGTGAAGGCGCCGTGTCCGCCTCCCCATTGAGGCCCCTCCATGGAAAATTCATCGGGCTGGCAGGATAGCACCTTGATCGTATTGGAAAAGCTCTTGGCCAGGGCCGCGGTAGTAGCCCCGCTGCCTTTGATCCCCTCTCCCGCCAGCTTACCCGAATGGCAGGCGTCGGTGATCAGCACCACCTTGACCTGTTTTGATTCCAGGGTGTTGATCACAGTCTGGAGATAAGCGAGGCTGAAGGCGCCGCCCGGGTAAAGGTTAAAAGGCGTGTTGTAGGTCAGCAGGTAACCGGTCTGGTCATTGGTGATGCGTTCCACGTCGCCGTGTCCGGAAAAGTAGATAAAGGCCTTGTCGCCCGATTTGCAGGTCTCGATCAGCCATTGGGTTTCCTTGACGAAATTTCCGTTGGTGGCCTTTTCGTTCGTCAGCAGCCTCATGTTTTCAAGGGGCACCGAGCCGCCGGCGGGCGATTGCAGAAAGGCGGCAAAAAGTTCGGCGTCTTTGTGGGCATAGGTCAGGGGGTCGATCCGCTCGTCCTCGTATTTGGAAACGCCGATGACGATCGCGCGGGTGACGCCTTCCTCGCCGAAAAGAGAAACCTCTTCCTGGCCGAAGCCCTGGAAGACGAGAAATAAAAGAGTGATTGAAATTTGGATTCTCATAGTGAAAGGGGGGTTGATAAGAAAAAAAATTAAAACTTGACCAGCTTCCAAACACCTGTTCTATCCGTAGTTATTGCCAGGAGGTAGTAAACGCCCGTGGGCTGCCCCCTCAAATCGGCCTTTACTACGACCGCGCCGCCGCTGTTTTTCGTCCACACGACCTGGCCCGTCGAGTTCCGGATTTCCAGGTACAGGGGCGGCGTGGAAGGTCCGAGCTTGATAAACAGTATTTCTTCAAAGGGGTTTGGATAGATATCGATCTCGTCTTTCAGGGCCTGGGTGGTCGCGTCGACGATCAGGCTATAACATGCAGAAGTGTCCGAGCAGGCATTTTTGGTAATCACCAGGGCGTAATGCCCGGATTCCAACGCCACAAAGGTTTGATCCTCGGCCCCATCCACCGGTTCTCCGGTTTCGCAGTCGATCCACTGGTAGTTCGCTCCGCTTTCGACGGCCGTCAGGGAGCCGGGGCCTTCGATCACGGAGGTGTCGACGCTCTGGACGGAGAGGTTGATGAAAAAGACCTCCGTGCAGGCGCTGCCGAAAATGGTGTCGGTATAGGAGCCGCTGGTGTTCCAGACGTAATTTCCGCTGGGGGAGGTATAACTTTCGTTGCAGACGCTTTCGCTGAGCAGTTCAAAACCGCTGTGGAGGTATTCGACGAAGTTGGAGGAGTTTCCCGTAAGGGCAAAACCGGTCATGGGTCCGTCGATATTGCCCTTGCTGTCGATAGCCGTGGTAATGGCGGTGTTGTCGCTCCCGGCGAGGCCCTGGTTGAATTCATAGGCCAGCTTCAGGCCATCGGCGTTCAGATTCACCGAGCAGGCGCCGTATAGCTCGCTGACCTCCGTATTGCTCAGGGCCTTGCTCCAGAGGCAGACGTCGTCGAGGCGGCCGTCGAGGGCGAAGGTATTGATCGAATAGGGCAAAAAACCCATATTCAGGGGCCGCACGGCGTTGAGGATATAGCCGCTCGCGGAGATGGCCGCCGCATGCTCTCCGTTGTGGTAGAGGGTGAGCTTGGTGCCGTCGTAGGTCAGGGCGAAATGGTTCCACTGGTTGAGGTTCACCCCGTTGTACACGAGGTCGAAACTCAGGCCCGAGCTGTTGCGGAAGCGGGCTTCCACGGAGGTGGCCGTCAGGTGGAGGATGTAAAAGTCTGCGTCGGCATCGTTGCGGAATCCGGCCATGCCGTCGAATAACGGAAAGGCCGGCGCCGGATCGGTGGGATAGACCCAAAAGGACAGGGAGAGGTTGCTGTTGACGATCAGACCCGAGGCGTTGGGCACGGAGATCTGGTCGTCGAGGCCGTCGAAATCGAGGGCGTTTTGGGCCAGGGCCATATCGCAGAGGAAAAAAGTGGCAAGGAACTGGATTGTGTAAAGTAGTTTTTTCATGCAGCTTGTTTATTGTTAAACGAGGAAATAAAGATAGCATTTACCCCGGAAAATCCACCCGGATGACCCACACATGCTTTCCTTCCTCTCTGGCGGCAGGCGGTAAGCTGAGCTCCATGCCTTGGCCCATTGCCTTGAATTTCACCTTCAAATCGCTGCCCAAAAGCGTCAGGCGCATGCCTTTTTCGGCCGCGATATGGGTTAGCGCCACTGGTCCTTCCGGAAAGTCGAAGAAGAAGATGTAGAGCACGGCGCCGTCCTTGCTTTGGGTGAAACGGATGCGTTCCCCCTCGCCGAACACCTTGTACATCCGGGTGTTGTAAATGGCCTCCCCGTTCACTTTCATCCACTCCCCTATTTCTTTTAGCCGGTCGTAGGCCACGGGGTCGAGCTCCCCGTCCGGACCGGGACCGATATTCAGCAGGAAGTTGCCGCCCTTGCTCACGATATCGGCCAGTTTTTCGATCAGCTCATCCGTTGGTTTGTACTGGTCGTTGGGCACGTAGCTCCAGCTGCCGGCCATGGTCATGCAGGTCTCCCAGGGATAGGGCAGGCCGTTTTCGGGAATATGCTGTTCCGGGGTCAGGTAGTTCTGGTGCGGCCCCGGCACCGCGCGGTCGACGACGATGAGCCCTGGCTGTTTCTCCCTGGCTTTGCGCACGATACCGGCCATATCGATATCCTGGCTCTGCGGATTGCGGGCCCAGCGGCTATTCTCATACACGCCGAACATTTCGCCTTTGACCTCTTCCTCTGTCTTTACCTTGACCCAGCCGCCGTCGAGCCAGAGGATATCCATCTTCCCGTAGTCGCTCATCAGCTCGTCGATCTGGCCATGGGTGTATTCCACGAATTTTTGCCACTGCTCCGGGTGTTTCTGGATAGAGTAGTTACAGTTTCGGTCTACGGCCGGGAATTTTCTCCACCAATAGTAGTCGCTGTGCCAGTCGGGTTTGGAGAAATAGGCGCCGGTCCAGAAGCCCTCGTTCCGGAAGGCCGAAAAGATCTCTTTGGCCACATTGCTGCGCGGGTCCGATGAAAAGGGCGTCTTCGCGCCGGTGATCTTGTAATCGGTGTATTTGGAATCGAACATGCAAAACCCGTCGTGGTGCTTGGTGGTGAAGACCACGTATTTCATGCCGGCGTCTTTGGCCGCGGCGGCCCATTTTTCCGGGTGGAAGTTGAGGGGATTGAAGGTCGTTTGCAGGTCCTCGTAGGCCTCCACGTAGTCATGATAATTATCGGAAACGCCCGGTTTTCGTCCTCCGCTGGCCCAGCTCAGGTCCTCCGGACAAATACTCCAGCTTTCCACGATACCCCATTGGCTGTATGGCCCCCAATGCATGAGGAGCCCGAATTTGAGATCCCGCCAGTCTTCGAGGCGTTGCTGAATGAGGGGGTCGGGATCGGGGGTATAGGGCTGGGATTGGGAAAAGGATATTGCCGGGAGAAGCAGTATAAGAAAAGCGGCTAGGAAGTTTTTCATTGGATAGTGGGAGGTTTTGGGGCAAGGGACGGACATTGGGAAGGGGGGGGCCCCAAAAAAAGGGACACTCACGCGCCATTGTGGCCGGGGGGGGGCGGAGGCGGGGGGGCCCCCCCCGAGGGGGTTTCTTCCCCCCTCCGCCCCGCCCCCCCCCCCCCGGCGGGGGGGCCAACCGGAGGGGGGGAAGGAAAGGGGGGGAAAAAAAGGGGGGAAAAAAAAACCAGTTTTTCTTCTCCCCCGGGGGGGGGGGCGAAAAAGGGGGCAATTTTAACGGGTCCCCCGGGCGATTTTCTCTGTCGGGGGGTTGGGCGAATATGACGCTCCCCTCCTTTTTTTTCCTCCCCCCCCCCCGCCCCCCTGCCCCGCCTCCACCAAATGTCGTTTCCCCGGGGGGGATTATTTTCCCGCAACCACTTATTTACGGGGGGGGGGGGGGAGTATAGGGAAAAAAAGGGGGGTGGAAGGGTTGGGCCTAGCATAAAAAACTGGAAATAAAACCGTATCCCAAAAAACTTACCTGACCTCCACCCTTTCCCTCACCCTCACATCCCTGCTCGACCCCCCAACCATGACCCGGAAAAACCCCGGCTCCACAACCGGTTCCAACGCCTCGTTCAACATGGTGAGCATACCAGGTGTAATAACAAACGAAACCGTTTTTTCCTCACCGGCCTTGAGAAACACGCGCTGAAACCCCTTCAACTCCTTCACCGGCCGGGCCACCGTGGCCAGCTCGTCGGTGATATACAATTGCACCACTTCCTCGCCGTCGTAAGGCCCCGTGTTTTTAAGGGTAAAAGAAAGAGAGGCCGTATCGGTTTTTGCGATCTGGCTTTTGTCCAACACGGCATTCGAGTATTCGAAACGGGTATAGCTCAAGCCATAGCCGAAGGGAAACAAAGGCTGCCCACTGCCGTCCACGTAATCGTCGCCGCGGCCGGTGGGCTTGTGGTTGTACACCAGGGGCAACTGGCCCTCCCGCATGGGGAAGGTGATGGGCAGTTTCCCGGAGGGATTGTGCCTGCCACTCAGGATCTCCGCCAGGGCCTCTCCACCGGCCTCGCCGGGGTACCAAACATCCACCACGGCGTTGACCTGGTCCAGCCACTCGCTCATGACGATGGCGCTGCCGCCCACCAAAACCACCACCAGGGGTTTGCCGGTGGCCGCCAGACGCAGGATCAGCTCTTCCTGCTTTCCGGGGAGCGACAAGTATGCTCCGGTCCCTGAATTCGCCCTCCTCGATGCCCGCCACGGCGATAAGCACATCGCTCTTCCGGGCGAGCCGGACGGCTTCGCGGATCTTCCGTTCGGAGCTGTCCTCCACCCCCACATCCCAGATCAGGCGGAACCAGGCGTTGCCCGAGGGTTCCCGGTATTCAATACGGAGATCGTAGGGCCTGTCCTTGACAAAGCGAAAACCGGCCAATTGGGCGCCGTAGCCCTGCCGGTCCCAGGTATCGATCAGCAATTTTCCGTCCAGGTAGAGCCGATAACCTTCGTTGCCGTCGATGCCGATGCGGTAATCGCCCGAAACCGGGGAGACGATCTGCCCCTCCCAGCGCGCCGAAAAAAAGTCGTAGTTGATGGAAGGGTCGGGGGAAAAGAGGGTCCATTGAAAGTGGATGTCTTCATCTGTTCGTTCGAAGGCGGGCTCGCCGCTCAGGTCGATATTGTTGAAATAGGCGGCCTGCAGGCCCTTTTCGGTCTTTCCACGGGTTTCGTGAAACAGGTATTTTCCTTCCACAAAAGTCCATTCCTGCAAGGACCTGCCGCAACCTTCGGCAAAATTCACCTGGGTCCCCTCCCCCAACTCCGCCTTCAATCCGTCGAGGATGCTCACCGGGTGAATTCCCGGACCGCTGTATCCCCCCAACCTGGCTTCCACCGCATCCGGGCCGATCACCGCAATGCGCCGGTATTCCGGACTGAGCGGGAGGATTTTCTTGTCGTCGTTTTTCAACAAGACGATCGACTTCAGCGCGGCCTCTTTGGCTATTTCGCGGTGCGAAGCGCCGGGTCTGCTTCGAAACCGGTGGCATTGGGATCGTCGAAGAGGCCGAGCTCGAATTTGACGCGCAAAACCCTGGCCACGGCGCTGTCGATCACCGCGGGGTCGATGCTTCCGTCCAGGTATGGTTTTTTGAACAGGTCGAAATGGCCGATACTGGACTGCAGGATCACATCCTGCCCGTTTTCGATCGATTGCCTGCCCGCGTCTTCGTAATCGCGGGCGGTGAAGTGCAGCACGTTGGCGCCGCCCGTGGCCCCGGCGTCGCTGATGGCGAAGCCCTTGAAGCCCCATTCCCGCTTCAGCTTTTCGTTGAGCAACCAGTTGTTGGCGCTACAGGGGCGGCCGTCGAGGGAATTGTAGGCGGTCATCACGCTCCTGGCGCCGCCTTCCCGGATGGCCGTTTTGAAAGGCGGAAAGTAAATCTCCTCCAGCAGCCGTTCGTTGTGGTGAATGGGATAGCTGTCGCGCCCTCCCTCCCCGTGGTTGACGGCAAAGTGCTTGGGGCAGGTGATGACGCCCATGCTTTCGAAGGTTTTTACGAATTGGAGCCCCATCTGTGCGGCCAGGAAGGGGTCCTCGCCGTAGGTTTCCTCCGTGCGGCCCCAGCGCACGTCGGTGGCCAGGTTCAGCACGGGAGAAAGCACCATGCGCACCCCCTGCTGACGGCACTCCGCGGCGATGGCGTGGGCCACCCTTTTCATCAGGCTCGTGTCGAAGGTAGCGGCAAGGGCGATGGCCTGTGGAAAAACGGTGGCGCCGGGCCGCGCCAATCCGTGCAAAGCCTCATCGTAGGCGATAGTGGGGATGCCCAGGCGGGCGTCTTCCATGCCCAGTTTCCCTTCCGCCATGAAAAGCTGGCGGAATTTTTCCTCCGGGCTCATTCGGGCCAGCAAGGTCTCGACTGTTAGTTGGGCCGTTAGTGGCGTATAAAGGGCTGTCAGCCAGAGTATAAGCGGTAGTTTTTGCATGGCGAGGTTCATTTCCGTTAAGGTAAAAGTTTTATTCCTTTCGGCTTATCCGCATTTTCCGGCAACTCTTGCCCGCTCCTTTGGTCTTTGCCCGAAACCTTTTATTATGAAAACCTTAACTGTTATCCTTCTTGCCGGTTTCTACTGCATTTCCCTGGTTTCTCAAACCACCCTCTCCCCCTCCGACTGGCAATCCGATCTCCGCTTCCTGCAAAAGACGGTGCACGAGGACTACCCTTTTCTTTTCAAAAAAGTAAAAAAAGAAACATTCGATGCCGAGGTCGAAAAACTGCACGCAGCGATACCCTCCATGCAGAAGCACGAGGTGATCGTAGGGCTGGCGAGGATCGTCGCGCTTTTTCAATACGGCCATACGGCGATCGGTCTTTCCGGCTGGGCGGGCCATGGTCCTGCCGGTTTCCAGCATATGCCTTTTAACCTGTACCATTTCAGCGACGGCGTCTTCGTGCAGGGAGTCCATAAAGACTACGAGAGGGCCCTGGGAGCCAAAGTCCTGAAAGTGGAGGGCATGCCGGTGGAAAAAGCGCTGGAGGCCATCCGCCCGGTCGTGTCGTCCGAGAACGATCAATTTTTCAAGGCTTTCGGGCTGAGAGGTCTCGGAATGCCGGAAGTGCTTCACGCGCAAGGAGTAACGCAACAACTGAAAGAGACCGTCACCTTGACCCTTCAAAAAGACGCAAAGACCTTCGAAGTCGCTTTCTCCCCGATCCAAACCGGCCATTTCCCCGGCTCCTACGGCCTGTTCGAGGAAAAGGGAGACTGGCTGGACGCCAGGGACAACAGCCAAACGCCCTTGTACCTGAAAAACCTGGACCGCATTTATTTCTACGAATACCTTCCCGAGCACAAGGCAGTGTACGTGCGGCACAGCCAGATCCAGGACGACCCGCAGGAAGACATTCCGGCCTTTTACGAACGCTTGTTTCAATTTATCGAGGAAAATGAGGTCGAGCGCCTGATCCTGGATGTGCGCCTCAATGGCGGGGGCGATAATTTTAAAAACAAGCCGATTGTGACGGGTATCATCCGCACGGAAAAGATCAACCAGGCGGGCAAGTTTTTTGTGATCACCGGCCGCCGCACCTTTTCTGCCTGCCAAAACCTGGTCAACGAACTGGACAATTACACCAATTGCATCTTCGTGGGAGAACCTACTGCCGAAAACATCAATTTTTACGGGGATACGGAGGAGCTGACGCTCCCCAAAAGCAATATCCCCGTTTACCTCTCCTTTGCCTGGTGGCAGGACAAGCCCCAATGGGTAAACGACCCCTGGACGGCCCCGCACCTGGCGGTGGATATGAGTTTCGAAGATTTTCGCTCCAACCGCGATCCGGTATTGGAAACCGCCCTGACGGCATCTGCCGACAATCTCATCCTCGACCCCATGGCCTATATGACGGGATTGTATCAGGCCGGCAAACTGGACGAACTGAAAGCCGAGGCCAAAAAGATAATTGTTGACCCCACTTATCGTTATTTCGATTTTGAAACGGAGTTCAACGAAACCGGGTACCGCTTATTAAACCGCAAAAACCTCGAACCGGCCACCTTCCTCTTCGAACTCAACACAGAGCTATTCCCCGGCTCCGCCAACGCCTGGGACAGCCTGGGCGAAGCCCACTGGGCGGCAGGCCATACCGCCAAAGCCATCGAGTTTTACCAAAAGGCCGTCCAACTCGACCCGAATGGTAGCGTGGGAGACAATGCCAGACGGATGCAGGAGCGGATCAGGAGTGGGGAGAAGAGGGAGTAATTCCCAGGAGATCTTTAAAAGTATCTGGAAAACACAGTTCGCGCCCGGGGAACCATTGCGGCATTTGTTATGACCCCGACATTTTACATATTGTTAACATTGGGAAAACCTTCTACATTTGAGCATCGGCCCGCTGTACTTGCAGTTGTGGTGAAGTGATCGTTTTTAACCAATGTAACCCTCATGAAAAAGACCACCCTTGCCCTTAGGTTGATTAATTTATCATTAATCGGACTTCTGTTATTTAGCCTCGTCGAGGCTGTAGTGATATTGGTAGCCAAAGACGCCGTAGTCGGGCTCATTAACCGGCTTTCTCCGGACCATCAGATCTCCAACTTCAACATGATCATCAAGGAGTCGTATCAGCTGCTCCTTGCCCTTGGCATCATTTTGCTCCTTTTCAAGGGCGCGATCCTGTCGCCCACTCAAAAAACCGGTTTTCTCCAAAACCCCTGGCACATTAAAACCTACTACCTGCTGTCGATTGCGCTTCTGGCGGTTTGTTTCATCTTCAAAAGCAACGTGCCCATTGCGGGCGAAGACGGCGTGCTGGAAAACACCACCGTGGTGTTTTCATTTATGAGCTGCATTCTGCTGGCGTACACGGCCCTCACCCATTTCAAATCATCGGGAAAGGTGAAGCTTTTTCTGTTCTGTTTGACGGGCGCCCTCTTCCTGTTTGCCATGGAGGAGGTCAGTTGGGGGCAGCGGATTATCGGCTGGGAAACGCCCGAGCCGCTGATGAAGGTCAACGGGCAGCAGGAAAGCAACCTGCACAACATCTTCAACGGCTTATTTATGGTAGGTTATATTTTCGTCACGGGAATGATCGCCTCTTTCTTTTTCTTTGGCGAGCATTTGCTTCGTTTCCTTCGCATCGATCGCCTGGATGTCAAATTTACAGAGCTCCTGCCCTCGGGCGGCTTTTTCTACGCGGGCTTCACTTTCATCTTCCTGATGCTCTACACCCTGATCCTCGACAAGGGGGGCGAGACCATGGAGCTCATATTTGCCTTTACACTTGTGGCCTGGTCCTACGACCTGGCCACAAAGGTTTCATGGAAAACCGCAGGCCAGGCCGATACCGTTCATCAAATGCGGAGACAGGAGCAGCGTTCGGCGTGATCTTTTTTTTGGGTATTGAAATTTCCATTTTTCCCTATCTTCGGGACCATGGAATACAAAAAACTATCCCTGCTCGACTGCATCATGCTCATTATGGGCAGCATGATCGGATCCGGAATTTTCATCGTTCCCGCGGCCATGAGCCGGGACCTGGGTTCCCCCCTGATGTTAATCCTTGCCTGGGTGGCCACGGCCTTGCTCACCGTCATGGCGGCATTGAGCTACGGCGAACTGGGCGCCATGTTTCCACGCGCAGGCGGACAATACGTGTACCTGCGCCAGGCCTATAACAAGCTCTTTGGTTTTCTTTACGGGTGGACGCTTTTTACCGTCATCCAGACGGGCACCATCGCGGCGGTGGCCGTGGCCTTCGCCAAATTCAGCGGGGTTTTCTTTCCCGTCATTTCTGATTCCAATTTCCTCTTTAAAATAGGCCCCGTACACCTCCAAACCCAGCAGTTGCTGGGGATTATCGTGGTGTGGATACTCACCTTTTCCAATTTCCGCAGCATCAAGAGCGGGGCTTTTGTACAAAACGTCTTTACGTTTACCAAGATCGGCGCAGTGTTGTTCCTCATCGGCGCCGGTCTGTACCATGCCTTTACACAGGAAACCGCGCCGGTGGATTGGTCCCTCCCCTCCGGCACCTTTTCCCTCGGCTTCTGGGGCATCTTTTGCGCGGCCATGGTGGGTAGTATTTTTTCGGCCGACGCGTGGAACAATATCACTTTTACAGGCAGCGAGATCGACAAACCCGAGCGCAACCTGCCGCTTTCCCTGGCGATCGGCACCCTGGCGGTTTCGGTCATTTACATATTCATCAACTGGGTCTATATACAGGCCATCCCCTTCGACGCCATCCAGAACGCCGACAACGACCGGGTGGGCACATTGCTCATGCAAACGGTCTTCGGAAATGCGGGCATGTTCCTCATGGCCGCCCTGATCATGATTTCGACCTTTGGCTGCATCAACGGGCTGACTCTTTCGGGCGCCCGGGTTTACTACGCCATGGCCAAAGACGGGCTGTTTTTCGGCAAGGCCAAAGAACTCAACAAAAACCATTCCCCTCAGTTCGCCCTGATCATCCAGGCCGTCTGGACCAGCATCCTCGCCATGAGCGGCTCGTACGGCGATCTGCTCGATTACGTGGTCTTCGCCGTACTGGTCTTTTATATCCTCACGGTGGGCGGCGTGTTTATCCTCCGCTGGAAGCAACCCGATACCCCCAGGCCTTATAAAGTATGGGGCTACCCCGTGCTGCCTGCTCTGTACATCCTGGCCGCGCTGTTCATCTGCATCAACCTGCTCATTTACAAGCCGGACTACACCTATCCCGGCCTTGGGATCGTGCTGTTGGGAGTGCCGGTGTATTTTTTGATCCGGAAAAGAGGTGGCGGCGATGCACCTGAGTGACATCCTCAACCACCTGGGCGAAGAGCGCGAACAATACTTCGATGCCGTCTCTCCGCCTATCATGCAGACCAGCAACTTCGCGTTCAAGACCCTGGATGCCTTCCGCAAGGCTATCTCCGACGAGATGGGCAGCCATATCTACACGCGGGGCAACAACCCCACCGTGGAGATTCTCCGCAAAAAGCTGGCGGCGCTGGAAGGGGCTGAGGATGCCCTGGTATTCGGCAGCGGGGCCGGCGCCGTGGCCAACGCCGTGATCGGCAATGTCCAATCGGGCGACCACATCGTCTGCGTGAGCAACCCCTACTCCTGGACCAAGGCCTTATTGACGAAGTTCCTGCCACGATTCGGCGTGACCCATACCTTCGTGGACGGCACAGATACCCCGGCCATCGAAAAGGCCATTCAAGCAAATACCGTCCTGCTCTACCTGGAAAGCCCCAACTCCCTGACCTTCGGCATCCAGGACCTGGAAGCCTGTGTAGCCCTTGCAAAAAAGCACGGGCTGGTCACCTGTATCGACAACAGCTATTCTTCGCCTCTATTCCAACGCCCCATGGAATGGGGGGTGGATCTGGTCGTCCACTCGGGCACCAAATACCTCAACGGACACAGCGATGTGGTGTTCGGGGTGTTGGCCGGCAGCAAGGCCATGATCCGCAAACTCTTCGAATCGGAGCTCATGACCCTGGGCGGCATCCTGGGTCCGCACGACGCCTGGCTGGTCATACGCGGATTGCGGACGCTGCAATTGCGCCTTCAGCGCTCCAATGATAGCGCTCTCTTCCTGCCCAAAAATTGGAACAACACCCCGCGGTCGAATCGGTGCTGCACCCCCTCCTGCCCTCTTTCCCCCAATACGAGCTGGCCAAAAAGCAGATGAGCGGGGCCGGCGGCCTGTTTTCCGTCTACTTCAAAGCCGATCGCATCGAACAGATGGAGGACTTTTTTCACCGTTTGAAAAGATTCCTCCTCGCAGTGTCCTGGGGCGGCCACGAATCGCTGGTCATGCCATCCGCTGCCTTTTACAAGATCCCCGGCATGCCCGACAGTGTGTTGCCCTGGAACCTGGTGCGGTTTTACATCGGCCTGGAAGAGCCGGAATGGCTTTGGGAGGATTTGGAGGAAGCAATGACAGTTCTTAATTTTTAGTTCTTAATTTTTAGTTTTTCGTTAGGACCAACTAAAAATTAAAAACTAAGAACTAAAAACTTTTCTTTAGCTCTTTGTGCAAATTTTTGATAAATGTTCTATCTTAGCCTACGAATTAATAGCATGTAATCCCGAATTTTTTGAAAGGGTATTTGCTGTCCCTCTCCAATCCCGGAATTTTTCGCCGGAGGAAAAGGATGTTTAATATGGCTTTTTGGTTAAATGGTTTTTTTTAATGGTAGTACAGTCCCGTATTTCATGAGGGTTAGCTAAAGATCCTTCATAATAACAGTCGGGTGATTTCTTACAAGAGCGAAGTGGTTTTAGAACTCTTCGCTCTTTTTTTATTTCCTTTGTTGGGTGATAACTGCAAAAAACATCCATAAAAGCTTCGGCGACCTGCATGTGCTCAAAGGCGTAGACCTGGAGATACGCAAGGGGGAGATCATTTCCATCGTCGGAAAGTCGGGCGCCGGGAAAAGCACCCTGCTGCATATTCTGGGCACCCTCGACAACGCCGACAGCGGCAGCCTTTCCATCAACGACATCGAAGTATCCCAGCTGAGCGGCAATAAGCTGGCGGGATTCCGAAACGAACATATCGGGTTTGTGTTCCAGTTCCACCACTTGCTGCCGGAGTTTACGGCCCTGGAAAACGTCTGCATACCCGCTTTTATACGCCGCACGCCGGAGCAAGAGGCCGTCCGCAAGGCAAAGGACTTGCTCGATTACCTGGGGCTGAGCGACCGACTGCAACACAAGCCTACCCAGCTATCGGGGGGCGAGCAGCAGCGCGTGGCGGTGGCGCGGGCCCTGGTCAACGGCCCGGATGTGGTGTTTGCCGACGAGCCTTCGGGCAACCTCGACTCGCAGTCCTCTCAGGACCTGCACCAGTTGCTCTTCCGCTTGCGCAAAGACCTGAATCAGACCTTTGTCATCGTGACGCATAACAAGGAGCTCGCAGAAATGAGCGACCGCACGCTCACGATGGTAGACGGGAGGTTTGGGGTAGCAGCCACAAGCTGACGTATTCCCCTTTTGGATCGTACTTCTGAGCCTGCGCGGCGGGGTTGAAATACCGGTCTTCGCGGGGGTCGCTGCCCACGCCGGCGATATAGTTCCAGTTGCCCCAATTGCTCGTGGGGTCATAGTCGATGAGGAGGGATTCGAAATACTCTGCGCCCATCTGCCAGTTTACCCCCAGGTCTCTCACCAGAAAAGAAGCGACGTTTTGCCGGCCGCGGTTGGACATAAATCCGGTAGCCGCAATTTCGCGCATGTTGGCGTCGATGAAGGGCACGCCCGTTTTGCCGGCGATCCATTTCTCCAGGAGCTTGGGGTCGTTTCGCAGCGAACCGTCGGGCCGGTTGCGGGTACCGCCTCTCAGGAAGATCCGGTCTCCGTGCTTCTTCGCCTGCAGGCGGAAAAAATCGCGCCACAGCAACTCGAACACGATCCAGTAGGTCGATTTGTTCTTTTGCCTGGCCGCCTCGTAGGCTTTCAGCTCGTGAAATATTTTTTTCGGGGAAAGGCATCCCTGCGCCAGCCAGGGCGAGAATTTGGTGGAAAAATCCCCTCCTATCAGGCCGTTGCGGGTTTCTTCGTAGGAAGCCGCCAGATCGCTCTCCCAGAGGTAATAATTCAGGCGGCTCAGCGCGGCTCTTTCCCCGCCTTTAAAATCCAATGCGGCGCGGGGGTCGGTTTCGAAAGGCAGGTGCCCGAAATCGGTTAGTTCCGGCATTTCGCCGCTTTCCAACTCGCAGCTCAGAGGCGGGAGTTTCTGGTCGATAGGAGGCAGCGGTTCGCGGACACTTATTTCCCGTTCCACCTCCTTGCGGAATTGTGTAAACACATCGGGGGTATGGGTGACGGGAAAAGGCAGGTCGGCGGTGTGGAACAGCATTTTGCCCCGGTTGAAGCGCATTTCCTGGCCGATGGTCCAGAGCCGGCGCTCCAGGGCGTCTTGCACTTCGACCTCCTCCTTGGTCCTTTCGCGATTGCAATAAACCCAGGAGCTCTTGCACTCCGAGGCGATGCGGAAGATCTCTTCCTCCGGCTTGCCGGTCCGGATGTACAATTCCGAACCCAGAGCCCGGAGCTGTTCGCGCAGGTCGTTCACGCTTTCGAGGATAAATCGGGCCCGGTACTTACCGGTTTTTGGAAACCCGAACCATTGGGTGGCGCCCTTAAAAACCCTTTCGTCGAAGACATAAACCGGGATGAGTTCCTCGGCATTTTTCAGCGCTTCCGTGAAGGCTTCGTTATCGTGGAGACGCAAATCCTGCCGGAACCAAACTATTGCTCTTTTCCTTTGCATGGCATGAGGATAAATGGGTATTGGTACAACAAGGGGATATGCTTTGGTTTTGGGTAAAGCAGTTTGTGGGGAACTAATTATCAGGAGTTTTTAGTTCTTAGTTTTTAGTTCTTAGTTCTTTGCAGGTTGTTAAGACACATTACAACCCAACAACTAAAAATTAAAAACTAAAAACTAAAAAACTATTATGACCTCTCAACTGCTCGAATCCGAACTCAAATTCCGCTTCTCCCGCGCTTCGGGGAAAGGGGGACAGAACGTCAACAAAGTGGAGACGCGGGTCGAGCTATTGTTTGATCTGGGCGAATCGCAAGCTTTGTCCGACGAAGAAAAAGACCTGATCCGCAAACGCATGGCGAATCGCATCAATCAGGACGGACTCCTGGTCATCGCCTCGGCGGTGCACCGCTCGCAGCACCGCAACCGGGAGGAAGCGATTCGGCGATTTCTCCACCTGATCGAAACGGCCCTGAAGCCCCGAAAACCCAGCGCGGGGCATAAGGCCCGCAAAGCCAACCCCGAGATTCGTCTCCGCGATAAAAAGGCTCATAGCCTGAAAAAGCGATGCGCTTTTCCATACCTTAGCGGCATGAAAAAGCAATGTTTGATCCTCCTCACCATCCTGCTGGCCATGCCGCTCCTCTCCCATTCCCAGGATAAATCCGCCTACCAGATCTTCGACGCAAAGGGCAAGACTGCATCCTGGAAAGAACTCCTGAAAGATTGCCAAAAAGCCGACGTCGTATTTTTCGGCGAAGAACACAACAACCCCATCGCCCATTGGCTCGAACTGGAATTGTTAAAAGACCTGTTCGCCGATAAGGGGGCCGACCTGATCGCCGGCGCAGAGATGTTCGAGCGCGACGACCAGTTGCTGCTCGACGAGTATTTGTCGGGCGCGATCAAGACCAAGAATTTCGAAGAAGAAGCAAAGCTTTGGAATAACTACGCCACGGATTACAAACCCCTGGTCGAATTCGCCAAAGAAAACAAGCTGCCTTTCATCGGCACGAATATTCCCAGGCGCTACGCCAGCCTCATTAGTTCCAAAGGACTGGAGGCCCTCGCGGATCTTTCCGAAGAAGCCAAAACCTATATCGCCCCCCTGCCCATCGAGGTGGACCTCAACCTGCCCGGCTACCAGGAAATGCTCAAGATGATGGAAGGCCACGGCGGAACCATGACGGAGAATTTTCCCAAGGCCCAGGCCAGCAAAGACGCCACCATGGCCTGGTCGATCGCCCAACATTGGAAAAAAGGCAAGACCTTCCTCCACTTCAACGGCTCCTTCCACTCCGACAACAGAGAGGGCATCGTCTGGTACCTCGATAAATATGCGCCCAAAGCCAAAGTCGCCACCATCGCCTTTATTTCGCAGGAATCCATCGACTCGCTCTCCGAAGAAGCGCTTGGGCAGGCGGATTACATCATCGTCGCTCCCGAGGCCATGACGAAAACGTATTAGTTTAAGTTGAAAAGTTGAAAAGTTGAAAAGTTGAAATAATTCTTTTTGGCGAAGCCAAAAAGGCGTGACTTAAACTTTAAACTATTCAACTTTTCAACTCCTTAAGGGATATATTCAACCTCCGTTACTTCCACTCTAAACCAGGAAAAATCTCCTTCTTTCAGTTTCCAGGTCACCGTCGATTTGGCCGGTATCCTGACCCCCTCGAATTCCCTGTATCCCTCCGGATCGACTTGGACGAACCAGTCTTCGAGCGTGGCGCCTTCCTTGCGGTCGTAATATCTTTTGGCCTCAAAGCTCTGCGGGTCGCCGTTCGCATCGAAGCGAAAGATACCCGAAGCGCTTATTCCGCCTAAGGTCATAGTCGCTTTGGCGGAGCTGGAATCCAGTGGTTCCCAGACGATCGACTCGTGCAGGGCGCCGGAGGGAAACCAGACGATTTCCGCCAGATAGCGGAGCATGCTGCCCTGATCGGTTTCCGGGCCTTTGGCGTCGACTACCGGGACCAGCGAAAGCACCTTGATGAGCATGTGTCCTTTTCCATCGGCGTATCGGTCGCGACCGGTCATTTCGATGCCGGGGGCAACTTTTACCCGGGCGTTCCAGATAAATCCGGGCTGGAGGGGTGTGAACCATTGTTCCGCGGTCACGGGCATCCATTTCTTAGCGGGAGCGGTGCGCATATCCCCTTTCTGTTTCAGGTGCACGGTTTGGGCAATCGGTTTCCCAAGCGCATTCGAGCGTTTGATCCAGGTCTGCACCACAGGCGGCAGGGTTGCGATGGCCGCCTCGTCGAGCGGTATTTGCGTGCCGGTATAGGCAGGCAGGAAGCTCTGAAGTTCATTTTTGACCATACCCTGGAAATCCCGGTTTGCAAACCCGACGATAATCACCGCCGCCGCGATGAGGTTGGGGATGGTTCCGTATTTGGCGTCTTTCCACACCAAAAAAATGAGAACCTGGGAGAGCAGGACGGCCGGAACGGCCCACATCCACCAGTTCTCGCGGTGCAGCAGATATAGGATGCCGGCGACCAGAAACAGCAGGGTCGACGCCAGCCATGCCAGGCCGGCGGGTTTGGAGATGGGAAGGGTCAGGGAACTGATCTGGCCGTATTGAAAGGCCTTGGCAAATCCCAGCAAGTGGATCAATCCGTGCAGGAGCAGGAGGATAGCGAATGCGATACGCATAAAATGGTGGTTTTTTTTCCTCGGCCCAAGATAAGGAGGGAGAATTTGGTGGGGGATGAGAAATGTCAGTAGAGCCGCGATGAATTGCGGCTCTAAGGGAAAAATCCCTACCTTACCCCTTCAACAAACCTACTACTATTATGCGTCTGATCCTATTCGCAGCACTTGGACTCCTGGCCCTTTCGAGCTGCCAAAACTCCGCTCCCAAAACCGGTTCGCATACCGAAGAACAACTGGCTACCCAGGAACAAAAAAGACTGGAAGTCATGGCCGTACACGACGCCGTCATGCCCTTCATGTCCGACCTCAACCGCCTGGCGCGCCAGTTGAAACCCCTCTCCCAAGAAGGAAGCACCCTCGGCGAAGACGAGCGCGAAATCCTCTGGGACGTCGTCAAACGCCTCGAACAGGCCGATGAGGGCATGATGTCCTGGATGGGCGAATTTCAAAACAACCTCGACCCCATGCGCGACTCGCTCGACCACCAGGGTATTATGAACTACCTGGAAGCCGAACTCGGAAAGGTCAAGGAAGTGGAAAACCAAATGCGCAGCAGCATGCAGGATGGCGAGGCCCTGGTGGTAAAATACGGGCTGACCGAAAGCAACTAAGCATGAGGATCTGGATATTTCTGCTGGCCGGACTGGCTTCCTGCAATGTTCCCAATGCCCAAAACCAGCCGCTGCCGGTTATCGGCAACCGCGAAATCGTCGACGGAGACACAGTTTACCATACCGTCCCCGATTTCGCTTTCATGAACCAGGACAGCCAATGGGTCACCAACGAAACCTTTGCCGGGAAAGCCTATGTGGTGGATTTCTTCTTCACCCATTGCCCCACCATCTGCCCCAAGGTGGCAAAGCAAATGAAGCGCGTTCACGACCGCTTTCTGGAAGAAGACCGGCTCCTGCTCCTCGCCCACTCGATCGATCCCAAACGCGATACGATCGGGCGCCTGAAATGGTATGCAGACAACCTGGGCGTCGAATCCTCCAAATGGCACTTCGTCACCGGCGAAAAGGACTCGATCTATGCCATCGCCGACGATTATTTCAGCATCGCGATCGAAAACCCCGATGCGCCCGGCGGATTTGACCACAGCGGACGCCTCATCCTCATAGACCCTCAGCGCAGGGTCCGCTCGTTTTGCGACGGAACCGATGCAAAGTCGGTGGACAAATTTATGCAGGACATCGACAAGCTGCTTCGCGAAATGCAGTGACCCGCGCTACACCAGCAATTCCCCCGCATACCGACGGAGGAATGCCTGCGTCCGGGCGATCTCCTTTTCACCCATATCCAGGTCGGTCAGCAGATTGACCACGTGGCGGCTCAATCTTTCCCCCACCGGACAGGAGCCTGCACGGTAGCCCCATTTCTCCCACTCTCCTTCCACCGGATGGATTGGGCTGAGCATCCAGTCGCCCAGGCGGATGCGATGCCGTTCGGCCAATTCGAAAAAATAGTTCCGGTCCCTGACCAGCAGCGGATATTTGAGGTAGCTGTGAGCGATATGAGGGGGAAGGAAGACGGCCGGAAACCCCAGTTCCTGCATGAGCCCGTCGTATTGCGCGGCGAGCTCCGTGCGGCGTTGTTGAATTTGGGAAAATCGCTGCAACTGCAGCAAGCCCTCGCGGGCCTGGGTCCGCCCGCCCGCCATCAAATAATCCCGGGGCATGGTCGTCGTGTGCAATTCACTTGCCTCCGAAGAGCCCGGAATCGCGCCCCAATGGCTCAGCTTTCGGTATAGCCGGAGCACAGGCCAGTACAGCGCTGGGGTGAGCAAGTTTTTCCGGGCCCAGATCTGTGCGGCGAGCATTCGCTCCTGCCGGGCGGAAGGACGGGCCATGCTTTCCTCCAACTCGCGCACCTTCCGGGCGAGCTCCGCATCCCGCACCACTGTGAAGCCGCCCCAGCCCGTGGAAAAGGGCTTGTTCCACTGCGTGGAGAAAAACGATGCGTCCGCCAGGGTACCGTTTATTTTCCCCCGGTAGGCGCCTCCGAATCCATGCGTGCAATCCTCGATCACCCGGATTTTATATTTTTGAGCTACCTTGAGGATGAGATCCATGTCGGCCGACAAGCCGAAGGTGTTTTGCGCCAGGATGGCCCGGGTGTTCGGAGTGATGGCCCCTTCGAGCAAGCCCGCGTCCAGGTTGAACGTCAGCGGATCCACATCGATGTAAACGGGTTTGGCCTTCAAATAAAGGATTGCATTGGGAACCACTACACAGGTAAAAGCCGGAAGGATCACTTCGTCCCCTTCCCCAACTCCTAGCGCCCGCAAAATGGCGTACAGGCCTACCCGTCCTTTCCAGAACAGTCCGATCGAGCCGGGCTCCGTTTCCAGACAGCCGGCCAGCGCATGGCGGTATTTTTCGCGAATATCCATCTTCCTGATCGTGCTGGGCAGCCTTTCTTCCTGCAACCACTTCGAGGATACCCTCCCCTTCGAACAGGCGGCCTGGGCCAATGAACTGCCCACGGAGCAATATTACGACATTTACCACTCCGGAAAACGGAAAGGCGCTCCGGCCATGCAGGCCCTGTTCGAGCAGGCAGACCTCGATACCCTGCCCTTCCCTTTTCTCGACAAGGAGTCTCTGCTCGCGCTCGGCGACCAGCTTCGCCTCCTGGAGCTCAAACCCATGAAGCGAAAATGGAAAAAAGGGGAGCTGACGATCACGGCCGATGACCTGGAAAAGGTGATCTACGCCCTCCTCGATTACCGCACCAATCCCTCCCGGGCAAAAGAGCAACTCCGGGCCTATCGGGTTTGGGGAGGCGATCAGAAAGGCCATGTCAAATTTACAGGCTATTACACCCCGACCCTGAAAGTCCGGAAGACGCCCGATTCGACTTACCGATACCCTTTCTACCGCAAACCCGACTCCTGGAACGGGCCCTTGCCCACCCGCAGGCAGATCGACATGGAAGGAGCCCTGGATAGCCTGGGCCTGGAACTGGCCTACGCGGCCGATCCGGTGGATGTGTATTACACCCAGTTGCAGGGCTCTGGCCTGCTGGAATTCATCGACACGGGCGAGGCCTACCGCCTGACCTACGGCGGCTCAAACAACCAGCCATATAGAAGCATCGAGCGCCACATGACCCGCGACGGAAAATTCGGGGTGGAAGACGTTTCCATTTTCGATATCAAGCGCCTGGTCCGGCAGCAACCGGACATGCGCGATTCTATCCTGATGGTCAATCCCTCCTATACCTTTTTTCATTTGGAAGACAAGGTCATTACCGGCGCGGGGCAGGTGCCCCTTACCACCGATGTCTCCGTGGCCGTCGACCGGCGCTACTTCCCCCTCGGCGCTACCCTGCTGGCCGCCGTCCCCGTCCTCGACAAAAAAGGCAATATCCTGCATCACGAATACCGCATTCTCCTGGCCCAGGATGTGGGCGGGGCCATCCGCGGCCCCGGCCACCTGGACCTCTATTCCGGCGTGGGCATCGAAGGCCAGCGCAGGGCCGGCAAGCGAATGCACTACGGCATGGTATGGCTGCTCCTTCCAAAGAAATAAAAAGAGTCTATTGCTTCACCAAAGTAAGCGTATTCCACTCCCCTGCTAAATTCAGGATGGCGTAATACGTTCCCTTCGGCAGCGTAATTCCCAGGGAGGAAAGGCCTTCCCAGTCAATCCGGTAATCACCTGCCGGTCCGAGCATAATTGGAATGCTTGCCACGATCCTGCCATGCGAATCCAGAATATAGATCGTTGCCGGCTCGTACCAATCAAAGGGAATAAATATAGAAAGGCTCACCTGTTCGCGGAAGGGGTTTGGACCGGCTTCCCAATGCCAACTGGAAGCTTTGACAGGGTCAAATTCTTGCACCGAGGTCACTGGAGGGCCGGTAAAACTGGTGAAGTCGCTAATCACCCCGTAGCAGATGCTCAACGCAATGGCCGCGTCTTCCAGGGAGTCCGCCAGTGGCGTATTATCTCCTGCCAGATAATATTGTTGCTGGAGGTTCTCAATTTTGCCTTTTGCCCAGAGCTTGGGCAGGAAGAAATAGTCCGGAACGAGCGTATCCGCCAGGTCAATAGTGAAATTGTAGACGATCGGCAGGTTAAAGGCCGTTCCGCTCAGGACCATTTCGACCGTTTGGGCTTCCTCATACCTTCCCGTGATGATCAGTTGCTGACCCTTGTATAAATTGGGCAAGGGCTGAGGGTATAGTTCCGAAACCAGGGGCGGGCTGAACTGAATTTGGGGCGACAACAGCACCGGGTTGTTGACTTTGAGGAAAAACTCCGTAATTGCAGCCTCCAGCTCCTCATTGCCCAGAAAATTGGCCAGGCCATTGTTTTGCGAAGCCAGGGCGGACAAGAGTTGGGTGTTGACATCCTCCCCGATCCCGAAAGCGTATAGAAAGATGGTGGTTTCCGCCTGCGCGACGGCCATTTCCACTGCGGCGAGGATCCCTTCCGGGTTCGTGATGCCGGCAGTGGGCTGACCATCGGTAAAGAAGAGGATGATATTGGCCTTATCCGGATTTACCGAGCTGAATTGGCCAATCGCGGTGGTTAATGCTCCTGAAATGTTGGTCGTCCCATTTGCATTCTGGGCGCTGATAAAGGACAGGGCGTTGGTCTGGCTGCTTGAGCTGAAAGGAACCAGAATCGGGGAGAAAGTCGAAATGTCGTTGTCAAAAGCGACGATATTGAAAAAATCCCCGGGATTCAGGTGCTGGACAATAAAACTTGCGGCGTCCCTCGCCTGGACCATTTTGTTTCCAGACATACTTCCCGAGCGGTCGATCACGAGGATAAAATTCTTTTCGATGACATCGACCCCGGGGTTGGACTCCGGCTCTATGACCAGGGTCAGGAAGCCATTCCCGTGTTCGTCGCAGTCGGCCAGGGTATCGGGCAGTAAGGTGCTCATGCCGAACACGCCCAATTCATCGGAGGACAACTCGTACACGACGAGGTAATCAGCGTCTGCGGGACCATCCGAAAAGGCATAGGAAACATGGGCGTTATGGTCGGATACATCGACCGTTCCAGGGTGGCTGGGAAATTCTACATTTAAAATGGTGCGTTCGGACTCCATTTGCCATTCAAACTGCTGTTCCACGGCCGCCCCTCCCGCCTGGATCAGGCCGTAATCGTTGGGGTAATGGAAGCTCACCAGATTGAACGCATACGGAAGGAGTTCCACATAGCTCAGCTCCATGACAATCAGGGAGTCAGCCTGGATGAGGGTGGACTCGAATTCGAAGAAAAGGGGCGCGCCCCCCAGATAAGTCAGCAGGGCCTCGCTGGCGCCGCTCCCGCCTCCGGTAATGGAGGTATCCTGGGGTTCTGCGGCAATGGAGGCTTCATACCATACGCCGTTCACAAGCCAGCGCAAGCCGGTAGCGCTGGCCCCATCCCGCAGGGGGAAGGCATACTTGGCCGCCAGAGCGGCCTGGCCGGTTTCATTCCGAAAAGTCTGCGTGGCTTTGGTAACGGCAACCTGGTTGTTAACCTGGGTTTCTACGCGCGATGCAGTTAGTGTGAGGTAAATCTGCGCTTCCGTGTCGATGATGATAATGCCGTTGGAAAACAGGGACAACGAGAAGAGAAGCGCGGTCAGGAAGGTAAAAGATAACTTGTTCATAATAAGGTGGGTTTAGGTAAACGGAATAACCTTAAAGTTACGCCGCCGGGTGGGTCATTCCCAATTTTTCATCCCTTTTATCGGCCTTGCTTTGTATGAAAAGCGACAAACGATATTTTTTTATCGAAATATTATTCCCGCCGAACAAAACGTCCCCGCTCTAAACTATAAAAAACTGAATGTCAACTAAAAACTAAAAATTAAAAACTAAAAACTAAAATACAAGTTCCCTTTTTTGTTCTTTCCCCCCTCAAACCAATGGCCGATGTTTGTAGAGTGGAAATCTATAAACTCAAGCCTATGAAAACCATGATCGATCCCTCCCCCCTTCGGCAATTGCCTCTTTTTGAGATTTTATCCGAGGAAGAAATGGAGGGCCTGCTGGAAAGCGCCCGGGAACTGAACTTTCCGAAAAGCAGCTACGAGCTGGGCGCCGAATCCGAGTACATGTATGTATTGGAAAAAGGGACGGTCAAGATCGGCACCTTCGCGGCCGACGGCAGGGAGGTGCTCAAGGCGGTTTGCCACCCGGGCTCCCTGTTCGGCGAGCTGGGCCTGGTGGGAGAAACCCGCAGGCTGGAATTCGCCCGCACCCTCTCCACAGAAACTCAGCTCATCGCGCTGTCGATCCGCGAGTTTAAAAAAATTATGCGCTCCAACCACTCCCTGTGCCTGACGGTGCTCGACCAGATCGGCAGCCGCCTGATGCAGGTCGAAAAACGGATGGAGTCGCTCATTTTTCAGGACGCCCGCACCCGCATCATCCAGTTCCTCGTCGAGTCGGCCAACAAACGGGGCCGCCGCGTCGGCTTCGAATGGCTCTTCAAACACAGCCTCACCCAGCAGGATATAGCCAATATCACCGGCACTTCGCGCCAGACGGTCACCTCCGTGCTCAACGAATTGCGCAAGGAAAACCTCATCCACTTCAATCGGAGAAGTATTTTGATCAGAGATTTGGCGAGGCTATCGTGACCCGGAACGCGTGAGGGGGATTTCCACAACTTTACCTTCTTCGGAAAGGAGGGTATTGGGGAAAATCGGTTTGGCTTCCTCCAAAAAAACGCCGGCGTCGGGGTAACGGGCGGAGTAATGGCCCAACAGCAGTGTCCCCGCTCCTGCCAGTTTGGCGATTCGGGCGGCCTGGGCTGCGGTGGAGTGCAACGTGATGGCTGCCATTTCGGCATCTTTTTCCAAAAATGTGCTTTCGTGGTACAACAGGTCCACTCCCTTCAACAAGGGGACGAGGTCCTCCTTATAAGCCGTGTCCGAGCAATAGGCGAAGGAGCGGGGCCGGTAGGGAGGCAAGGTCAATTCCGTATTCGGGATAAGCCTGCCGTCGGCCAGCCGGAGCTCTTCCCCAGCCTTGACGGCCCGGATCTGTTCAAAGGTCAGGCCGTACCGGTCGATCGCATCGGGGATGATATTGAGCGGGATCTGTTTTTCGCGAAACAAAAAACCCAACGTAGGCGCGCGGTGGGCCAGTGGGAAGGAATGAACTTCCACGTGTTCCGTTTCCAGAATTTTTTCCACAAGTAATGGGTCCAAAGCCTGAAAATGGAGCGAAAAGGGAAGCCCGGATTGAGTGATCCGAAACTGGACCTCGATGATCTCCTCCAGGCCGGGCGGGGCATACACCCGCAGGGGTTCTTTCCGGTCGTTCATGCCCAGGGAATTGAGCAGACCGATCAGTCCGAAAAAATGGTCGCCGTGCAGGTGGGATATAAAAACATGCCCGATCCGGTTGCGTTTGATCCCGTGGGTATTGAACTGAAATTGGGTCCCCTCCCCGCAATCCAGCAGAAACGACTCGGGACCTACGGACAGGATATGGGCTGCCAGATGCCTGCCATAAGCGGGTTGCGCCGCACTGACGCCAAGCGGGGTAAAGGTAAATTCCATGACAGGGGTTTGGGAAAACCGGACAAAGGGTCAGGTCCCCGTTTCCAGATCGCCGTTCAAATCCCGTTCCAGCGCTTCCATCATGACGAAATCGACCGATTCCGGAAGGGTGGGAATAATCGTGAGGATCGTGTCCAGGCGGGAGATCTGGATCAGTTTTTCAACCGACTTGCTCTTCAGGCCGGTCAGTACGAAACTTCCGTTGATCTCGCTCCAAATGCGGTTAGCAGTCAAAATGGCACTTAATCCGGAAGAATCCACATAAGCGACATTGGACAGGTCGAGGATAAGGCTTTCCACCCCATCCATGGCGTATTGGACAAAATGGGTCTTCAGTTCGGGGGCCACCACGGAGTTGAGGTTTTCCTCCTCCAGTTTCAGGACGGCGTACCGCTCATACTTTTCAAATTCATACTTCATACGGGCAAATTTCTCGCTATAGTTAGCAAATGTATCATTATTGAGGGAAATATTGGGAAATAAATCCTCAATTTTGCCCGTAAGAGTCAAAAGGGCGGAGATTGGAATTTTCTTGAACATTCGCAGTTGCCCCGCTGTTTTTCATAAAATCTTCCGGAAAGGACCTGACAAAATGGTACCTTTTTCAAATTGGCACCATTTTCGCGCTCCAAAAAGGAAAAAGTTTCCGCCGGGAATCGTTTTATTGGATTGTTTCGCAATAACCTGTATACTTGTTTCCGGCAATTAACCCGAATATCCTGACATGAATAATAGAAAATTCTCTCCCAAGGTAAAAGAAGTGATCTCCAGAAGCAGGGACCTGGCCGTGAGCCTGGGCCACGATTATATAGGTACCGAACATTTGCTGCTGGGAATCATGGAAGAAAAGAAGGGCCTGCCCATGCGCGTGCTGGCCTCCCTGAATGTCGACCCGGACGAACTGCGCCTGTCTATCGAGGAATCCATCCGCAGAACCGCTTCCGCCCATGCCGACCTCAACGTGGGCAACCTCCCGCTGAACAAGCAGGCCGAAATGGTATTGAAGGTGACCTTCCTCGAAGCCAAGATGCTCAAAAGCGAGGAGATCTCCCCCGAGCACCTCATGCTTTCCATCCTGAAACATAAGGAAAACCCGGCCTCCATCATCCTCAAGGATTTCGATATCGACTACGATGTGTTCAAGGCCGAACTGGAATTCGTGCGCCAGGAAATGGACCTCGGGGCCAGCTCCGAGCAACCCTACAACCAGGCGCCCTCCGAACAGGAAGATCCCTACGAGGAGGAAGAAGGCCAGAGCCGGTACCAGCGCAAAGGCAATACCAAATCCCGCACCCCGGTGCTCGATAATTTTGGCCGCGATATCACCCGCCTGGCCGAAGAAGGCAAACTCGACCCCATCATCGGACGCGAAACCGAGATCGAACGGGTTTCCCAGATCCTGAGCCGCCGCAAAAAGAACAACCCCATCCTGATCGGCGAACCCGGCGTTGGGAAAACGGCGATCGTCGAAGGCCTGGCGTTGCGGATCATGCAGAAAAAAGTGTCCCGCACCCTCTTCGGCAAGCGCATCGTCATGCTAGACCTGGCCGCGCTGGTCGCCGGAACCAAATACCGCGGCCAATTCGAGGAGCGGATGAAGGCCATCATGAACGAGCTCGAAAAGAGCCGCGACGTCATCCTCTTCATCGACGAGATACACACCATCGTGGGCGCCGGCGGCGCAACGGGTTCGCTCGACGCCTCCAACATCTTCAAGCCCGCCCTGGCAAGGGGCGAGCTTCAGTGCATCGGCGCCTCCACCCTGGACGAATACCGTCAGCATATTGAAAAGGACGGCGCACTCGACCGCCGCTTCCAGAAAGTCATGGTCGACCCGCCTTCCGCGGAGGAAGCCATGCATATTCTGGAGAATATCAAACCCAAATACGAGGAGTTCCACAACGTGGTCTATTCCGACGCCGCCATACGCGCCTGCGTGAAGCTCAGCGACCGCTACGTTACCGACCGCTTCCTGCCCGACAAGGCCATCGACGTGCTCGACGAAGTGGGCGCACGGGTACACCTGAAAAACATCCACGTTCCCAAGCATATCGAAGAACTGGAGCGCAAGATCGAGGAGATCAAAGACTCCAAGAATCAGGCCGTCAAAAACCAGCAGTACGAAGAAGCGGCCGACCTGCGCGACACGGAGTCCAAACTGCTCCGCCAGCTCGAATTCGCCAAGGTGGAATGGGAAGAAGAGTCCAAATCCCGCCGCTATCCGGTGGAAGAAGACGATATCGCCGAAGTAGTCTCCATGATGACCGGCATCCCGGTCAAACGGGTGGCCCAAAGCGAGAGCAAGAAACTCGTCCACATGGGGCTCGACCTCCAGGACGTGATCATCGGGCAGGCGGAAGCCATCGCCAAGATCACCAAAGCCATTCAGCGCAACCGGGTCGGGTTGAAAGACCCGTCCAAGCCGATCGGTTCCTTTATTTTCCTCGGCCCTACCGGGGTGGGTAAAACCGAACTGGCCAAGGCGCTGGCGCGCTACCTCTTCGATTCGGAAGACGCGCTCATCCGCATCGACATGAGCGAATACATGGAGAAATTTTCCGTGAGCCGCCTCATCGGAGCGCCTCCGGGCTATGTTGGGTACGAAGAAGGCGGACAGCTCACTGAAAAAGTGCGCCGCAAGCCCTATTCCGTCGTGCTGCTCGATGAGATCGAGAAAGCGCACCCGGATGTGTACAATATCCTGCTCCAGGTGCTCGACGACGGGCAGTTGACCGACGGCCTCGGCCGCAGGGTCGATTTCAAGAACACGCTGATCATCATGACCTCCAATATCGGAGTTCGCCAGCTCAAAGACTTCGGACAGGGCGTAGGTTTTGCCACCAAAGCCCGCCAGGAAGCCGCGGAGGATAACACCAAGGGCGTCATTCAGACCGCCCTAAAACGGACCTTCTCCCCGGAATTCCTCAACCGGATCGACGATGTGGTCATCTTCAACAGCCTGGGCCGTCAGGAGATTTTCAAGATCATCGACATCACCCTGCGGGATCTGCACAAGCGATTGGAGACTATGGAATACCGGCTCGTGCTGAGCGATGAGGCCAAGGAATTCGTCGCCGACAAGGGCTACGATCCCCAATTCGGCGCTCGTCCGCTCAACCGCGCGGTGCAGAAATATATCGAAGACCCGCTTGCCGAGTTCATTCTGAGCGAAAGTCCGCCGGAAGGCAGCCTCCTGGAGGCCGTGCTCAACGAGGACAAAAGCACTTTGCAGATATCGGTAACCAAGCAGGTGCAGCCCGATGCCTGACAAAATGGATCGGTTTCGGCAAAAAAAGCGGCCCCGGCCGCTTTTTTTGTTCCAATTCGTAGGACTTGTTTAAAAAAATCGGAATTTAGTGCCTCGCAATTTGCGCCAGCCTGCGGCGATCGCAAAGATGTTATTCATTCATAAAATTTAAATCGTTTGGCAAAAAGTTTTGTTCCCGATCGGAATCGGAGGTTTACCGGAAAACCACAACCAGCCTCTCCCTTTCGCATTAATGATCAGATCCGCATCCCGGAAGTCCGCCTGGTAGGCGACAACCTCGAGGAATTAAGTGAAGTGGTTGGAAAAACCGTAGAATCGGGCGTCTTCCCCACCAAGACCCTCCAGGAATGGGCCAAGCTCATGGAGCTCGACCTCGTGGAAATCTCCCCCAACGCTATCCCTCCCGTAGTCCGGATCACGGATTTCAAGAAATTCCTGTACGACAGGAAGAAGAAAGAAAAGGAGCTGAAAGCCAAGGCCGCAAAAACCGTGGTCAAGGAAATCCGCTTCGGTCCGAATACCGACGATCACGACTTCGAGTTCAAGACCCGCCACGCTCAGAAATTCCTCGAGGAAGGCGCCAAAGTCAGGGCCTACGTGCAATTCCGGGGCCGCGCCATCGTGTTTAAGGAACGAGGCGAGCTGCTGCTGCTTCGCTTCCTCAAGGAACTGGACGAATTCGGCGCCGCGGAGGCGCTGCCAAAGCTGGAAGGGCGAAAAATGGCCGTCATCATCGCCCCCAAGAAAAAGAAATAACCCACTTGCAGCTAATTGTAAAATAAGCGTATATTTGCGCTCCACAAAAGAAATCTGTCATGCCAAAGATGAAGACGCACTCCAGTGCCAAAAAGCGGTTTACCATCACTGGATCCGGCAAAGTAAAACGTTTTCAGGCCAATACCTCGCACTTGATGCGCAAGCGCAGCAACTCGCGGAAAAACCGCCTGGGCGGCTCTGTTCTGGTATGTGAAGCCGAAGAAGCCCGCGTAAAGCGGATGCTCTGTCTTTAAATCATTTTTTTTAACGAGGATGCAGGTCCAAAGCGCCTTCAAAGCCCCTGTATCGCACTAAAAAACAACTTATGCCTCGTTCAGTCAATGCCGTTGCTTCGAGAAAACGGCGCAAAAAAATCCTCAAAGCCGCCAAAGGTTATTTCGGTGCGCGCAGCAAAGTCTACACCGTAGCCAAAAACGCCGTTGAAAAGGGTATGACCTACGCCTTCCGCGGCCGCAAAGAGAAAAAGCGCGCTTATCGCCGCCTCTGGATTGCCCGTATCAACGCGGCGACCCGCATGGAAGGCCTTTCTTACTCGCGCTTTATCCACCTTCTGGATCAAAAAGAAATCCAGCTCAACCGTAAAGTTCTCGCCGATCTGGCCATGAACCACCCGGATACGTTTAAAGCCATCCTCCACAAAGTGAATGGATAGTTGAAGAGTTGAAAAGTTGAAGAGAAAAAGGCTCCCCTGTACAGAGGAGCCTTTTTCTTTTGGGCAATTAGCGGGTTACGGCCACAGGGATGACCTTTTGAGCTCCCATACTGCGGACGATGCAGTAATAAATGCCATCGGGCAGGGCATGTAGATCGATCTCAAGCGATGTTTTTCCAATAGATTTACGGACGCTTTTCCCAGCACTGTTTATTAGCTCCGCTTCAAATACCTCTGGGCCTTCCAGGAATAATTTGTCGCTTGCCGGATTAGGGTACAGGCGCAGGGCGTTCAGCCCTTCCAATGGTCCGGCGCCGCTCGTCTCGGGCAGGAGCAAATCATTTTCGTACACCCCGTTCCCGTGGGTAGCCAGCCGCAGTTTCCGGTTGGAAGGAGAAATCGAGAGGTCCATCGCCAGGACGGCCTCCGGGAGCGCCTCCGAATAAAAAGCCCAACTGGCCCCGCCGTTTGTGGAAGCAAATACCCCCAGATCGTTGCCCAGGTAAAGATGGCTGGGATACAGGGGGTCGATGAGCAGAGAATTGACGGGCACATCCGGAAGATCGCCTCCGATGGGAATCCAAATCTGCCCCCCATCTGCCGTCAGGTACAAATGCGAGGTTCCGAATCCGGAAAAAGCGATATAGACTACGTTGGCATTCTCCGGATGAATATCGATATCCATGGCGATCCGATCGGGCAACCCGAACATCGTTTCCCATGTTTGTCCGCCATCCTCGCTCTTTTTCACGCTTGCCGGCCCCCCTTCCTGCGAAGCCGTGCTCAGATAGACCAGATCGGGATCCGTGGGGCCGACCGCAATGGTCAGGATCATATTGTCGCCATCGACGGGCTCTGCGGAAGTGGGGTACCAGCTCCCCCCCAGGTTGTCGCTCCGGTACAATCGCTGGGCGCCGGCGTAGAGGATATCGGGGTCGGAAGGCGCCAGCTCAAAGGGGCCGTTAAAAGCCTTTTCTTCCAAACCTACCTGCGAAGGCAGGGTGGACTGGAAGCTCAAACCCTTGTCGATGGAGCGGCGGATGTTCAGATACTGGATGGACCCGAATAAAATGCTGTCGTTCTCCGGGTGAATGGCGGCAGACATGCCGTCGCCTCCCAGTACGCGCCACCAGGCATCTTGCCCGAGGTAGATGGCGGTGGCGTTGTCCTGCATCCCGCCCATGGCGAATAGCGAATCGCTCGCAGAATTGGCGAAATTGGCGTAGAACTGCTGGGTCTGGTAGCCCCCGTTGCGCGCCTCCCAGGAATAGCCGCCGTTTCCGGAAACGAAGATCCCTCCGTCGGTAGCCAGAAAAACGGTATTGGTTTTCAATGGATGGTAATAGACGGCATGGATATCTGCATGGACATATTCCGGTGGGCCCTCCGGCTCGCCGGGCTGGGTGAGCCCGAGGTACCAGGAATACCAATAGGAAGTCTGGTTGAGGCTGGTCCCCCCATTGGAAGTGATATAGGCATCGATGCCGCAATAGACCAGAAAATTGGGATTGGTGGGTTTCACCGCCAGGTCGTGGGAATACCAGCCCTGGTATTTCGGCACATCGCTGGCGTTGGCCAGGTGCCAGCTATCGCCCTTGTCGTCCGACACATAGAGGCCCAGGCCATTGCCGGAGTCGGACACGGAGGCATAGATCCGGTTGGGCGCGGAGGGGCAGGGCGCCAACATGGTTTTTCCGGTAAAGTCTGTGGGAATGCCGTTGGAGAGCAACTCAAATGTTTGTCCGCCATTTTCGCTGCGGAAAACGCCACGATCGGGGCTCTGGAGGTTTCCGTGGCTGACCCAGATCAGGGAAGTATCCGTAACATGCATATCGATGTCCACCGCCATGGATTTGGGGTGGATGTTCTCCCAGGACAGGCCGCCGTCGTAGGTTCGGTAAAGGCCCTCCGTGGTAGCGGCATAGACCGTCTTTGAATTTTGCGGATTGATCAGCAGGTCTGCCACCCCGGTGAGCTCCTGAAGGGACCAGTCGAGTGAATGGGTCCAACTCAGGCCTCCATCCGTGGATTTGAGGATGCCGATGCCGTAAGTGCCACGGGTAAAGCGATTGACCACGCCCGGCTGTGCGGCGGTGTAGTTGTACACCTCCCCGGTTCCAATATAAAGCACCTCCGGGTTCCCGGGGTCGATGGCGATGGAAGCCACTCCAAGGACGGGAAAGCCGGTGGGAATATAGCTCCAGGCATTGGCGCCCTCGCCTCCGGTTTCTGACTTCCAGAGTCCCCCGCTCGCCGAGCCGGCGTAAATGATCTCGGAGTTTTCGGGATGAAAAGCCAGGCATAGCGTCCGGCCCCCGATGTTTTTGGGTCCCAGGCCCTGCCATTCGCTATCCAATCCGCCGCCGCGCAGTCCGGCATTTGCCCGAAGTCTGAAAAACTCCGAAGCCCAGCGGTCGCTGCGGAGCTTCCCGTCGGGATAGGACCTGCTCATCGACCAGTATTGAAGGGCCTCCCCTGCCCCACTCTGCTCTTCCGGCCGGGGATGGCAGGCCACCAGGCTGAGAAAGCCCAGGAGTAAAGCAGTTTTTAGAAGTACATTCATTTATTTATCTTCTGCCTCACCAACTCGTAAATAGCCAGGGCGAGGAACAATTCCATCTCGTTTTCCGCCATGTCCTGGACAAAGGAAAAGGCCCGGGGCATGGGAACGGGGGTATCGGAGGGAAGGGCGATAGCCCCGACTTCGTGGCCGTAAACCAGAACGGGGATGTAGGTGCCGTTGGGTTTTCCGAGCTGGGCCAGCAATTCCTTTTTACGGGAAGAGATCAGGCGGCCATCGGCGCTCAGGGCGCCAACCCGGTAAGGGCCTATGACCACTTCGACCTCCCGGCCGACCCGTTTGAAGAGGTATTCCTGTTTGCAGGTCCGGGCTACGAGGAGCGCGGTGTGATTTTGGTCCTGGTATTCCCGGTATGACCAGGCGATGACGGATTCCTGGTAAATGGTGGAAAAGAGGCCTTTGAGGGGCGCTCCCTTGCGTCTTCGCCCGTCCTGGGGAACATATTGGCTGGAGAGCAGGTCCCATTCCCCCGGCATGATGGGCACGAGTTTTTCCTTCCAGGGCGCCAGCTCGTTGCGCATGGCGGCCATATCGCGGGAAATCCTTGCTGCGAGGGGGTTGATGAGGTCTTCCAGCCATTTAATGAGGGAGAATTCTGCCATGGGGGTGCTTGGGTTTTATTGCTCGAGTCCGTTGCGGAAATTGAGCTTGATGCCGTTGGCGGCGGGTTGTTCGAATTGTTTGCGGCGGGCTTTCAGGCTCGCTTTCTCCGTGGAGGTGAGGATCCCGAAATCTGCTAAAATGATGGCGTCCAGTTCTGCGAGGATAGCGGCCTGGTCGTTCCAGTAGGAAAGAGTCAGGCCGGAAATATCGTCCAGAAGCCTGGTTTTAAACTCCATGTACTCCGGTTCGAAGAGGGCGCTTGCGGCCAGGGCTTTGGTCATTTTTTCCAGCATATTCCGGTGCACCCCTTTGCCCAGTTCGCTATAGACCGTCTCTTCCGAAACGGCGATGCACCAATCGGGCAGGAAATATTCCACACTGTCGAGCCCGTAGGCCGTCAGGCAGGCATCGAAGAACTGGTTATCCTCTGCGCCGCTGGTTTTGCGGCTCTTCTCCAGCCATTGCGTGTAATCGAAAAAGAGGTAGAACGCAGTTCCCTCCGCCACGCGCTGGGGCGTCAGTCCGGGAATGGCTTCCTTCATCCAGCCCAGGTTCGGGATCTGATCTGGCCCCTGAAGAAGGGTGATTCGCTTGTCGAATACCTGCACCAGGGTATCGCGGAGTTTTCGGCCTTCGCGGTACATGGCCGCCAGGGACGAACTGCTACTGGCGCGCTGGAAACCGCCGCGATAGTCGAGGATATCCTGGGCCAGGGAGTCGCCGAAAAAGGTCTGGAGCCTCATTTTCATGAGGCGGCGGGTCAGTTCGACCTCGTCCTTCATCTGAAAATTCACCCCGCCGCCGAAGACCCAGCCGCTGAGGCTGTCCTGGGTGCGGACCTTGATCCAGGGTTCGTTGAATCGGATGCCCCGGAGGCTGACCTCGGTGGTGAAAGCGCTCACTTCCCCCAGGTCGAAAAGGGTATCTCCTTCGGAGAGGGTGGCGATTATTTTTCCATCCGGGCCCGGCGTTTCGCGGACGCGGAGGTGGTTGATATTGGAGATCAGGGGCGTGCGCCGGGCGGGAGCATCGACATTCCCGATGGTCGGACCGCTGGAATCGGGTTCTGCATCCCGGCCGCAGCCGGCGGAGAGCAGAACCAGGATGGCAAATGCCGGTAAATGAAATGTTTGGAGACCGATCTGCTTAAACATGGACCAATTTAGGAATTTCTTTAAAAAAATATATCCTGTCGGGGAAACCGACAGGATATAAGGAAAATTTATGTCTGCTGTTGTTTGCTTTTTAGCCGAGGTAGGATTTCAGCGCGTTGCGGTTGTATGCCTTGCGCAGGCGCCGGATGGCCCTTTCCTTGATCTGCCGTACCCTTTCGCGGGTCAGGCCGTAGAGTTCACCGATCTCTTCCAGGGTGAGCGGTTTGTGGCCGTTGAGGCCATAATAGGCCGACAGCACTTCCACTTCCCGGGGGGAGAGGATCGAGAGTCCTTGTTGTACTTCTTCCTTGAGGGATTGCTCCATCAGGTTGTTATCGGGGCTCATATCGTCGTCGGGCAGCACGTCGAGCATGGTGGAGTCGCCGTCCTCGCCGCTGAGGGGTGCGTCGACCGAGAGATGGCGGCCGCCTCCCTTGAGCATGTTGGAGACTTCCTTGGGCGACATGTCGAGCAGTTCTGCCAGCTCGTCGTTCGTCGGTTCGCGCTCGTATTCCTGGATAAACGACAGGTATGCTTCGTTGACCTTGTTGTAGGAGCCCACCTTGTTGAGGGGGAGGCGCACGATACGGGAATACTCGACGATAGCCTGCAGGATCGACTGGCGGATCCACCACACGGCGTAGGAGATGAACTTGAAGCCCTTGGTTTCGTCGAAACGTTTGGCGGCCTTGATGAGGCCCACGTTGCCTTCGTTGATGAGGTCGCTCAGGGACAGGCCCTGGTTTTGGTACTGTTTGGCCACCGATACTACGAAACGCAGGTTGGCCTTGGTCAAACGCTCCAGAGCACGCTGATCGCCCGCCCGGATCCGCCTTGCCAGATCGGCTTCTTCGTCGGCCGTCAGCATATCGATTTTCCCGATGTCATTCAGGTACTTATCGAGCGCGAGGCTTTCGCGGGTGGTGATCTTGTTTGTAATTTTTAACTGACGCATACCATGGGTTTAATTGGAATATGTAAAATGGGATAAGAAATTTAAGTTGCGGAAAACCGCAACCAGCAAGGTTTAAAAGACTCTCCTGCCCGCCTGGGGCAGAATCTTTAAGAGATTTGGACCGCCGGCGGTCCAAATCTTCTTTAAAAGTAATTATTTGAGTCTATTGAAAGTTGAGTCAAAGCTTAGTTTATAAAAAAAACTTGACTTTTTTAAAAAATAGTTTAAGCCTTCTCACACAAAGCAAGCAACACGATTAGATAGTAAAAAGTTCTGCATTCGGTTCTTTAACGTATAAAGGGTTTCATACGTTCCTCTACCAAGACGAAAAAAGGGGGGTATAGTCACAAGAAAAGGGCGAAACAGCCAAAGCCGCTTCGCCCTTTATGTTGTTTTCCGAAAAAGCTTATTTGCGGAAATCGCGTTTTTTGTCGTGACGGTCGCCGCCGCGATGGCGATCGCCGCCGTCGCGTTCATCGCGTCTTTCCCTTTCCTCCCCGTTGCCATCATCGGGTTTGCCGCCGGGCATGAGGGCCTTGCGGGATAAGCGGAGCTTACCGGTCTTATTATCGACTCCGATCAGCTTGACCTTGACCACATCGCCTTCCTTGAGCACGTCTTCTACATTGTCGATCCGGGTATGGGAGATCTCCGACACGTGGAGCAATCCGCTCTTGCCGTGGAACTCTACGAACACGCCATAGGGCATGACCGACTTGACGACCGCCTCGTACACGTCGCCCATTTCCGGGGTAAACGTGATCTGGCGGATGATTGCGAGGGCTTTTTCGATATCCTGGAGGTTGTTGCTCGCTACGTTGACGATGCCTTTATCGCCCACTTCCGAAATATTGATGGAGGTACGGGTTTTTTCCTGGATATCCTGGATCACCTTGCCACCTGGGCCGATCACGGCGCCGATATAGCTTTTCTCGATGATCAGTTCGACGATGCGCGGAGCGTGCGGCTTTAGGTCGTTGCTGGGCACGGCAATCGTTTCCTTCATTTTCTCGAGGATATGCAGGCGGCCGCGGCGGGCTTGTTCGAGAGCCTGTTCGAGGACCTCGTAGGGCATGCCGTCGACCTTGATATCCATCTGGCAGCCGGTGATGCCTTTTTCGGTACCGGTCACTTTGAAGTCCATATCCCCGAGGGCGTCCTCGTCGCCGAGGATATCGCTCAGCACGGCCATTTTGCCGCCTTCTGCGATGAGGCCCATGGCGATGCCGGAAACGGGCGCCTTGATCTGGATACCGCCGTCCATCATAGCGAGAGATCCGGCGCAAACGGTGGCCATGGAGGAAGAACCGTTGCTTTCCAGAATATCCGACACGATACGCATGGTGTAGGGGAACACATCGGGCAGCACTTTGCGCAGGGAGCGGCTGGCCAGGTTGGCGTGGCCCACTTCCCGGCGGCCGGGGCCGCGCTGGGGTTTTACTTCGCCGACGGAAAAGCCGGGGAAGTTATAGTGCAGGATGAAGCGGTCGTAGCGCTGGTCGAGTGCGTTGTCGAGCATGACCTCGTCGAGCTTGGTGCCCAGGGTCATGGAGGCCAGCGCCTGGGTTTCTCCGCGGGTAAAGATAGCGGAACCGTGAGCGGCGGGCAGGTAGGCCACCTCGCTCCAGATGGGGCGGATGTCTTCCAAACCGCGGCCGTCGAGGCGCACTTTCTCGTCGACGACCATATTGCGGACCACGTCCTTCTTCAGCTTGTCGAAATAGCGCTCGAACAGCTTTTTCTTATCGTCGAGGTAATCTTCGCCTTTTTCGGCTTTGAGGGCTTCGACCACCTGCTCCTTGATCTCCGAAAAGCGGCCGCGGCGGGTGGCTTTGTCCAGGAAAGCCCGGGAAACCTCCAGCATCGGCTTGCGGGCCTGCTTGTCGATGAATTTCTTCAGGTCCTCGTCTTCTACGGCCGGAGTCACTTCCCTCTTCGCGAGGGCTTTTCCTCCGACTTTCTGCACCAGGTCGAGCTGTGCCCGGATCTGCACCTTGATGGCTTCGTGAGCTACCTTGATGGCTTCGACGAGTTCTTTTTCGGAACATTCGTTGGCTTCGCCTTCCACCATCACCACGTCGGCCATGGAGGCTGCGACGATGAGGTCGATGTCGGCTTCGTCGTATTCCGGTCTGCGGGGATTGATCTTGAATTCGCCTTTAATGCGGGCCACGCGCACTTCCGAGATGGGGCCTGCGAAGGGGATATCGGACACGCACAGGGCTGCGGAAGCGGCCAGGGCGGTGTAAGCATCGGGGTGTTCTTCTTTTTCTCCGGAGATCAGGTTGATGATCACCTGGGTTTCGTTCATGTACTCATCCGGGAAGAGGGGGCGGATAGCCCGGTCTACCAGGCGGGAGATCAGCACTTCGTTATCGGAAAGTTTGCCTTCGCGGCGGAAGAAGTTGCCCGGAATACGGCCGGCGGCCGCAAATCTTTCCTGGTAATCTACCGAAAGGGGGAAAAAATCCTGACCTTCTTTTGCTTCTTTAGATGAAACTACGACGGCAAAGATCATTGTATTGCCGACCCGAACCACGACTGCGCCATCGGCTCGCGATGCCAGTTTGCCAGTTTCAATTACCACTTCACGGCCGTCGGGCAGGTTAAAAGAAGTCGTAATTGGAATTTGTTGACCCATTTTTACTAACTTAGGAAAATAGATGAGGAAAAGAAAAAGTGTTCTGCAAGGCTTGCAGAACACTTTTTCATTTGGTTAACCGCGGATGCCCAGTTTCTCGATCAGGGACCTGTAGCGCTGAATATCAATGCGTTCCAGATATTTGAGGAGTCGCTTGCGCTGACCTACCAGGCGGAGAAGGGACCGGCGACAGGAGTGGTCGTTCCGGTTCGTTTTCAAGTGCTCGGAAAGGCTTTGAATGCGGAATGTAAACAGGGCTACTTGCCCTTCTGCAGAACCGGTGTTGCTGGGCGAACCGGCGTGCGTCTGAAAGATCTCTGCTTTCTTTTCTTTTGTTAAATAAACTGCCATTTTGTTTTTTTTACCGTTGGTGATTACGAAAATCAATTACAGCGGCGCAAAGGTACGGGTTTTTGGGGAAATGGCAAGGGGTATTTTTAGTTTAGGAGGTTTAAAGGGTTTAGGAGGTTTAGTTTTTAGCCAAACTAAACCCTCTAAACCTCCTAAACTCTCTAAACCTGATAAACTCAACTCCCCTTCATCTTCTTCACCGCCTCCGTCAGCCGGGGCAGCACTTCAAACAGGTCGCCCACCACGCCGTAATCGGCGGCTTTGAAGAAAGGAGCATCCGGGTCCTTGTTGATGACGACGATGACCTTGGAGTTGTTGACTCCGGCCAGGTGCTGGATGGCGCCGGAGATCCCGATGGCGATATAGAGGTTGGGCCGGATGGCGATGCCGGTTTGGCCGACGTGCTCGTGGTGAGGCCGCCAACCGCTGTCGGCCACAGGCCGGGAGCAGGCAGTGGTGGCGCCCAGGGCTTTAGCTAGATCTTCCACGATGCCCCAGTTTTCAGGGCCTTTCATGCCGCGACCCGCGGAGACGACGACCTCTGCTTCAGGCAGCGGAATTTCTCCCTCGATGCGCTTGAGCTCCAGCGTGCGGATCTTCGGCGCGGGCAGATTGGCGGCTAACGATTCTACCGCTACCGGCGACCCGGAGGCATCCGGGCGGATGCTGTTGCCCGCAATGGAGATCACCTTGTATTCCGACTTCAGTTCGTACTCGGCGATGGCTTTGCCCGAAAAGACGTTTTTGCGCACCCGAAAGCCGTTGTTCGCGGTGGGCAAGGCGGTGGCGCCGGACACGGAGCCCGCATCCAGCTTCGCCGCCAGCCTGCCGAGCAGGGCCTTTCCATTGGAGGTATGGGCCAGCACGATCACTTTCGCTCCTGCGGCCTGCACGGCTTGTGCAATGGCCGCGGTATAGACCTGGCTATCGAAGTTTTCCAGAGCCGGGTCCTGCACCTGCAATACCCGGGAGGCCCCGTAGCGACCCAGTTCGCCGGCCCCGTCCGCTTTACCCAGCACGAGCGCCACGCAGGGAACACCGAGGGAATCAGCCGTTTTGCGGCCGTAGGTTACCGCTTCGAATGCCGTTTTTTTGAATGCGCCGTTGTGGTGCTCGACGTATACTAATACTGCCATTGGTATTTCTTTTATGGAAAAAAGTTTAGGAGGTTTAGGAAGTTTAGGAGGTTTAGAAGCAGACTAAACCTTCTAAACTTCCTAAACCCTCTAAACCCTCATTAAATAATTTTCGCTTCTTCATGCAACAACCGCACCAGCTCGTCCATATTCTCCGGGTCGATGAGCCGGACGGAGGACTTGGCGGGGGGCGTTTCGTAAACGGCTATGACGGCTTTATCTTCGAATGGCGCCGGGGGAATGACCTGCAGCGGTTTTTGCTTTGCTTTCATGATCCCCATCATATTCGGGATGCGCTGTTCGGCCAGGTCTTTGGCGGCGCTGAGCACAAAAGGCAGTTCGACCTCCACCACTTCCGTTCCGCCTTCGATATCGCGGCTGACCTTGGCTTTGCGGCCATCCAGTTCGAGGTGATTGGCGAAGGAGAGGAAGGGCAGGTCGAGCAATTCGGCGATCATGGGACCCACCTCCGCGCCGTTGTAATCGATGGTTTCCTTCCCGCAAAAAATAGCGTCGTAGCCTTTGTCCTTTGCATATCCGGCGATCTGTTTGGCGACGAAAAGCGCACTGGAGGGATTGGCGTCGATCCGGATGGCATCGGCCGCGCCGATGGCCAGGGCCTTGCGGATCAGGGTCTCATTATCGGCCGGGCCGACATTGATCACCGTCACAGCGCCGCCGTGTTTTTCGGTGAGTTCCAGCGCACAGACCAGCGAATACCATTCGTCGTAAGGATTGAGGATATACGCCACCCCGGCGGGGTTATACTCCTTATTGTCCGCAGAAAAACGGACCGGCGCCGTGGTGTCGGGTGTTTTGGTGATGCAAACTAGGATTTTCATGTTTCAGGTTTAAAAGTTTGAGGTTTGGGTTTAGAGTTTGTTAGCTCTTCCAAAAATCAGAGTTTCCGTTTGTCAAAGAACCCCGGATGAAGCCCGCACTCCGTCTGGCCGGTGGCTTTCCAGCGGCCGCTGCGGCCTTCGCCCCGGTCGGTGCAGTGGGTGCAGCCGATGGAGCCATAGCCTTCGTCCTCGAGGGGGTGCCGGGGAAGATCGAGTTTTTTCATTTCCTGTTCAAAAGTCTCCTCGGAAAGGTCGATGAGGGGGTGAAATTTGAGGATATCGCCCTGTTGTTCGAAGACCTGTAGGCGGGAGCGAAATTCGGTTTGGTAGGCCATCAGGCCGGAGATCCAGACTTTGTGGGCCGCTTTGATCGGTTCGAGGGGGGCGATCTTGTTGATGGAGCAGCACATCCGCGGATGCAATTTCCACCATTCTTCCTCGCGGGTCAGGGCATTTTCTTCGGGATTGGGGTGTACGTCCTCGATTTGAAGGCCGAGACGCCGGATCAGTTCCTCCTTATAAGCGATAGTTTCCGGAAAATGGTAGCTCGTGTCGATAAAATAGACCTTTTGCGTGGGCCGCATCAGGTGGAGGATATGGAGGAGGAAGACGGATTTCGTCCCGAAAGAGGAGGTGACCAGCACCTCGTTATCCTGGAAATAGGCGTACAACAAATGGATGCGTTCCAACGGCCCCAGGGGAGAAAACACTTGGTTGAGGAAGGCCACATCCGGCGTGGAGCCGCCCAGGTCTTTGGCTTCCCGTATCCGTTTCTTCAGGGGGGCGGTAACGTTGAATTCCATAGAAACAATTATTGGCAATTATACAGGAAAAATATCATTTTAGGGCAAAAATTCATGCCTGCGGATCGCAAATACAACGAATACGACAATTTCGCATTCCACCCGTACAACGTGCTGCTCGTGCTGTTGTTGATGGGGCTTACGGCTTTATTTCTGGCCATGACCGCCTCCTTCCTCTACACCCGGGTTCAAGCCGGTTTGCCGCCCCTGAAAATTCCGGCGATCTTCCTGCTCAACACCCTGCTGCTCGTCGCAAGCAGCGGGGCGCTGGCCTGGGCAAAGCGCTCCTATCTGGCCGACCATACCCTGGACTACCAGCGGGCCCTGGGGCTGACGATCCTGCTTTCGCTGCTCTTCCTCGTCTTGCAGGGCTTGGGCTGGAAGCAATTGCTGTCGCAGAACGTCCATTTTCTAAAAGACAATTCGGCCTCCTACCTTTACCTGATCTCCGGGCTGCACTTCGCCCACGTGGTAGCCGGGCTGCCATTTCTCGTAGCTTTCCTCCAAACCGCCCGAATACGGATGGTGGACCCCGTCAGCGTGCTGGTCTATTTTTCCGACCCCGCCAAGCGCCTGAAATTGCGCTTGCTGACGCTCTACTGGCACTTTCTGGATGGGTTGTGGATCTACCTCGTGTTGTTCTTTTGGTTTAATTCTCTTTGGAGGGCTTGAGGAGTTGAAATCTCGGCATATCTTTGCGGCTTTAACGAAACCAATATATGCAATCCACCCTCCCCGCCGTAAATGTCGAGGTAGCCGGTCAATTGGGCCTGAGCCCGGAGGAATACGACCGGATCCGGGAAACCCTGGGCCGGACGCCGACCTTCACAGAACTGAGTATCTTTTCGGTCATGTGGTCGGAGCACTGTTCCTACAAAAACTCCATCCGCTGGCTCAAAACCCTGCCCCGCGACGGAGGCAGGCTGCTCGTCGGAGCGGGAGAGGAAAACGCGGGTCTGGTCGATATCGGACAAGGGCTCGCCTGTGCCTTCAAAATCGAATCGCACAACCATCCCTCCGCTATCGAGCCCTATCAAGGGGCGGCCACCGGGGTGGGCGGCATTCACCGCGATATCTTCACCATGGGCGCCAGGCCCATCGCAGCGCTCAATTCGCTGCGCTTCGGCAACCTGGATTCCAGCCATACGCGACACCTCATGGATGGGGTCGTGCGCGGTATAGGCGACTACGGCAACTGCTTCGGCGTGCCGACCATCGGAGGGGAAGTGTATTTCAACGATTGTTACAACCAGAATATCCTGGTCAACGCCATGTCGGTAGGCATCGTGCGGACCGGCGAGACCGTCTCCGCCTGCGCCGACGGACCCGGCAACCCCGTATTTATCGTCGGGTCGCGCACCGGCAAGGACGGCATACACGGCGCCACCTTCGCCTCGGCCGACCTGACGGAGGACTCCGCCCAGGACCTGCCCTCCGTACAAGTGGGCGACCCTTTCCAGGAAAAATTGCTCCTGGAGGCTTCCCTGGAGGCGATCAAAACCGGCGCGGTGGTGGGGATGCAGGACATGGGGGCGGCGGGCATTTCCTGCTCGACCTCCGAAATGAGCGCCAAGAGCGGCACCGGCATGCGGATCGACCTGGACAAAGCGCCGACCCGGCAGGCGAATATGCTGGCCTGGGAGATCATGCTCTCCGAAAGCCAGGAGCGCATGCTTATCGTGTGCAAAAAAGGCCGCGAAGCGGAACTGCTGGCCGTCTTTGAAAAATGGGACCTCGAATGCGCCCAGATCGGCGAGGTGACGGATACCGGCCTGCTGGAGGTGTATTCACACGGGGAAAAAGTGGCGGAAATTCCCTCCCAGGTACTTGTACTCGGAGGCGGCGCCCCCGTTTACGAACGGGAGTACAAGCGTCCGGCCTATATGGACCTCATCGACGCCTTCGATCAGACGACGATCGCAGAGCCGAACGATTACCATGCCGCTGCGCTCAAACTGGCTTCTTCGCCCAACCTGGTTTCGCGCCGCTGGGTGTACGAACAATACGACTCGATGGTGCGCACCAATTCACAGAGCACCAACGCCCCCTCCGACGCGGCCATCGTGCGGGTGAAAGGCACCCGGAAGTCGCTGGCCCTGACGGTCGATTGCAACTCCTCGTATGTATATGCAGACCCGCATAAAGGGACTATGATCGCCGTAGCGGAGGCCGCGCGCAATATCGTTTGCTCGGGCGGAGAGCCCGTGGCCATCACCAACTGCCTGAACTTCGGCAATCCGTACAACCCGGAGGCCTTTTACCAGTTTGTGCACGCCATCAAAGGCATGGGAGAGGCCTGCAGGAGATTCGGCACGCCGGTCACCGGAGGCAACGTCAGTTTCTATAATCAGTCTGTGTACAAGGATCGCACCGAACCCGTCTACCCCACCCCGACCATCGGCATGGTGGGCGTGCTCGACGATCCGGCCTGGCGCACCACCCTTTCCTTCAAAGAGGAAGGGGATTTGATCTACCTCGTAGGACCTGCGACCGACGACCTCCACAGCAGCGAATACCTTCAATTCGTGCATGGAGTAAAACATTCCCCGGCCCCCTGGTTCGATCTGGAGGAAGAGGTCAAAGTACAGGACGCCATCTCGGAATTGATCCGCAAAGGCATGCTTCGTTCGGCCCACGATGTTTCGGAGGGAGGCTTGTTTATTTGTTTGCTGGAAAAGACGTACGCGGGGAAGCTCGGCTTCTCTATTCCGGCTTTCCACAAGACGCCTTTTTATTCGGCGAAAGCCAGAGCAGGGCGGTGTTGAGCCTGGACCCGGGAAAGGCCGGCGAACTGGAAAACTATCTGAAGGCCCGCAATGTTCCTTTTACTAAATTGGGCGCTGTGGGTGGCCAGGATATCGTCATCGACGGAGAAAATTTCGGAGAATGGACGGAGTGGTTTGAACGTTATGATCAGATCTTATTTGAAAAGTTGAAAAGTTGAAAAGTTGAAAAGTAAAAAGAATAATATGAAAAATCGGATTTCACTTCTCTTGCTCGTCTTTACGGCCTTTTTGGGTCTGCAATGCGCAAACATGGGAGGTCCCACGGTAAAAGGGACCGTGATACGCGGAACGATTCAGAATGCCGCCAATTTGCAGGTGTACCTCGATCTGATCTCCATCAACAAGCCCAATCAGGTTTTGAACATGGTGAACGCGGATGCGAACGGCAATTTTGAGTTCAGTTATCCGGAAGGCCTCGCCGCCGGGGTTTACCGGATGAGGATCGGGGCTCAAAAGGCCTTCTTCACCCTCGACGGAACGGAAGACCTCGTGGAGTTTAACGGCGACCTCAACGGGCTCACCCAGTATAATATCGATATCAAAGGCTCTTCGACTCTGGTAAGCTATGTCACCTTCATGAAAGGGCTTTACAACCGCACCGTGACGCCGGACCAGATTCCCGTCTACGTGGATTCTGTCGCCAACCCGCTGAACGCCATGATGGTCGCGTACCTGACCATGGGGCAAAATCCGCAGTTCCTCGATTCGCATAAAAAGATTCACGCCCGCCTGGTCAATGATTTTCCCAATGCGGATAACACCCTAAACTACGGCATTTTCATTTCCCAACTGGAAGCATTTCATGCACAGCAACAAGCCGCACAGGCCAATGAGCCTATCCAGATAGGCATGCCGGCGCCGGATATCAGCCTGCCGAGCCCGGACGGGAAAAGTTACTCCCTGTCGGGCCTGAAAGGCCAGGTCGTGTTGCTCGACTTCTGGGCCAGCTGGTGCGGTCCCTGCCGCCGGGAAAACCCGAACGTAGTGCAGGTGTACAATAAATACAAGGCAAAAGGATTCACCGTGTTCAGCGTATCGCTCGACGGCCTGGCCTCCAGCGACCTGAGCCGTTTTCCCGACCAGGCCGCGATCGACGAGCAGATGAAGGCCCAAAAGCAGCGCTGGGTGGACGCCATCCAGAAAGATGGTCTGCCCTGGCCCTATCACGTTTCCGACCTCAAAAAATGGGAGTGCGCTCCCGCCCGTCAATACGGCGTAAACTCTATCCCCCGGACCTTCCTCATCGACCGCGAAGGCAAGATTGCCGCCGTGAATCTGAGAGGAGCGGCGCAGATAGAGCAGGAGTTGCTGAAAATTCTATGAGAAAGTTGAAAAGTTGAAAAGTTGAAAAGTTGAAAAGTTGATTCTTTTTGGCAAAGCCAAAAAGGCTTCCGTTAAACTTTTCAACTTTTCAACTCATTCAGGGGAAGCGCAAACCCAAACGTACTCCCCTCCCCTTTCTTGCTCCTGACCCAGATCCTCCCGTTCTGTCTTTCCACAAATTCTTTGGAGATGGCAAGGCCCAGGCCGGTGCCTTTGGTGCGGTCGTTCTTGGAGCGGCTATAGCGCTGGAATATCTTTTCCTGCTCTTCTTCGGGAATGCCCGGGCCTTCGTCGCTGATGGCGAATTCCACAAAATCCATGTTACGGCGCACCTCGACGCGGATATGCCCGTTTTCGGGGGAATAGCGTATGGCGTTGGTTAGAAAATTGGTGAGGACGGCGGTGGTCTTTTGCACGTCGAGCCGGAGGCTGGGAAGCCCCTCTTCGATATCGGTTTCTACCTGGATGGTCTTTTCGTCGAGGAAAATCCTGACATTTTGGAGCGATTTTGCCACGAGGTCATCTGCCAGGGTGGTCTCGACGGACAGCTCCATGACGCCTGTTTCGACCTTGGACAGGTCGAGGATCTCGTTGACCATTTTGAGCAATCGCTGTGAATTGTGGTGGATGGTCTGGGCCAGGTCTTTCTGCTCGTCGTTGAGCAGGCCGATGCGTTCGTCCTGCATGAGGCCCAGGCTCATGTCGATGGCGGAAATGGGGGTTTTGAGCTCGTGAGAGAGGGTGGCCATGAAATTGGTCTTGGCCAGGTCCTGTTCCTTAAACTCGGTGATGTTGTTGAGGATGATCACGAAGCCGTCGCCGGAAGCCTGGCCGTTTTCGGAAACGTGCAGGATTTCCTTTTCGAAATACACCGTCTTTCCCTTTTGAATCAGGCTGAAGGAGGGATAGCTCCTGGCCGCGGGCTCCTGTTCGTCGAGCAATTCCTTGACCACTTCCCTGAGGTTTGGGTTTTCCCGCGCCACGGCAGCGGCGGACCGGCCCAGCAGCTCGTCTTCTTCCATGCCGATGAGTTCCAGGGCTTTTCGGTTTACGAAGAGCACCACGTTTTTGCGGTCCAGGCCAATAATGGGCACGTTCATTTGCCCGATGATGGTCTCGATTCGGCGTTTTTCGCTAAAGAGTTTGGCGATGTTGAAATTTTCGTATTCGGCCAGTTTTTCGGCCATGGTGTTGAAGGACTCGGCCACCTCGCCGAACTCGTCCTTGGTTTTCACTTCCAGGCGCTGGTTGTAGTTTTTTCGGGCGATCTCCCGAATCCCTACGTTGAGTTGCTGGATGGGCCTGGCGATCGAATCGGGGAAGAAAAAGACAGCCAGAACGACGAAAATGAAAAAGAAGAATCCGAAGAGGATCATGGCCAGGGTAACGGCATTGGCCTGCCGATAAGCCCAGTCGGTCTTTTGAAGGATGCTTTCCTTGTTTACCTGATGGATTTGTTCGAGAATCTCCTGGATCTTAATGGAGGAATTGAACAGGCCGTCCACAGGCAATTCGCCGAAGGCTTCGAAGGTGCGGATCTCGGATTTATATTTTTCGAAATTGGCGCGTAGGGTTTCGGCAAGGACTTCCACCCCTTCCTGGTTGACCAATTCCGTTTGCAGGCCCATGTATAGCTCAAAGCGGTCGAAGGATTTGCGGAGTTTGACCCTGCTTTCCTTGGAAGCGATATCGTAAGTGGTGAGGATGGAAATGGATTCGTTGAGCGACATCCACATAGCCTGCGTGTAGTTGAGGGTGCGCAGGTTGGTGTTCATCAGGTCGATCGAATTACGGGAAATCCGGTCGAGGTGGTAGGCGCCCATAATACCGAGGCCCGTCATGAATGTAAACAGCACGAGGAGCACCAGCCTTATTTTGGCCTTGAAGTTCAGGATAGGGAAGGGCCAGTTCATATGCGAATATACTACTAAAAAAAAGCCGGCCCATAAACTTGGGCCGGCTAGGACGTTTCCTGGTAGTTACTCAGGCGACCAGGTTTTTGGGATATCGGTGTTGGATAGCGTCCTTTAAAAATTGGCGCGCGAAAAAGATCCGGCTCTTGACCGTGCCAACAGGCAGGTTCAGGTTTTCTGCGATCTCTTCGTATTTATACCCTTCGTAAAACATGGTGAAGGGTATGCTATAGGTATCGCTCAGTTCGCGGATGATTGCTTTGAGTTCGTTCATCATCAGGTTGGAGAGCGCTTGATTTTCTTCGAAATGCGATTCGTTTTCGAATACGTAGCTACCGGTGGGCTCGCAAGACGTGTTGCGATTCTTCTTTTTCCGGTAAAAATTGATGAAGGTGTTGCGCATGATGGTCACCACCCAGGCGTGGAAATTGGTGCCCATTTCAAATTTCTCTTTGTTGTTGTAAGCCCGGAGCGCGGTTTCCTGTATCAGGTCGCGGGCATCTTCGTAATTGTTGGTTAGTCGGTAAGCCGCTGGGAGCAATTTGTGTTCCAGCGTTCGGAATTGGGAACTAAATTCTACGGTACCCATAAGAGACTTTTTTTTGGGTTAAAAATTTTTGACCATGTAAAGGCCGATTCTGGCCGTGAATTAACTCGTTTATTGTTGCGCTCTTTCGCGCCAGTTGTTTAACAAGGTTAACACCACCATCACTACCCACAAACTCAAGAAAAAAACCAGGATTTCCATTTCACTATGCTTTGTTCTAGATAGGTATGCCAAAATGTGTACCGCAAGTTTTTAGTTTTTAGTTTTTAGTTTTTAGTTAGTTGATTATCAATAATATACGCTGATATTTATATTTTGGGGCTAAAATGTAAAAGTGAAACACCCTTTCATTTTGGAAGGGTGCTTTTCATTTTGAAACGGCCGTCCGCCGTAAGCCGTCCACCGTCAACCGTTATTTATCGATGCCGTATTCTTCCATCTTGCGGTAAAGGGTGGTGAGACCTATGCCGAGGATTTCGGCGCTGCGGGTTTTGTTGCCATGGGTATGGGCGAGGATCTTTCGGATATGCCGTTCTTCGACGGCGTTGAGGCTGAGGGGGGGGCTTCCGGAGGCGGGTTCGTCGTGGTGGAAGTCGAGGGGGAGGACATCGGGCTCGAGGATGGCGCCGTCGGTGAGGATGACGGCCCGCTCGATGATGTTTTTCAGTTCGCGGATATTGCCCTTCCAATGGTGCTGCTGGAGGGCCAGCGCAAATTCGGGCGACATATCCATGGGCTTGCGGTTCATGCGGGCTGTGGCGCCCAGGATGAAATGGCGAGCCAGGGGCGGGATGTCTTCCAGTCGCTCCTGGAGGCTGGGGAGGTGGAGCTGGAACACGGAGAGGCGGTAGAACAGGTCGAGGCGGAAGCGGCCGTTTTCGGCCTCCTGCTTCAGGTCGCGGTTGGTGGCGGCGATGACGCGCACATTTACATGCGTTTCTTTGGTTTCGCCCACCCGGAGGAAGGCGCCGGTTTCCAGGACCCGGAGGAGTTTGGCCTGGAGGCTGTGGTCCATTTCCCCGATCTCGTCGAGAAAGATGGTGCCCTTGTCGGCTTCCTCGAAGAGGCCGATCTTGTCTTTATTGGCGCCCGTAAAAGAGCCCGCCTTGTGGCCGAACATCTCGCTTTCCAGCAATTCCTTCCCCAGGGCGCTGCAATTGACCGCCACGAAGGGATGGTTTTTGCGGGGGCTCTCGTAGTGAATAGACTGGGCGAAGACCTCCTTGCCGGTGCCGGTTTCGCCGTTCAGCAACACCGTAGCGTCGGTGGTGGCCACCCTTTGGGCCATATCGACGGCCTGCTGCAGGCTGGACGATTTTCCGATGATCCCGGAAAACTGGTAGCGGCCTCCAATCTTTTCCTCCAACTCCCTGACCCGGTATTGCAACTGGGCCTTTTCCGTGGCGCGGTTGACGAGCGGGATGATCTTGTTGTTGTCGTCGCCTTT
>JADJBL010000016.1 GCA_016703765.1 Saprospirales bacterium
GCCGTGGCGATCGAATTGCGTATCATATTCAATATCGAAGGTGAAATACCGGTTGTTATCTCTTGCCACTGGCCCACTTACCTTAAATCCTGCCTCGCGTAGTGTCTCCGCAACTGCATTCTTAAAATTGGAAAGCTTCTGGCGTTGTTGGTTGAGAGAACCTTCAACGCCATGGTAATGACGCGAAAATCAACGTCTTCTGAAAAACGTTGGATCAATCCATGCGCCTTGGAAAGAGCCGTGCCGCCAGAAAACACGATATCAAAGCCAGGAAAATGCTTGCTGGCAAGGAAAGCCAACACCTGCGTAACGTTCCAATCCTTCTCGACCATCGAAGGATCAATGGCCAATTCTATGGCCACTTGCTCGAGCTGTTCTTTACTAGGAGAAGCGTTCATAACTGACATAGGCTCCCTTATACCCAATTTTGCGACTTACACGCCCTTTGACCGCAATCATGCGGCCGGTTGGCACCTGAGTAGTTATGCCGGCATTATACTCGTTCGCCAGTAAGGGATGATTGGATGGTCTTGGCATATATCCCATATCCTAGTTTCACGATCTTACCCTTGGCTACGAGCGCACGCAGCGCCCGGCCTACCTGGTCGTAGCCTCCCAAATCGCGGAAATCCTCGCGTAGTATAACGGTTGATTTCTTGCGAGTAATTCGGGTTGCAATCTTATTTTCTAACGATTTGTCTCTGATCATGTTATTACCTTCCTGAACATTACAAAATACGACAATTTGCGTGATTTTGCCAATACCTGTTTTGCAAAGCCTAAAATTAGACCTGCTTTCAGGACGAGTCACCATAACTCAAAACCTCATACCACATTCACCTCCACCCCCAACTCCACCCCAAACTGCTCTTTAACGCTGTCAGCCACCCGCCGCGCATGCTCCCATATCTCCGCGCCCGTGGCGCCTCCGTAGTTGACCAGCACCAGGGCCTGCTGGGCGTGACAGCCGGTATTGCCTACACGCTTGCCTTTCCAGCCGCATTGCTCGATCAGCCAACCGGCGGGGATCTTGGCGCGGCCGCCGGGGAGGGGGTAATGCACCAGATTGGGGTGGGCCTGTAACAGCGCTTGCAGTTGCGCGGCTTCTACTTCGGGGTTTTTGAAAAAGCTGCCGGCATTGCCCAGCAGAGCCGGGTCGGGCAGTTTGGAGCGGCGGATATGGATCACGGCACGGCTCACGTCGTGGATGGTAGGCGTCGCAATGCCCCATTCGGCGAGGATGTCGCGGATAGCGCCGTAGCCGGTGTTCAGCGCCGGGTTCTTTTGCAGTCGCAAATATACGCGGGTGATGGCGTATTTCCCTTTCAATTCTTGTTTAAAAACGCTGTCGCGGTAGCCGAAACGGCAGGCGGCGCGATCGAAGGTGTGTATGGCGCCGCTGGAAAGCTCCATCGCCTCCAGATGGTCGAATACCTGGGTGAGCTCTACGCCGTAGGCGCCGATGTTTTGGATGGGGGCGGCGCCTACGCTGCCGGGTATAAGGGAGAGATTCTCCAGTCCGCCGAGGTCTTGCTCGAGGGTCCAGGTGACGAGCTCGTGCCAGTTTTCGCCAGCGCCGGCGGCTACGAGGGCGGAGTCGCCTGTCTCTTCCCTCAACTCCCTTCCTTTAATAGCCATCCGGATCACCGTGCCGGGCCAGTCGCGGGTGAGGAGCATATTGCTGCCGCCGCCCAGCAAGAGTAAGGGCGGGGTGCATTCGCGCAGGGCCTGGCGCAGTTCCTCCTCGCTATTCACTTCCTGAAAAAAAGCGGCGCGGGCGGGGAGGGCGAAGGTGTTGTAAGGGGTTAGGGGATGGTTTTCGAGCGCCTTCATACAAGGGCGATTTTATTCCAGATAATTTTGAAAATTTTAACCGCTAAGACGCTAAGACCGCTAAGACGACGTAAGGATTCTTAGCGGTCTTAGCGCCTTTGCGGTTCATATTAATTGAACAAAGCTACGGACTAAATCAGGGCCATGCCCCCACCCACTCCACTCCCCACAATCCCTTCCTGACAGGTATCTGCAAGGTGTCTCCCCGCTGGGGCTTGCCGGGCAGGGGGAGCCGGTTGTCGATGCGCAGCAATTTCCCTTCCCTCATGAAAAACAGGTTGTAGCCCCGGGGTTTTACTTTTTCTCCCTTCATGACCCCAAACCGTTCAGAGATATAGGGCTTTTCTTCGAAAAACTGCACGCCCTCCCACTTCACGGGGTACGGGCTCAACAGGCGGTTGCTCAAACTGGCGAGGAGGGGCGAAAAACCGGCACTTAGCACGATGAAAAACAGGAAGACTTGAATTCGGTCCACCGCATCTTCGGCCTTGCGGCTCAGAGCTGCGCCCATTAGGACGCCGACGACCGCGCCGATCCCGGCTGCGACGAGCGACATAGTCCTGATCCCGAATGTGCGTTTGAAATAATAAAATTCCAGCGCGTAAAGCGCGATCAGGCCCAGGAACGCGAGGCCCACCAGAAAATACCCTATTTTTTGTTTCCAGCTCATAGTCAGGCGGTTTCGAATTGCAAGCGGGCCAGGCTGTTGTACAGGCCGGTTTCCATCATAGACAGCTCTTCGTGGGTGCCCTGCTCCACGATCCGGCCCTCGTCGAGCACGTAGATTCGATCCACGTCGCGGATGGTGGCCAGGCGGTGGGCGATAATGATGGAGGTCCGTCCTTCCAGCAATTTATTCAGCGCCTCCTGCACGAGCTTCTCCGACTCGGCGTCGAGGGAGGAGGTGGCCTCGTCGAGGATCAGGATACTCGGGTTTTTCAGGATGGCCCGGGCGATGGCCACGCGCTGTCTTTGTCCGCCCGACAATTTCACGCCGCGCTCCCCCACCAGCGTATCGAGCCCTTCGGGGAAGGAGCGGATAAAATCCCAGGCATTGGCCTGGCGGGCTGCTTCGATGATATCTTCCTCGGCGGCGTCGGGCCTGCCGTAGAGGATGTTTTCCCGGATGGTGCCCCCGAAGAGGATCACCTCCTGCGGCACGATGGCCACGTGCGAGCGAAATTCCGAAATGTCGTAATCGGCGATGGATTTTCCATCCACCAGTATTTTACCTTCTTCGAGGTTATAATATCCCAAAAGCAATTGCACAATGGTCGATTTTCCAGCGCCGGAAGGGCCGACGAGGGCGACTTTCTCGCCCGCCCGCACTTCAAAATCGACGCCTTTCAATACTTCCATGTCCTCCCGGGTGGGATAGCTAAAACGAACGCCCTCATAGCGGATATTCCCCTGCATGGTGGAGCGGTCGGCAGGTTTGACGGGCTTGATCTCCACCTCCGATTCGGTGTCGAGGATCTCGCGCACCCGCTCGGTGGCGCCGATAGCGCCGAGTATTTCGGTGTAAAAATTCCCCAGTCCGGCGATGGCGCCGCCGATGATGGCGGTGTAGGACACGAAGGCCACGAGGTCGCCCGCGGTGATCTTGCCGGCCTGCAGGAGGTTGGCGCCTTCCCAGATGATGAAAAACAGCGCGCCGAACAGCACGACGATGATGAACACGGCGAAGAGCGCCCGTCCGCGGGCAAAGCGTAGGGAGATCTTGACCATCTCCCCGATCGACCTGGAATATCGCACGGACTCAAACCACTCGTTGGTAAAGGCTTTTACGGTCTGCACCGTGGCCATCGTCTCGCTGACGATGGTGTTGGAATTGGCCAGTTCCTCCTGCCGGGACTTCGACAATTTGCGGATCGTGCGGCCGAAAAACATGGCCGCCAGCACGACCACCGGGAAGGTGGCCAGCATGATCAGCGCCAGTTTCGGGGTGGTGATGGCCAGGAAGATCACCCCGGAAACCAGGATGATGATCTGGCGGATGAACTCGGCCAGGGTATAGGAAAATGCGTTGTACAACCGCTCTACGTCGGAGGTCAGGCGGCTGACCAGCTCCCCTACCCTGCTTTTTTCGAAAAAAACGATGGGCAGGGAGACCAGCTTTTCGTACAGCGCCTTGCGCAGATCGGCGGTGCCTTTCTCGCTGACGTAGGCGAAGAGCATCACGCGGGTGTAGGAAAAAACACCCTGCACGATGAGGATGCCCAGGAGGATCAGGCCGATGTCCTGGAGGGAAAAATCCCAGTCGGAATTGCCTTGGGCCACGTCCACCATCATTCCCGAGAGGTAGGGGAACACCATGAAGACCATGCTGGAGAGGAACAGGAGCACCAGTCCTACGGCCAGGCGCCACCAATAGGGGCGCACGAATTGAAAAATGCCGAGCGCCTTCCGCAGCGTTTCTCGGTTCAGCTTCGGAAGGGGCGCGTCATCGGGTTTGCGACTTGACATTTAAAGGAGGTTTTTTAGGAAACAGCTCAAACCCCCTTTTGGTTATGAGCAAAAAAATTGGTTTTTTGGGGGACCAAATCCACCCCATGCAATTCCGAATCCTCTGTTTAGCCTTATTCTTCCTTTTTTCGGGAATATCCGGCCGGAGCCAAACCCGCCTCAGCCTGCTGACCTGCGGTCCTGGGGATCAAATGTACGCGCTGTTCGGGCATACCGCCATCCGGGTACAGGACTCCCTTCGCGGAACGGACCATGTGTTCAACTTCGGGGTCTTCGACTTCGACACGCCCAATTTTACCTGGAAATTCATGCGGGGCACCCTGATGTACAAACTGGATATCCAGGAGTTTCAGGGTTTTTTACCGGAATACCAATACGAAGGACGATCCGTCATCGAACAGGAGCTGTTGCTGGACGAGGCCGACGAGGCAGCGATCATCGCCTTTCTGGCCGAAAACTACCAGAGCGACAAAAGGTATTACCGCTACGACTTTTTCTTCGACAATTGCTCCACCCGGACCCGGGATGTTTTTGAAAAAGTATTAAAAGAGCGGCTGAAATACCGCTTTCCGGAAAGCGAATCGCTCCCTACCTTCCGGGATATGATCGATCCCTTTATCGGGCACGACTCCTGGCTCGACTTCGGAATCGACATCCTGCTGGGTGCGCCGACGGACTGGACGGCGGACGAACGGGGCCAGATGTTCCTGCCGGCTTTCCTTTCGTCCAACCTGGCGTACGGAGTGGTCGACGAAACGCGGCCGCTTTTGAGCCCTCCGGTCACCTTTCTGGAACCGGCATTGGGAAACGGGACCGGGGCGATGGTAAAGCCTGCCTGGGTTTTTTGGTTATTGCTCCCCTTTTTCGCGCTGATGTGGGCATACCTTCCAAAAATCCGGCAGGTGCTGATCCTCGACGCCGTGTTCTGGATCTTTTACGGCCTGGTGGGCTGCCTGATCGCCTTTATGTGGTTTGGAACCAGCCACCTGGCCACCAATTCGAACTGGAACCTGCTGTGGCTCAATCCTTTGCAATTTGCCGTCGGGATTAGCCTCTTGCTCAGGCCTCGGGCAAAATGGTTGCCCCTGTTTGGGTGGTTCCAATTGCTTTCCCTTCTCGCCTACCTAATCGCCTGGCAGGCAACTTCGCTGGAAATGCATTTTGCCTCCATACCGTTGATTATTTTGCTGGTATTGCAGAGCTTGCGGCTCGTCGATTTCAAGATAAAAAGGCCTAAAAATCCTGACTTTCTCAAATAAATCTCTCAATCCTGTTTAATTTGTCGAAATGCAAGAACGCTTTTTCGAACGGGACCTCAGCTGGCTTTCCTTCAACCACCGGGTGTTGCAGGAGGCGCGCGACAGCCGGGCTCCGCTGTACGAACGCCTGAAATTCCTGGCTATCTACTCCTCCAACCTCGACGAGTTTTACCGCGTGCGGGTCGCCTCCCTGCGGAGTTTCAAGAAGCTGCGGCGAAAGACCCGCAAACAATACCATATCCGGCCCAGGAAGACGCTCGCGCAAGTCCGCAAGGTCGTGGACCGGCAGCAGTTGCTGTTTGGGAAAACTTTTCGCGAAGAGATCCTGCCGGACCTTTCCCGCAAAGGGATCAACATCGTCGACGAATCCCAATACGATGAAAAACAGCAGGCCTTTGCCCGCGAATTTTTCGACCGGCAATTGACGTCCCTTGTCCAGCCCATCTACCTGGAAGCCGCGACCAGGGCCCCTTTTCTAAAAAACCGCGCCCTCTACTTCGTGGGCAAGACCGTCGACGATTCCAACCTGGCCGTGTTGCTGGAAATCCCCTCCGACTCGACGGGGCGATTTGTCACCCTGCCGAGCCAGGACGGAGGGCATTTTTACACCTTTCTGGACGATATCATCCGCTATAACCTGGAGCGCCATCTTCCCGGCGTCATCAAGGGGGAGGTGTTTTCGATCAAGCTCTCGCGCGATGCCGAGTTGTATATCGACGACGAGCTCAGCGGCAACCTCATCGAAAAGATCAAGCTCGGCCTGGAGGAAAGGGCTTCGGGCCTGCCTACCCGTTTTCTTTACGACTCCTCCATGCCCAACTCCCTGCTCAAGCGGTTGATGCTGGTTTTTCAACTAAAATCCGGCGATCTGATACCCGGAGCCCGGTACCATAATTTCAGCGATTTTTTCCAGTTTCCCGAGCCGCCCGGCATTCCGGGCCTGAGGGACGAGCCCTGGACTGCCCTTCCCCACCCCGTGTTGCAGGGCGCTCCCTCGATCTTCGACGTTGTCAAGAAAAAGGACCAGTTGCTGCATTACCCCTACCATTCCTTCGAATACGTGGAAGCCTGGATCCGGGAGGCAGCCGACAAGAACAATGTCGAATCGATCAAGATCTCTTTTTACCGCATCGCGGACCAATCGGGCATTGCCAAGGCCCTGCTCTATGCGCTGGAAAAAGGCAAGCAGGTGGTGGTCTTCGTGGAAGCCAAAGCGCGTTTCGACGAAGAGGCCAATATTTACTGGGGACAGCGCCTGCAGGAGGCCGGGGCGCGGATCATTTACAGCATCCCCAACTTGAAGGTCCACGCCAAGATCATGCTGATCGGCGCTAAGGCCAAGCGTGGGCCCTTGTATTACGCATACCTCAGCACAGGCAATTTCAACGAAAAGACAGCACGGGTGTACACCGACCAGGCCCTGATGACGGCCGATCCGCGCATTACGGAAGAGGTGGCGCAGCTCTTCTCTTTTCTGGAAGGCGTCATCCCCGGACCCGAATTCCAGTCCATGCTGGTCGCTCCTTTTACCCTTCGCAGCAGGCTTACGGCGCTGGTGGACCGCGAGATTCACCATGCCCAAATGGGCCGGGAGGCGTATATGATCCTGAAAATGAACAGCCTGGAGGACCAGGACATGATCGAAAAGCTGTACGAGGCCTCCGCTGCCGGGGTGCGCATCTACCTGATCATCCGGGGGATCTGCTGCCTCATCCCGGGGGTGGAGGGCATGAGCGAGCGGATCAGCGCCATCAGCATCGTGGATCGGTACCTGGAGCATAGCAGGATATTTTTATTTGGAAACAGCGGGCAGGAAGAGATCTACCTTTCCTCTGCCGACTGGATGACGCGAAACCTCGACCACCGCATCGAAACGGCTTTTCCGGTTTACGACACCGGCCTGTTCCGGCAATTGCGGCAACTGCTGGAGATCCAGCTGGCGGGCAATTTCAAAGCGCGGATCCTCGATGCGCGCCAGGAAAACCATTTCGTGCAACGCGAACCCCACCAGCCTCTGGTGCGGGCGCAACTGGCCTTTTACGAGTACTTGAAAACCTTTGGAAAATGAAGACCCTCGAACCCGAGCCCATTCACGCCGATGAATTTCCCTTCTTAAAGCGTTTTCGAAAATACCTGGGAGAATTCGTCTATGGCGGCATCGACGGGAGCATCACCACCTTTGCGGTCGTTTCCGGGGCCGTCGGCGCGGGTTTGGACAGCTCGATCATCATCATCCTGGGTTTTGCCAATTTGCTGGCCGACGGGTTTTCCATGTCGGTCGGGGCCTATTTGTCCAAAAAATCGGAGCGCGACAATTTCCGGCGGCACCGCGACCAGGAGTATTGGGAGGTCGACAATATACCCGACAAAGAGAAAGAGGAAATCCGGGTGATCTTCCGGGAAAAGGGCTTCGAAGTGGACTTGTTGGAGCAGGTGGTCGAGACCATCACCGCCGACCGCGACCGCTGGGTAGGCGTCATGATGAAAGAAGAACTGGGGATGATCGAGGAGGCGAAATCGCCGCTGGCAATCGGGGGGGTGACCTATGTGTCCTTTCTCGCAGTGGGGTTCATTCCACTGCTGGTTTACGTCTGGGATTATATGCTAGGTTTCCCCGGCGACCTGTTCCTTTGGTCCTCTATCCTGACCTCCTTTGCTTTTTTGATCATCGGCCTCCTGAAAACCTACGTCACGGACACCAGTCGGATCAAAGGTATTTTGGAAACCCTCGTCCTCGGGGTCATCGCTGCGTCGGTAGCATATTTTGTGGGGGATTTTCTGGAGAAATTGTTGTCGTAATTCCGCCGCTTTCCGACCCACCCCCGGCCCCTCCCTCATTCAGGGAGGGGAGCTATCTATGCTGAAAATCAATTCATTAACACATTTAAGCAGTGGCTAAAATGTTTGAACCAGCATGGTGTTGAGCTCAAAAAGCTCCCCCTCCTTTTCAAAGGGAGGGGGTCGGGGGGTGGGTCCGCGATGCCGGACTGCTCCGGATGTTTGTCTCGTGTGGAAAATCGCAGATTATCCGCTCCTTGCTTGGATTACTATGAAGAAAACTACACTTCCTTGGGCTTCCTGTTCTGCGAAGCCTTTTCCAGCTGTAGTTTTAAAAATGGTTTTTTGGGTGAGTGAACACACAAGCAATGACGGGCTTCGGCCCGATTCCACGAATTCACCCTGCCCCGGCTGGTTTCCAGTCGGGGTTTTTTATTTGTATAATTGCTTAATTTCGAGGGACATTTTATTCCTGGTTTTCAGCTCGCTTTGCCTGAAAACTAAGAACTAAAAATTAAAAACTAAAAACTAACATGGCTACCAGCTCCTTAATCCCCCTATATACCACCACACACTCCAGGACGAGAGCCCAGGAGTCCAGCGCCGCGATCCAGCGCCTGTACATAGCGATGCGCCACCTGTTCATTCGCGGGAGTTACAAGCCGCTGGGGGTGAGCGGGGAGGCCATGATCGAGGCGCTGATGACGCTGCGGCCGGAGATCTACGGCTCCATCGCCGACCCGGAGCGGGTAGAACTGGACGGCTTGCTGTACATTTTTCAGCGGCTTCCGGAGGGGATCGAGGAGTGCCGGTACATCAACCTGATTTCCCGAGAGGGGTATGAAAACGCCCATTTTACGCCCATAATTCCTCCGAAAAGGAAGCGCAATTGTTACCGGATCGACCCCGAGCAGATGTTCATCGAACTGACCAGGGGCCGGAGCGATATTTACGACGTGCTCACCCACCTGACCTTCCTGTTCATCGAATCCGAAAAGATCCGGCGCAACAGCGAGAGCAACCGCGGGAACCTGACCCGGGAGTGGAAAATGCTGGAAGAGAGCGTGAAAATGGAGAGCGAAGGGCAGGAGATCGACCTCCAGGTGGCCTACACTTACTTGAGCTCGATCCTGGGGCGGCCCTATGCTGAAATTGCGATAGCGGCGGAACAATTCGAAAAAGCTCCCAAGGTCAACAGCCTCTTTCGCATCACTTACTGGATGGGCAAGTTGTCGCGCGACGAAAAGCGGGAAAGCAAGGACCGGGTGATCAGCTTTTCATCGGCCCTTCGGGAGAAAGTCGGGCATCATTTGCACGGCGAAATCTGGGCCAATCAGATCAAAAAATACCTGCTGGACAATCATCTTTTTCACCGGCCGATACACGTGATCAGTTCCAACCTGCACAGCGTGATGAACACCTTTTTGCCCCGGCCACCCTCAAACGGATCCGCAAAACCGAAGATATGTCGGCCCTGGCTTTGGATCTGAGCAAGGAAGAACACGGGGACTATCGCTCAAAGGTTCAGGATTTTGCCATAAAAACGGCATGCATCCGATCTACGACGATAGCGGTACCAATATCGAAGTGCAGGTTTACGACCTCGTTCAGATCGATCCGACCATATTGCCGCCCGAGGTTCACTGGAATGCCAAATATGTCGAGGAGTCCCAGCCCCTCTTGCTGGTCATGGATTATGCCTTCGGCGAGCAGGCCTACGAGAGCATGGACGAACTGCTCAAACCATTTGACTATCAGGGAAATACCTATTGCCTTGACATACGGTCCATTTCCGTGATGGGTAAGGCCGGTATCCTCGAAGGGAAAAAGGGATATCATGATCCCCACCGCCCACGTGTTCGAGGGCACGGCCGACAACTACCCGCTCGAAAACGAATTAAAAAAAGAGGATTTCGAAGGGCATGGACTGGATGTTTACCAGGGTCCGATGATCACCGTGCTCGGCACCTCTTTGCAAAACAAGGACATATTGAAATTTTTCCTCGAATCGAGTTGGAAGGCGGTGGGGCTGGAGATGGAAGGAGCGCATTACCAGAAAGCCATCCAGGCCGCCAGCAAGATCCGCAACAATATCCGCCCGGATATCGTGCTCCGCTACGCCTACTACGCTTCGGATAATCCCCTGATCACCGGCCATACCCTGGCTTCGGGGAGTTTGGGGGAGGAGGGCGTCAAGCCGACATATCTGATTACCTGGAAGATTCTGGATAAGATTTTGAATAGTTGAAAAGCTTATCTACGCCCTTTTAACTGCAATAACACCGGAAGGAATGGCAAAAGGAGCGCCAAAAATACCAGGTAGGCGATAAATGCCCCATGTCCTCCCAGGTAAATTGTCCTCATCCACTCCGGAGCATTTGGAATAAGCAAGAATACTAACAAATACAGAAAATAGGGAACCAGGAAGATCATAACCAGATACAGACACCCCACCACCGATATGAACAGGTCTCCCGCCATGGTTTCTTCGAATTCGTATTCATCGGACAGAAAATTGCAGAGTTTATGGATACCGGCGCTTCCCAAATAGCCCACTCCAAGTCCCAAGGCCGCCCAAGGGAGCATGAGACCGGAAAATGCCCCGCTCAGCGCCAAAAACCCGGCCTCCAATAATACGGCGACGAATAATCCGATCCAGATAAAGCCCTTTTTCTCCTCCTCCACCTTTTTTTGCCAGGAGCCCGGACCGTGCTCGCGCTCGTACACCTCGTACTCCATCACATCCCTGAATTTATGCCCGGTATCCCTGAACACCCAAATATGCGTCTGGGAAGAATTGGCGCCCTGCGGATTGTAATTTCTGCGAAACAGGACCGTCGCCAGGTAGGTAAACATGCCCAGACCCATGGAGGCCTCCAGAACCAGCACAGAAGGAGCCAGGAGTCCCTTTTGGGTCAAAAAATACCGGACCAGTTCGGTGACCCGGGCGGTGATCCAATTGTCGAGGAAGAAACCCAGGGTAATGATCAGCGCGATTCCCAGGAAAAACATGAACATGAAATATTTGTCTCTCATGGCATGGAATTTTCCTCCCTTTATAGGAAATTTTGCACTGATTGCCAATGAGGAAAGTCAATCCACCAGCACCTTCCCCGCTCCCAGGAGGTTTCCCTCCGCAAATAAAAACAGCCACAAAATGCCTCGGGGCAATTGATCTTTTGGAATGATCATCTCGGTCCCATTCCAAACCAAATCAACTGCCAGCCTGCCGCTCTGGTCGTAAACCAGGAGGCGTCCCTCTACGTCCGCTTTTCCTTCCAATTGCACCCTCAAAAGGCCGTCCGTGGGATTGGGGCTCCCCAAAAGCCTTTTCGACGGCAAGGGCAGCGTAAACAAAGCGCTCACATCCTCTATAAAATCCAGACTGAGGGTGTGAAATACCTGGTTGGTGATCAAAGGGGCATTGGAGTAGAAATAGATGGCCGCCCGGTTGGAAATGACTTCCCCCAAAAGGGTTTCCGGCAACCTGATCGATCGAAAACCGGAGGTAGCCCTGCGAGGCGGGCGGCAAAATGCCGGAAAAGGTGCAGACCAGAATATGATCCTCGAAAATCTGCACCTCGCAGGGCTGGCTGGCGCCCTGAAAACGAAACGAAGCCGGATCGAGCAAACCGGAAAGGGTATCCCGAAGGACCACCGAAAATGCGGTGTCTATGCCTGTGTTCTGAAAACGAAGCATGTATTCGAGGCGGGTATCGGTTGTGATCAGGTGGGGAAAGCGGTAGCCCAACGGGAAAGCGGATTTGTCGTTGGAATTGAAAAAGGCCACATTCTCCTGGCAATCGACCGCGACGTAGGGCGCGCCTTCGTCCTGTGAAAAGATCGGGACAAATCCCGGACTAAAGCCCCCGCATCCCTCCACCGTGGCATTGGGCCGGCTTTCGGCGGGGAAATTCGGGACTTGTTCGACCTCTACCCGCCAGGTCGAGCCGTTGGCCGGGAATTGCAATTCCACAAACTCATCCGGGGCAAGCGGATCGACCGGACCTGTCTCCCGGATGATGTCGTTTTCAATAGCTGTGTAAACGGAAGGGCCGCTCATCGTCCCGGAGCCGATGTTGCGAATCTCAAATAACACCTCGCTCCCGGCGCATTCGCCGCTCAGGGACAGTTGGGCGCCGTCCCACAAGGGCGGGGGATCGCAATATTCGACTGGGAAAATTGTCGCCTGGGTACAGTGGGTTTGCCCCAGAACGGCATCGCAGTTTAGGTTTACCAGGACCTCGAAAGTCCCGCAATCGCCGACCGCCAGATCTCCGAGGGGAAATGTAAAAGTATTTCCCATCTGGACCGACCAAGGCAGGCTACTGCTCAGCACTTCCAGAAAAGGATCGAACTCCAGGACGGCCTCTACCCCCGAAACGGGCAGCGTGCCGCGATTGCACCAGGAAACCGTGTAAACACTGTTGGAACAGGGGACCAGCACGGGTGTCGCGAGTTCGATGCTCAACTGCTCGCAAGGCAACAAAGGCAAAAGGGGGAGATCGAGCGCCTGGTCCAGGGCTGGATCTGCGACCACCACCATCTGGCTGGGGTACAGTTTCCCCAATAGTTATTAATGGGAAGTACGCTTAGGAACAGGGTATCGTCGTTGGGGCGGAATTCATATCGGTAGGCTCCTTCCGTATTGGTTCGGTAAAAGTAGTTTTTCCCATTGCTCGTAACCCTCACCAGAAGATCGGGGAGGCCGGGCTCGCCAACAGCAAGAAGGCAGTTTTCGTCCAGGTCTCCGAACACCTTTCCCGTTAGCTCCCCTGCCACTGAATTGCAATCGATCAGGGTATAGTCCGTTATGCCGTCCACATCGCCAAATTCCACGGTGATAGGCGAATTGTAGTCGAACAGAAAAGAGCAGGCCCCCGCTACCTTCGGGATAAAATGGATCCTCAGGATCGAGGTTCCGTCCGGAACGGACTGACCGTTGACAAGGTTGGGAGAAAGCCATTGCACCGCCACCTTGCCGGGCTGGAACAAAAAACAGCCCGACCCGTCCAGCCCCGGGAGGTTGAAGCCGGAAAAACCGACAAAAGTCGCCTGAGCCGTGTCAAAGCCAATGACGAGTTGCATGCTCACCATATCCGTAAAATCGAAGGCCAGCAGATCCACTTCCAGGGAGTTGGGGAACCCCTCGGAGACCTGGGCCTCGAGCGTCACTTCCGCATGAACGGGCGCCTGGATACCTATCGACAAACTCGCGAATACCCAGTATTTCAAGGCAGAAGCGATTGTTTTCATTCAAATAATTTATTTAACAATGTAACTCAATCCAATCAATATTTCAAAAAAGAACCGCAAAGGCGCTAATGCGCAAAGAAAAACGCAAAGAGAGTTTGCAAAAAATCATACTTTCAGGTTGAAATACTGCACTTTTTGCCCAAACTTTCATGTACAAAGCCTCCAAACTCGCCGCCAAAAAGAAGAGATGGGACCCCGCCGCCGAGCCCGAAGGGCCGGCTGCAAAACAGGACAGCGCACTGATGCCGCCCGCCCCTGGTGTGCAGGCGTCGGCCCCCGTGCAAAGGACGGAAGAGGGCGCCGATGCCCAGCGGGAAGCCAAGCTTTCCTCCGCCATCACCTGGGCCTCCACGGCCAAGATAGGGAAGCTTTCCATCCGGCAGCTGCAGAAAACCCTCGGGGTCGCCGAAACGGACGTGTACGATACCGAAACCGCCGGCGCCGTATTGGACAAGCAGGTGAGTTGGGGCCTCAAGGACGCCGATGGCCGCGCCGGGAAGACCACTTTTAGCCGCCTGGGCCTCGTCTTCACCAAGGAATATACCGCATCCACCTACAACCAGGAGTTTTGGGGGCAATTCCTCGACGAGCAGGGCGGCGTCAGGCCGGCTTTCAGCGGCGGGATATCAGTAGCCGTTTATCCCCACTACAAGGACCAAAGCAACAACAACAAAGAATTTTTGAGGCAGGCCGATCCCTGGGCCAAAAGGCATCAGGCCGTGGGGGTGGATGAGAGCGGAGGCCTGAAGATGAACATCCCCATTCCCATCAAGAGCACCGGAGAGGTGATTGAGAAGGTGAACAGCATCACCGAGGGAATTTCCAACATGCTGATCGAGAATTTTTTCCTCAAGATGGGAGGCCAATTTGAGGGAAGCGCGGGCAAAATCAAAAACCTCGGCATCTTCGCCCACGGTATGCCTTACGGACTGGCCTTGGAGGAAAACGACGATTACGCCTTGCTTTCGCAGGACCGGGGCACGAACCGGCAGTCGAACGTCGAATCCTTCGTGCAGGGCCTGTCGGGCTCCCTGGCCTCCGGCGTGAACGTGCAATTGTTTTCCTGCAACACCGGCCGGGAATACAACGCGAAGAAACCCCTCGAAAAAGAAAAATACGAGCATTGGCAAGTCAGCGCCAAGGGCGGCGAAAATTCTTTCGGCGCCTTGCTGGCCGAGCAATTAGGACAAGATGCCACCGTTTACTCTCACCTGACCGCAGGCCATACGACCCGCAATTTTGCGGCGGTTGTGTTCGGAAATGAGGCCGGCGACAGCAACGGCACCCATATTTTCAATCTCCTCTACCCCGATGAATTCATGACGGCCGAAGTGGACCGCCTCTTCCCCACCCTCGATACCCCTTCCAAGGAGAAGGCCAAGGCCCTCATCCTCAAACAAATGGCGCGCCATTTTAAGAATACGACCTCGAAGGAGGTTTCGGAGGTCGATCCCGACTTCAAAGGTACGTCCACCAATATGGGCGCCGAGATGTTCACCGACCTGGCGCGGTCCAAGACCCTTTTCCAGGAACATTGGAAAAACAAATGGCTGGCCGCTGCGGATAATATGAAAGCCCTGAAGGCCGCGATGAAAAAAGCTGGATTAGTATAGAAACTACCCATGAACTCTAACCCCTTCCCTACCGGACCACTCTCCTCGCCCGAATGGGCCGAGGCGATCATCGCCAACCCCGACCCAGTGGTCCGGAATCTGCAAATCACGCAGTCCTATCACCAATTCACCGTCGATTTCCGGCAGTGGGTCGATCCGGACAACGTATGTTGGTGCGCCTTCGCCACCTGGGCCTCCAAACAGGCCGGCAGGTTCATCCGCAACGAGCAGGTGCCCGAGTCTTTGCTCGAATTGTGGGGCATGGATCCGGACGGCACGCCCACGCCCCAGCCCTGGTATTGGTTTCTGGTGCCCTCGCGGGTGCTGAAGAGCCCCCGGGTGTTGCGCTACGCCCGGATGACGGTGGAGGATACCAGCGCACAGATCGCAGCCGGCAACAAGCTGGTGTACAGCAAGCTGGCTCCTATTTTTGCAGATTTTCTGAACATGGTTCGGGAACAGTCAAGGCCCGATGAGGCAAGGTTACAGAAATTTCTAGAGGGCATTGTGGTGGAGGAAAGCATCGGCGAGGGCTTGCGCCTGGCATTCAGCTACTACTTCAAGGCTCTTTCCGAAAAAGACCCGAAAGCAAAGGCCGAACTGATTTACGCCGCCAACGTGCTCATCGGACAGCACGAGCAGATCCGTCTCCAGGGGCCCATCGAGGGCGCCCTGACGGCGCCCATCCGCGCGGCCATGCACGACCCGGAGCGCCGCTGGACCGGCACCCCCATACCGATGATCATCCGCCAGTTGCTCGTTTGGCTGATCGAGACCCTTTTCGGCGCCTGGATCGACCGCGTGGAGAAGAAATGGAAAACCGCGGCTACGAAGATGCTGATGACCCTGGCCACTCCCACAGGCGTGTTGCGCCTGGGAGAAGACGTGCCCCCGCTGCCCGGCGGGGAGCAATATCCGGAGGCGCTCCGCAACCTGACGCTCCCGGAGGCATTACCACTGATGGAACAACTCGACTACACGCCCAACCTCCTGAGTGGCAGCGGCGCAGCCGATTGGGCCAGCCTGAACGACCGTTTGAATTATATTCTCGATCTGTTCCGGTCCAGGCAGCAGGATGCCACGCTCTTCCAGGCTCCTTTTACGGTGGAGCAAATCGCCGGCATTTCGATCGGAAAAACACCCGGAGGAAAGCTTTAGGGTTTAACAAAAAAACTTATCGACGAAAATGAATAAGGCATTTTTCAACCTGGAAGCATTTTGGGAATGGCTCGCCAGCTACGCGCCCCATTTCATCGGCGCCGTCCTGACCCTGGTTCTGGGCTTTTGGGCTATCGGCCGGGTATCCATGCTGTTTCGGAAAACGATGGAAAAAAGAAGGATGGACCCCACCATTCGTCCGTTCCTCGCTTCCCTGATAAGCATCGGGCTGAAGGTGCTCCTGTTGCTCAGCGTTGCCGGGATGTTCGGCATTGAGACCACCTCTTTTATCGCTATTTTCAGCGCCGTAGCTTTTGCCGTAGGCATGGCCTTGCAGGGCAGCCTGGGCCATTTCGCATCCGGGGTCTTGCTCCTGATCTTCAAACCATACAAGGTGGGCGACCTGGTGACCATCGGGGACGGATTCACCGGAACGGTCAAGGAAATCCAGATATTCAACACGGTCCTGGTCACGCTCGATAACAAGCACATCTTCATCCCCAACGGGGTGGTCACGGCGCATGTGATGACCAATATCTCGGGTCAGGGAATCATCGGGGTGGAAGTGACGTTCCCGATCGCCAGCGGGAAGGATATCGAAAAGGCCCGGGAACTGATCCTCCGCGTGGGAAAGGAATGCCCGAACGTGTTGGATACCCCGGCACAGGCGGTCGTCGTGGACTCCTGGAATGACAGCGACGTGCGGCTATCCACCCGGCCCTTCTGCAAGAGCGAGCATTTTTGGGAAACACATTACTATCTGTGCGAGAACGTCCGGAAGGCCTTCGAGCAGGAGGGCGTGGAAGTTCCGCCGCGGCCGGTGTAGGGCAGCAGGCGCCAATCATTTTGCCATTTTCCGACATTTCTTTTACATGGTTCCGACCCACCGTGAACCTATTCCCGAACGTCCTGTTAGGCTGCCAGTAATTTTTCTAGTAACCAAAAAAATAACAAAGACATGAGTAAGTTTCAATCGATTTTTGGCTTCCTGTTAATGGGAGTGCTGACTTTCGGAGTAGTCTCCTGCGAAGATGATGAGATGGTGGATCCCGATCCGGAACCCATGTCCATCGCCGAGATCGCTGCGGGCGATGATCAATTCAGCACGCTGGTAGCCGCCCTGGAGCGGGTCAATCTGGTGAGCGTGCTCGACGGCGCGGGGAATTTCACGGTCTTTGCTCCCACGAACACGGCCTTCCAGGCCCTGGGTGTCGACCTGAGCACCATTTCCGATGCAGACCTGACCGAGATCCTCCTCTACCATGTGTTGGGCGGCAAAGTCGCCTCCACTGACCTGCAGGTTGGCCAAACTTATGCCACCACGGCGGCCGAAACGGGTCCGGGCAATAAGCAATTGTCCATCCTGATCGAAAAGAATGCCGGCGGAGTGGTCACGGTCAACGGCTCTTCCAAGGTGACTACGGCCGATGTAGAAGCCACCAATGGCGTCATACACATCGTCGACGGTGTGTTGCTGCCGCTGGATGTGGTGGGCCATGCAGCCGCCAACAGCAACTTCACCGAGCTGGTAGGCGCACTGGGCGCAGCCAACGGCAACCTGGTGAGCACCCTGCAGGGCGAAGGCCCCTGGACGGTTTTTGCACCCCTGAATAGCGCCTTTGAAGCTATTTCCGGCGTCGTGGCCGGATTAAACGCAGACCAGCTGGCATCGGTGCTGACCTACCACGTGGTAGCAGGCGCAAATGTGGTAGCAGGAGATCTTACCGACGGCATGATGGTGACCACCGTGCAAGGAGAGGATTTTACCGTCAATATCGACGGCGCGAACGTCACGATCACCGATGCGAATGGCGGCGTTTCCACGGTCGTATTGACCGACGTACAAGCCACCAATGGCGTGATCCACGTATTGAATGCAGTGATTATACCGATGAACCTGTAAGATTTTTTGAAAGATTTAAGAGAGCCCTGGGCCGCCCTTTTTTTTTGAGGTACCTCCATTCAAGACCTTTAACCCCGTGCAACCAGGCCCAAAACTGCTCCCGGCCCTGATAGCGAGGCACTGCCCCGCCTACGGTACCCAACTCCTCCACCGGGAAGCCCCAGTCGTGGAAAGCGGCGAGGATATCGATCTCGTTGTAGACCATGGTTGAATTTTTCGAAGCATCCGGTCCCAGTGTTTTCTGGGCATGGGCTGCAAAATCGGCCGTATTCTGAGACCAGAATTGACCCGTACCCGCCATCGGACCTGAGCCTTGATCCTCGGAGATGCCTTTGTCCTGCCGCATCCGGTACTGCATTTTATGCATCCACTCCTCCAGATAGACGGGGATGGCCACTCTGGCCAGTTCGGGAAAATCCAGGTAATTCCCAGGGGGTGGGCCACCCTTAATGGGAAGGATATAAGGCAGGGAAATTTTTTCGTCTCCGTCGGTGTGAAAGGCCATGGCCCTTTCTAGCACGGGCATGGCCTTGTCGATCAGGTCTTTGGTATCGCCATACCAGATCCAGTTTTTCTTGGAATCCTTTCCGTAAATTATATCGACCCGGAATCCGAAGGATTTGGCTACCGTGTTGTCAAAAAGGAGATTGTGGGCGGTTTGGTAATCATGGGCCATGTAGGCGTCTTTCGCGCTCAGGATATAGGCCCTCATTTGCGCCAGGTGGTCGGCTTCCTTGGGAGGGGCTGCGGCGCCTGTCTTGCGGAGGTTGTGGTAGGCTGCCATCGTGTTCATGGCGGCCTGGCTGTTGGCCTTTAGCTCCATGAGCCGCTTATCGATGTACATATAGGGAGGGCTGCCGTCCTTGAACTGGCGGCGGAGGGCTGTCAGGGCGTCCTGCAAGCGAGCTGGGTTGCGGTCAGTAAGGGCTTCTTTGACGAGTTCCAGGCGGGTATGCACCGAGCCCAGGCGGGCGATCCCTTCTTTTCCGGTCTTTTCCCCTAGGGTATCGAATAGGCTTTTCGTGATGGAATTGAATTTGCTCTTTTCCTGGGAGCCTTTATCTTCCAGGTCCATGAGGTCCCACTCATCGCGTTGAATAACGGCCTGCCTTTGCAGCACGCCGGGGCCGGCCGGCTGCTGGCCTTTGTCGGCTATTTCCTGAAAATCCCATAGATTTTTAACTTGATGGCTCTGGTTGGCCATGTGCTGGAGCTTCATCTGGGTCAAAGCTTCCGGGCGGGTATCGACGAGCCCTTCGGAGATGAGGGGTTCGCTTCCGCTCCTGGCGGAAATGCCCGAAGCGGGCTGTTTTGCCTTTTTTGAAGTGAAATTAGCCCGGTCATTGCCCATATAGGAAACATGAATTGGGTGACAGGTGGCTAAGATAAAAAATAGTTGGGGAATTGGTTTCCCCTTCCCCAACTATTCTCTTGTGGCCCGCGGCTTGCGCACCTCGGCATCTACCCGCGACCGCTCCAATTCGTCCACGCAATACTCGTAATCGCCGGAATCGGAATAGTCTTCGACGTACACATACCTCCATTCATTCGGATGCGAGGGGACGGCCTTTCCCCTTCTCCAGGGCGGCACGAAGCCGGCGGTACCGGGATAGTGGTTGACAAATCCGGACCGGGAATAGGCATAGTCCATCAAATACCGGATAAAGGCCTGGAATACCCTGTCGATGAGCTTTACAATCAATTTCATTGGGCCTCCTTTTCCTTTTTGATTTTGAAAAATAGGATTCGGATGTTTGGGCAAGGCCAAAGGGCTTGATTGAAAACTGTTTTTGAAGGGAAATGGTTCCTACTGTTGCGCTGGTTTTTTGTAGCTATAGCTGTCCTTCAACCAGGACAGTACCTTATCCCAAGCCTCGTCGAAATAGATATATACCCCGTCCCAGGCCTCCTCCTCCGGCCAGCCCATGTGGGTCAGGGTGATCTTGGTGAAATTTTCGCAGACCGGTTCGAACTCCACGACGACCCAGGTGTGGTAGTCCGATCCACGGGCATTGGCAAATTTGGGCGGGGCGTTCCAGGTAAAGGAGACCATTTTATTCGGGATAAAAGAAAGCACTTTGCATCCCTCCGAACCCCGAAGTCCGATGGGGCTTTCCATATCGAAAAAGATCTCGTAAGGGCCGCCGGGGGTGAGCTCTATCCGGTTGTCTTCTCCAAAAAACGTAAGCAGGCCCTCGTGGGTGGTCCATTTCTGCCATACGGATTCGACCTCGCTGAAAACGGTCACGGTCTTGACTATTTTTCGATTCGAAATCTTCATTTGATCGGGTTCCGGAGCTGTTTGAGAAAAAGAGGGAAAGGCGAATAAAAACATAAGAATAAAGCCGACAATTGTTTTCATGGTGGATTAATTTGAGGGTGTTCTTTTGAAAGTTATTGGGGTTCAGGGATGGAAATGCAGTTCCATTTTTATATCTGCCCGCTGGAACTCTGCATTGTCCAGCGGAATCTCTTCAAAACCGAGCTTCCGGTACATCTGGATGGCTAGCTCCGAGCCTTTGGTGTTGGAGTAGAGGAAAATACTCCGGGCCCCGTGGTCCTTCATTCTTTCCAGAGAAACCTCCCCGATCATCCGACCGATCCTCAGGCCGCGGTATTCCTCATCTACGCCCATTTTGATCATTTCATACACGCGCTCGCCCATGTGCAGGTAGGCGCAGGTGCCGACCGGAAAACCTTTGTACAGCGCGATGAAGATCTTCCCGCCGTTTTTGAGGATGTATTCCTCCGGGTCGTTGAGGGTTTTGATATCCTCTTCTTCCAGAAAATAGCTCTTTACGATCCATTGCTCGTTGATCTCCCGGAATCTGGTGCGATGTTCCGGGGTGTAGTCGACAATAAGGATTGGTTCAGACATAGTAAAATTTCATTTGGTGACTTAAAATTAAATTAATTTTGGACTACCTTAGTAGTCCAGATTATTTATCTCCAATAGTCCAGTTATGACCCCTTGGCAAACGCTCATTCCGATCCAGAAAGACAGCTCCGTTCCCGTTTATTTGCAGATCGCGAACAGCATTATCAAGGAAATCAAAAGCGGGGTACTCAAGCCACGGCTAAAAATGCCGGGCAGCAGGGAACTGTCCGAATCGCTGCAGGTGCATCGGAAGACCGTGGTCAACGCCTACGACGAACTGGACGCCCAGGGCTGGATCACCCTCAAGCCTTACAGCGGCACCTTCGTCAGCGAAAAACTGCCGGAAACCACCCCGGTAAAACTAAGAGTTGCCCCTTTCCGGCCGGATCAAACGGCTGAAACCGGCTACAAGATCAAACCCGGCTCCCAGGTTCGCGACCCGGTCAACACCTCCAGGGAACTTACCGGCTTCCACGACGGACCCGACGTGCGGCTCGTGCCGCTGGCCCAATTGGCAAGCGCCTACCGGGGCGTGCTCACCCGGAAATTTGCCCTCCACAATTGGTCGTACGTGGACGTGGAGGGGAAAACCCTCCTGAGAAAAGTGCTTTCGGAGGACCTGAACATGACCCGGGGCATGCACACCTCGCCGGACAACATCTTCATCACCCGGGGAAGCCAGATGGGCATTTTCATGCTCAGCCAGCTCCTCCTGGACAAAGACGACCTGGTGATCGTCGGAGAAGTCGATTTCTACTATGCCTGCAACACCTTTACCCATGTGGGCGCCAGGCTCCTGAAAGTGCGGGTGGACGACATGGGCATCGATGTGGACCAGATCGAAGAAGAATGCCGAAAACGAAAGATCCGGGCAGTGTACGTCACCGCCCACCACCATTACCCTACCACGGTGACCCTCTGCGCCGCCCGGCGGATGAAGCTGCTCTCGCTTTCGGAGCAATACGGTTTTATCATCATCGAAGACGACTACGACTACGATTTTCACTATCATAGCGGACCCATCCTGCCCCTGGCCAGCGCCGACCGGAAAGGCATGGTGGTCTACCTCGGCACCCTGAGCAAATCCATCGCTCCGGCCATCCGCATCGGGTATGTGGCGGCCCCGAAAAATCTGATCCTCGAACTGGGGAAATTGCGCCAGATCATCGACGTGCAGGGAGACCCCGTCATGGAGCAAGCCGTGGCGGAGCTGTTCGTCACCGGCGAGATCAGGAGGCACATGAAAAAAGCCCTGAAGGAATACCGGCAACGGCGGGACTACATGAGTGCGCTGCTCCGCGACCGCCTGGGCGAGGTCATCGACTTCAGAACGCCCGACGGAGGACTGGCCATTTGGGCCAAATTCGAGCAGGGCATCGACCTTCCGGAGCTTTCCCGCAAGATCCGGGAAAAGGGCATCGTGCTCTCCAACGGGCTGATCCACGACTCGGCGGCCGGCAAGAAATTGAACTCCACCAGGATGGGGTTTGGCTGGATGAACCGGGAGGAGGCGGAAAAAGCCGTAGAAGTTTTGTGGAATGCGGTGAAAAGCTGAATTTTGGAGATGGTTTCCACTGGGAAACTTTAGCGAAGAATTGTTGTTCTCCCAAAAAGTAAATAATGCAAGACACCCATATCAAGGAGTCCTTGAAAAACTGGTGGGCCATGGTCGTGGAATACCAAAAGCCCAATGCCAGAAAAGCCATTGGCCAACTCCTCAATACCTTTCTCCCGTTCATTGGCCTTTGGATCCTGATGTATTTCAGCCTTGACTGGTCCTACTTACTCACCCTGGGACTCGCGGGTATCGCGGCATTTTTCCTCGTGCGCATTTTCATCATCCAGCACGATTGCGGGCATCAATCTTTCCTGGGCTACCGGAAATTGAACAATGTGATCGGCTTCATATCGAGCTTTTTCAGCACCATACCCTACAATTCCTGGAGCCGGACCCATGCCGAGCACCACGCCATCAACGCGCAGCTGGAATTCCGGGGGCTCGGCGATATCCATTTTCTGACCACCGAAGAATATAATAAGCGATCGAAGTGGGGAAAGCTCCGCTACCGCGTTTTCCGCCATCCCGTCATGCTTTTTGTGATTGCGCCCATTTTCTACCTGGCTATTTCCATCCGCACCCCGTTCATTCGCCTGAAGGGATGGAAAAAAGTGCGCTGGGCGCACTGGGCCAACAACCTCCTGCTGCTGCTTATTTACGGCACGCTGGCGATGGTATTGGGTTGGCAAAAGTTTTTGCTGGTACACGTCCCCGTAGTCGTGCTCTTCGGGGTGATCGCCTTTTGGTTTTTCTACGTCCAGCACCAGCACGAGGAAAATTACAAGGAATGGAAGGACAAATGGGACCATTTGCTGGCCTCCGTCAAGGGTAGCACGTATTACAAGCTGCCCAGGGTCTTTCAATGGTTATCGGGAAATATCGGCTACCACCATATCCACCATTTGAATTCGCGCATCCCCAACTACCACCTGGAGGCCTGCGCAAAGGAAAATCCCGACCTGAACAAATACGTCACCGTGCTCACCTTCCGGGAAAGTTTGAAATGCATGCATTACAAGCTATGGGATGAAAAGACGAAGCGGATGATCACATTCAGGGAGTATGTGAAGGAGAGAGAATGATAATACCGACACCAATTATCACTCTATATGGCCAGGAATTCTATTCTCGTTATTGCCATGCTGTTTTGTACGGCATTGGCAAAGGGGCAGGATTTAAAGGTTGAGGTCAGCCCTGCGTTCAAGGCCCCGATGAGGCAGATTTTCCAGAATCACCTGTATTCCGACGCCAGCGGCCATTATCTGTTCTTTTACCGGTATTCGAGCTGGCTTTCCATTAAACCCGGCGGAAGGACCAGCGTGGTCTTCGAGAAATACGATCCCCGGTTTAAACTGATCTATAGCAAGGATCTAGAGGAAATTGCTCCGAAATCCCATTCGGCAGGCGTGGTTTTTATGAAGGACCAATTCGTCTGGATCCGCACGGAGCGCAACGAAAGCGATGAACAGGTCGAGGTCCGACTGACCGGTATTTCCACCGATGGGGAACTCTCGCCACCCGTCCTGGTCGTGAAAGACCACTTTGAAGGGAAAGTCGATTTGCCGGAAACGAAATGGGCCATTTCCAACGACACTTCGAAGTTGTTGCTGGCCACCTATTCCGATAAAAACCAAAGCGAATCAAAGCTGAAAATGATCCTCACCGTTACGGATCCTCAATTGAAAACGGTTTGGCAAAATCAATTCGAGCTCCCCTATTCCGAAAAGCAGCTCGGCATTCAGTCCTGGTGCATCGACCATGCAGGCAATATCTTTATGATCTCCAAAGTGTACGACGACGACAAGGTGAAGGAAGCAAAGCGGGAAGAAGGCGAAAGAGTCGTGGCGTACAGAATGGTCGTATTCAAATTCGAGGCGGGGGCAGACCAACCACTGGAAACAGAGCTCGACCTGGGAGGAGCTTTCGTGAAAAACGCTCAAATGGCCCTTTCCCCCAAGGGCGATATCCAAATCGTGGGGCTTTTCTCCAACGATTTTAAGGGCTTGATTCAAGGCCTCTTTTTCATCAGAATTAATCCGCTGACCAGTGCAGTCCTGCTTTCCAATAAAAAAAGCCTTTCCGAAGAAGAATTGAATAAGATCGGCTATAAAAATATCGACCTGAAAAAAGGCGAATTAGGCCTGGTCAATACTTTTGAATTTGGAGATCTTTTGTTTCTGGAAGACGGCAGTTCTTTCGTCACAGTGGAAAAAGTAGACACGATCACCACTACATCCGATTTTGGAGATGGCAATGTGTCGAGCAGTACGACTTACAGGAGCGGAGATATTATCGTGCTCCGCTTCGATGCCGATGGCGCCCATAAGGACATTCACGTGATCCCGAAGTACCAAACCAATAGCGCCCAGCTGCCTCTGGGCCATGTCGCTTTTGCGGGCAAGGACCGGGTTTACTTTTTTACAACGAGAATAAAAAAAACCTGAAAAAGCCTCTGGGGGAAAAGCCGGCGGCTACTTACAATTTTACAACCTCCATTGGGGTGCTGACCTCCATAGATGCCGCAGGTAAAATAGAACGAAAGCCCCTGATTGCCGCCAGAGATATCCAACTCCCCCTCGCACCAAGGTTGTGCGGGCCCATCGGAAATAATTCCCTCTTCTTTATCGCCATCGAACGGGCTTATGGCCAGCGATTCCGCGTGGGAAGGGTTTTACTGCCGGATTGGGGGGAATGATTGTGGCTCCACCCCTACCCTCCACTCCACCGGCGTCTGGCCGAACTCCGCTTTAAACACCCGCCCGAAATAGCTCGGGTCGTTGAATCCCGAATCGAAGGCCACAGCGGTGATCGACAGGTCGGGGTTCCGAAGGAGCTCCCTGGGCGCGGCTGAGCCGCACATACCGGATGAACTTGGTGGCGGAAAAACCCGTCAGCGCCGACAACTTCCGGTGCAGTTGGGAATTGCTCATGCCGATCTCCCGGCACAATTGCTCCACGCTGAAATCGTAATCGTCGATATGCGCCTCCACCGCCCTGCGTACCTTTTTGACGAAATAGTCCTCCATTTCCTCCATTTTCGGAATATCCTTCGTGGCCGCTGAACGCTCCCCAAGGCCGGCCGAAGCGAGGTAATAACCCTGCAATTTCCGGCGCAGCTCGATCAGTTTCCTGATGCGGATGAGCAGCTCCTCCTTGAGAAAGGGCTTTGCCAGATAGGCGTCTGCGCCGCATTCCAGCCCTTCCAGCTTGCTCTCCATATCGGCCTTTGCCGTCAGCATGACGATGGGGATATGGCTGGTGCGCTCGTCGTTTTTCAGCACCTGGCAGAGCTCGAAGCCATCCTTACGGGGCATCATGACGTCCGAAATAATCAGGTCGGGAACGGTCTCCAGGGCGATGTCGATCCCCTCCTGCCCATCGTTGGCGATCTTGATCCGGTAGGAATCCGCCAGGCAGGAAGACAGAAACTGCACGACGTCGGCATGGTCTTCCACGATCAGGATGGTGGGATTGCCCGTATCCGTTTCGGGTTCCGGGCTTAATGCCGGCGCCAGGGCCGGTTTTTCGGGAAGGGGCGAGATGGGTTTGGCGATCAGCGGCTGGAGAAACATCGCCTGTGCCGGCCTCGTCTCCCGGGCCAGCCGGATGGGCAGGCTGACTGCGACTTCCGTCCCATGGCCTTCGCGGCTTTTCACCGAAATATCACCACCCATCAACTGCACCAATTCTTTGGTCAAAGCCAGGCCGATGCCCGAACCTCCGCGCTCCTTGGTGTTGGAGTCGTCCGCCTGATAGAACCGGTCGAAAATATAGGGCAGGTGCCCGGCCGGAATGCCCTTGCCCGTGTCCTTGACCTTGAGAAGGAGAAAATCGTCGCCCGACCCGACCGAAACGGACGGACTCGCTACGGAACACTGCACATACACATGTCCTCCCGCCGGGGTGAATTTGACGGCGTTGGACAGTAAATTCAGCACGATTTGCTGCAGTTTGGCCGGATCGTAATCCATCGTCAGGGCCTCCTCTTCCGAGAGGAAATGGATCTGGACGTTTCTACTTTCCGCAAAAGAATGAAAGCTCTCCAGCAAATATTTCAGATAAGCCAGCACATCGCCCCGTTCCAGACGAAGTCCCATCTTTCCGCTTTCCAGCCTGGAAAGGTCCAGCAATTGGTTGACCAGCGAAAGCAGGTTTTCGCCGTTGCGGATGATCATCTCCTGGCTCTGCCGGAAATTCTCTTTCGGGGATTCGAGCGCCTGCCTGGCCATGCCCAGGATGACGGTGAGGGGGGTGCGGAACTCGTGGGTGATATTGGTGTACAGCTGGGTCTTTACCGTGTCGAGTTCGCGGAGGCGGCGGGCCTCGGCCTGTTCCAGCCTGCGGTTCAGCATGAAGCGGTAAATGCCCAGGATCAGGGCTATGGCGAGCAGGATGTAGCCGGCGTAGGCCCACCAGGTGGCCCACCAGGGCGCGGAAATAAACAGTCGGACCGACACGGGCTCTCCCCAAATCCCGTCGGTATTGGCGGCGCGGACGCGGAAGGTATAATCGCCGGGAGGGACCTTGACGTAGTTGGCCAGGGGTTCGAGCCCGGATTTTCTCCAAAACTTGTCGTACCCGACGAGTTGAAATTCGTAGCGGTTGTTTTCGGGTTGGGTGAAATCCATCGCCGTAAAGCGAAAGGTGAACATATTCTGGTCGTAGCGGAGACTCAATTCGGGTTTTTCCCAGAAATCCTCGGGGAGAAAGGGGTTTGCCTTTTCATTGCCCGGTTGATCGAGCAATTGAAAATCGGTGATCCTCGCCTTGGGAGGCAATTCCGAAAAGCGGTCTCCGATGTCCGGTGGGGAAAGGAATTCTATGGCCTCCACCTCCCTTTTTTCATCGACTTTCTCTTTCACCTTCAGGACCCGAAAAACCCGTCCGGGCTCTCCGGCGGTGCATCCCCAAAAAGCCCCGTCTTTGGACTGTATCAGCCGCCAGACGCTGTTGTCGGGCACGGTCGGAAATGGCTGGCCCGCATGAAAATGCCGGATGTAACCGCTCGCCGGGTCGTAATATTTGATGCCGCCCCCCCAGGCGCCGACCCAGAGGTCGCGGTCGCGGTCCTCCAGGATGAACCGTACGTGCCCTTCCGGCATATTTCGTCGCAAGGGGCTGCTCAGCTTTTCTGCACGCTCGGGGCTATTTTCCATTCGGGTAAAGGCGCCCGTTTTGCGATCCATCAAATGCAGCCCGTCGCCCTCCGTGCCGACCCAGAAGTTGCCTTTGGAATCCTCGAAAATCTCGCTCACCTTGTTGGAAACCAAGCTCTTCGGATTCCTCCGATCGTGCAGGTAACGGGTAAAGGTTTCGCTCTTTGGGTCGAAGCGGTTGAGGCCGCCCCCCTGGTCGGTTTCCCAGATCCAGCCGGCGCCGACCCATAGTACTCCGTCCGAATCCAGGTACAAGGTGCGGCACTTGTCGTAACTCAGGCTAAATGGGTTGTAGGGGTCGTGGACAAACCGTCTGAACTGACCCGTCGTCCGGTCGAGGCGGTTCAAGCCCTGGAGGGTGGCGACCCATAGGTAGCCCTGGCGGTCTTCCAGGATCTCCGACACAAAATCATTGCTGAGGCTCGCGGGATTTTCCGGGATATGCTTGTAGCGGGTAAAAACCTCCGTTTTGGGGTTAAAATGGCTCAGTCCGCCGCCCCAGGCGCCGATCCAAAGGGAACCGTCGCGGGCCACATAGATATACTCGATGTAGTTGGAGGACAGGGAATTCGCGTCGTACGGCTTGAAGACGTAGGTTTTGAATTGATACCCGTCCCAGCGGTGCAGGCCATGCCTGGAGCCAAACCAGATAAACCCGAAGGAGTCCTGCGCAATGCTCTGGACATGATTGCCCTCCTCGCCGTGGGGCAGTTCGAACAGGTCGAAGCGGAAAGTCGGCTCTTCCTGAGCCACGGCGGTGGCCAGGAAGAGCGTCAGGAAGGCCGGGGTTAAGAAGCTGGCAATACGGGCCATGGCGGTTTGGGTTTAATTATCAATTCAAAACCATCCCCGGCGCCGCGATCTCCATCTCCCGCACTTGCCGCTCCCCGAGGAGGATCGTCTCTTTTTTCATGTGAAAAAACTGTACTTGCAGCAAATCGTTGCTGCGAATGGTAAAGTAATAGGTTCCGGAGCCGAGCCCCGCGAGGTTGAATTTCTTGGCGTACCCCACGTCCTCGCCCGTTTCGGAGCTGAACAGGACCGTGCCGTCCGGCGCGTGGAGTTGTACTTTGGTTTTTGGATCGAGCACGTTGGATAGTTGAATGCCCACCCGGAGCTCATCGTACACAAAAAAGCGGGAAATCAACCGGCTGTTTCCATATTTCCGATAAACGGCCGTTTTGGAAGGACTATTGCCGGGCTCGGGCTGGGTGGCCTGGAAAAAGACGAGCTCGGGCCCCTGCACGGCGAAGGCCTGGACAAAGGTCTCTTTTTCGTTTTCGACCCGCAGGAGGTAATCTCCGGAGGGCAGGCTCGCCAGGTCCAGCTTTTTGGAATAGTTGTTTTCCTTGTGCGCGAAGTCCTTAAACCAGGGCGTTCCGTTCAGGTCGGCGATACTCACCGTGGTGCGCAATTGCCGGAGGTTGGAGACCCGGAGGCCGATGGTTTTTTCCGTTCCGTTTTCGAGGTGTACGATCATGTTTGCCGGTTGGGGCGTGGTTTTGCCATTTGCGGGGATCAGGGATACCGATACGAGGCACAGCAGGGCGATAAAAGATCTTTGCGTTTTCATTTGACAATTTTTTTGAGTAATGGATGTCGCAAAGATGAAGGCCCCTGCTCAACCGGGTACGGACGCGTGGCCCAAGTTACCGGATGATTCTTGCAAGCGCCCGGACGGAGCTTGCAAGGGTAGGATTAACATGGTGTTTACGAAATAAAGTAATTTCCCGACTTATTCGTCTTCCCGGAAGGAAGACAATATCCATGCCCATGCAAATGGCCGAACAGCCCGGACAAAATATTACCAGCGTCGTTAAAGCCTACAGCAACCGGCTGTTGGGGTTTATCCGCAGCCGGGTGCCCAGCATCGCCGATGCGGAAGATATCCTGCAGGAGGTGTGGTACCAGTTCAGCAAGGTGGTCGATACCGAACCCATCGAACAAGTGAGCGGCTGGCTGTTTCGCGTGGCCCGAAACCGGATTACCGACCGCTACCGCAAGCGCAGGGAGGACCTGCTGGAGGACCTGGCCTACGAAGATGAAGACGGCGAACTATCGTTCCGGGATATTTTAATGGCCCATGACGAGACCCCCGAAACGACGATGTTGCGGGAAGTCTTCTGGGAGGCGCTCTTCGAGGCGCTGGACGAATTGCCCCAGGAGCAGCGCGACGTATTTGTCTGGAACGAACTGGAAGACCAGACCTTTCAAGAAATCTCAGACCGCACGGGCGTAAATATGAAAACCCTCATTTCGAGGAAGCGATACGCCGTGCAGCACTTGCGAAAACGATTGCAAATATTATATGATGATATTAGTGATTAGTGACTAGTGACTGGTGTTCAGTCCAGTCACCAGTCACAAAAAACTACAAACTATGTACGATCAATCATTCAATGGAGGATGGATACCCCGGCCGGTAAAATTCCTGTTTTTCCTGGCTCTTGCGGCTCTGGGCCTCTTTTTATTGGGCAACATCATCATGTACCTTTGGAACGGCATTCTCGCAGAAGCCACCGGGGTAAAACCCCTGAACTTTTGGGAGTCACTGGGCTTGTTGGCGCTTAGTCGCATCCTGGTGGGCGGCTGGCGTTTCGGCGGCAGCAGGGGTCATTGGAAACATTCGCAGCGCGGCCAATGGAAGGAAAAGTGGATGCAGATGAGCGAAGAGGAGCGCGCGGCGTTTCGCGATAAATGGCAGGAGCGCTGCGGCAAAAAATAATTCCTCCTTTTTTAAAGTAATTCCGGCGCATGGCCGTCTTCCATCTTAAATACAATTACCACCATGCGACCCATCCGTTTTTTATTCATGCTCTCTCTCGGCTTCCTGTTGTTCTTTTTTGCAGGCCGTTTTTTGCTTTTCGCTTTTGTAGCCTTCGTCCTGTTCAGCCTCGTTTTTAAGGCGGGCAGAAGGATATTTTACCATCGCCAACGCCGCCAGCATAACCCCGTCTGGAAAAACGACCTGCTGCTGGAATACCCCGATGGCTTAGGCATAAAAGAAGAGCGCCGCGCCCACCGCATCATTGTGGTGGAGTAAACCCTTTTTTCAATTTACTTTTTTCACCATTAAATCAAAAATCATGTGTTATAGAACCGCCTATCATTCCCATTGCGGGAAACACCACCAACATTCCCGCCACGAGGCCGGAGGACATTGGAAAAGCCGGTTTGCCGCCCAATGGGGCTACCCCCCGGTGAATGTGGAGGAAGAGGACGACCGATACGTCATTTCGCTCTATGCGGCCGGATATGCCAAAACCGATTTTCAGGTCCACTTGGTGGACAATCTATTGACCATCTCGGTAGACAAACCCGAAAACGAGTCCGGTCCTGGCTTCGAATGGCGCCGCTCCGAGTTCAAGCCCGGCAACTTCAAAAGGGTGTTCCAACTCAACGACAAGATCGACAGAGAAGGCATCCACGCGAAGTACGAAGAAGGGGTACTGGTCCTGACCCTTCCCAAGATGGAGGGGTTTGAGAGGGTGAGGAGGGATATTGGGGTGGTATAAATCACCGATTCACCACATCCGGATTCCCCATTTTCCCCGACTGATAGTTCTGGATACAGAGGCGGATCTGCTCTTCCGTATTCATCACAAAGGGTCCGTAGGAAAAAACGGGCTCGCCGAGCGGCTGCCCGCCCAGCACCAGGAATTCGGCCCCGCATTCGGCATAGAGGTTGATCGTGCTTTCCCCGCGCTCGTAAAGCGCGACCTGGTTGGGTTGCAGTATTTGTCCGCCCTCGAGTTCGAGCTTGCCGCTCACCAGATAGATGAAGGCATTGTGCGTGGGGTCGGTCGGGATGTCGAGGCGGGAATCGTCGTACATCCGCACATGGTAGTAAAATGCGGGCGACAACAACTCGACATTGGATTTGGCGTGGAGCAGTTCTCCCAATACTACCCGGATCCAGTACTCCTTGGTATCGATGGTGTCCATATTGGTCGTGCGGTGCACCACCGTGCTGGGGTCGGCGAATTTGTAGCGGGACGGCGTGTTGAGCCAAATCTGGAAGCCGTGGTAGCTGCCGCCCTTGTCGTAGAGCTGCTTACCCGTCTCCTCCATGTGGATGGCCCCGCGGCCGGAATTGAAGATCATGAAGTCGCCCTTGCCGATCTGGAAATCGTAATTCAGGCTGTCTTTATGGTGCCCCGAACCTTCCAGGAAATAGGTGGTCGGCGTCACGCCCGCGTGCGGGTGCGCGTCTACCCGCAGGGGCTTGCTCCCGGCATCCACGCGCACCGGACCGAATTCGTCGAAGAACACATAGGGCGACACGTGGTCGATATGGTTGCCCGCAAAGGCCCTCAAGACCGGCAGGGTGCCCACCATGGAGCGGTCGGCCGTCAGGATGCGGTAGATCTTGCGCTTGCCTTTGCCGAAGAACATGCCGGGATCGACGGCCAGGAGAGGGGTGGTGACCAGGCTCAGGCCTACGATAGCGGAGCCTTTGATGAATTTGCGGCGTTGCATGGGCGATGTGTTGTTGGGTGAAAAAGGAATATCGCTTAAACAACGGAGGGCGGGCGGGAGGTCGATCAGCCGACGGAATCGGCGTCAGCGCAGGGGGGGGGGGCCCCCCCCCCACCTGGGGAAACCCAAAAACTGGGAAATTTGTGGTCAGACAAATTAAAAGGCGATCACCACGCGCCCTTTTGTTCCTCCCTGCTCTATAGTCTGGTGGGCCTCCGCTGCCTGTTCCGCAGGAAAGACCTGATCTACGATGATTTTGATCTTGCCCGACTCGGCCAGCGATTTGACCTGGTTAAGGTCATAGGCGCTTTCGGCGGCCATGTTGCAGATAACTCGCCGGCCTCCGGTGATGGAGGTCCACATCATTTGCAGCAATTGTTTCACTTTAAAACTGACATAGACCAGGCGTCCGTTGGGTGTCAGCGAGCGCTTGCTACGCGCGAAGGAGCTCCTGCCCAGCACGTCGAAGATCAGGTCGTACTGTTTGCCGTTTTGGGTAAAATCCTCGCGGGTGTAGTCGATCACATGGTCGGCGCCCAGGGAGCGGACGTAGTCCAGGCTGGGGGTGCTGCACACGGCGGTGACTTGTGCGCCATAGTGCTTGGCCAGTTGGAGCGCGATGGCGCCTATGCCCCCGGAAGCGCCGTTGATGAGGACCTTTTGTCCCGGCTGGATATTCGCCTTCCTCAGCAGGATCAGAGCCATGAGGCCTCCGTAGGGCAGCCCAGCGGCTTCGGCGTGGGAGAGGTTCGACGGCTTGAGCGCCACCGCTTTGGTTTCCGGCATGCAGATGTATTCGGCGTAGGCGCCCATGTTCATGCCCGGGTAGGCGAACACTTCATCGCCCGGCTTCAATTTGGAGACGTTTGTGCCCACCGATTCCACCACGCCCGACAGCTCGCTGCCCAGCACCTGTTTTTTCGGTTTGCGCAGGCCGAATGCCACTTTCGCCGGAAACAGAAAAAATCCCGGCATATTAAACTGGCGGCCGGTGATGTTCCCGAAATTCCGGGCCGTGATATCGCCGTAGTTGACGGAGGCGGCATGGATGCGGATCAGGATCTCCTGGTCTTTTGGCGTGGGTTTTTGGAGGTCCGCGACGTGCAGCACTTCGGGAGGACCGTATTCGGTATAGACAATGGCTTTCATGTGGGAATGGGTTTGATTGGCCCAATAATCGCGGAAGGGATGGGGCGGAGGAAATGGATTCGACGAAATGGGGGGTGGGGTCGGCGGATTCAGATTTCCAGCCCAAGCATCTCGCCCACAGATATTTTCAGATCAAAGCCGGGAATCGTCAGCATCCCTTCTTTTGCGACGATGCTGCGGCGACCATACCCATTCTTTCCCGGCAATTGAAATTGTTCCACGCATTGGCCCTTGAGGTTCAGAATCCAATATTCCGGAATGCCGTATTCGGCATAAAGCTGTCCCTTGGTTTTGCGATCAAAATCCAGAGAAGTGTCGGCCACCTCGATAAACAGGAAGATATCGTCCGGCCCGATTGGATGTTCGGCGTAAAAATCTTCCCTGTACCGCACAACGGCGATATCGGGCTCCGGCGCAGAAAATGGATCCAATTCAATGGACGACTGGGAGATGATCAACACTCTTCTCCCCAGCAATTCGATTAAAAATAAGTGAAGGCGGGCAACTGCCGCCACGTGCTTTCTTCCGCTCGGGCTCATCTCCATCAATTCTCCGCGGATCAATTCGAGGCGCTTGCCAGGGGCTAGTATGCCCGCCTCCTGCATATGCAGGACCTCCTCGACCGTCCACAATTTTTTACTCACTCCTGGGGGCATGGTGAAAATGTTTTCGGCAAGGTACGGGAAAATGAAAGCCGGGGCAAGACGCACGACGCCTGTAATCTTACCTGTAATTGCCCGGGTTACAGGCCCTATCCTCAGAAAATACAAGGAGTTCGGATCGCAATACATTACGCGATGAATGAGAGAGGAAAAATTGCATGGAATTTTTAAAAATTGACTTTTTAACTAGACCACCACCAGCACCACATTCCCCCTCTTCCTCCCGCTATCTACATACCGATGCGCTTCGGCGGCCTGTTCCAGCGGATAGCGCCTGTCGATGAAGGGTTTGATGTGGCCCTGTTCGGCCAGTTGCGCGAGGAAGGCCAGGTCTTTCGCGTTCTCGGTGGGCGTGCCGAACAAAACCTTCTTGTCGCTCGCCAGGGAGGTCCAAAGCATTTGAAACATCTCTTTCGGGCCGCCGGCCACGGCGATGTAGCGCCCATTTCGGGAGAGCGAGGGCTTGTAGCGCGAAAACGAGGCCTTGCCGACCACCGTATCGAAAATGAAGTCGTAGGTCTGGCCGTTTCGGGTAAAATCCTCCCGGGTATAATCGACGACCTGAGCGGCGCCGAACGATTTTACCAGTTCCATATTTCCGGTACTGCATACTCCGGTGACATCCGCCCCGTAATACCTGGCCAGTTGTACCGCGTAAGCGCCTACGCCTCCCGAAGCGCCAATAATGAGGATTTTTTGGCCGGGCCGGATCTTCGCCCTGTCCCGGAGGAAATACAGGGCGGTTCCCGCCCCGAAGGGGATTGATGCAGCCTCTTCAAAACTCAGGTTGGAGGGCTTGAGCGCCAGCGGTCCCGCGGCGGGCCGGCAGGCGTACTCCGCGTAGGCGCCGAAACGCGCCGAGTCGTGGCCGAAAACCTGGTCGCCTTTTTGAAAGTTGGTCACCTTGCTGCCCACCGCCTCGATTACTCCCGCCAGCTCGGTTCCGAGAACGGGAGTCTTGGGTTTTTTCAAGCCGAACATCAGACGCGGTAAAAGCCCGAAACCGGGAGGAACAAAGGTAAACCCGCGCACGTTTACGTCGCCCGCCGTGACCGTCGCCGCATGCACTTTGATGAGGACTTCGTGTTCCTTTGGCGAAGGTCTTTCGAGCTCCGCGAGTTGAAGCACCTCGGGCGGGCCGTAGGCGTTGCAGATGATAGCTTTCATGTGGATGGTTTTTTTTTGAACCACCCAAGATTCGCGGATGCGGGAGGCTTGCACAAATGGATTCGACGAAGCAGGGGCTGGGGTCGGCGGATGAAATAACAGGCCAATGGAAAAGCCCAAAAAACCTGCTGTATATTTACGTTTTCACAAAAAATAAATCCCCTTGCGCAACCACCTTTTTTTCCTGCTCTGCCTTTCCCTTGGCGGATGTAAGCCCAAAGCCCAAAAAGATCCGATGTCTATGAATACCCAGCAAGCCGTGCTCGAATACCAGATCGCCGCCCAACTGGGCGAAGGGCCTTTTTGGAACCACCAGACCCGCGAACTTTACTGGGTGGATATCGAAGGAAAGCTGCTGCACATTTACGACCCGGTCGCCCGGACCGACCGCACCTTCCCCATGCCCTCGAGAATCGGAACCGTCGTGCCTGCGGGTGCGGAGGAGGCCCTTGTCGCTTTGAAGGACGGAATTTACAAGATCAACACCCGGACGGCTATGATCAGCCTCTTTTGTCCCCTCGAAGCCGATCTGCCGGATAACCGCTTCAACGACGGCAAATGCGACCCGGCAGGAAGGCTTTGGGTTGGTTCGATGGACCTTGGGACGACCAGGCCGACCGGCGCTCTCTACCGGATCGACCCAGACGGGAAAGCCACAAAAATGCTGGACAGCATCACCATCTCCAACGGCATCGCCTGGACTTCCGATCAAAAGACGATGTACTACATTGACACACCGACCCGGCAGATCCGGGCCTACGATTACGACCATGCCAGCGGCGACATCTCCAACGAACGCGTGGCTGTAGAAGTGCCCCGGGCCCTCGGGCATCCCGACGGAATGGCCATCGACGAGGAAGACAAGCTCTGGGTGGGGATTTGGGGCGGTCATTGCGTGGCCCGTTTCGACCCCGGGACCGGGCAGCTCCTTTCAAAAATCGAGGTACCCGCTCTGAACGTGACTTCCTGCGCTTTTGGAGGAGCAAATCTCGACACCCTGTACATTACCACGGCCAGCACCGATATGACGGAGGAGGAACAACTCGCCTACCCAATCGCCGGGGCCCTGTTCAAGGCGGTGCCGGGGGTGAGGGGAGTGAAGAGCGCGTTTTTCGGGGCGCCGGGCGATGGGCAGGGGCGATAGGGCATCTTTATGGGTGTCTGAATCAGGGGTGGATATCCCTAATGAGGGATATCCACCCCTGATTCAGACAAAAATATCGAAATGTGATCCCGCCAGGGCTCGAACTTGTGACCCTCGGCTTAGAAGGCAGATGCTCTATCCACTGAGCTACGGGACCAATACTTAGTTTTTAACTGATGTTACGCACCCATTCTTGGATAGCCTGATGGGACAAATCCCGAAGGGATTTAATATCAATTGCCCCGGATGCAATCCGGGGACGGGAAAAGCCCATGAAGACAACCGCAGAGCGGTTGAATATCCGGAGTCGGGGCAATCTGCCCTCATAAATTATTCAACCGCTCCGCGGTTGGTTTGAGAGATCACTTTCCAACCCCGGATTGCATCCGGGGCACATATTTCACCCTCCGGGGTGGGTGCGTAACGTCAGGTATTAAGTTATTAAGGGTATAAGTTTTTGGGAAACCCAATAAAAACATATACCCTCAAAAACTTAATACCTCTCAAAGAAGCTCTTTCGCCCCCTTTCTCAAAGCCGCAAATATAACCCTTTTCCCCTTTCCCATCAATAGAATGCATACACCCGAAAATTAATTCCCCGCCGGGCGTTTACTTTCGCAGCCTTTCTAACACTATACTTGTGGCGGTAAAATTTTTCAAACAATGTTCTTACATCCGGAAAAGATTCGCTACTTTCACTAACCCTTTACGCATCATACCGAACAAACCTTCCTTTTCAATCCCAAAAACCATCAATTCTTGCACAACCATACTATTTCTTTACCCTCAAAACCACTTCCTATGAAATGGAAAACGCCATTTTTGTACCTGGCGCTACCACTCCTTTGGACCAGCCCGGCCTCGGCCCAGGGCCCCGATGGAACAGTGCCCCTCCTCACCCACAACGGCGCAGGCATCACCATCTCCAACGGCGCCGAAATGACCGTCCGGGGACAGGTCCTTAACCAGGGCGACGGACTGATGACCGTCAACGGAACCCTGCGCATCGAAGACTGGCTCACCAACAACGGCACATCCGACTTCTCCACTGGCGCCGGCTCGGTGATCTTCTTCGGCCCTAATTTCCAGAGCGTCGGCGGATCGCATCTGTCCAATTTCCCCACCCTGACCGTGTCAAAATCCACCGGTACCCTGCTGCTCGATCAGGACGTCAGCGTCGAAGGCAATCTCGTGCTCGACCAGGGCGGCCTCGACCTCAACGGACACCTCGTCACCCTCAGTGCGACCTCCTCGCTCCAGGGCGAAAACGACACGAAATACGTATTCGGGGTCACCGGAAAGATCGCCATCTCCCTGCCGCTCAACGCCCCCAGCAACCTCAACGTGGCCAACCTGGGCGCAGTGATCACCTCCAACGCCAACCTCGGAACGACCACGGTCATCCGCAGCCACGAGATTCAGACCGCTCTCGGAGAGGAAAGCATCCAGCGGTATTACGAGATCAATCCGGTCAACAACAGCAACCTCAACGCCACTCTCGAATTCCGCTACATGACCCACGAACTCAACGGCCAGACCGAAGATAAATTCGTGCTCTACCGCTCCGAAAACAGCGGCGCTACCTGGGAATGGGGCGGCGGTACCGTCAACCCCGCGACCAATATTGTCCTGCTCTCGGGCATCGGCAGCTTCTCGCGTTGGACGGTCTCCAACAAGGATACCAACCCGATCTCCGGTCTGGAGGAAGTCTCCGGCCCATCGGGCTTCTTCACCGTCTATCCCAATCCCGCCGCGCTCGGCCAGCCCATTACCCTGGGCCTGATCCAGGCGGGCGATTACTGGCTCGGAGTCATCGACAGCCAGGGGAAGGTCGTCTCCCTGTCCGAATTTTCCTCCTCCGGACCCAACGACTCCCACGAATTCCAGCCGGCCTTGCAATCGGCGGGCATGTATTACCTGCTGCTCCGCGATCGCAGCGCCGGACAGCGCATCTACGCAGCCAGCTCCATCCTCATTCATTAAACCCAAAAGAAAAATAATTATGAAAAATATCTTACTCCTCTTCGTCCTGCTGGCTTTCAGCGCCAGCCTCTCCGCACAGGGAAACATCGGTATCAACGACCAAAACCCCGACCCCCTGGCCATCCTCGACATCGAATCGACCACCAAAGGGGTGCTCATCCCCCGCATGACGGAGGCCGACCGTAACGCCATCGCCGTCACGGCTGCACAAAACGGCTTGCTCGTATATCAAACCGACGCCAACGCCGGCTTCTGGTTCTTCAACGGTACTGCATGGGGAAAACTCGGAGAAAGCAGCGGCAGGATCGTGGACTTTGAAATGGGCTCTTCCTTTGGCAGCGATCCCTATCAATGCTGATACCTTTCCTAAGCCCGGCCCCGGTAGTCACCATCACCGCCTCTAGTCAAAAGATCGTGGTTACCTCGCACAAAGGATTGGGATCAGTGGCTGCGGGTGGAGCTTCCAGCTTGGATATCTGGGTCGGGTACCGGCTGGTTGGAAGCGGCGGCGATCCGACTACTGTGGGATCCGGGATCTATGGCCTTCGGGTGCCGCAAAATACAAGGGTACCTTTCGGTATCAACGGCATCATCACCAACCTTCCCCCCGGCGATTATGAAGTTGGAATGGTCGGCAATGGCTATACCACCTTTGCCAACTGGAACAACAATGAATATGGCTATACCACCGCTCTGGTAATAGATTAAAGTTGAATAGTTGAAAAGTTGAATAGATCGCTCTATTCAACTTTTCAACTTTAATCTATTCAACTATACCAACAGACCTTCCATTGAAGGCTCTCCCTTCCGTTTAGCCAATTTCTGGGCATCTACGCAAGCCAGAGCCGTGACGTTCATGATCTGGCCCACCTCGCTGCCGATCGGCAGGATCTGGATAGGTTTGGCCAATCCGACCATGACCGGTCCGATGGTGTGGGCCTTGCCCAATAAGCGCAGCAGGCGCAGGCTGATATTGCCGGCGTCGAGGGTCGGGAAGACCAGCAGGTTGGGCCGCGACCTCAGTTCGGTGAAGGGGAAGCGCTCTTGCAGCAAGTCCATATCCAGCGCAAAATCGGCCTGAAGGGGTCCGTCGATCATGAGGTTGGGACGTTGTTGGCGCACCAATTCTACGGCGCGGGCCACTTTTTCGGATTCAGGACTCATCACCGTGCCGAAGGTGGAGAACGACAGCATCGCGATCTGCGGGATCAAACCCATTTCCTCCGCCTCATTGGCGCCCAGCAGCGCGATCTGCGCGAGCTGTTCGGCCGTGGGGTTGATATTCACGCTGCAATCCATCAGGAAATATAGCTGGTGTTCGTGGAGCAGGATGTACATCCCGGCTACCAGTCCGCCTTTCTTGCGCGGACCGATCACCTTGCGCGCCGGTTCGAGCACTTCATGGAATCCCATGCTCACGCCCGCGACCATGCCATCGGCATCGCCCTGGCGCACCATCATGGCGCCGAAATACAGGTAGTTGCGAAGGTCCATCTCCGCGCGCTGGCGGTACACGCCTTTGCGCTGGTTTTGCGCGTAGTAGGCCTCGATATAGGCATTTCGTCCGGGGAAGTTCTTCGGTTCGATGATCTCGATTCCCTCGGGCTGGTGGTGCAGTTCTTCAAACAGGTCGAGGATCTCTTGCTTGCTCCTGCCGAGCAGGATAGGCTTGGCGATCCCTTCCCTGGCGATCTCGCTGGCCGCCCAAATGACTTTCGGGTCGTTGCCTTCCGGAAAGACGATTCGCTTCGGGTCGCGTTTGGCGCGCAGGAATATTTCCCGCATGATCTCGCGGGTCCAGTCCGATTTTCCGCGCAGTGTCTCCCGGTATTCCTCCAGATTGACGGGGTTTTTGGCCACGCCGCTCTTCATGGCCGCTTCGGCCACCGCGGAAGCCGACCAAACCAGCACCCTTTGGTCGAAAGGCTTGGGAATGATGTAGTTGGGGCCGAAAGCCAGGTTCGGGTCGTCGTAGGCGCGTTTCACGGATTCGGGCACTTCTTCCTTGGCCAGGTTAGCCAGGGCCATTGCGGCCGCCATTTTCATCTCTTCGTTGATAGCGGTGGCCTCGACGTCGAGGGCGCCGCGGAAGATGAACGGGAAGCCCAGCACGTTGTTCACCTGGTTGGGATAGTCGCTGCGTCCGGTGGCGACGATAGCGTCGGGACGGGCGTCGCGGGCATCCGGATAGCTGATTTCCGGGTCGGGGTTGGCCATGGCGAAGATGATGGGCTTGTCGTTCATGGTGCGCACCATCTCCTTGGTCAGCAGGTCTTTCTGCGAAAGTCCGCAGAACACGTCGGCGCCCCTTACGGCGTCTGCCAGCGTACGTGTCGGAGTGTCGCGGAAGTATTTGTCCTTGTATTTGTTCTTGCCTTCGTCGCCGCGGCCTTTCCAGAGCACGCTCTTGCTGTCGGTCATGAGGATGTTGTCGGGGTTGACGCCCAGGCTGACCCAGAAATTGGCGCAGGCAATACCTGCGGCTCCGGCGCCGCTGAAAACGACTTTCACTTCCCCGAGTTTCTTACCGGCGATCTCGACGGCATTGAGCAGCGCGGCGCCCGAAATAATGGCCGTGCCGTGCTGGTCGTCGTGAAATACCGGTATTTCCATCATTTCCTTGAGCTTCTCTTCGATGTAGAAGCACTCCGGCGCTTTTATATCCTCCAGGTTGATCCCTCCGAAAGTGGGTTCGAGCGCTTTCACCGTTTGAATGATCACGTCCGGATCGTGGGTATCCAGTTCGAGGTCGAACACGTCGATATCGGCAAATCTCTTAAACAGCACGCCTTTTCCTTCCATCACCGGCTTGCCGGCCAGCGCTCCGATGTCTCCCAAGCCCAGCACGGCAGTACCGTTCGACACGACGGCCACCAGGTTGCCCTTGGCAGTATAGCGGCGCGCCATGGCGGGGTTCTCAAAGATCTCCAGACAAGGCTGGGCCACCCCCGGGGTATAAGCCAGGGAAAGATCCAGCTGTGAAACGCAGGGTTTGGACGAAATGACTTCTATCTTCCCTCTGCGGCCTCTTTCGTGGTATTCCAATGCGGCCTTCTTAAGGCCCATCGCTTTAATCTTGTCTTTTTCCATTCGGAATCAATTTGGTTCTTGTATTCAGGCTGCTAAATTAGGCTTTCCTCCGTCGGTTAATGTTGATGGAAATCATGGAGGGGGGTGATATTTCTCAATGAGTGAAGGGTGAAGGGTGAAGAGTGAGAGATTGGAGATGAATTTGTAAATTGCCCTGAACTAAAAATTGAAAAAAAACTAAAAACTAAAAACTTTATGCTCGAGGTCCGCATAGAAGCCAGCTGGAAGGAGGCTCTGAAAGACGAGTTCGAACAACCGTACTTTCAGGCGATAGCGACTTTTCTGAAAAACGAAAAGGCGGCGGGCAAGGTGATCTTCCCTCCCGGGCCGCAAATATTCAACGCTTTTGACAGCACGAAATTTCATTCCGTGAAAGTGGTGGTATTGGGGCAAGACCCCTACCACAATCCGGGGGAAGCGATGGGGCTCTGTTTTTCTGTTCCGAAAGGGGTTCGAATCCCTCCTTCCCTGTTAAATATCTATAAGGAATTGGCGGCGGATGTGGGGACGACTATACCCGACCACGGCGACCTGAGCAAGTGGGCGAGCCAGGGGGTCTTCCTCTTAAACGCGATGCTGACGGTGGAGAAAAACCAGGCGGCCTCCCATCAGAAAATAGGTTGGCAGAATTTCACAGATGCGGTCATCCGCACCTTGTCGGAAAAAAGAGAGCATCTCGTCTTTTTGCTTTGGGGCAATTTCGCCAAAAAGAAAAGCGAGCTGATCGACCCAAATAAGCACCTCATCCTGGAGGCGGCCCACCCCTCCCCCTCTGGCAGGAGGGGCTTTCTTCGGCTGCCGCCATTTCTCCAAAACCAATGATTACTTAGTCGCCCACGGCCAAGGGCCGATAGACTGGCAGATTTAAATACTCACTCCCCTATCAAATACGCATACACGTCGCTGTCGAGTGCCGTGACCAACAGCAGGCCCTCCTGGATGCGGGCGATGGAAAAAGCGGAGGTCCCCGCGAGCGGGAAGCCGGGGTATAGGCTGCCGTCGGAGGTCCAGAGGAACAATTGCCGTTTTTCTCCGTCCACGCTGCCGATAAAAGATTTATCCTCTCCCTGCACCGTGCCGGTCACCAATTCATCCTGGGGGTTTTCGAGCAGGAATTTCTTCCACAATTTGAATTTTTCGCCCTCGTAATAATACACCGCCACCTCCTTGCCGCTCATCACCACGTAGTCCTTCCGCTCGTCGCCGGTCACGTCGGCAAAACTGAAACTCACCCATTCGTTGGCCCCTACCGGAGTATTCATGGTGAAACCGCCCCCATCTCCGTTGACGATCTGCACCTTCCCCAGGCCGTCGCCGACGGCGATGCGGGCCGAATTGGGCAGCACCTGCACGCCGGGCGCAGAAATGCCCTGGGTGCCGACCGGCACCGGGGGGAAACGATAGCTGCCGTCGCGCTGGAACACATGCAACAGTCCCTCCTGGGAAACGCAAGCCAGGTAATCCTTTTTATCGAATTGAAAATGCTGGACCGGATGCACCACCCTACCCACCTCGGGCCCGGGATTCCAACCTTCCAAGGGACGGCCGTGCCGGTCGAAGCCGTACAAGCGGCCGTTTTCACAGGCCAGAAAGATCCCGTAATCGCCCAAGCCGCTGAAATCCGTCAGCAGCAGGCCATTGGTGGCGAGCGACTGGAGGCGAAGCGGGAAAGAGCTCACCACCTGCCCGCGCCCGTCGAGCAGAAAGATGGCGTCCTGGGTATTGAACAGCAGCTCCGTGGGGGCCTCGCTGTAGTAGGCCAAGGGGAAAATCGACGACAAGACCCTGCTTCCAAGCGGTTTTTTCCACAACACCTCCCCTCCGGAGGCGATGCGGTAGAGTTCGTTTTTGCCGTCCTGCACCACCCAAAAGCGCTCATTCCCCTGCAAAACCGATTGAGGGGCCGTGATCGCAGGGGCGTCGAGATTGGCCTTCCAGGCGATGGAAATGGACGAAAAGACCTCCCTGTCGCGTTTGACGGCCTCCAGCTTCAGGCGTTTTCCACCCGGCAGGAGGCAGAACTGTAGCTGCCCTTTTTCGAGAAATGGGAGCACCTGTTCGGGCTGAAAGGACTTGGCAAATACCCGTCCGAGGCGGTCGGCCTGCACATAGCCCCAGGCGGAGGCTTTTTGGGGCAGGTGGCTGCGCGCTTCGAGAAAATGCTCCGCGCGGGCCAGCGTCTGGCCTGCGAGGTATTGGTCGAGCCAAACCTCCAGGCCGGGTTTGGAGTCGGTGAGGATCAGGTAATTTTCCACCTGCACCAGTACGGGGTTTTGGATCGGCATCGGCTCATCCGACCAGGGCAGGGGCAGCAAAGGCTCCGCCAGGAGCTGCCGGATCTCAAAGTTCTGGTAGGGATGACCGGGCAATTCTCCCTGTTCGGATGCCCACTCAGCCAGCCATTGGTCGAGTGCTTCCTGGGAGCGGATTTTTCCCACCCAGAAAAGGGGCGAGCGCTCTCCTCCCCCGTAATTGGGCAAAAGCCCTGCGGCCCATTCGCCGGTCCACCAGGGTTTCAGGAACTGGCGGGAGGGCCCCTCCGTCCACCAGGAGTTGTCGAGGGCGGGGGTCCAGAGGAAGGCCAGGAGTTGTTCCGGCATGATGGCAAACAGGCTGTCGGGAGAGGCGGGAGTAGCCTGGGCGATCCGGTGCAGCCAGGACGAATCCTTTTCCATGGTCCAATGCCCGGAGGCTTCCCATCCCGCCGAGTCGGGCCGAAGGCTGAGGTCTGCCCAGCCGGTCCAGTCGCGAAAGAGGTCCCAGACGGGGCGCCCGTTTTCCGACAGCACCGTGGTCCATTGCACCGGAACCTGGCTGGGTTGGAGGGCATAGGGGCCGGTTTTCCGGGAAACGGGTATGCGGTCGAGGGAAAAGCTCGTCAGCTGCCGGAGGGCGTCTTCGACCAGAAAGGGGAATGGCGCGGCGAGCAGGAGGTTTCGAAAGCGGGCTACGGCAAAGGTTTTTTTGTCCTTGGTCTGGCCGTTGTAGATCCACACATTTTTAAAGCGAGCTTTGACGTGGGGGTTTTGGTCGAGCCAGGCCTGGAGTTTTTCCTCGGCCTGGTCGAGCTCCCAAATTCCCAGCCAGCCCATTTCGGATTTGCCCATAGGCTGGAGCACGGCCAGGGCGCGGGGCGTATAGGTCGAATCGCCGAAGGTGGACTCGATCTGGCGAAGGAGTTCCCAATGGCTCGACAGCTCCCAGGCATCCCAGGGCGAGGGGGTTTCGCGGAAAGAAGAGGGCGCCATGAGGTAGGCCGAATACTTTGGAACTGCCCGAAAAGAGCTTACCTTTACGAGGGGCAGGGGGTAAAATTGATGGGCTCCCCACAGTAGCAAACCTAACAAGGCGATGGCCAGGAAAATTCGCAGGAGGAGTTTCCGGATTCTCATAAAATATGCATTTGAAAGCATCGAAGATATAAACCCAAACTAAAGAACGCTATGTATAAACCATTTTTTATCTGGGCTTCTTTTTTCGCCCTGACCGCCGTGGCGCTCGGCGCCCTGGGCGCCCATGCGCTCAAGGAGGTGTTGAGCCCGGAAGCACTGGCTTCCTTTGAAACGGGCGTGCGTTATCAATTTTACCACGCGCTGGCCCTCTTCATCGCCAGTTTTGCCTTTGCCTGGCGTCCCGAGCCGCTTTTTCGATGGGCCGGGCGTTTGTTCATCGCGGGTATTTTCTGCTTTTCGCTCTCCATCTACCTGCTTTCCGGCAGGGAATTCCTCGGGATCGGCCATTGGACCTGGCTGGGGCCTGTAACGCCCCTGGGAGGATTGTTATTTCTCATGGGCTGGTGGTTGCTGGCTTGGGGAGGCTGGAGAAACGGCGAAAAATAAAGAAAAACACGTTGGTAAATATTTAGTGTAGGCTCCGCCTGATTTGTTAGTTTTGCTCTATATTAGCCCTCATTGAACCTGTTTATTGAAGAAAAATTTTTCACTCAAACCTCATTATTATGAAAAACCTTAACATTCTGAGTCTCTTGGTGATCGTTTCGCTCCTTTTTGCCGTTCAGCCTGCTTCCGCAGTCGTTAGCGTGCAAAACAGCAAGGAGACTACCTCCATTAGCAAGAAGGACCTGAAGAAGCAGGAGCGCATGGAGAAACTGATGGACAAGATCCAGAAGAAAATGGACAAAATGGAGTCCAAAGGGATCGACAAAAACGACCCCGTAGGCAAGTGGCTCTGGTTTGCTATCCTGGCGTGGATTCTGGCCATCGTTCTGTACATCCTGGCCGCCTTTACGTTCGGCGCATTCTGGTACATCGCCTACCTGGCGAGCTTGGCCGGTACGATCTTCTTCGTCATCTGGTTGCTGAAAGTGCTGGAAGTGATCGACTAAGATCTTCCTTCCTTAAATAAAAAAGCCCCCCGGCTGGTCCGGGGGCTTTTTTTATTCGCTGTCGTGCTCTTTCCTCCGGTTTCGGTACCACATGTACCCGAAGAAGCCGACCAGCAGATAAGGGGTGGCGAGCATATACAATATCCCAGCGTTCAAACCCTTTCCCGCCGATCCGCCGTCCTTCAGGTTCGATTCGGCCGACATCCGGCACATCGGGCACTGCGCCTCCAGGGGGGCGGAGAAAGAGAACGCCAGGGCGAGGAGGAGCGCAAAACGGAGGATACGGGATTTCATAGCGTCGAAATTTTGGTTAAAAATACGGCTTAAGCATCAAATAACAAACCGGCCCCGAAACGGCCACGTAGAGCCACACCCAGATCACCCAGCGGGCCATGCGGCGGTGCCGGGCCACCTGATCGGTGTAGCCCCGCACGAAGGTGAACAGGATGAAGGGAAATATAACCGCTGCCAACACGATATGGCTGAGCAATAGCAGGAGATACACCGTCCGCAGGCTTCCCACGGCCGCCACTTCTTCCGGACCGACCATGCCGTCGTGGTTGGCGTCGCCGAAGAGGACGGGGGCGGAGGTAATGTGGTAGGTCACATAAGACAGGAGAAAAACCACCGACAGCGCAATAGCCACGTAGATGGTCTTTCGGTGGCGCTCCACCTGCTTTTTTCTGATGAAATAATAGGCCGTGAGGATCGCCACCGCAGTGAGGGCATTGACCGTGGCGTGAAAGGGCGGCAGGAAATCGAGGCTTACGCCCTCGGGCAGGGGCAGGTGGATTTTTCGCATCGCGGCCACCAAGGCCAGCACCAGGCCACTGATAATCCAGGCGGCGGTATTGAGCTTTTTGGCAAGTCGGAGATTGGGTTCCATACGCTATTACTTTTCGCGGTCCCTGCGGAATTCGATATCCGGGTCCGGACTCTTGGGCATGAGGATGGTGAGGTGTTCGATCATGCGGCCCATCTGCTTGTTGTCGAGGATATCGTATGTTCTGCGCACGACGGCCCCCGTGTCGATGATGGCGATGTGCCTGGTATCGGGGAGATAGAAGCCGGCGCTCAGGCCGCCCCATTCCTCCCTTGCTCCTCGCAGCAATTCCCATTGAAGGGTATCGCTCAGGCCCTGTTCGAGCGCAAAAGCCTGCAAATCCGGGATCTGGGAGGTATCGGCAAAGAGGAGGAAACAAATATCGTCGCGGTGATCGAACTGGGTCTGGATTTCGAGCAGCCGGCTGGTCCAGGTGCGCTTTTGCTCTGCATCATCGGGCAGAAAACCGGCGACGGTCACCCGGTTGTGCAGGTGAGAACTGGAAAACGTCTTCCCGTATTGGTCCGCCCGCTCGAAAGTGCCTACCGGGCCGATTGCCTCCAATTCTTTGAGGGATTCTTTCCGGTGCTGATAGCCCTTATAGAGGTAGAACCAGGTGCCCGCAGGCAGGATCACCAACAGGAACAGCATCCCGGCGATCTGGGTTGGGCCCATTCTTTTGGTCGTATTTTCCATAGCGCAAGGTTACGCAAAAAAAAAGCCCCCCGGCGCGCCGGGGGGCTTTTTTACAATATTATTGAAATTGGTAGGTTCGTTCATCGAGCATCCCCGTATCGCCGGCCTTTTGGACCTCCTCTACGGGCTCCATGTTCCTCTGCCGGACTACTTCCCGGCGATGGCCCCAGGAAGCGCCTTCCTGGAAAAAGGCGATGATAGCCCATACCAGCAGGAGGGTGGGCAGCAATACGCTCATCGCCAGGCCCTTCACCTCGTAGCGCATGTGCATGAATTCGTACACGATGAAGTAGGCCTTGTACAGGCTCAACGCGATCATGACGGGGTAAAAGATCAGCTTATGAACGTAGAACCCGGGTATGATGTGGCCGTTGCCAAAAAGCGCGACAAATACTTCCGCAAGGGTCACCACCCCGAGGATGATCAATCCCTTGAAAACGACTTTTTTGGCGGTAGCGTAATCTAAATGTCCCATTTTTATAGTGATTGAGTGATTGGGTGATTGAGTGATTGGGTGATTTTGGGTGAGTGAGTGATTAAAGGAGATAAAACACGAGGAACACAAAAACCCAGACCAAATCCACAAAGTGCCAGTAGAGGCCCATTTTCTCCACCATTTCATAGCCGTTGCGGCGCTTGACGTAGAGCCCGCTGGCCACGTTGACGGCGATGATCGTCAGGAACATGACCCCCGAAAACACGTGAAAACCGTGGAAGCCCGTGATGAAGAAAAACAGGGCGCCGAAGGCCTTGGGGCCGAATTTCTCGGTCCTGATCTGCCCGTCTTCTTCGCTTTTGTAGGCCCCGAATTCGTATAGGTGGGTATCGTGATTCTTGGTGATCAGGTAATGGCCACCTATGGCAAATTCCGTGCCCGCCAGGCTATGTCCGTGGTGGTCTGCCTTGACGAAAAAGCGGTTTTGGGGAATATCCTGCTTGCCCGGTTGGAGGTAATACGTGGCGGTCGTGCCATGCGCATCGGCTTCCACCTTTTGGAGGCCGGCTTTTTCGAGCTCCTCTCCGCTCAGGTAAACGCCCGCTTCGGTATGACTGGAGAAGGGGTTGATGGTAACGGTCATGCCTTCCGTGCCGATCAGGTTGTTCCATTCCCAGGCCTGGCAGCCAAGGAAGGACGCTCCTCCGACAATGGTCAACAACAACCAGAAGGCGGCGCCGCCCTTATTTTCGCGATGACCTTCCTGCACCGCCCGCACCATGGTGACCGAGCTGACGATCAGCACGAAGGTCATGATGGTTACGAAGATCAGGGGGGCCTCGTCTACGCCGAAGGGCGCCGTTTTGAATACAAAATCCGGCACCGGCCAGGTCGGCACGCTAAAACGGAGCGCTCCGTAGGAGATCAGGAATCCCGCAAAGGTAAAGGCATCCGATAGCAGGAAGTACCACATCATCAACTTCCCGTAACTCGCCTTAAAGGGTTCCTTCGCGCCTTCCCACAGGTTGCCGTCCTGGACGTCTGAGTGGTGATCAAGTGCGGTATCTGTAGCCATTCGTGACTTAGTTTATGAGTTCAGATTTTATTTCGTTTTCAAGGCCTTTTCAAGCGGCGGTAACCGTGAAAAAGCCGAGCAGATAAAGCCAAAGAAATCCAACAAAATGCCAGTAGGTCAGCACCAGTGCGAAGCGAACCTTGCGCCTCTGGGTGGCCTTGTAAGGCAAGGAAAAAGCGTGAATGATCGCCATGACCAAAGCAGCGACTCCGCCCAGCACATGCGCGGCATGCACCCCCGAGATCAGGTAGATGAACGAGCCCGAAGGGTTGCCGTCCAGCATGACGCCGATGCCGGCCATCGATTGCCAGGCCATGTATTGGAGCACCAGAAAAGCAATGCCCAGCATAAAAGTAGCGAGCAGGAGTCCGCGGTAAGCCTCTTTCCTTCCTTTTTTGAAATTCAGGTAAGAAGCCTGAAGCGTGACGCTGCTGACCAGGATCACGACCGTGTTGATATAAAACAGGTCCGGCAGACGGAATTCGAGCCAGTTGCCGGCACCCTGCCGCACGATGTAGGCGCTGGTCAGGGCGGAGAAAAACATGACAATACTCGCACAAGCCACCCACAAGGCAAACTGGTGCGGGTGAATTCTGCTTCTTCCCTCGACCTGGGGCTCAAAATTTACAGCTGCATTCATATTCGTTTTCTATGCCAGTTTATCCAGGTAAAATACTACCAGGACCAGAGGCAGATAAATCAAAGATCCAAACATCAATTGCAGGGCGGCCTTGCGGTCCTTCTTCCGGTAAAGGTTCCAGCCAAGGGCTGCATATACCAGACTCAAGCCTGCGACAAAATAAGCCGAACCCATTCCGGTTGCTCCCAGCATCGGAAGCGTAAATCCAAGCGGAATGAGCAGCAGCGCGTAAAAAGCGGCGTACAGCCCGGTATTGGGGTCGCGTTCGTCCCCCCGTTCGGGCAACATCTTATACCCCGCTTTCTTGTAATCCTCATACCCCAGCCAGCCGATCGACCAAAAATGCGGGAATTGCCAGGCAAACTGAAACGCAAAGAGCGCAAAAGCCAGCGTTGTCAGATCGCCCTCGGCCGCCACGCATCCGATCAGCATCGGGAGCGCGCCCGGCACGGCGCCCACGGGTATGGCCATGGTCGAATACCGCTTGAGCGGGGTGTACAAAAAAGAGTAGGCTACCAGCGACAACATTCCGAAAAATGCCGCCCACACGTTGAATAAAGCCAGCAACATAATACCGGCCATAGCCATCAGCCCCGCCGCCAACACCGCCTCCGAAACCGTCATCCGGCCGGCAGCCAGGGGCCGCTCCGCCGTGCGCTTCATCAGCTTGTCGTAGTCTTTTTCGAGCACCTGGTTCAAGGCATTGGCGGCCCCCGTTACCAGAAACCCGCCAAGCGCCAATATCAGTACGGCCATCCAGCTCACCCCATCCTTTGATGCGATGAAAAACGCCATCAGCGCCGAAAAAACCACCGTCAATGTCAACCTGAACTTCACCAGCAACTTGTAGTCCGCCACTTTTTGCCAGACCCCCGAGATGCCGACTGCTATTGCTTCTTTTGCTTTGGACACAATTTTCTTTTTATAGTTTTTAAGTTATTAAGGGTATAAGTTATTGAATGTTAAAAACTTAATACCTTAAAAACTTAATACCTAGTTAATGTCCCGAATCCCCTTCCCCTTCTGCAAGCGGAACGATCTGGGAGATATGATCCTGTCCGCCTTTTCCGTAGTCGTAGGCCCAGCGGTGCACGGCGGGAATCTTGCCCGGCCAGTTGCCGTGGGGAACCTCGATCGGGGTGGTCCATTCCAGCGTATTGGCGCCGTAAGGGTTCTTTTCCGTCAGTTTCTTGCCGACCCAAATGCTGCGGAAGAAATTGATCACGAACACCAGCTGACAGGCAAATACCAGGATCGCGGCGATCGTGATGAATTGGTTCATCGCGGAGAAATGGGAGAAGGTGTCGAAATTGTCGAAGCGGTAATAGCGGCGCGGAACGCCCGCCATTCCGAGGTAGTGCATGGGCCAGAAGATGGCGTAAGCCCCGATCAGGGTACCCCAGAAATGGATCTTGCCCATGGTTTCGTTCATAAAACGGCCGAACATCTTCGGGTACCAGTGGTACACGCCGGCGAACATCCCGAAGAACGCGGCTACCCCCATCACGATGTGGAAGTGCGCCACGACGAAGTACGTATCGTGCATCTGGATGTCGATCGCCGAGTTGCCCAGGAAAATACCGGTCAAACCGCCGGAGATAAACATGGACACAAAGCCCACGGCAAACAAGGCCGCCGAGGTGTATCGCATATTACCGCCGTAGATCGTCGTGATCCAGTTGAAAACTTTTACGGCCGAAGGCACCGCGATGATCAGGGTGAAGACCACGAAGAAGTTGGAAATGAAGGGATTGACACCCGACATAAACATGTGGTGCGCCCAAACGATGAAGGACAGGAAGCCGATGGCCAGGATGGAGAAAACCATCGCCTTGTAGCCGAAAATGGGCTTGCGTGCGCTCACCGACAAAACCTCCGAGACGATACCCATCGCCGGAAGGATGATGATATATACCTCGGGGTGACCCAGGAACCAGAACAAGTGCTGGAACAGGATGGGGCTACCCCCCACGTGATCCAGGGCCTGGCCGCCCACAAATATTTCGTTGAGGAAAAAGCTCGTTCCGAGCGTGCGGTCGAAGATGAGCAGGAAAAATCCGGACACCAGCACCGGGAAAGAAAGCAGGGCCAGGATGGCCGTCACGAAAAAAGCCCAGATCGTCAGGGGCAGTCGCCACATATTCATCCCCTTGGTGCGCAGGTTGAGCACGGTGGTGATGTAGTTGATCCCTCCGAGCAACACCGAAATAACGAAGAAGGTCAGGGAGAGCAGCCAAAGGGTCATCCCCCCGGCCGAACCGGAGGAGGCCTGTGGCAGGGCGGAAAGCGGCGGATAGGCCGTCCAGCCTCCCGCAAACGGGCCCGTGCTCAGAAACAGGGAGAAGAACATTACCGCACCGGCGAGAAAGAAAAACCAGTAGGACAGCATGTTCAAAAACGGCGAGGCCATATCGCGGGCGCCGACCTGCAACGGAATGAGCAGGTTGCTGAAGGTACCGCTCAAGCCGGCGGTGAGCACGAAAAACACGATGATGGTGCCGTGCATGGTCACCAGGGCGTAGTAAAACTCGGGCGCCAGGGTGCCCATGCCGGTTTCGGCGTTGACGGTGATCCATTTGCCGAGGAAGGGCTTCAGCCAGGCAAGGCTCTCCTCGGGAAAGCCCAGTTGCAGGCGGAATACCAGGGACATCAAGCCCCCGATAATGGCCCAAAAAATCCCCGTGATGAGGAACTGCCGGGCTATCATCTTGTGATCCTGGCTGAATATGTATGTGCTGATGAAATTCGATTGGTACTTATCCCCCTCGTGGTGCTCGTGGAAATGGTCGTCATAACCATATTCCTGGATGAGCAGGTCTTCATCATGCTGGACAGGAGCCGTGGTTTGTTTAGCAGCGGTTGCCATAGTACCAGTTTTTTCTATTTTTTATCCCCTTCGGGAAATGGAATAACAATTTACAATTTACTGATTAACCCCGGTAGTATCTATTGGCGCCGGAGGCGGTGGCGGTGGCGGCGGATCGCCCGGCAGTGCCTGGCCTTTGAAGGGGTCCTCGTCCGTATTGCGGATCGAAGCCCGGTAGTAAGAGGGCTGCTCGGCAAGCCAGGTGTTGTATTCTTCTTCCGATACGATGCGCACCACCCTTCTCATGCTGTAATGGCCCGAGCCGCAAAGCTCGGCACAGGCGAGTTCGTAGTTAAATGTCTTCCATAGCGGATCGCTGGCGGGATTCGCAGGATCGGAAGGCGCCTGGTATTCTTTGTATTTGCTCAACTCCCGACGATACTCCTCCGTGGTTCTGATAGGCGTGAACACAAAGTGGGTCGGCATACCCGGCACGGCGTCCATTTTTACGCGAAAATGGGGCAGGTCGAAATTGTGCAGCACGTCGCGGGCCGTGATCCTCACCCGCACCGGCTTGCCTACGGGCAGCACCAGTTCGGAGGGATGAAGGTCGTCCTGGTTTTTGGCATCCGTCCAGTCCTGACCGAGCGGGTTGACGGCGTTGATCAGCCGGAAGTCCCGAGCGCCCAGTTTTCCGTCGGGGCCCGGGTATCGGAGGTGCCAGGCGAACTGGTATCCCGTAGCTTCGATCTCCATCACCTCTTCGTCTGTCCCCACATCTGCCATAACCTCGTTCCAGGCATCCAGGCCGCTGATTACCAGAAAGGTCATCACCACTGCGGGCACCACCGTCCAGACGATCTCCAGGCGGTTGTCGTGGGGGATGTACAGTACTTTGCGGCCTGTTTTCCCGCTGTATTTGTAGCCGAAATAAAAAAGCGCGATGTGGGTAATCACGAACACGATCCCCGTAAAAAACAGGGTGACGTTGAACATGCTGTCGAGACGGCCGCCGTGTTCGGAAGCGGACATGTGAGGTCCATAACCGAGCATCCAGTTTTTGTAATACAGGGCCGAGGCAACACAGAAAATCAGGAAGGCGAACATAAAAGCCATCAAGGCGATCCCGGAGCGTTGATTGCTGGCATTTTGGGCCTCTTCCTCCCCCTTCAGCCTGTTGGCCAAATCAGTGACTTTGCCAATTTGGATGATCACCACCGTAATCATCAGGATACAAGCAATCGCCAAAAGAGTAGTTGTCATGGATTCGATTCTATTTTAAAAAACAATTGACCTTCAACTCCTCACACGTGGTGGTGCGCACTTTCAGCCAGGTAGGGGTCGTTGGCCGGTTCGAGGGCCGCCTTGCCCAGGCTGTTGAACACCATATATACGAAGAATGCGGCAAAGCCCAGCATCGTGCCCAGTTCGATCAAACCGGGTATCGAAAAGCCGGCCGCAAACGAACTCCCGTGTCCGTGAGCATCCCCATGCGCGCCCGCCGCGTGAAGCGCCGTTTCCAGCGCCCCGGGCTTGACCATCTGGAACATATCCAGCCAGTGGCCCAGCAACACAAAGATGGAGACGAATACCAGCGATCCGTATTTGCGCTTGGTATCGTTGCGCATCAAAATGAAGAAAGGTAACAGGAAATTCAGCACAAGGTTTCCGTAAAACAGGACCGGGTACTTTTCCATCCGGGTCTTGAAATAAACCGTTTCTTCCCCGATGTTGGCATACCAGATCAGCATGTACTGGGAAAACCAGAGGTAGGTCCAGAAAATGCTGATGGCAAACATAAATTTGGCCAGGTCGTGGAGGTGATCCTCGTAAACGCCCTGGAAATATCCTTTCGATTTGAGGTAGATCAGCATCAGGATCAGCACGGCCATGGCGGAGACAAACCAGCTGGCGCCGGTGTACCAGGCAAACAAAGTGCTGTACCAGTGCGCATCGAGCGACATGATCCATTGCCAGATGATGGCCGCGCTGGAAAAACCGGCGATGGGCAGGAAGGCGGCAGAAACGATCCGCATCTTCCGGTGGTGCGCAAAATCTGCTCCCCCGTTCTGGTCTTCCGCCAGGGACAAGCTCCGCAGGCGCATGGCGAAATAAATCCAGACCCCGACGATGATAAAGGTGCCCAGCGTGTACCAGCCTTTGTTCAGGAAGCCCGCTTTGCCCGCCAGAATGGGGTCTTTAGCCACTTCTTCGGCGTCGGCCCAATGGTACAGGTCGTGCCAGCCCAGCCACAAACCCGCGACGATCACCGCCAGCAGCGCCAGTCCCGGGATGAGGAACAGGCTCATCGCCTCCATGACGCGCTTGAATTTGGTGTACCATCCGGCCCATGCCGTGATGGAAGCCGCGGAAAAGAAGAGCGTGATAAAAGCGATGCCCGTAAAGAATACGGTATTTTGAAGGAAGTTCGTCCAAAAACGAACGTGGTGCGGCTGTTCGTCCGTGAAATAGGCCAGCAGGAGGCAAACCAGCCCCAGGCCCATAAAGCCGAACAGCACCGTTTTTTGCTTTGACTCGAAAGTGAATTGGTTCATTGTATTCCGCCGTTTTGTGGTTCGGATAACGGATTGACTTCTAAGGAGGCGCCGGGAACTCCGTATGCCGGGTTCAGGGCGTTGGCATTTTGGCTGTATTCCAGGGTCTTGGCCTTGGCCTGAAGCGAACGGATGTAGTGGATCACCTGCCAGCGCTCTTCGTAAGACAGCTTGTCGGCGTAGGAGCCCATGGTGTTCCTGCCGTACATGATCGCATGGTAATAGCGGCCGTTGGAGGAATTGATAAAATCGTCGAGGAGCATATTGGCCGGCGCTGCGGGAAACTTCCCTCCCGCATCGCCCGTGGCCGGGTTGGCGTCGCGCACCAGATAGCCGGCGCCGTCTGCCTTTTCTCCGTGGCAAATGCCGCAGAAGATCGTATAAAGTTCCATTCCCTTGGCCAGACCTGCTTCGGTGATGGGGAAAGGGTTGGCGATGATTTCCGCAGTGGCCCTGGCCCGCTCCGGTTCCGAATCGCCGTAGTAATAAGGCGCATGGCCGTTGACGGGGATCGACATGGAGCCGGGGCTCTTACCGGCCAGCAGGTCCATGACGGCGAGTTGTCCCGCCGGGTCCTGTGCCAGAAAATGCCCTGCATAGCCCCTCGGAACGGTACCCGCAACCGGATCGCGCGGAGCGGAGAGTTCTTTGCGGGTAAAGAGGCTTGCGCTGTCCCACGTATTCCAGAAATAGTTTCCGTACACATTGGCCTCATAGGAAATGGCGTGCGCCATATCCGGCATGTACTCGCTCCCGGTGGTTTCACCCCCCGGCTGCTGGCAGGAAAGGGCGATCAGGATCATGCCTGCTGTTAAAAGGACGAAAACGGTTTTTCGCATGGTTGCCATTGACTGTATATTTTTCGATCCCTGACTTTTAAATCACTTTCGTATTGACCTCCGAAGCGCCCGTTTCCATGAAAAAGGACTTCAACCGGTCGATTTCAGAATTGGATTGGCCGTTCGTCTGAAAGGCGATGCAGAACTTGTCGTCCGTGATCCGGTCGTCCAGAACCGGGTTATTGACCCCCGGCCACAACCCGCACACCGTGAAGAAGGTCACCGTCATGCCGATGGCGGAAAACAGCACCGTCAATTCGAAGGTGATGGGGATGAACGAAGGCACGGACCAATAAGGCTTTCCCCCGAAAATGATGGGCCAGTCGCGGGTAAAGACCCAGGTCATGAACCCGAACGCGGTCAGGGTGCCGAGTGCGCCATAGATGAAACCGGCGATGTGTATGCGGGATTCCTCCAGGCCCAGGGCCGGATCCAGGCCGTGCACCGGGAAAGGCGTATAGACGTCCATGATCTCCAGGTGATCTCCTTTGGCTCTCTTCACAGCGTCCAGCAACTGCTCCTCATCGTCGTAAAGCCCGAACAGCACCTCTTTTTGAGCATTATCCATTGACATGGCTATATTGGTTTATTTTTATTAATGATGCGGGGTTTCGGTGGTACTCGTGGTATGAGAAGTATGGTGGCCTTGTTTGCCCGCATACTGATCTCCTGCCGTTTTCAGAATGGCCTTGATCTCCGCTACCGCAATCACAGGGGCTACCCTGACGAAAATGAGGTAGAGCGTAAAGAACAGCCCAAGGGTCCCTACGAAAAGCCCGATTTCCACCCAGGTCGGCACGTAGTAGCTCCAACTCGTGGGCAAATAATCGCGGGCCAGCGTGGTGGCAATGATTACAAAGCGCTCAAACCACATCCCGATGTTCACGAAGATCGACATGAAGAAGGTGACGAACAGGCTGCGGCGAAGTTTCTTCGACCAGAAAAGCTGAGGAGAGATCACGTTGCAGGCCATCATCCCGATGTAGGACCAGTAGTAGGGGCCCATCACCCGGTTGTAGAAGGCGAATTGCTCGTAGATATACCCGGAGTACCAGGCGATGAACAACTCCGTCAGGTATGCCACACCCACGATCGTCCCGGTCACCAGAATGACCTTGTTCATGCTGTCGATGTGGTTGAGTGTGATGTATTGTTCGAGTTTAAGCACCTTGCGGGTCATCACCATCAGGGTTTGCACCATGGCGAACCCGGAGAAGATAGCCCCGGCCACGAAATAGGGCGGGAAGATGGTGGTGTGCCAGCCCGGTATGACCGAGGTCGCAAAGTCGAAGGACACGATGGTGTGCACCGAAAGTACGAGCGGAGTCGACAAACCGGCCAGCACGAGGGCGAGGCTCTCAAAACGCTGCCAGTGCTTGGCTTTGCCGGTCCAGCCGAAGGAAAAGAAGTTATAGATCTTCTTGCGCAGGCCCTTCGAACGGTCGCGAAGGGTGGCCAGATCGGGCACGAGACCCGAATACCAGAAGAGCAAGGAAACGGTGAAGTAAGTGGAGATGGCGAAAACGTCCCACAAGAGCGGGGAGTTGAAGTTGACCCAAAGCGGGCCGCGGGTGTTCGGATAGGGGAAGATGAAGAAGCCGAGCCAAAGGCGCCCCATGTGGATGAGGGGAAACTGGCCGGCGCACATCACCGCGAAGATGGTCATAGCCTCTGCCGCGCGGTTTACCCCGGTGCGCCATTTCTGGCGGAACAGCAGGAGGATCGCCGAGATGAGGGTTCCGGCGTGGCCGATCCCGATCCACCACACGAAGTTGGTGATATCCCAACCCCATCCGATCGTCCGGTTCAGGTTCCAGGTGCCGATCCCTTGCCAGATGGTCCAGGTGACGCAAAACACGTACACCGCAAGGAAGGTCACCGCTACCATGAAGGCGACCACCCAAGCCAGGCTCGGGGTTCGCTCCGTCGGCGAGCAGATGTCTTCCGTGATCTGGTGGTAATTTTTACCGCCTTCGATTAAAGGTTCCCGGATGGGAGACACAACTGCACTCATTGTATTCTTGTTAGAAGTTATGTATCTAATATTTTTGGAGATTAAGTTAGTAAGTTAATAAGTTATTATTAATCAATAACTTAATAACTCATTAACTTATTAACTACCCCAGGGCTTCATCCCTGTTCACCACCTTCGCCGAATAATGCACCGAAGCCTGGGTGTTGATCTCTTCCAGCACCTTGTAGTTCAGTTCGCTGCTCAGTTTTTTGCTCAGGTCGCCTTCCTTGTTGTTCATATCGCCGAAGGTGATGGCGCCGGTCGGGCAAGCCGTCTGGCAGGCGGTCCGTACGTCGGAATCCTGGAGGTGGCGGCCTTCCTTCTTGGCGGTCAGTTTGCCTTCCTGGAGGCGCTGCACGCAGAAACTGCATTTTTCGATGACCCCTCTGGAGCGAACCGTCACATCGGGGTTCAGGACCATGCGGGTCAGGTTATCGGCGCCAAAGCGAAGTTCTTCGCCGTTCATCGAGTATTCGTTGGCCGGCCAGATGTCTGCCGTCGTGTAGTCCAGCCAGTTGAAACGGCGAACTTTGTACGGGCAGTTGTTGGCGCAGTAGCGGGTACCGATACAGCGGTTGTAGGTCATCTGGTTCAGGCCTTCCGAGCTGTGGTTGGTTGCGGCTACCGGACAAACGTTCTCGCAGGGCGCGTTGTCGCAGTGCTGGCACAGCATCGGCTGGTAGACCACGTTCGGGTTCTCGTAGTCGCCGAAGAAATAGCGGTCGATCCGTATCCAGGCCATCTCGTGGTGGCGGCTCACTTCCCGCTTGCCGACCATGGGCACGTTGTTTTCCGCCACGCAGGCTACCTGGCAGGAGCCGCAGCCGATACAGGCGTTGAGGTCGACGTGCATGCCCCAGTGGTGTCCCTGGCTATAAAATTCCTCGACGTATTGGTCGTAAGGATAGATCGTGTTTGCATTGAGGTGGGCCGCTTCCTCGCGCTTTTCCTTGATGTGTTCCACCAAACCTTCCACTTCAGACAGGTTGGCCTGGTAGATGATGGAGCGCTTGGTGAGGCCGCCCTGGAAACCGGCGCCGAGGGTCATGACCGTCTTCTCATCGACGTTGATCTCCTCGTTGGTCTTCGGATCGACCCCTTTGACGCCCATCGTGTGGTGGTACTGCACGCAGGCGAAGTCGTTTTCTTCGGCCACTTTATCGGAAATGCCTACCGTGGTAGCGTAGTACTGCGTATTGCCGTTGGCGTCGATCGACAGCCAGGGATAGGCGTTTATGCCCACGTTCCGGCCCGCTTCGCCGACCACTTGCCGGCCGTATCCCAGTGCGAGGGCCACGCCGCCTTCGGGTTGCCCGAACTGGCGGACGCAGGTCACGCGCTGCTTGGCGCCGTTGACTTCTACTTCTACGATATCGGCTTTGCCTTTGGCTTCTTCCTTGTTGAGGTTTTTAAACCCGTTCCAGTCGTTGCCGCCGTCCCAGCTGATGGGGATGGCCAGGTGGTTGCCCCAGGCTGTGCGAGCGACCGGGTCGGGCATTTCCTGCAACCAGGGGTTGTTGGCGTATTGGCCTGCGCCTACGTTTACGGTTTCGAAGAAGGAGATCTCCATCTCCGATCCCGAAGGTTTGCTGAGCTTTCCGGCAGCGGCGGCCACATCGCCCTGGAAAGAAACGGTTTTAGGGGCCTGAGCGGCCTCAAAGATCCCATCGTGGAGGGCGCTGTCCCAGAACATCTGGAAGGTGGCGTAGTTGGACTGGAGGGGGAACATGCTCTGCTCCCAGTTCCAGCGGAGGTAGTCGAAATAGGGCTGATCCGAATCCAGCTTCAGGTTGGGGCTCTGGGCCCAGCGGAGCAGGCTTTCTTCGGCCTGGCGCGTTTTGAACAGGGGCGAAATGGTCGGTTGGATCAGGCTATAGTGGCCGCGTTTGGGTTCTGCATCGCCCCAGCTCTCCAGGAAGTGGTGGGTCGGAGCGACGTAGTTGCAAAGGGCGGTCGTTTCATCGGGGGTATTGGCGAAAGAGATTTTCAGGGCCACCTTGGCAAGCGCCGCGCGGAAAGCCTCGGAGTTCGGCAGGTCGAAGGCAGGGTTGGCGCCCATGACGAGCACCGCGCCGATCGATCCTGCGCTCATTTCGCGGATCAGACCCTGGATATCGGCGTCGATCCCCTTGCGCTGCATGGAGGCGTTGGCAAAGTCGATGGTTGCGCCGTAGCTGGCCAGCATCGAGTTGATGGCGTTGACCAGGATCTGTTCGCCGTTGTTGTTGGAGCCGGAAACCACCAGGGCCTTGCCTTTGGCGGCGTTGAGGTCGGCGGCGGCTTTCTTCAGGGCTGCTTTGGCCTTGTCGTTCAGGTTCGGCGCGCTGACCGAAGCGGCGCCGTTTAGGGCGGCCAGTTCGTTGTACAGCGCGGCGATGGCGGCGCCCATTTCCGAGGGCTTGATCAGCACGCGGTTATCGGCGTTGGAGCCGGTCATCGACAGGTGGCTCTCCACCTGAATATGCCGGGACATTTTGGGATGTTCCGGGTCGATTTTGCGGTTGATTGCGTACTGGGAGGCGTATTCCACGGGAGAGATCCAGGTACCGAGAAAATCGGCCCCGAAGCTGAGGATCACATCGGCTTTTTCGAAATGGTAATCCGGAATGGCGCGATCGCCCAGGGTTTGCTCATTTGCTTCCAGGATGGCCGAGCTGGACACCGGATCGTATTGAACAACCTTGGTATTGGGATAGGCGGTGATGAAATCGGCAATGGCCCGGGCTGTGGTGGGGCTCATGAGCGTATTGGCGATGATGCGGATTCCGTCTTTGGCATTGAGCTTACCGGCGAGTTCCTTGTCGAGGTCCTCCCAGGAGATTTTAGAGAAGGCGCCATTCTCCATGCGACCCGGCTGGGGGAATCGGCTTGTGTCGTAGAGGCTCAGCACGCTGGCCTGGGCCCGGGCGCTGGTGGCGCCTTTAGTCACCTTGGAGAGGCTGTTCCCTTCGATCTTGATGGGGCGGCCTTCGCGGGTTTTCACCAGCACGGCGCAATAGTCGCCGCCTTGCACGAAGCTGGAGGCGTAATAAGTGGCCACGCCGGGAACGATGGTGTCCGGCTTGATCACGTAGGGGATGGCCCTCTTGATGGGAATATCGCAACTGGCAGCGATGGTGGCGGCGCCGAGGCTGAATCCGAGATATTTCAGGAAATCGCGCCGGGAGGCCCCCAATTCCAGGGTTTTCTCATTCATCGGCAGCGGATCAGGCTGGGCGAATTCCTGGTTTTGCAACTCGTTCAAAACCGGGTCGTTGTTGAGTTGTTCGACCCCAATCCAAACTTCGTTTTTATTCTTCATCTTGAAACGGGCGTATTAAGAAAAATAAAGGAAATCCGGCCGGAGCCGGATCCCATGGTTTTTCGTTTCGAATTAATAATGACATTTTTGGCATTCCAGGCCGCCGATCTCTTCGACGGTGACGGTGGTGCGTTTTCCGGAAGCCATTTCTTCGTGGTAGTTTTCGTAGGCGTCGTAGTATGCGTTTCCAGCGAATTTCACTTCGGTCTTCCGGTGGCAGTTTATGCACCAGCCCATGGACAAGGGGCTGTATTGCTTGACCACCTCCATTTTTTCCACCGGACCGTGGCAGGTCTGGCAGGTGAGTTTGCCCAGTGCGACGTGCTGGGAGTGGTTGAAATATACGTGGTCGGGCAGGTTGTGGATACGGGTCCACTCGATGGGCCCCTGGATCTGCTTTTTGCCGGGATTGGTCAGCGAAGTCACGATGCCTTCCCACTGCTTTTTCACGAGCAGCTCTCCTTCCGGATCGAGGGTTTTATTTTCTTTGATATAGGTGTCGGTGATCCACTTGGTAAACACCTTTTCGATCTCTTCCTGGGGAAGGGATTCGTAGTTCGGGATATATTGATCCGTATTCGGGTCGAAGCCGATGGATGCGTAGATTTTCGAAAGTTCAGCCGTCCCGTAGGTCGATCCGACCTTGATCGCCTTGTGGCAATTCATACAAGTGCTGGCGGCGGGAATGACGGAGTGCTTGCTCCGGCGGGCGCCGTCGTGGCAGTAGTTGCAGTCGATCTTGTGCAGGCCGGCGTGGGTGGCGTGCGAAAACAGAATGGGTTGCGCCGGCTCGTATCCCTGCTGCCGCCCCAGGTTGATGGCGTTGTTGACCGTGGTATAGCCGCCCAGGACCACCACGACAAATACTGCAAAAGCGATCATGCCCTTGCCCGTGAGGATCTGCACCAGCGTCCTTCTGGCGGGCGCCGAGCCGGTTTCCTGCACCAGGGTGATGTAGTTGAGGTTGGAAATGACCCTGGCCAGGACGATGGCGAGAATGGCCAATACGGCAAAGAGACCTCCGAAAAGCAGGAGGTTGTTGGGTTTTCCCTGGGCCTGGCCGCCCGTGCCGGCGCCTGGGCCATTGGCCACCACAGGCGCAGTGTACACCTTGTTTACATACGCCAGGATATTGTCGATCTGCTGGTTCGTCAGGTTGAAGTTGTTCATGATTTTGGGCTTGTTCTGAGCCCAAAGTTCAACCGCCCGGGGATGGCCCGAGCTGATCATGGCCTGGGAGTTATTGACCCATTTGTACAGGTCTTCCCTGGGATATGCCGCCCAACGCTCTTCCGCTCCGCCAAGTGCGGGACCGGTGAGGTCGTCCTTCATATTTTTGTTGTGGCAGGATGCGCAGTTGTTCTTGAAGAGGGTTTCTCCTTCAGCGAGGTCTGCGGTGGGGGGTGCTTGAGCTTCCTGTGCCGAAACCAGTCCGGCCGTTCCGATTAAGCACAAAAAAAGCAGGCTTGCGGTTAAGCGCTTAAAGTCCATCATTCCCATATTTAAGTATCAATACCTGTCAATAATGCGATATGTCATTTTCAGGTCACCGCAAAGATAAAATTAGGCCTAGATTTTTAACAAAATATTTAGGAATGGGGGGTTATTTAGATTTAGTCTAAATGAGAGTTTTGAATTTTTAGTTCTTAGTTTTTAGTTAGTACATCCTCAACAACTAAAAACTAAAAATTAATAACTCAAAACTAGATAGCTACCTCGGCCTTAATATGCGGATGGGGATCGTACCCTGTCAATTCGAAGTCTTCGTATTGGAAAGCGAAAATGTCTTTTACCTCCGGGTTGATGCGGATGGAGGGAAGGGGCCGCAATTCGCGCGTCAATTGGAGTTTGGCCTGTTCGATGTGGTTGGTGTAGAGGTGCACATCGCCGAAAGTATGGACGAACTCTCCCGGTTCCAGGGAGCAGACCTGGGCCATCATGCAGGTGAACAGGGCATAGGAGGCGATGTTAAAAGGCACGCCGAGGAACACATCCGCCGAGCGCTGGTAGAGTTGACAGGATAGTTTACCGTCGGCGACGTAAAACTGGAAGAGGGCATGGCAGGGGCTGAGGTGCATCTTGGGAAGATCGCCCACGTTCCATGCATTGACGATGATGCGGCGGGAGTCGGGGCTGTTGCGGATCAGGTCCACCGCGTTGGCGATCTGGTTGATCGTCCGGCCGTCGGGCGTTTCCCAGGCCACCCATTGTTTTCCGTAGATGGGGCCCAGGTCGCCCCGGTCGTCGGCCCATTCATTCCAAATCCGCACTCCATTTTCCTGCAAATACCGTACATTGGTATCGCCTTTTAAAAACCAAAGCAGTTCGTAAACAATCGACTTGAGGTGGAGTTTTTTGGTAGTCAGAAGCGGAAAGCCTTCCCGGAGGTCGAATCGCATCTGATAGCCGAATACGCTGAGGGTGCCGGTGCCGGTGCGGTCGCTTTTTTCCGCGCCCGAGTGGAGGATATGGCGGAGGAGCTCGTGATACTGCTTCATGAGGCAAAAATAACCACAGATTAAAAGATTTCACTGATTTCGCTGCGCGAATGATTGAAAAACGAAGGTAAAATATGAGCTATTCTAGTTTAAGGGCCTGCGTGCAGGATCTGGAGCGGCACGGAAGACTGCTCCGGATCACCGAAGAGGTCGACCCCCATCTGGAAATGGCGGCCATTCACAGAAGCGTTTACGATGCCGGGGGACCGGCCGTTTTTTTCGAAAAAGTGAAAGGCAGTCCTTTCCCGGCGCTGTCCAACCTGTACGGCACGGTCGAACGCACGGAGTTCATTTTCCGCGACACCTTGAAAAAGGTAAAAAAGGTGATGGAATTGAAGGCCGATCCGACCAATTTACTCCGCAAACCCATGCGCTATCTCTCGGCGCCGGCCACGGCCCTTTCGGCCCTGCCGATGCAATCGCGGCTCGGCGCTCCTATATTATATGGTGAAACGACAGTCGGCCGCCTGCCGCAGGTCGTTTCCTGGCCGATGGACGGGGGCGCTTTTATCACCTTGCCCCAGGTTTTTACCCTCCCTCCCGGCTCGCGGCAGATCATGCAGTCCAACCTCGGCATGTACCGCATCCAGTTGTCGGGCAACGACTACGAGCCCAACCGGGAGATTGGGCTTCATTACCAACTTCACCGGGGTATCGGGGTGCACCATACGGCCTACAACCAAAGCGAGGAACCCTTCAGGGCATCCATATTCGTGGGCGGGCCGCCTTCCCACGCCTTTTCGGCCATCATGCCCCTGCCGGAGGGCCTGTCGGAACTGACCTTTGCGGGTCTGCTGGGCGGGCGCCGTTTCCGCTATCTCTGGAAAAACGGGTTCGTCCTTTCCTCCGACGCCGATTTCGTCATCACCGGCATCATCCGCAAGCAGGGCCTTAAGCCGGAGGGGCCCTTCGGCGATCACCTCGGGTATTACAGCTTGCAACACGATTTTCCGGTGATGGAGGTGGAAAAGGTCTATTACCGGAAAGACCCCATCTGGCATTTTACCGTCGTGGGCCGGCCGCCGCAGGAAGACAGTTCCTTCGGCTACCTCATCCACCAGCTGGTGGAGCCGCTGACGCCGGGAGAATTTCCGGGCATTAAAGAGATCAATGCCGTCGATGCGGCCGGGGTGCATCCCCTGCTCCTGGCCATCGGCAGCGAGCGGTATATGCCCTTCCGGCAGCGCAAGCCGGAGGAGATCCTTACCCAGGCCAACCATTTGCTCGGCAAGGGGCAGACCTCCCTGGCCAAATTCCTCATCATCGCCGCCGACGGCGACGACCCGAACCTGCATTTGCACGACATGCCCCATTTTTTCCGGCATGTGCTCCGCCGGGTGGACTGGCGGCGCGACCTGCATTTTCAGACCAAGACCACCATCGACACCCTCGACTACTCCGGTTCCGGCTGGAATGCGGGTTCGAAAGTGGTGATCGCCTGCTGTGGAGATCCCCTTCGGGAACTGAAAACCGAACTTCCTTCCAATTTCAGCCTACCCGATGGATTTAGCAACCCGCAGTTTGTGCAGCCCGGTATCCTGGCCATTCAGGGGCCGCAGTTTGATACGGAGGCCGACGTGCAGCGCCTGGCCCTCTACCTCGACCGTTTTGATCTGGACTCCGTCCCCCTCATCGCGGTGGTCGACGACAGTTCGTTCATCGCGGCCCGGTTCGACAATTTCCTCTGGGCGGTGTTCACGCGCGCCAATCCCTCCCACGACATACACGGGGTGCGGGGATTTTCGGAGCACAAGCACTGGGGCTGCGAGGGCCCGCTGCTGATCGATGCCCGGATCAAGCCGCATCATGCGCCGCCGCTGGTGGAAGACGAGGTTGCTGGAAGAAGGGCGGAGGAGATTTTAGGGAGGTATAAATTTTGAGTTTTTAGTTTTTGTTTTGGGTACGCTGATTTTTTATGAATGCTTATGGTTTTTTAAGATAAGAAGGGATGGATCATAACAGATCATAAACAATCATAAAAAATCAGCGTACCAAAAATGTAATAAATCCCTTTTCCTATGCACAAAACACTACCTGTTTTCCTAAGTCTTCTCTTCGCGCTGCGCCTCGGCGCCCAACCAGCCGATATCCAGATCACCACCCCGGTCACGGACCCGCAGGTATTGGCGGCGATGGAATATACCGCTTCCATTTGGGAGCAGCATCTGAGCTCTGCCGTGCCGATCAAGGTCAATGTGTTATTGGTTCCGGTTGGCGGGGCATTTTTGGGATTCACCATGCCCAATGGGCGGAAGGATTTTGCAGGGGCGCCGATGGAAGCGACCTTTTACCCGACTTGTCTGGCCAACGCCATCACCGGCACGGAGATAAACCCCGGGGAGTCGGATATGGATATCGTCATGGCGGGGGATGTGGCCTGGTATTTCGGCACGGATGGGGAGCCTCCTGCCAATAAATACGACTTCGTGTCCGTGTTTCTCCACGAAATAGGGCACGGACTGGGCATCGTATCGCTGGCCGACAGTCCGGCGGGCGAAGGGTCTTTTGGGCATATCGACTTTTCGCAGTTCGAGCCCTTCGTGCCCACCTTCCCCATTCCCCAGCTCGACGGCCTGCCCGGCATTTTCGACCGCTGGCTGGTAAACGGTTCGGAAGAAATATTGACCGACACGGGGCTTTTTCCGAATATCTCTGCGCAGTTGCATGCCGAATTCACCAGTGGGATGATTTATTATAACGGCCCCGAAGGGATATTGGCCAACGGCAGCGAGCAACCGAAGATATTTGCGCCATCGACTTTCAGCTTTGGTAGCAGCATCTCCCACCTCGACGAGAACACTTACCCCAATGCGAGCGGTAACAGCCTGATGACGCCTTATATCAGCATCGGGGAGGTGGAGCACCACCCGGGGGCCATCGTTCGCGGCATCCTTCGGGATTTGGGCTGGAACGTGCTTTCCACCCTCGATCCCATCCCCGAGGAGAAAAGGCTACAAGTGCTCGTGCTCGGAAATTCGAAGGACGCGCTCCTCCAGGTCAGGTTGCCGGAAGCCGGCCCCCTGGAGTGGATGATGGCCGATGCCCTGGGTCGCCCGGTATATTCTGAAACGACCCGCGATTTGTCGGACGGGAAGCATTTCATTCCACTGGATAAAGCTACGGCCGGGCTGAGTCCGGGGTATTATCTGGTGGTGGTCAAGTGGAAGGGGCAGACGGTGACCAAGCCGTTTGTCGTCTTAGCGTCCCATTAGTCACCGGGTGACTGAGTCACCCGGTGAAGGGTGGAGGCATCATTTTCGACTGAATCGGCTTTAAATGCTTATAGGGTATAATATTTACGAGAAATTATGACTCACCGGGTGACTGAGTCACCCGGTGAGTCTGTCAAATTAGTTTTCTAACTATATCTATTGAAATAATTAGCCAGGTACAATACTTACGTTTCTTTTACCCTCACCGGGTGACTCAGTCACCCGGTCACTCATCGGACTCATCAGATATGCCCAGCAAACTCACTCCCCTCGCCTACATTTTTTAACCCTCTTCCCCCTCCTCCCCTCCTGCAACGGCCTCCACAACCTGGCAGACCCGGAAACCGGCGGAGCAGCGCAAACCCGCGTCCTCCCCCCCAGCCCCCAAAACTGGTCGGGCGATCCGGAAAAAGGATTTGAGTACCTCGTGTACGGCGATTATATCGGCACCGGCATCCCCTTTTCCTTTCTGGAAAAACGGCTCAGCGGCGCCCGCGACACCGTGTGGAACCGCACAGGCAACGCCGGCCTGCTCAGCTACCCCTTCAACGCCTTCTCCGCATACAACGGAGTGGAAGTGGTGGCGGGCAACTGCTTTACCTGCCATACCTCCCGAATGGAAGGGCAACTCGTGCCCGGCCTGGGGAATGTTGAAAGCGACTTTCAAAAAGCATAAAATTTACAGCGACCCTGACCAACGTGTTGGTCAGGGAGAAATACGGCCGGAAATCCGAGGAATTCAAAGCCTTCAAGGAGTTTGGGTATTTCTATAAGGCCATCGCACCGAAGATCGTGACGCAAAACCCGGGGGTAAATCCCGCCTTCCGCCTCGAAGAGGCCTGCGTCAATTACCGCAATCCCGCCGACCTGAGCATGCAAAAGCACAGGAATTTCAAGACGCCCGCCTACTCCCTCGCTGCGGACGTGCCGCCGCTGTGGAACATCGCCAAAAAAAATGCCCTCTACTACAACGGCATGGGCCGGGGTGATTTTTCCAAACTGCTCATGCAGGCCTCCGTGCTCGGCATCCCCGACAGCACGCATGCGCGAAAGGTGCAGCGGCATTTTGTGGATGTGGTGGCCTGGGCCGCACAGCTCGAGCCTCCGGCCTATCCCCGGGCGGTCGACCCAGTCCTGGTGGCAAAGGGGAAAGGCCCTTTTCGAAGAAAATTGCAGCCGCTGCCACGGCGCCTACGGTGCAAAAGAGACCTACCCCAACAAACTCGTTTCGTTGGACGAAGTGGGCACCGCCCCCTACTACGCCCGGTATTTTTCGAGGGTCTCGGGCCTGGGCGACTGGTATAACCAAAGCTGGTTTGCAAACACCTCCCCCGCCTCCCGTATGGAGCCTTCGGAGGGCTATGTGGCTCCCCCGCTCGATGGCGTCTGGGCTACGGCGCCCTACCTGCACAACGGCTCGGTGCCTACGCTCGACGCCCTGCTCCACAGCACTACCCGTCCCGCCAAATGGAAACGGATGGACGAATACGACCACGAAAACATGGGCTGGAAATACGAGGAGTCCGGGAAAGGCCGCTACGACACCAGCCTGCCGGGCTATGGGAACAAGGGCCATTATTTCGGGGATCATCTGAGTGCGGAGGAGCGCAAGGCGGTGATTGAATATTTAAAGACGCTGTGATGACCGGGCTCCCCCCAGACTTCTCCTCCCAAATGCAGGCCCTCCTCGGCCCCGAATTTCCAGCCTTCCTCGAAGCCCTGGACCAGCCCGCCCCACTGAGCATCCGGCTCAATCCGGCCAAGCCTTCGGGATGGACCACGAAAGACCTCGAACCAGTGCCCTGGCACCCCCAGGGACGTTACCTTCCCGAGCGACCCCAATTCACCCTCGACCCTGCGTTTCAGGCGGGCGCCTATTACGTGCAGGAGGCCTCGTCCATGCTGATCGGCGAAGCCCTGCGCCAGATCCTCGACCTGAGCCTCCCGCTCCGGGCCCTGGACCTCTGTGCCGCCCCCGGCGGAAAAACGACCCTTCTGGCTTCCCTGCTCACTGAGGACAGCTTGCTCGTCGCCAATGAGGTCATCCAAAGCAGGACGCTGCCGCTGCGGCACAATATCGCCAAGTGGGGCCTGCCAAATGTATGGGCCTGCAACCACGACAGCCGGGAATTCGCCCCTTTGGAGGGGTATTTCGACCTCGTGCTGGTAGACGCCCCTTGTTCGGGCGAAGGCCTTTTTCGGAAAGACCCGGATGCTGCCGCCGAATGGTCGCTCAATAATGTGGAGCTTTGTTGCGGGCGCCAAAAGCGTATCCTGGCCGATGCGGCGCCCCTGCTCCGGCCGGGGGGCATTCTCCTCTACAGCACCTGTACCTTCAACCACCGCGAGGACGGCGAAAATGCGCGCTGGCTGGCGGAGCAATACGGGTTTTCCCTGCTTCCCCTATCCCTGCCTCCGGAATGGGGCATCGTCGATACCGGCGCCGGGTACCAATGCTATCCGCACCGCGTGAAGGGAGAAGGCTTTTTCCTGGCCTGTTTCCAAAAGCCCGACGACGGAAAAAAGGCCGAACGGGCAAAACCCAGGCAGAATAAAAAATGGTCTGCGCTCGCAAAAATCGAAACCGGGACGCTGGCAAAAGATTGGATCCACCCCGAAAAGGAAGTTTCATTCCTTCAAAATGAAAAACAGGAGCTTCGCTTCCTGCCCGCCGGCCTGCTGGAGGAAGCCGCTTATTTGAGCAACCACCTGTACCGGCTCCTGCCCGGTCAATCCTTTGGCGAACAAAAGGGAAAGGACACCATCCCCTCGCCCGAGCTGGCGCTCAGCACCTGGGTTCGCCCCGAAATTCCATACTGCGAGCTGAGCGAATACCAGGCCCTGCAGTTTATGCGAAAAGAACCCCTGACCGGGATCGCCGGCGCCGGCTGGCGCCTCATGCGCTGCGAAGGCCTCGGGCTTGGCTGGGCCAAGCTCCTGCCCAATCGCCTGAACAACTATTTCCCCACCGAATGGCGCATTAGAAATTTATAAAAACAAAATTAAAGGCTTCATTTTCAAAGTACTTACTAACTTAGTACTGCATTAACCTCATTAACCACCCATTATGGCCCTCCGATTGTCGGACATATTAAAGCAGGCCAGGAGAAAATCTTTTGTCGGCCGGGAAAGCGAATTGGCCCTGTTTCAGGAGCTGATCGTACAGGAAGACCCCTCTTGCTACTTGCTGTATTTGTACGGGCCCGGAGGGCAGGGCAAAACCACCCTGTTGCGCCGTTTTATGGACCAATGCGAGGATTCCGGCTTGCCCAGCCTCTACCTCGACGGGCGCGAACTAAACCCCCACCCTACCAGCCTTCAGGAAGCCCTGCTGCTGGCCACCCAGACGGCCCATTGGGACGAAGTGCAGGAAAAGATCGAGTCGATGGGGAAAAAGGTGATCCTCTTTATGGACACCTACGAAAAACTGTCGCCGGTCGACGACTGGGTTTGCAAGGAATTTCTTCCCCAATTGCCTCCAAATGTGTTTACCGTCATCTCCGGGCGAAACGCCCCTTCTCTGACCTGGAAATCAGACCCGGGATGGAAGGCCCTGATGAAAACCCTTCCCCTCAAATCGCTCGAACCATCCGAAGCCATCGAATTTCTGGAAAGGAAAAATAATATCCCAAAAGAGGAATTCAACTCGATCCTGGCCTTTACCCACGGGCATCCGCTGGCCCTTTCCGTGGTGGCCGAAATCTACGAACAGCACCCCGGGAAAAAATTCAACCCGGAAGCCTCGCCCGATGCCATCCGTACCCTGCTCGACATTTTTCTACAACAAGTGCCCGGCCCGGCCCACCGGACTGCTCTGGAGATTTGCGCCCTGGCTCAATCCACTACCGAATCGCTCCTGGAGGGAACCCTTGAGTTTACAGACTCCGGCCAGTTTTTCCATTGGCTCCGACAGCTTTCCTTTATCGAACAGGGAAAATTCGGTCTATACCCCCACGACCTGGTGAGGGAAGCCATCATCGCCGACCTCCGCTGGCGAAACCCGGAGTGGTACGCCGCCCTCCACGAGAAGGTGCGGCACTACTACCTCTCCAAGTTCCGCGAACTGTCGGGCGACGGCCAGAGGAGGGTGCTATTCGACCTGATCTACCTCCACCGGCTCAACCCCATGGTAAAGCCCTTCTTCGATTGGCAGGAATCCGGCTCTACCTGGATGGATCTGGCCGGAAAAACGGACCTTCCCATTCTGGAGAGCATGGTCGAAAAATTCGAGGGAAAGGAGCAGGCCGGCCATTTTCTGTTTTGGGCCGGCAGGCCCGAAACCACCACCTGGGTTTGGCGCGACCTGGAGAAAAACCCGGTGGCTTTTCTCCAAAAGATCGACGGACACCTGCTGGAGCGCGGCTTTCAGTCGCCCGATCCGGCGGTGGCCAGGTTACTCCAATACAGCGAGCGGCAATTCCACCTTCGCGGGGGCGAGCAACTCGCGCTGTTCCGTTTTTGGATGGGTGCGGAAACTTACCAGGCCGTGTCGAGCCACCAGAGCAGCATTTTCCTGGCGATCGTCCAGTATTATTTTACCCCCGGCCTCGCGGTCAGCATGATCTGCTGCGCCCAGCCCGAATTCTGGAAGCAGATCTTCGACTACGCCTTCATCAGCCACTTGCCGGAGCTCGATTTTTCCAGCGGCGATAAACGCTGGGGCTGGTATATGCACGATTGGCGAAAACGCCCCACCATGACCTGGCTCGACCTGCTCGGGAGGCGCGAGATCGATGCCACCCTCCACAACGCCCCGCCGGAAGAAGAAGAGAAAACCGGCTGGGTGGCGCTGAACGAAACAGAGTTTCTGAACGCCCTGGAATCGGCCCTGAAATCCCTCAACGATCGCGATGAGTTGAACGTCAATCCCCTGCTTTTCTCCCGCATGGTGCTCAAGGATCTGGGCGCCAGATCCGGGCCGGCCGAAAAGATCGAAAAATTGCAAACCCTCATCCGGCGGGAACTGGAGGCCATGGAGCAATCGCCCACCAGCAATAAATACCACCGCGTGCTCTACCGCACCTACCTGAACCCTGTAGGAAGCCAGGAGCGAACGGCCGATTTTCTAAAAATGTCTTTCAGCACCTACCGCCGCTACCTGCGGGCCGGTGTGGAAAAACTCTCGGAAGGGCTCTGGAAACAGGAAATTGAAGGATGATTTTTATTTGAACAATTAATGACCAATAATTGAACTGGCGGCTGGACAGCTCTCTGAGCCATCTTTGCCCCAACAAAAAAACAAACCATGGACGCAACTGCCGGCAACCACTCCTCCGAAACGGAAACGAACGAATTCCTCGCCCCCGAGTTTATCCTCGCCTGGAACAGCAGGGAGCGCGACCGGATCCTGAGTTTCTACCACCCGGAATACAGGGGACAAGAAACCTCTACCCCCCGGGAACATTGGGGTTCGATCGGGGTATCCGCTCTCATCGACCGCTTTTTCAACGCCTTTCCCGATCTGAATATCAGCCTCAACCACCTGGTTTGCCAGGGCGAGCGCCTGGCCCTGTTCTGGACGGCCACCGGCACCCATCGGGGGAGCATCATGCATATCCCTCCGACCAACAAACGGATCTCGGTATCCGGGGCCTCCTACATCACGGTGCGCGACGGAAAGGTGTATCGCGGAAAGCACCTCTGGGATATGGCCGCTATGCTCCGGAGCATGGGCCTGTTGCCGGAGCTTCGCTAGATTAGGGCTTAAAGCAATCAAAACATAAACCAATTTTTAACTCTGAAAACCACTTTAACATGAAGAGAGTCCTCAAATTAGTATTGGGTTTGATCGGATTTGTGCTCCTCCTTGGCCTGGGGGGCGCAGCCTTTATCCATTTTCGCGGCATACCGAGTTACGACCCTCCCAAAGTAGATCTCCAGGTGGAAGTGACGCCCGAGCGGGTAGCTCAGGGCGTCAAGATCTCTTCCATGCTCTGCCAGTCCTGCCACGCCGGCGAGGACAAACGCATGACCGGCAAGTGGATTGCCGACCTGCCCGCAGAGTTTGGTAAGATCTATTCGATGAATATCACCCAGGACACTTTTTTCGGGATCGGGAAATGGACCGACGGAGAGATTTATGCCTTCCTGCGCACGGGGGTCCGGCCCAACGGCAAGTATGCCCCGGTCTACATGCCCAAATTTCCCCTCATGGCGGAGGAGGATGTCTATTCGATCATCGCCTGGCTGCGCTCGGATGAAGCCAACGTCCAGGCTGCCCAAACGGAAGCGCCCCTGAGCCAGCCTTCCTTCCTGGTCAAGTTCCTTTGCATGGTGGCCTTCAAACCGCTGCCGCTGCCTCCCGCTCCAATTCTCCTGCCCGACACGACCGACGTCCTGGCCCATGGGAAATACCTGGCAAACGGGGTGTATGCCTGCTTCGCCTGCCATTCGAGCGATTTTACGAAACTGGACATGCTCGTGCCCGAAAATTCATTGGGATATTACTCCGGGGGCAATGAAATGCCCGACCTGGAAGGCAATATCCGCATCACGGCCAACCTGACTCCCGACCCGGAAACCGGTATCGCGGCCTACACGGAAGAGGAGTTCGTACAGGCTGTCAAATACGGCAAGCGCCGCAACGGCAAGCAGGTGCGTTACCCCATGGAGCCCCATACCTCCCTGACCGATACGGAGGCCAAAGCCATCTACGCCTTTTTGCGCACGGTGCCGCCGGTAAAGAACGAGAAAGGGAAAATAGACTAAAGCAGAGAGAGAGCGGCTGTTAGCCGCTCTCTCTTTTTAAAGTTTAATGGCCGCCCCCAGTCTCCCAAACTCCACACCCGGGTCGATCTCGAAGGCAAACAGATTCGTGGTCTGTTGCTCCTTCGTAAGAATGGGATTCTCCATTTTAGTCGAGCTCCACTCGGCGCCGCCGATATAGATAGGGACGGCCAATACCACAGCCACGCGTTCGGTAATGCGGAAATGCAAACGCGGCACGATATTCACCCCCAACCCAATCGAAAATTCGCGGTAGGGATATCGGTTGGATACCTTCGGGAATATTCCGAAAATACGCTACTTCCGGAACAGCGCCCAGGCCGATGCCCGGCCGGAAGAAACCTCCAAACCATTTTTTTGGCATCAACCCGGATTCGATCTGAAAACCGATCCCGGAGGTGTAGGTGCGCTCGCCATCCCTGGGTGAGTTGACTATGAAAGGGGGCATAGTGACATAATTTACATCGTCTACCTCTTCAAACTGAAGGCGGGTCAGGGAGAATTCCCGATAAATTCCCTTCTCCTCCAATTTGAAATATCCCGGGGAAATATTTCGGAACCCCAGTTCGAAATGCTCGTTGGTGTAGGTGCTTCCTCCATTTGTGTAGGGGGGCAAATGGCGCTCCTCGTAGCCAAAGTCGAGGTATGCGTGAATCCATTTTTCGGGCTCGCTTTGGGAGTAAAGCGCAGAAGAGAATAGCAACAGGGACAGGATGGGCAACACTTTCATGTGATTTCTGTTTTTGTTTAATCCGCTTAAAACGCGTAGAACGTCTTTTAATTTAGGCCTTAACAAAAATCCCCGGACCGTTGCGTGGCATTCCCTTTTCCCGCACTTTTGGGAAAATTTTCCCCAAATATGAAAACGCTCCTGCCCTTTTTTCTCCTTCTTTCCGTTTTTACCCCCCTCCAGGCCCAGGATTTCCCCAAATTGTCCAGGTACGAAATCGGCGAATCGGGTTTTGAGGCCTATCTGCCTTGCTCCCCTGCCGATGTGGTCGATTCAAGCGTTTCGGACGACGGTTCGCCGGTCTGGACCGCCGAGGTGGAAGGAGGCGATCTTCTGTTCGGCATCATTTGCGTAAAATTTGCTGAACCTCTCGGCTTCGATGCGGAATTGAACACCCAACTCCTCGAATCCTACCTCGACTACCTCAAGGAAGCTTTCGAAGTTTCGGAATCTGTCGGCTATGGCTACGGGCACGTGCTGGAATTGTCCGAAAATGCCCTGGGGATGCTGGATTACTGGCTCGATTCCGATGGCTATGAATGGAAGATCAAAGGCTGGGTGAGCAACAGCTACCTGACCGTGCTCTACGTCGGCGGCGGGGAAGGAGAACTCAATGAAGAAGCCTCGAATATGTTTCTCGACGGCATTCGGTTTCCAGCAAAATAATTGGTTTAGGTGGTTTAGAAAGTTTAGATGGTTTAGTCTGATCTATCGTCAAACTTGTGCAATAAAAGATAAAAATGTCTTTTTATCTTAATAATTGCTTATCTTTGGCCTGACAAAATAATTTTCAGTTTTCAGTTTTCAATTTTCAGTTAAACAACTGAAAATTGAAAACTGAAAAAACTAAAAACTGTTATGATCTCACTCATCGACCAAACCGTAGGAAGCATCGTCGCCCAGAACTACAAGGCGGCGGAAGTATTCGATAAATACTCCATCGACTTTTGTTGCCAGGGAAGGACCACCCTGGACGAAGCGTGCAGGAAAAAGAACGTAGACGTTTCCCAACTCCGGGCAGAACTGGAAATGGCCCTGAAAGAGCCGGGTAACCAGACGATCGACTTCGCCTCCTGGGCGCCCGATCTCCTGTGCGACTATATCGAAAAAACCCACCATCGCTACGTGCTCGAAGCCATTCCCGCGCTGGACCAATACCTGGAGAAAGTGACCCGGGTGCATGGAGAACGCCATCCCGAACTGAGCGAAGTATATCGGCTTTTCAGCGAAGCCGCCCAGGAACTCCTTCATCACATGAAGAAGGAGGAGTTGATTCTCTTCCCCGCCATCCGCAAGATGGTGGTCAACCGGCTTTCCGGAAATGCCTTCTCCCCTCCCCCTTTCGGGAGCATCCAAAACCCTATTCAAATGATGGAGCAGGAGCACGAGTTCGCCGGGTCCCATTTCCAGCGGATCGCGGAGTTGACGGGCCAATACAACCCGCCCGCCGACGGCTGCACCACCTACCGGGTGTCGTTTGCCAAGTTGCAGGAGTTTGAACAGGACCTGCACCGGCACGTGCACCTGGAAAATAACATCCTTTTTCCGAAGGCAATTGAAATGGAGCGGGAATTGGCAATCGGGTAAGGGTAAAAAGCGTTACCTTGACGCTCTGATAAACCCTTTGCCCAATGGCTGTCCAGTTTCAACACCCGAACATTACCGTTTTTGAAAGCGCCCTGTTCCGCACCACTTCTACCGTGGTGGAAACGCCCGATCTCATTCTGGTGGCCGACCCCAATTGTCTGCCCGGGGAGATCGAAGCGATCCGCGGGCACGTAGCCCAAATTCGCGGCGAGCGTCCCTTATACCTGCTTTTTACCCACTCCGACTGGGACCACATCATCGGCTACCGGGCATTCGAAGGCGCCAAGGTGATTGCCTCGCAAGCCCTGCGCGACAATCCACACCCGGAAAAAAGCCTGGAAGGCATCCGGGAATTCGACGACGAGCACTACATCCGCCGCTCCTACCCCATCGAATATCCGCGCGTCGACATCCCGATCCATTCGGACGGGCAGGAATTGATACTTGGATCCACAAAATTGATTTTTCAACTCGCGCCCGGGCATACCCCCGACGGCTTGTTCACCCTGGTCGATCCATACGGGATCTGGCTGGCCGGCGACTACCTCAGCAATATTGAATTCCCCTTTGTCTATCACGGCTTTAAAGAATACCTGGATACCCTCTCCAAAGCGACCCGCATGATGCAAGAGCAAACCGTCCGCCTCCTGGTGCCGGGCCACGGGGATGCGACCACCAATAAAACCGAGATGGAGGCGAGGATCTTTTCCTCCGAGCAATACCTCCGCAAGGTCGTGCGCTCCTTGCAAAACCAGATGACCTTCGACCTGGAGGAGTTTTTGAAAGACTATTCCTTCCCCGGTACTTTGGGGAAATACCATCGGGAAAATATGGAGCTGGCGAAAAAGGAATACGCCTGAATGGCTAACACTCCGGCAAACCTACAGAAATATGCAAAGCCAGACCTCCGTCGGAGGTTTCCTTGTATTTGGAATTCATATCCAGGGCCGTCAGCCACATGGTTTTGATCACGGCGTCGAGCGACACCTTCGCGTGTTCGGGCATACCATTGAGGGCCAGTTGAGATGCGGTGATAGCCTTGATGGCGCCCATCGTATTCCGCTCGATGCAGGGCACCTGCACCAGTCCGCCCACCGGATCGCAGGTCATGCCAAGGTGGTGCTCCATGGCGATTTCGGCGGCCATCAGCACCTGTGAAACGCTCCCGCCCTGGCATTCGGTCAGGGCGCCGGCGGCCATGGCGGAGGAGACGCCGATCTCAGCCTGGCAGCCTCCCATCGCCGCTGATATAGTGGCGCCTTTCTTGAAAATACTGCCCAGTTCTCCGGCCGTCAACAGGAATTGCACGATCTTTTCGGGCTTATCTCCGCCGCAGAACGCGGTATAATACTGCAATACAGCGGGAATCACGCCGGCCGCGCCGTTGGTCGGAGCGGTGACCACGCGGCCGAAAGCCGCGTTTTCTTCGTTGACCGCCAGGGCGAAACAGCTCACCCAGTTTAACACGCCCGAGAAATCGAAACTCGTAGCCCGGATGGTTTTGATCCAGGAGTCGTAGTCGCGGTAATGGCCCGTGGCAAGGAGTTTTTTGTTCATTTGCTCGGCCCGCCGCACTACGTTCAGTCCCCCCGGAAGAATACCCGATATATGGCAGCCGCGGTATATGCACTCCTTCATCACCTCCCAGATCCGGAGCAGCCCTCCTTTGATCTCTTCCTCCGTGCGCCAGGATTTTTCATTCTCAAAAACCACTTGGGAGATCGACATCCCGTTTTCCTCGCAATAGCGCTCCAGTTCACCGGCCGAGTCGATCGGGAAGGGCAATTTTACCGGAGGTTTCGCAAGACCGGGCTCCTCCCCTTCCTGGACGATAAAGCCCCCGCCGATGGAGTAAAACGTGCGCATTTCCTGCCGTCCGTCTTTCCACTGGGCCCGAAAGGTCATGCCGTTGGGGTGAAAGGGAAGGCTTTCCAAAAAATGAAAGCGGATCGCCGTGATGGGATCGAAGGGTAGCTCGACCGCGTTGCCGAGGAGCAGTTTCTTTTGGGTAGCGATGGTTTGAATACGGCTTTGCAGGGTTTCGACGGCAAAGGTTTCGGGCATTTCGCCGCATAATCCGAGTTGCACCGCCACATCCGTTCCGTGCCCGATGCCGGTTTTCGCCAGCGAGCCGAACAGATGCACCTCCACCAGTGCCACCTCCTCCAATGGCCCCGCCCCCCGCAGCATTTCGAGAAACTTCAGCGCCGCCTTCCAGGGTCCCAGGGTATGGGAGCTCGAAGGCCCGACGCCTATTTTGAAAATGTCGAATACGGAGATGCGTTCTTCAGCCATTAAGGGTTGCTTTTGAACAATGTTATAAAAATGTTTAGGAGGTTTAGAGGGTTTAGGAGGTTTAGTTTTTCTAAACCCTCTAAACTTCCTAAACCTCCTAAACCTCTTACTCCTACAAGTGCAATTAAAGCCCAAACGCTTTTTTTACCGCATCGACCATATCCAGCTTCTCCCAGGTAAAGGTTTCGATTTCCAGGGTTTTCGTTTCGCCGGAGCCATTGGTGAAGCTTGCTTTTTTCACTTCGGGGGTACGGCCCATGTGCCCGTAGGCGGCGGTTTCCGAATAGATGGGGCGGCGGAGTTTGAGTCGTTGTTCGATGGCGTAGGGACGCATATCGAACAGCTGGCCGACCAGCTCGGAGATCTGACCGTCGCTCATCTTCACCTTGGCGGTACCGTAGGTATTGACGTAGATATTGGTGGGTTTGGCCACGCCGATGGCGTAGGAAACCTGCACCAGCACTTCGGAGCACACACCGGCCGCTACGAGGTTTTTGGCGATATGGCGCGTGGCGTAAGCGCCGGAGCGGTCCACTTTCGAGGGGTCTTTTCCGGAGAATGCGCCGCCGCCGTGTGCGCCCTTCCCGCCGTAGGTGTCGACGATGATCTTGCGGCCGGTCAGGCCGGAGTCGCCGTGGGGACCGCCGATGACGAACTTGCCGGTGGGGTTGACGTGGTAGGTGATATGCTCGTTGAAAAGCGCCTGCACAATGGGCTGGCATTTTTCGCGCATCCGGGGGATGAGGATATTCAAGACATCGGCGCGGATCTTGGCCAGCATACTGGCATCGGTGTCGAAATCGTCGTGTTGCGTAGACACCACGATCGTATCGATGCGGGTGGGTTTATGGTTGTCGTCGTATTCGATCGTCACCTGCGACTTGGCGTCGGGACGAAGGTAGGTCATGAGCTTGCCCTCGCGGCGGATCTCGGCCAATTCGCGGAGGATGCGGTGCGCAAGGTCGATGGCCACCGGCATGTAGTTTTCGGTTTCGCTGCTGGCGTAGCCGAACATCATGCCCTGGTCGCCGGCGCCCTGGTCTTCCGGGTTGCTGCGCTCCACGCCCATGGCGATATCGGGCGATTGCTCGTGAATGGCGGACAGCACCCCGCAGGAATTGGCTTCGAACATATACTCCGAACGGGTATAGCCGATGCGGCGGATGACGTCGCGGGCGATGGTCTGTACATCCAGATAGGTCTGCGAACGCACCTCGCCGGCCAGCACGACCTGACCCGTTGTCACCAGGGTTTCGCAGGCCACTTTTGATTGAGGATCGAACGCCAGGAAGTGATCCACCAGCGCATCTGAGATTTGATCCGAAACTTTATCCGGATGGCCTTCCGAAACCGATTCGGACGTGAATAGATATGGCATTTTTGATTGTGTTAAATGGTAAAATGGTTTCTTTTAATTCGGGCCAAAAGTAGGAAAAAATGGTGACTGGTGACTAGTGATTGGTGACTGGTGACTAGTTAATAGTAATTTGTGACTTCCGGATTGCATAAAACTACCAGTCACTAGTCACTAGTCACCAGTCACCAGTCACCAGTCACTAGTCACTACTTCACCTCGCAGGAGAATAACTTCTTCTCCTTCCCCTCCTTCGTAAAGAGGATGCCTTCCAGCAGGTCGCCGATCTGCACGGGGCCGACGCCGGCGGGGGTGCCGGTATAGATGAGATCGCCCACGTGGAGGCGGAAGAAGCGGGAGACGTACACGATGATCTCTTCGAAGGGGAAAAGCAGGTCGGCGGTGTTGCCCTGCTGGACTGGAGCGCCGTTTTTGCGCAGCTCAAAACGGATTTGCTTCGCATCGACCGCGTCGAGGGGCACGAAGGCGCCCAGCACCGCCGAATCGTCGAATGCCTTGGCGATCTCCCAGGGATGTCCTTTTTTCTTACACTCGTCCTGGATATCGCGTGCGGTAAAATCGATCCCGAGGGCGATCTGCTCGTAATACTGGCCCGCGAACTCCGGCTGCACATGGCGGCCGTTTTTGCAGATCTTCAGCACCACCTCGATCTCGTGGTGGATCTCCTTGGAGAATTCCGGATAATAAAACGGCTTGTCGTTCACCAGCAGCGCGGTGGCTGGCTTCATGAACACCACCGGCTTTCCGGGCACGGGGTTATTGAGTTCCGCGGCGTGTTCGGCGTAGTTGCGGCCGATGCAGATGATTTTCACTCTCCACTAATATTTAACGTTTAAAAGTCCCGCCAATTCCTTGACCTCCATCACCGTCTGCTGCGCGCGCTTACGGATCTCGGCCGAGGAGGCTTTGATTTGCTCTTTGACTTCCTTTTTATTGGCAGACAGTTCTTTTTTCCGTTCGCGGAAGGGCTCGGTAATGTTCACCAGCGCCTCGCCGGTGACCTGCTTGAGCTCGGAGTATTTGAGCTGGCCGGTGCGGTAGGATTCCATCAGCGAATCGTATGCTTCTTTTTCGCCGCAGGCCTTGAGCAATTCGAAGAGGTTTTGTACCCCGGGGCTCATCACCCCTGCAGGCGTATCTCCCGTATCGGTGACGGCGCTGCGGATCTGTTTGCGCATAGTGTCCGGCTCGGCGAACACATTAATATGGTGTTTCTCTCCTGCGCTCTTGCTCATCTTGCGGGTGGGGTCGGCGGGGGAAAGAACTTTGGGCGTTTCAGTATGAAGCGTTTCGGGCATGACGAAATACTCCTTCCCCACCTGCTGGTTGAAGCGGGCGGCGATGGTGCGCGACAGTTCGAGGTGCTGATCCTGATCCTTGCCCACGGGCACGTAATCGGCCCGGTAGATCAGGATATCGGCTGCCTGAAGCACGGGGTAATCGAGCAGGCCGGCGGAAATAAAACCCTCGTCCCCTTTTCCGTCCTTGCTCTTGTCCTTGAATTGCGTCATCTGGCTCAAACGACCGAGGGGGGTAAAGCAATTGAATATCCAGCACAGCTCGGTGTGCTCCGGCACCAGCGACTGGATAAAAGGTGCCTGGGGTCCACGCCCACGGCCATCAGGTTTACGATCAGGTCCCAGACGTTGGCGCGGAGCTTTTCCGGGTCGTAGGGCATGGTCATGGCGTGGTAATCCACCACCCCGTAGGTGCAATCGTAATCCTGTTGAAGATCCACCCAATTTTTGATGGCGCCGAAATAGTTGCCGAGGTGCATATTGCCTGTGGGCTGGATGGCGGAGAGCACGCGTTTTTTCATGGCTTTACTGCGATAGCGGATATTTCTACGTGAACATATTTGGGCAGGTTGGACACCTCCACCAATTCGCGGGCGGGGCGGTGTCTTCGGCGAAGTACTGGGCGTAGATGGCGTCGATGCGGCCGTAATTTTCCATATCGGAAACAAACACGCTGCATTTCACCACATCTTCGTAGCCCATGCCCGCCTCCCGGAGGATGGCGCCGATATTTTTGAGCACGCGGTGGGTCTCCGATTCGATGTCGCCGGTCACGAGTTCGCCGGTGGCGGGGTCGATGGCGATCTGGCCGGAGATGAAGAGCAGGCCGGCGGCCAGGACCGATTGGTTGTAAGGCCCTACCGGGTTGGGAGCCTCGCTGGTGTTGATGATCTTTTTCATGTGAACACAGTTTCTTAAAAATGCGAAAAGCCCCACATCTCGATAAAAGAAGGATGGGAGCTCTTGGAAGTTTTTGAGTTATTAAGGTAATAAGTTATTGTCGTAAAAACTTATTACCTTAATAACTTAAGACCTTTCAACCGTTAAGGGCTAGACGGGGGTATTAATCCTTATCCGCTTTTGCCTCTACCAAAACCCGGCCGCGATACATCGTATTTCCTTCGGAATCCTTGTAAGCGCGGTGGTACAGGTGCTTCTCTCCCGTTACCGAACAAGTGGCTACCTGCGGCGGAGTCGCCACTTTGTGCGTGCGGCGCTTGTGCTTGCGCTGCTTGGAAATTCTTGACTTAGGATGTGCCATTATGGATCCGTTTTATATTTTTCGTTTAGGAGGTTTAGAGGGTTTAGAAGGTTTAGTCTAAACATACTAAACATTCTAAAACTTCTAAACTGGTTTGCTATATATCAAAGGACGTACTGAATATACTTCAACATTTCCGGATCGCACTCCGCGCCGGCCCGCTCGTGGGTCTTGTTGATCGGCACGGCCAGGTGGATGAATTCATACACGTATTTGGCCACGCTGAGCTCGAACGTTCCTTTTTCGATATAGATCACTTCGGCCTCTTCCCTCGGTTCTTCGTCGTATTTGACCAGGAGGTTCTGTTCGTCGCGAACCGGGAGGTCAAAGCTTCGAGGCATCTGTCGCAATCTACCTGTACCGTTCCATCGATCCTGAAATGCAGCACCATGAGGTTGGGGCGTTTGTCGAGGCTGAGGTCAACCGTCAAGTTTCCATGCTGGATGACCGACCCTTCGAAACAGGAGAAAAATTCATCGCCAACCTGAAACCGGTACTCGTGCATCCCGTCACGAAGCCCGGATATTGGCAGGGTGAAAGGTACAAGGGGTTTCATGTTAAAGAACGTTTTGAATAAAGCGGAGGCAAAGATAAAGGTTTATCCTGAAGATTCAAGTAAGAACTTGAATCAATCTTTAAGGTCAGTCTCCAATTTTCAAAATCTGCTTCCGCCCCCCCAGCCCTCCCAAAGGAGGGGGCGACATAAAGCCATGCTATTCGCTGCCGCGGTGTTTCCGAGGGAGGGCGGGGTGGCTGGGAAATGCAGGCTGCCTTCATTAATTGGGAGACCCAATTTTTCAGCTTTCTTTCTAGCTGAAGATAACCCGTCTTGTGCTCTTCGGGGCCGTATTCGATGAGGTAATAGTAGGTTCCCTCCGGAAGGGGGTGGTTTCGCCAGGTTCCGTCCCAGTCGTTTTTATATTCGGTGGAATAAAAGACGACCTCTCCCCATCGGTTGAAGACCCAGATCTTGTGGGCGCCGTAGCGGTGGAGGCCGTCGATCCGGAAAAAGTCGTTCACCCCGTCTTCGTTGGGCGAAAACCCGTTGTAGACCCTGATCCCCTCGCACAGGCCTTTGACGAGTATCCTTGCGGTGTCGCAGCCAAGGGCATTGCAAACGCCGTAGCTCATATCCTCGATAAAGGGTTTTGAGCAATCGAATTCCGGCGGGTAGTAGGTCAACAGTCCATCCGTATCCAGGTCGGCGGCGCCGGTGAGCGGGCCTTCCACCAGGAATATCTCGTGGCTTCCGTCGCTCAGGGTATCGTTTTCGAGTACGTAATAGGTGACGGGGTCGAGCTGGAAGATGTATAGGGTGTCGTCCACCGCCTGCGGCGCGGACTGCGCGGACAAGCGCCCTGCAAACAAAGCCGCGATCAGGACCGGGAAGAGACAAGTGGGAAAGAGCTTATTTTTCATCGGGGTAGAATACCCAGGCTTTTTTGTTGTACCGGGCTTGGATGGCCCGGAGCTGCTCCCTCATGTCGGAGTCGCTCTCCACCCCGAGTCGGATGCCTACCCGGGTAGCGCCGTCCTTTTTGTCCGAATAGGCTTCGTACCCGTCTGTAAAAATGGTCTGGATCTGGAGCTCGGCGTTGGCCTCGTCCTGGAAAGAACCGATGATCACCACCGCCTCGCGCACGCCCGGCCCACGGGTGGCGCCTTCGGTGTCGACGATCTCCCCGAGTGCGCCGGTGACGAAGTTATTGTCCTCGTCCTGTTGCGGGTCTTCGTCCTCCGGGTCTACCTGTGTCTGGGTGGTACTGGAATTTGGAGCCTCGACGATGCCTCCCGTCACGGGGGCGTTGAGGTTGCGGAGCAGAAAGAATAGGCTGATGGCCAATATGGCTACGGCCAGGGCCAGCACCCAAAAAACCGGGGAGCGGTAGTTAATGTTTAATCGGCGAGGGGGCCGTTTTGGGAGCGCGGGCGTAGTTTCCACGACCGGCGCCTGCACCGCTTGCCGTTTTACGGGGTTGAATTTTACCTCGGGAAGCCCGAAGGAGGGCGTATAGAAATTCTGTTGCCCGGGAAGGAATTTGTACTCCCCTTCCAGGTCGATATACAGTCGGCCCACACCGGCGATCTCCACGATCTCCCTTTTCTCCAGCGCCTGCCGGAGACGGCTACAATATGCATCGAGTTCGGACTGGGCCTTGGCCAGCGGCCATTGGAAATTTTTCGAGATCAGGTCGGCCAGGGCGCCGTCGTTGAGCCGGAGGTGGGGGTTGAAACGGAGTTTTTTTCGAAGGGAGCATGCACAGCGCCTTGCACGGCGTCCACCACCGCAGCTTTATAGGAGCCTTCAAAAGCGCCCACGCCGGGCAGGATCACCGTATCCCTCAGGTATAGCAACTCGGCGATACATGCCGCAATGTCCATTTTATCTGTAATAAGCGTCATTTCTTTAGCTGATTCCCTTGATTTCAAAGGTACTACTATTCCTTTTGAAAAAAAATTCGGCTTTCTTTCCCCAACCATTTGGAGGAGGGATACCGTCTAGTGATTTTAGTTGAAGAGTTGAAAAGTTTAAAGTTTAAAGGAAGCCTTTTTGGCTTCGCCAAAAAGCACTCTTCAACTCTTCAACTCTTCAACTTTTCAACTTTTCAACTTTTTTCAATGATAAACGATCTCAAATCAAATAACGTATGACAAAAAGAATCGGACTTCCATTGCTTCTTATCGCCCTGGTGGGCTTCAGCTTTCAGGGCTGCCTCAAGGATTCCTGCCAGGAGGTGATCACTTTCTACAACCAGGTGCCTGTGTACAAGAGCCTGGAGGAAATTCGCCAGGACATTACCGTCGAAGCGGCACGCGACCTGGAGAAACCAGGGAAACTGTACTTCTACAACAACTACGTATTTATCAACGAATTGCGCCAGGGTATCCACGTCATCGACAACGCAGACCCGAAAAATCCGGTGCAGGTGGCTTTCATCGGCATCCCGGGCAACGTGGACATGGCGGTGCAGGGCAATATCCTCTATGCGGATAATTACATCGACCTGCTGGCGATCGACATCAGCAACCCGGCCAGTCCCCTGCTTTCGGGGCGCTCGGAGAATGTGTTCCAACCGCTTTGGTACGATGAGGTCAGCAAGAAGTATTGCGTGTACTACGATATCGTCGAAACCATCCAGACGGCCGATTGCCAAAGCGTATCCCGCAACGGCACCGAGGTCTTTGTCGACAATGTATTCGTAGGTTCTCAAACCTTCGACGCCACCTCTGAAAGCACCGGCGGCGCGGGCGTGGGCGGTTCGATGGCCCGTTTCACCCTGTCCAACGGACACCTCTACACCGTGGACGACGCCAACCTCCGCGTATTCAGCCTGGCTCAGCCGCTGCAACCCTCGCTGGTGAACACCATCGGGATGGGCTGGGGTATCGAAACGATCTTCCCCTACCAGAACTACCTGTTCATGGGCTCTACCACCGGCATGTATATCTACGATAACACTACCCCCGCACAGCCCGGCTACGTTTCCCAATTGGCCCACGCCAATTCCTGCGACCCGGTTTTCGTCTCCGGCAACTACGCCTATGTGACGCTGCGCGACGGCACCTTCTGCCAGGGCTTCGACAACCAGCTCGACCTGGTCAATATTTCCAATATCTACAGCCCCTACGTGGAGCGGACCTTCCCGATGGAAAACCCGCACGGCCTTTCGATCGACGAGAATACGCTGTTCCTCTGCGAAGGCGAGCACGGCCTGAAGGTCTTCGACGTTTCCGACCCGCTGAAACTCGACAAAAACCGCCTGGATTACATCAAGAACATCGACGCCTACGACGTGATCTCGGTGCCCGGCCAGGACGACGTCCTCCTGCTGATCGGCAAAGACGGCTTCTACCAGTACGATTCTTCCAAACCGGAGAAGCTGGAGCTGCTCAGCAAAATTCCCGTAAAGAGCTAAGTACTATTATACCAGTTTTGAAAGCGGCCGTCTCCAACGGCCGCTTTCTGTTTAAAGGGGGATACGGCCTGATGCCGTATCCCCCTTTCTGATATAGCCCTCATTATTTTTGAAAAAGGGAAAATCCCTTAGCTTTGTGGTTCGTATTTTTGCCCTAACCATATCTTAAAACCATATAAAGGCTACTCAACAATGTTTCAGGAAAGCGTCTTTTTGCAAAACACGGACAAGGCCGGAGGCCACCAGGAGCTTCGGGATTGGGTACAAAAAATTGCGGATTTTTGCCAGGCCGATCAGACTTATTGGTGCGATGGCTCGGATGAAGAGTACAACCGCTTCACGAAAATGCTGGTCGAAAAAGGGACCTTCATTCCCCTGGACGAAAAAAAATGGCCCAACTGCTTCGCTTGTTTCAGCGATCCCAGCGACGTGGCACGGGTGGAAGACCGCACCTATATTTGCAGCCGCACAAAAGACGATGCCGGTCCGACCAACAACTGGGTAGAGCCCCGCGAAATGAAAACCACCCTGGAGGGCCTGCTCCGGGGCGCCATGAAAGGCCGCACGATGTACGTCATCCCCTATTGCATGGGGCCCATCGGTTCGCCCCTTTCCCGCCTGGGCGTGCAACTCACCGACTCGGAATACGTGGTCGTCAACATGAAGATCATGACCCGCATGGGCGCCCCGGCACTCGATATGCTGGGCGATTCCGGCGATTACGTAAAATGCATCCACTGCCTGGGCGCGCCGCTCCAGCCGGGGCAGCAAGACAGCAAGTGGCCCTGCAATCCCACGACCAAATACATCGTCCACTTCCCGGACGACCGCTATATCGTATCCTACGGCTCCGGCTACGGCGGAAACGCGCTGCTGGGCAAGAAGTGCTTCGCCCTGCGCATCGCCTCCAGCATGGCCAAAGAACAAGGCTGGCTGGCCGAGCACATGCTCATCCTGGGCGCGGAGTCGCCGGAAGGGGAAAAGACCTATATCGCCGCCGCCTTCCCGAGCGCCTGTGGCAAGACCAACTTTTCCATGCTGATTCCTCCTACGGAAATGAATGGCTGGAAGATTACCACCGTGGGCGACGATATCGCCTGGATCCGGATGGGCGATGACGGCCGCCTGTACGCCATCAACCCCGAAGCGGGCTATTTCGGCGTGGCGCCGGGCACCAACTCCAAGACGAATGCAAACGCCATGGAGACCATCCGCAAAAACACCATCTTCACCAACGTAGCCGTGACGCCCGACGGCGATATCTGGTGGGAAGGGATGAGCAAGACCCCGCCGGCCAACCTCATCGACTGGACGGGCAAACCCTGGGATCCGGCATCCGGCAAACCCGCGGCGCATCCCAATTCCCGTTTCACGGCCCCGGCCTATCAAAACCCGGTGATCGACCCCGATTGGGAAAGCCCCCAGGGCGTGCCCATCGGCGCGTTTATCTTCGGCGGACGCCGCAGTACCGCCGTACCGCTGGTGTACCAATCGTTCAACTGGAACTTCGGCGTTTACCTCGCCGCCACCATGGGCTCCGAAACCACCGCCGCCGCCTTCGGCGAGGTGGGCAAAGTGCGCCGCGACCCCTTCGCCATGCTCCCCTTCATGGGCTACCACATGGCCGACTACTTCAACCACTGGCTGCAATTCGGCCGCAAGCTGCCCAACGCCCCGAGGATCTTCAGCGTCAACTGGTTCCGCAAGGATGAAAACGGTAACTTCACCTGGCCCGGATTCGGCCAGAACATGCGGGTGCTGAAATGGATCATCGACCGCGTCAAAGGCCGCGCTGCGGCAGTGGAAAGCCCCATCGGCTGGATGCCCCGCTACGAGGATATGGACTGGACCGGCCTCGATTTCTCGAAAGAAGACTTCCAAAGATCATGTCGATCGACAGCGAGGCCTGGAAAAAAGAGATAAGCAGCCACGAAGAACTGTTTGCCCAGCTTTACGACCACCTCCCCAAGGAATTCCTCTTCATGCGCGAACTCCTGCGCTCCTCCCTCTGGCGGGCGCCTAAGGTGTGGGGACAGGCGGCGGAAAGGGAATAATACTTTAGTTATTAAGGTAATAAGGCATTAAGGCATTAAAGATCAATAACTTATTACCTTATTAGCTTAATAACTAAAACAAACTTATACCCTTATAAACTCAAAAACTAGGTAAGTTTCTCCAAATACATCTGCACCACATTCCGCAACCCGTAGTACAGGGCGTCGCAGACCAGCGCATGCCCGATGGAGACTTCGAGCAGGCCGGGCACGTTTTCCTTGTAATATCGCAAATTGTCGAGGTTGAGGTCGTGGCCTGCGTTGATGCCGATGCCTATGTCGTTGGCCAGCATGGCAGAGCGGGTGTGGGGCGCAACCGCTCCGGCGGGGTCGCGTGGGAATTGATGTGCATATGGCCCGGTATAAAACTCGATGCGATCGGCGCCTACGGCTTTGGCGCCTTCCACCATCTTTTCCACCGGATCTACGAATAATGACACCCGGATACCGGCCTCGTGCAGCCGTGCTACCACCTCTTTTAACAGTGCAGCATGGTGAAGCGTATCCCAACCTGCATCCGAGGTGAGTTGCGAAGGGCTATCGGGCACCAGGGTGCACTGATGCGGACGGTGCTGCAACACCAGTTCCATAAACCGCGGCTCCGGATTTCCCTCGATATTGAACTCGGTCGTCACCAGCTCTTTGAGCGGCGCGATGTCGGCATACCGGATATGCCGCTCGTCGGGCCGTGGATGCACGGTGATGCCCTGGGCCCCGAAGGCCTCGCAGTCCCGGGCCACCTGGAGCAGGTCGGGCAGGTTGCCGCCGCGCGAGTTGCGGATCAGGGCTATTTTGTTGATGTTGACGCTGAGGCGGGACATTTGGTGACTGGTGACTGGTGACTGGTGACTGGTGACTATTACTTTGTAAAAATAAGCAATGCATTGGTTAGAAACGGTGTTGGGTTCATTGGTTTTCTGCTTATTTTTACCAGCTGCTTCACAGCCAAATCACCAGTCACCAGTCACTAATCACTAATCACCAGTCACTAAATGCCCCCTACCACCGCCCGCTCCTACTTCCCGCCCGGCATCGTGTTGCTGATGTTGCTCCTGTTGGTTTTCCTGTTTTTGCTGATCGGACAGGGATTGGGGCTGGCGCTCACATCGTTGAGCGGGGTGGAGTTGGAGCGATTTTTGACCACCGAAGACATTGAAACCACGCTTCTGGAGCGCAATGTGTTGCGGGGGGTTGCTGCTTTGAACCAGTTTTTCACTTTCTGCTTGCCACCATTGTTGCTGGGCTGGTTTCTCTACCGGAGGCGGTGGGTGTGGGAAATGACCCTCGACCGCTCGCCGGGCTATGGGTGGCCCCTCAAGGGGGCGCTGTGGATCATGGCCGCTTTCCCCCTGGCGCAGCTCGTGTATTGGTTTAATAAAAACGCCATCCCCCTGCCCGAGTGGATGAGGGATATGGAGGAATCTACCGGCGGATTGCTCCGGGCTTTTCTGGTAATGGATTCGCCCTGGGAATACCTCTTTTCGATGCTGGTCATGGGCCTTCTGCCCGCCTTGGGGGAGGAACTGGTGTTCCGCGGCTTCCTGCAGCGCTACCTCGGCCGCACGCGCATCGGTCCGCACGCGGCGGTCTGGGCCGCGGCGCTCATCTTCAGCGCCATACACTTTCAGTTCGAGGGCTTTTTGCCTCGGGTGCTGCTCGGGGCTTTGCTGGGCTACCTGTATTTTTTCACGCGAAATTTGTGGGTGCCCATTGTGGCCCATTTTGTCAATAACGCCATGCAGGTCACGGCCGCTTATGTGGCGCAGGATAAATTCCTGGAGTTCGACCAGTCGGCCGAAAATCCCATCTCCTGGCCCCTGGGCCTGGGCTCGACGCTGATCGTGCTGGGCCTGGGCTATCATTTATGGAACACCCGCATTTCACCACCCGAAAACCCGCCCGCATGAATGGATTTGCCCGCAGAAGCCTGACCGCCGCCCTGTTCGGCGCCGTCGTGATCGGCTGCATCCTGGCAGGGCCGATCCCCTTCGGCCTGTTGTTTTTGGCGGTGGCCTTCCTCTGCCTCTGGGAGTTTTTTCATCTGGTGTCTTCTGAATTTTCCTGGCCGGAGGCTGCGGGGATCGCCCTGGGTTTGCTTCCTTTTTTGTGGCAGGGGTTGGTCATTTTTTCTCCTTGCCCTGGCAGCCGAATCTGTTGGTTTGGCTATTGCTTTTCTCCTTGTTCAGCGCCGCGCTGCTGATCGTCCATCCGCAAAAGCTTTTCCCCCTTTCCGCTTGGTGGGCTCTGGGGACGGTCTATATCGGTCTGCCTTTCTTCTTTTTATTGAAAATAGCCTTTATCGGCGGGGAATACCATTTCGGCCCGGTGTTCGGCCTGCTGCTCCTCACCTGGGCAAATGATACCGGCGCTTATCTCGTGGGTTCGCGGATCGGCAAGCGGAAACTGTTTGCCTCTGTATCGCCGAAAAAGACCTGGGAGGGCACGCTGGGGGGCATCGCCTTCGCCGTCCTGGCCGGCTGGGGCATTTACGCCATCGGCTGGTTCGACACCCTGCAGGACGGATTTGCGCTGGGCTTAATCGTCGGCGTCTTCGGCACGATCGGAGATCTGGTGGAGTCGGCCCTGAAGCGGCATTTCCAGGTGAAAGACACCGGGACCCTACTGCCGGGGCATGGCGGGGTGTTGGATCGGTTTGATAGTTTTATATTCCTATTGCCTTTTGCTTCGGGGTATTTGATGATTGTCAGTTAGTCAGTTGGTCGGTTAGTCTAGGTTGGCTCGTGAGGTCCCATCGCTCGCTCGTGAGGGTCTTTGACCGAAACACAACGTTAAATAGCTATTTTTCGTAAATTGACCTTCGCATAAATTTTGATTGCTGGAATCGATCAAAGACATAAAAGCCTCACTAAAAGGGCCCTTCAAGAAAGCCTGGATCAGTTGATCAATCAATTCTTCAACCTTATCAGCCCTGACTCTATTCTCCACGATGACATGGTCATTATCGCGGGAAGGCATAAACAATTGGAAAGAGACTCCATCAGGGGTACTGTCGATCAGGATACGAAAGAAAAAAGCCTTGCGCAAATAAGGTCCGGCCTGCTCAAAGTCATCAATGATCTGAAGGAAGAGGATTTGCTACCAATTAACTCTGCTGAGGATGACAACCCTGAAGCGGCAAAACGAGGCGTTTCAAGAGTTGTTTCAAAATTACCGGGGATACTAAAAAATGGATCGAGGAGAATTTTGGGGAATTCGATCATTCATTTCTGGAGAAAGGATTTCGGACCAGGAAGATAGCGATGAATATGAACCTTGAGGGCACTTGGAAAATTCTACTTGCCGGATATTTGGGTCAAATTTGAAACTAAATTTTGTTGGACACGAAAAATTAAGTTCAAGGCTATATCCGCAGAAGAAAAAAGGATTTATTAAAGAAGAAAAAAGGGTATGTCAATATATCTTTGATATACTGGACCTCGAAAAAAACTCTTGGTCAAAGCGAAGAATTTAGAAAAAGAGTATCGATCCAATTTGTATTCGTGCCCTTAACAAGAAAATGGCCTGAATAAAATTTTTTGCGAATGAATTCACGGAGGATGCCGTGATTATTCCGGACGATAATCCCGTCGAACGGGATGATTTGGATTACTAAGGTTTGGTTGAAGACTACAAGAAAAATTCCATCGCCCTTTTTCAACAAACAGCAAATTTTTGGAAGCATTCTGCAAGAAGATGAATGAGTTCATGGAGATATGCAGGCGGTTAAACTCGAACCTGTAACCCTTAGTTTTCAGAAGCCCCAGTTGAACCAAGATCTGTAGTTTTGCGTTATGTAATAATCGACTGCATTTACATATATTTGCAGTATATTTTTACAAATGAGCGTTCAAGTCAAAATAGAAGATATTTTTTCCGCAGGTCAGGGTTATGCAAAGACGGCGGATATCCTGGCCGCAGGCATACATTTTTCACATCTGAAAAACCTGATGGAGACGGGCGTGGTAACCAAAATCAAACAAGGGTATTACCGTTGGGAAGGAAAAGCATATTGGGGTAGCGAGCTGCCGGAAATCTCGAGGTTGGTCCCCCAAGGAGTCTTTTGCCTGTTTTCTGCCGCCGAATACCATGGATTGACTACCTACCAGCCCTGGCAACATCACCTTGCGGTGGAAAGGTCTGTCAAAACTTTCAGAGCTGCCTGGTGACCGGGTAAAGCTTTATTTCTGGACAAAAAAAGCTTTTCGAATTTGGTATTACAACAGTCTCCGCAGGGGAAGGTGAGGTTCGAATGACCACACCCGAGCGCACCGTTTGCGATTTGGTAAAATATCGCAACAAAACCGGCAAGGACATTATGCTGGAAGCAATTCGGGCTTACCTCCTGCGAAAAGACAGAAATATTTCCCTCTTGCTTGATTTGGCCCAGCAGCTGAGGGTAGAAAAAATCATCAGGCCGTATTTGGAGATAGGAGTATGAAAAATTATGCAGATTCTGTTCGGGCAAGGCTCGTCGAACTGGGGCGGCGGAAAATGTCTGGTTTAATCACCTTGTCCGCGAGGTTTCTGCATGAGCGGTTGTTGTACCGGCTTTCCGTTTCGAAATATTCTCGAAATCCTTTCGATTGCATGCGAACCCGATGGCGTCCAATTTGATATGCGGGTTATCGAAACAGGAGAAATTGTAAAAGAGGGAAATTACAGAGGTATTCGCCTTCAATTTTGGGCCAGTTTAGGCCAGATCCGGGAAAAAATGCAGGTAGACATTGGGTTTGGGGATGTTGTTATCCCTTCGCCCGTGCGAATGCGATTTCCCACCTTATTGGATCTTCCTGCTCCAAATATCCAGGCCTATTCTGTGGAAACCGTCATCTCCGAAAAATTCCACGCCATGACCCAACTTGGGGAGCTCAACAGCAGGATGAAGGATTTCTACGACCTCTGTTGGCGCTTCGCCCCGGTAAATTTGATCCCAAAGTTCTGCCGGTAGCTATTTTTGAAACGTTCAAAACCAGAGGGACCCAACTGCCAGAAAGCGACAGGTTGTTTCCAAAGGATTTCCATTCCAAAGAAGACCGGATAAAGCAATGGACAGCTTTTTTGAATAAATCCCGGCTCCCAGCGCTGGATTTTGAAGCGGTTATGGTACATGTTCAAACTGAGATGAAGCCGGTAATAGGGGCAATTCATGGAAGAAATTGATGGGTTGAAAAAAATTTCCCCCCCAATCATATCCATCAAATAAATCACACCAATCACAGTGTCTTGTCCTGAAATAGGTTTACACCCTGAAGGGTTCAAAACCTAAAGAATTGTGAAAAGAGTAAAGCCAGGGAATCGACGCTATGCCAAATCTCTAAAGCGAAAGATAGCAGAAGAATACCTCAGCGGTAAATTCAGTTATGGAGTAGCAGCGGAAGAATACGGTCTGAAGGACAAGATGGTTGTCAAGGAATTTGTAAAATGGTACAAGAGAACGTTGTACCTTGAACAAATGGAAGGGGAAAAACAACCAAAAGACCCTCCAAAGCAGGATTCTTCCACGGAATCACCAACGAAGGAGCAGCTGCGGAATTTGGAGCAAGAACTAGCACAAGCCAAACTCAAGATAGCAGGCTTGGAAGCGCTCATTGATATAGCTGAACAAGAGCTGCAAATAGATATCAGAAAAAAGTCTGGTACCAAACCGTCCAACAAATGAAGCAGCTCTATGGCCGTGTTGGCTTGCAAGACCTATGCGGACTGTTTGGTTATAGCCGGCAATCGTACTATAAGCGCCAGGTTCGGGAAGAACAACTGGCTTTTGAGTCAGCCTTAGTGGTAGATCTGGTGCGCGAAGAACGGCGGAATATTGTGCGCATAGGCGGGCGGAAATTGTTTTTTATGCTCGGGCCCGAGCTGGGCCGGCACCAGCTAAAAATAGGGCGAGATGCATTCTTTGAGGTGCTTCGCGCCAACGGGCTTTTGATCACACGGCGCAAAAGGCGCGTGGTGACTACCTGGAGCAGGCATGGGCTGAAGACCTACCCGAACCTGATCCGGGAACTGAGACCTCTTCGCCCGAATGAATTGTGGGTCAGCGATATCACCTACATCCGGGTTGGGGATATATGGCACTATGTCATTTTTATTACCGATGCTTACTCCCGTATGATAGTAGGCTATAACGTAGCAGATCACATGGATGCTCCATTCTGTGTAAAAGCCTTGGATCAGGCTTTGGCTCAATGGATTGACCGGACCGGGCCGCTTATTCATCATTCTGACCGGGGCTTGCAATACTGTTCGGCTCTTTATAGCGGAAAATTACTGGAGAATCATATCCACATTAGCATGACAGAACATGGCGATCCTTTAGAAAATGCCCTTGCCGAGAGAGTCAATGGTATCTTCAAACAAGACTTTGAAATGGACCAAAATTTTGAAAACTTGACAGAAGCAAAAAACCAAATTCAAAACATGGTCCATCACTACAACCACACCCGGCCTCACGCCAGTTGTGACTATCTGACTCCGGCCCAGGCCCATTCAAAACAAGGACTCTTGCCAAAACGTTGGTAATTCCTATTTGTCAATGAACTTTGTTGTCCCGAATATGGAAGCAAAAATCCCGCTACGGTTCCGCTTTCGCTCCACCTCGCTTGGATGTTTTGCTTCCATATTCGGAACTGTAAACCTATTTTAGGACCTATTTTGTGAATGTAAACCTATTTCAGTACTACCCTTTGGGGTGTAAACTTTTTTCAGGACGAGTCA
>JADJBL010000017.1 GCA_016703765.1 Saprospirales bacterium
GAATATTAAATCCCTACGGGATTTTGACAAGTTTTTCAAAAGCTCGCTTTGCTTGTTTTTACTAGACTTTAGATGCGTTTGCCCTACCCCTACAGGGCTTTTCATGATTTTCAATGTCAAATTCTATAAACGTGTCGCCCCTAACGGGGCTTTTTAACCCAAAAGTGTTTGATTTCACTAACTTCTTTTGGAGTCTCCCCCAAAAAATCTGCGCAATCATAAAATCAGCGTGAATCTGCGGTCCGGCCCTCCTAATCTTCCAATTTCCCAGTCACTAATCACCAATCACCAGTCACTTTCCGTATTTTCGCCCCCATGAAACTCTCCATCATCATCCGCTGCCTGAACGAAGAGAAGCATATCGGCAAGCTCCTGGCCGGTATCATGGAACAGACGGAAAAAGACCTGGAGATCATCGTGGTGGACAGCGGCTCCAAAGACGCCACCCTGAGCATCGCCAGCCATTTTCCGGTGAAGATCGTCTCCATCCGGCCGGAGGATTTTTCCTTCGGGTATGCCCTCAATATGGGCTGCGCGGCGGCTAAAGGGGGATGTGCTCCTCTTTGCCAGCGCGCACGTGTACCCGGTGTTCAACGACTGGCTCAAGCTGATGCTGGAACCCTTCGAAGACGAAAGAGTGGCGCTGGTGTACGGAAAACAGCGGGGCAACGAGATCACGCGCTACTCCGAGCACCAGATCTTCGCCAAATGGTTTCCGGAGGAATCGACCCGCAACCAGCTCCACCCCTTTTGCAACAACGCCAATTGCGCCATCCGTAAAAAGGTCTGGGAAAGCCAGCCCTACGACGAGACGCTCACTGGACTGGAAGACATCGACTGGGCGAAAAGGGCGCTGGAGAGCGGCCGGCGCATCGCCTACCAGGCCGACGCGGTCATCATCCACGTGCACGAGGAGCGCTGGCGGAATGTCTTCAACCGCTATCGGAGAGAGGCCATCGCCCTGCGCCTGATCATGAAGCACGAGAAATTCAACTTCTATACCTTCGCCAGTTTGCTTATTGAAAAACTGCTGGAGCGATTGGCGGCAGGCTCTGCACGACGGGGTTTTGTGGAAAAACATGGGCAGCATCCTTCTCTTCCGACTGATGCAATTCTGGGGCACCTACCGGGGCTACAAGCAGTCGTATCTGCTCGACAACCAGGTCAGGGAGCGGTTTTACTACCCGAAGGATATATCGCCAAACCCAAAGGCGGCGAGGACTCCAGCCGCAAGATCGATTATACGCATATCCAGCCCCCGGGACCCGGCGGCACGATGGTAAAACCGCCTTCCAAATGAGCCGACTGATCGACATCTCCGTCCCCCTGCACCCCGGCCTGCCGGTTTGGCCCGGCAACCCGAAGGTGCAGCTCGAATTTACCATGCGCATGGCCGACGGCCACCACGCCAACGTGAGCCGGATGGCGCTCAACGTGCATTCCGGCACGCATATCGACGCCCCGCTCCACTTTATCCACGAGGCGAAAACGACGGCGGAAATTGCGCTGGAAAAATTTTGCGGCCCCTGCCAGGTGGTTTCTTTCGAGGGCCAAAAGGCGATCACGGCCGATGGCCTGGAGGCCCTCCAACTGCCCGACGGAGTGAGCCGCCTGCTGTTCAAAACGGACAATTCGAAAAAGTGGGACGACCCCAGCCACCCTTTCGACACCACATACTGCGCCCTCACGGCCGACGCCGCTCAGTGGGTCGTGGACCATGGCATCGTTTTGGTCGGAATTGATTACCTTTCCATCCAGCTATTCCACGACCCGCCAGATACCCATGTGATTCTGCTGAGAAAAGAGGTCGTCATCCTGGAAACCCTCGACCTGCGCGGCGTAGCGCCCGGCCCCTACGAACTCCTCTGCCTGCCGATCAGCGCCCGTGGAGTGGAGGGAATACCGGCGCGGGCGGTGCTGAAAACCCTTTGAAAAGACAGTAGCCGACATATTTTTTCTTAGAGCCGTGCAACTTGCAAGGGGGTCGTTATTCCCAAGTATATTTGATTCGGTTCGATAAAATACCTGCCCTTGAAATTTTATTCAACCGCTTCGCGGTTGTTTCGTATTCGTTTTTCTTGCCCCGGATTCCATCCGGGGTTATTAATATTGACCTCGGGATTGTGGTGGCTTCCCGATGCAATCGGGGAAACCCTGAAGAGGGTTAAATATTCATAACCCCCGATGAAATCCGGGAAACAAGCGAAACAAAAACCCTGAAAGGGTTAAATATTCATAACCCCGGATGAAATCCGGGGCTCAAAAACTCAAATCCTCCTCCCATGTCCCGAATCTTTACCACCCTGCTGGCAATCCTCCTTTTTGTATCCTTTGCCGCCGCGCAGGACTACAATCCCTGGACTCCCATCGCGGAAAATTCCATGCCCCGCGGCCTGGGCGAACGCCGCATCCAGCCGCGCGATTATACCACCTTCCGGCTCGATATCTCTGCCCTGGAAGCTATTCTCCAAAACGCGCCCCTGCGCTTTACCGAAGAGGCAGACAAGCAGCAGGTGGAACTCTCCATTCCTATGCCCGACGGACAGATCAAGCGTTTCCGTGTGCTGGAAGCGCCGGTGATGGATCCCGAACTGGGCCAACAATTTCCGGAAATACGCACTTATATGGCTACCGGCATCGACATGCCAGGGGCTTCGGCCAGACTGGACTGGACGCCCCAGGGCTTTCACGCCATGGTCTTTATTCCGGGCGGCGGAACGGTCTTTGTCGATCCCTACGCATTTCCCGATCGCGAATTTTATCAGAGCTATTTCAAGCATAATTTTCTCAAAAAAGACGCAGAGCCCTTTGTCTGCGAGTTTTTGGAAAACCATGGAGAAGATAACTCCCCGAAACCGGGCGAGGATATGCCCGAACTCAATGGCGACTGCAAGCTGCGCACCTACCGCCTGGCCTTGGCCTGCACCGGTGAATACGCCACCTACCACGGAGGGACCGTCGCACTGGCCCTGGCGGCCATGAACACCTCGATGAACCGCGTGAACGGAATCTTCGAGCGGGAAAGCGGCGTGACCATGGTCATGGTGCCCAACAACAACCTCATCGTCTACCTCAACGGCGCCACCGACCCCTACACCAACGGCAACGGAAGCGCCATGCTGAGCCAAAATATCAACACCTGCAACAGCGTCATCGGATCGTCCAACTACGACATCGGGCACGTGTTCAGCACCGGCGGCGGCGGAGTGGCTTACCTCAATGCCGTCTGCGGATCGAACAAGGCAGGCGGCGTCACCGGTTCCTCCAACCCCGTGGGCGATCCCTTCGATGTCGATTACGTGGCGCACGAAATGGGCCACCAATTCGGCGGAAGACACACCCAAAACAACGCATGCAACCGCGACAGCAACTCCTCCTACGAGCCGGGGAGCGCATCCACGATCATGGGCTATGCGGGCATTTGCTCCCCCAACGTGCAGTCCAACTCCGACGACTATTTTCACGTAAACAGCCTCATCCTCATCAGCAATTTCATCACCGGCACGGGTAACAACTGCGCCGCGTCGAGCAATATCGGCAACCAACAGCCCAGCGCGGAAGCGGGCGCCAACTACACGATCCCCAGAAGCACGCCCTTCGTGCTCACGGGCACGGGCTCCGATCCCAACAACGATCCCATCACCTATTGCTGGGAACAATACGACCGGGAGGTGGCCACCCAGCCGCCGCTGGCGACCAATACCGTGGGTCCCGCGTTCCGTTCGCTCGACCCGGTGACCAGCAACCAGCGCTATTTTCCCAACCTCAACGCCATCGTGGCCAACACCAACCCGACCTGGGAGGTGCTGTCCAGCGTGGGGCGCACCTATAATTTCCGCCTCACCGTGCGCGACAACCACCCCGATGGCGGTTGCGCATTCCAGGACAATATGGTGGTGACGGTAAACGGGGCATCCGGACCCTTCGTCGTCACGGCGCCCAATACGGCCGTGAGCTGGCCCGCATTCAGCCAGCAGACCGTCACCTGGAACGTGGCCAATACCAACGCCGCGCCCGTCAATTGTCAAAACGTGGACATCCTCCTGTCGCTCGACGGCGGGTTTACGTATCCGGTTACCCTCGCTACCAACGTGCCCAATAATGGGTCGAGCGTAGTTTCTGTGCCGTTCAATCCCACCGGGACGGCCAGGGTCATGGTCAAAGGATCGAACAATATCTTTTTCGATATTTCAAACCAGAATTTCACAATCACCGCGCCGCAACAGACTTTCAGCCTGACGATGGCGCCGCCTCAGCAGCAGGCCTGCCCCGGTCAGCAGGTGACCTATACCCTCATCCTGACGCCTTTCGGCGGCTATACGGGCTCTGCAAACCTCTCCGTTTCCGGTCTTCCCGCGGGCATTTCGGCAACGCTCAGCCCCAACCCGGCTTCCATACCGGGCACGGCCAGCCTCGTACTCAGCACTTTACCCGGCACGAACTTGCAGGGGCTTTTCCCTTTCACCGTCACCGCTACCAACCCGTTTGAATCGCACACCACGGGTGGAGGATTTTTCCTGCATCCCGGCACGCCCGGGCAGATCAGCCTGCTCGCGCCCGCGAACGGAGCGGTGGATGTGGTCCTCCAGCCTACTTTTCAATGGACGCTCGACCCGAAGGCCAGCGGATATCATTTTCAACTGGCTACGGATGCGGCTTTTGCCAACGTAATAATCGACCTTCCCAATCTTCCCGGCGGTTCTTTTACCCCGGGCGGGCCATTGGCGGAGGGCACGACTTATTACTGGCGGGCAAGGGCTTTCAATAATTGCGGCGACGGGGGCTTCGGTCCCGTATTTGCTTTTAAAACCCTCACCACCGAGCCCTCGGATATCTGCCTGATCGTCTCGAGCGACGGCGTGCTGATGGATATTCTACCCGGCCAGGACAACAGCTTCACCTTGCCGGTGAGCATCCCCGGCACGATCACGGACGTCAATTTGCACAATATCTCCATTACCCATCCCCAGATAAGCCAGGTGGCGGCGGGGTTGTACAGCCCGCAAGGCACGCCGGTGGCCCTGTTTTCAAACCTTTGCGGCGGTGGAGCAGGGGCTAACCTCTACCTCGGCCTCGACGACGATGCAAGCAAGACCTATGCCCAGATCCCCTGTCCGCCCAGCGACATTCAGAATACTTACAAGCCGAAGGAGTTGTTGGGCGCTTATGACGGCGAGGAAATGGAGGGGGATTGGACTCTCCAGGTCATCGTATTCCCCGGCGCAAGCGGCGGCACGCTGAACAATTGGTCGCTGGAAATATGCTATATCCCCGGCGGCGAAGACCCCCTGGTTTTTGACCTGAACACCACCGACGTCTCTTGTAACGGGCAGTCGGACGGCGCCGCTTTGGTCGTACCCTCCGGCGGCTCGGGCAATTACACCGTATCCTGGAGCACCGGCGAAAGCGGCTTGTCGATTTCCGGACTGGCGGCGGGCGGCTATTCCGTCACCGTGTCGGACGGGGTGAGCAGCGTGAGCGAAACCTTTACCATCGGGCAGCCCGCGGCGATGTTGCTGAACCTGTTTACCGGAAACGCCCAAAACGGAAACGACGGATGGATCGACCTCACGGTGAGCGGCGGGACTCCGCCTTTCAGCTACCATTGGGACAACGGCGAGACTACCGAAGACCTGTCCGACCTTACCCCGGGCGTGTATTGCGTGATCGTCACCGATTCGGTCGGTTGCAAAGCACAGGGCTGCGCCACCGTCAACGGCCCCACTTCCTGTTCTTCCTGGGTTCCGGTCACCATCACGCCCTCCCAGAGCAATTGTTTCATTGCCTGGAGTCCTGTTGCCGGCGCTTCCAAATACCGCATCCGCTACCAGCCCGTGGGCAATCCGCCGGATCTGTGGACGGTGAAAGAGGTGAACAGCCCCTTTACTTCCATCGTATTGGTGAGCCTGGTGCCCGGCGCGGACTACGTTTTCCAGACCTCGACATTCTGCAACGAGGCCTACACCGACTGGTCCGGCAACTATTATTTTACCACGATTCCCGATCCGAATAACAACTGCGCCTCCTGGGTCCCGGGGCCGATTTCCACGACGACCAACACCGCTACCATTCAGATCCAGCCCGTGCCCGGCGCCGCGCTCTACCTCATCCGCTACCGTCCATCGGGCGGCAGCGTGTGGTTGAACGCCCAAACAGCTTCCACCGTGCTGAATCTGAGCGGCTTACTCCCAGGAACGACCTATGAATTCCGCACCCAGACCAAGTGTTCGAGTGGGCAGAATTCCTATATTTCCGCCATCACCTACCTGTTTACGACCCAGCAATTGCAATTCAAGGGAGGGGTTTGGGCGAAAGGGTTCGATATTCAACCCAACCCGGCGAGCGATTATTTGGAGCTCGGAGGCTTGCCCTCCGAGGATGCGGAAATCGTCATTGTCAGCGCCTCGGGCGAAAAAGTCATGACCGTACCCGTATCGGAAAGCCTGCAAATCCTGTCGATCGGCCACCTGCCGGGAGGGGTGTATTTTGTTACGGTTTCGGGGAATGGGATGGCGCCGGTGACGAAGCGCTTTATCAAGTTGTAGAGACCTTGAAAAGGATAAACCTCTGGTCGAGTCCGCGGAATGTATCCACTGCGCTGATGTACTCTTTTGCACAGCGCAGCGATACTACCGTGGTCGACGAGCCCTTGTACGCCCATTACCTCGCGCATGGGGCGGTCGGGGTCGAGCACCCCGGCGAGGAGGAGGTCTTGGCGTCCCAGTCGTCGGATGCCGGGGAAGTGATCCGGGAGGTCTTGATGGGCCGGTATGAACGTCCGGTGGTGGTGTTCAAGCAGATGACCCACCACCTGACGGAGGGCCTGGACCTGAGTTTTTTAAAGGAAATGGAAAATGTGCTGCTCATCCGCGATCCGCGGGCCATTCTCTCCTCGTATGCCAAGGTCATCTCCAATCCCGGCATTCGGGATGTGGGCATCCGCCAGCAGACGGAGTTGCTGGAATACCTGGAACATAGCGGCGCCTTGAGCGCGGTGGTCGATGCGAAAGAACTGCTACTGGACCCGTCCGCAGTGCTCGGCACGCTGTGCGAGCGCCTCGGCATTCCCTTCGACCCGTCCATGCTTCGTTGGGAGGCGGGGCCCAGGCCGGAGGACGGGGTTTGGGCGAAATACTGGTATTCGGCCGTGCATCGCTCTACCGGATTTCAGCCCTATTCCGCGGAAACGGATCCGCTTCCGGTCCATTTGGAAGAACTGGCTGAAGAGTGCCGCCCTTTCTACGAAAAATTATATCGCAAAGCCATAAAAGCCCGGTAAACCATGCTTCAGTCTTTTAACCCAAAAAACGAGAAGATTCTAATTTCCATCAACGGCGTACTTTATCCGCGGCAGGAGGCCAGGGTATCCGTGTTCGACAGCGTCGTGCAAGGCGGCGATGCCGTGTGGGAAGGGCTGCGTCTGTATAAAGGCCGCATTTTCCATTTGGAAGAGCACCTCGACCGGCTTTTCGATTCGGCGCATGCCCTGGCTTTTCAGCAGGTGCCCGGGAGGGATTTTGTGAAAAAATCCATCTCCGAAACCCTGGAGGCCAACGGGATGGACGACGGGGTGCATATCCGGCTCACCCTGACCCGAGGGGAGAAAATCACTTCCGGCATGGACCCCCGGCTCAACCAGTCGGGCTGCACCCTGATCGTGCTAGCGGAGTGGAAGCCGCCCGTTTTTCCGGAGGAGATCACCCTCATCACCTCCGCCATCCGCCGCAACGGGCCGGCCTTTCTGGACAGCAAGGTGCACCACAACAACCTGCTCAACAATATCCTGGCCAAGATCGAGGCTAACTACGCCGGGGCCGACGGGGCCGTCATGCTCGACGAAAACGGCTTCGTGGCCGAGGCCAACGACGTGAACCTGTTTTTCATCCGCAACAGGGTGGTGTACACGCCCCTACCCCACGCCTGTCTGCCCGGCATCACCCGCAAGACGGTGCTGGATATTTGCCGGAATTACGAGATCCCCTTCGAGGAGCGCAACCTGTCGCTCACCGAATTTTATACCGCCGACGAGGTATTCGTCACCGGCACCATGGGAGAATTGACCAAGGTAGGAGCAATCGACGGAAGGAAAATTGTGAACAAAGCGGGGAGCTCGCTGCTCAAGGTTTTGCAGGTGTATTATTGGGATTTGACGGGGGAGGAAGGGAGGAAGGGTGAAGGGTGGAGGGTGAAGAGTGAAGAGTGAAGGGTGAATACGGGGTATTTCTGAGTGACCGGGTGACTGAGTCACCCGGTCACTCAGATTCCGACCCAATTTGATAAAAAGCCCAGTGTTATCAAGGAGCTCCCTTTATTTCGAGGAAAAATTGACTCACCGGGTGACTGAGTCACCCGGTGAGTCTGCTCTTGTCTATTTTTTACGAAAAAACCAGTATTTACAGGCCTTTTGACCGCTTTTCGTGGAAAATTGAGTGACCGGGTGACTCAGTCACCCGGTCACTCATCGAAACTCATCGAAACTCATCGAAAGTTAATTTTAAAACCTCCCTTCTCTTCCCCCTGCTAATCGGCAATTCTCGCCCCCCCTGCCTCAAGCTCAAAAAATACCCCTTTACCGACAATACCTCCTTCAGCGCGACGATATAAGACTTGTGAACCCGGAGAAACTGCCCGGCGGGCAATTGCGACTCCAGGTTTTGGAGGCTTTCCAGGATGATCAGGCGCTGATCGCGGCAGTGGATGCGCACGTATTCCTTCATTCCTTCTATATAAATCACATCGCGGTAGAAGACCTTTCGCCAGGCGCCGTCGGCCCGGACGACCATAAAATCGCGGGCTTCTTCGGGGGGGCGGCCGCTGAAACCGCGGAGCAGCAGTTGCTCGCGGGCTTTTTCCAGGGCCTGCTGAAAGCGGCTCATCGAAAAAGGCTTCAAAAGGTAATCCACCGCGTTGAGGTCGAAGGCCTCGGCGGCGTATTCGGCGTAGGCGGTGGTAAAGATGGTCACGGGCGGGTTGGGGAGCGATTTGAGCAGGTTGGTACCGCTGAGCGCCGGCATCTGGATGTCGAGGAAGAGGAGGTCCACCTCCCCGGTTTTCAATTTCTCCCTGGCCTCCAGGGCCGACCTGCATTTGCCGGTCACGACGATGTCGGGCGCCTGGAGCAGGAAACGCTCGACCAGTTGCAGGGCCAGGAATTCGTCGTCCACCAATAGCGCTCGAATGGGGTCCAAAGGATCTGCTTAAGTTGCGTAAGGAATGGATAAATATACATGAAACTGCCCTTCCTTCTCCCCGGTGCGCAGCTCGTAGTTCTCCGGAAATTTGAGTTCGAGCCGTTTCCGGATGTTTTCGAGCCCGACGCCACCGGTATGGTCTTTTTGCACGTCGCCGGAATTCGTCGAGTTATGGGTTTCCATGACCAGAAATTCCTCCCCGGCATGCACGCGGATATCGATGAAAGCGGCGGTATTGGTATCGAAATCGCAATGCTTGAGGCAATTTTCCACCAGGGGGATCAGCACCATCGGCTCGATGTCCCTGCCCCTCACCTCCCCTTTTACCTCGAAATGAATAGGGAGAGGCGTTTCGCTCCGCATTTGGAACAGTTCGATAAAGCGCTGCACCTGTCCGATCTCCTTTTCGAGCGATACCCGGTCGGCCTGGCTCTCGTAGATGACGTACCGCAGGAGCTCCGACAGTTTCTGTATCATTTCGGGGGTTTTCTCCGAGCCAAGCACGGCAAGCGCGTAGATATTGTTCAGGGTGTTGAACAGGAAATGCGGGTTGATCTGGGCTTTGAGGAATTGCAGCTGGGCGCTCTGTTGCTCGGTGAGGAAGGCCTGTTGCTGCTTTTCGCGCTCCTGCTGGCGGTACCAGAGTTGAAAAAAGGCGCTGGCGGCGAGGATGGCCGCGTTGCTCAGGAATGCGCCGATCTGGTAGGAGGTGCTCGCGTCGATCGGCCTCCAATCCTGCCTTACATCCGGGAAGAGCAAATTAAGCCTGACCCTCAGCAGGGCGATCGCAAAGAATATCACAAAGGCGCCCAGGATGTAGAGTCCCACCCTTCGACGCTTCCAGCAAAAATCGAGCCACCAGCCGTTGCCGTAAAACAGCAGGGCCAGGGGCAGGATATTGACGGCGGTGCGGGGAATGACGATTTCCCAGGCATAAAAAGATCGGAAGACCAGGGCGTAGATCAAAAACAGGCCTACCCAGGCACTCGCGTGAGCGCCGTAGCGGAGGATATTTTGGGAAGAAATTGCCATGGCTCAAAGCTAAGGATATTTGAGGCCCCTGAAAAACGCGGGTATTGCCGTTGGTTGAAGCCTTCGCGCAGTTGGTTGAAAGGTGGGCATTCATGTTTAAACGATTGCCTTCCTTCGCCATCTCAATCCCGTTTTTAAACCAATTTCTTAACCACAATTTCCCTTTATTATGAAGACCTCCTTGTATTTCCTTTTCCTCGCACTCTCCTTTTCCCTCCTGAGCACCTCCTGCAAAAAAGAAGAAGAAGCCCTGGCCATGACCGAAGAAGAAGCCGTCGAAGTGATCGAATCATCCATGTCGGCCGAGGCCCAGGGCATGGCAGGCGAAGCCTCCGACGTCGCAGAAGCAGCCGAGTCTTTTGCCGACGAATCCCTTTGTGGAATGACGGGCGACAGCAGCCTGAGCTACACGATCGATCAGGTCAACCTCCAGGCCTCCTACACGATCGCATGGGGCTGGGAGCTGGTCTGCACCGGCTTTATCCCCAACACCCTGGAATTCGTTCGCACCACGGACGGGACCTACGAAACCAACCGCCTGAAATCGGACGATTCGGCCATCAGCTCCTGGGATATCACCAACCTGGTCACCGGCACGCAGTACATCATGAACGGCTCCTACACCCGCGAGGGCTCGCAGGAGTCCAAGATCGGCCAGCAAAACGAGTTCAGCTCCACCCTGGTCATCACGGCTACGGATATCCTCGTGGACAAGGTCACCCAGGAGATCGCGGGCGGTACGGCCAGCTTTACCCTGACGGGCAATGGAAGCGGCGGCTCGGATGTGTCCTACACCGGAACCATCGTATTCAACGGGAACCAGAGCGCTACGCTTACGATCAATGGAAATTCGCATCCATTGAACTGGTAAGTGGCTCTTTTTCAGGCAACTACCTCGTAAATGTATTTTTTTAGCATTTTTTTAGATATTTTTTTCATCCTCATACAGCGTTTTTTTCCTTCATGGCGTCTATTTGATATCACCTTATAGGAGCTTAACGAGTTTTTCTTCATCAAAAGGCGATTCCACTCCGGGGTCGCCTTTTTTTTATGCCCAAAAAATGAAACCGATTTATGTCGTAACCGGAGGCACAGGCCATATCGGGGTTAGTTTGATCAGATTGTTAATTGCGCAGGACAAAAGAGTGCGGCTGTTTATTTTGCCCGGAGATCCTTTACTGGGCTTGAAAGACCTGCCTTTGGAAATCGTGGAAGGCGACGTGAGGGATTACGCGTCTTTGAAAAAGGCTTTTGAAGGCGCCGAGGTTGTTTTTCACCTGGCCAGCTTCGTAAGCATCGGATCTTATCATAAAAATCTGGTTTGGCGGATCAACGTAGATGGGGTGCGAAATGTCATAAAAGCCTGTCTGACCTGCAAGGTGGGGCGACTCGTATATATGAGTTCCATCCACGCCTTTGAGGAGCCCCCGACGGGCAGTCCCATTCTCGAAACCAAAGACTTCGGCCCGGACCACGTGATGGGAACTTACGCCAAAACCAAGGCGGAAGCGACGCGGCTGGTACTTCAAGCGGTGAAGGAAAAAGGCCTGGATGCCGTGATCGTCCATCCTACCGGCGTATTCGGACCCTTCGACTACAAACCATCGCATACGGGGCAATTGATCCGCGATTTTATGGCCGGCAGGCTGCACGCCTATATTGACGGCACATACGACTATGTAGATGTGCGCGATGTGGCCGAAGGGGCCCTGGCTGCCGCCAAAATGGGGCGAAAAGGCGAGAACTATATCCTTTCGGGAGAGCAGATCACGGTGAAGGAGATGATGGACATGCTGGAAGAGATTACCGGAAAACCCGCGCCGAGATTATGGTTGCCGCTGTGGCTGGCTCGGCTGACGGCGCCCGCTTCGGAGCTGTATTACAAAATACTCAAAAGGCCTCCGCTCTATACCCCCTACTCCATTTTCACGCTTTCCAGCAATTCTCTTACGTCGCACGACAAGGCCACAAAGGAATGGGGCTATCATCCGCGGCGGGTAAAAGAATCTATCTTTGACGCCGTGAAATGGTTGAGTTCACCGGCCTTCGGCCGCTGATGCGCTCTTAAAAAAAATCGTATGAATACCCTCATTTTGCTCCTGCTGTCGAACACCTTCATGACGGCGGCCTGGTACTGGCATTTGAACCACAAGGATATCGCCATGTGGAAGGTCATCCTGATCAGCTGGGGACTGGCATTTTTCGAGTACTGCCTAATGGTGCCGGCTAACCGTTGGGGATACGGTCAGTTTACCGCCTTTCAACTCAAGGTCATCCAGGAAATCATCAGTCTGGTGGTATTTACCTTGTTTGCGATCTTGTACCTGAAAGAGTCCTTTCGGTGGAATTATCTGGTGGGATTCCTGCTGATCGTGGCGGCGGTGTGGGTGGTGTTTAAAAAGGTTTAGGAAGTTTAGGAGGTTTAGAGGGTTTAGGAAACTAAACTAACTAAACTATCTAAACCTCCTAAACTACCTAAACCAGTATTAATTCCTCCGATCCCTCCGGTCTTCCCTCCTGTCGCGCTTGTTTTCGCGGCGGTCGCGGACGTCTTCGCGGTTATCGCGCACATCTTCGCGGGAATCGCGGACGTCTTCCCTTTGATCGCGAATCCCTCCCTGGTGTTGGGCATCGCGCACATCTTCGCGGCGATCGCGGCGGTCTTCGCGACGGTCGCGTTTGTTTTCTTTGCGATCGCGCACATCTTCGCGGGCGTCGCGTACATCTTCGCGGCGGTCGGCGCCTTGAGCCTGGGCTGATTGGGGCATCAGAAAATTAAAGGAAAAAATTACAGCGGCCAGAACGGCCAGACGGAAAAACATTTTGTGATTGCTCATGATTTTAATTTTTGGTTACAAACGGGGCTTCGACCTATTTATGGTCGGGCCGTTTAATACCTTAACACCTATTTAACAGGAATGCCTATTTCACTTATGAAACCTGCTGAAAATGCCCAGCGGAAGACGAAACCCTCTTTGATCGGGCACATAGAGCTCTCCCGACTCCAAGCCCTTGGCCCAGGGAAAGTACTGGCGCATCAGGTTTTCGGCGATCAGCGCGGAGAACCCCATCGAATAGAGGTTGAGGATGACAAAATGCCCTTCGGGGTCGAGGATCGCGCTGCAATACTCCAGCAGCTCTTTCAAATCGCGGTCCAGCAGCCATTTTTCGCCTTCGGGGCCGCGGCCGTAGGCGGGCGGGTCCAGGATAATGCCCTGATAAATTCTGCCGCGTTTGGCTTCCTTTCTGGCGAATTTCAGGGCATCTTCCAGCGCCCAGCGGATGTCTTTCAGGCCGCTGGCCTCCATGTTCTGCCGCGCCCAGCTGATCACCGGTTTGACGGAATCCACGTGCACCACGTCGGCGCCGGCGGCTTTGGCGGCAAGAGAGGCCGCCCCGGTGTAGGCGAATAGATTGAGGATGGAAGGCGGATTGCCCGGCAATTGGGGGATGGTGCGGTAAATATAATTCCAGTTATCGGCCTGTTCCGGAAAGACCCCCACGTGTTTGAAAGCCGTCAGTCCCATCCGGAGCTGAAATTGCAGGGCGCTATGGCCGTAGCGGATAAACCATTGCTCCGGCATACCGGGTTTAAGCGACCAGTTGCCGTCGTCCTCCCCTCCCTTTCCCGTTTTTCGGGTAAAAACCCCCATCGCCAGGGCATCCCACTCCGATTGCGGCATGGCGGGCGACCAAATGGCCTGGGGCTCCGGCCTCGACAGAATCCAGGGGCCGAAGCGCTCCAGTTTTTGAAAATTCCCGGAATCCAGCAGTTCGTAATCTGGAAATGCAGGGATTCCAATGGTATGGATCATTGTTCAGTTTATTTATCTTACAAGCGTCACATCTCCCTCCAGTATCTCCACATGTCCGTCCACGTATTCGACTTCCACAAAATAGGCGTACACGCCAATGGCGGCGAGTTTTCCCCGATAATACCCGTCCCAGCCGATTGTGATGTCGTTGGGTTGGAAATTGTCGGCCCGGAACACACTCCTCCCCAGCGGTCGAAGACCAGGAAGGAGCGGATCTGCGCGATCTGCTTACCCGCCTGGATGAAGAACACATCGTTCTGGCCATCCAGATTGGGCGAAAAGATGTTGGGGATAAATACGTCGCGTGGGGTTTTGACCAGGATGCGGAACTGGTCGCTGGCCGAGCAGGGTCCTTTTTCGATGCTGACCGTGAAGGTCGTCCCCTCCTGGGGCGCCACCGTCACCGAAGAGCAGAATACGTCGTTGCATGCCACCAGATCGGCCGGCGACCAGATGATCGTATCCAGGTCGGCGATCGGCAGGGTGCTCTGGAGGTTGAGGTCGAGCTCATCGCCCCATTCGATGACGAAATTGCCCTCGCCGTCGGGAAGGATGTTGGCTACGAGGGTAGCCGTAAGTTCCTGGGGTTCGATCACCGTGACCAATACCTGCGTTTCGCAGCCGTTGGCATCCTGGATGGAGATGAGGTAATCCCCTCCGCTCAATCCGGTAAATTGCTGTTGATCCCCAAAGGCCCCGCCGTTGAGCGCAAACATGTAGGGCGGCTTGCCGCCGGTGGCCGACTCAATCTGGATAAAGCCGTCTGCCGCGCCGAAGCAACTCACGTCTTCCGTGGCTATGACCGGCTGGGGCGTTTCAATGCTCTGCGTCACCGTAACCTGATCCGAAGACTCGCAACCCGTCTGGGTGTTGATCACCGTCAGCTGGTATGTACCGGCTTGGCCCACAGAAAGGGTGGTTTGCATACCGATCACATTACTCGAACCAACCAGGGTCCATTCGTAGGAAAACTGGGCCCCCGTGCTCGTACCGCTTCCTCCGATCTGGGCCGTTGTGGCGTCGCAGGTAAGCTCTTGCACAGCGCCCGCGTCGGCAAGGGGCAGCTGGTGGATGATCACGGTCACCGTTTCATTGTCGTCCGCACAGGGAGGTATGCCGTCCATCAGATAGCGGAAGGTGTAATTGTTGGGCGCCTGGCCTACGGTATTGAAAGTGCCCGCCCCGGCATTAAATGCGCCGCCGGTAGAGGGGGCTGCGGATGTTTCCGTCCATACCCCGCCCGGATCTGCACCCGTCAGCAGGCCGGCCAGGTTGATGAGCTGGCCTACTCCCGAGCAAAGCGTCAGGGGCGGATTTGCCGTTCCGGCGAATACGGGGCTGTTGACCGTCACCGTGATCGAGCCCGTAGCCGTATTCGAACAGCCGGTCGAATCCTGCACGGTGACCAGGGTGTACGTAGTGGTTTGGCTTGGGCTGAGGCTCCATTCGGACCCCGTATCCAGGTTGTTTAAAGTAATATCCTGGGTTCCATCGTTGATCACCACGGTGAAGGGGTTCGTTCCTGTAAAAGAAAATACCCCGTCGATGGATTGTCCTTCGCAAATCGCCCCGCCGCCGCTGATCGAGGCGCTGGGCTCGCAATGGAACACCACCGGGGTGCCCTCGGAAACCGAAAGGCAATCGTCGTTCAGGTCCACCTGACCACCTCCCAAGTCGTCGCCTGCTACGGAAGAAATGTAATAGGTTTCGTCGCAGTCGAGGATGGCCGGATCGTAGTTGAAATCAGGCGTGGGGCTGGTCAACAGAATCGTGCCGAGCGCCGTGCCGTTTCCGGTGTGCAGGACATACATCAGCGCGTCATTCCCGTCGAGCTGGACGGCAAAAGCCGCCGGAACGGAGATCGGCTGAAACTCGCAAACCAGCTGCGAATTTTGGTCCATGATGCCGGCGCCGGAGCCGCAATTGCAAATGATCGGACCCGCGATCGTATCGATCCCGCAGCCGAATCCGTCCTGGATCAGAAATTGGTAACTTCCCTGGTCGCAGGGAATGGGGTCGCTGCAAAATTGGTTCCCCGTCAGGGTTCCAGGCCAACCGTTCACAGCGTAGGTCGCCGGATCGCCACCCGCAAGCGTGAAGCATATCGTGACAAAAGTATTGGTCGGATCGGTGGTGATCAGCGGGCTGACGCCGAAAGGCTGACTTTGCTCCGTGAAAGGGGCTATCCCCACCACGTTTGCGCCGATGCAATGGTCGTCCTCCACGCTGATCAGGGTGTACAGCGTCGGCCCGGTCGGGGTTACCTGAAAGGTAAATGGGCTGGAGGGTATGCTGATCGTGGCCTGCTGGTTCTGCGTATTCGTGTAGGTGATCTCCCAGGGGGCCGTGCCCCCCGCGATCGTCACCGTCAGGTCCACCTGATCGCCCGCACAGAAATCTCCTCCCCCGCTCAGCGTCGCGCTGGGTATCTCGTAGAACACCACCGGAGTGCCCGGGGTGATAGCCAGACAGGGATCCAGGGGATCCACTCCTCCGTTGCCGTCGTTGTTGCCCACCCGGGCCGAGATGAAATACGTCACTCCGTAGGTCAGCAATCCCGAATACGTGAAGCTCGCTACCGTGCTCGTCAGGATCGGTACTTGGTTGCCGCTGTGCAGGATAAAGTCCACCACATCGTCGCCGTCCAGCACCTGACCCGTCGCATCGTAGGCCACCACCGCCGGACCCTGACCGCAGATCTCCTGCACCGCCGGGTCCAGTTGGCCCACGCTCGTCGTGCAATCGCACTCCACCAGAGGCTCGGTCACCAGTACCGGACCGCAGCCATTAGGGTCGTCGTAGCTGAAGCTATATCCACTGCCGCAGGGCAGCTCATCGCTGCAAAACGGCCCGTTTGTCGTCCACATGTTCACCCCGTCCGTCACCGTGTACGGCGCCTCTCCTCCGCTGATGTTGAAGCACACCACATACCCCGTGTTCGTCGAATTGATCGTCACCACCGGCACATCGTTCACCGGCGCTACATTCACCGTCACCGTCGCTGTGCCGCTGATCGGGCCCGTGCAGTGCTCGTCGTTCATCGCCGTGATCGTGTAGGTGGCTGTACCTGCCGGCGCCGGGATCACAAAGTTGTAGTTCGTGCTGTTGATCCCGCTCTGCGTCAAACTCGTTGTCCCGTCCGATACCGTCACGCTCCAGGGGGCATCCCCCGTCAGCACGATGGGTAGCACCGCGTTATCCCCAAGGCAGATATCCTGCGTACCGCTCAGCACGGCTGTAGGTACCAGGTGGAAGATCACCGGCGTGCCGGGAGCCACCGCCATGCAGGGGTCTGCAAGGTCGTTCACGCTCCCCGCTCCGTCGTCGCTGCCCACAATGGCTGATATGTAGTACGTCGTTCCGTAACTCATCGTCAAGGGGTCAAAACTGAAAATCGGGCTGTCCGATCTGGCGATCAAGGGGTATTCCAGCGTGTTGCCGCTGCCCGTGTGAAGCACAAACTCCAGCAGGTCGTCCCCGTCGAAGTTCTGTCCCAGCACGTTGTACGTCGCCGTCACCGGGCCGTCTCCGCACTCCTCGATCAGGGCAAGGTCCATCTGACCCACCGCGCTGGAGCAGTTGCAGATCACCGGGTTGAGATCCTCCACCACGCTCACCGCACAGCCGTTGATGTCCGTCACCTGGAAGGAATACGTCCCTCCCGCCGCTATCGGGTTGCTCACAAAGCTTCCTCCTGTCAGGGTTCCCGAGCCCAGGGGCAGCACCGTGTAGGTGCCCGCGTCTCCGCCCGTGATCTCAAAGCTCACCTCGAAAGCCGTGTTCGTCGCGTTGCACGCGATGCCTATGTTGCTCACCGCTACTTCCGTGTTCACCGTCACCGTGGCACAGCCCGTAGGTAGGCCCGCACACTCCGCGTTCGACACGTCCGTCAGGCAGTAGGTCGTCGTCACTGTGGGGCTCACCGTAAAGATGTAGGGGTTCGTGTTGATCCCGTTGATCACCGTGGCAATCCCCGATCCGTCGTCGTAGCTCAGGCTGTATGGACCCGGGCCCGTGAAGGTCACCGTCAGGTCCGTTCCGTTCCCGATGCAGATCGTCGCATCTCCCGTCAGGTCCCCCGTGGGCACCTCGTAGAACACGATCGGCGTGCCCTGAGCCACTGCCAGGCAGGGGTCTGCAAGGTCCACCAGGCCTCCGCCCAGGTCGTTGCCCACCACCGCCGAGATATAGTACGTCGTGCCGAAGGTCATGCCCGCCAGGGCATCGAAGCAGAAGGTCGGAACCACGTTGCGCGCAATCTCGCCCACAATGGCCAGACCCGAGCCCGTATGCAGGATAAACTGCAGGGCGTCATCTCCGTCCAGCGCTTCGCCCGTCGCGTCGTACGTGGCCGTGATGCAGGCCACTCCGCACTCCGTTTGTTCCTGCCGGATCCATGTCCCCACCGACGTGATACAGTTGCACAGCACCCTGGCTTGCGACACCGTCACCGGTCCGCAGCTGTTCGCATCGTCCACCACAAAACTATAGCCACTCCCGCTGGGGATCTCCGCGCTCGTGTACACGCCTGCCACAATCCCCGCTGCGCTTCCGTCTACCGTGTAGCTGCCCGGATCTCCAGAGTTGATCGTAAAGCTCACCGTGTAGCCCGTGCTCGTCGCGTTGCAAGTCGCCTGGATGTTGGATACCGTCACCGCCGTGTTCACCCCACCACCGAAGATCCGGCGCCCGTTTCCGCGCAGCCGTTGCCGTCCGTCACCCTGGGAGATGGCGTACGTCCCGCCCTGACATGCGTCAAAGGCAAAAGGGTTGGTCACGATACCCGTGATCGGCGCCTGCGGCGCACCGTTGAGCGTGAAGGTCAAACTCCAGGGAGGGGTGCCCGTCAGCAGCACCGACAGCCCGATGCAATCCCCGCTCCCCTGACAGATCGATCCGCTCCCGCTGAGCACCGCGCTGGGCAGGGGGTTTTCCGTGATCGTGGCCGTACCCGATACCAGGCCCGGGCAGGGCGCTATGTTGTCCAGGCTCACAAGGGTGTATACCCCCGGAGCGCTTACCGTCAAAATATATGGGTCCGTCACAACCCCCGTGATCGGGGCCTGCGGCAGTCCGTCTATCGCATACACGATATCCCAGGGGCTGGCCCCCGTCAGATCGATGCTCAGGTTGAAGTTCTGAGGGCTGCCCGCACAGTAAGAACCGCGCCCGCTAGCGTGGCTGTCGGAGCCGCGTTCACCGATACGGCAAAGCAGGCCTGCGGGCTCTGTCCGCAGGCGTTGATCGCACGTACGCACACGTTCCCGCTCACTCCGCCCGTCCAGTTGATCACAATCGCATTCGTGCCCTGACCCGAGGTGATCGTGGCTCCGGCAGGAACCGTCCAGGTGTAGCTCGTCGCGTTGGGATCCAGCGGCACGCTGTAGTTGGCGATCTCGCCGTTGCACACCGAGGCCACTCCGGCGATCACCGGCTGCGCCGGCACGTCATCCACCGTCACCGCGATGCAGGCCTGGGCGCTCGTGCCGCAGGCATTCGTGCCCGTTACGCAGATCTGGCCGTCCACCGCTCCGGAAAAATCTACCTGTATGCTGCTTCCAAGGTCCGTGAAAGAGGCGTTGCCTCCAACCGTCCAGGTATAACTCGTCGTACTGGGGTCCACGGGGTTGATCACGTAGTTGATCACATCTCCTTCGCACACCGTGGCAGGACCCGTCAGGGGTCGGCACCGCAGGGCCCCCTGGCCCACCGTGATGGCAAGACAAGCTGCCGGGCCGGGCCCGCAGGCGTTGTTCGCCGTGACGCATACCTGGCCCGCACCAGCGGCTGTCCAGGTCACCGTGATCGTATTCCCGCTGGTCGTAAAGGTACCGCCCGTAACCGTCCAGGTATAGCCCGTCGGAGCAGGGCCCGAGGCCGGAGGTGTCACCGTATAGGTAGACGTACCGCCGGTACAGGGACTCAAGGGCCCCGCAACTGTGGGTTGGTTGGGAACCGCTACGTTAGCCGTTACCGTCACCGAAGCCTGGTCCGTGCAGGTCACGCCCATAAATGTTTGCGTCACTGTTAAAGTATAGGTCCCGGGTTGATTGATGGTCGCTATCAGCAGGTTATTCGGTCCGACAATACCGGGGCCGGTCCAGAGGTAAGTTAGCACCGCCCCCGAGGCGGCTGGCGTCGTCGTCGACCCGGATCCGTCGAGGATCAGGGTGGAGGCGCCTCCGCAACCCAGCAAGCCGGGCGGAGCGATCACCGCATCGGCTTGCATGACGGACAGGATGAGCGTCACCACGGAGTCGCAGCCATTAGCCGCCTGAAGCGTCACCGGGTAGCCCCCGGTGGCATTATAGGTATTGCCCGCAAAGTTATAGCTCTGGCCCTGGCAGATCGCCGCCTGCTGGGGAGGCATCACGATCGGTGGAATGGCCGTTGCCACGCAGATGACTGAGCTGTCACAACCAAGCCAGGAATCGTACAGGAAGCTCTGCTGACCGGGAAAAGAAAAAGTCTGGCCTTCACAGGTCCAGGTATCCCCGAAGCAATAATTAATAAAGTGAAAGGTAGGCGGGATAGGCGTTACGATTATCGTTTTACATTTTGGAGGACCGATCACACAGGGGTTAGAGGGGGTCACGCAAAGCTGGGTGACCCCGGCCTGGGCAAAAGTGATCGAGATGTTGTTGCTCCCGTTGTTGGAGATGCCCCCGATGGCGGGCGTAAGCGTCCAATTGTAGTTGGAGGCGCCAACCGCCGGGTTGACAGAATAATTAAAAACCCCGCCAGGGCATACGTTCATCGGACCCATAATATTTCCGGGAATAATGGGGGGGTTATTCGCGCCAAAGACGCCGACGGAGGTCAATCCAAAGTCGATGGTATAGCCGTTTGGCGAACCGGTCCAGTTGGATACCATTAATACGTAGGTGTTGCCGACAATAACGGGAATCAGGGAGTTGAACGCGGAAAAACCCATGGTTTGAGAAGGAGGATTGGCATTGCATCCGGCGCCCTGGACGTTGTAGGTGGTACCTCCAGTCGCCCCGGTCAGGCCGTTGCAAGTGCCCCCGCCGGCCGCATTGCAGCTTACCATGAGGCTTTGGTTATTGTCGATATCTCCACAAGAGGCGTTGGTGATATTGAACAGGGACCAATCGTAATCGTCGGTAATATTCATTGGGGTCAGGAGGAAACCGAAATTTCCGGACTGATTGACGGTGAAGGTGTACCAGATGGAGTTGAGCTCTCCGGCCGTGCAATTAATAGACGTATTGATCTCATTTGGAAAGTTGCCGCTGCCCGTTGGAGAGGCGTTCTCCACATATATCTGCTGACAAATCGGGATGGCGCCCAGGCAGTCCTGGATCGTCGGGTTTTGGGCCAAGGCATTGGATACCCCGATCGAAAACAGGGTCAATAGCAGGTAATGGTATACATTCCTCATAGTAAAAGCGATTTAATGGCTACTAAAAGTAAAAAATGTTCCCGATTTATACGAAAAAAGGCCCCGATCGAGGAGATGGGGCCTTTTTTCGTATAAATCAAAAACAGGTTGATTAACGAACCAGGGTCACATCCCCTTCCAGGATCTCCACATATCCGTCCACGTATTCGACTTCCACAAAATAGGCGTACACGCCAATGGCGGCGAGTTTTCCCCGATAATACCCGTCCCAGCCGATGGTGATGTCGTTAGGTTGGAAATTGTCCGCACGGAACACGGTCCCTCCCCAACGGTCGAAGACCAGGAAGGATCGGATCTGCGCGATCTGTTTCCCCGCCTGGACGAAGAACACGTCGTTCTGGCCATCCAGGTTGGGCGAAAAGATGTTGGGGATAAATACGTCGCGCGGGGTTTTGACCAGGATGCGGAACTGGTCGCTGGCCGAGCAGGGACCTTTCTCTATGTTGACTGTGAAGGTCACGCCCTCCTGGGGCGCCACGGTTACCGAAGAGCAGAACACGTCGTTGCATTCCACCAGATCGGCCGGCGACCAGATGATCGTATCCAGGTCGGCGATCGGCAGGGTGCTCTGCAGGTTGAGGTCGAGTTCATCGCCCCATTCGATGACGAAGTTGCCCTCGCCGTCGGGAAGGATGTTGGCGTTCAAGCTTACGCTAAGTTCCTGGGGTTCGATCACCGTGACCAGCACCTGCGTTTCACAACCGTTGGCGTCCTGGATGGAGATGAGGTAATCCCCGCCGCTCAATCCGGTAAACTGCTGCTGGTCGCTGAAGGTCCCGCCGTTGAGCGCGAACATATAGGGCGGCTTGCCGCCGGTAGCCGATTCGATCTGGATAAAGCCGTCTGCCGCACCGAAGCAGCTCACGTCTTCTGCCGTGATGACCGGCTGGGGCGTTTCAATGCTCTGCGTCACCACCACCTGATCCGAAGACTCGCAACCCGTCTGGGTGTTAATCACCGTCAGCTGATAGGTTCCCTCCTGATTGATTGGAAGGGTGGCCTGGTTTCCAATCACGTTCGTCGAGCCAACCAGGGTCCATTCGTAGGTAAACTGCGCCCCCGTGCTCGTGCCCGAACCTCCGACTTCTGCCGTTGTGGCGTCGCAGGTAAGCTCCTGTGGGGTTCCTGCATCGGCGGTGGGCAGCGGATGGATGATCACCGTCACGGTTTCATTGTCGTCCACGCAGGGAGCTGTGCCGTCCATGAAGTAGCGGAAGGTATAAGTGCCCGGAGCCTGTCCTGCGGTGTTAAATGTTGCGGCCCCGGCGTTAAACGCCCCGCCGGTGGAGGGAGCAGTAGAGGTTTCCGTCCACACCCCGCCCGGATCTGCACCCGTCAGCAGGCCGGCAAGACCAATGAGTTGGCCCACTCCCGAGCAAAGCGCCGTCGGAGCGTTAGCCGTACCGGCAAATACCGGGTTGTTGACCGTCACCGTGATCGAACCCGTGGCCGTATTTGTACAGCCGGTAATGGCATTTTCCACGCTGATCAGTGTATAGGTCGTCGTCTGGGTAGGGCTCAGGCTCCAGACTTCGCCGTTTGTGAGCGAAGGCAAAGTGATATCCTGTGTGCCGTCGTTCACCACCAAAATGTAAGGCAGGTTGCCCGGAAGCGTAAAGCTGGCATTGATGGATTGGCCCAGGCAGATCGGGCCTCCTCCGTTGATCGTAGCGGTGGGCAGGCAGTTGAAGATGACCGGCGAGCCTGGAGATACCGACAGGCAATCGTCGCCAAGGTCCACCGAGCCCGTGCCATCGTTATCTCCCACCACAGAGGAAATATAATAGGTCACCCCGCAATCCAGAATGACCGGGTCGTATGTAAAATCAGGCGTGCTGTTGGTCGCTAAAATCGTGCCCAGCGTGGCGCCGCTTCCCGTATGCAGTGCATACATCAGCACGTCGTTGCCGTCGAGTTGGGGCGACGTGGCCACCGACACGGAAGCCGTTTCAAGCTCGCAGAGCGCGGAAAGACTTTGATTCATGACCCCGGCGCCCGATACGCAGTTGCAAATGATCGGACCGGCGATCGTATCGATCCCGCAGCCGAATCCGTCCTGGATCAGGAGCTGATAGCTATTCTGATCGCAGGGAATGGGGTCGCTGCAGAACTGGTCGCCCGTCAAGGTGCCCGGCCAACCCGTAACCGTATAAGTACTGAGATCGCCTCCTACAATGGTGAAACATACCGTAGCAAAGGTCACCGTTGGGTCGGTCGTCACCTGGACGTTCGTCCCAAAGGGGAAGTTCTGTTGGGTGAATGCCGCTACCCCCGTTACGTTTGCGCCGATGCAATGGTCATCCTCCACGCTGACCAGGGTGTACAGCGTCGTGCCTGTCGGGGTTACCTGAAAAGTAAATGGGCTGGAGGGAATGCTGATCGTGGCCTGCTGGTTCTGCGTGTTCGTGTAGGTGATCTCCCAGGGGGCCGTGCCCCCCGCGATCGTCACCGTCAGGTCTACCTGATCTCCAGCACAAAAATCTCCTCCCCCGCTCAGCGTCGCGCTGGGTATCTCGTAGAACACCACCGGTGTACCAGGTGTGATGACCATGCAGGGGTCCAGGGGATCCACTCCTCCATTGCCGTCGTTGTTGCCCACCCGGGCCGAGATGAAATACGTCACTCCGTAGGTGAGCAATCCCGAATACGTGAAGCTCGCTACCGTGCTCGTCAGGATCGGTACCTGGTTGCCGTTGTGCAGAATGAAATCCACCACATCGTCTCCGTCCAGCACCTGGCCCGTGGCATCGTACGCCACCACCGCCGGACCCTGACCGCAGATCTCCTGCGCCGCCGGGTCCAGCTGGCCCACACTCGTCGTGCAATCGCACTCCACCAGGGGTTCTGCTACCACCACCGGCCCGCAGCCGTTAGGGTCGTCGTAGCTGAAGTTATATCCACTGCCGCAGGGCAGCTCATCGCTGCAAAACGGTCCGTTTGTCGTCCACATGTTTACTCCGTCCGTCACCGTGTATGGCGCCTCTCCTCCGCTGATGTTGAAGCACACCACATACCCCGTGTTCGTCGAATTGATCGTCACCACCGGCACATCGTTCACCGGCGCTACATTCACCGTCACCGTCGCTGTGCCGCTGATCGGGCCCGTGCAGTGCTCGTCGTTCATCGCCGTGATCGTGTACGTTCCGCTTATTGCCGGGGCCGGGATCACAAAATTGTAGTTCGTGCTGTTGATCCCGCTCTGCGTCAAACTCGTTGTCCCGTCCGATACCGTCACGCTCCAGGGGGCATCCCCCGTCAGCACGATGGGTAGCACCGCGTTATCCCCAAGGCAGATATCCTGCGTACCGCTGAGCACGGCCGTGGGTACCAGGTGGAAGATCACCGGCGTGCCGGGAGCCACCGCCATGCAGGGGTCTGCAAGGTCGTTCACGCTCCCCGCTCCGTCGTCGCTGCCCACGATAGCAGATATGTAGTACGTCGTTCCGTAACTCATCGTTCCCGGGTCAAAGCTAAAGCTGGGCGTAGCCGATCTGGCGATCAAGGGGTATTCCAGCGTGTTGCCGCTGCCCGTGTGAAGCACAAACTCCAGCAGGTCGTCCCCGTCGAAGTTCTGTCCCAGCACGTTATACAGCGCTGTCACCGGTCCGTCTCCGCACTCCTCGATCAGCGCAAGGTCCATCTGACCCACGGCGCTGGAGCAGTTGCAGATCACCGGACTCGGATCCTCCACCACGATCACCGCACAGCCGTTGATATCCGTCACCTGGAAGGAATACGTCCCTCCCGCCGCTATCGGGTTGCTCACAAAGCTTCCTCCTGTCAGGGTTCCCGAGCCCAGGGGCAGCACCGTGTAGGTGCCCGCGTCTCCGCCCGTGATCTCAAAGCTCACCTCGAAAGCCGTGTTCGTCGCGTTGCACGCGATGCCTATGTTGCTCACCGCTACTTCCGTGTTCACCGTCACCGTGGCACAGCCTGTCGGTAGGCCCGCACACTCCGCGTTCGACACGTCCGTCAGGCAGTAGGTCGTCGTCACTGTGGGGCTCACCGTAAAGATGTAGGGGTTCGTGTTGATCCCGTTGATCACCGTGGCAATCCCCGATCCGTCGTCGTAGCTCAGGCTGTACGGGCCCGGACCCGTGAAGGTCACCGTCAGGTCTGTTCCATCCCCGATGCAGATCGTCGCATCTCCGGTCAGGTCTCCCGTGGGCACCTCGTAGAATACGATCGGCGTGCCCTGAGCCACTGCCAGGCAGGGGTCTGCAAGGTCCACCAGGCCTCCGCCCAGGTCGTTGCCCACCACCGCCGAGATATAGTACGTCGTGCCGAAGCTCATGCCCGCCAGGGCATCGAAGCAGAAGGTCGCAACCACGTTGCGCGCGATCTCGCCCACGATGGCCAGACCCGAGCCCGTATGCAGGATAAACTGCAGGGCGTCATCTCCGTCCAGCGCTTCGCCCGTCGCGTCGTACGTGGCCGTGATGCAGGCCACTCCGCACTCCGTTTGCTCCGTGGGGTCCATATCACCCACCGAGGTGATACAGTTGCACAGCACAATAGCTTGCGATACCGTCACCGGTCCGCAGCTGTTCGCATCGTCCACCACAAAACTATAGCCACTCCCGCTGGGGATCTCCGCACTCGTGTACACGCCTGCCACAATCCCCGCTGCGCTTCCGTCTACCGTGTAGCTGCCCGGATCTCCTGAGTTGATTGTAAAGCTCACCGTGTACCCCGTGCTCGTCGCGTTGCAAGTCACCTGGATATTGGATACCGTCACCGCCGTGTTCACACCCACCACCGAACTTCCCGCGCCCGTTTCCACGCAGCCGTTGCCGTCCGTCACCTGGGAGATCGCGTACGTCCCGCCCTGACATGCGTCAAAGGCAAAGGGGTTGGTCACAATCCCCGTGATCGGCGCCTGCGGCGTCCCGTTGAGCGTGAAGGTCAAACTCCAGGGAGGGGTGCCCGTCAGCAGCACCGACAGGGGGATGCAATCCCCGCTACCCTGGCAGATCGATCCGCTCCCGCTCAGCACCGCGCTGGGCAGGGGGTTTTCCGTGATCGTGGCCGTACCCGATACCAGGCCCGGGCAGGGCGCTATGTTGTCCAGGCTCACAAGGGTGTATACCCCGGAGCGCTTACCGTCAAGATGTAGGGGTCCGTCACAACCCCCGTGATCGGGGCCTGCGGCAGTCCGTCTATCGCATACACGATATCCCAGGGGCTGGCCCCCGTCAGATCGATGCTCAGGTTGAAGTTCTGCGGGCTGCCCGCACAGTACGAACCCCCGCCCGATAGCGTGGCTGTCGGAGCCGCGTTCACCGATACGGCAAAGCAGGCCTGTGGGCTCTGTCCGCAGGCGTTGATCGCACGTACGCACACGTTCCCGCTCGCTCCGCCCGTCCAGTTGATCACAATCGCATTCGTGCCCTGACCCGCCGTGATCGTGGCTCCGGCAGGAACCGTCCAGGTGTAGCTCGTCGCGTTGGGATCCAGCGGCACGCTGTAGTTGGCGATCTCGCCGTTGCACACCGAGGCCACTCCGGCGATCACCGGCTGCGCCGGCACGTCATCCACCGTCACCGCGATGCAGGCCTGGGCGCTCGTGCCGCAGGCATTCGTGCCCGTTACGCAGATCTGGCCGTCCACCGCTCCGGAAAAATCTACCTGTATGCTGCTTCCAAGGTCCGTGAAAGAGGCGTTGCCTCCCACCGTCCAGGTATAACTCGTCGTACTGGGGTCCACCGGGTTGATCACGTAGTTGATCACATCTCCCTCGCACACCGTGGCAGGACCCGTCAGGGTCGGTACCGCAGGGCCCTGGCCCACCGTGATGGCAAGACAAGCTGCCGGGCCGGGCCCGCAGGCGTTGTTCGCCGTGACGCATACCTGGCCCGCTCCAGCGGCTGTCCAGGTCACCGTGATCGTGTTCCCGCTGGTCGTAAAGGTACCGCCCGTCACCGTCCAGGTATAGCCCGTCGGAGCAGGGCCCGAGGCAGGAGGTGTCACCGTGTAGGTAGACGTACCGCCGGTGCAGGGACTCAAGGGTCCCGCAACGGTTGGCTGGTTGGGAACCGCTAGGTTTGAAGTCACCGTCACCGAGGCTTGGCTCGTGCAGGTCACGCCTAAAAATGTTTGTGTTACAGTCAAAGTATAGGTCCCGGCCAAATTGATCGTTGGGTTGAGGGTGTTGCCCCCGCTGACAATCCCCGGACCAGTCCACGAATAGGCTAGCACCGCCCCCGAGGCGGCGGGTGTCGTCGTCGAGCCCGAGCCGTTTAGCACCAAAGTGGAGTTGCCTCCGCAGCCCAGCACCCCGGGAGGGGCGATCACCGCATTGGCCTGCATCACCAGCAGGATCAGCGTCACTACAGAGTCGCAGCCATTGGCTGCTACCAGCGTGACCGGGTAGCCACCCGTGGCATTATAGGTATTGCCCGCAAAGTTATAGCTCTGACCCTGGCAGATTACCGCCTGGAACGGCGGCATCACGATCGGCGGAATGGCCGTCGCTACGCAGATCCGCGTGCTGTCGCAGCCAAGCCAGGAGTCGTACACGAAGGTTTGCTGACCGGGGAATGAAAAGGTTTGCCCCTGGCAGGTCCAGGTATCCCCAAAACAAAACGTGATGAACTCGAATTGGGGAGCGATAGGCGTGGAAATGATCGTTTTACAGATCGTCGTCCCGGTAGCGCAATCGTTGGAAGGCGTCACGCAAAGCTGGGCGACGCCGGGGCCTGTGAAAGTGATCGTGATGTTGTTGCTCCCATCGTTACCGATGATCCCGATGGCGGGGGTGAGGCTCCAGTCGTAGTTGCCGATGGCCGCACCGGGAGGGACCGAATAGTTGAGCACGGCGCCCGGGCATACGTTCATCGGGCCCGTGATAATGCCGGGAATAACCGGAGGGCCCGGACTCCCTATGGTTCCCGCGAGTACATCGATCGTGTAATCGCAAATATCTCCCGCCCAGCCGTCGATCATCAGGTAGTAGGTTTGGCCGGGAACCAGACTGTTGGAGGTGACTGTGATGGGCACTGGAGTTCCCGGTGTTTCGCAGTTGGATACCGAAGTGAAGTTGACGCAGTTGGTCGTTTGGTAGATCTCCGCCTGCAAGCCTTCGACTGTTGAGCGAGCAATTGGATGGATTGATCTGAATAGTAATATTGGAGGAGCCCGCCACGAAGTTAAACCACTGGTTGTTTTGGCAACCGGCGCAAAACATGGGGGGACAGGGACCAACGCCGGTCGGGCCGGTCGAAGAGCAATAATTATCCATTGCCGCAGTGGAGCAAAATGTCGGCGCATTGGCACATCCCTGAGGGCCCGTGGAAGGAGGGAAGGGGATGTTGCACTGACTGAAAGCGAATTGGGAATGGACCAGCACAAAGACCGGCAGGAGCCATAGGGGTAAAAGTTTCACCATAGCGAGTTAATATTCGACTGTTTTAAAGATTTGATACTTAGAGCGAATTTTTCATCCATTCGCTGCCTGAAAAGGGGAACTGCGCTTCAATCGAAAGATTTTTTTAACCAAAAATTTGAAACAAAACATAAGCGTGAAAATATAGAAAGCTTTTAAGTATTCATAATATTTGGTTTTTTAGGGTTAAACAAGCTGATTACCTCGCGTAATCGGCTCTTTTTAAATGATAAGGCAGTTTGCGCCGCCTAAGGCCGGGCAAACTGCCTTATCAAAATTTTATTCCGAATCTTATCGAATCAGGCTGACGTCGCCCTTGAGCAATTCCACGTATCCATCGATGTAAAGCACCTCTACGTAGTAGGCGAATACTCCCGGATCCACGCGCTTGCCCCTGTGGTAGCCGTCCCAGCCGATCGTGATGTCGTTGGGCTGGAAATCATACGCCTCGAACACCGATTCGCCCCAGCGGTTGAACACCAGGAAGGAGCGGATCTCCTGTACCTGCTTACCGGCCTGGATGAAGAACACGTCGTTCTGACCGTCGTCGTTCGGCGAGAAGATGTTCGGAATGAACACCGGACGCGGCTTGCGGATCAACAACCGGAACTGGTCGCTCGCTTCGCAGGGACCTTTTTCTACGGTAACCGTGAAGATCGTTCCCTCCTGAGGCGCCACCGTCACCGATGCGCAGAACGGGTCGTTGCATGCCACCAGATCGGCCGGCGACCAGATGATCGTGTCCAGATCCGCTATCGCGAAACTGCTCTGCAGATCCAGGTCCAGCTCCTCGCCCAGTTCCAGGAAATAGTTCCCCTCGTTGTCCGGCTGCAGGTTGACCACCAGAGTGGCCGTCAGCTCCTGAGGTTCGATCACCGTGACCAGCACCTGCACTTCGCAGCCGTTGGCGTCCTGGATGGCGATGAGGTAATCCCCTCCGCTGAGGTTGGAAAACTGCTGCTGGTCGCCAAAGGCCCCGCCGTTGAGCGCGAACATATAGGGCGGCTTGCCCCCGGTAATGGTTTCAACCAGGATAAATCCATCCCCGGCGCCGAAACAGCTCACATCCTCGGCGCTCACCGTGGCCACCGGAGTGTCCAGGTTTTGCGTCACATCCACCTGATCCGAAGACTCGCAACCCGTCTGGGTGTTGATCACCGTCAGCTGGTAGGTACCCGCCTGGCCTACGGAAAGCGTGGTCTGACTCCCAATCACGTTCGTCGAGCCAACCAGGGTCCATTCGTAGGCGAATTGGGCCCCTGTGCTCGTGCCCGTACCCCCGATACCGACGGCGGTCAGTCCGCAGGTCAGTTCCTGGGCGGGGCCCGCATCGGCGATGGGTAGCGGGTGGATGATCACCGTCACGGTTTCATTGTCGTCCACGCAAGGAGGTATGCCATCCATGAAGTAGCGGAAGGTATAGGTGCCCGGCGCCTGGCCTGCGGTGTTGAAGGTGCCTGCCCCGGCGTTAAATGCGCCGCCGGTGGAGGGAGCTGTAGAGGTTTCCGTCCACACCCCGCCCGGATCTGCACCCGTCAGCAGGCTGCCAAGGCCGATCAACTGACCCACTCCGGAGCAAAGCGCCGTCGGAGCGTTGGCCGTACCGGCGAATACCGGGTTGTTGACCGTCACCGTGATCGAACCCGTGGCCGTATTTGTACAGCCGGTAATGGCGTTCTCCACGCTGATCAGCGAATAGGTCGTCGTCTGATTGGGGCTCAAACTCCACGTTGTTCCATTTGTAATGGAAGTCAGGGTCGTATCCTGGGTGCCGTTATTAATTACTACGTTGTAAGGCAGGTTGCCCGGAAGCGTAAAGCTGGCATTGATGGATTGGCCCAGGCAGATCGGGCCTCCTCCGCTAATCGAGACCGTGGGCAGGCAGTTGAATACCACCGGGGTGCCCTGGGATACCGAAAGGCAGTCGTCGCCCAGGTCCACCGAGCCCGTGCCATCGTTGTCGCCTACCACCGAGGAGATGTAATAGGTCACATCGCAATCCATGGTCGCAGGGTCGTAGGTAAAATCAGGCGTACTATTGGTCGCGAAAATCGTGCCCAGTGAAGCGCCACCGCCGGTATGCAGGGCGTACATCAGCACGTCGTTGCCGTCCAACTGGGTTGAAAATGCAGCAGCTACATTAACGGATTCAAACTCGCAGAGCGCGTTCTGGCTCTGTTCCATGATGCCCGCGCCGGAGCCGCAGTTGCAAATGATCGGACCCGCGATCGTATCGGTCCTGCAGCAAAATCCGTCCTGGACCAGGAATTGGTAAGTGCCCTGATCGCAGGGAATCGGGTCGCTGCAAAACTGATCGCCCGTCAGGGTTCCCGGCCAGCCCGTAACCACAATAGGAGCCGGATCTCCGCCCACCACGGTAAAGCAGACTACGACATCCGTATTGGTTGGGTCCGGGGTGACCGGTTACTTCGACACCAAAGGGAACGCCCTGCTGAGGCACAAGACCGATCCCCGTACGCCCGCACCGATGCAATTGCCATCCTCACGCTGGTTATCGTGTACAGCGTCGTGCCCGGAGGAGTTACCTCCAGGTAAATGGACTGGATGGAACCGCCACCGATCATAGCTGCTGGCCCTGGGTGTTGGTCAGGTTGATGTCCCAGGGGGCCACGCCTCCCGTCACGCTGATGCTCAAATCCAACTGATTCGCCGGCACAGAAATCCGCCGAACCCTGGATCAGGGCGCTGGGAATCTCGTAGAACACCACCGGTGTACCCGGCGTGATGGCCAGACAGGGATCCAGGGGATCTACTCCCCCGTTGCCGTCGTTGTTGCCCACCCGGGCCGAGATGAAATACGTCACCCCGTAGGTCAGCAATCCCGAATACGTGAAGCTCGCTACCGTGCTGGTCAGGATCGGTACCTGGTCTCCGTTGTGCAGAATGAAATCCACCACATCGTCTCCATCCAGCACCTGGCCCGTGGCATCGTACGCCACCACCGCCGGACCCTGACCGCAGATCTCCTGCGCCGCCGGGTCCAGCTGGCCCCACACTCGTCGTGCAATCGCACTCCACCAGGGGTTCTGCTACCACCACCGGCCCGCAGCCGTTAGGGTCGTCGTAGCTGAAGTTATATCCACTGCCGCAGGGCAGCTCATCGCTGCAAAACGGTCCGTTTGTCGTCCACATGTTTACTCCGTCCGTCACCGTGTATGGCGCCTCTCCTCCGCTGATGTTGAAGCACACCACATACCCCGTGTTCGTCGAATTGATCGTCACCACCGGCACATCGTTCACCGGCGCTACATTCACCGTCACCGTCGCTGTGCCGCTGATCGGGCCCGTGCAGTGCTCGTCGTTCATCGCCGTGATCGTGTAGGTTCCGCTACCTGCCGGGCCGGGATCACAAAATTGTAGTTCGTGCTGTTGATCCCGCTCTGCGTCAAACTCGTTGTCCCGTCCGATACCGTCACGCTCCAGGGGGCATCCCCCGTCAGCACGATGGGTAGCACCGCGTTATCCCCAAGGCAGATATCCTGCGTGCCGCTCAGCACGGCCGTGGGTACCAAGTGGAAGATCACCGGCGTGCCCGGAGCCACTGCCATGCAGGGGTCTGCAAGGTCGTTCACACTCCCCGTCCCGTCGTCGCTGCCCACGATAGCAGATATATAGTACGTCGTTCCGTAACTCATCGTCCCCGGGTCAAAGCTAAAGCTGGGCGTAGCCGATCTGGCGATCAAGGGGTATTCCAGCGTGTTGCCGCTGCCCGTGTGAAGCACAAACTCCAGCAGGTCGTCCCCGTCGAAGTTCTGGCCCAGCACGTTGTAGGTCGCTGTCACCGGTCCGTCTCCGCACTCCTCGATCAGCGCAAGGTCCATCTGACCCACGGCGCTGGAGCAGTTGCAGATCACCGGACTCGGATCCTCCACCACGATCACCGCACAGCCGTTGATGTCCGTCACCTGGAAGGAATACGTCCCTCCCGCCGCTATCGGGTTGCTCACAAAGCTGCCTCCTGTCAAAGTTCCCGAGCCCAGGGGCAGCACCGTGTAGGTGCCCGCATCTCCGCCCGTGATCTCAAAGCTCACCTCGAAGGCCGTGTTCGTCGCGTTGCACGCGATGCCTATGTTGCTCACCGCTACCTCCGTGTTCACCGTCACCGTGGCACAGCCTGTCGGTAGGCCCGCACACTCCGCGTTCGACACGTCCGTCAGGCAGTAGGTCGTCGTCACTGTAGGGCTCACCGTAAAGATGTAGGGGTTCGTGTTGATCCCGTTGATCACCGTGGCAATCCCAGATCCGTCGTCGTAGCTCAGGCTGTATGGACCCGGACCCGTGAAGCTCACCGTCAGGTCTGTTCCGTTCCCGATGCAGATCGTCGCATCTCCCGTCAGGTCTCCCGTGGGCACCTCGTAGAATACGATCGGCGTGCCCTGAGCCACTGCCAGGCAGGGGTCTGCAAGGTCCACCAGGCCTCCGCCCAGGTCGTTGCCCACCACCGCCGAGATATAGTACGTCGTGCCGAAGGTCATGCCCGCCAGGGCATCGAAGCAGAAGGTCGGAACCACGTTGCGCAATCTCGCCCACGATGGCCAGACCCGAGCCCGTATGCAGGATAAACCGCAGGGCGTCATCTCCGTCCAGCGCTTCGCCCGTCGCGTCGTAGGTGGCCGTGATGCAGGCCACTCCGCACTCCGTTTGCTCCGGGGGTCCATATCACCCACACAGGTGATGCAGTTGCACAGCACCTGGGCCTGGGACACCGTCACCGGTCCGCAGCCTGTTCGCATCGTCTACCACAAAACTATAGCCACTCCCGCTGGGGATCTCCGCACTCGTGTACACGCCTGCCACAATCCCCGCTGCGCTTCCGTCTACCGTGTAGCTGCCCGGATCTCCTCCGTTTATCGTAAAGCTCACCGTGTAGCCCGTGCTCGTCGCGTTGCACGTCACCTGGATGTTGGACACCGTCACCGCTGTGTTCACACCCACCACCGAAGAGCCGGAGCCCGTTTCCACGCAGCCGTTGCCGTCCGTCACCTGGGAGATCGCGTACGTCCCGCCCTGACATGCGTCAAAGGCAAAGGGGTTGGTCACGATACCCGTGATCGGGGCCTGCGGCGCACCGTTGAGCGTGAAGGTCAAACTCCAGGGAGGGGTGCCCGTCAGCAGCACCGACAGGGGGATGCAATCCCCGCTACCCTGGCAAATCGATCCGCTCCCGCTCAGCACCGCGCTGGGCAGGGGGTTTCTGTGATCGTGGCCGTACCGATACCAGCCCGGGCAGGGCGCTATGTTGTCCAGGCTCACAAGGGTGTATACCCCCGGAGCGCTTACCGTCAAGATGAATGGATCCATCACAACCCCCGTGATCGGGGCCTGCGGCAGTCCGTCTATCGCATACACGATATCCCAGGGGCTGGCCCCCGTCAGATCGATGCTCAGGTTGAAGTTCTGAGGGCTGCCCGCACAGTAAGAACCGCTCCCGCTCAGCGTGGCTGTCGGAGCCGCGTTCACCGATACGGCAAAGCAGGCCTGCGGGCTCTGTCCGCAGGCGTTGATCGCACGTACGCACACGTTCCCGCTCGCTCCGCCCGTCCAGTTGATCACAATCGCATTCGTGCCCTGACCTGAGGCTATCCCAGCTCCCGCAGGAACCGTCCAGGTGTAGCTCGTCGCATTGGGATCCAGCGGCACGCTGTAGTTGGCGATCTCGCCGTTGCACACCGAGGCCACTCCGGCGATCACCGGCTGCGCCGGCACGTCATCCACCGTCACCGCGATGCAGGCCTGGGCGCTCGTTCCGCAGGCGTTCGTGCCTGTCACGCAGATCTGGCCGTCCACCGCTCCGGAAAAATCTACCTGTATGCTGCTTCCAAGGTCCGTGAAAGAGGCGTTGCCTCCAACCGTCCAGGTGTAACTCGTCGTACTGGGGTCCACGGGGTTGATCACGTAGTTGATCACATCTCCCTCCGCACACCGTGGGCAGGACCCGTCAGGGTCGGCACCGCAGGGCCCTGGCCCACCGTGATGGCAAGACAAGCTGCCGGGCCGGGCCCGCAGGCGTTGTTCGCCGTGACGCATACCTGGCCCGCGCCCGCGGCCGTCCAGGTCACCGTGATCGTGTTCCCGCTGGTCGTAAACGTTCCGCCCGTCACCGTCCAGGTATAGCCCGTCGGAGCAGGGCCGGAGCCCGGAGGTGTCACTGTATAGGTGGACGTACCGCCGGTGCAGGGACTCAAGGGCCGCCACAAAATTAAACCATTGGTAATTCTGACAGCCCGAACAGAAGGGAGGTGGGCATGGCCCTACGCCGGTCGGCCCCGTCGAGGAACAATAGTTATCCATAGCGGCTGTAGAACAAAATGTCGGCGCATTTTGACAGGCCGTAGGGCCCGTGGCCGGAGGGAAAGGAATATTGCACTGACTCTCTGCGGATAAGGAAAAGATTACAATAAGAGCTGACGCCAGCAATAAGTGTAGAAGTTTTCCATAGCGTAAAATTAAATATGGCAAAAATCCAAGTTATAAAAATTTGGATAAAACCGGCCTATCTAAACAAGGGGATATCATATAAAAAGTTTTTTTAACAAAAAAAATTGAAACAAATACCCCCCTATACGGTTATATAGACAGCTTTTTAAGTTTTCATAATATTTGGTTTTTTGGGGTTAAACGAGCTGATTACCTTCGTGGTAATCGGCTCTTTTTTTTTAAATGAGAAAGGGGTCTCGCCCCGCCTAAGGCGGACAGGACCCCTTCTCATCTCGGTATTCCCGTTACCGAATCAGGCTGACGTAAACGCCCAAGCGCAATTCCCGTATCCATCGATGTAAAGCACCTCTGCGTAGTAGGCGAATACTCCCGGATCCACGCGCTTGCCCCTGTGGTAGCCGTCCCAGCCGATCGTGATGTCGTTGGGCTGGAAATCCGCGCCTCGAACACCGATTCGCCCCAGCGGTTGAACACCAGGAAGGAGCGGATCTCCTGTACCTGCTTACCGGCACGGATGAAGAACACGTCGTTCTGACCGTGTCGTCGTTCGGCGAGAAGATATTCGAATGAACGCCGGACGCGGCTTGCGGATCAACAACCGGAACTGGTCGCTCGCTTCGCAGGGGACCTTTTTCTGACCAACCGTGAAGATCGTTCCCTCCTGAGGCGCCACAACCACCGATGCGCCAGAACGCGGTCGTTGCATGCCACCAGATCGACCGGCGACCAGATGATCGTATCCAGGTCGGCGATCGCAAAACACCTCACCAAGTTCAGCGATCAACTCCTCTCCCAGGTCGAGGGAATAGTTCCCCTCGTCATCCGGCTGGAGGTTGACCACCAGAGTGGCCGTCAGTTCCTGAGGTTCAACCACGGTGGCCGGCACCTCGACTTCGCAACCGTTGGCATCCGAATGGCGAGGGGTAATCCCCTCCGTTGAGGTTGGAAAACTGCTGCTGGTCGCAAAGGCCCTGCCGTTGAGCGCGAACATATGTAAGGCGGCTTTCCCCCTGTCACCGTTTCAACCAGGATAAATCCGTCCGCAGCGCCAGAACAGCTCACGTCCTCAGCCGTCACCGTGGCCAGAAGGTGTCCAGGTTTTGAGCCACCACCACTTGGTCGGAAGACACGCAAACGGTCTGGGTGTTGGTCACCGTCAGTTGGCAGGTACCCGCCCGGCCTACGGTAAAGCGTGGTCTGCCTCCCGATCACGTTCGCCGAGGCAACAAGGGTGCCACGCGTAGGAAGGTGGGCTCCCGTCGCCGGTGCCGGTACCCCCGCGATCTCGACGGAGGTCAACCCACAGGTGTGGTCTCACTGGGCACGCTCCTGCCCCGGCGGTGAGCGGCGGATGGAAGATGACCGTGACGGTTTCGTTATCATCCGCGGGAGGCGCTGGCGCGTCCGCGAAGAAGCGAAGGTAAAGGTTCGGAGCGCCTGGCCCGCGGTGTTGAGTGCCTGCCCAGGCGTTAAATGCGCCTCCGGTGGAGAGGGCCGTAGAGGTTTCCGTCCAACCCCGCCCGGATCTTCACCGGTCAGGAGGTCTGTCAGGTCGATCAGCTGACCCACTCCGGAGCAATGTTCGGTCAGACGTTGGCGGTTCCGGCGAAAACCGGTTGTTGACCGTCACCGTGATCGATCCGGTTGCCGTGTTGGGTACAGCCGGTGGTAAGGTCTTCCAGGCTCAACAAGCAATAAGTAGTGGTTTGAGTCGGGAACCGAGGCTCCACACACGCTACCAGTGTTAATGGCGGGCAGCTAATGTCCTGCAAATGACATCGTTGAGCACCACGTTAAATGGCCCTTCTCCGTTCAAAACAAAGAGTCGTTGATAGACTGACCTGCGCAGATCGGGCCGCCGCCGCTAATGGTTGCGGTGGGCAAGCAGTTGAATACCACCGGGGTGCCCTGAGATACCGAAAGGCAATTGTCGCCCAGATCCACCGAGCCCGTGCCGTCGTTGTCGCCTACGACCGAGGAGATGTAGTAATTCGCATCGCAATCCATCGTAGCAGCGTCATAGGTAAAGTCGGGCGTGCTATTGGTCGCGATAATCGTACCCAGTGAAGTTCCGGCGCCGGTATGCAACACGTACATCAAGACGTCGTTGCCGTCGAATTGGGTACCCGTTGCAGGTGTCGAAGATACTGCGTCAAACTCGCACACGGTTTGGGCGACCTGGGTCATCACCCCTGCGCCGGAGGCGCAGTTGCAAATGATCGGACCGGCCAGCGTATCCGTTATGCAGAAAAATCCGTCCTGAACCAGGAATTGATAGGTTCCCTGATCGCAGGGGATCGGGTCGCTGCAGAACTGGGTTCCCGTCAGGGTTCCCGGCCAGCCCGTAACCACATAAGAGGCCTGATCGCCGCCCACAATGGTAAAGCAGACAACGACTTCCGTATTGGTTGGGTCGGGCGTCACGGTTACGTCGATACCGAAAGGAACGCCCTGCTGAGTCACCGAACCCAGGCCCGAGCCCGTACCAATGCAATTGCCATCCGTAACGCTGGTTATCGTGTAAAGCGTCGTGCCCGGAGGAGCTACCGTCCAGGTAAACGGACTCGATGGAACCGTTACCGATATAGGTTGGCCCAGGGTATTGGTCAGGTTGACGGTCCAGGGGGCCACGCCTCCTGTCACGCTGATGCTTAAATCAACCGATTCGCCGGCACAGAAATCCGCCGAACCCTGGATCAGGGCGCTGGGAATCTCGTAGAACACCACCGGTGTACCCGGCGTGATGGCCAGACAGGGATCCAGGGGATCCACTCCCGGTTGCCGTCGTTGTTGGCCACCCGGGACGAGATGAAATACGTCACGCCGTAGGTCAGCAATCCTGAATACGTGAAACTCGCTACCGTGCTGGTCAGGATCGGTACCTGGTTGCCGTTGTGCAGGATGAAATCCACCACATCGTCTCCATCCAGCACCTGGCCCGTGGCATCGTACGCCACCACCGCCGGACCCTGACCGCAGATCTCCTGCGCCGCAGGGTCCAGCTGGCCCACACTCGTCGTGCAATCGCACCACCAGGGTTCTGCTACCACCACCGGCCCGCAGCCATTAGGGTCGTCGTAGCTGAAGTTATATCCACTACCGCAGGGCAGCTCATCGCTGCAAAACGGCCCGTTTGTCGTCCACATGTTTACTCCGTCCGTCACCGTGTATGGCGCCTCTCCTCCGCTGATGTTGAAGCACACCACATACCCCGTGTTCGTCGAATTGATCGTCACCACCGGCACATCGTTCACCGGCGCTACATTCACCGTCACCGTCGCTGTGCCGCTGATCGGACCCGTGCAGTGCTCGTCGTTCATCGCCGTGATCGTGTAGGTGGCTGTACCTGCCGGTGCCGGGATCACAAAATTGTAGTTCGTGCTGTTGATCGCGCTCTGAGTCAAACTCGTTGTCCCGTCCGATACCGTCACGCCCAGGGGCATCCCCCGTCAGCACGATGGGTAGCACCGCGTTATCCCCAAGGCAGATATCCTGCGTACCGCTGAGCACGGCCGTGGGTACCACGTAGAATACGATCGGCGTGCCCGGAGCCACTGCCAGGCAGGGGTCTGCAAGGTCGTTCACGCTCCCCGTCCCGTCGTCGCTGCCCACGATGGCAGATATGTAGTAGGTCGTTCCGTAACTCATCGTTCCCGGGTCAAAGCTAAAGCTGGGCGTAGCCGATCTGGCGATCAAGGGGTATTCCAGCGTGTTGCCACTGCCCGTGTGAAGCACAAACTCCAGCAGGTCGTCCCCGTCGAAGTTCTGTCCCAGCACGTTGTACGTCGCCGTCACCGGGCCGTCTGAGCACTCCTCGATCAGGGCAAGGTCCATCTGACCCACCGCGCTGGAGCAGTTGCAGATCACCGGACTCGGATCCTCCACCACGATCACCGCACAGCCGTTGATGTCCGTCACCTGGAAGGAATACGTCCCTCCTGCCGCTATCGGGTTGCTCACAAAGCTTCCTCCTGTCAGGGTTCCCGAGCCCAGGGGCAGCACCGTGTAGGTGCCCGCGTCTCCGCCCGTGATCTCAAAGCTCACTTCGAAAGCCGTGTTCGTCGCGTTGCACGCGATGCCTATGTTGCTCACCGCTACTTCCGTGTTCACCGTCACCGTGGCGCAGCCTGTCGGTAGGCCCGCACACTCTGCGTTCGACACGTCCGTCAGGCAGTAGGTCGTCGTCACTGTGGGGCTCACCGTAAAGATGTAGGGGTTCGTGTTGATCCCGTTGATCACCGTGGCAATCCCCGATCCGTCGTCGTAGCTCAGGCTGTATGGACCCGGACCCGTGAAGGTCACCGTCAGGTCTGTTCCATTCCCGATGCAGATCGTCGCATCTCCCGTCAGGTCCCCGTGGGCACCTCGTAGAACACGATCGGCGTGCCCTGGGCCACTGCCAGGCAGGGGTCTGCAAGGTCCACCAGGCCTCCGCCCAGGTCGTTGCCCACCACCGCCGAGATATAGTACGTCGTACCGAAGGTCATGCCCGCCAGGGCATCGAAGCAGAAGGTCGGAACCACGTTGCGCGCGATCTCGCCCACGATGGCCAGACCCGAGCCCGTATGCAGGATAAACTGCAGGGCGTCATCTCCGTCCAGCGCTTCGCCCGTCGCGTCGTAGGTGGCCGTGATGCAGGCCACTCCGCACTCCGTTTGCTCCGTGGGGTCCATATCACCCACACTCGTGATGCAGTTGCACAGCACCTGGGCCTGGGACACCGTCACCGGTCCGCAGCTGTTCGCATCGTCCACCACAAAACTATAGCCACTCCCGCTGGGGATCTCCGCACTCGTGTACACGCCTGCCACGATCCCCGCAGCGCTTCCGTCTACCGTGTAGCTGCCCGGATCTCCTCCGTTTATCGTAAAGCTCACCGTGTAGCCCGTGCTCGTCGCGTTGCAAGTCACCTGGATGTTGGATACCGTCACCGCCGTGTTCACACCCACCACCGAACTTCCCGCTCCCGTTTCCACGCAGCCGTTGCCGTCCGTCACCTGGGAGATCGCGTACGTCCCGCCCTGACATGCGTCAAAGGCAAAGGGGTTGGTCACGATACCCGTGATCGGCGCCTGCGGCGCACCGTTGAGCGTGAAGGTCAAACTCCAGGGAGGGGTGCCCGTCAGCAGCACCGACAGGGGGATACAATCCCCGCTACCCTGGCAGATCGATCCGCTCCCGCTCAGCACCGCGCTGGGCAGGGGGTTTTCCGTGATCGTGGCCGTACCCGATACCAGGCCCGGGCAGGGCGCTATGTTGTCCAGGCTCACAAGGGTGTATACCCCCGGAGCGCTTACCGTCAAGATGAATGGATCCATCACAACCCCCGTGATCGGGGCCTGCGGCAGTCCGTTTATCGCATACACGATATCCCAGGGGCTGGCCCCCGTCAGATCGATGCTCAGGTTGAAGTTCTGAGGGCTGCCCGCACAGTAAGAACCGCTCCCGCTCAGCGTGGCTGTCGGAGCCGCGTTCACCGATACGGCAAAGCAGGCCTGCGGGCTCTGTCCGCAGGCGTTGATCGCCCGTACGCACACGTTCCCGCTCGCTCCGCCCGTCCAGTTGATCACAATCGCATTCGTGCCCTGACCTGAGGCTATCCCAGCCCCGGCAGGAACCGTCCAGGTGTAGCTCGTCGCATTGGGATCCAGTGCCACGCTGTAGTTGGCGATCTCGCCGTTGCACACCGAGGCCACCCGGCGATCACCGGCTGCGCCGGCACGTCCTCCACCATCACCGCGATGCAGGCCTGGGCGCTCGTTCCGCAGGCGTTCGTGCCTGTCACGCAAATCTGGCCGTCCACCGCTCCGGAAAATCTACCTGTATGCTGCTTCCAAGGTCCGTGAAAGAGGCGTTGCCTCCAACCGTCCAGGTATAACTCGTCGTACTGGGGTCCACGGGGTTGATCACGTAGTTGATCACGTCTCCTTCGCACACCGTGGCAGGACCCGTCAGGGTCGGCACCGCAGGGCCCTGGCCCACCGTGATGGCAAGACAAGCTGCCGGGCCGGGCCCGCAGGCGTTGTTCGCCGTGACGCATACCTGGCCCGCACCAGCGGCTGTCCAGGTCACCGTGATCGTGTTCCCGCTGGTCGTAAAGGTACCGCCCGTCACCGTCCAGGTATAGCCCGTCGGAGCAGGGCCGGAGCCAGGAGGTGTCACCGTATAGGTAGACGTACCGCCGGTACAGGGACTCAGGGGGCCCGCAACTGCCGGCTGATTGGGCACCACCACGTTTGAGGTCACCGTCACCGAGGCCTGGCCCGTGCAGGTCACGCCCATGAAAGTTTGCGTCACCGTTAATGTATAAGTCCCGGCCATATTGATCGTCGGGTTGAGGGTATTGCCTCCGCTAACGATCCCCGGACCAGTCCACGAATAAGTCAGGATCGCCCCCGAGGCGGCGGGTGTGGTCGTCGACCCGGATCCGTTCAAAACCAGGGTGGAGGCGCCTCCGCAGCCCAGCACCCCGGGCGGGGCGATCACCGCATTGGCCTGCATCACCAAAAGGATCAGCGTCACCACCGAGTCGCAGCCGCTGGCTGCATTAAGGGTGACCGGGTAACCCCCGGTGGTATTATAGGTATTGCCCGCAAAGTTATAGCTCTGACCCTGGCAGATCACCGCCTGGAAGGGCGGCATCACGATCGGCGGAATGGCCGTCGCTACGCAGATCCGCGTACTGTCGCAGCCAAGCCAGGAATCGTACACGAAGGTTTGCTGCCCGGGGTTGGTAAAGGTTTGCCCCTGGCAGGTCCAGGTATCCCCAAAGCAGAACGTGATGAACTGGAATTGTGGGGGGATGGGCGTAGATATGATCGTTTTGCAGATCGTCGGGCCGGTAGCACAGGCATTGGATGGGGTCACGCAAAGCTGAGCGACACCGGCGGCCGTGAAAGTGATCGTGATGTTGTTGCTCCCATCGTTGGAGATGCCCCCTATACCTGGGGTAAGGCTCCAATCGTAATTGGTGATACCAATGCCCGTAGGAACCGTATAGTTCAGGACGGCGCCCGGACATACGTTCATCGGGCCCGTGATAATGCCGGGAATAATCGGCGGGGGCACGTTTCCAATACCCTGGATTACATCGATGGAGTAGTCGCAGATGTCGCCCGCCCAGCCATCGATCATCAGGTAGTAAACCTGGCCGATGGTCAGGTTTGTTCCGGTAACCGTGATGGGCGTGTTGGAAGCAGGGCTTTCACAGTTGGACACCGCCGTGAAAGTAGTACAGTTAGAGGTGGCGTACATCTGCGCCTGGAGGCCGGTGCCGTTTGGCTGCCCAACGCAGTTGGAAGGCGTAATGGTCAACTGAATGGTGGTACTCCCCGCGATGAAGGAAAACCAGTTATAGTTTTCACAAGACCCGCAAAAAGGGCCGGGACAAATACCCACTCCGGTTGGGCCGGTGGTGGAACAATACCCGTCAAAATCGGCCTCAGAACAGAACAATGGAGCGTTATTACAGCCCTGCGGGCCAGTGCCTGGAGGTTCCGGATCATTGCACTGCGCATTCAATTGGAACCCGGAAGTTAGCGCAAGAGACATTGCGATGGAAAGGCGTAAAATTTTCACCATAGTAGGAGGAGTTTCTTTTCAAAGAAAATAGAATCCTTAAGGATTAAAAAAAAAATAGTTTGGTTAATCTCTGACATTGAACTGTAGACCTTGGAAAAATGGAAAGCGCTGCCTGAAAACAACAATAAACTGAACCACTAAATGGCCCAGATCATTCATTCGCATGAATCCAAATGCCGACAAACTTAATTCGGAATAAAGCGGGGTAAAGATAATATCTAAACCAATATTTCACACAGAATTAACCTTTCGCCCTGCGTACACAAAGTACTTTAATATTTTTCAAAGCATGTCTACAGCTCCTAACGGGCGAGCAATACGCCTCCTTTGAGCCAATGTATCGAACCATCGCGAAGCAAAACTTTTGTTTGCCAAACCAGTACCTGGGAATTCATGGGCCGGCCCTCGAAGTTGCCGTCCCACCCGAATGCCGGGTCGTTGGGCAAAAATTCGCGGGCCTGAAAAACCAGATCCCCCCAACGGTCGAATATCTGGAACAACTCGATCTCCAACACCTCCGGACCGCTTTGGGGAAAGAATACATCGTTTTCCCCGTCGTCGTTGGGCGAAAACGCAGTGGGCATATAGAGCCAGGATTCCTTTTCCACAAAAACAGTCATAAAGTCGCTGACCACGCAACCGAACTCATCGCGGACCGTCACCTCAAAAGCCGTGGTCACAGTGGGACGAGCATCGAAAAACAGACATTCCGGACAATCGGGGTCCGAATAAGGAATCCATTGGACCGAGGCCAATACGGAATCGGGCACGTTGACAAGCGCCTCGATGCTCACTTCCTCCCCCAACTGGATATGCTGGTCCGGACCCGCATCGACAAACAATTCATTGGGCGCGGGCAAAAATACCAGGGTGTCCAGAGTGCAACCGTTGGCATCCTCGACCGAAAGCACGTAGTTTCCGGCGGGAAGGTAGTTGAACTGGTTGTGCGGATAAAAGCCCGTCCCGTCGAAGGAAAACAGGAAGGGCCCGATCCCTCCGAATACGGTATCCACCCGGATGCTCCCGTTTAGGTCGCCGAAACACGAGGGCGGGATCAGCTCTATCTCCAGCCCCGTGATGGGAAAAGCCTCCGCCAGCACCGCAACCCCCGCCGTGTCGATGCAGCCGTTTTCGCCGTTCGTCACCGTCAATACATACCAACCTGGGGAGAAAACCGTGGGGAATAAGGTCCCGGGATCCAATACGGGGTTCCCTGGCTGACCGCTCCAATAATACGAGTATATCGGACCGGCCGAGGAGCCCTGGCCCGATAGCCCGACCTCCACTATTTCACAATTAAGACCACCCAACGCAAAAGCAAAAGCCTGCGGCGCCAGCGTGTCCTGAAATACCTGTATGGAATCCAGCGCCACGCAGCCGTTGTTCTGATCCGTCACCTCCAATACGTAAAAACCCGCCTGAACGACTCCCGGCATCAGGGTCTGTCCACCGGAAATGGGCCCGGGGCCCGTCCAAATGATATCGAAAGGCCCGTCGGCGCTCGTTCCGGAGGCATCTATGACGACGTTGTCCACGGTGCAGGTCAGGGTGTCCGGAAGCGCGAACTGGATTTGGGGCGGAATCTGGTTCAGCTCCACCTCGAGGGATGCGGTATCCAGGCAGCCATTCGCCAGATTTTGTATTTCCAGAAAATAGATTCCGGCAGAAAGCGCTTCGATATCTGCTGCATTGGGGTCTCCCTGTATCTGACCTCCCGATGGAAAACCAGGAAAAGCCCAGCATCCCCGCAGGTTGGGAAAGCAGGCCCGAAAGGGGTATCTCCTCCTGAACGCAGGTGATCAGGGGCGCCACTGCCGGGTCGATTTGCGCATTAGGCGCCGCAAAGTCGGCGCCCACCACCACGGTGTCAGTCGAAATACAGGCATTGCCGGTGTCCTCCACCGTCAGGCTGTATATGCCCGGCTGGTCTATTTGAGGAAAAAGCGTATTTCCACCTGCGGAAATGGTCACTCCCGCCGGAGGCGTCCAGACATAGGTAAAGTTTATTCCCTGAGAGGAGCCGGACCCGTCGAGCAAAATTTCGGGCTGAAAACAGTTCAGCACTGTGTCCGGGCCGGCAAGGGCCAGGGGAAAGGCAATTTCATTGATCACAAAGACGGTGGCTGTATCCGTGCAAAGGTTGCCGACATGCTGCACCACCAATTGGTACGTGCCGGAGTCCGCCGCCATAGCGGTGGGCCCATTTACCGCCCCCACTAAAACCCCATCCGAGGTAGTCCACAGGAAATTCAACTCTCCCTGCGGGAGCGAAGCCGAGCCGTCGAGCTGCACCTGCAAGCTGCTGCAGGTGATCGCTTCGGGCGCCATTATCAGCGCCTGAGGGGCATCCACCTGGGAAACCACCAGCAGGCTGTCCCTTCCCGTACAGCCGGTTAAAATATCCGCGACTTCGTAAATATAAAGTCCCGGGCAAGCGATCTGCACATTGCTGAGGAGCGGATCGCCGAGTAAACAACCGTCCGGCGTGCTCCATATTACCGCAAGATTGCCTCCCGTGCCCGGCGTACCGCTCAGCACGACGGAAGTGATCCCGCAGGTCAGAACAGTATCCGGCCCGGCATTGGCCGTTGGAGGATTGTCGATCAGGAAAAGAGTATCACATGCCTGGCTGAAGCAGCCGGTATTTTCATTGGTCAGGGTAAGACAATAGAGCCCGGGCGAGGTAGCCGTCCAGTTGGCCAAACCGGTGGCGAGCGGAATGTTATCCAGGGACCATTGATACGTGATATCCGAACCAAGGTCCGAACCAAGGCTGCTGAGCAGGACCGTGGAATCCGCACAGGTCAGGTTGCCGTTGACCTGCATGACCGCCAGCGGGGGAATGGTGTCGAATAATATTTCCGCGCTGTCGATAGCCGAGCAGCCATTCGAAGCGCTTGTGGCTTCCAGATAATAAACGCCCGGACAGGAAACGAGGGGCGCCGGGGTTTGATCTCCGGAAATAATACAGCCGGGTCCCTGGGCCGAAGTCCATTGGTAGGAAAGGCCCGTCCCCGCCCCAGCCTGAAGGAGCGCCTGGCTGGTGTTGCAGGTAAAAAATCCGTCCGGACCGGCGTCGACGGGGGGAGGGTTGGTATTTTCCAACACAAATACATTCTGCGTGCAGGTAAACAAGGTGCTCGTATCCGTTACCGTCAACTGGTAGATCCCCGGGGCGTCCACGCAGGGGAAAAGGGTCGTTTCCCCCCCGCATAAATTTCCCGAAATAGCTTCCCAGAAATAGGCATAATCCGGTCCGATAGAGGAGCCCGAGGCATCCAGGGACAGGATCGTCACATCACAGGTCAGGGTATCGGGCGTTGCCACATCGCAGTTTGGAAAACAGGCCGAAGGCGCAAACAACTCCATCGAAACGACAACCGGGCACATATTGGTCGTGTCGGTGATCAGGCCGGTGAGCAGCACCGTGGAATCGATCCACTCCAACTCCACGATCGGCAGGGAGGGGTCGCCCAAAATGAGCCCGCCGGAAACAAACCACTCGTAGGCATAGGGATTCCCCGCCGCACAGGTATCTCCTGCCATGATGGTGGAAAATCCGCAGGGGATCTGCAAGGAGGCCGGGATGCAAGGTGTCGGCTGGACTCCGTCCAGGGTGATCAGGATGGCGTCTGTAGAGGTACAACCGTTCAGGGTATCGGTAACCTCGAGGTCGTATAAGCCCGGCGCATTGATCAAGGGGGTCAATCCGTCGATTCCTGAAACGATAAAGCCGCCGGAAGTAGACCACTGGTAGATATATTGAGATCCCTGGGAGGACCCTGTCCCATCCAGAAAAAAGTCATTGCTGATGGTGGCGCAGTCGATGATCATGGCCGAATCGCCGGCATTGGCTATGGGAAAAACGAGGTTTTCCGGGACGATTACGGTATCGGTGGCGGTGATGTTGAGCGAGGTATTGGTCACGGAAAGCACAAAGATCCCCTCCGTTACGACGGGAAACAGGGTGTTCTCCCCGCTGAAAACCGACCCGCTGATTGCCGTCCATTGGTAGACGATATTCAATCCGGTCGCCGTACCCTGACTGGCGTCGAGGGTATCGAAGGGCACGTTGTAGCAGGTGATCAAGCCGTCGGCGCCTGCGTCGATCGGTGGCAGGCAGGCTGCGGTATCGATCGACACGAAGGCCGAGTCGAGGACCGTACAGGTCGTCGAGGTATCTGTTACCGTCAGGGTGTACCAGCCGGGCTCATCGACCGTGATGGCGATGAGGTTCGGGCCGGTCAGGATATTTCCCGACACGGTAGTCCATTCGATGATATTATTCGGGGAAAAAGGTTGAACCGTCCCCTGCAGAAAAGCCTGCCCGGAAAGGCAATCCAATTCCTCATTCGGACCGGCATTGACCAGCGGAAAACCCGGGCCCTGAAAAACCTCCACACAGACGGTGTCGGCGCAGAGGCTCAAACCGTCTTCCACCACCAGGCAGTACACGCCCGCATTCCCCACCGACAGTTGATTGGTCTGGCCGATGGAGTTGCCCGCATCGTCCAGCCAGGTATATTCGATGAAGGGCCCGGAACTGGAGCCGCTCCCATCGAGCAGGACGACCGGATCGGCGCAGGTGAGCGTCCCGCCCGGTCCCAGCACCGCCATGGGAATGCTTCCCTCCTGTCCGATGATTACTGCATCCGTGCTTGCGCAGCCGTTGAGCAGGTTGGTGACGATGAGCAAATAGGTTCCTCCCTGAAAAATTTCGGGGGAAAGCTGGTTTGAAATGGTGTCTCCTGCCGGGCCGATCCATATGTACCCGAATTCGGGCCCCAGGGAAGTGCTGTCGGGGTTGCCCAGCGACCAGGAAGGCAACAGGCAGGTAAGCGTGACAGGAGGGCCCGCGTCTGCCATCGGGAAAGATATATCCTGAAATATTTCGACCGAATCTTGCGCTGTGCAATGGTTCACCGGGTCTGTCACGGTGAGTTGATAAATCCCGGGGGCATCGGCCTGGGGGTTTGGAAGGGTCGGATCTCCGAGCAGGTTTCCGTTCTGGGTTGCCCAAAAATATTCGAGCTGGCCCGAATTGCTGCTCCCCGACCCGTTCAGATCCAGGATCGGCGAGGAGCAGTCGAGGGTGTCGTTGGCCCCCGCCTCTGCCTGGGGCGGGATGATATCCTGCAACACTTCCACGCTATCGGTCGCGGCGCATCCGTTGTCTAGATCGGTGGCGGTGAGAAAATACATACCGGGAATGGCCGTTTCCGCCTGCAGGCTATCGGTCCAGGCCAGTGAGGTCCCATTCTGGTCGAGCCATTCGAAGAAAAAATTGCCGTCCTGATAGGTAGGACTCCCGTCCAATAAGGCCAGCACGTCCTGACAGTTCAAGGTGAAGCCGGGCCCCGCATCCACAAAAGGCGCTTGAAAATCTCCCGCCACCGTGACGAGCTCGCTCGCCTGGCATCCGTTCGAGGTATTGGTCGCGATCAACGTATAATCGCCGGTCTGAAAAGCCCAAAGGGTATTGGAGTTGGCTCCCGGAATGCTCAGGCCCTGGGGGTCAAGCCATTCATAAACAATATCCGCTCCCGATCCCGAACCGCTTCCGTCCAGCAGCACACTGTCCACTTCACAGGTAAGCAGAGCCGGCAGAAGAACCAGGACCGGGGGTGGAAGGGTATCCGCAAACACCTCCACGGTATCCCGGGAGGAGCAGAAAAATTCCATCACCAGTAATTCGTAAACTCCCGGACTTAAAGCCGTGACCTGAGGCGCGTCGAATGGAGGAGCAAGGGTCCCGGAAAGCGCGGTCCATAAAAAATTGAGTCCGGCGCCGGAGCCCGAACCGTCGAGCACCACTTGTGGCGAGGCGCAGGTCAGGGTGTCGGGCAGGGCAATTACAGCCGCGGGGGCCAGCACGGACAGGTCGAGGAATACCGTGCTGTCGCATCCCAGAGTGGATAACAACGGAACGATATAACTGCCGCTTGCCGAAAACAGGCTACCGCCCACGGCATAGGTATCTCCCTGACAAATGGTATCGACGAGAAAGGTTTCAATTTCCTGCAACACCGTCAAATCCAGAAATACCAGGCTGTCGCAGCCGAGTGCATCCTGTATGGGGGTGGTGAAATTTCCGGAGGAGTTATAGATGCTGTCGCCCACCGCGAACGAGCCCCCAAAACAAACCGTCTCGGTCAGGAAGCTGGAGTCGATCGGGACGACCGTCAGGTCGAGCTCGACGATGCTATCGCATTGAAAAGCATTTTGCAGGGTAAAAGTGTATTGGCCCATGTCGCTCAGCAGGCTATCGCCCACCATAAAGGTTTCTCCCTCGCAGATCGTCTCCGTCAGGAAAACGGTCGGGGGCGGAGCCACGATCCCGACCAGAACGCAGTCGGCGGTGAGGTCGCCGCAAAACCAGGGCGCGGCCCCGTCGAGGTTGGCGATCAAATCGCCGATGCTCAGGACGCCATTGGGCGCGGGTACGTTGAGGGAATCGGTCAACAGGTAGGACAGCCCGCAGACCGAGTAAGAGTCAGGGGCAAAGCCGGTCAGGTCGGGCTGCGCTTCGATCAGCAGGATGGTTCCCGAGGTATCGCTCACCACGAATGAATAGCCGTATTCCGCCGGGCTGGGGAAGATCGGTCCGTAATCGGCTTCCCAATCCAGCAACAGGCTGCTGTCTCCCTGGCAAATAGAAAAGTCGGGAATGTCGAGCGCACCGGCATCGGCGTCGCAGCATAGCAGCCCCGAGTTATCGCAGAGAATCACTTCGAAGTTCAGGATCTGCCCCGAATAGGGAGAGGGCTGGTTTTCAATCTGCAGGCACCAGGTTCCGTTCACCGGGCCGGAGTTGAAGGATTCCAGGCAGTTGCCTGCCACCGGATGGTAACTGCCGTTGAAAATGGCCGCAAAGGGCCAGCTTTGGTTGTTGGTCCACACCGGCTGGTATGGATTGTTGTTGATGGTATCGGGGGCCGGGATATTGGCGCAGGGGATGAAGAGCACGTTCCAGAGGACGTTATTGGTCGTCCCGAAAAAATTGGTATTGAATCCCACCAGGGGCAAGGTCTGGCCGGAAGGCGACACGAGGGTCAGTTCCAGGTCCCAGACATGCTGATGAGTAAACGTGATATTTACCCCGCAAATCCCCTGGAGAGGGTCCGCCAGGTCGTCGTTGACCGCATCGGTGATATCGTAGCAGATTTGGCCCGTAAAATTGGCATCGAAGGAGGCGGGGCAACTGGTCGTATCGTCGCAATCGCAGTTCTGCGCAGCCGAGGAAAAACCCGTCAGCATGCACAGGAGGAATATGTTCAAGGGAATAAAAACACGCATAAAGGCGCTTCTAGGGAGACTCGGTTTTTGGAAATAGGGAAGACCCAGCTAAGGAGCTGTGTGTGCGAATTTACGGGATTTCTGCTTCAAATGCCAGGGGTCTTCCCCATTATGATCAACGAACCGAAAATTTCAGCGGTATGCTATACTCCACCCGGACCGGCTGGCCGCGTTGTTTGCCGGGTATGAAATTGGGCATTAGTTTTACCACCCGAAGGCATTCTTCTCCACACCCTGCGCCAGGATCCTTGAGTATCTTGAAATTGGAAAGCGACCCATCCTTTTCGACAATAAAGCCGACCTCCGCGACACCGGTCACGCCATTTTCCCTGGCTTTTTCGGGGTATTGTATTTTGGAATAAAGAAAGGTCAACATTTTACGCATCGAGCAATCGTCCCGCTCCTCTTTGGAGCCTAATTGTTCGCATCCTGGATAACAGGGCATCAATTCGACGACGTTGTACACATCTGTGCCTCTTTCGAAAAACTGAGGCGCCGGTATGGTATCGGCTGGTTCCTGGGCCGAAAGGACCGGGATTACCGAGAAAATTAACAGAAGAATTAGGAATGTTTTCATTTTAAAAAATTCAATTGTCTTAAATTCAGGCAAATAGCCTACCTGACTAACGACACATCTCCCTTAAAAATTTCCACCCTCCCGTCGATAAACTCCACTTCCGCAAACCAGGTCAGCACCATGGGGTCCAATTCCTGACCCCGGTGGGTCCCATCCCACCCGTAAGCAGGGTCGTTTGGCGGAATATTGAACTGCTGGTGAACCGTCTCCCCCCATCGGTTGAAAATCAGGAAGGAGCGGATTCCGGAAACCTCCGGACCGGCAAACAAAAGGAAAATATCGTTCTCTCCATCTCCGTTGGGCGTAAAAATGTTGGGCCCAAAGATTCCCTGATCCCTCCGAACCACGATCTGGAGCGCGTCGGAATCGGCGCATCCGTTGCTCTCGATGGTCACGCTGAAGGTAGTGGTCTGCAACGGCATCCCCGTGACAAACAGGCAGGTATCGCAGTTGAGCAGCCCGGCCGGCGACCACATGATGGTGTCGATATCCGAGTCGGGAATGTTTACCAGGGCTTCCAGGTCCACCAATTCGCCCAGCCGGATGATGTTATCGCCGTCCAGGTATGCCACCAGCGTGACGTTCAGCTCCTGGGGCTGCTGCATGTCGATAATGATGGCCGGATCGGTCTGGCACCCGTTGGCATCTTCCACCACGAGGGTGTAAGTATCGGGGGGCAGGTTGGTAAATTGGGTCGTGGCGTTAAAAGGCCCGCCATTGATAGAGACCAGGTAGGGAGGAACCCCTCCCGTAATGGAATCGATGGTGATCGCACCGTCGTCCTCCCCAAAACAACTGATCGGGATCAGCGAAAAGGAGGGATAGGGCGGCTCCTGGCTACTCGTCAACTCAACCACATCGGAGGCCACACAGCCCGTAAGGGTATTGGTGACCGTCAGCGTGAACACTCCGGCCGCGCTCACCAGCGGGTGCAAGGCGGTTGCGTCGCCTGGGAAGGGTCCTCCGGCTGCCGTCCATTGGTAGACGATCCCGGCCCCCGTTGAAGTGGCGTTGCCGCCAAGGGCAAGTTCGGGCTGGTCGCATGTCAGGACGGCATTGGCGCCGGCATCTGCCACCGGCAAGGGATGGATGATCACCTCCACCTCCGTAAAATCCACGGAACAGGGCGCATCCGGCGTAAGGTATAGCGGAAACGGTAGGTCTGCGCAGACTGACTGGTAATCGTAAACGAACCCGCAGCAGCGTTAAAAGCGCCCCCGCTGGAAGGCACGGCGGAAGTCTCCGTCCATACACCGCCCGGGTCTGCCCCGCTGAGGAGGTTGTCCAAATCGACGGTTTGCGCCTCGCCGATGCAAAACTCGAGGGGTTGCGCGGCAACGCCCGCAGTGAGTGCCTCCGAAATGGTAATATTAAAGGAATTGGTCAAAGCACAACCCAGCGGTGGCGTGTTGCTCAAGCTGAAATTCAGGATATATACCCCCGGATCGGCGCCGCTCGCATCGAGCATGGCTCCGTTGATCTGGGGAAAATTCACCGCGCCGATCGGCCCGCTGGCCACCGCGTAAGTTCCGGGATTGGATTCCACCTGCAAGGTGTTCAGGTTGAGGGCATCTCCGTCGTTACACAAGGGCGCTGCGGCCAGGAAGTCCAGCACCGGACAGGCGCAGTCTTCCACCGTGACCTGCACCACATAGCTTTGTTCCGGACAGGGCGGAAGGGCGCTATCGGTGGTATAAGTAAAGTCGTACACCCCGGGAACGGCGCCGTTGAAGTTCAGCATCGGGAAAGTACCCGTCACGAGGGCGCCGTCGGTATTCGCCCAGCTTCCGCCGGGATCGCCGGCAGTCACCAGGGTACTGAAATCGAGGACCGTCGGGTTGCCGCTGTCGGTGCTGTTGCAAATAGTGGCCGTAGTGGCCACAGTGGCCACCGGTATCGTATTCACGATCACCGTGCCCGTGGCGCTCAGCGCCTGGGTGCAGCCGTCCTGGTCGGTGACCTGCAGCATAGTGGCCGTCACGGAGGTGGTTCCCACGGGGATCGAAAGTACGTCTCCGGTTTGCACGCAGAGAAGGGTACCCGTTGTTCCGTCGCTGAGCTGGTAGCTGATATCCACGCAGGTCGCGCTGCTGACGAATATGGGGAGGTTCCCCGTCTGTCCTTCGCAAACCGTTACATTATTCAAAAAGGAAGCCGAAGGCAGGGGCAGGAACACCACGGGCGTTCCGGGCGCCACCGAGATACAGGGGTCATTCGGGTCGATCGTACCGTCCGTATCCAGGTCGTTGCCCGCGATGGCGGAGATGTAATAAGTCACCCCGGTCTGCATCGGAGGGATCAGGGAAAACTCGGGGAGGGCATTGTAGCCGTACACCTGCGAGCCCAGCGCATTGCCGCTGCCGTTGTGGATGACGTACAATAAAATATCCTCCGGATCGAGCACCGCACCGGTGCTCGTATTCGCGATCGCGATCCCGTCGGCGCAGACCTGAACCGGATTGAGGTTCATTTGCCCTGCATCCGTAGCGCAAACGCACTCGACGAGGCCTTCCACCAGCAGCGGGCCGCAGCCGTTTGCATCGAACACCTCAAAGGAATAGGCGCTGAGGTTGGGGATCGGGTCGGAGAGGAAGGAGGCGCCGCTCAAGGTACCCGGGTAAAGCCCGGTGACGGTATAGGGCGGGTCTCCCCCGCCGATGTCAAATGCCACGGTATAAGTAAAATCGAGCAAATTGCAGGATTCCGTCACGGCGCCGGCCAATACCGGATCGTCGTTGAAGGTGATCGTTACCTGCGCTGCCGCCAGGCAGCCGTTATTGTCCTCCTGCCATTCAAAGACATAGACGCCGTATTGATCGACATCCACCTGGGTCTGTGCCGCAAAGGGGTCGCTCAGGATCGCCGTACCCGGTCCGCTGACCTGAGTCCATTGCCCGGCGCCCACGCTGGGCATGGCCAGCAAGGTGGTCGACAGGCCGCAGAGGGCCGCGTCTAAGCCCGCATTGGGACTTGGATAGTTATTGAAAATGACCGGCACGCCTTGCGCCATGTCGGTGCAGTCGTCGCCTAAATCCACACCCGTACCCGAGGGGTTTCCAACCAGGTAGGAAATAAAGTAGGTGGTATTAAAGCTCATGAGCCCCGGGATATAGCCGAACACGCCTGTGGTATTCTGGTCAATGATGGCGCCCAGGGTATTCCCGTTGGTTCCGTTATCCGAATGTAAAATAAACTCGGACACGTCGTTGGGGTCGAAAATCGCATTGGGCGAAGCGGCCACGGTCGCGGTTTCGTCCTCGCAAACCGCGAGGGGGGTGAGGTCGAGGTCGCCGGCGTCCGAAATACAGTCGCAGGTTTCCTGGCCGACAATGGTCAGAGGGCCGCAGCCAAGGATATCGAACACCTCGAAATTATAGGGAGTCCCCGAAGGGATGAGGTCGCTGGTATAGGTGGAGCCATTGACCACTCCACCCACGTTCCCGCTGACGAAGTAGGGCTGTTGGCCCGCCGTAATCGTGAAAGAAACGGTGTAGTCCTGGCCATCGGGCGTGCAGGTTTCCAGGATTGCTCCGGAGAGCTGCGGGTCGGAATTAAAGCTGATCTCCACCACATCCTGGCTGGAGCAGTTGACCGTGGTCTCCGTCCAGGTAAAAGTGTACACCCCGTACATATCGACGCTCACCGAGGATTGAGGATCGGCCGGGTCGGTAAAGACGGCAGAGCCCGGGCCGGAAGCGGTCCACAGGCCGGTACCGGTCGAAAGGGAACCCGCCAGGGTATAGCTCAGGCCGCAGATCCCGTCGTCAGGCCCGGCGTTGGGAGTGGGATAGGCAATTACCGCGAGATCGAAACAGGTGATGGCGCCAAAGCCGCAAAGGTTTTCGGCCGACACGCAGACCTGGGCCGGGCCGCTCTGGGGCCATTCCACGTCGATAGCGTCGGTTCCCTGGCCGCCGAGGATGATCCCCCCGTTCGTCACCGTCCAGTTAAATCCGCTCACGTCGGGATCAGCAGAGGTAATGGTATAATTCGAAATATCGTCTACACAAGGTTGGTTGGGGCCGTCCAGCGCCGGGGCGGCAGGGGGGCCGTCCACCAAGACGGGGAAACAGGTTTGTACCGATTGGCCGCATCCGTTGGAAGCGGTGGCGCAAACCGTGCCATTGCCCAGGGAGCTCCATTCCACGGTGACGCAATCGGTTCCCTGGCCGCTGAGGATCGTCCCGCCGCTTGCAGTCCAGACATAATTGCTGGCGTTGGGATCCGTTTGGGCGCAATAAAGTCCGGATTCGTTGAGACAGGGCGTAGCTGGCCCCGACAAAACAGGCGCTACCGGGATGGTTCCGCCGGCGACCGCAAAACAAATGGTCGGGGAAGCTCCGCAACCCGTCTGAGTGGTCACGCAGACATTGCCGCCGTTCGGGCAGCCCGTCCAGTTAATGGTAATGTTCGGCGTATTTTGGCCCGAGACGATGGATCCACAGCTCGTAGTCCAGGTGTACCCGGTGGCCGCCGGATCGGCCGGCGTGGAATACTGGGTCACGGAACCGCTGCAAATCACATCCGGACCGGAAACGACAGGGGTTAAAGGAAGCGCGCCGATGTTCACCGGCAGGCAGAACTGCTGGCCCGATCCGCAACCGTTCGCGACGGACAGACACACCGAGCCCGATCCGGAGGCATTCCAGCTTACGTTGATCGAAGGAGTACCCTGGCCGCTTACGATGGTTCCGCCCGTTACCGTCCACGCATAATTGGTGGCGCCCGGCACGGGGTTGGTAAAGTAATTCTGTGTACTGTTTCCGCAAGGGGAAGGAGATCCGTTCACTACGGAAACACCCGGTACGTCGTTCAGCTCCACATCAAAACATTGCTGGCTCGTGGACCCGCATCCGTTGGACGCAACCACGCAAATGTTGCCGCCCGAACAGGAATTGTCCCAAACCACGGAAATGGAGCTGGAGTCGGGGTTCGAAGTAATGGTGGCGCAGGACGGAACTGTCCAGGTAAAGGTATCGGCGCCTGGATCGGCTGCCGTGGAGTAGGTAACCGTATCTCCTACGCAAACGGGCGATGGCCCTGCAACGGAAGGAGTCGCGGGCAGTTGGCCCGCCGCTACGGCGAAGCAGGCTTGGGGGCCATTCCCGCAGGCATTGGTGGGCGTCAGACAGACGTTGCCGCCGGCCGAATTGCCCCAGTTGACCGTAATGGAATTGGTTCCCTGGCCGCTGGTGATGCTGGCGCCAGGAGGCACGATCCAGTTATACCCCGTGGTGTTAGCAGAAACCGTGGCTGTATAAGATGCGATATCGTTCGGGCAAACCGTATCCGTTCCGGTTAAAACCGGCAAGGCGGGCAGGGTATTCAAGGTCACCGGCAGACAGGCCACCGGGCCGGCGCCGCAGCCGTTGACGGCTACCACGCATATATTCCCTCCCAAGGGTCCGGTCCAGTTGACGGTGACGGAGGTCGTCCCATCGCCGCCGGTGATCAGGGTGGCCCCGGGAGGCAGGGTCCAGTCGTAGGATGTTGCGTTGGGATCCGGGCTGATCGTATAGGTTGCGCTTTGGTTGATACAAATGGAAGTGAGTCCCTGGATGACCGGCAGCGCCGGGGGCACCAGGTTGGATGTCACGCAAGCGGTGGATACGTCCGTGCAAACCACTCCATTGAGGGTATTGGAAACGGTCAGGTTATAGCAACCCGCCGTGTTTACTTGCAGGATCGGACCGTTGCCGAGCACCTGGCCTGCGGCATTCGTCCATAGGTAGGTATTTCCCACCGAACCCGATCCGTTGAGGGCTACCACCGGGTTGGTACAGGTGATCACTCCGGCAGGTCCGATGACCGATAGCACCGGTACGGCGAAAAGGGTGAGGACCAGGTTGGAGTCGCAGCCGTCCGAGCCCGTGTAAGGGATCGTAAATCCTCCGGGGGGGCAGTAATCCACGCCTCCGATGGTCAGGCATTCGCCCGGGCACAGGGTATGCGTCTGGATGGTGAGGTCGGGGGGAATAATTGTAATAATGACATTCGTGATGCTGTCGCAGCCGAGCCAGGAGGGGATATTATAGCTACACACCGGGAATACAGCATTGGGTACCCAGCGGCGTGGTAAAACAATCGCCGTAGCAAATGGCCATAGTCGTGGTCACGGGAAGGATGGGGGGGCCGGTTTTGGCCGTAAAGCAGTTGGTCGACAGGTCTCCGCAGAACGGAGGGCTGGCGGCATTTAAGGCGTTGACCAGGTTGGTATAGGGCTGGCCTAAAAACGAAAGATAAGGCGTGCCGTCGGCGAGGTAGTAGGACAGGCCGCAAATCGTATAATTGCCCGGAGGCAGGTTGTTGAGGTTGGGTCCTCCGGAGACGAAACTGGTGATAATCCCGTTGGTGGTGATGACCCAAACGTACCCGTAGAGGCCAGGCGGCGCTTGAACGGCGGGTGGCGGATAGGTCGGGATCACGTTCAGGTTGAGCGAAGGGCTTCCGATACAACCCATGACGTTGGGCTGGTTGAGGGTTCCACCCTCTGCCGCGCAGGTAAAGCAATCGTCTACACCGCAGGCAAAGGTCAGCGACCAGTTTTGGAGAAATCCGATATCCTGCGAACAAATATCGTTTACCGTCAGGGTCCAGGTGCCGTTGGCGGGCTGACCGGGCAAATTGAAAGCGTTCAGATTGCACCCAGGCGCTTGCTGGGCGTTGGTTATCGGGTCCGTCACTCCCCCGCAGGGCATGGTCCAGTTGCCGACCAGGCAGGTGCCCGGAGGGCCGTTGCAGACGTATTCCGTGTTATTCGTCAGCGGGTTGCCCGTTCCAATATCTATGCAGACATTGATGTTATCGTTGCTGTTGCCGCATCCTCCGGAGTTGTTGTTGACATCCGCCATCACCAGATAATTGAGGCCACTCGGCGAGGTCAGGGTCACGCATAAATCCCCAACCCAGGTGTGGGTTATCTCAAAACAGACCTGCTGGAGCGGACACAGTGCCAGGTTGTTCGGACCGTCGACCGTCACATCCAGAAGCCCCTGAAAGGTGCCGTTGTCCTGTATGGGCACCGGGCAGTTGGTGCATTCACAGGGCTGGGCAGTCAGGGAAGTGGGAAGGGTTCCGGCCATCAAGACCGGAAACAGGACAAAGCGTAGAATTCTGCTATTCATCAGAGGATGTTTGCTGCGCAAAAAAAGTATTGATTAGATGCGTGTGCCGGTGTTTTCGCTGCTTGAAAAAGGGTGGGTATTATAAAGTGAAGTGGAAGTGTGCGGGCTCAGCCCGCACACTTCCACTTTAAAGATAATTGTTAGCTGCGTTTGGCAAAGTTATAAATTTTGCCCTTCGCTTGCAGTATATTTATTCTACGACCACTTTCTTGACGGCTTTCCGGTCGTTCAGCGAAATTTCCAGCCAGTACATACCGGAGGGCAGGTCCGAGCGGTCGACCGGGAGGATCAATTCCCCCTGAACCAACTCCCCTTTAGTCTCCATCAATACCTGGCCCAGCGCGTTGACCAGGCGAAGATTTACCTCCGCATCGCCTGCGCCCGAGGCCAATATCCATACCGTAAATTGCCCTTCGTTCGGGTTGGGGAAGACGAGCAATTTTTCGAATACTCCCCGATCAGCCGTCGAACTGATGACGATCAGCTCGGAAATTGATTTGGAACCGCATTCGTTGGTGGCCGTGAGGATCACCGTGTAGTTGCCCGGGGCTGCGTAGGTGTGGTTGGGCGAACCCTGCGTGCTGGTTTGCCCGTCGCCGAAATCCCAAAGGAAGCTGTCCCCGTCCGTGGTGGTATTGATGAACTTGAACAGGTTTCCGGGCTCTTCCTCATAGGTGAATCCGACAACCGGAACATCCGATACCTCGATCATCTGCGATTGCATCAGCACATCACTACCCGCAATATTGGAGATTTGAAGCGTCACCGTGTATTGGCCTGCGGCATTATACACTACCACCGGGTTCTGATCGGTAGAAGTGGAGGGGTCTCCGCCCGGGAACGACCAGTTCCACTGCGAGGGATTGCCCAGCGACTCGTCTTTGAACTGTACAGTCAGCGGGATGCAGCCACTCGCCGGTTCTGCGGAAAAGCCCGCCGTGGGAATGACTTCGGTGATCTCGACTTCCAGGGAATACTCGTCCGAACCGCAAGGGCCTTCCACATGCAGCAGGACCGTGAATATCCCCGGTTGCGAATAAACATAGCTTGGATTTTCCTCGCTGCTGAATTCTCCGTCGCCGAAAGACCAGGTCCAGGAATCCGAATCAGTAGATGTATTGTTAAAATTGACCGTGGCTCCGTTCATCACCTGGAAGTCAAAACCGGCAATCGGGGAAGGCAGTACCTCGATGTAGCCGATCACGGTATAGGAATCGGCGCCATTGACATTGTGCGCCGTAAGGGTCACGTCGTACACCCCGGGGGTGTTATACACCACTACCGGCTCGAATTCGGTGGAAGAGGAGGGGTTGCCGCCCGGGAAAGACCACTCGTAGCTCTCCGAATTGTCGGAAGAAAGGTTGTCGAAGGTCACCACCAGAGGAGCGCAGCCCGACAAGGGATTCGCGGTAAACAGCGCCTGAGGCCCGGCGGTCGCGATGACCACCAGCTGGCTGATCGTGCTGGCTCCGCAGTCGTTGATGGCCGTCAAATGCACCTCAAAGACTCCGTCTTCGGTAAAGACATGTTGTGGGTTGGCATCCGTGCTACCCATCCCATCCCCGAAATCCCAGACATAGCTCGTGGCATTTCCGGAGGTGTTGCTGAAGCTGCCTACTGCTCCGTTTACAGAGAAGTTAAAACCCGCAACCGGATCGGGGTTGACCGTGATGTAGTTCGAAAAACTGTGCGTGTCGCTTCCCGCTCCGTTGCTCACCGTCAGCGTGACGCCATAAGTTCCGGGGAGGAGGTATTGTACAAGCGGGTTTTCCGCCGTAGAGCCGGAGGGGGTTCCACCTTCGAATTCCCAATCCCAGGCAGTAGCATTTGAACTGGACTGGTCCTGAAACTGGACGAAAAACGGAGCGCAACCCTCGGTCTCATCGGCGCTGAAGCCCGCGATCGGGGGCGTCAGGATGAGCACATCCATGTACATGGTGTCTGTGCCGCAGTCGTTGGCGGCGATCAACATGACGGTATAGATGCCGTCCTCCGCGTAGGTGTGGTTAGGCTCGTTGACATTGCTGCCGTTTCCGTCCCCAAAATCCCAGGTATAGCTCGTGGCGTTGACCGAATTGTTGAAGAACGAAACATAGGCGCCCGCCGCATCCGCATCGAAGCCGGCCGAAGGCCCGCCGAACACGGTGATATAATCCTCAAAGGTCTCCGTATCCTGTCCGGCCGCATTGCCCACGGTGAGGGTCACTCCGTACACACCCGGGTTGAGGTATTGCACGAGGGGATTTTGCTGGGAGGATGACCCGGGGCTACCCCCTTCAAAGGTCCAGGACCAGGTAGTCGTGTTATTACTGGATTGATCTGTAAACTGCACGCTCAGGGCGGCGCAGCCTTCCGCCTGATCCGCCGTAAAACCGGCGTTCGGAGGCATTACGATCACGACCAGGGAGCTGCTCGTATCCGAACCGCAGGGGTTGGTAGCGATCAATTGCACCATATACGTGCCGTCGGTCGCATAAGTATGCGCAGGATCCTCGTCCGTGCTCGTGGAACCGTCTCCGAAATCCCAATGATAGCTGACCGCATCGGTCGAACCATTGTTGAAGCTGGCAGTGGCCCCATTCACAGCTTGTGTATAGGCGGCATTGGGCCCTCCGAAAACCTGGATATAATCCGTATCGGTAAAAGTGTGGTCTCCCGCCGCATTGCTGACGGTCAGGGTGACGCCGTATTGGCCGGGGTTGAGGTATTGCACCAGCGGATTCTGAAGGGTGGATGAGCCCGGCGATCCGCCTTCAAATGTCCAGGACCAGTGCGTGGTATTCGCGCTGGATTCATCCGAAAACTGGACCGTCAGCGGAGCGCAACCCTCGCTGAGATCGGAGGAGAATCCGGCCAGCGGAGGCGTCACGATGACGATTTCCGCGCTGGTCGTAGCCGAGCCGCACTCATTGGTGGAGGTGAGCTCGACCGTATAGATCCCGTCTCCGGGAAAAGCATGCACGGGGTTGGTCTGCGTGCCGGTGGTTCCGTCGCGGAAATCCCAGAAATAAGTATCGGCATTGGAGGAGGTATTCGTAAAATTCACCGTCGAGCCGCCGTTGACGACGTAGGTAAACCCGGCCGTAGGCCCGCCCTGAACCGTAATGTACTGCGAAATGGAATGCGTGTCGCTGCCCGCCGAATTGGTCACGGTCAGCGTGACGCCATAAGTCCCGGGCGTGAGGTATTGGACGACCGGATCGCTTTGGTTCGAGCTGCCCGGCGTGCCTCCCGCAAAGGTCCAGGACCAGGAAGTCGCATTTTCGGAGGATTCGTTGGAAAATTGCACGGTTAAGGGCGCGCAGCCTTCGGTAATATCGGCCGAGAATCCGGCGCTGGGCGGAGTGACGATCTCGATTTCCACCTGGAAAGTATCCGGACCGCATTCATTGCTGGCGATCAGCAGGACCTGGTAAATGCCGTCCGTCCCGAAATCGTGGTTCGGATTGGTCAGTGTGCTGGTCGTTCCATCCCCGAAATCCCATAGGTATCCCGTGGAGTTGGAGGAAGTATTGGTAAAGCCAACGTTCGTGCCGTTGATCAGGTAGTTAAATCCGGCAACAGGGCCCTCTCCTACCGTGATATAGCCGGGAATGCTGTGGCTGTCGCTTCCCGCGGAATTGCTCACCGTGAGGGTCACCCCGAAAACGCCGGGGTTGAGGTATTGCACCACGGGGTTCTGTTGGTTGGAACCGGAGGGCGTGCCTCCTTCAAAGGTCCAGGACCAGCTGGTCGGCGTATGACCCGACTGATCGGTAAAGTGAACCGTAAAGGGCGTGCAGCCATCGGTTTGATCGGCCGTAAACAGGGCTATGGGAACCTGGGTCGTTTCGACGATCTGGGTTACCGTGATGGTATCGCAGGCCCCAAAGGCCGTGAGGGACACCTCATAGGTCCCCCCCTGGGCATATACGTGGACCGGGTTGGCCTGGGTGCTGGTGTTGCCGTCGTCAAAATTCCAGAGGTAGGAAGTGGCGTTGGTCGAAGAATTGGTGAACGTCACCTCGTCGCCGTCGACTGCAAAGCTAAACCCGGCGGTCGTAGCGGGGAGCACAGTGATCAGGTTGTTTTGGGTCACCGTATGGTTGCCCTGGGAGTTGCTCACCGTAAGGGTCACGCTGTAGGTTCCGGGAGTCGAATAGGTCACCAAGGGGTTTTCCGCCGAAGAGGTGCTGGGGGTCCCTCCGGGGAAGGACCAACTCCACGTACTCACATTGTTAGAGGACTGGTCGGTGAATTGCACCGCAAGCGGGCCGCAGCCGGAGGTAGGGGCAGCTGTAAAACCAGCCACCGGTGGCGTCTGAATGAGTATCGCCTGGGGGAATATACTCGCACCGCAGGGGTTGTTGACCGTCAGGATGACTATATAAGCGCCGTCGCCCGGGTAGGTATGTGGCGGGGGGTGTTGCAGGGTGCTGCTCGTCCCATCCCCGAAATTCCAGTTGAAGGTCGTGGAATTGGGTGTGGAAATATTGGTAAAGGTCACTGTGGTTCCGTTTTTCACGTAAGTAAACTGAGCCACAGGCGCGGATCCCACTGTGATGTAACTCGTCTTGGTCAGGGTATTCGACCCGGCGGGGTTCGAAACAGTGAGCGAAACGGTATAGGTTCCTGGCATGGTGTATAGCACCACAGGGTTTTGAAGGGTGGAGGAAGTAGGCAGGGCGCCAGGGAAGGACCAGTTCCAGGAAAGCGGGACGTTGGTGGACATGTCCTGGAAATTGACCTGCAAGGGGGCGCAGCCGTTGGTCGGAAATCCGAGAAAGTTGGCTACTGGGGGTACGAGCACCTCGCAACTGCTCAGGAGCCGCACGTTGTCGATGTACATCCGGTTGCCGTTCCCGTTGTAGTTTTCGATCTTGATCCGGCAGTTGGGTTGATTGGCATAGGGGGAGAGGTTGAGGGAGAGGCAGTTGGGTCCTCCGGCGCCAAAGCACCACTCGCCCGCGGTTTGCGGGTTGAATGCGGTGGTCAGGTCGGGCCGGGTGGCAAAATTCTGGCTGCCGTTTTCCGTGGCGGCGAAGATCCGGGTGTAGGACGCGCCGCCGTTGGTGGACATATAGACGATGAGGGAATCGCGCCGGGTGGAGTTAAACCTCGCATAGGCGTATTCGATTTCCAGGGTGATGTTGTTGCGGCCGAAAAGGCTGAAGGTAGGCGAGATCATGCCGTCTCGCTGCCCCGGCGAATTGTAGTTGAAATTGTCGAGTCTCATCGCATTGGCGCCCTGGCGGGTGCCGCTGACGGCCTGGTTGGTCCAGGTCGACCCGTTGTCGGGATTTTGAAGGGTCCAGCCTCCCAGGCCGCTTTCAAAACCTTCGAAGAAAAAGAAATCCGTGCCTCCGGAATTCACCACGTTTATATAGGAGGGCTTTGTCAGCATATTGGAGCCGTTGGAATTGGTCACCGTAAGAGTCACGTTGTAAACTCCGGGGTTGTTATACACTACCGTCGGGCTGCGCTCCGTAGAGGTGGATGGCGTAGCGCCCGGCATGGACCAGCTCCAGGTAGCAGGGCTGTTGGTCGATTCGTCGAAGAAGGTGACGAAGCTGCCCGTGCACAGGGTGGTGATATTGGCCGTAAATGCGGGCGTCGGGGGGGCCGGAGGCGGGCAGATCGAAAGGCAGCCGCCCGGCGGGTCGATCTGGAGGATAAAGGCATTGATCTGGTTGACGGATTGCGCGGACCAGGCATTGGTGTTGTTCACCGCGGGCGCCATGATAGTGGGCGAGCCTGCCGGGTCGTGGGTGGCGTTGAAGTTGTGGCCGATTTCGTGAGAACCCAACACCCGAAGAAGATTGGCATTGGTCGTAAAATCCTGCAATACGTGATACCGGTCGCTGGTACACACCGAGCCGAGCCACGCAATGCCGACGGTGCCGCCGTCCAGGTCTCTGTCGGTCCACAACTGACCCAGATCGTGGGTGGAAGTAAAACCACCAGGGCCCCAGTTGGTGAAACTGTTCAGCAGGGTGTTGGGGTTGGTGGAGGAAGTCCAGGGATCGCAGGTGGAACAGCTGGAGACGAATTGTTCGGTAATAAAAAAGGAGATCTGGTCCGAAAACTCGTTGTCGTAGTTGGTGGCCACGTTGTTCATGACCCCGATATTGTGGTTCTGGACGGCTGCACTAGAGCCGTATGATTGAAACATCAGCCAGTCGGAAGCAATGGCCAGTTGCACGCGATAGCAAAGGCCTACGAGGCGCATGCCATCGAGGTCCCCGATATGCTCCGGGTCGGGCGTATGCTCGGACATGGCGGTGGCGCCGCAGGTCATTCCCTCTACGGGGATAACCTTGGAAGCGGGATAGACGACAAACTGGTCGCGGTCTGCCTCGGGCTGAAAGTACCAGAGCGGTTCGATGAAATAGGTTTCCCCTCCTTCCTCTATGTAGCCGTAAATAAAGTCATGGTCGAAAGTCAGGCTGACCGTGGAGAATGGGTCTTATATGCTTTCGCCGCGAAAGCTCTTGTTTTCCTCCAAAGGTGCTTCCACGATGCCGTTTTCAGTCGCCACGCGGACGGTATAGCCGGCAGCTCTTAAGTCGTTGGCATATATGCTCACATCCCAACTGAAGCGATCGCCCAGCTTAAGGCGAAAGGGGCGCAGGCCCGGGGCTTCCTTTACGTACTGGTTTAAGGATGCCGGGTCGATCCGGTAGATGTAAAATTCTCCAAATTGCTGGGTTAGTCCTTCCGTCGACCTGGGGGTAAGCTCTACCCCGGTAAATTGAGGTGTTTGAGCAAAAGATACCAGCCAGGAAAGCAAAAGGGAAAGGGTAAATGCTGAACGCATATCTAGTCCAATTTTTTTTTGAAAAAAAGTAGTTCGAAAATTGGTTATTGGGATGAGGGTATGCCCCCTGAATGGGTTTTAGGAAGCCGTTTTTTGGTGGGGGGTATCGAGGGCTGGCCAAATAAGATTCTCTGGCCGGCCAAACAGCCAGAACCACACAAAGGTAATTTTTAGCCTTTAATAATGGAAGTAAAGGAGTGGGATTGTCGCCCAATTTACCCTAAGGCCTATGAACAGGGGGGGCTGGAGGGGAAATAAAAAAAGCCCCTGTCCGTACTCAGAACAGAGGCTACATGGTCAAAAGTTACTTCTTTATTCGCAAACCCGAAGAACGGGCGGGAATTTTTTGCCGTTTTCTCGTAAAAAACTACCGTTTTCCGGAAAAACCCGATCAAAAATAAGATTTATTTCCATTCGTTCAAACTGGAACGGAAAAAGTTTTTTCAGCCTATCTTTGCCCAGCCCAGTTAAATCCACGCCATATGAAAAAATCGAATGTACTCCCAGCTCTCGTCCTGCTGGCATTTTTCTTCGCCCTCGCTCCGGCCCAGGCTCAAAAGCCCAAAGAGAAGCGCTCCTCGGGCGTTTCGGAATACCTGGAAGATAAAGGGAATTTCGCCAGCCACCTTTGGTATGGAGGGGGGTTCAGCCTCGGCTTTTCGGGCAACAACATCTACAACGTCTTCAACCTGGGCATTTCGCCCATGGTCGGCTACAAGATCATCGAGCCCCTTTCCATCGGACCGAGGGCCTCTTTCCAATACACGTTTATCAAGGGGGTGGGTACCGACAACCAAATCCATAAAGTCCAGCCCTTCTCCTACTCCATGGGGGTGTTCACCCGCTTCAAGTTTTTTCGGTACATTTTTGCCCACCTGGAATACGAACTGGAAAATTCGGAATACGCGCTGGTCAGCCCCCAAAGCGGCCTCCTGCTCTACGATCCGACCCTCGACAAGATCCTCACCCAAAGGGAAGTGCGCGACAACCTCTACCTCGGCGCGGGGTACAACAGCTCCGGCGGGCAGGGCTTCGGATTTGAGATCCTCCTGCTCTACAACGCCCTCAACGGGTCCAATTCGCTGGATTTGCCTTTTTTGCTGCGGTTTGGGATGACGTATAAATTCTAGGGTACACCGTAAAGGTGCCCTACTCCTTTTGGCGGGCATCCAGCTTTTCTGGATGCGGTCCTGGAATATTTTCATAATGCCGGCCTTCCCCCAATCCTCTTTTTCCTCTTCCGTCCAGAGGGCGTCGAAGAACCAGATCTTCTGAAATTTGGGCGGCAAATACTGCCGCCAGTTGGTGCCGCCCGTGCCTTCTTCCGCCTTCGGCAAATAGCGGGCCGCGGAGGCCAGGTGGCTCATCCGCCAGTGGATATTGACGAACGTATCATATTCGCGAAGGGTTTCCCGCAGAGCGGTGTCGGCCTGGATTTCTGCCGGCAGCCGGGAGAATAGCACGCTGAGGTTGTGGTCCTTGTATCGTTTGATGAACTGCATCAGGGAAGCGTCGTATTTCCGCTCGAACTCCCGCAGGGTCAGCGTTTTTTGACCGGTTTTGGTCTCGATGCCTCCGTGCTTCCAATATACATGTTGGTACTGCTCTTCCGGGCCGAGGGTTTTGTCGTCGCGCCAGGTATCCATGAGCAGGCAGGAGAGCGGGGCGCTCATCAGCTCGATATGGCGGAATTGCACCGACTGAAATCCCGATGCGGGCAGCAAGGCCATGCGAAATTGCCGGAACTGGTGGGGGTCCATGCCGCTGTGCATGATGTCGAGGCTCCCGCAGAGGTGTTTGAAATAGTTTACCACCCGTCCGGCGCGGAGCTTCCATTTTTCCAGATCGAGATACTCCTTGTTCCGCTCCTCGGTGAGCTGTTCCAACTCGTGTTTGATGAGTTTAAAAAACAGCTCGGTGATCTGGTGGTACACGATGAAGATCATCTCGTCGGGGTAGCCGGTTCGGGGGGTCTGAAGGCCCAACAGGCTGTTCAGGTGGATGTAATCCCAATAAGAAAGGCCGTGCGATTGCACCAGCCCCTCCAGGTAGTCGAAGAAATCCTGGCCGACTCCCTCGTATTTCTCCTTCAGCCGCTCGAGATAAGCGATCCCTTTGTCCAGCTCTTCGGGAGAGAAAATGTCCGAATGACTCATAGGTTAAGGCTTTTCAGGCGAAGGTAAGAAAAGACAAAATTATAATTCCACTTTCAGGCTTAGCAGGAAATTCCGCCCCGCCTGGGGGTAGTATCCGGTTTCAGTGACGGGTGGCGTGAAGGTATCGATATAGCGGTATGACCATCCGTTTGTCTCATACCGTTGGTTCCAGATATTGGCCAGCAACACCGAAGCCTCCGCTTTTCTTATCCGTTTGAATGGCAGGGAAAGCGTCAGTTTCAGGTCGCTGTAAAAATATGGATCCAAGGCGGCATCATCCTGGCTTGCATTATCCAGGTATTGTTTCCCCACGTATTTGGTCATCAAAGTAAATTGAAGAGATCGATCTTTTTCTGGAAGAAAATCATAAGACAGTTGGGCGGAGCCGATCAGGGCGGGGGAAAAGGCGAGGTCAACAGTGCCCCTTTCGATGGCTGTTTGGCCGGCAATGAAATCCGGGAAAATCCAGGAGTAATAATCAACATATTCGATAAAGTCTTTGATCTTATTTCGGCTGAGGGTCAGACCGGCAATCACCTCCCAGCCGTTATACTGCCAGTTTCCTTCCAGTTCCACCCCGCCGCGGTAGCTGGTTGGCACGTTAACCCTGGTGTATTCCCCTACGTCGTTCAGCTTCCCCGTGACCACTAGCTGATCGCGGTAATGCATGTAATACAGGTTTGCATTCAGGCCCAGGTTTTTCCAGGTTTGCTGAAAACCGAACTCTCCGTTGTACAGGCGCTCCGGCCTGGGGCGGCTATTTGGGGAGCTCTCTGTATAATCGTTGCGATTGGGCTCGCGGTGGCCAACGGCAAAGGAGCCGTAGGCGCTTGTTTTATCGGAGAGCTGCCAGAAAAGGCCTGCTTTGGGGTTGAAAAAGTTCAAACTCACCGACTGAGTCACATCGTCCCCATCCCGGTCCAGACCGAGGAAGCGATAAAACACCTTGCGGTATTGCAGGTCGAGGTAGATACTCAGCGATTCTGCCAGATCGTACTCCGCCTTGCTGAACACGTTGAAATCCTGTTTCTCCGCATCGTTTTCGTAATACCTGTGGCGGATCTCGCTATCGCCCGAATCCCTTGCCCAGATCACCTTTCCGTAGTGGTCGCCGAGGTAGCGGTTGGCCGCTCCGCCGAGGGTCCAGCGCAAGCGGCTGTCACCTCCCAGGTAATGCAGCGCATAGGTAAGCCCGTAGAAATGGTTGTCGAGCCAGAGTTGGCGGATAAGGTCGGAAAAAAGCCCGTTTTCCGGCTCAATATTATAGCTGCCCAGATATTGGTCCGCTTTGTATTGCTCGTAAAAGCCGAGCCCCCGGGTGTAGTGTCCGTTGAGGTTCAGGTTCCAGTTGCGCGAAAGCTGATGGCTGAACAGCAGTTGGTAATGGGTTTGGGAGTAGTCGTCCACCTCGTTGTCGTATGGCGCGCCCTCTTTTTCCGTGCCTGCCGGATTGTAAGTGCGTTTTTCCGGATCGTCGATGAATGTCCCGGGGACCCCGTACCAGGCCTGGTAGGTCACTTCGTGGCCTGAAAAGAGGTTGAAGCGCAGGGCGCTTCGCTTTCCGATATACGCGCCGGAGAGGAAATAGGAGGAAAGGTCTGTGGAAGCCCGGTCGATATACCCGTCGGAGGATATGCCCGATAGACGGCCCTCAATGGTAAATCGCTCGCCAAGCAATCCGCTGCCAAACCCGACGCTGCGCCGCCAGGTATTGAAAGAGCCCATGCTTCCCGCCAGTTGGGCATAGGGTTCCGGCCGCAGTTGGTTGGTGTTCAGGTTGAGGGAGGCGCCGAAGGCGCCGGCTCCATTGGTCGAGGTACCCACCCCCCGCTGGATCTGCACGTCCGTCACCGAGCTCATGATATCTGGCATATTCACCCAATAGACGCCTTGCGATTCCGCATCGTTGAGGGGTATGCCGTTTACGGTCACGTTGATCCGGGTGGGGTCGGAGCCGCGGATGCGCAACCCGGTGTACCCCACGCCGTTTCCGGCATCGGAGGTTTCCACGAGGGAGGGGGTGAAACGGAGCACGAAGGGCACGTCCTGGCCGAGGTTGTGGGTTTCCAGTTCCTCTTTGCCGAGGTTTTTATAGGTAATGGGGGTTCGTTCGCCGGCTCGGGTAGCCGTCACCAGCAGTTCGTCGAATTGGTAGGGCTGTTCCGTCAACTGAAAGTTCGCCAGGTTCTCGCCTTCGCTGAGTAAGAGGGCGCGTTCGCTTTTTTCAAATCCTACATACGTCACCCGGAGTGTGGCGGCGCCCGGGGCGAGGCCCTCGATCCGGTACAGGCCTATTACATCGGATTGGGCTCCCTTCCTGGTATGGGTTTCGTACACGTGTGCGCCCGCGAGCGGCTCGCCTTTTTCGTTGGTGATTTGTCCCGCCAAGGCGCTCTGCGCAAAAAGGGTCCATGCGGGCCAGGCGGCCAGGCTCAAAAGAAGAAGCATTTTTTTCATCAAAAGAAATTTTTGGTAAACCAAAAACCCGCCAAAGGGGCAAGGCGGGAGGAATCCCAAAAACCCAAAGCCTTCGGACGGAAGGCTCTTCCCTTCCCGGCATTACCCGGACAGGTTCTATGGGTTTGATCTCAGCCGTTGCCGTTTTTTAGGCGGCAAGTGGGCACCCCAGAAGAGATAAGGAATTAAAGGTACGGAAAAAATTTGAGTGACCGGGTGACTGAGTCACCCGGTGAAGGAGGATCACACTAAAAAGTGAAAATAGGCCTTTATTTTCGGGTGTTTTCAGTGATTTTAGTCGAATTATGAGTGACCGGGTGACTGAGTCACCCGGTCACTCATTCAAATTAGTTTTTTAGTCATATTTATTGAAATCAATACTCCGGTACAATACTTACGTTCAATTTGCCCTCACCGGGTGACTCAGTCACCCGGTCACTCACCCCGTCACTATGAATGAAAATCGGGCATTAAGATAATCGGTGACTACCTCCACCCGCTCCTCCTCCCCTCCCCTCACCTCCAAAAAAGCTCCCCCCATCCGAATGAGCTCCGAGCGGTAGATCTGATACAGTTCCTCCCGCTCGCCGGGGTTCTCGCGCAGGGGGTCGTACTCCCAGGGCACATCCGTGCCGCAGAGGAGGTGCAGGTCGTAAGGGTCGTTTTGCAGGGCCTCCAGGATATAGGGCGCGCATTTTCCGAAGCGGTATTCCGACCATACCTTCATCACCAGCATGTCGGTGTCGCAGAAAAGGAAACGGTTTGCCTCGCGCAGCCCCTCTTCCTCCAAAAGCCTTTGCCCCCGGGCGATCTGCTCCAGGTCTTCGAATTCGTAAGGCCTGCCCAGGCCATCGAGGTATTCGCGGGAGTACTCCCGGACCCAGGCCGTCCGGAACCGCTCCGCAAGGGCCATGGCAAGGGTTGTCTTGCCGGTCGATTCGGGGCCGGTGATCGCGATGCGGTATGGAGGCTTGTTATTCATCGGGAAAACCTTAACTTGTAGCCCAATTCAGCTTTGCAAAAGAAAACGATTCCGGCCAAATAGTATGCACGATATTGAACCCTTCTATCATTGGCGCGACAATTATATCGCCGCGGAAGATGAACGCTCCCCGTTCTACGGAAGGGTCTATGACGAATTTCGCTTCACCCAGACCATTTACAACTACTATATCCACCCGCAATGGGATGATTTCGGGTCGCCTACGCTCTACACCAAAGTGCTCTTCGCCGATTACGACGACGGTTTCGCCGTGCTCGAAATGCTCGGCGAATGGAACGACTGCCTGCAAAACGACATCATGTTCCTCAAGCGGGATGTCGCCGATTGGATGATCAAAAAAGGCATTAACAAATTCGTCCTGATCTGCGAAAACGTGCTCAACTTCCATGCTTCGGACGATTGTTATTACGAGGAATGGTACGAGGACATCCGCGATAACGACGGATGGATCTGCATGCTCAATCTTTGGAAACACGTGGAAGAGGAAATGACCGACACCCAATTGCAACAGTACGTCCATTTCGGCAAATTTTTCAATCAGATAAACTGGAGGGCCCAGGAACCTGCACAATTGCTCCTGGCAGTCGATACCTTGATCAATAAAGGCCGCCTTCCGAAGGGAGTACCCCTGCTGGGGTATTAAAAAATATGAAACACCGATCAGGTTTTGTCAATATTATCGGGCGCCCCAACGTCGGGAAATCGACGTTGATGAACGCCCTGGTGGGCGAACGGATGTCCATCATCACCCATAAGCCGCAGACGACCCGCCACCGCATTATCGGCATCTTCAGCGGCGATGACTTCCAGATCGTGTTCTCCGATACGCCGGGCCTGATCGGCCAACCGGCCTACAGAATGCAAAAGGCCATGAACCGCGCCGTCCAGTCCACCTTCGAGGATGCCGACATCATGCTCTTCGTCACCGAACCGGCCGAAGATTATACCGAAGGAGATCCCCTGATTCAGCGCCTGAGAGAGAGCGAGGCGCCGGTTTTTGTCATCATCAATAAAATCGACAAGATCACGGAGGGTCAGTTGAAGAACCTGGACCAGCAATTTGCTGTGCTGATCCCCAAGGCAGAACGATTCGCGGTGTCCGCCCTTCAAAAGCTGCATACCGAGGACCTGCTGAAAAAGATACTGGATGCCCTTCCCGAAGGGCCGGAATACTACCCCAAGGACCAGCTGACCGACCGGAGCGAACGCTTTTTTGTCTCGGAGATCATCCGGGAAAAAATACTGGAACTCTATCAGCAAGAAATCCCCTACTCCGTGGAAGCCATCGTGACCGGCTTCAAGGAAGGCGAAACCAAAGAAGGCAGCCCCATCGCGCGGATCGAAGCCACGCTTTTCGTGGCGCGAAAAAGCCAAAAACCAATAATCATCGGCAAAAACGGGCAGGCCATAAAAACCCTCGGAACAGAGGCCCGCAAAGCCATCGAACAATTTCTGGAAATGAAAGTCCACCTCGAACTGACCGTCAAAGTCCGCGAAAACTGGCGCGACGACGAGCAAATGCTAAAGCAGTTCGGGTATCTCGATTGATTTATTTTTTAAAAAAAATTGCAAGGAGCAAGTTTAGAAGGTTTATGAGGTTTAGAAAGTTTAGTTTTTTTACTTTCTAAACCCTCTAAACTTCCTAAACCTCCTAAACTTTGATCAAAGATCAATAAAGGAATGGGAAATATTGTAGCAATAGTGGGCAGGCCCAACGTGGGAAAATCTACTTTTTTCAATCGCATGATCGGGGAAAGACAGGCCATCATCGACGATACCTCGGGGGTGACCCGCGACCGCCAATACGGCGCCACCGACTGGAATGGCAAAACCTTTACGGTAGTCGATACCGGCGGCTTTGTGAAAAGCTCGGACGACGTTTTTGAATCGGCCATCCGCTCACAAGTCAAGATCGCCATCGAGGAGGCGGCGGTGATCGTATTTATGGTGGACGTCACCACCGGAGTGACCGACCTCGACGAGGAAGTGGCCCGGATGCTGCGCACGACCAACAAGCCGGTCTATCTGGTGGTCAACAAGGTGGACAACAACACTCGCATGATGGAGGCCAACGAATTCTGGAGCCTGGGCTTCGAAGAGACCTTCTTCCTCTCCTCCCTGACCGGCAGCGGCACGGGCGAGCTGCTCGACGCCGTGGCGGACCATATCGAGAACGTGGAAGCGGTCGAAACAAACCTGCCGAAATTTGCCATCGTCGGACAGCCCAACGTGGGCAAATCCTCCCTGACCAATGCCCTGCTCGGCGAGGAGCGCAATATCGTGACCGAGATCGCCGGCACCACCCGCGACGCCATCCACACGGCTTACAATAAATTCGGCAAGGAATTCCTTCTCATCGATACGGCCGGCATCCGGAAAAAGGCCAAGGTCTTTGAAGACCTGGAATTCTACTCCGTCATGCGGGCCATCCAGGCCATCGAGGAGGCCGATGTCTGCATCCTCATGATCGACGCCCAAACCGGTATGGAAGCCCAGGATATGAGCATTTTCCGCCTGGCGCAGCGCCGCAACAAAGGCGTCGTTATTCTCGTGAACAAGTGGGACCTGATGGAGAAGGAAACCAATACCGCCCGCGATTTCGAAGCCAGCGTCAAGGAAAAGATCGCGCCCTTTACCGACGTGCCGATCCTCTTCGTTTCCATCCTCGAAAAGCAACGCATCTTCAAGGCCGTGGAGCTGGCCCTGGAAGTGTACGAAAACCGGGCCCGCAAGATCAAAACCTCCGAGCTCAACGACAAGATCCTGCCCGAGATCGACCGCACGCCGCCGCCCTCCCATCGCGGGCATTACATTAAAATCAAATACATCACCCAGTTGCCGACCGCTTACCCGGCATTCATCTTTTTTTGCAACCACCCCAAGCACGTAAAAGAGAATTACAAGCAATTCCTGGAAAACCGGCTGCGCGAACACTTTACCTTCACCGGGACGCCCATTTCCGTGTTTTTCCGGCAGAAATAAAACCGATTCAACTTATTCATTCCCAAATAACAATCCGAAACATGCCGTTTTTTTTCGATACTCCTTTCCGGGACCTCGCGATCTTTGAACCCCGGATTTTTCAAGATGAAAGAGGATATCTGTTCGAAAGTTATAATCAGCGCGATTTTGAAAAGGCCGGAATACAAGCCGCCTTTGTCCAGGATATGCAGGCCTTCTCCACCCAGGGGGTTCTTCGCGGCTTGCACTATCAGTCCTTCCCTTTCGCCCAGGCCAAGTTGATCCGCGCGCTCCAGGGAGAGATTCTGGATGTGGTGGTCGATCTGCGGGAAGCCGAGCCCACCTATGGGCAATGGTACAGCATTCGTTTGAGCGACAAAAACCAGCGCCAGTTGTTCGTTCCCCGCGGCTTTGCCCACGGCTACCTCGTGCTCAGTCCCACGGCCCTGGTGGCATATAAATGCGACAATTTTTACGCACCTTCCCACGAGGCCGGACTGCGATACGACGACCCCACGCTGGCTATCAACTGGGAGACGGACCTTGCCGCAGTTATTGTTTCGGAGAAAGATAAGGCGCAGCCCGAATTTGGAAAACACGCCAAAACCTGATTTTTTATGCCCGTGATCCTCGTTACCGGCGCGGGGGGCCAGCTTGGCCGGTCCCTTGTCCAGCAATCGGCCCGTTGGCCAGACTGGCAATTCCTGTTTGCCGATCGCCTGGCCCTCGACATCGACGACCCGCACTCCGTGGAGGCCTATTTTAAGGCCCATCCCATAGATTTTTGCATCAATGCAGCCGGCTATACAGCTGTCGACCGGGCCGAAGCGGAGCCCCGGCTCGCCCGCTCCGTGAACGCCGAAGGGCCCAAAAACCTGGCTATCCAGTGCCAGAAACACCATGCGGCGCTCCTTCAGATCTCCACCGACTACGTCTATCATAGCCGCCAGAACACCCCTTTCGAGGAGGACGACCCGGTGACGCCCCAAAGCATTTACGCCCAGACGAAATGGGAAGGGGAAAACGCGGCGCTCCTTCACTGCTCGCGTACCCTGGTTTTGCGAACCTCCTGGGTTTATTCGCTCTTCGGGCAAAATTTTCTCACCACCATGCTCCGCCTCGGAAAAGAGCGGCGCCAGGTCAAGGTCGTGTACGACCAGGTCGGAACCCCCACCTTTGCCGGCGATCTGGCAGCGGCGATTTTCAGCATGATCCATGCGATCGACTCTGGCGAGGTGGCGGAAGAGAATTGGCCCGGGGTATTCAATTTCAGTCCGGAAGGGGTCACGAGTTGGTACGATTTTGCCCTGGCCATCTTTGAGCAATCCGGCGATCCAGTGCAGGTTCTGCCGATCCGCAGCGTCGATTACCCATCGGCCGCCGTCCGCCCACCCTTCAGCGTCATGAGCAAGGAAAAGATAAAATCCGTCTTCCGGCTTTCCATCCCTCATTGGAGGGAAAGCCTCCTTCGATGTATGGGAAAGAAGTGACAAACTATTTTTCCTGCTCGATCGTTGTAACTTTATTCGATCAACCAGGAATCTATGCCATATTTTCTACGCTTTTCCCTGATACTGGGCTTTGTATCCCTGCTCTCCCATACGGCGCAAGCCACCCACAACCGGGCCGGAGAGATTTCCATCATTCCGCTGGGACCCTGCGATGAACTCACTATCCAGGCGACGATCACCACCTACACCAAGGCCAGCAGCGTGGCGGCCGACCGCGATTCCCTGCTCATCTGTTGGGGCGACGGCACCTGCCAGATGGTGTCGCGGTCCAACGGGAACGGACAGGGAGAACTCCTTCCCAACGACACCAAGCTCAATTTATACATAGCTACCCATAAATACAGCGGCCGGTCCCGGTACCTCATCTCCATGACCGATCCCAACCGCAACGGCGGCATCCTCAACGTGAATCCGCCCAACTCCGAAAACGTGCCCTTCCACCTTCAAACCACCTATACCTTTCCCAACTGCGCCTTCGACGGCCCCAACTCCACTCCTACCCTCGAACAACCGCCCATCGACATCGGCTGCGTAGGGCAGCCCTTTCTCCACAACCCCAATGCCGTAGATATCGACAACGACAGCCTGTCCTATAGGCTGGTAGTGCCCTTTCAGGACGTGGGCGTGCCGGTGCCCAACTACCTCTGGCCCAGCTTCATTGAAGCCGGTTCGGACAATAATTATTCCCTCGACACCGAAACCGGCGATTTTCTTTGGGAATCGCCCCAAAAAGCGGGCGAGTACAACATCGCCATGTATATCATTTCCTGGCGCGACGGCGTAGCCATCGATACCGTGCTCCGCGATATGCAGATCCTCATCCTCGACTGCGACGACAACCGTCCTCCCGTTGTAGAGGCCCCCGAGTATATTTGTGTCGTGGCCGGACAAACTGTGCAGTTTGTGGTCACCGCCACCGACCCGGATGATGGGCAAAAGCTCGAACTCACCGCCCTGGGCGGGCCCTTCCTCACCCAGTACAGCCCCGCCACCTTCTCCGCCCCCAATAACTTCCAACTGCCACCGGTTTCCGGAACTTTTAAATGGGTGACCACCTGCGAGCATATCTCCGACCAGCCCTATACCGTGGTGTTTCGGGCGCTCGACAATTACCTCGTCAATTATGGCCTGGCTACCCTGAAAACCGTGCGGATCAAGGTGGTGGGACCACCCCCGCTCGACCTGCAAGCCGAGGCCAGCTCCAATATGGTTGGGCTCAGCTGGGAAAAACCCTACGTCTGCGAGGACGCCGCCGATAATTATTTCTACGCATTCTCCGTCTGGCGCCGGGAAGGCACCAACCCATTCCCGCAAGACACCTGTAGCCCTGGTCTGGATGGCAAAGGGTATTCGCGTATTTTCGCAAATACCACCGCCTCGGAAAACGGCCGCTATATCTTCCAGGACCCAAATGTGGAAAGGGGAAAAACCTATTGCTACCGCATCCTGGCGGGCTTCGCCAAAACCACCGAGATCGGCCTCCCCTACAACCGCGTGGAGAGCCTCCCCTCCGATGAAATATGCATCCAGCTCAGCCGCGATGTGCCCCTGCTGACCAACGTGGACGTGAGGGCAACCGACCTCCTTAATGGCGAAATGGAAGTGCGCTGGACCAAGCCCCTGGCCGAAGACCTCGATACGATCCAAAATGCAGGGCCTTACGTGTACGAGGTCTGGAGAGCCGATGGCATCACCGATACGGGTTTTGCACCCATCGGGATCTCGTTCAGCAGCCCCAGCTTCTGGCAGGCGAACGATACCTTCTTTATCGATACCGGCCTCAATACCCAGGACAAACCCTACTCCTACCGGATTGCCCTGTACGTGAACGGGGAGTCCGAACCCCTTGGGTTCTCTCCTCCGGCATCCTCGGTCTATCTCACCATCTCATCCTCCGACGAAACCAATACCCTGAGCTGGGATTTTGCCGTTTCCTGGAATAACAACGAATACACGATTTTCCGCCAAAACGCCCAGTTGAGCTGGGATTCTCTTGCCGTGACCGCCGAGCAGACCTATCTCGACAACGGACTCGTCAACGGGAGGGAATACTGCTATTTCGTCCGAAGCAGCGGCTCTTACGGAGTGAGCACCATTGCCAGCCCGCTGATCAACCGCTCGCAGATCTCCTGCGGCACGCCCCTGGATTCCATTCCGCCCTGCCCGCCCATACTTGTCGTCGACAATATTTGCGATGAAGCGACGAGCTGCGTGGAAACGGAGCTGATCAATTTCCTGTCCTGGACCAATCCCATGCAGACCTGCCCGGAGACGGACGATGTGGTGGCCTACTACATTTATTACGCCGCCCTGGAAGGAGAGCCCTTCAGATTGATCGATTCCATCCTCGACAGCGGCCTGACGGCCCTGGAGCATCAGCCGGACAACGGGCTGGCCGGATGTTACGCCGTGACGGCGCGGGATACTTTTTTCAACGAAAGCGCCTTCAGTAACATCATCTGCGTGGACAACTGCCCGATATACGAGTTGCCAAACGCCTTTACACCAAACAGCGACGGGCAGAACGACTTGTTCACCCCATTCCCCTATTGCTTTATCGAGCGCATCGACCTCAAGGTCTTCAACCGCTGGGGCGTGCTGGTCTTCGAAACCCAAAACCCCGACATCAATTGGGACGGGACGGACCGAAACGGCAAGATGCTGCCCGACGGGGCCTATTTTTACAGTTGTGAGGTATTCGAACAAAGGGTTACCGGGGTGGCCCCGCGGCCCGATCTGCTGAGCGGGTATATTCAGTTAACGGGCAGTCCCCGATAAATGTGAGTTATGTTCACTGGTATCATTGAGTCCCTTGGCGTTTTGTCCGCCATAGAAAAGGACGGGACCAACATTCATTTTACCCTGGAATCGGCCTGGTGAACCTGGAAAGGGCAATGGCCGCAAACGGCCGCCTCGACGGCCATATCGTGCAGGGGCATGTGGACGCAACAGGTCGTTGTACCCGCGTGGAAAAACTGGATGGAAGCTGGTATTTTGAATTTGAGTACGACCCCGATCCCGAGCGGCTGCTGGTCGACAAAGGGTCTATCTGCATCAACGGCGTGAGCCTGACCGTCGTATCGCCTGCGGAAAACCGCTTTAAAGTGGCGATCATCCCCTACACCTTCGAACACACTAATTTCGGGCAGCTCCGCCCCGGCGACCTGGTCAACCTGGAATTCGATATTCTGGGGAAGTATATCGCTCGTTACCTGGCGCTTTACGCCAATAAAATATAAACAAAAAGGTTTAGGAGGTTTAGGAAAGTTTAGGAGGTTTAGAAATCCTTGATCTCTAAACCTCCCTAAACCTTCTAAACTTTCTAAACCCTGAAAGAATTCAATCTTCCTCCTCTAATTCCTCCTCCAGCATAAGATGCCGCTCCTTCTGGGTTTCGTACATCTCGTTGGTGGTGACGAACACGGTATCGTATTTCTTCAAACCGGTACCTGCCGGGATTTTCTTGCCCACGATCACGTTTTCCTTCAGGCCGGCCAGATCGTCTGTGCGGGCGCCGATGGCCGCGGTGCTCAACACCTTGGTCGTCTCCTGGAATGAAGCGGCGGAGATCCAGCTGACAGTTCCGAGCGAGGACCGGGTGATCCCCTGGAGCAACGGGCTGGAGGTAGCCGAAACGGCGTCGCGGTAAAGCACGGGCTTGCGGTCGTTGCGCTTGAGGAAGGAATTTTCCTCCCGCAATTGGCGCAGGGTTACCAGCTGGCCGGGCTTGAGTTTGGCGGATTCGCCGGAGTCGGTGACGACCTTCTTGTCGAAGATATAGTCGTTCTGCTCCAGGAATTCCCACTTTTCCACTGCTTCGCCCTCCAGGAAAGTCGTATCTCCCGGGTCTTCGATCTGCACGCGGCGCATCATCTGGCGGACGATCACTTCCATGTGCTTGTTGTTGATCGTGATACCCTGCGAGCGGTACACTTCCTGAACCCCGTTCACGAGGTAGGACTGCACGGCAAAAGGCCCTTTGATCGCCAGGATGTCTTTTGCGGAAACGGCGCCGTCCGACAGCGGGGTGCCCGCGCGCACGAAGTCGCCGTCCTGCACGAGCAAGTGCTTGGACAAGCCGATGAGGTATTTATGTTTCTGGTCGTCTTTCGAAGTGACGATGATCTCGCGGTTACCGCGCTTGATCTTGCCGAAGCTCACCACCCCGTCGATCTCCGATACGATGGCCGGGTTGGAGGGGTTGCGCGCTTCAAACAATTCCGTAACCCGCGGCAGACCACCGGTGATATCCTGGATCTTGCCCAGTTTCCGTGGAATCTTGGCGATCTTCTGACCGGCCTTGATCTCGATCCCGTCCTCGATGGACATATAGGAACCTACCGGCAGGTTATAGCTGCGCAATTCCTCTCCGTCCGGACTTACGATCCGGATGGTGGGTACCTTGCGCTTGTTCTTCGGTTCGATGATGACCTTTTCTGCGATGCCCGTGATGTCATCCCGCTCCACCCGGAAGGTCACGCCTTCTTCGATAGACTCGAAAGAAGCCACGCCCGGGAATTCGGAGATAATAACGGCGTTGTAGGGGTCCCAGCTACAGATCATATCACCCTTGGCTACGTTATCGCCGTCTCTTACGCGCAGTTCCGCGCCGTAGGGGATGTGGTGCGATGCGTATTGGCGGGTACCCAGCGGATCCATGATCCGAATCTCGCCGGTACGGGTCAATACGATATCGACGTCTTTGCCGTCGTCGTCTTTCTGGGTCGTGGTCCGCACGCCGTCAAATTCGACTTTCCCGTCGACTTTGGAGACGATCTCGGACTCCGATTTGGAGACCGAAGCGATACCACCCACGTGGAAGGTACGAAGGGTCAGCTGCGTACCCGGTTCGCCGATGGACTGCGCGGCGATGATACCCACCGCGTCGCCTTCTTCCGTGATCCGGCCCGTGGCCAGGTTCTTTCCGTAGCACTTGGCGCAGACGCCGCGCTTGGTTTCGCAGGTGAGCACCGAGCGGATGGTCACGCTTTCCACGCCGATATTCTCGATGTGTTCAGCCATGTCCTCGTCGATATAGTTGCCGGCCTCCAACAGCACCTCATCCGTTTCGGGATGGTAGATATCGTGGAGGGTATAGCGGCCGGCAATACGGCTCACCAGCGGCTCGATGACTTTCTCGTTATCCTTCAGCGCGTAGGTCTCGATGCCCCGGAGGGTATCGCAATCCTGTTCGTGGATGACCACATCCTGGGCCACATCCACCAGACGGCGGGTGAGGTAACCGGCGTCGGCGGTCTTGAGAGCCGTATCGGCCAAACCTTTGCGCGCACCGTGGGTCGAGATGAAGTATTCCAAAACGGACAACCCTTCCATGAAGTTCGAAAGGATCGGGTTTTCGATGATCGCCCCTCCCGTATCGCCCGATTTCCTGGGCTTTGCCATAAGGCCCCGCAGACCGCAAAGCTGCTTGATCTGCTGCTTGGAGCCCCGTGCACCGGAGTCGAGCATCATGAATACGGAGTTGAACCCTTGCTTGTGCTGGGCCAATTCCTTCATCAGGTTATCGGTGATCTTGTTATCGGCGTATGTCCACCGGTCGATGATCTGGTTGTAGCGTTCGTTGTTGGTGATCAGACCGTTTTCGTAGTTATCCCAAACCGTGTCCACTTCGGCCTGTGCTTCCACGAGGGTAGCAGCCTTGACCGTCGGGGTGATCAGGTCTCCGAGGTTGAAGGAAAGACCGCCTTTGAAAGCCCAAAGGAAACCGAGCTCCTTGATGCTGTCGAGGAAATCGGCAGTCACCGCGAAGTTCGTACGGCGGATGATGTCGCCGATGACTTTCTTCAGGTTCTTCTTGGTCAGCAGGGTGTTGATGAAGGGCACGCTGTCCGGAACGACCTGGTTGAAAATAACCCGGCCGACCGTCGTTTCGAGGCGGCGCATGGCTACCGTGCCGTCTTCTCCCTCGGCGCGCACGCGCACCTTGATCGGAGCATGGAGGTCCATGATGCCTTCGTTGTATGCAATGATCACCTCTTCCGGCGAATAGAAGGTCATCCCTTCGCCCGCCACTTTGACTTCTGCAACCGATCTCTTCGGCTTGGTAATATAGTACAGGCCGAGCACCATGTCCTGCGAAGGCAGCGTCACGGGCGACCCGTCCTGCGGGTTGAGCATGTTGTGGGAGGAAAGCATCAGCACCTGCGCTTCCAGGATCGAGGCCTGGCTCAGCGGCACGTGCACGGCCATCTGGTCTCCGTCGAAGTCGGCGTTGAACGCGCCGCATACGAGCGGGTGCAGCTGGATGGCTTTCCCTTCGATCAGCCGGGGCTGGAATGCCTGTATGGAAAGGCGGTGCAGCGTCGGCGCACGGTTGAGCAATACGGGGTGGCCCTTCAGGATATTTTCCAGGATCTCCCAGATCACAGGATCTTTGCGGTCGACCAGTTTCTTGGCCGATTTGACCGTTTTTACGATCCCGCGCTCGATGAGCTTCCGGATAATAAAGGGCTTGAACAGTTCTGCCGCCATCCCTTTGGGGATACCGCATTCGTGCAGTTTGAGGGTCGGACCGACGACGATCACCGAACGGCCGCTGTAGTCCACCCTTTTACCGAGCAGGTTCTGGCGGAAACGCCCTTGCTTCCCTTTGAGAATATCGCTCAGGGATTTGAGGGCCCGTCCTCCTTCCGCTTTCACGGCGTTGGACTTCCGGGAGTTGTCGAACAGAGAGTCGACGGCTTCCTGGAGCATGCGCTTTTCATTGCGGAGAATCACTTCCGGGGCTTTGATCTCCAGCAGTCGCTTGAGGCGGTTGTTGCGGATGATCACCCGGCGGTACAGGTCGTTGAGGTCGGAGCTGGCAAAGCGTCCGCCGTCGAGCGGCACGAGGGGGCGCAGTTCCGGCGGAACGACCGGCAGGTATTGGATCACCGTCCATTCCGGGCGGTTTTCGATACGGGTTTGGCCATCGCGGAAAGCTTCCACGACGCGAAGGCGCTTGAGCGCTTCGGATTTGCGCTGCTGGCTGGTTTCGTTGGCAGCCATGTGGCGCAGGTCGTAGGACAGCTGGTCCAGGTCCAGGCGCATGAGCAGGTCGCGGACCGCATCGGCGCCCATCCGGGCGATGAATTTGTTGGGGTCTTCGTCCGACAACATCTGGTTGTCGGAAGGAAGCGCATCCAGCAGGTCGAGGTATTCCTCCTCGGTCAGCAGATCCATGCCGTGGATACCGTCCGCTTCTTTAATGCCGGGATTTACCACCACGTAGCGTTCGTAGTAAATGATGCTTTCCAGCTTTTTGGAAGAAAGCCCCAGCAGGTAACCGATCTTGTTGGGAAGGGATTTGAAAAACCAGATATGCACGACCGGAACCACGAGCTTGATATGGCCCATGCGTTCGCGCCGCACCTTCTTCTCCGTCACTTCCACCCCGCAGCGGTCGCACACAATGCCCTTGTAGCGAATACGCTTGTATTTGCCGCAATAGCATTCGTAGTCTTTTACCGGTCCGAAAATCCGCTCGCAGAACAAACCGTCGCGTTCGGGTTTGTAGGAGCGATAGTTGATGGTTTCCGGTTTCAGCACTTCCCCGAAAGACCTTTCCAGGATCTCATCCGGAGAGGACAGGCTGATGGTGATACTATCAAACGTCTGCTTCTGAATTTGATTCTTCTTCTTGAAAGGCATACGTTAAGCGTATTTTAAACACAGTAACCTGAGGCTACTGTGTTTTGATTAATTTATTTTCTCTAGTCAAAGCGAATATCGAGGGCAAGGCCTCTCAATTCGTGCACCAACACGTTGAAAGATTCCGGAATGTTGGGCTCGGGCAGTACATCGCCTTTTACGATGGCTTCATAAGCCTTGGCGCGTCCGATGATGTCGTCCGATTTGATCGTCAACAATTCCTGCAGGATGCTGGCTGCACCGAAGGCTTCCAGCGCCCAAACTTCCATTTCCCCGAAACGCTGTCCGCCGAACTGGGCCTTACCGCCCAGGGGCTGCTGTGTGATCAGCGAGTATGGGCCGATGGAGCGTGCGTGCATCTTGTCGTCGACCATGTGCGACAACTTCATCATGTAGATCACCCCGACCGTGGCCTGCTGGTGGAAGCGGTCGCCCGTTTCTCCGTCGGACAGGTAGGTTTGTCCCAGGTTAGGCAAGCCTGCTTTCACGATGTAGGACTCGATTTCCTCGGCCTTGGCTCCGTCGAAGATGGGGGAGGAAAATTTCACACCCAGCCTGTCTCCGGCCCAGCCCAATACGGTTTCGAGGATCTGCCCCAGGTTCATACGGGAAGGTACGCCCAGCGGGTTCAGTACGATGTCCATCGCGGTGCCGTCTTCCAGGAAAGGCATATCCTCGATACGCACAATCCGGGAAACGATCCCCTTGTTTCCGTGGCGTCCGGCGAGCTTGTCGCCCACCTTGAGCTTGCGCTTCTTGGCCATATAGACCTTTGCCAGTTTCAACACGCCTGCGGGAAGTTCATCCCCGATGCTGATGTTGAATTTTTCGCGCTTGTAACGGCCCACTTCTTCGTTGACCTTGATGCTGTAGTTGTGAAGCATCCGGGCAACCAGTTCGTTGGTATGGTCGTCGTCGGTCCAGTTGCTGTAGTCGATATTGGTATAATCCAGGTCGCGCAGCAGGTTTTTGTCGAATTTGGCGCCCTTCGGAGCCAGCACTTCGTTGTAGATACTGCGGACGCCCTGGGAGGTTTTGTTTTTCACCAGAACGATCAGTTTATCGACCAGGATGGTTTTCAGCTCGTTGAGCGCAATGGCGTGCTGCTCGTCGAGGTGGGTCAGCATATCCTTTTCGGTTGCCTTCTGCACCTTGTCTTTCTTGGCGCGGGCGAACAACTGTTTGTCGATGATCACACCGGTTGTGGACGGGGGCACTTTCAGCGAAGCGTCCTTCACGTCGCCGGCTTTGTCGCCGAAGATCGCGCGGAGCAACTTTTCTTCCGGAGTCGGATCGCTCTCGCCTTTGGGCGTGATCTTGCCGATGAGGATATCGCTTTCCTTGACCCAGGCGCCGACCCGGATGATCCCGTTCTCATCGAGGTCCTTGGTGGCGTCCTCGCTGACGTTGGGGATATCGTTGGTCAGTTCTTCCTCTCCGAGTTTGGTGTCGCGCACGTCGAGTTCGAAGTGCTCGATATGGACGGAGGTGAAGATATCTTCGCGCACCACCCGTTCGGAGATTACGATGGCGTCTTCAAAGTTGTATCCTTTCCAGGGCATGAAGGCCACCTGGAGGTTTTGCCCGAGGGCCAGTTCTCCGTTGTCGGTCGCATAGCCGTCGCACAGGATCTGCCCCTTGACCAGGCGGTCGCCTTTGCGGACGATCGGCTTGAGGTTGATGCAGGTGCCCTGGTTGGTACGGCGGAATTTGACCAGTTCGTAGCGCTTGAGGTTGTCCTCGAAAGAAACGAGTTGTTCTTCCTCGCTGCGGTCGTATCGGATGACGATCTCGTTGGCGTCGACGTATTCGACCACCCCGTCGCCTTCGGCGTTGAAGAGCATCCGGCTGTCGCGGGCCACCTTGCCTTCTAGTCCGGTACCCACGATGGGGGAAGCGGGGCGAAGCAGGGGCACGGCTTGCCGTTGCATGTTGGAGCCCATGAGCGCGCGGTTGGCATCGTCGTTTTCCAGGAAGGGGATCATGGAAGCCGATACCCCTACGATCTGGTTGGGGGCCACGTCCATGTATTCCAGTTCCATCGGCGAAAGCACGGGGAAATCGCCGTGTTCGCGGCTCTTGATCTTATCCTCGGCAAAAATTCCTTTGTCGTTGATCAGGGCGTTGGCCTGGGCGATCTTCCGGAAGTCTTCCGCCTCGGCGGAGAGGTAGACCGGGGCGTTTTCCACGTCGACCACGCCTTCTTCCACCTTGCGGTAAGGCGTTTCCAGGAAGCCCATCTTGTTGATCTTTGCGTGCACGCAGAGCGTGGAGATCAGACCGATGTTGGGTCCTTCCGGCGTCTCGATGGTGCACAGGCGCCCGTAGTGGGAGTAGTGCACGTCGCGGACTTCAAAGCCGGCGCGTTCGCGCGACAGACCTCCAGGGCCCAGGGCCGAGATACGGCGTTTGTGCGTGATCTCGGAAAGGGGGTTGGTCTGGTCGAGGAACTGCGACAACTGGCTGGTACCGAAGAACGAGTTGATCACCGAGGACAGGGTCCGGGCGTTGATCAGGTCGATCGGGGTAAATACCTCGTTGTCGCGCACGTTCATCCGCTCGCGGATGGTGCGGGCCATACGGGCAAGGCCCACGCCGAACTGGGCGTAGAGCTGCTCGCCCACGGTGCGCACGCGGCGGTTGCTGAGGTGGTCGATATCGTCGATCTCGGCCTTGGAGTTGATCAGGCTGACGAGGTATTTGACGATGGCGATGATATCTTCCTTGGTCAATACCAGGGTATCCTTATTGATATCGATGCTCAGCTTGCGGTTGATCTTGTAACGGCCCACTTCTCCGAGGTTGTATCGCTTGTCGGAGAAGAAGAGTTTTTCGATGATCCCGCGGGCGGTCTCGTCGTCCGGGGGGTCGGTGCCGCGCAATTGGCGGTAGATATAGTTGACGGCCTCCATTTCAGAGCTGGAGGGGTCTTTTTGCAGGGTATTGTAGATGATGGAATAGTCTTCCTCGATGTTTTCCTTCTGGAGGATCACATGGCCGGTATCGGCATCGAGGATCATCTCGATATTTTCCTCATCCAGGACGACGTCGCGGTCGAGGATGATCTCGTTTCGCTCGATGGTAACCACCTCGCCGGTGTCTTCGTCGACGAAGTCTTCCGTCCAGCTGCGCAGCACGCGGGCGGCCAGTTTGCGGCCTACCGATTTTTCGAGTTGCTCGCGGGTGGCGGGCACGTCGTCGGCCAGGCCGAAGAGGTCGAGGATGGATTTATCCGTATCGTAGCCGATGGCGCGCAACAAGGTCGTGACCGGGAATTTCTTCTTCCGGTCGATGTACGCGTACATGACGTTATTGATATCGGTAGCGAATTCCATCCAGGCGCCCTTGAAGGGGATGACGCGGGCCGAGTAGATCTTGGTCCCGTTGGGGTGGAAGCTCTGTCCGAAAAACACGCCGGGGGAACGGTGGAGCTGAGAAACGATGACCCTTTCCGCGCCGTTGATGACGAAGGTGCCTTTCGGCGTCATGTAGGGGATATTGCCCAGGAAGACGTCCTGAACGATCGTTTCGAAGTCGACGTGTTCCTCGTCGTTGCAGGACAGGCGGAGTTTGGCCTTCAGCGGAACGCTGTAGGTAAGGCCCCGCTGCATACACTCGTCGATGGAATATCGTGGAGGATCGATGTAATAGTCCAGAAACTCCAGCACAAAAATGTTGCGGGCATCCGTTATGGGAAAGTTTTCCTGGAATACTTTATACAATCCCTCATTGATCCGGTTTTCCGGAGTCGTTTCCAGTTGGAAGAATTCCTGGAAGGATTTGAGCTGGATTTCAAGAAGGTCGGGATATTCACCCGGGAGCCTGATTCTGCCGAAGTTAATACGGTTAGCTTCGGCCAGGGGAGCAACGCCATTCGATGCCATGTGCAAATGCTTAAGATTAAATGGTTTTTCAGACAAGCTTTCTTGTCTGACCAGAATGGGGGAAGGAACGATTGGAAACAACCGTGAAAACCAAAAAGTTTCGAAATCAACGCGTTAAAGACGACAATAGGCCTAGCGAGCTGTCGCCAACTCGCTAAGCCAATTGTCTGGTGGTAGCAGGGTACGTGACGGTTACCAGGTAATCGATATTTATAAGGATTACTTCAGTTCGATCGTAGCGCCTGCTGCTTCGAGGGTTGCTTTCATCTTTTCGGCTTCGTCTTTCGACGCGGCTTCCTTCAGGACACTTGGAGCGCCATCGACCAGGTCTTTGGCTTCTTTGAGTCCCAGGTTGAGGAGGTTTTTCACTTCCTTCACGACGGCCAGTTTCTGGGCGCCACCTGTTACCAATACCACGTTGAATTCGGTTTTCTCAACCACAGCTGCTTCCCCGCCACCTCCGGCGGCCGGTGCTGCTACTGCTACTGCTGCTGCAGCCGGCTTGATACCGTATTTCTCTTCCAGAATGTTGCCGAGTTCGATTGCCTCTTTTACCGTGAGGCCAACCAACTGTTCTGCCATTGCATTTAAATCTGCCATTGTCAATTTCTTTTAAAAGTTTTCCTAAAAGGTTTACGCTATAATAGAGCGCAGAAGCTTGGAAGCCGTAATTAATGTGAACTATTCGCCGTCGCCGCGTTCTTCGAGCGCCTTGAGCAAGCCCATGATGGTCGTGCCTCCCGATTGGAGCGCCGAAACCACGTTTTGCATGGGCGACTGGAGCATGCCGATGATCTGGCCGATCAGTTCGTCTTTCGACTTGAGCGAGATCAGGGCGTCGATGTGCTGGTCACCTATGTACACAGCCGAATCGATATAAGCCGCCTTGATGAAAGGACGCTCGGCGTCTTTGCGAAATTCCTTGATAAGCCGCGCGGGAGAGTTGGCCACCTCTGTAAACATCAGGGCGGTGGGCCCTTCCAGCGCTTCCATCAATGCCGCATAGTTCTTGTCTGCCGGAGCGGACTCCAGCGCTTTTTTCACCAGTGTATTCTTCACTACGCGCATCTCAATGCCTTTGTCAAAAAGCTGATGGCGCAGTTTGTTGATCACTTCAACAGTAAGGGAGGAGGAATCCGTAATATAGAAAAAGGGTGAATTCTCAAATTTCTCCTTCAACTCCTCGATAATAGCCGATTTTTCTTCTCTTGTCATGGCGTTTGGCGTTGATTAAGCCCGGATGTTCGAGCAAAGGTTAACGAATGGTTTTTGAATCTACCTTGATCCCCTGGCTCATCGTGCTGGCGACCGTGATCGACTTCAGATAAATTCCCTTTGCAGAAGAAGGCTTCATCCTGACGAGGGTGGAAAGTAGTTCGTTGGCGTTATCAGCCAGTTTTTCCGGGCTAAAGGAAATCCGTCCTACCGAAGAATGGATGATCCCCTATTTGTCAACCCGGAAGGAGATCTTACCGCCTTTTACATCCGTGACCGCGGCGCCTACGTCCATCGTGACGGTTCCCGTCTTGGGGTTGGGCATCAATCCGCGCGGACCGAGGATACGGCCGATCTTACCCACCTGGCCCATGACCTGCGGGGTGGCGATACAGACATCGAAATCCGTCCAGCCGTCGGTAACCTTCTGAATGAAATCGTTGAGACCGACGAAATCTGCGCCGGCGTCTCTGGCTTCTTGTTCCTTGTCGGGGGTACACAGTACCAGTACGCGCTTGGACTTACCTGTACCGTGGGGAAGCGTCACAGAACCGCGAAGGGCCTGGTCGGCTTTCCTGGGGTCGACCCCCAGGCGCACGTGAACATCGACGGAGGCGTCGAACTTGGCGATGTTCACATCCTTCACCAGGGCGACTGCCTCCTCGAGCGTGTAGAGGCGCTCGGGGTCGACTTTGCCCTGGGTGGCTTTTTGCCGTTTGGTTAATTTTGCCATGTTGTAGTTTGAAAATGTGAGGTAATAGCGCCCTCCGCTGCGCGGCGGGCTCCCTTCCTGCCCCCGTCCCCTTCGGGAGGAGGGCTTATCTTAATGCGTTCAATCAATTATTCCAGGGCGGCGTGCCTTCCACGGTGATCCCCAGGGAGCGAGCCGTACCGGCAACCATCTTCATGGCCGATTCGATGGTAAAACAGTTGAGGTCGGGCATTTTCACCTCGGCGATCTCCCGCACCTGATCCCAGGTCACTTTACCCACCTTTTTGCGGTTGGATTCAGCCGAGCCGGATTTGACCTTGGCTGCTTCCAGCAACTGGATAGCGGCGGGCGGCGTTTTGACGACAAAGTCGAAGGACTTGTCCTTGTACACCGAGATCACGACCGGTAGGATCTTGCCCATTTTTTCCTGGGTGACGGCGTTGAAACGCTTGCAAAAATCCATGATGTTCACCCCTTTGGAACCGAGTGCCGGACCGATTGGGGGCGAAGGGTTTGCCTGACCGCCTTTGACCTGAAGCTTGATAAAAACGTCTACTTCCTTTGCCATAACTATTTCAATTTATGCCGGGCGCTTTTACTGCTGTTTCTCAACCTGCATGAAGTTGAGTTCCACCTCCGTTCCGCGTCCGAATATCTTTACAATTACTTTCAGTTTTTTCTTCTCTTCGTTCACTTCCTGGATGTCGCCTACGAATTCGCTGAACGGGCCGTCTACGATTTTGACGGTCTCTCCGACGATAAAGGGCTCCAGCATGGTCTCGCCGTGGTTCTGCGATTCGTCCACCTTACCAAGCAGGCGGTTGGCTTCCGACTGCTGCATGGGGATGGGGCTGTTCTTCCCAAGGAAATGGATCACATTGGGAATATTGGCGATAACCTGGACCATTTCGGCAGTAAACTTCACGTGGTCTGCTTCTACGAGAATATACCCCGGAAGGATGTTGCGTTCGGAGATCACTTTTTTCCCTCCGCGGATCTTATATACCTTCTCCGTAGGTACCAACACCTGAGGGATGATATCTCTCCAGCCGGAACGCTCGATCTCGAAGTCGATCCTTTCCTTGATCTTGCGCTCCTTGCCGCTGATCACGCGCAGCGAATACCACTTCATTTCGTCCGCCATTCCCCTCGGGTTAATACAATTAAGCGTTGAGCTTGTAAATAAAACTGAGCATGCCGTTGGAAATCGAATCCATCAGGAAGATGATCAACGACAGAAGGAGAGATGCGACGATCACGACAATGGTGCTCCCCTGGAGGTTAGCCCAGGTAGGCCAGGTCACCTTGTTGACGAGTTCGTTATAACTTTCCTTAATATACAACTTCAGACTTTCCATAAAGCTTGTTGTTTGCGCGGGCAGAAGGATTCGAACCCTCGGCCTAAGGTTTTGGAGACCTTCGCTCTACCAGCTGAGCTATACCCGCTTAGGCGTGTCTCATTGCAAGAAATCGGAAATCGGGCAATCCCCCAGTTTGGGAGAATGCCCAATTTCCGATGGTAAGGTATCTATTGAATTCCGAAGAATTAATCGATAATTTCGGTAACCTGACCGGCGCCAACCGTACGGCCTCCTTCGCGGATAGCGAAGCGGAGGTTTTTCTCCATAGCGATGGTGTTGATCAGTTTCACTTCCAGAGCCACGTTGTCGCCGGGCATCACCATTTCAACACCCGTGGGCAGCGTCACGTCGCCGGTCACGTCGGTGGTGCGGAAATAGAACTGCGGGCGGTAACCGTTGAAGAAGGGGGTATGGCGGCCGCCTTCGTCTTTGCTCAGTACGTACACTTCGGCTTTGAAGTGAGCGTGCGGCTTGACGGAACCCGGCTTGCAGATAACCATCCCGCGGGTGATCGCCTCTTTGTCGATACCGCGGAGCAGCAGACCTGCGTTGTCGCCGGCTTCGCCGCGATCCAGGATCTTGCGGAACATTTCCACCCCGGTAACGACCGACTTCATCGGCTTGGCGTCTTTGGGCATCATACCCAGGATCTCGACTTCCTCGCCGACGTTGATCACACCGCGCTCGATACGACCGGTTGCAACCGTACCGCGGCCGGTGATGGAAAACACGTCTTCCACCGGCATGAGGAAAGGCTGGTCGATCAGACGAACCGGTTCTGCGATCTGGGTGTCGACTGCGTTCATCAACTCCTTGATAGCGCGAATTCCGTCTTCGGTTCCTTCCAGAGCCTTGAGGGCGGAACCGCGGATAACAGCAGCGGTGTTGCCGTCGTATTTATATGCGGAAAGCAGTTCCCGGATTTCCATCTCCACCAGTTCCAACATCTCTTCGTCGTCCACCAGGTCTACCTTGTTCATAAAGACTACGATATTCGGAACACCTACCTGGCGGGCCAGAAGGATGTGTTCGCGAGTTTGGGGCATCGGGCCGTCCGTAGCAGCAACCACCAGGATCGCTCCGTCCATCTGAGCGGCGCCCGTAACCATGTTCTTCACATAGTCGGCGTGACCCGGGCAATCCACGTGTGCATAGTGACGAGCTACTGTCTGATACTCCACGTGCGCTGTATTGATCGTAATACCGCGCTCTTTTTCTTCGGGAGCTGCGTTGATGGAGGCGTAGCTTTTCACTTCAGCAAGACCATCTTTCCCAAGTACAACTGTGATGGCAGCTGTGAGCGTAGTCTTCCCGTGATCTACGTGGCCGATCGTACCAATGTTTACGTGCGGTTTAGTCCGCTTAAATGTTTCCTTAGCCATCGCTTGAATTTTTTAGCTGTAAAGGTTTCTAATGATTAAAGTTGTTTCAGATACAGAGACGCCAAACGATCAGCGGCCCGATTCCTGGAGCCAATGCGGGGGATTGAACCCCGGACCCCTTCCTTACCATGGAAGTGCTCTACCGCTGAGCTACATTGGCCGGTATTACACGGCCAATGGCCGTAAAAAGGTGTTTAAATCGTCTTTTCAAAGAGCGGGCGACGAGACTCGAACTCGCGACCCTCAGCTTGGAAGGCTGATGCTCTACCAACTGAGCTACGCCCGCTTGTCCGCCGGAGCTAAGCTACGGCGGGCGCAGTGGGGGTGATAGGATTCGAACCTATTCAGTCAAAGACACCAGATTTACAGTCTGGCCCGGCTCTCCAACTCCGGCGCACCCCCGCTTTCAATTTGGAGCCAGCAGAGGGACTCGAACCCCCGACCAGCTGATTACAAATCAGCTGCTCTACCAACTGAGCTATGCTGGCGGGACCTAAGTTTTCTGCCATTTTCCACTTCGCACAAGGAGACTTTTCTCACAAGCGGATGCAAAGATATGGCTTTTTGAATAAAAGCAAAAAACTTTTTTATCTTTTAAAATGAAAAGGGGAGCGGGTTAAGTCCGCCCCCCTTTTACACCCCTTCTTTTTAATTATTTTACTTCGAAGTGCTTCTCCTTGTACTTTTGGAGCTGCCGCTTCAGGGTGTCTGCAACTCCCTCTACCGCCCCCTCGAAGTTTTTATGGACTTCCTTGGCAAATAACGTCTCCCCGGGCACGTGCACTTTTACTTCAGCCACTTTGTCCCGGACTTGCCCCGAGTTCTCCAACCGCAAAATGACGTTGATCTCGATGATGCGATCGAAAAAGGTGTCGAGCTTTTGGAGCTTCTTCTCGATGAATTCCAGCAGCTTTTGGTCAGCTTTGAACTGGACCGATTCGGTGTGTATCTTCATTGGTTCCAAATTAAGGTGAAACAAGATTCGACAGTCGCCTACCCCTTGGGTTTCCCCTTGGGATGGGCCAGTTGGTATACTTCCTTGAGTTTCTCTATTGCATTGTGCGTATAAACCTGTGTAGCGGCGAGGCTCGAATGCCCCAGTAACTCCTTGATCGCATTAATGTCGGCGCCCTTATTGGACAGGTGGGTGGCAAACGAATGCCGCAACACATGCGGGCTTCTCTTTTCCACCGTAGTCACCATCGACAGGTATTTCCTCACCACCCGGTACACGAATTTGGGGTACATGGGCGCCCCCTTGTCCGTGAGGAGCAGGTTGGCGGGTAGTTCTTCGAAGCTTGTCCGGCGCAGGTCGATATAGGCCCGGAGCCTTTCGGCCAGATCGGGGAGGATCGGGATGATCCGCTCCTTTCCGCCCTTGCCCTTCACCCGGATCTGCATCCGGTGGAAGTCGGCCGACTCCGGCGTCATCCCCATCAATTCGGCCCGCCGCAGCCCGGTCATATACAGTAGTTCCAACATCATTCGATCGCGCGCTCCTTCGAATCCCGCCGGGAAAACAACCTCGTCGAGGAGTTGCGCCAGGTGCTCTTCCCGGACAAATACGGGAAGCGCTTTGCCCGTCTTCGGAGCGAGAATCTTGAGCATCGGGCTTTGTTGCACCCAACCGCGCTTGAGCAGGAAGCGAAAAAACGTCTTTAGGCAGGACAGCTTCCGGTTGATCGCCCGGGGGGAAAGGCCGTGTTCCAGCATATCGACCATCCAGGCCCTGATATGCAAAGGCCCTATCTCCGAAACGGAAATAAGGCCGTATTGAACTTCTGCGAACGTCAGAAACTGATCCGTATCGCTTTGATATGCTTCTACAGTATGCGGAGAAAACCGCTTTTCGTATACCAAATAGTCCCTGAATGCCCGGTGCTCGTGTCCTCTAATCATCCTTGTAGTTCAACCCGCTTAAGGTACAACTATCCCCGGAAAAATGCAATGACAGGGTCGGAATTATCCTTGCTGGTCCCCGTACGTTTTTTGCTTGTACACGGCTTTCAACACCTCCGCTCTCCTTTGAATGGAGGGCTTTACGAAATGTTTGCGGCGGCGCAGTTCTTTCAGAATGCCCGCTTTTTCGAATTTGCGCTTGTATTTTTTGAGCGCTCTTTCGATCGACTCACTGTCTTTTACATCGATGATCAACATATCAAGGATTCCAATTGGTTAAAAAATCATTTTTAGGATTGCAAAGGTAAAAGAATATCCCGAAACTTGCAAACCATGCAAAAGGAAAAGAAGGACAAACATTTTATCAGGAAGCCCCATTTCGAGGGCGGGCTGAACGCCATGCGCAAGATCATCCGGGAGAATCTCCGTTATCCGGAAGAAGCCCTGAACAACAAGATCGAGGGAACCGTCGTCGTCAAATACGCCATCGATCACCTGGGCAAGGTGACAGACGCCAAGGTGATCGCCGGCATCGGCCACGGCTGCGATGAAGAAGCGATTCGCCTGGTGCACCTTTTTCAGTTCCAGGTACCCAAGAACCGGGGCATCCGGGTCCGCTTCCACAAGGATATCCACATCCATTTCCGCCTCCCTGCGAAAAAAGAAAAACCAAAACCGCCACCTGCCCCCACCGCCTTCACCTATACGATCACCCCGGAACCTGCCGACCCCAAACCGGAGGAAAAACCGGCCGCCGGAGGATATACGATTACCCTCAACTGGTAAAAAAAACGGGGATGCAGTTCGCACTGCATCCCCGCCGGTTTATTTATGGGGGTAAACGAGCTTCCGCTTATTTATCCCAAAATACCTTGTCGAATACCGTTACACTCTGATACGGCTGGAAATTGTCCCCGTTGTAGAGCCGCTCGTCCTGCGGATAGGGGAAGCGGGTTGCGATCGCGGTGGTCCCGGCAGCAGGTTGCAGCGCGGGAAATCCTTTGCGACGGAAATCCGTATACGGCTCCAGAGAGGTGTACAAAGCGATGTACTTGTGCGTCAGGATGATCTCCAGGGTAAGCGTATCGGGTATCTGAGCCGCCACGAACGCAGGATCATCGATGCCAAATTGTCCCAGGGATGCGGTAATGGCTGCGCTGAAAGCTGCCAGAGCGCGACCCGGATCGGTAGGCAATGCTGCTTCCGCTTCGATGAACTTGGCCTCGGCATACGTAGCGAGGGGTACCGGAGAATTATCCGATACCAATGCAGCTCCAAAGCTGGAAGCATTCACTCCGTCGGCGGCAACGCCGGCGGCTGCTCCGGAGTACCCGTCGAGCGGATTCTTGGAGGCAAAAAGCGGAAGGCGCGGGTCGTTGATGCCCAACATCAGGTCGATGAAGAATTTGCCCATGACCACGTCGCCGGTGCGCTGATCGGCAAACTGGAACCAGGGATTCTGCTCGGTAACCGCCGTTCCAAAAGGCACCAGCGCGTTCCCGGCGTTGTCGGCAATAGCGCCCGCATCGATATCTCCCAACGCATTGGCATAAGCGCTTGCGTCGATCTCGGAAAGGTGCAAATGGTAGCGGGCCTGCAGGGTGCGAGCCATAGCGATCCATGCTGCATTGTCCCCGCCGAAGATCAGGTCGCTGCTGGCATCCGGCGAAAAGGTGCTGGTGGGCTGTTGCAGATCAACCACGGCATCCCGCAACAGGGACTGGATCTGGTCGTAAATTCCGGCGCCGCTGTCATAAGCGGGCTTGAGTTGCTCGGCCCCTTTAAGCGCATCCGAAAACGGTACGTCGTTAAACAGGTCGACCGTCGAACCGATCATCAAAGCGGTAAGGATCCTGGCCACCCCGCGGAAATACGGAGCCGGCTGCTCGGTGTCGCTGGCTTTCTCAATGATCACTTTAAGGTCCTGTAATGCCGACTCGTAGATTCCCGCCCATGCGTTGTTGACGTCGGTTTCGGTCAGGATGTAAATGTCGGAAGCCTGGTGCTGGCGGTTGACGCCCGCATGGTGCTGGGACCCAACGGATGCATAACGGCCGAGGTCGCCCCCGAGCACATAGCCCATGGTAACCTGCGCCTGGGGCAGGAGGAGATCGAGCGACACGTCCAAGGGGTTGTTCGGATCGACATTGAGCTCCGGATCGATGAAGTTGCAGCTTCCCACCGTCAGGGCCAGAGAAACCGCCATGATTCTAAAAATATTTTTCATAAGGAATTGTCTTTTGAATTTGGAATTGAAAGTTTAGAAACCGACCTGCAGGCCAACCATGTAAGATTTCGTACCCGGCATGTTGAAGTAATCCAAACCCTGTGCGTTCGAAGCGCCGTAGAGGTTGGTCTCCGGATCGATACCGGTGTAGGGTGTGCTCAGGAACAGGTTCCTTCCCGACAGCGTGAGGGTCAGGTACTGCATTTTGGCTCCTTTGATCCAATCCTTCGGCAGGGAGTAGCTCAGAGAGACATCGCGCAGGCGGACCCAGCTGGTCTCCTCGATGAAATCTTCCGTGTTGCCGCCCACAAAGCTGTTGCCCCTTCCGTCGGAAAGCCAAGCCTGGTTGACCAGAACTTCCTGGGAGTTGGCGCCGGTGGTTTGCGGGATCTCATAGGTATCCGGATCGTTGTCGTGATCCCAGAAAACAACTTTTCCTTCCGAATCCAGTTCGGCGAGTTGTCCTTCGAACACTTCCATCGTTCCGCGGCGGTCGGCCGTTTCCTGGTGGGTTCCGAAGTAGTACATAGCGCCCTTGGTTCCGTTCCACATATAGCCGCCTTCTTTGATATCCAACAGCGCGGAAAGGCTCAGGCCTTTGAAAGTGAACGTGTTGCGGATACCGATCTGGAAGTCGGGAAGCGAGGAGTTGAAAGAGCGCTCGTTGGGGTCGAACAGCGGGAAGCCCGTATTGGGGTCGATGACGCGATTTCCGTCGGCGTCTTCGTAAAAACCTGTTCCGAAAATGGAGCCGTAAGGCACGCCGACCACCGCGCGAACGGAGGCGCCGGTGAAACCGCCGAGGAACACCTGATCCACACCTTCAGCCAGTGCGACCACGTCGTTTTTGTTGCTGGTGAAGTTGGTGACCAGATCCCAGGTGAAGTTTTTGCTGCGAACAGGCGTCAGGGAGAGGATCGCTTCGATCCCTTTGTTCGACAACTGGGCCGAGTTCTGGATGAAATTCTGGAATCCCGAAGATGCGGTTACAGGTACGGCCAGGATGATATCCTTGGATACAGAGGAGTAGTAGGTTACATCCAGTCCGATGCGGTTGCGGAAGAAACGCAGGTCTGCGCCCACTTCCCAGGAATCCTTGATTTCGGGACGCAGTTCGGGGTTACCCAGCACGAAGCTCTTGGTAAAACCGGAAACGCCCAGGTAGGGGAAGATCACCCCTGCGGTCCATCCGTCTGCATAGCCGCCGGAGGTAAAGTACGTATCGGTCGAATAGGCAAAAGTACCCAGACCCACGCGGCCGAAAGATCCGCGAACCTTGGCGAAGCTCAGCACGTCGCTGTTCATCCCCAGGGCTTCCGACAGCACGATGCTACCGCCTGCGGAATAATAGGAGTAGGGATTGTTTGCTTCGGGCAGCGACAGGTCGGATTCGATGCGGTAGGTACCGGACAGGTACAGCCAGCTGTTGAAGCCGATGTCAAGCACACCGAATACACCCTGGTTGCGGTTGAGGGTGTTATCTGCGCTGGTAAACTGGCTGGAGGCGTTGGAAAGGTCATAGAAGCCCGGAATAACCAGCCCGTCTCCCTGAGAGTATAGGTTGTCGAGGGTAAACTCCCGGATGTTGTGACCGACGGTGAGGGTCAGCTCGATATTCTCGGAAATAGTCGGATGAAGAGTGGCGAGCAGGTCGCTGTTGATGCGCTTGCTGGAGTACTGGTCTTCGAACACCTGGCCGGAGGGCAAGGTAGAGGAGAAAATAGCGAAATACTGCTTGCGAATGTCGGAGTAAAAGTCAACTCCCGGGCGCCATGCAAAGGTCAGCCAGTCGGTCGGGTTATAGGTAAAACTGAAGTTCCCGATCACCCGGTTTACATTGTCCGAAAGGGGGTTGTTGTTGGCCGTCCAGTAGGGGTTGTCGTAAATCGAGGTACCGTTGGCCGGGTTGAGGCCGCGATAACCGCGGGGGCTGCCATCGGGGAAGGTATAGGCGGCTTCGTTGGTACCCGCGTCTTCCAGGCCGTTGGCGTTGTCGAAGGTGGGCGCGGAGCGCACGAGGCCCAGCATCACACCGGAGGTGTTGGAGCCTTGCTCAATGCGGATACCGCCCGAGTTGATGTACTGAACGCCGATACCCAGGTTTACTTTTTTGCCCAGTTTGGTGTCTGCATTCAAACCGAAATTGATGCGGTTGAACGTGTTGTTGGGCACGATCCCGGTTTCGTCCAGGAAGCCCACAGAAAAACGCACGCTGGAGTTTTCGTTGGCGGCGGAAATCGCCAGGTTGCTGTTGGAGGCAAGACCGGTCTGGAAGAAATCGTAGTGGTCGAATACATCAATAGGAGTGCTGCTCGCAAAGGGGCTGCTTTGTCCTACGATGTAAAGGCCGTTGGAGGTCCAGTCGTACTTGCCGTCGCCGTCGCGGTCTTGCGCTGCGGTAAGCGGGTAATCCGCCGTGGCGTAGCGCAGGGTGTCGACCGAGGCGCCCCAGGAGCGGGCCTGGCGGCTATCCGGGCTGTTGTACAATCCTCCGGCGCCTTGAGAATAAGCGTCCTGAAGATCCGGAAGTTTGTTGGCCTGGTTGAAGGTCAGGTTGGTGGTAAAATCCACGCTGATCTTCTGGCCACCGGGAAGGCCTTTTTTGGTCGTGATAATAATGGCGCCGTTGCCTGCAAGGCTACCGTAGAGCGCCGTAGCGGCTGCGCCTTTCAACACCGTGACCGACTCGATGTCGTTCTGGTTGATGTCGATGGCGCGGTTGGAGTAGGCCACCGAGGCTACTGCCGGACCCGAGCCGGGGCGGCGGAGCTGGGAGTTGTCGATGGGCACGCCATCTACGATGATCAGCGGCTGGTTGCTACCCGAGATCGTGTTGGCGCCGCGGATCAGGAAGAACGAAGAGCCGCCTGCTGTTCCGGCCGAGCCGGTGACCTGCAGGCCCGCTACCTTACCGGCCAGCGATTGCACGAAGTTGGCTTCGTTGGCCCTAAGCAGTTCGGTAGATTCCACCTGCTGAACGGCATAGCCGATCGACTTTTCCTCCTTGGTTACCCCAAGGGCGGTGACGACAGCGGTTTCGAGGGTCACCCCTTCGGCCATCGCCACGTCGACGACGTTGGACGCGCCAAGGGTAACTTCAACCGTTTCAAAACCGGTGTAACTGAAAACGATAACAGTGGAACCTTCGGGCACCCGGACGGAATAGGTTCCGTCAATTTCGGTAATCGTGCCGGAGGTGGTCCCCTTGACCAGCACGCTGGCGCCGATCAGGGCAACTCCATTTTGGTCCGAAACGGTACCTGTAACGGTCCGTTGCGCAAGCATGGCGCCAATTGAGCATAGCACCAAGCCCAGGGCGAGTGAGAGTTTTTTCATACTAATCCAGTTTGACAGTTAAGAATAAAAATGAATAAAATTAAGCACTCGGCAACTTGAGGTTGCCGGGTCCTTAATTTTATCTTATCGGGATGCTTATCAAAGCAAATGTAGCCTATTTCTAATGGGAATTTACTTTGTTTTAACATTCAAATTCCGGCAAATCTGAAAAAAACGTACTGTTATTAATATTGCCGGATCTGTTATTTCAGAATGACAAACGATCAGACCCTTAAAAACGCTGTTATGTAAATGGTCTGTTAATTTTTTTTCAGCCACAGCGCTTACCTTTGTTCCATGAGCCCCAACTCCGATCCGACTCCCTGGTGGCGAGGACTCTATTTCCTCGTGATCGCCTACCTCATCCTGGGGTTTACCTGGTGGGCCGTACTCCTATATAATAAGAACCGCGACGCCTTCCAGGCAAAAACCGAACTCCTTCGCCTGCGCATGGAGGCCGATGGTACTTATCAAAACGAAGAGTTATTCCAGCGTACTGCCGCTTTTCTCATTTTGAAAAACAAGTACCGGCATCAGGTAACGATGATCTACGGCGAATCGGCCGTCTTTGTACTCACGCTGCTTGTGAGCGTCATGCTCCTCAACCGGGGCTATCAGAAAGAAATGCGCGCTGCGCGCCAACGGCGCAATTTCCTCCTCTCCATTACCCACGAGCTCAAATCTCCGCTGGCTTCCATCAAGCTGGTGCTGGAAACCATGCTCAAGCGCCAACTTCCCCCCGAACAGGTTCAATATATCGGAAAACGGGCCCTGCGCGAAACCGAGCGCCTGCACAGGCTGGTCAACGACCTGCTCCTCTCCGCCAAACTGGAAACGGCCTACCAGCCTTTCCTCGAACCGGTAAATCTCTCCCTACTGGTCCCTGAAATCGTCGAGAGTATCCGCGAAAAATACCCGGAGGCCGGCTTGCAGCTCTCCATTCAAGGGGAAATCACCGTCTGGCAGGGAGACCGCGACGGCCTGTACTCCGTGCTGCTCAATTTATTGGAAAATGCGGTGAAATACTCCGACGGCAAGCCCGAGATCGAGGTCGCCGTGCAGGAGTCAAACCAGTTGGTCCGCATCGAGGTCGCCGACCAGGGCATCGGCATCGCGGACCGGGAGAAGCCGCGGATATTCGACAAGTTTTACCGGGTTGGCAACGAGGACACCCGCAAGACCAAGGGCACCGGACTAGGCCTGTTTATCGTGCGGCAGGTCCTCCTGGCCCATGGGGGCCGCATCGCCGTTTCAGACAACCAACCTAAAGGCAGCGTGTTTGTTATAGAATTGCCGAATAAACCCGGCCACTAAAACTTCCATTAATGAGAATCCTTCTAGTCGAAGATGAAGAAAGCCTGCGCGACCTGATCCGTTTTAACCTGGAATTGGAGGGCTATGAGGTCATTGCCGCAGGCGACGGCCGGCGAGCCCTGGCCCTCTCCCGCGAACAACATTTCGACCTCCTCCTGCTCGATGTCATGCTGCCCGAAGTGGATGGATTCCAGCTCTGTGAGCAGATCCGCCTGACCAATTTCGAAGTGCCCATCGTGTTCCTCACCGCCAAGGATACCGCCGCCGACCGGATTGCCGGCCTGCGCAAGGGCGCCGACGACTACATCACCAAACCCTTCAACCTGGAAGAACTGCTGCTCCGCGTAAACCGGCTCATTCAGCGCACCAGCCGCTCCCCGGAAAACATCCCCGAGGAATACCAGTTTGGCCCAAACAAGGTCAACTTTGCCAACTTCGACGCCGTCGGCGTTCAGGGCCCCTTTACCCTCACGAAAAAAGAAGCCATGCTGCTCAAGCTGCTCATCGAACGCAAGAACGAGGTGGTTTCCCGCCAGCAGATCCTACAATACGTCTGGGGCTATGATGTCTACCCTTCCACCCGTACCATAGACAATTTCATCCTCTCCTTCCGCAAGTACTTTGAGCAAAATCCGAAGGAGCCCCGTTACTTCCATTCGATCCGCGGAGTGGGGTATCGGTTTGTTCACCCTTCACCCTTCACCCTTTAAACCTGGTAATATCCAGCCTTTCTTTACAAAACCCAAAATCCGCTTCCACATTGGAAGCCACGACCAGGAGGCGGTCGCCGGCGAGGCGCTCGGCCAGGTCGAGGTACCATTCCTGGCCCTGGGCGTCGAGGTTGGTGCCGGGTTCGTCGAGGAGCAGGACGGGGGTATCGGAGCAGAAAGCAAGGGCCAGTTTGAGCCTTTGTTTCATTCCGGAGGAAAAATTCCGGATCTCCTTGTTGCGCTGGCTGGCAAAGGGAAGGAGTTCCACCACTTCCTGTTCCGTCCACCCGTGGAGGAAGGGCTTGAAGCGCCGGTGAAAACGAATGGCTTCCAGCAAGGTAAATTCTTCGATCAATTCGATATAGGGGGCGGCCATGCCGATGGAGCGGTAAATTTCCTCCCTGGGTGCGGGCCGGTCGCCGAGCAGGTGGAGGACTTTCCCCCGGGAGGGAGAAAGGAACCCGGATAGCACTTTGAGCAGGGTGGATTTGCCCGAGCCGTTGGGGCCCAAAATGGCGTACCTGCCGCCTGGTTTGAAGGTAAAATCGATCCGTCGGAACACCCATTCCATCCGGTAGCGTTTGCCCGCATTTTCCAGACGAATGGTCATAAATCCGTTTTTCTGACCGAGGAGCGGAGCCCCTTGAGCAGGCCGCGCGACGAGCCTTTTACAAAGTCCAGTATTTCATCCCTTTCCGGGGAAACAGGAAGGGCCTCGATCTGCTCAAGGGCCTGTTTGGTATTGTTTCCTTTCACGAAAAGGATCCGGTAAATATCCTGGATCAGGTTGATCTGTTCGTTGCTGAAGCCGCGGCGCTTGAGCCCTACGGAATTGACCCCCACGTAGGAGATCGGGTCGCGGCGGGCGGCTTTGATGAAGGGGGGAATATCCTTCCGGACGAGGGAGCCTCCGCCCACCATGGCGTGCCTGCCGATCTTGACAAACTGGTGCACCGCCGCATAACCGCCGAGGATGGCCCAGTCGCCCACCTCGATATGGCCCGCCAGGCCCACATTGTTGGCCAGGATGCAGTGCCTGCCGACCATGCAATCGTGCGCCACGTGCACATAGGCCATCAGGAGGGTATGGTCGCCGATCCTGGTCTGGTGATTGGCCTTGGTGCCCCGGTTGAGGGTGCAGTACTCCCGTATGGTGACGTGGTCGCCGATCTCCAGGATGGACTCCTCCCCTTCGAATTTCAGGTCTTGGGGAATGGCGCCCACGACCGCTCCGGGGAAAATATTGCAATTTTTCCCGATCCGGGCCCCGTCCATGATGCAGGTGTTTGGTCCAATCCAGGTATTTTCACCGATCACCACGTTATTGCCAATCGTGGCAAAAGGTTCGATGACCACATTATTTCCGATGATGGCGCCGGGATGGATGTTGCGAAGTCCGTTCAGATTTTTATTCATTACTCGAATTAAGCTATTCTTTATTTCGCTTCACGATTTGGGCGGTCATTTCAGCTTCGGAAGCAATTTTGCTTCCTACATAAGCCGTGGCACTCATCTGAACGATACCCCTCCGGATGGGGGCGGTCAGTTCGCAGCGCAGCAACAGCGTATCGCCGGGAAAAACCATATTCTTAAACTTGGCATTTTCGATCTTGAGGAAATAAGTATCCCAATTCCCGGGGTCTTCCTGTAGCGACAAGACAAACACTCCTCCAGCCTGGGCCAGTGCTTCCAGCTGCAAAACGCCTGGAAAAACGGGGTTTCCCGGAAAATGCCCCTGGAAAAACGCCTCATTCATCGTCACATTTTTCACCCCTACCACGTACTTGTCCGTCATCTCGACGATCTTGTCCACAAACAGGAAGGGATAGCGGTGAGGCAGCATGTTCATGATCTGCTTCACATTGATAATAGGAGGCAGGTCGGGATCGTATTTGGGGATGTTGCCCAGTTTGCGCTGGTCCTGGAGGCATTTTTTCAACAACCGGGCAAACTCGATATTGGCCTTGTGGCCCGGTTTGGTCGCCACGATCTTGCCTTTGATCGGGGCGCCGATCAGGGTCAGGTCGCCGATCACATCCAGCAGTTTGTGGCGTGCGGGCTCGTTTTGAAAATGGAGTTGGGTGGTGTTGAGCACGCCTTCGCGTTCTACTTTGATCGAGGGTTTCCCGAGTTTCTGGGCCAGGTGGTCGAGCTCTTCCTGGCTGAGCAGGCGGTCTGCGATCACGATGGCATTGTCCAGATCGCCTCCTTTGATCAGGTCCTGCTGAGCCAGCATTTCCAGTTCGTGCAGGAATACGAAGGTCCTGCAAGGGGCGATCTCCGTTTTGTAATCCTGAAGGGACTGCATGGAAGCATATTGCGGGCCCAGGATGGGAGAGCCGAAATCGACCAGCGTGGTCACCTGGAAAAAATCTGCGGGAAGGGCCAGCAATTCGGAGCCGGTGTCGGGGTCGTAATAGGAGATCGGTTCGGTCACCTCCAAAACCTCCCGCTCCGCATCCTGGGCTTCCCTTCCGGCCTCTTCCAGGGCCCTGACGAAGAGCCGGGCGCTTCCATCCATGATGGGAACCTCGGGTCCGTCGATCTCCATGAGCACGTTGTCGATTTCCATGCCGTGAAGGGAAGAAAGCACATGCTCCACCGTGCTGACGGCCGCTCCTTCCGAGCTCAGCGTGGTGCCCCGGTTAGTGGACATCACCATTCCCAGGTCTGCTTTTATGATCGGTTTGCCCGGCAGGTCCACGCGCTGAAAACGAATGCCGTGATCGGCCGGAGCGGGAAGAAAAACGAGCTTCACCGGTTCGCCGGTATGTAGTCCTACCCCTTCAAGCTCCACCGATTTCCGGATGGTATGCTGATTTGTCATAAACTCGTCAAAAATTTTTACAAAGATAGTTGTTTGTTCCTGGAAAAAGGACGGGGAATTCCCCGGTCGGTTTAGGGCTTTTCCGGGTTGGATTTAGCTTCCAGCATTCGGAGACGTTTTTCCATTTCCGGCAACAGTTTGAAGAGTGCGGAAGCCTTTAAAAACTCGCGATATCCCATAGCGGGCGCGCCTCCGATGATCATTCCATCTTTCTCCACGCTGCCCAGCACCCCGCTCTGGCCTTGTACCTTTACCCGGTCGGCGATGCGGATATGCCCGGCAAACCCGGCCTGTCCGCCGATCTGGACCTGCTCCCCGATCCTGGTGCTCCCGGCAATGCCCACCTGAGCCGCTATGGCGGTATGGGCGCCGATCTCTACATTATGAGCAACCTGCACCAGGTTGTCGATCTTCACGCCTTTGCGGATCAGGGTGGAGCCCATGGTCGCCCGGTCGATGACCGTATTGGCCCCTATTTCCACATCGTCCTCGAGGACGACATTGCCGATCTGCGCTATTTTTTGATAAGAGCCATCCTCTTTCGGCGAAAAACCAAACCCGTCGCTACCCACCACGGCATTGGCATGGAGTACGCAGCGCCGGCCGATCCGGCACTGGTGATAGACTTTTACACCGGGATAGATCAGGGTCTCCTCCCCCACTTCCGCATCGGGGCCGATATAGACCTGGGAAACCAGCCGGGCGCCCCGGGCGATCCGAGCGCCCTTTTCCACCACCGAAAAAGGGCCGATACTCACCCCCTCTTCGATGAGGGCCCCGGGATGAATGAATGCCAGGGATGAAATTCCCTCGTTTTCCGGTTTGGGCGCGTGTTTTCCATATTCCTCCAGCAGGGCCGCTATGGCTGCATAGACGTTGTCTACCCGGATCATCGTGGCCGGCACCGGTTTGTCGGGGACAAAGTCCCTACCTACCAGGATCGCCGAGGCGTTCGTGGTGTATACGTATGGCTCGTATTTGGGGTTGGCGAAAAAGGTGATGGCGCCATGGCCGCCCTCTTCTATTTTGGCAGGCCTGTTGATCTCTACGTTTGGGTCCCCTTCTACTATGCCTCCCAGAAACTGTGCTATTTGACCAGCTGTGAATTGCATGGGGGCAAAGGTAGAACAATTTGCTAAAAATTGCTTTTTGCCCTTTTATCTTTGGAGCCGAAATGGAAAGGATCATAAGAATTGGCATCCCGGAAGGGAGCGGGGGCGAGGCCCTCCAACAACAGGTTTTAAAGACATTCCAGGCGCCTGCCTGGCAATGCCTGCCTCGGCTTTACCCACCGGATGAGCTGCATGCAGCCCTGCTTTCCGGTGAAATCGAATGCAGCGCCCGGGCCCTCCACGAATTGCCCGCCACACCCCGGGAAGGGATCGTCAACGCCGCCCTGATCGACCGGGCCGAGCCCGCAGCCATGCTCATCATGCCTGCCGAAAAGCAATCCAACGGCATATTCCGGCTTCCAAAAGAAGCCGTCGTGTACGTGGCTCATCCCGCTCTAGGCGCGCAGTTGGGCGATTTCCGACCCGAGCTCCGGCTGCATCTGCTGGAAGGGAGCTTCCTGCAATGGGATTCGCTCCTCAGGGAAGGCTCAAGCCGACGCATTGCTCCTCAACCCGCTGGAAGCTTCGCTTTTTTTGAGGGAAAAGAGCGAGGATTTCTTTCGTCTGGCGCTGAACCCCCGGGAGATCTGCCCTCAGCCGGGCCTGGGGGCCATAGTCCTTCAAACCCTGTCCGACGATCTTCCCACCCGGCGTTTGTTGCAATCGGTTCATCGGCCCGAGCTCTCTGCGCGGACCAATGTGGAGCGTAAATTGCTCCGCCTGCTGGGTGGCGAGATCCAAACGCCCCTCGGCGCCTTTTGCGAGAGGGATGCGATGGGCCATTACCACCTTTTTGCCGCCTATGCCGGGGGGGAGAGTGGCCGGCTCAGGCGGGTCAGGCAATCTTCCAGCACCACATCCGACCTGGCAGACCTGGCATTTGCCGCTTTACAATAATTTTGGGCCAACACCAGTTTCAACCAAAAAATAAAACCATGCGCCCCTACCCTGTCCTCCTGTTCCTGCTGGCCGTTGTTTATACCGCCTGCCGGCCTGGCCAACCCCAGGTCGAACAGGCACAAGCGGAAGAGGAGGTAGATCTGAACGAGTTTTACAATTTCTACCAAAGCTTTCATATCGACAGCGCCTACCAGATGGATCATATCATTTTTCCCTTGCAAGGCTTGCCCGCCAACGCCGACAGCATTACCATTGCAAGGAATAATTACCATTGGGAAAGGGAAGACTGGATCCTGCACCAGCCCGTCGATTTTGAAACCAGCGAATTCCGGCGGGAGATCCTCCCCCTGAGCGAGGAGATCGTGTTGGAAAAGATCGTGCACCGCAGCGGCCAGACCGGCATGCTCCGACGTTTCGCCAAGATCGGCGACGATTGGTATTTGATCTATTTTGCGGACCTCAATAGGATACGGCAGTAGTTTTGAGTTTTTAATTTTTAGTCCTTAGTTTTTAGTTGGGTTGCTCTAACTAAGAACTAAAAATTAAAAACTAAAAACTTAATAAGTCTTGTTGCCCAATAGATACCCCTTCACATAATCCCCCACTCCTTCTTCCAGCGAAAAGAAAGGCCTTGCATACCCGGCTCCCCGCAGTTTGTCCATATTGGCCTGGGTAAAGTACTGGTAGGTATCCCGAATGTCTTCGGGCGTATCGACAAATTCTATTTTGGGCTCCAGCTGCATGGCGTGGAAGGTGGCCTTTGCCAGGTCGAGGAAGGTGCGGGCCTGGCCCGAGCCCACGTTGTACAGGCCGTTGGCGGGATGGTTGCTGAGCAGGAAATAGCAAATATCCACCACGTCTTTGACATAGATAAAATCGCGCTTTTGATGCCCGTCGGCAATGCCGGGGCGGTGTGAGCGGAACAGCTTCATGCCGCCCGATTCGCGGATCTGGCGAAAAGTGTGATACACCACGGAGGCCATGCGGCCCTTGTGGTATTCGTTGGGTCCGTACACGTTGAAAAACTTGAGCCCGGCCCAGAATGGCGGGCTTTCTTTTTGCCGCAGCGCCCAGATATCGAATTCGTTTTTCGACACCCCATAAGGGTTTAAAGGTTTCAACTGGGCCGGCAATTCGTGGCGGTCGTCGTAACCCAGGGCGCCGTCCCCGTAGGTCGCGGCGCTGGATGCGTAAACGAGCGGGATGCGATACCGGGTGCAACGCTCCCACAAAGCCTTGGTGTAGTTCAGGTTGAGGCGCTCGAAGATCGACCAGTCTTTTTCGGTGGTGTCCGTCCTCGCGCCCATGTGAAAGACGAAGGTGACGTCGTCGTGCGCCCGGTCCAACCAATCCAGAAACTCCATCCGCCCAAACCTCGCGATGCAGGACCTGTCCAGCAGGTTTCTGACCTTGTCCGGGCGGGCGGCAAAATCGTCCACCAGGAGCAGGTTCTTATGCCCCAGGTCGTTCAGTTTGCCCGTAAGGCAACTCCCGATAAAGCCGGCCGCGCCTGTAATGACGATCATACATTGAGTTGAAGAGTTGAAGAGTTGAAGAGTTTACTTTTTGACGAAGTCAAAAAGGCGTCCTTTAAACTTTAAACTATTCAACTTTTCAACTATAAACTATTCGATATTCTCGGACATATAGCTCTCAATCGGCGGACAGACGCAGATCAGGTTGCGGTCGCCATGAGCGTTGTTCACGCGGCCTATCCAGGGCCAGAACTTGTAGCCTTCGCGCAGGTAGGGCAGCGGGTAGGCGGCCTTCTCGCGGCTGTAGGGAAGCGTCCATTCGTCGGCTGTGATCACGCCCGCTGTGTGGGGCGCGTTGTGGAGCACGTTGGCATGGGCGTCGGCCTCGCCGGAGGCGATTTCGTCGATCTCCTTCCTGATCTGGAGGAGGGCCTCGCAGAAGCGGTCGAGCTCGGATTTGTCCTCGCTTTCGGTGGGCTCGATCATAATCGTGCCCGCCACCGGGAAGGAAAGGGTCGGGGCGTGGAAACCGTAGTCCATCAGTCGTTTGGCCACGTCTTCAGCGCTGACCACGGCCTTGAAGGGGCGAAGGTCGACGATCAGTTCGTGGGCGGTGCGGCCCATTTCTCCAACGTATAAGACCTGATAGGCCGGTTCGAGCATCGACTTGATATAGTTGGCGTTCAGGATGGCGAATTTTGTGGCGTCGGTCACCCCTTTTCCGCCCAACATCCGGATATACCCGTAGGAGATCAGCAGGATGCTGGCGCTGCCGAAGGGCGCGGAGGACACGGCGTAAATCCCCTTTTCGCCACCGGTTTCGACGAAATGATGCTTGGGCAAATAGGGCGCCAGGCTGTCGTTCACGCAGATCGGGCCCATGCCGGGTCCGCCGCCTCCGTGCGGGATGGCGAAGGTTTTGTGCAGGTTGAGGTGGCACACATCGGCGCCGATCAGACCCGGACTGGTGAGACCCACCTGGGCGTTCATATTGGCGCCGTCCATATACACCTTGCCGCCGCGATCGTGGATGATCTGGCAGATCTCGCGGATCGAGGTTTCAAAAACCCCGTGCGTGGAGGGATAGGTGACCATCAGGCAGGCCAGGCGATCCTTGTATTGCTCGGCTTTCGCGCGAAGGTCGCTCACCTCGATATTCCCGTGGTCGTCGCAACTCACCACGATCACCTCCATGCCAACCATGACGGCGCTGGCGGGGTTTGTGCCGTGAGCGGAGGAATGGGATCAGGGCCACATTGCGATGCGCGCCTCCAGTGGCCTGGTGGTAGGCCCGGATGGTGAGCAGCCCTGCATATTCGCCCTGGGCGCCCGAGTTGGGCATCAGGGAGCAGGCCGTGAAACCGGTGATTTCGCAGAGATAGCGCTCCAAATCGCGGAAGATCTCGTGATACCCCTCCACCTGATCGACCGGCACGAAGGGGTGGATATCCGCGAATTCGGGCCAGCTGACCGGCATGAGTTCTGCAGCGGCGTTGAGCTTCATGGTGCAACTACCCAGCGTGATCATGGAATGGACCAGCGACAGGTCCCTGCTCTCCAGGCGCTTGATGTAGCGCATGAGTTTGGACTCCGTATGGTATGAATTGAAGACCGGGTGGCTCATGTAATCTACGTCGCGATGGAGGGTAGCCGGAAGGGAAAATCCGGGGATCTCGGCAAAGTCTGCGATATGGCCGGAATCCTTGGCTTCTGCGAAAACGGTGATGATCAGGTCTACGTCTTCTTCGAAGGTCGTCTCGTCCAGACTGATCTGAATGCCATTCGAGGTATACAGGAAATTCAGCTCGTTGGACTGGGCCAGGTGAAGGATGCGATTTTTTGTGGCGCTATCGGCCCGGACGAAAAGGGTATCGAAGAAGTGCTCATTGGCCTGGTCGAAGCCCATTTTCCGGAGGTTGGCGCTCAGCACCTGGGCGAGGCCGTGCACGCGCTCCGCGATGGCGCGGATGCCTTTGGGGCCGTGGTACACGCCGTACATGCCGGCCATGATGGCGAGCAGGGCCTGGGCGGTGCAGATGTTCGAGGTGGCCTTTTCCCGGCGGATGTGCTGTTCGCGGGTCTGGAGCGCCATGCGCAGGGCCCGGTCGTTGTGCACGTCGACCGACACGCCGATGATGCGGCCGGGGATGATGCGCTTGAAATCGTCCTTGGTGGCAAAGTAAGCTGCATGCGGACCACCGTACCCCATCGGAACTCCGAAACGCTGGGTATTCCCCACGGCGGCATCGGCGCCCCAGTGGGCGGGGGCTTTCAGGACGGCCAGGCCGAGGATATCGGCTGCCACCGTGACGTATATTTCTTGGGCTTTGCACTTTTCTGCGAAAGCGCGGTAATCTTCTGCTTGCCCCTGTTTATTGGGGTACTGCAGCAGCACGCCGAAGGTCTTGTCGCTGGGTTCAAAGCTTTTCCAGTCGCCCACCACGATATGGATATCGAGCGGGAGGGCCCGGGTGCGGAGCACGTCGATGGTCTGGTCGAAGACGTTTTGATCGACGAAGAATTCGTTGTCGTGTTGCTCGTCTTTGGATTTTTTATTGCGGACGCCGTAGAACATAGCCATGGCCTCGGCGGCGGCGGTGCCTTCGTCGAGGAGGGAGGCGTTGGCGATGGGAAATCCGGTCAGGTCGGACACCATGGTCTGGAAGTTCAGGAGGGCTTCCAGGCGGCCCTGTGCGATCTCGGCCTGGTAGGGAGTGTACTGGGTGTACCAGGCGGGGTTTTGGAAAACGTTGCGCGCGATGGCGGCCGGGGTGATGGTGCCGTAGTAGCCCATGCCGATATAGGACTTAAACAGCTTGTTCATCTTGGCGATCTCGCGCAGTTCGCGGAGGTATTCGTACTCGGTGAGGGCTTCGGGCAGGTTGAGGGCTTCGCGCATCCGGATGCTGTCGGGCACCGTTTCGTGGATGAGTTGGTCGAGGGAATCGGCTTTCACCACGGAGAGCATGGCCGCCAGTTCTTCTTCATTTATCCCGATATGACGCTTTGCGAACCGGTCGAAAGGCTTCAGTTTATTCATGACGAGTGATTGTGCGTTTGGTTAGGAAGTTTGGGAAAAAACCGCCCAAAGTTACAAATTTGGGTGTAATAAAATAGCAATAAAAGGCAGGGCTCGCTCGTGAGGGTCTCAGCCTACCGTCAGGGGCCCTCATGAGCAGAGAGGCTACATTTATAGCAATAAAATTGGGAATCCTTGTCAAAATCCCAAAGGGATTTAATATTCATAACCCCGGGTGAAACCCGGGGAATCAGACGCAACGCCTGCAACCGCGTAGCGGTTGAATAAAGGAGGGAACAACCGCTACTTTTGAAGGTCTATTCAACCGCTACGCGGTTGTACGGATTTGATACCCCTTTTCCCCGGGTTCCACCCGGGGCTATGCATATTCCACCCCTTTTAGGGGTTTCGACCGGTCGATTCCTGGCAAAAGATCTTGATTTTTCAATAGCTTTGATACGTTTGCACTGGAGGTTATCGATCAAAAAATCCCTTTATTGAAGCACTATTTTGGCAACAGCTATCCCATTGGTTGTAATCACCTGCAACAGATACACCCCAGGCCTTGCCCCTCGTACATCCAAATCCACTCCATTGCCTCCCTCGTTCGTTTTTTCCAAAAGCAAGGCGCCGGTCATCGTTAGAAGCGACACCCTTTCGATCCCGGAATCCAATTTTTCCAGAATGATGTGGACCTGATCAGTCGCCGGATTGGGAAAAACCTTCAGGGCAGATACAGGAAGCAGCCGCTCCCGGGTTGCGGTGGCATCGACGATACCGCAATCGGACTCGGAGCCGATGCAGTAATGTTCAAGTGTGTAACTGCTTTCTCCTGTGGTAATACACCCGAAACAGGGATCGAAAAGCCCGGTGTGCGTACCCAGACCCTCAACTTGATAAGCGTAGCCGTAAAGCACGCTCCATCTATCGCGATCCTCCCCGAATAAAAAAGCGGTGTCAAAGGAATCGATAGGCCATGTCCATTCCGGGTGATCCGGCCAGCCGCTGATACAGGAGGGCAGCGTATCTCCCACTTCCAGTGAAAAATCATACCACAACTTCTCTGCGCCGAGATCGGTGCAGCGGTGTTCGATTTCGCTTTCTTCGAAAATGCGGGCATAAACCTTTCGCTCGTCGATATCCTCCCGGATGGCGCCGAAGAGGGCCTGTCCGCTTTTCCGGTAGGGTACAAACGGCCACTGGTCGATGAAAAATCCCAACCGGTATACCTTTTTATAGGCCGTACCGTCGATTGTCGTGTCTCCTTCGATGCGGTACCCGAAGAGGTCATTTTCCTCGAAGGTACCGCCATCCCACTTATAGTTGACCCACGTGGCCTGCTCTTGCACAAGCGGGATGTAATCCTGGGCGGGGAGGGCGAGTGCCGAGGGAAGGAAGAAAGTTACAAAAAGAAGTTTTTTCATAAGATAGGGTGTTTTTGAACCGCGACGACGCGGCGGACGCGGCGTTTGTTTCGTTGCGTTCGCCGCGTCGTTGCGGTGAAAATTATTTCGACCCCACCATATTTTCAGGCCTCACCCATTCGTCGAACTGCTCCGGCGTGACCAGCCCGAGCTCGACCGCGGCCTCCTTGAGGGTTTTGTTTTCCTTGTGGGCCTTCTTGGCGATTTTGGCGGCGTTTTCGTAGCCAATATGCGGATTGAGGGCGGTGACCAGCATGAGGGAGTTTTCCATGTGTTTTTTAATGACCGGCAGGTTGGGTTCGATGCCCACAGCACATTTCACATCGAAGGAAACGCAAGCCTCGCCGATGAGTCTGGCCGATTGCAGCACATTGGCTGCGATGAGGGGCTTAAAGACATTGAGCTCGAAATGGCCCGTCATGCCGCCGATGGACACGGCCACATCGTTGCCGATCGTCTGGGCGCAGACCATGCTGAGGGCTTCCGGCTGGGTGGGGTTGACCTTGCCCGGCATGATGGACGAGCCCGGCTCGTTGTCGGGAATGATGATCTCGCCGATGCCGCTGCGCGGACCCGAACTGAGGATGCGCACATCGTTGGCGATCTTCATCAGGGAAACGGCGGCGCGCTTCAGGGCGCCGGAGAGTTCGACCATGGCGTCGTGGGCCGCCAGGCCCTCGAATTTATTGGGCGCGGTGACGAAGGGCAGGCCGGTGAATTCGGCGATCTTTTTCGCCACCAGCACGTCGTAACCCTTGGGAGCGTTGAGGCCGGTGCCGACGGCCGTGCCGCCCAGGGCAAGTTCCCGCACCATTTCCATGGCCGAGCGGATGGCCCGCATGGAGTTGTCGAGCTGCTGCACGTAGCCGGAAAATTCCTGGCCCAGCGTCAGCGGCGTGGCGTCCATGAAGTGGGTGCGGCCGGTTTTGACGATATCTTTAAACTCCTCCACCTTTTTGGCCAGCGTGTCGCGCAATTGTTGCAGGCCCGGGAGGGTGACTTCAGCCGCCATTTTGTAGGCGGCGATGTGCATGGCGGTGGGAAAGGTATCGTTGGAGGACTGGGATTTATTGACGTCGTCGTTGGGATGCAGGACCTTTTTGTCATCGCTCAGGGCGCCGCCGGAGAGCACGTGCGCCCGGTAGGCGATCACCTCGTTGACGTTCATATTGCTCTGGGTGCCGGAGCCGGTCTGCCAGATGACGAGCGGGAACTCGCCGTCGAGTTTGCCTTCCAGGATCTCCTCGCAGACCCGGCTGATGAGGTCGCGCTTTTCGGCGGAAAGTACGCCCAGTTCGACATTGGCGTAGGCGGCGGCTTTTTTCAGGTAGGCGAAGGCGTATATGATTTCTTTGGGCATGGAGGCCTCGGGGCCGATCTTGAAATTGTTGCGGGAACGTTCGGTCTGGGCGCCCCAGTATTTGTCGGCAGGCACCTGGACTTCGCCCATGGTGTCGTGTTCGGTACGGTAATTCATGATAGTAATTTTGGTGATTTCTAATAGAACAAAGTTATTACTACTTTGTCAACTTAATAGGTAAGGCAAACTCAAAATCTCAGAAGTAAACCGCAAAGGCGCTAAGGCGCAAAGAAATACGCAAAGAATATTCGGGGCCTCTTAGCGTTCTTTGCGCCTTAGCGGTTAATATTAGAAATCTGTATTGTGATTAAACTTCTTAACTTTAGCTACGTTACCTTATTAAAAAATCAACTTATGGCTTTCAAACTACCTACCCTCCCTTACGCGTTCGACGCGCTGGAACCTTATATCGACGCCCGCACCATGGAATCGGCGGATTTTACAACCACAACCTGTTTTGGGAGATCATGTCGCCCAACGGCGGCGGTCAACCCACGGCTCAGATGAATATCGGCAAGGCCCTGGAGCGCGACTTTACCTCCTTTGAAAATTTCCAGAAAGAATTCACCAACGCCGCCTCCCTGGTGTTTGGATCGGGCTGGGCCTGGCTTTGCGCCGACAAGAACAAACACCTGTTCATTTGCGGCACTCCCAACCAGGACAATCCCCTGATGGACGTCAACAACTTCGAAGGAACTCCCGTGTTGGGCCTCGACGTGTGGGAGCATGCGTACTACCTCAACTACCAGAACCGCCGGCCGGACTACATCAACGCCTTTTTCAACGTCATCAATTGGCACGAAGTTAGCCGCCGTTTCGACGCTTTAGGATAAGGAAAAAATAAAAAAACCTTGCAGCGCGTTAAGAAAACGTCTACCTTGCGACAATATTGGGAACAGAACATATCGAACGAACATATTCAAAAACTTTAAAATCCCATTCCCATGATCATTGCATCAGTATTGCTGCTCATCGTGCTGTTATTCCGTTATGAGATTGTAGCCAAAGCCTGAAAACCGCAGTAAAAGAGTACACACGATGAAAAAAGGCTTTCCCGACCAGGTCGGCGAAAGCCTTTTCCATTTTTTATATACTCATTTTCCCGATTGGTAACCCCCATACCCCCGTTTCTCACCCCCTGAATCCAAATCCCACAATTTCTTTCTACATTTGCCCCGTTCAATGTCGGGATTCTCCCGATTTTTTTAGTTGCGTCAATATCCTCCCAAACGCCGGCCGTTTATTTTTTTTAGCCTTTGACCATTATTGAGTGGCTAGTAACTAACCCAATAAATGGTCGTTTCATGAAAAGTGCACAAAAACTACCTTCGACATCCACTTCAAAAAAAGAAGGTGGGGAAGACTTTCTCGACGTATAATCGAAAAATTTTCCCCTTGAAAAAAAAACGGTTCCAGCCGCAAGGCCAGGAACCGTTTTCATTTAACGCTCCTCGATTAATTTGGCCCGCTTCAATAGCCAGTCCTTTGCAATAACCTGTTGCGCTTTCGATATGTCGTCGCGGATCTTTGCCAGGCCTTTTTGGGTCTTGCCCTTCCCAGCCACCTGAGCAAGGGTCCTGGTAAAAGATAGAAGGTTGAGATAACCTAATTTCTTGGTATCGGCCAGATCCTTATTCCGCTGGACGTATTTGAAAAAGGCCTCCAAATGGGAATAAAACTCGGGGCTAAACCTCCATTTATCGCGCATCGCCTGGTCGAAATAGGTCCGCAACAGGAGGGAACGGCCTCTTAAAGCATAGGGAACGGAAGAGTATTTCACATCTCTTAACATTTCAATTACGCGCTCATAAGAATGTTGATTATAAGAAAGGTAGGCCCTCCCCAAGGCCACGGCATTGCCCCGGATCTCGCCGGGTAATTTTTTCTCGTAATCCAGGATAAATTGTTCTGCCTTTTCAAATTGGCCGATAGCCGCCCCGTTGATGACGATATTGGTAAAAGTGGTGTCGCTCAATTCTCCCCGCTCGGAAAAGACCGCCCCGGTCTCCAGCCCTTTCATGTAGAGGTCCCAGGATTCCGACACAAAGGAGTGATCTATTTCGCTGATCACCCGGAGGGTATAGTTTATCAGGCTCTGGAACAGGACCCTCCGGTCTTCGAAAGCCAATGCCGGCGCCATGGTGAAAAAGGTTTGCCGGGCTTCCAGGTACACGTCCTGGTCGATCTCTCCGCTCAAAAGGCCGAGGATTGCGAGGTAAAGACGTTCCAGGCCGGGGAGTCCTTCATTGGCGTCCATCTGTTTGATCTCTTCGAGGAAACGGATGTCCTGTGCCCCGGAAATATACCTTCTGCGGGAAAACAACAAGGTGGAAAGGCGCAATTTGGCCAGGATAAAAAAATGGTCGAGGTGTTTCTGCGCCTCGTTGAGGTATTCCTCCTCGGTCTCGTTGTCCTCAAACAACAGGTCTTTGATCTGAAATTTTTGCAGTTGCTGCAAGGCGCTCCTTCCCGGGCTCGCCTTCAATTCGAGCAGCCGCCTGGCGCCCTCTTTGTTCGCGTATTCTGCCAGCCCCCTGTTTTGATACTCCCGGATCAGGTAGATCTTCTTCATGCCTTCATCGCTTGAAAAAGCCCGCCAGGCCAAATAATCGGACACCTGGAGCGAAAGGTCCGAAAAAAGGTCCCTGATCCGTTTCTCCTTGAATTTCTCCTTCGGAAAAAGCGCGGCGTGTATTTTTTCCTTGTCAGCCAATTCTTCCGGGAAGCGGGGGTGCATGGTCTTGCAATAGTTCAGCAGGGCAGGAAGGGCTTCTCCGTTATTTAATAGGGGCATGGAAAGGAAAACTGAAACCTAAAAATTCGGGGGCAAATTACAAAATTTGTCCTTGTGCCCTCGTTTTTACTGCCCCATCTTTGTACTGTCGATAAGGAAAAAACAAATCGGCAACCCAAACAAATAAACATAAATTACTTTTTTTAGTGCGAAGTACGAGGCCACCAAAAGTGGCCTTTTTTTTTTCTCAATTTTTTCGCGTTCTTCCTTTCATATCGGGGTTTTCCAGCACGCGGATCTCTACCCTCCGGTTGAGAGCCTGCTCGCGTTCGGTGCGGGCATGGGGGAATACCATTTCGTAATTGCCATACCCATTGTAGGTCAGCCGTCCGGGATCAACCCCCTGGTCGATAAGATAGGTGTAGACCCTTTTGGCTCTGCGGACCGACAATCCGTAGTTCCAGCTTTCTTTCGGCACCGGGGGACTGTTTGGAAGGTTGATATGCCCTGCGATCTCGATGCGGATGCCGGGATTGAACTGCATGAACTTGAGGAGTTTGGGGAGTTCGGGTTCGGATTTGGGCAGGAGCGTGTCCTGATTCCCCACGAAATAGAAATTTTTAAGCGTCAGCACTTCTCCTGCCAGGGCGGGGGGAAGCGGAAATTCTACCTGGATGGGCTCCAGGCTATTGGGAGTAAGGATTTGCGTTTCGAAAAAATAGCCGGGGGAAAAGACCGACACTTCCACCGGCATGCGATCGGGCACCGGGGTGCTGAAATGCCCTGCCGAGTCGGTTTGAATGGAATCGTTCAGGAACCGGGAGCGGAGAGAGACCATTGCGGGAATACCCTCCTTGGTTTCCATGTCGACTACCTGGCCCTTGAGCCAGGTCATCCGGGTGCGCTGCCACAACTCGACGGTGGCTCGGCGGTTCTTTTGCTTGCCGTCATCCGAGGCGTTGCTGGCCACCGGCTTGTGTTCGCCAAAGGGGACGACCCGCATCTGCTCCCCCGGCACCCCTTGCCCCGTGAGGAATCCCCTAACGGCCTCCGCCCTGCGCTCCGAAAGCTCCTGGTTAAAGCCGTCGCTGCCGTCGGCATCGGTATGGGCTTCGATCTCCAAAAAACGGCGGTTCGTGGTGAGGCATTTTGCCGCAATGGCCGCCAGGACTGTGTCTGCGCCCGGTTGAAGATCGTGTTTGTTTACGTCGAAAAAAACGGCTGCGCGCTCGATCACAAAGGTGCTGTCGAAGATGGCTTGTCCTGTAAGGCAATTTCCGAAACACAAGGCGAGCGCCATTGGCAAAAAGACCCTAATTTGCATATTGGATTTGGTTAAGGGAAAATATTAAAATAGGAATGCGGCTTGCCGTAAAAAGTAACTATTCCTTCCCTCCTTTGCATGTTATTATCGCGTATATTTGCGCCCTATGAAAAATATAAGGAACTTTTGTGTTATTGCTCATATCGACCACGGGAAGAGTACCCTCTCCGACCGGCTTCTCGAATTTACCAAGACGATCTCCGAGCGGGATATGCAGGCCCAGGCCCTCGACGATATGGACCTGGAAAGAGAGCGCGGAATTACCATCAAGAGCCACGCCATCCAGATGAATTTTGTGCATACGGACGGCCAGAAATATATTTTCAACATGATCGACACCCCGGGCCACGTAGACTTTTCCTACGAGGTGTCCCGCTCGATCGCCGCCTGTGAAGGCGCGCTGCTGCTCATCGACGCCACCCAGGGCATCCAGGCGCAGACCATCTCCAACCTCTACCTGGCCATCGACCACAACCTGACCATCATTCCCATCCTCAACAAGATCGACATGGAAAGCGCCATGATCGACGAGGTGGCCGAACAGATCATGGACCTTACCGCCTGCGACCGGGAGGATATCATCCTGGCGAGCGGTAAAACGGGCCAGGGCGTCGAGGAGATCATGAAGGCCATTGTCGAACGCATACCCGCCCCCACTGGCGATCCCGAGGGTCCTCTACAGGCGCTCATTTTCGATTCGGTATTCAATTCCTTCCGCGGGGTGATCGCCTATTTCCGGATCATGAACGGCACCCTTCGCAAAGGCGACAAGGTGCGGTTTTTCTATACAGGCAAAGAATACGGGGCCGACGAGGTTGGGGTGTTGAAAATGACTTTGCTCCCTCAGCCCGAGCTCAGCACCGGCGATGTGGGCTATATCATCACCGGCATCAAGGTGTCAAAGGAAATTAAGGTCGGCGATACCATCACCCATGTGATCAATCCGACCAAAGAGGCCGTCAAGGGTTTTGAAGATGTGAAGCCCATGGTCTTCGCAGGTATCTTCCCGCTCGACAACGACGATTACGAAGCCCTCCGCGACCGCCTCGAAAAGCTCCAGCTCCACGACGCCTCCCTCGTATTCGAACCGGAAACCTCCGCCGCCCTCGGCTTCGGCTTCCGCTGCGGATTTCTGGGCATGCTCCACCTCGACATCGTGCAGGAGCGCCTCAACCGCGAATTCGACCAGGACGTCATCACTACGGTGCCGAACGTCACCTATTATGTCTACACCCGGAAAGGGGAAAAACTGGTGGTCCGCACCCCCAGCGAACTGCCCGACCCCACCCTGGTGGATTATATCGAAGAGCCCTATATCAACGCCCAGGTCATCACCAAGCCCGAATATATCGGCACGATCATGACCATGTGTCTGGACAAGCGGGGCATTCTCATCAAACAGTTCTACCTCACACAGGACCGCGTCGAGCTCGTGTTCGACCTGCCGCTTGCCGAGATCGTCTTCGATTTTTACGATCGTCTCAAGTCCATCTCCCGCGGATACGCTTCTTTCGATTACCACATGAAAGATTACCGGGAGACTGACGTCGTCCGTCTCGACCTCCGCCTGAACAACGAGATCGTCGATGCCATGTCGGCCCTGGTGCACCGCGATAAGGCCGAGGCTTTCGGCCGCCAGATCTGCAAAAAGCTCAAAGACTTGCTGCCCCGACAGCAATTCGTCATCGCCATCCAGGCCTCCGTCGGCGGCAAGGTCATCGCCCGCGAAACGGTTTCCGCCATGCGCAAGGATGTCACCGCCAAATGCTACGGCGGGGACATCACCCGGAAACGGAAACTGCTCGAAAAGCAGAAGGAAGGAAAAAAACGCATGCGGCAATTCGGCAAGGTAGAGGTGCCGCAGAAGGCGTTTTTAGAGGTGTTGAAGCTTGACTAGTGACTGGTGACTGGTGACTAGTGACTAGTGACTAGTGACTAGTGACTGGTGACAAAAATTACTAGTCACCAGTCACCACTCACTAATCACTAATCACTTTTCCCAGTAGGTTTCTTCTCCCTTTCGTTTCGAAGACCAGAAGGTAAATGCCTGCCGGTTGTGAACTAATATCCAGGCAGTCCCCAGACGAGCCTTTTACTACGGCTTGCAAGAGGCATTCCTGTCCGATGCTGTTGTAAAGACGCAACAATCCATCCTCTGTCAGGGGCTGATCCCATTCCAGGAAAACAAAATCGGCGGCGGGATTGGGCCAAAGGCGAAAGCCTGTTGTCGGAGCCTCATTCGTTGTGGCGGAGTTAAAGGGCACGGTGAACAGTTCCGACCAATATTCACAACCATTTGCATCGATGAGCTGGACCTGGTATTCGCCGGGGAACAGGGCATTCCAGTCGGGAAGGTTGAGTAGTACGCCGTTGAAATACACGGTCGCCGTATAAGGCGCCACCCCTCCTTCGATCAGGGCCGAGAAGCCTCCATCCTGTGCGGTTGGGCCCGAAGCGGGCGTGATTTCCCCGATAATAATTTTTATAGCCTCGGGTTCCTGGATTTCAAATTCCAGTATTTCTTCGCAGCCGCCCGAGTCGGTAGCGGTAACGGAATAATTGCCCGCCGGCAGATTTTCGGCGATGGGTCCGGTTTGTCCGGACGACCATTGGTAGGCATAGGGCTCCGTTCCTCCGGAGGTCAGTATTTCCGCCGAGCCGGTCGAATCGCCTGCACAGAGTACATCCGTTTCGGGGAGCGGTTCGGCCTGAAAATCGGCTGCGGAGTTCACCACCGTAGCGGAGGTAGCCGTGCAGCCGGTGCAGGTATTGGTCACCAAAAGATGGTACGTGCCGGGGTCGGCGATCACGATCTCATTTTCATCGATCAGGATGATGTTGCCATCCACGGTGGTCCAGGTATAGGAAAAGCAGGGGCCGAGGTCGAAGGCGGTGATGGTGATCTGGGTATTTTCGCAATTGAGGGGTTCGAAGGGCAAAATATCGATCTGCGGGACGTCCTGATCGGCGGTCACCAGGGTAGTATCCGAGGAAACACAGCCTGTATTTGTATCGACGATCGAAAGGATATAGGTTCCGGGCGCACCGGCGCTGGGCGCCAGGGAGCCCGGGTTCAGGATCAAGCCATCGGGCGTAGTCCATACAAGGACAATATTAGGACCGGAAGAAGAGCCGTCCGCGTTCAATGGCACTGAAGTTTCATCGCAGGTAATAACCAGATCGGGACCCGAATTTGCCACGGGCGGCGTTTCCTGGGGCACCTCCACATCGATGACTTTTTCGCAGCCGTTGACATCCGTCACGGAAACCTGGTAAAGTCCGGCCGATAGTCCGGAGATGATGGGGTTTGATGTGGATCCCGTCCCGGCATCGTAGGTATATGGCGGGGTTCCGCCCACTGCGGACACGGCGAGGGCGCCGTCGTTGCCCTGGCAGCTAGGCTGTGTGGCCTGGCCGAAAGCCACGATGGCCTGGGGGGCGTCTACGGCGAAGGGGCCCCGTGAGATGGAGCGATTGAAGCCATCGGTGAGGGTGCAGGAATAGTTTCCGGCGAGCAGGTTATTGATATCCTGGGTGTTGGGCCCGTTGCTCCAGTTGTAGGTGATAGCGCCGAAGCCTCCGCTGGGCGTCAGGTCGATGCTACCGCTGGCTTGTCCGGCGCAGAAAGCGTCCGTGACATTGGCGGTGGCATCGAGGTTGCAGCTCCCGATCCAGTTGACCAGGGTAGCCAGCGGCGCCGTACCGATATTATAGGCTTTCCGGTCGGGGCAAATGGCGTATTGCGTGGGGTAGGAGTTGACGATATAGGCGCTGGGCACTGCTCCGCTCGGGGCGTGGATCACCGGGTAGGGGGTGCCTGCGACCCAGTTGCCGACGGAGCCCGCTCCTCCGTAGAGGGAAGCCTGGGAGGTCGACACATCGCCTTCGATGAGGAATACCCGCACCTGATCGGTGCCGTTGGGGCCGTATTGTTCGTAGAGATTTTTGAGGTGGTTGGCCTGTTTGTAGTTCCAGCATATCCCGCACCAGGTGGCGAAAAACTCGACATAGACGGTGTATCCCTGATCGAGGTAGTCGTAGAGGGTATGGGTGACGCCGTTTTCATCGGTGAGTGTCCAGTTGGGGGCGGTGCTGCCGTTGGGGAGGGGCGGGTTGGCGGTGGCGGGGAGTGGGAGGAGGAGGGCAATTGCCAGGGCGATTGCCAAGGCGAGGGTGGAGAGGGTAGCGAAATTTTTGGAGAGGTGATTCATGGGAGTGAGTTTTTGAGTGACCGGGTGACTGAGTCACCCGGTCACTCGCTCTTTGGTGAAAATATCGGCAAACATGCAAATTTACTAGGTTTTTGGGATAAAAGCGAATGCCGAGGAGTCACCGGGTGACTGAGTCACCCGGTGACCAGGAATTTTTAAAATACAGCGTATTTAATTGCCAAGCATTTTATTATCCAAAAAGTCAAACATGGTAGAGTGACCGTGTGACTGAGTCTCCCGGTCACTCTACTTGCGCTTTTAAAATTTCTTCCTAATTTTGAAGCGATTCCTCCTGGTGCTTTCTAATTCCTTCTTACCATTAGGTCCCGCAAACTCAATTTCTATGAACTTTGAGAGTGGACTTATTTTTCACGTTTACAACCAGGGCAATAACAAAGAGAAAATTTTTTACCAAGGTAAAAACTACAAATACTTCCTTGGTAAAATGGAGGAACTCCTTAAGCCGCATGGAGATATTCTCTCTTATTGCCTTATGCCAAATCATTTTCACTGGCTTCTCTTTGTCAATTCTGTTGAAGTCCCAACAAGTAATAGGAGGTCGAAGCCTATTAGAAGTTTAAATGACAGCATTGCCATTCTCCTTCGATCGTATGCCAGGGCAATCAATATTCAGGAAGGCCGGGTAGGGTCCTTGTTTCGAGAGGGTACAAAAGCTAAAAACGGACTCCTCGAGGGGGTTGTTTCGATTGAAGGACCAAACGCTCATGAATTCTTCAAACATGGTAATGAATATGCCATTCAATGCTTTAGGTATATTCACAGGAATCCAGTAAAGGCTGGATTGGTAGTAAATCCGGAAGATTGGCCCTGGTCTTCAGCGCAGGAATACGCAAATGTGCAAAATGGGGAAACCGGGATCTGCAATGTGGAGCTGGGAAGAAAAATCCTGTTGGGCCTAATTTAATCTAATTTAAAGGATATCCCTTTTAATAGTGACCGGGTGACTGAGTCACCCGGTCACTCATTTTTTGGACAAAATCAACATAAATTCCTGAAAATGAATTTATTAAACCAATTTTTTCAAAACCATCCCTCACCGGGTGACTCAGTCACCCGGTCACTCCTCAGGTCACTCCTGGTTCTCGCTCTTGTAGCAGTATCAGCCACCCTCCCCCTCCCCGCCCAAACCCACCCACCCTCCTTCTCCCGAATCAAAATCTACCTTTCCGAAAATACACAGCTCTCCCAACTCGCTGCTCTCGGCTTGGAAATCGACCATGGCGACTACGCCCCCGGCAAATACTTCAGCTCCGACTTTTCCCAGGAGGAGATCGACCTGCTGACCCAGAACGGCTGGGATTTTGAGGTCCTCATCCCCGACGTATCTGCCTGGTATGCGGAGCATGCCTGGGACCAACCTCTGGACCAGCGCGACCTGGAATGCGACAACGAGGCCTGGGGACCCACCCCATGGGCCACCCCAACCCAATTCACCTACGGCTCTATGGCCGGGTATTATACCTACCAGGAAATGCTGGATATCCTCGATCAGATGGCCGCGCTTTACCCCAACCTCATTACCCAGCGCGATACCATTCCCGGATTTCATACCCACGATGGACACCCTCTATACTGGGTCAAACTTTCCGATAACCCCCAATCCGACGAGGCGGAGCCGGAGGCCCTGTTCACCGCGCTTCATCATGCACGCGAGCCTATGAGCCTCTCGCAGCTGATCTTTTTTATGTGGCACATGCTCGAAGGATACGGCGTCAACCCCGAGATCACTTACCTGATCGATGAGACCGAGCTGTATTTCATCCCCTGCCTCAATCCGGATGGATATCTATATAACGAGTTCACCAACCCGCAAGGCGGAGGGCTTTGGCGCAAAAACCGCCGCTTCAACACGGAAGACGGCTCCTTCGGCGTCGACCTGAACCGCAACTACGGCCTCGGCTGGGGATACGACGACACGGGCTCCTCCCCCACCCCTTCCTCGCAGGTGTATCGGGGACCGGCAGCCTTCTCCGAGCCGGAAAGCCAGGCCGCGGCAGCTTTCTGCAATTCCCATGATTTTCAACTCGCTCTCAACTACCACAGCTTCGGCAACCTCCTCATCTACCCCTGGGCGTACATCGACACCCCCTGCGAGGATTCAACCGCCTTCCGGGGATTGGCACAGGCCCTTACCCGGGAGAATTTTTTCCTGGCGGGAACAGGAACCGAAACGGTGGGATACGTATCAAATGGAAGCGCCGACGATTGGATGTACGGCGAAGCCGCCGTATTCTCCATGACCCCCGAGGTGGGCCCGGGCAACCAGGGCTTTTGGCCGCAAGCCGTTTACATCGAGCCGCAATGCAAAAGCACCCTGCTGCAAAACCGCACCGCCCTCCACCTCCTTCTGGTCTATGGCCTGGCCAAGGACCAAAGCCCATGGATCATCACCGAAACGGAGGGCGAACTGGCGTACTCTTTCCACCGCTACGGCCTGAAGGACGGCCCGCTGGAGGTCTCCCTCACCGGATTGAACCCATACATCCTCTCCACCTCGGCCTCCCAAACGCATGACCTCGGCCAGTTCGAGTCCTTCCAGGGCGCTTTCAGCTACCAGATCGACCCGGCCACTCCCGTCGGAACGGAGCTAAACTTCCTGCTGACGGTCGACAATGGTTCCATCAGTTGGTCGGACACCCTGCGCAAAATTTACCAACCGGGCGCCGGGTATGTCTGGGAAGACGCCAGCGAAGAGCCCGACACCTGGGTCTCCAACCCAAGCTGGGATTGGACGACCGAGCACTTCAAATCGCCGCCCCGATCCTGGACCGACTCCCCGGACGAAAACTACCCTCCAAATGCTTTCCAGGACCTTGTTTCCGAAACCTTTCTCATCGACTCCGTAGAGTCTGTCGCACTCAATTTTTGGGCCCGCTGGGACATCGAAAACAATTTCGACTACGTCCAGTTTCAGGCGCTGACGCCCGACGAAACCCTCCTGGCGCCGCTTTGCGGACGCTATACCAACAGCGGAACGGGAAATTTCCAGCCAAACGAAGAGCCTTTATACGATGGCTTTAAAGGCGAGTGGGTGGAAGAAGTCATCGACCTGAGCGAATACATCGGCCAGCCCATCCGGATCCGGATTGTCCTCCGTTCTGACCTGGGGCTCCAGAAAGACGGCTTTTATATCGACGACATGAAGCTCCTGAGCTTTTCCACCCCCGAAACGACGAGGGTGAAACACCTTGAGTTTTCAAGCTCACCGGCTTTCTCCATCGTTCCCAACCCAAGCCCCGGCCATTTTCTGATCGAGCTTAAAAACCTAACTGTTTCCGACTTTCCAGCTGTGCTGACCATCTCGGATCTCCACGGAAAAAAATATAGGGAAATCGAGGTTTTGGAGTGGGCTCAACCCATTTCTACCGAAGGCTTGCCGGCGGGCATCTACACCTGTAGCCTCAGAAGCGGAAATGCCTGGCTCGGCGCGAAAAAACTGGTGGTCCAGGCGCCCTAATCCAGGCGCTCGAACACCGAGTTGTTGCTTTTGTATTCGGGGATGAGCTCTTTCAGGAAAGCCGCGATGCGGGCATTGTCCTGCGTGACAAACAGGTCGATCAATTGGGCGGTTTTCTTTTCCACCTCCTCAAAGGGGTATTCCCTGACCTTGGCGATCAATATCTTCGGATTATGCGTCGGCAGCGTGGTCTCTGCGTTGTTGAGGATTTCTTCGAAAAGCTTTTCCCCAGGCCTCAGCCCGGTGAACACGATGGGAATGTCGCGCTCGGGTTCGAAACCCGACAGCCGGATCATCCGGTTGGCCAGGTCGAGGATCCGGATCGATTGACCCATGTCGAAAACATAGATCTCCCCTCCCTGGCCCATGGCCCCGGCTTCCATCACCAACTGGCACGCCTCGGGGATGGTCATGAAAAACCGCGTCATTTCCGGATGGGTAATCGTCACCGGGCCGCCGGCGGCGATCTGGCGTTTAAACAGGGGAATGACCGATCCGCTGGACCCGAGTACGTTTCCAAAACGGGTGGTGATAAAACGGGTCGATTGCCCGGTTTGCGACAGAAATCGGTCGAGCGACTGCACATAGATTTCCGCCATTCTTTTGCTGGCGCCCATGATGCTGGAGGGATTCACGGCCTTGTCGGTGCTGACGAGCACGAATTTTTTCACCCCGTATTCGAGGGCCAGATCGGCTACTACCCGGGTGCCTTTGACGTTGGTCAACAGCGCCTCCGAAGGGTTGTTTTCCATCATGGGCACGTGCTTATACGCCGCGGCATGGTAGACGAAATCGGGTCGGAAGACTTCAAACAACCTCCGCATCCGCTCGACATTGCGCACATCGCCCAGTACTACTTCAAAATCCTGGAAGCGAAAAAAACTGCCCAATTCGAGCTCCAGTTCGTGAAGGGGGGTTTCTCCCTGATCCAGTAAAACGAGTTTCCCCGGTTGAAAACGGATGATCTGCCGGGCTATCTCGCTTCCGATCGATCCGGCAGCCCCGGTGATCAGGATGGTTTTTCCCTTGACCTGCCTGCCGATATTGGCTTCATCCAGGGTGATCGGCTCGCGCTCCAGCAGGTCCTCGATGCGCACCTCGCGGATCTGGCGGAAGCTGAGCTCTCCGTTGATCCATTTTTCCACCGGCGGCACGTGGAGCACCTTGATCCCATGTTGCAGGCACATTTCGACCACTTCTTCCCTCCGAACGGCCGGTATAGCCAGGGTGGAAAAGATCAAAATATCCGGCTGGGTGGTGACCAGCAGTCGGGGCAATTTCGAACCGGGAAATATCTCCACGCCCAGCAGCCTTTTTTTGGAAAGCTGCAAATCGTCGTCGATGAAGGCGCTGACGCTGTAATTTCCGCCCAATTCGCGGTCCAGCACCTGTTTGACCATCACCCCGCCGCCGCCTGCGCCGTAGATGATGACCCGTTTTTTCTCCTGATTTCGGAAAGTCAGTTCCTGGTAAAACACCTTGACAAAGGCCCGGTAGGCCGTCATCAGAAATATGCTGAGAAAAAATTCGATGATGAGAATGGAATACGGGAGAAAAAAGTGCCCGAACACCCAGTATCCCAGCGGGTTGAGCGCCATGCCCATAGCAAGGGTCCCTCCGCCCAGGGCGATAAAGATCCGCTTGGCGTCCTCCAGTCCGGTGTGAAAAATAATGCCCGTGTAGGTTTTAAAGGTCAGAAAGCCGAGCAGCCGGATGGCGAGCAAGATCCAGCTCCCCACGTTGATAAAGTAATAGTCGATGCTTTTCCATTCGAAATTGAAGCGGAGCAGGTGAGCCGCCAGGATCGCAAATAGTACGATGCCCAGGTCAATGAATAATATGCTCCAGCGCGACAGGTTCAACCCTTTCTATTTGACAATGAAGGGTAAAGTTAACAAAAAGGCAGGGATCTCCGTGCAGCGAAAATGCCCTTCGGGGCAGGCCCTCTTTCCGTGAAGCCCGCAAGGCCTGCAGGAGAGGGTCAATGGAGTCTCCACAATCCGCGATTCATCCGAAAGGGGAGTGAAGCCGAAGGCTGGTATGGTGGAGCAAAAAATGGCCGTCACCGGAGCGTTTACGGCCGAGGCCAGGTGCAGGGGGGCGGAGTCGTTTACGTAATTCATGAGCGCGCCTTCCATCCAGGCTGCGGATTCGAGGAGGCCCAGTTTTCCGGCCATATTCACCACCTTGGGGTGTTTGACCGCCTGGCTGATCTGCTCGCAGGCATCCCGGTCGGAAGGTCCTCCGAGCAAAACTACTTCCAGGTTGGCAGGCAGGAGATCGATCAACTCCACCCACCGCTCCGCAGGCCACTGCTTCGTAAACCACACGGAGGTGGGCGCCATGCAGATATAGGTCCCGGCCGGTGGAACCGATTTGCGGTCCTTGGCTTGAGGGTAAAGCCGGGGCTTTGCTTTTCCGCGGCCCGTCCACGGGGCGATCAGGGAAAGATTGCGGTCTACTTCGTGAACGGGATTTTCGGTCGTGCCGAACACATGGGGCATGCGGTGGGTAAAAGCAAAGGACAGGGGGTTTTTGTCGAATCCCGTCCGAAAACGGGCGCCGGAGAGTGCGGTCAATAAACCCGTTGCGGTAAATCGCTGGAGATTGACGACCAGATCGTATTTTTTCTTCCTGATCTTTCGCCACAGCCTGAACAAATCCTGGTATTTGCCGGCTTGTTTGTCCCAGACCAGCACTTCCCGGAGGAAGGGGTGCCCTTTGAGCAGGCCTTCGTTCCCTTTCCGCAGCAAAAAATCGATTTGGACCTCCGGAAAAACGGCGTGCAGGCGCTCGGCAACAGCCGTGGCCAGGATGACGTCGCCGATAAAGGAGGTCTGGAGGAGAAGGATTTTTTTCATTAAGGGAAAGGAGTAGTAAAGCCTAAAGATACTGAGTGACCGGGTGACTGAGTCACCCGGTCACTCATAAAAACTAAAAAGGGCGTCAAACCGCCTATACAATTTACGATGGTACTACACTTACGGAAACGGGGGAGCACGGCCAAAAGGCGTCAAACTGCCTTTAAAGTTTAGTCTGGTACTACATTTACGAATAAAAACGAGTGACCGGGTGACTGAGTCACCCGGTCACTCCTGGAGACTCTTGGAGGTGACACAAAAAAAAGAGCGGCGTGGTGACTGAGTCACCCCGCCGCTCTTTCGACCCGAACGTTTATCCTATACCGCAAAACTCTCCCCACACCCGCAAGTGCGGGCCGCATTGGGGTTGTTGAAAACAAAGCCCTTGCCGTTTAGGCCGCCCGAAAACTCCAGGGTGGTATTGCACAGGTACAAAAAACTGCGCAGGTCGGTAACGACCTTTACCCCGTTATCTTCGAAAACCTGGTCGTTGGGCCTGGATTCATTGTCGAAATCCATCTGATAGGACAATCCGGAGCAGCCCCCGCTCGTCACGGAGACGCGGATGAAAAAGTCATCACCGAGGTGCTCGGTTTGACGAATCTCGTCGATCTTGCGCTTTGCGCTTTCAGCTACGAATACCATTTTAGTGACTGGTGATTAGTGACTGGTGACTGGTGATCCATGACTAGTCACTAGTCACCAGTCACTAGTCACAATATTATTAATGTGTGCTCTTGGTCGTCGCTTCAATCGGTTCCATGATCCCGTTCTTCTCCCGGTAATCTTTGATGGCCGCTTTGATCGCGTCTTCCGCCAATACCGAACAGTGGATCTTCACGGGCGGCAGGGCCAGTTCCTCCACGATGTCCATGTTGTTGATCGTCAGGGCTTCTTCGATGGTTTTTCCCTTCAGCCATTCGGTGGCCAGGGAGGAAGAAGCGATGGCGGAACCGCAACCGAAGGTCTTGAACCGGGCATCCTGAATCTGGCCGGTGGCGTCGTCCACTTCGATCTGAAGGCGCATGACGTCGCCGCATTCGGGCGCGCCCACCAGTCCCGTGCCGACGTTCTTCTTGCTCTTGTCGAGCGTGCCGACGTTCTGCGGGTTCTTGAAGTGTTCCAGTACTTTATCTGAGTAAGCCATGATCTGATTATTTATTGAGTGACTATTAAAAACTTAATACCTTGACCTAGTGCTGTTTCCAGCTCACATTTTCCAAATCCACGCCCTCCTTGTACATTTCCCAGATGGGACTCAGGTCGCGCATGTGGTTGACGCCTTTGGACAGGGCCTGGATCGTAAAGTCGACGTCCTCGTCGGTGGTAAAGCGGCCGAGGCTGAATCGGATGGACGAATGCGCCAGGTCGTCTCCGAGGCCCAACGCAACCAGCACATAGGAAGGTTCCAGGGATGCGGAGGTACAGGCAGAGCCCGACGACACCGCGATATGCTGGTTGAAGGTCATCATGAGGCCTTCGCCTTCCACGTGTTTGAAAGAAATATTGGTGACGTGGGGCATCCGGCTCTCGCGGTTGCCGTTCACGTAGGTCTCTTCGAGTTTGAGCAGGGAGCTTTCCAGCCTGTCGCGCAGCGCGCTCAGGCGCTGGGTATCCTGATCCATTTCCTTGAGGGCAATTTCAGCGGCCTTGCCGAACCCCACGATGGCCGGCACATTCAGGGTGCCGGAACGCATGCCGCGTTCGTGGCCGCCGCCGTCCATCTGGGCTGTGACTTTCACGCGGGGGTTCTTGCGGCTCACGTAAAGTGCGCCGACGCCTTTGGGGCCGTACATTTTATGAGAGGTAAAGGCCATCAGGTGGACGCCCACTTCGCGGGGATCGACCGGAATTTTGCCCACGGCCTGCGTGGCGTCGCTGAATAGGAGCACGCCGTGTTTGGCGCAGATATCGCCGATCTCTTTCATCGGCTGGATCACGCCGGTCTCATTGTTGGCCCACATGATGGAGACCAGGATGGTGGTGGGCCGGATCGCATTTTCCAGTTCTTTCAGGTCGACCATCCCTTCGCGGTTGACCTGGAGGTAGGTCACCTCTCCGCCCATTTTTTCGATGCGGCCGCAGGTGTCGAGCACGGCCTTGTGCTCGGTTTTCGCCGTAATAATATGATTGCCCTTGCGGGAATACATTTCGAAGATCCCTTTGAGCGCGAGGTTGTCGCTTTCCGTGGCCCCGGAGGTGAAAATGATCTCCTTCGGGTCGGCATTGATGAGTTGGGCGACCTGCTCGCGGGCGTAATCAACGGCCTCTTCCGCTTTCCAGCCAAAGGGGTGACTGCGGCTTGCAGCGTTTCCCGGGTTCTCGTAAAACCAGGGCAACATGGCGTCCACGACGCGCGGGTCGGTAGGTGTAGTAGCGTTGTTATCCAGATAGATGAGGCGTTGGTTCATGTACTTTCAGGCTTTATTTAGAATTAATCTAATAAAAGATACACAAAAATAACACTTTCGGAAAATTTTGGTTCTTATGGTTCAAAATAAAACCGGGAAAGCCCATAAAATAATTTAACCGCAAAGGCGCTAAGGGCGCAAAGAGAGATACCCATAGGGTGACTGGGATTCATGAAGTCAATTTTTATTACAAGTAAAAAATTAAATGTAATCAAAATATTTTTATATTTGTATTCAAATGAACCGGATGAAAAAGCAACACCTCGAATTGACGGCCCCCGATTTGGAATACCTGCGGGAGCTCCTTTCCAGAGAGCGCGTGCGACCGCTCGTTCAAAAACGGGCAAAGGCCCTGATGGAACTACACGACGGGAAAACCTATATCGAGGTCTCGCAGCAATTGGCCCTCAGCTACCCGACCGTTTTGAGCTGGGCGAAGAAATACCACGAACAAGGGCTTTCCTTTTTGACCGATAAGCCCCGGCCCGGCCGGCCCGTAGAAATCGACGAGGAACAGCAGGCCCGGATAACCGCCCTGGCCCGCAGCCAACCTCCGGAGGGACGCGCCCGCTGGAGCCTCCGCCTCCTGGCCGATAAAGCCGCCGAGCTCAAGATCTGCAAGCAACTCTCCCACAACCAGGTGGGCGTCATCCTCAAAAAAATGAACCACAGCCTCAGCGAGAAAGGCCCGCGGGCATCCAAATCATAAATCCTTAAAACTTACTATGAAAAGGCTTCACAAGCTGATAAAGAAAGTAGTCATCTTCCCCATACGCTTGTACCAATGGTTCCTATCGCCCTTGTTGGGCAAGAATTGCAGGTTCCACCCCACCTGTTCGCATTACATGGTGGAGGCCATCGAAGAATGGGGTATCCTGAAAGGAGGCTGGATGGGAATCAAAAGAATCGGCAAATGCCATCCCTGGGGAGGGAGCGGGTTTGATCCGGTACCGAAGAAAGTTGAAAAGTTGAAAAGTTGAAAAGTTGAAAAGTTGAAAAGTTGAAATACTTCTTTTTGGCTTTGCCAAAAAGGGTTCATTAAACTTTAAGCTCTTCAACTTTTCAACTCTTCAACTACTGAAGCTGCACTTGCTTCTCCTCCATCAACTTGCGGATATTGATCAGGGCATAGCGCATACGTCCCAGGGCGGTGTTGATGCTCACCCGGGTCAGTTTGGCGATTTCCTTGAAACTCATATCGGCAT
>JADJBL010000018.1 GCA_016703765.1 Saprospirales bacterium
AAGACTACCTCGCAAGATTTCCTCATAAAGCCTCTGAAAGCCGCGTCCGGCTGGGTCATCATGTCGGCCTCATGGTCAACGAGGCCCCTGACTTCACCGCTCCTCAAGGAACTCCTCGATGACAGGCTGACGGAAACCTGGCCAGCCGCCCGCGCCCTGAAAGCGAAAAATTCATCCGGTGGATAAGTCCTTCGTGGGCCGAAAACCCAACACGAGGTATGCCATCACAAAGGAAGGATGGCTTCGTTCTCGAGGCACCTGGCAGCGCTGGAGCAAATGATGAAGGAAACGAGGGATGAGGGGTGAGTTTTTTGCTCAATTGCTTTGAATTTCAAAGTTCTTTAAATAAATAAAATTGAAAACCGAAAATTAAAACTGAAAACCTATGCAAAACCAAGAGTCATCCACTACGCAACGCTTTAAACCACCGATTGAAAACGTTTTTGTGAAACTGGGATCTATCAAGCTTTCCGTCCTGCTCCTGCTGCTTCCCAACGCCAGGATCCGTGATGTGATCATCGAGCGACAATACCGGCAGGAGGAAGCGGTGGCGAGCGTCAGCCATTTCGGGGTGCCGCACAGCGGATCACCGGACCGGTGCTGAGCATTCCTTTACCTCCCCGCAGAACAAGAGCCGGAAACGGACCGCCTATCAGGAGATCGCTCATTTCGCCCTTGAACGGCTGACATCGACGGGCGATATGGAGCACCAGATCCGGCAAAAGGGAATCTTCGACGTGATCCTGTACCAGAGCAATTCGCAGATCAGGGGCGCCCTTTCTTCGGCCCGCTGATTTTAGCGCCTTGCACGTAGCCTGAAGACGTCCATTGGGTGCGCAAACATATCGCCTCGGAATTACCGGGAATGTCGGGGATCAAAACTCCATTCTCGATTGGGGAGGAGAAGAATCCGCATGGAGCCCGGAACCGCTTACCCGGCGCTGCTCCTTCCGGCGTGAGTATCGGCGTGCTGATAGCCGAAGCAACGGAGAGCTACGCCTTCTCCATTCCCCGAAAATTAACGGTAGCCATTCCATGGAATTTGAACCTGGTAGGCAAGGAAACCAAGGTAAGCCTCAAGTCGGGATGGCATTCCCCAGTTTTGAAGGAGCTTTCTCCCCGAGCCCCGCGAGGTCGGCCCCTGACGGGTTTTCTCGCCTCCTGAACATCCTCGACCTCAACCGCAACTACCCCAAAGCTGGAAGAACGAAACTTTTGGTTGTGACTCTGCTCGGAGTGCGACTCATAAAACCGATCGACGAGTACATGAAAAACGAGCGCTCGGCCAAGTACTCATCCCGGTCATCGGGCTCACGTTCTGATCTATTTCTTCTTCGATCCTTCGGAAATTTCACATACACCCCCTCCAGTATTTCCTGATCGGCATAGCCCTTATCGTGTTCTTCCTCTTGCTCCTCTCGCTTTCCGAGCAATCGGTTTCGATCCGGCCTTACCTGATCGCTTCCGTGGCCACGGTGGGACTCATTTCGGGCTATAGCGGCTTCTTTCCTGAAATCGGGCCCTCTCGCCCTGCAGCCTCGCATTGCTCCGGCTCTGATCTACGGTTTTATTTTCATCGTGCCGCAACTGGAAGACTACGCCCTGCTCGCCAGGAAGCGCCGGCATCTTTGCAGCCCTGGCCGCCGTGATGTATTATTCGAGGAAGGTGGACTGGTATAATCTTGGAGATTAACCCAACAACCTACCCACCCAATACCCGAAATACACCGCCCCCAAACACAGCCCTACGCTTAGGAGGACGTTCAGCAAGGCCATGCCCATTTTGCCATCCTGAATGAGGTACATGGTTTCGGCGGAGAAGGTGGAAAAAGTGCTGAAACCGCCGCAGAATCCGGCCATGAAGAGAACCCTGTATGGGGCGGAGAGATCGCCCCTCAGGCTAACTCCGGTCAGGAAGCCGAGGATCGCGGAAGCCAGGAGGTTGACCAGCAGGGTGGACCAGGGGAAGATAAAAGAGTATCGCGCCAGGAGGTTGCCGAGCGGTCGGGCGAAAGGGGAGAGCGGCCTTTGAGCGCGCGGGTGACGAATACGCGGAGCGTGTCGAACAATGGAAGGATCAAGATCCCGATGGCCACGGCAGGCACGGCGTTTAGCTTATAGGGGTTCGCGTCGGGGAGGAGCTTGTTGGATTCGATAAACTGGATGGCCAGGATCGAACAAATCAGCCCGATGAGCAAGGCCCCGTATCGCCCATGAATATCTGGGCAGGCGGAAATTGTATTTCAAAAATGCAAACACGGCCCCTGCCAGGGAAAAGGCGATGATCGACATGACCGTATTGCCCGTCATGATGAACCAGATACCCAGGATCACGGAGGATCAGGGTCGCGATACTCCCCGACAGCCCGTTGATCCCGTCGATCAGGTTGAAGAGGCATTGATGATCACTCAGGATGGTGAAAATGGAAAGGAATAACTCGCCACGGCAGGCAATTCGTAGATTCCGAAAATGCCGTACAGGCTGGTGAGTTGCACATCGGCCTTAAAAAACGATTATGGCGGCGGCCACGATCTCGCCGATCAGCTTTTTATGGGGCGACATGGGCACAGGTCATCCTTGGCGCCGATCAGGAAAACGATGACAAAGGAACAAAGGATGTATTGCAGGGAGCCGAAAGCGTCGAAGGGGGTCCAGAGTACGATGGAAAGACCACGCCAGCGAAAAATCCGATCCCGCCGAGGGAAGGGGTCCTAACCCGGTGGGAATGGCGTTTCCCCTGGTTCTGCCATCAGATTTTCGAACGAGCCACTGGATGATAGATGGAATGGCAAAATACGTCAAAGTGAAGGCGGTTAAAAAACTAAAGGCGACATCATACATATGTCATGGCATTTCTCGTTGACAAAATTGCTTCCTTATTCGCGAACAGGCAAGTTTTCTTACCTTTGTTTGCCTTAATATCTTTTTAAGCAACTCATAATCACGAAAGGCGATCGCCAAAAACGCACGTGCGGTTACGAATGGATTTGAAATCCCAGATCAATCTCGAAAAACTCCCCGGCATATCGCCATCATCATGGACGGAAATGGCCGTTGGCCAAACAACACGGCAAACCCCGCGTTTGGCCACCGCAATGGGGTAAAAGCCGTGCGCGAAACAACCGAAGCCGCCGCAGAACTGGGCATCCAGCATCTCACCCTCTACGCCTTTTTCTACCGAAAACTGGAACCGCCCCAAACTCGAAGTCAATGCCCTGATGACCCTTTTGGTCGAAACCATACAGGCCGAAGTCAATACCCTCAACAAAAACGATATCCGCCTGACCGCCAGGCGATATCGCCAAACTACCGAGAGAAGCTACCGCGCCCTCCAGGACGGCATGGAAAAGACCCGAAACAACAAGCGCATGAACCTCATCCTGGCGCTCAACTACAGCGCCAAGTGGGAGATCCTGAATGCAGCCCGCGAACTGGCCGCCAAAGTGGAAGCAGGCCAGCTCAAACCCGCCGATATCGATGAGAAAAAATTCATCAACGCCCTGAGTACCAAAGGCATCCCCGACCCCGAACTGCTTATCCGCACCAGCGGCGAAAACCGCATCAGCAACTTCCTGCTCTGGCAGATCGCCTACGCCGAATTGTATTTCACCCCTACCCTCTGGCCCGATTTCCAAAAAGAACACCTCTACCAGGCTATCATCGATTACCAGCACCGGGAGAGGCGATTCGGAAAAATCAGCGAGCAATTGGTATAAACCTATACAACCCTTGTCTATCTTCGCACCCTCTTTTTCCCTGGAACCTCAACCAATTACCACCCTCACGCTCTCCCGCATGAAGATTCAAAATATCGCTTTCCTCTTCCTCCTTTCATTGATCTCCCTCCGGACGCAAGCCCAGGTGGCCGATACCCTTTTTCCGGTTTTCAATTACGGCGAAACCCAAGACTATGAGATCGGCGGAATCAAGGTCACTGGCGCCGTGTTCAGCGATGAAAATGCCCTGAAATCCATCGCAGGCTTCGCGTCGGCGACCGCATCCGCATTCCCGGAGGCGATATCCCCAGGGCCATGAAATCCCTTTGGAACCTCAAGCTCTTTACCAATATTCAGATCCTCCAGGAAAAAACCATCGGCGACATCATCTTCCTCGAAATCCGCGTCGAGGAAAGGCCCCGGCTTACCAGCCACTCTTTCCGGAATATCCGCAAATCACTCCACGACGATATCAACGAGAAAATCAACCCCATACTGGTCAAGGGAGGCATCGTAACCGACAACATCAAAGTGACCGCCCAGAAGGCGATTGAAAAATATTTCATAGAAAAAGGCTACCTCGACGCTACGGTGCAGGTAATCGAAGAGCCCGATTCGAGCCGTATCAACGCCGTCCGACTGGTATTCGACGCCAATCAGGGCAAAAGGGTGCGCATTCAGGACATCATCTTCGTCGGAAACGAAAACGCCAAAACCGGCAAACTGCGGCGCCTGATGAAAGATACCAAGTCCAAACGCGCCCTATTCTCCTCCTCCAAATACATCCGGGCCGATTACCGGGAAGACCGCAAAAAGCTCATTGCCCACTACAACACCATCGGCTTCCGGGATGCCACCGTCCTCCGCGATTCCCTCTGGCGCGAAGAAGACGGCGACATGGTCATCCAGATAGACCTTTCGGAAGGGCCCCGTTACTATTTCCGCGATATCACCTGGAAGGGAAATTCCATTTACACCGAACAAGTCCTTTCGGACGTGCTGGGCATCAAAAAGGCGACGTACTATAACCAGGAGCTCCTCGAAAAACGGCTCACCTTCAGCGAGGAGGGCCGCGACGTGTCGAGCCTCTACATGGACAACGGTTACCTGTTTTTCAATATCGACCCCATTGAAATAGCCATCACCGGCGACTCCTTGGATCTGGAAATGCGCATCTTCGAAGGCCCGCAAGCCACCATCGACAAAGTGGTCATCGCCGGCAATGACCGCACCCACGAGCACGTCATCCGCCGCGAATTGCGCACCCTGCCGGGCGACAAGTTCAGCCGCTCGATATCATCCGCTCCTAGCGCCAGCTCATCAACCTGGGGTATTTCAACCCCGAGAACTTTGGCATCAATACGCCCGTCAACCCCCAGCGCGGGACGGTCGACATCGAATACACCGTCGAGGAAAAGCCCTCCGACCAGCTCGAACTCTCCGCCGGTTGGGGAGGCGTGGGCCGCGGAGTGATCGGAACCCTCGGGGTCTCGTTCAATAACTTCTCCGCCCGCAATATTTTCAAGAAAGAATCCTGGAGCCCCCTGCCCCAGGGCGACGGCCAAAGGCTCTCCATCCGGGCCCAGACCAACGGCCGCTTTTTCCAATCCTATAACCTCTCGTTCACCGAGCCCTGGCTCGGAGGGAAGAAACCCAATTCTTTCACCGCGGCCGGTTTCTACACCCGTTTCAACTATTCCGGCGGTATCTTCGGGATCGGAGGTCTGACCCTTAGCCTGGGAACCCGTCTCAAATTCCCCGACGACAACTTCGTCTCCTCCACCTCCATCAACCTCCAAAACCTGGCCCTCACCAACTGGCTCGACGGCCTCTTCCGCACGGAGAACGGGGAGGTGGTGACCGACGGCAATTTCAACAACTTCAGCATTACCCAGAATATCACCCGCAGCACGATCAACAACCCGCTCTTCCCGCAGGAGGGCTCGCGGTTCTCGCTGTCGCTGCAGGCTACCTTGCCGTATTCGCTTTTCAACGACAGACCCTACGCCGACCTCCCCGTAGCGGAGCGCTTCAAATGGCTGGAATACCACAAGTGGCGCTTCACCGCCGAGTGGTACACCACCCTGATTGGGAAACTGACCCTAAAAACAGAGGCAAAGATCGGCATGATCGGGGCCTACAACAAGGAGATCGGCATCTCCCCCTTCGAGCGCTTCCAGTTGGGAGGCGACGGCCTCAACAATCAGCAATTCGGGCAGTTTAACGGCACGGACATCGTCTCCATGCGGGGCTATGAGATCACCGACCTGGACGGCAACCTGATCAACGGGCAAACGGTCGCTACGCCCATATTCGATAAATTCACGGTCGAGCTGCGCTACCCGGTCTCCCTCAACCCCAACTCGACGATCTACGTCCTGGCCTTTGCGCAGGGGGGCAACGCATTCCGCAGCTTCCGCGATTTCAACCCATTCGATATCAAGCGCTCTGCCGGCGTAGGCCTGCGGGTATTTCTGCCCATGTTCGGTATCCTGGGCTTCGACTACGGCCTCGGCTTCGACAAAGACAACAACGGGTCCGGTAACGTTTTCAAAACGTTTGGAGACTTTAATATCATTTTGGGATTTGAGCCGGAGTAATAGCGCCTGAAGCGTTGTCATCCTCCTTTCTTCCTGAACGGGTTATACCGGTAAAAAAGACCGATGGAGGTCCTGGAGGAATTCTCGAAAATATCTTCCCCCAATAACGGTAGAGTGGTTTTCAACTCGATATCGGTATTCGGCAATACCTCATAAGATACCGAGATTCCGAAGCCTTTGACCTGGTAATACCCCAGTTTCAGTACTTCCGGACTGGGGTTCGGCGTGATGTTCTCGAACTTGTTTTCATTGTCTTCTATCCAGCTTCCCCCGAAGCCAAACCGCAAATGCCTGCCGGTTTTTAGGAGATGGTGGTATTTCACGCCGACAAAGGTGGAGTAAATCAATCCTTTGATATCCCTGCTCGGACTCCCGCCATTAAAGCTCAGCCACCAATCCTTTTCGAGGTTCAGCGACAGGTTGAGGTTATTGACGAGGAACTCGACACCCAAACCGGGCGCGACACCAAATGGTTTGTTGAATTTTTCACCGGGGATCAACTTAATATTGATTGGGAACGCCCGGGCCCCAATGACCCCGTTTAGTGTCAAAAAACCCATATTATTGAATTCCTCCTTTTTTGCTCCGATGCGATATATAAACAACAGGGAGTAATTGGAACCTCCAACTATCCCTGCGAAATTGGGGGCATACTGAAGTTTTGTCCTCAGTTCAATATCCAGCCATTGGGCAGGGTATGATATCGAAATTTGAACTCCTTTTCGCTGCTCAACAAAAAACCCGGTATCATGTGTTTTAACGCATTTTCTCTTCTTTTCCAGTAGTGTCCAAGTCCAATCGAAAAATATTTTAATCCCCAATAAAAATTTACTTGATCTTCTTCCAGGATTTCATCCACATTCCATTCTTCATCAAATTGTTTACCCAAGTAATTAAAAAAAGTTAAATTATACCCCCTTTGCAAGCTGATTCTCATCGGAAAATTTCTTTTTCCCACTTCGATTCCAAATACACTTGTAGTTAATATTTTTGGAGGTCCGCCAGGTGAAAATTCCGGCTCCCCGTTATCGTGAAGCATGATCCCAATAATGCCGTGAATAAAGCAGTTTGGTGAATTTGATTGAGAGATACAAGGAATTTGGAGAATAAGGAAAAAAGGAAAAAATATTGTTTTCATATCAATAATTTTCAAAACTCTGCCGAAACACTGTTTCGGCAGAGTTTTGAATACAAGGGGAGAATAGTCCAAGCATTTTTCCAAATCTATTTTCCCATTTTGAGGATTCCAATGACTTATGTCAGTCGTCAGGCTTTTTAACAACCCCTTCGACATCAACCGATCCGCCGGCGTTGGACTGAGGGTATTCCTGCCCATGTTCGGTATCCTGGGCTTCGATTACGGCCTCGGCTTCGACAAGGACAACAACGGCTCCGGCAACGTTTTCAAAACGTTTGGAGACTTTAATATCATTTTGGGATTTGAGCCGGAGTAACGGCATAAAACTTTCTGATTCCCTTGGCCAAGGAGGGAATCAGAAAGAATATCCGGCTGCCAGGCCACCCCACCAGAATGTTCGAGGGTATTCTGAAATGGGGTTGGCATCCTTGCCAATAGTAGATAGAAAATAATAAGTCCAGCCATTGCCCTTTATCGGGAAAAAGTAAGCCTTGAAATAAGGCCCGGCAGACCGTCTTTGATACCTGACCCCAAAATGATAAAACAGACTGAAATTCGAAGACCATACCATCCACCTTTGAATGAGTGGTGAATAGGCTCTCCCCCTGTCAAGCACCAAATCGAGTCCAGTTTCCAGGTACCAAGACCTGTACCCGAAAGCGAGGTTTGCCCTTTGCAACAGGTAAAAACGGATTTCCGGGTCGCGGGGTTGGTGGGAAGTTAGGCAACTGGCGCCAAAGGCATAGGAGCCCCTCACATGGTTATTAAAAGCGCGGAAAACCATGCGTTCGTAGTTGAACGATTGATAGCCGCCAATGCCCAGGACTTCTAAGTAAATAATCTTGTTTGCCGGAACTCCCAGGCCTACCTGGCCGTCGAGCAGGGTAAATCCCCAGAGGAAGAAACTGGCTGTGAGCAGGAGTATTTGGGTTCTCAATGTCATAGTACTGATATTTAAAAAGCGTATCCGATGGCGAAGCCGCCCCACCAATACCATTCCGGCCCCTTCCAGGGTTTGTCGATCAAGTACAGGTAAAAATCGTTGTAAGCGTCGTTGTGAATCGGGAAGGCATATGCTTTAAAGAATGGCCAATTCTTCCTTTGAAACCGGATTCCGGCATGTGGAAAAAGGGTTCCTGCATTATTCCAAGCCAACCAATAATCCCGATAACTGTAAGATCTTTTTCGGGCAAGGATTACATTGGCGCCAATTTCGAGGTAAATACCGTTGATTCCATAAGTCACATTGAGCCTTTCCAAAAAATATACGCGCTGAATATCGCGGGGTTGGTAATAATAACTTCCTCCTATGGAAGCAGATACCATCAGCCTTTCCCTACATGCCCGGAACAGCACCCGTTCGTAATTCAGAGAATAATAGCCTCCAACGCCAAGGGCCTCCCCGTAAACTACGTTATTGGACATTCGGTGGGGAGCATTTTGGGCGCTCAGGGGTATAGCGCCCAAAAGGAAAACGGCGGTAAAATAGTAAAGAAGCTTTATTGGAAAACGTTTCATCGGCTTTCAATAATCCCTGATTAAAATCATGGGAATCAGAGGAATCACACAAATCACAGTTCAGACAAAGTTTCTTCTCCAGTGCCGCCAAAAAAGCAGAAAGACGCAAAGCAATATGACAGCGGCTGCGCCGCCCATTTCGATCCAGATTTGCTGGCGGGCGCGAAGGGTGCTTTCTACGTAGTAGATATTCGCTGAGTTGGGCGTTCCGGCGCCGGGCTGTACTTCCCAGTTTTCGGGGTCGCCGTTGTCGAGGGAGGGCAGGAGGAGGTTTAGGGTAAAGAGGGAATCCATCGGGGCAAGATCGTAGCCCATGCTGTCTACCAGCGCGCCTTCCGAAGAAAAAAGCCCCATTCGTTCGCGGCGTTTGCTCAGTCCGAAACCCAGGTTGCCCACGTATCGGTAAGCCTCCGGGTATTTTTTCAGGAAAGATTCCACATTCTCGCAGACCACCATATATCCTTTCGCGGGCAGCAGAATATGGGGGAACATGAAATTATTATCCGCATCGGTGAGCATCCAGCCGGAGAGCTGGAACCGTTTCGGCCGATTGATTGTACAACTCGATCCAGTCGCCTGCTTCCTTGTCGTTGCAGGCTATCTCGTTGATGAGGATCTTGCCGGCCAGGGGGTGGTCAAAGCGCTCAAAAACCGCACGGATGCGGGTGGGATCGTCGCGAAGCGTGAGGGTCAGCACAGGCGATTTGACGTTGCCGATGGCGCCTTCCCAGCGAACAAAGCGAAAGCCCAGCGCGGGAACGGCCTCCAGCCGGATGGGGATCTTTTCGAAATACACGCCCCTGAACAGCTTGGGTTTCAGCAGCAGGTTGCCGTTCAGTTTGACCGTGCCTCCTTCGTCCACCTCTACTTCGAGGTCGCGCATTTTGCCCACGTCGAACTTCTCCATGATGTGCATCCGCACGTATTCGGGGCGTTTGCGGGCAAAGACCCGCAACTTTTCGATCTCGGCCAGCCAGCGCTCCTCGCTCAGGTTCCAGCGATCGAGGTGGCGGGGCATTTCCGGTTCGTAAAGTCGTTGAAACCAATCGATCCGGTTCTCCACATCGAAACTCGCAAAACTGGTGTTGAGGTGGTCTGCAAAGCGATTGATAAAGGCCCTTTTGAATTCCGGATTTTCGAGTAAGTGCCGCAGAATAAAAGTGCTCCAGGGCGGATTCGGCCAGGCCGGCCCAACGGAAGCCGTATGAAAAGCCAGGCTGTTATTCATATATGCCTGGTCTTCGTGCAGCCCGAATCCCCAATCGGTGTCGTATAATATCCAGCGCCAGCGGCTGCCGGGCTCTTTGGGCCTCCAATAACGGATATTGCCCCCGGCGTCCTGATTGTCGAAATAGATCTGGGCGATCTCGTAATCCATGAAATTCTGCACATCTATTTCCGACTCGACCCGGGCATAATTGACGGGGTCCACCAGGCTGTTCTTCTCCATAAATTGGAGTAGTTGGAGGTAATCCCCCGGCTTCCCTTTGCGGGAATACCGATGCTCGAGCAGGTCCAGGCTATCCTTGTCCACATCGTGATGCGCGGCGAGGAAATAGCGGTTAATCTTTTCCCGGATATTGTAAATACCCCAGTATTTGCCGTTGATATACACATGGGAGGGCCGGAAATCCTGTACGTCCATATCCCACTTCTCCACGAGGCTGGTCATAAAGGCGTCGCGGAAATGGGTTTTGCCGAAGTCGCTCCCCGAATTGCGAAACACCAGGAATTTGAACTTCTTCAACCCGCTTTTCCCAAAAACCGGGTGGTCGATCCGGTTGACCCCGTATCGATCGCGGGCCACAATGGCAAAGGATTTTTGAGGAAACAACCTGCTCATGCCTCCGAACAGGCGAAATCCCATCTGACTGCGAAAGACGCAGGTCCCGTCCGTTTCGAATATCTCCGCATTGATCGGAAACTCGTCCTTCGACCAGAAATTGGCGCCCGGCTGTTTCAGGAGGGTGTCCACCGCATTGGGACCCTTGACAAAAAGGCCGGTGCTGGGATTGAAGAGGATGTCGGGCGGAATGGTTATGGAAACCACCGGAAAAGTGGAGGAGGGCTCGTCGATGAAATAGGTATGGGAAATGATCCGGCTTTTTTCCTGCCCCTTGATGGCCAGGACGCGGAGCGCCGAGGTGGATTGGATAGAAATAGGCCCCTTGTAAAGCTGGCCGGTTCTGCCGGCGACAGGCGACGTTCCGTCGGTGGTATAGTAAAGACGGCATTCCGGACAGAGCAGAGACACCTCGACTCCCGTCTGGTAAAAACCTCCGGGAACGGACACCTCTACCGTCCAGTCGGACTTGCCGGATTGGGCCACAACCCAATGCCAGAAGAAAACCGCGATTGCCGTGTAGATGAATTTTCGCACCAAATATATCTTTCGTAAATTGTAAACTTGTGACTTCTTATCCCCGTTAAGTAACGTTTTTTTTCAAATATCTTAATTTTCCATTTCCCATGTTAGGTAAGTTCAGCAGATTCATCCTTCGTTTTCCGGGTGGAAAATCCTGGATGGGACCCCAAACTCCTGGACAAATACGTCGTCATCGTCATTCCGCATACTTCCAACTGGGATTTCCCGCTCGGCCTGCTCGTTCGCCAGGCCATGGACGCGCCCCATCTCAAATTCATCGGCAAGGATTCCCTGTTCCGCCCTCCCTTCGGCGCCATTTTCCGCTGGCTGGGGGTTACCCGTCGATCGCTCCAAACGCACCCATTTTGTCGATTCCATCGTAGACCTGTACAACAGCCAAAGCCGCTTTGTCGTCGTCCTCTCTCCGAGGGTAGCCGGAAAAAAGTAGATCAGCTCAAAACCGGCTTTTATTACATCGCCCTGGGCGCCGGGGTGCCTATTGTTATGGTCAAATTCGACTGGGGTAGCAAAACCGTTACCTGGCGCGAACCATTCTATCCTTCAGGCACTTGGGAAACCGATCTCAAAGTTAGCTTGAAGATTATTTCCGTGGGGTACAAGGTAAGCTTCCTCAAAATAGTTATATGTACCAGAGATGACGAATTCCGCTTTTCTCTGCATTCCGGCAGGCTTTTTTTAAACTTTCCTCCCCTCTTCCTGTCTCCTGCCTAATAAATTATTCGCTGATGAATTGGAAAATGATCTTTGTTACGGCCTCTTTGCTATTGGCCGGCTTCTTGCTGATCAGTAGCTCGGGCGGCCGCGCAAGTACCGCCGATGAAGGAAATACCGGCGCCCCGGGGGATGTGGCGGAGGACGACCGCACCTGCCAGAACTGCCACAACAGCGCGGGCATACAAGTAACCCTCCAGCTCTCCATTGCAGACACCTTCGGCATTCCCGCCGCCTTTTACATCCCCGGAAATATTTACGAAGTAAAAGTAAACGTCCTCGCCGCCGTGGGGACTCCCGCAGCATACGGATTCCAGCTAGTCGCAGAAACGAACCTGGACCACCTGTCCACCAATTCGTTTTCCAAGCCTTCGGAAAACGCCCAACTGGTCTCCACCTCCAACAACCGCCAATACGCAGAGCACAAAGAGCCAAGCGATACCAGCCTCTTCAGCGTCCGTTGGGCCGCTCCGCCCACGGGCTCGGGAAGCGTTACCTTTACGCATGCGGAAACGGAGTGAACCTCGACTCGATGAACACCGGCGATGGCGCGGCCAAATCCTCCCTGACGCTGTTTGAGGAAGGGATGAGCGCTGTTTCAGAAATAATAGCGGAAACTATTTCGATCTACCCCAACCCCGCCTGGGAATCGGTCGCCCTGCACCTGCCGGCCACGACTGCCGGGCCCGCTCAAATCCTGGTTTCGGACCAAAACGGCCATCCCGTCTATCGCGAAAAGGCTTTCGCAGCGGGAAACGACTTTATCCATACGATCGGTCTGGCGGGGCTGCCACCCGGCCTGTACATCGTCCAGGTAAAAGGAGTAGGAGGTTTTTGGAGCGGAAAGTTCCCAACACACTAAGAGCTTAGCGTTTAGCGCCTTTGCGGTTATAAAATTTTAACCGCAAAGGCGCTAAGAACGCTAAGGACGCCCCTCAAATCCGGAAATTATTTTGAGACTACGATTCTAGGCCTTTTTTCCAATCCTCAAACAAGGCGTCTACTTCCGGCCGGTCCCAGCTTTGTTCGATACCCTGAATCTTCAGTATACGGTCCAGCAGTCGGTCCTGTTCGTCCGAAGCCCGGAGGGCGATGTGGTATGGGGTATCCGAAAACGATACCATCGAATAGGAGGGCAAAAAGGCGTCCCCGTATTTTCCGTGCAGATGGGCGGCGATCTTTTTGCGGAGCAAGAACTGCGGGTCGGCCACCAGGTCGCGCATTTCGATAAAATTGCGCAGGGCCAATTCTGCGATGGCATTCCCGTCTTTTATGCGTTCGCGGTTAAACCGGTCGAAGATTTTTTCCCAGTCTTCGTTTAATTCGCCTGCAAGCTCGTCCAGGATCGTGCAATCTTCAAACCCGGCGTTCATGCCCTGCCCGTAGAAAGGCACGATCGCATGGGCGGCGTCTCCGAGGAGCAAACCCGCCGCTCGTATTCCCAGGGGCTGCACCGCACCGTCAGCAGCATCCCGGTCGGGTTGTTGCGGAAATCTTCGAGCAGGGTGGGCATCATCGCCATCGCGTCGGGGAAATAGCGCTGAAAAAAGCCTCCACGTCGGCGTCCGTTTTTAGTTGCTCGAAAGAAGAAGGTCCTTCGTGGGCCAGGAAAAGCGTGCAGGTGAAGCTCCCGTCGGCATTGGGCAGGGCGATCAGCATGAACTGATGCCTCGGCCAGATATGGAGCGCGTTTTTCTCCAGGAGAAAGCTTCCGCCCGGGCCGGCGGGAATCGTCAATTCTTTGTACGAATGGCTGAGGTATTCCTGGGAGTAATCGAAGCGCGGGGTCTTCATCATGCTGCCGCGCACCGCGGAGAATGCGCCATCCGTGCCGAACAGCAGCGGAGCCTGGACCGTTTTTGGCTCGCCTGTTTGCGCATGCTCGAATACGAGGGTGTTGGTGTCCAGCTCCAGGTCCCGGCAAATTTGGTCGAAGTGCAGCCTCACATTGGGAAAATCGCCGGCCGCTTTGAGGAGTTCTAGGTTGAGGCCTCCTCTCGAAACCGAGTAGATCGCCTGCCCTTCCTTTCCGTAGGGTTGAAAAGCCAGCTCACCCTCCACGCTGTGGATCATCCGGCCTTTCATGGGGATGGCATGGGGTTCGATGAGGTCTTTGATGCCGGCCCGTTCGATGGCCTTCCATCCGCGTCTGCTCATGGCCAGGTTGATGGATCTGCCGCCGGAATAGCCCTTTTTGCCGCATATCCCCGCGGCGTTCGAAAACATCCACCTCATAGCCGCGTTTGGCCGGAAAATGGCCCAAAGGAGCCGACCAATCCAGCGCCGACGATAATGCCTCTTTTCTCTTTCATAAAAACCGGTGATTTATCGGGTTCTTGTTCAAAGGAGGAGAATCCGGAATGCAAAGAGTTGCGCCGCAAAACCAACCATATACCCGCCGTAAAGGTCCAGGTTTTCGTGGGCCTGCAAAAGCAACCTGGAAGTTCCCACCAAGCCGGCGATCAGGATACCGATCAGCAGGATCGTGCCCATCGTGGTGCGAAGCACTCCGATCGTCCCGAGGTGAATGAGTACCGGATCGAAGGAGCCAAATCGCAGCAGGATGAGCAACATGCCGATCAGGCCTCCCATGCCGACGGTATGGGCGCTGATCTTGGAAAAAATATTGATGAAAAAAGCCAGAAACAGGCCGATGACGCTGCCCAGCACAAACGTGTAAAAGATCGGGGGCATATTCGGATCGTTTCTGAAATTGATGTACAACCACAGATAGAAAATGCCCGTGATGATGTAGGGACCGATCCGTTCTTTTTTGTCGCGAAGTTCCATCGACTCCACCAGGCCCAAAAACCGCAGCATCAGCACCGCGATGCCGGGTATGACAAAACTGGAGAAAAACACGGCCAGCAGGAGCGGAATTTTTCGGACACCCGGTTCACCCCAAACCAGAACGGATTGATGGTCAGCAGCAGGACCGTCATGTAGGTCAGGATGAGGAGGTGGAAGAGAAATGAAATGACTTTTGCGATACCGCGAAGGGCCATAGCCGTGAGTTTCAGGCTGCAAGTTACGGGTTTTCGCGCGAACTCCTATTTGCCGGCTTCGGCAATTTTGGTGATGCGCACCTCCACCCGCCGGTTGAGACCCCGCTGCTCTTCGTCCTTGTTGTCGCTCACCGGCCTGGAGGGCCCAAAGCCGACCGTATCGATTCGCCTGGGGTCGACGCCCTTGGTGACCAGAAAATCCTTCACCGCCTTTGCCCGCTTCTCGGACAGGTCCACCAGCGATTTGTGTTCCCCAATGTTATCGGTATGCCCTTCTATGCGGATGGAAATGCCGGGGCGCTCCAGCAGCAGGATGGCCAGGTTGTCGAGCTCGCCGTAGGAATTGGGGAGGATAATCGGTTTGGATCGTTCAAAAAAGATGGGCCTCAGACTGATCTTCGCATCTACGGCGAGGGGGTCGAGCATCAGGTCCACCTCGTAGTCCTTGCAATAGTAGGTCTCTTTTCGAAATGGACCGGTTGCGGCCGGCCGATAAACCCTTCTTTTTCCGCCACGAGCCGGAGGCTCCCCCTTTGGGCACGCGAATGCGGAAGTGTCCGTCGGAAGAGAGGTAATAGGTGCGCTGGTATCCCCGCCCGTCAGGCCGGTCAGGACTTTCGCGCCGATGGGCTCGCCGGTGGCGGAATTGATGATCCTGCCTTTCACCAGGATCTCCTTCTGTCCTTCCGCTTCCTGGATGCGGAGCCGGAAAATATCGTTCGACCCGTCGCGGTCGGAGGTGAAATACAGATAGCCGGTGGCTGCATTGAAAAAGGGCTGGCTGTCGTCGGAGGGCGAATTGATGGGCGGCGCAAGCCGGCGTGGCTGCGTCCACCTCTTCCAGCCGGTGTCTTCCCGTTGGGAAAAATACACGTCGACCCCTTCCGAGCCCGGCCGGTCGGAGGCGAAGAAAGGGTCTTCTTATCGTCGGAGAGGGAGGGGGTCGTTTCGTTGCTGGCCGTATTGATCGAGCTCATGATCTCGGGTTCGGTCCAGCTGCCGTCCACTTCCCGGAAGGAAAGGTACAGGTCGTTCTGTCCCTTCCCATCGTCCCGGTTTAGGGACATGATGATCACATCCTCATTGCTGCTCAGGGCCAGGTTGACCACGGGCCCCTCGGTGTAATAGTTCTTGATGGGCATGGGCTCCGGGGGAGTCCAGGTGCCGTCGAGGCGCTGCCAGACAAAGGAAAAGCCCTTGCGCATGCCCCCTTCCTTCGGAAACTGGTTGATGACGATGTATTGGTTGGGCTGGGAGGTAGCCGCGCAGATGCTGTTGGGAAAGGCGTTGTTTAAGGGATAAGGCGGGTGGTAAATTTGGTCGAAGAACTGGTTTCGCTCTCCGCGATCCAGATATCCTGATTGAAATCCGAGCGGGAAGGGTCGGGAAGGAATTTCCCCGACAGCTGGAAATACACCTCCTGGAGTATCTTGGGGTACTCGCCCGGAGCGGATTCGTAGACGTTCCTTCCGTCCAGGATCATGTTCTTATCGAAATCGGGCGATCCGATCCGGGTAAAGTACAGGGTATGACCATCTCTGGAAAGCACCGGCGATATCTCGTCGTATTTCGCCGTGTTGATCGTTCCGTTCAGCTTCTCCAGGCTCTGTGCATCAGACCCGTTCAAGCTCAGGACTAACGACAGGCCGACAGCGCCGATTTTTCTCAGGATGCTCCACATAGGTTGGTTTTTGGAATCGCGAACGGTTAATTACAACTTGGCCTTGATGGCTTGATAAGCCGACTGGTTGGTCATTGTGCCCTTACAAGCGAGTTCCGTTTTCCTTTTTCCATATTCAGCACGCGATTGCCCGGGTCGGGGTGGGTGCTCAGAAAAGCCGGGGGCGAAGGTTGTCCCTGCATCTTTTGAAAAAACCGGCTGCCCCTGCTGCATTGTAGGTGGTGCCGCAGAGATAGGTCACCGAGTTTTCATCGGCCTCTGTTTCGTGGTCTCTGCTGAATTTCAGGCCACCACGCTGATGGCGATTTGCTCCAACAAGCCGGCTCCGCTTTCCCGTGATAATCTGGTACAGCACCTGGATGCCGTACACCTTGGTCAGGTTGCGGGTGGAGTGGCGCATGGCGGCGTGCGCGATCTCATGCCCCATGACTCCAATCAACTGGTCTTCGGAGTCGAGAAACTTGATGAGCCCGGTGTAGACGTAAATATGTCCTCCGGGGGTACAAAAGGCATTGAGGGTCTTTTTGTCGTCAATGATCTTGACTTCCCAGGCAAACTCGTCCTTGTAGGCGACTTTACCGGTGTTCAGGATCTTTTTTGCCAGGCCGCGTACGTAGGAGTAAACTTCTTCATTTCCCTTTTCCGGAAGGATGGGAAACTGCTTGGGATCGCTCTGGATCTGCTTTTCCACTTCCTTACCCAGGGCGATTTCATCCTGAACGGTAAAGAAGTTGATGCTTTGGCTGGCTTTTTTCACATCGCAACCGGCCACGCCGTAAACCAAAAAGCCGCAGAGGAGGGCCTTCATTAAAAAAGTGCTTTTCATAGGGATCGATATTTTAGAGAGTAAAAATGGGAAGTATGGTTGAAATATTTCCCCTAGTATAAATTTAAGAGAATTGTAAGAAACGAATACCTATCCCAATAGAAATGTAGTCAGCCGTGATAATGTGCGATTTCAAATAAACTCCTCCATAAAACTGCACGCCTGAGCGGACGATGGAGTGGAGGCCCCGTATTGCCAAACTGCCATTCGGTTGCCAGGAAAACGCCCCGGCGGGTGGCTTCCCTGCGTGCCTGCTCTGCGCTTGCCGCGGAAAAAGTATGCCGGGAAAAGACGAACACGCTTTGATAGTATTCGTATTCCCCGCCGATCAGGAGGTTTTGCACCTTGCTGATCCGGTAAATGCCCGCCAGAGAACCGGCAGACCGGCCCCTTGGCAGCGCCCGGAAAACTGGTTTCTTTATACGCCGGCGAAAAATACCCCTGCACCCCAAAACGGCCGGGCGGTCGTTTGCTCTCCTCCCAGCGCACATACCCCTCTTTTTCCACCGGCTGGGGCGTGTACCGCAAACTGGCCGAACGGCCAGGATATTGATCCCCAGGTTGGGCATCTGAAAGGCTCCGTTGGAAAATGGGTGAAACTGCCCCCGCAAATACGGCCCAGCGCGGGAGATGGCAAGCCCGCCGTTAGCCGAAAGCAAGTGGTGTTGTTCATTTGGCTGCCGATGCTGTTGTTCTGCGGGTTGTTTCAGGCGGTCGTAGGTCCGGTCGATCCAGGCGATGCCGGACCCCACCCGAAAATGGATCATCCACCGAGGTTTGTCGAGGATCTTCAGGGTCAGGTTGGGAAAAAAGGAAACGGCGTTTCCCAGGTTTCCCGGTCGCCGAAGTTGTAATAGTGCATGCCAAAGCCCATGAGCGGGTACCCCTGGTGCTGGTGCCATGCTGCTTCCCGAAGGTTTGGTATTGAAAATTCAACCCTATTCCGTAAGAATGATCCCGGAATGGAAAACGCGATTTTTTTGGTATGCTTGAAAATACGGCCCTGCTCCGTCCCGAAATCCCAACTGAAGCCCGGACGCTGGCCAAAGAGCTGGGCAGACCAAAAGCAAAGAAATAAAAGAGTCGGGAGGCAAAAACGCATAGGCTTTGACTTATGGTAAGGCGGGTTTGCCGCATAAAATCTACGGTTGCGTGCAGGTCCGTGCTGAGCACCCGGTCTTCCCCGACGGGTTGGACCCTGGCGCCATAAGCGTCGAGCAGCTTTTCCAATCGCGGTCCGCTGCGTTGCGGCCTTCGGAAATGGATCGCCTGGGCGGCGGTAAAGAATTCGGATAGCCAGCAAGCGCTCCAGGTTTTTCGACGACCCGGATGAGTTTTGTCCCGCATTGGCGGCCATGCTGACGTGGTCTTCCTGTCCGTTGCTCGACACGATAGAATCCACCGAGGCAGGGGTGCACAGTTGTTTGTTCGGGTCACGATCGCCGCGGCGGTATCTTGCGGGATCATCAGCCCGGAATGCAGTCCCGGATTGGGGTGAGAAACGCGGGCAGGCCTTTGTCCGGAGATCAGTTGGTAGACCCGCCTCTCCGAGATGCTGCCCATCCGGCAAGGCGATAGTAAGAAAATCGGCGGCAAGCGCAAGAGGTTGCGTGAAAGTCCCCCGAGAGGATGGCATCCGGAATCCGGAAGATATTGGGTGGTCGGTCACGCCGTTGATCTCCGTTTCGACGACCTTTTTACGTATTCGATCGCGTCCCAGCTCGCCCGTGCACCTGGGGCACAGCGGAACGCGTAGGGATCCTGGACCGTTTTTTTTGACGCGCCATGATTTCGCTGCCCCTCCAGCCAAAGCCTGACCCGTCGGCAACCACCTGCTGCCCGTGATGCGGACGTATCTGATGAAGCCGGGCGTCGAAGGAAGGTTCGATCAGCCCGTCAAAAGCGTCGAGCGATAAAGAGGCGCAGGCGGTCGCCCATTCGAACAGGCGCAGGCCTCCAGTATCCCATGCAGGGCGTAGGCCGCCGAAAACTGCGTGCCGTTCTAACGCCAGCCCTTCTTTTTCCTTGAGCACAATAGGCTCCCAGCCCAGTTCCTTCAGGACCCCGGAAGCCCTTTTCTCTCCTTTATATCTCCACCTCCCCAATCCAAGCAGCGGGAGGCTCAGGGGAGCCAGTGGCGCCAGGTGCCTGATGCGCCGAGCGAGCCCAATTGGTAAACCACCGGAGAAACGCCCTCGTTGGCGAAGTCGGCCAGGCGCTGCACGGTAGCGAGTTGCACGCCGGAATACCCGAAGCCCAGGCTCTTGATCTTGGAGCAAGAACACGGGCCTCGATAGACTCCGAGCGCCTCCTCGCCCATACCGCAGGCGTGCGATTGGACGAGGTTGATCTGGAGCGCGCCGAGCTCTTCTTGCGAGATCCGCACGTTGCACAGCGACGAATCCGGTGTTGATGCCGTAAAACAGGCTGTCCGACCCGCTGAGCTTCCGGTCGAGGTAATCGCGGCATCGCAACACCTTTTCCTTCACCTCCCTCCGATAATTGAATACGGGCCTTTTTGTCCAAAAACTTCCGGACCTGCGCGAGCGCAACGGGTTGAGAGCTGATCGTAAAAGTTTCTTCCATATCTGCAAAATCTTTGCGGCCGAAGGCTAAACGATACTAAATCAAATGGGTCATGCACTTTATCCCGCGCCCTTCCAACTCATTCCCCCGGCCCCCTCTCTTAAAAAAGAGGGGGGAGCCTCTGCACTAAAAGCAATGCCTTTACGCTCTATCTAGTGCTAAAAAATAGCCGCCCAATCATATCAAGCTGCTAGGTCAAAAGCTCCCCCTCTCTGATTGAGAGAGGGGGCCCGGGGATGAGTCCGATGGTGGGCTGTGCCTTCAATCTTAAATCTGCACAACCCATAAAATCTTGCGCCGAAGGTAAAAACCAAATTAACCAGGTGTAATGGCCTCCGGTGGCGGCCATATTATACTAGAAATTCAGGCCGAAGGCCGAAACATACTCCAAATCTTATGCATTCTTAAGCGTGGTTAAACATACGTTAAACAGGGCTTCTTCGTTTCATCAAAGACCCCGATGTGCGTTAATTGGATGGAAAACCGTGTACCGAAAAGATGTACTTTTGTGCCGGTTTATAGCAGAAATCAATTCAAGCTTCCTAAAATCAACGCCGATGACCCAGATCTTCCCCAAACAAGCGATCAAATGGCTGGCTACCGCCGCGTTTGCTATAGTTTAACCGGCGCCGTCCAGGGCCTAGCGAATCGCTTATGTGGATAAATCTCTCATCCTGGAAAGCATCCAGGAATACCAGAACGCCTGAAACCGAACTCGACCGCGTAGCGGCCACCTGGCGGCAGGAAATCGCCCAGGAATACGATAAAATAAGGCCAGGCACACCGCGCTACCGGGCCGAGCAAATGGCCCCATGAGCGATGAAGCGCGCAAGCAAAGAGGAAGAGATCATGAACAAGGAACAAGCGGTACGCGAAATGCAGAAAGAGTAGTTCGGCCCCGAAGGCGAACTCTTTAAAATGGGCAGGAACTCGTCCAGCCCATTCAGCAAAAGTCTACACCGCCATGCAGTATACGCGTAACGACAAGGGCTACGAATTCACCTTCGACAAGGGCGGCAGCGTAGGCATCCTGCGCCAGCACCCATACGACGTGACGGCGGATGTGCTCGAGAGTTGAAGCAGTAGGAGTTTAGTAGGTTTAGAGTTTAGTAGGTTTAGTTTTTGCCCACCTAAACTGCTAAGCTCTCTGGAAAGCACCACAAGCTTTCCACTTTATCTTTGCCCCCCGATTTTTAACCCCCTTTCACAATTA
>JADJBL010000019.1 GCA_016703765.1 Saprospirales bacterium
GCCGTCGGCAATACGGGCCGCCTGGTGCGCATGGTGGAAATCGACCCTCAAACCAATAGGGGGTGCGCCAGTTTGTTTACGAAATGACCGGAAACCGGCCAGCTCCATACCCGCGGCTGGAAGGTGGGCGATCTCGTGGCGATCCACCACAACGAATTTCTGCTCGTGAGAGCACGCCGAAACGCAACGGCTGGAACGTGGAGGACATCTACAAGATCGATATTTCCGGGCGCAACGGCCTTGACCACCGAGGACTTCGACGGGCAGACGCTGGAGCAAGTGGGCAACGCCTCCGGTTTTGGCCGCTTTCGAGGTGTGATCATATCGTGCAGAAAATTGGTATTCGACCTCTTTACGAGACTGGATGGGATCTGAGCGACGAACCCGAAGGCCTCGCGATCATCAACGACAGCACGATCTCCGTGGTCATACAACAACGTTTTCGGCTTCGACAGCCCGGCTGGAAACGGTTCGGACACCTTCAACGCTTAAGACTACGGCTTTATATCTTCGGTTTGTCACCCGCTTGGCTACGAATTCCCCTTTGCAGCTATACGATTCCATGCTTTAGAAACCTGAAGGCGAGGCCACTTCTTGCTGGATGCAGGTCCGGGCTATACGGCCTCTTTTGATGGAGCGACGGGTCCCAAGCCAGACCCTTGGAGACGACGGATGCCGGTATTTATTCGAGTTATAGTGACCAACAAGTGACCCAGCCGGCTGCAAAAGTTGGCGACGAAACCAGAAGCTCATCGTGGCCGCTGCCCACCGTAAGCCTGGGCAATGACTTTACCCTCATCAGCGCACTGGAAGCCACGTTGCTCGATGCCGGCGCGAGTTTCGACACCTACCTCTGGAGCGATGGTTCGACGGCCCAGACCCTGGAAGGTGCTGGAAACCGGCGCCTATTCCGTGACGGTAACCGACGCCAACGGTTGCATCGGTACGGACGAGGTGATAGTAACCGTCATCAACTCCGTTAAAGACCTGGCGGTAGGCGGACAACTAGATCTATTCCCGAACCCGAGTTCCGGTCTGGTGAACCTCACCTTTAAAGAGTTCATCCCGGAGTAATTACACCCTGGTCTGATGGACATCACCGGAAGAAGCCGCTTCTTAAAAGGAAATAAACATTCAAGCAGAAATGGAAACGCAGCCTGTCGACCTGAGCAGTTTTCCGAAGGGAGTTACGTGCTGAGGATCGGTTCCGGGCAAGGGACCTGGATTAAAAGCTAATTCTGGATTAAATAACCCAAAACCAAATCCTTTATGCACGGGGTAGAGTGGCGTTGGCCGCTTTACCCTGTTTTTATTTAATTCTCAGGGCAACAATAGCTATTCGTGTTCGGTAGCAGGGAAGCAGATCAGTAGATGAGAGCGCAAGGATTTTGTAATTTTAAGGGAACTTAAAATTACGCTCGATGAAAGCTGCTCAACTTGTTGTCTAACCTTATTCCCAATTCTCTCCACCGCCCAAATCGGCGTCACTATCGACCTCCCCGAACGCGGCGGCACTTACATGAACCTGGTGAAGGGAAAACTACCGCTGGCACGAACTGAGCACCGGCGCCGAACTGGGCCCGCCCACGTGGACGCTCAGGGATGGCCGGCCCTGGATGCGGAGATATCGCCGATTTCCGGCCCGTGGCCGAGTGGGCGGGATCTATCGACGACCCGGGGTGTACCGGCTCGATGTGAGCGGGACCGGAAATGTCCTTTACCGGCGGGGAGATGTGAACGGGACCTTTGGGGCGGTTGTGCAAAACCTCTCCCTACAGCGCCGGTACCAACACCACGACCTTCGACTTCGTCGTGACGCCTGAGCAGCAACGGCCTGTTCCTGATAGGATTTCACCGAAACCCGCCGCACGCCGGCCCCACCCGCTGAACAGCGGGATCACCGGAGTTCAAAATGCTGCGCCGGGGTATGAGGACGACAGCGAAGCTCTTTCACACGCCCTTTCTGGCCTTTTCGATTCGGTCGACTTCAGCGCGATCGCTATATAGATTTACCCTTACAAACTGGAAGCGATCCGGCCTATCCCGTCCTCACGACATGGTCCGAAGGAACTCCCTCGACGCCTCGCGAACTGGCCATGCCACAGATCCGGAAAAACGGCGGCGCTGCTGGAGCACGTGATCATATGGCCAACCGCACCCAGACCGACGCCTGGATCAACGTGCCCATTTCCGCGAGCACGGATTATGTGATGCAACTGGCAACCATGCTGAAAAACGGACTGGATTCCGACCTGAATATTTGACGTGGAAAATAGCAACGAAGTCTGGAATACCGCCCCGGCTTTGAGCAGAGCCAATACAACCAGGCACAAGCCACCGCGCTCGGCATCGACCAGCACCAGAACCACGCCCGCCGCACGGTGGAACTGGCGCAAATTTTTCGAAACGTATTTGGCCCTGGGTCGCTCAACAACCGCATCCGCGTGGTTGGCCAGCCACCAGCCCATGCTCAAGTGGTGGGTGGAACCCATGCTGCAATACGTCAACGCCACTTTCGGCCCGCCATCTGATTTCATCTATGCCATCGGGAGCCAAACTTACTTTTCCGGAGGTCATGAGGCCGGGGAAAGCGTCGATAAGATACTCGACGACTGCCACCTGAGCATCGGCAACCAGATCGACGAAACCGGCGGCGTCAACGAGGCAGGGCGAATACAATGGATCGAAAAGCCATGGACGGATCTGCCGGCGGGTATGTGTCGTATGAAGGGGCCCCGACCACGGCGGCGAAGCACGACCAATATCGCCAATCGGATCCTGGCCGAGCGAAGCAAGGCATGTGCGAGGAGATGCGCTTACAACCTCGACGACGCTTTTCTCCAACTCGGCGGCTACCCTCGCCATGCAGTTCACCCTGACCGGTGGCTACAACCGCTACGGCTGCTGGGGCCTCACGGACGATGTGAATGTGCCGCACCGCAATTACAAGTTTAGCTGCCTGCGCGACCTGATCAACGATATGAATGTGAATACCGAGGAGCTTTCGCCAAAGAAATGCTCAACCGGTAGTTTTCGTTTTCCCAAATCCATCCTCCGGAATGGTTCACTTTTCTTTCGAGCTATCTCAACCCGCCGAGTTCCAGCTGACGATCTACGACCTTCTCGGTCGCGAAGTGTATCGCTTTGATGAGGGTAGAAAAGAAAGGGGATCGCATGAGGTTGATTGGAATTCCGGAAATGCGCCGATCGGGGTATACCGGTATTTGCTGTGCTTTGGGGGAGATTGTTTCAGTAGTGGGTTTGTGGTGGGGAAGTGATTTTGGGTTAAGGGGCTATTTTGAGTATAATTTACTTTAAAGTAAAATTTACATCTAAAACATTGACTTTATATTTATTTATTGTAGTTTTTAAGTAAATTTTTGAAACTACAATGAAAAGAACACCGAAAAACCAGGCTCCGGTTCCAATCTAAAATTCCCGAACCCTTACATGGCCGGGACCCCCTCCCGAACAGCTCTTACCAGAAAAAGGATGCTCATTGCTGTCCGGCTCGAAGATATATTGAAGGAACTGAGTTGGAAGAAAAAAGACCTGGCTGAAAAGCTGGGCAAAAATCCTTCTGAAATTACCAAATGGCTGAGCGGTACGCATAACTTCACAACTGATACACTGTCGGAGATCGAGCAGGCTACGGGCAAGAGCTTGATCCAGATATGGGAAAAAGCGTCCGAATACCCCGAAAATCTAATTGTGGGAAACCAGGAAGTGAAAGAGGAGCGCCAGGAGTATGTTTCATTGAAAAAACCAAGCGTCACTACCGTTATCAAATATCCTTTGCGCAATCTCCACCCCGATGCAGTTCGGGATTTACAGGAGAAATACCCCGACGCCGAGGTTCGGATCGAACTGGACAGTTCCCGTTCGCATGAGGGGCTAACAGAAGGACGGTTCTGGCAATTGATCGACCTCCTGGATTGGAGCAAGGGGGTAGATAACGATGCGGTCATCGAGCCGGTGAAAAATGCCCTGGCGGCTTTACCAGTCCGGCATATCTATGAATTCGATGATATCCTTTCTCAAAAGCTGTTCCTCCTCGACGGACTGGCTTTTGCCAGGCAAATAGGAGAAAGTTCCTGGCAGCCGGGCAAGTACTTCTCGGTCGATGTTTTCCTGTATGCACGTTGTTGCGCCGTGGCCAACGGGTTTGAGTTTTATCAAAAACTCCTGAAGGACCCTGCCTTAATGCCAAAAGATATGGATTTCGGGGCCTTGCTCAGGATTGCGGAGGAGGCGTACGTTTGCAAAACGGGTAGGCCTTATGTGTATGTGCCGGCATATCCCGTGGAGACGTATAGTAATGAGGAGGGTTGGAAAGACATTGCTTAAACGAGAGTTCCTTGAATTCCTATGCACGGCAATTCCAAGAAAAACCCCAACCCTCATCATCTTTACGGCATTTTTGAAGAGAAAACTGCCGAGGTGTTCAAATACGGCATCACGGATGATCCACTCAGTAAGGACGGATTACCTGCCCGTACCCGAAAACAATTGACTATTTTAAACTTAGCCGCAGGGTTCCTAAAATTTATTGCTCGAGTTTTGTTATCCGGGATTCCCGGACGCGAAGAGGCTGAAAGGATTGAGCGGGAGTATATCGACGATTATTTCAAAAAGCATGGTCGAAAACCGCCGGGGAATTTGAAATAATTTTCATCCTCTGTCTAAACAAAAAAAGGGCCCGATCCACCGGATCGGGCCCTTTTAAATTTCCTGAGGTCGAGAGCGGATTCGAACCGCCGTACGAGGTTTTGCAGACCTCTGCCTAGCCACTCGGCCACCCGACCATTTTCCTTTGAAGGACTGCAAAGATAATGGTTTTTTACGTTATGTCAATACGGGCGAAAAGATTCTCTCAATGGAGCAGGACCAATACCCCTCCTGCTGGAGATCCGCCGCCCTGGTCTCCTAAGTCATCTTGGATCCGGTAGACGTAGACGCCTTGCGGCATGGCCCGGTCATGAACTTTCCGTCAGCCCTCTGACCAGTCAGCCGATTCGAACACCTGCTGCCCGTAGCGGTCGAAGATCTGCATGCGGAAAGAGGTGATGGTATTCGGGTATTGAATAGCCGGACGAAACACCTGGTTGAACCCGTTCGGAGCAAAGCATTGGGCACCAGGACGATGGGATGCTGCTCCAGGCAAACCGCATTGGAGCGGCTCACGACGGGCGGATTGATCCCCTCGGGCAAAACCCCGCCCCTCGCCAGGAGGTAATAGCAAACCGAAGCCTCGGCAGGGAGTTTTCGAGGTCCACTTCGTCGGTGTAGGATGTCTGGGTTGGATCGAGCACGGCTTCCAGTTGCGGTGTGCCGTTCAGCACCCGGTAGAGCTCGTATTCCAGGACCTGGCTGTTCTCCAACTCCCAGGGCGACCAGGTCAGCAGGTTGGAGAAACCCGTGGTCGATTCGCCCCGGAGGAAAATAGTGGCGCCGAGCGTGGATTGTACCTCTGCTCCGCAAAGGTCGATCGTGCGGATCTCGTAATAGACCGGCCCCTGGTTTGGGGCGCAGTTAGGTCTTCAAAGGATTCGGCGCCGTTCAAAGGGAGCGCGAATGCAAGGTTGAAATGCAGCGCAAAGTTTGCAGGGTCGCCGACGGCCGCCAAACGGCCGCAAAGCGATCTCGGCCTCGGCCTTCCAGACCCAGTCCAGGCGAACCGAACCGGCTGGGGTGAAAGTCGCGTTCTTCACAGCCAGGTTTTCCATGGGGGTGATAACCTGCGGCAGGACGCAGCTGATACTCGAATTGGAGGTCGAGGCACTGCCACCCTCATCGGCTTGCAGGTAAAAACAATGCTCCGCCCCTCGTTCGCTTCCGCTACCATGTACTCATAAATGGAGGCCTCTCCTCCCAGGGTGTCGACGGCCTGAAACGCCCGCCGTCGATGCTCCAGCCATAGGATCCGGCTTTCGATGCCGCCGGGCCAATTTCGTATGGGTTCCACTCCAGAGCCACCAATTGCCGGCAGGGAATCCGCCTGGGCCTGAAGGAGGATCGTCTTGTCGGGTCGAGGAATTGGCTGGTGTTCCCGCACTGGTCGAGGGCCAATACGTAGTATTCCTCCGAACGCAGGGTCGGCGCCGCGCCTGTATCGAGATAGGTGTTTCCGGTAAAAACGGTGTCGATGATATCCACATTGGTCCCGATGAGCCGGTAGATCATATAGGCGTAGACCTCCGGAGAAGGGCTGGGCGTCCACGTAAGCTGCACATTGTTGCCCAAACACCGACACGCTTTGGATCAAAGGAGGCTCCGGCAGCAGGTTGTCCAGCGTATCAGAGGATAAAACCGGCTCGCCGGGGCAGTCATAGTTGCCGGTTATGTAATAGAAAAACAGCTGGCTCCCCGGGTTGGAATGCACAAAGCTCGTCTGCCCCGGATTGGTCACAGATGAGAGCAGAGCGTACGGCCCGCCAAGCGAATTGCTGAACCAGATATCGTAGCTGTTGAAGCTCCCGCAAGTATTATTCAGCCCCCACACGATCGTATCCCCCGCAGACAGAGCAAGTCAGGCGGGAAAGACCTGTGCTGTGAGCACCGGGCTTGAAAACAGCCAGAGCAGTATTGCCGTAGGCAAAAGCTTCATATCATGGACTCTTTGGGTTTATAAAGTTTATGAGGTTTATAAAGTTTATGAAGTTTATAAACCTTATAAACCTCATAAACCCCATAAACCTCATAAACTTTCACTTATTTCCCGTTCCCGGTTTCCCCTCCAGTTTGACTTTAAACTTCTTCTCCAACTCCTCCATCGAATACCGGTCCGCCAATTCGTATTCGGTAATAAAGGTAGCTGATACGTCCTTCCTGAAATAGACCAGGCCGAGGCCTTTGGCGTAGATCTCCAGTCCGTCGAATTCCTGTTCTACATGGCCTTCGTCGTTCACGTCGATCAATTCCCGAACGTAAAAAACGAGGGCATCGTATGTTTTTCCCCCATAGGTACAGGTCGTGTCCGATCGAAACTGCCGGTTTTGATTAGCGAGATGACGGCATCAGGGTCGGAAGCGTAGAAAAGCGGACCTTGGAATACAAGACCTTTTTTGGGATCAGCCGGTTCGAAGGAAAAATATTTCCCCCTCAATTTTCTACGGGTATTTGAACTTGCTTGCCAGTCGAATCATTCTCATAAAGATAATAATCGGCCAGCAGCATGCCGTTTGATACGCGCTCTTCCTGACAAATTGGAAGGGGGGTAAAGTTCAGGTCGTAGTACATGCCGGTGAGGAAGGTAGCCGTGTCGGTCTCATGGCTGCGGTAGTACCAGTAGAAAGGAGGGTCGAGGTGTCGCCGGTGCTGCGGTATTCGTAAACCAAGCCTTCCCGGAGCTCATCCAGGGGTAGTAATACGATTCGATGGAGGACTCCTTGCAACTTGCGAGCAAAAAAGCGCTGCGATCGGGAGGGAAAAAGCGGGGAACGGTCCGGCATATTCGTGCCAATTTGGCAGTTTAGTAAGCGATTTAAGGTCTTGGTATAAATCTTGACCATGCAAGTATATCGTATCTTTGCATCCCTTTGGGGAGTCCAAAGAGTTGAATAGTTGAAAAGTTGAATAGTTTAAAAGTTTACTTTTTGGCAAGCCAAAAGGCCCTCACTAAACTATTCAACTATTCAACCTTACAAACCACCCTAACCGGGAGTCTGCGTACAACATAACATAAAGAGGCATGTCGACCTTTCTTTCCAGAAGCGTAAAAAAATCTTCGGCACAAAACCGGGCGCGATATCAATACCTACCTTCGTTGTTAGACAGATTCATGTGGAATTCGACAAACTGGGAAGCCAGAAGGCAACGACGCCCTCCACCTGAAAAAAAACCCACGAATTCCGGGCACGGATCGTGCCGAGTACCTCGCACGGATCGACCTGGACATCAGACAGGTCAAAAATGATCCGGTGGAGCAGGAGGACCTCGCCCAAAGAGGGAGTTGTTCAGGAATTGGACGATTGAAACTGGAGCGCGACAAGCCAATTGGAGCTGGCGCTGAAAGACCTTCTTCCCGAAGCATTCGCCGTGGTTAAAACCGCCCGTCGGTTACCGAGACTGAACCCCTCGAAGCGAAGGCCCCAGTTTGACCGCGACCTGGCAGCCAGGCGGGGGAAAACCTATATCCAGATCGAAGGCGGCAAGGCCATCTGGAAAAACAGATGGGTTGCAGCCGGAGGGAAGTCACCCGGAATATGGTGCATTACGGCGTGCAGATCCAGGGGGCAGCAGCCAGCTTACGCGACCGGAAAATCGCGGAGATGGCCACAGGAAAGGAAAAACCCTCGTCGCGACCCTACCCGCCTACCTCAACGGCTTGGCTCAGCAAGGCGTCCATGTATTACGGTCCAACGATTACCTCGCCCGACGCGATAGCGAAGTAGGTAAGGAGCCGATCATGGAGTTCCTGTTTCTCACCATCGATTGCATTGACAAATACCGGGCGCATTCCGACGATCGGAAGCTGGGCCTACACTTCGATACCACCTACGGGACCAACGAATTCAGTTTCTGACTACCTGCGCGACAACATGGTGCGCTCCCTGGACATGAACGCGTGCAGCGCAAACACCACTACGGCATGGTCGATGAGGTCGACTCCTTTTGATCGACGATACGGCCCCGCTGATTAGTTCGGCCGGTTACCACCGGCACCGGAGACCAAGAATACCTGGAACTCAAACCCCTCGTCGAAAGACTGTTGGCGGCCCAGCAGCAGTATCGACCAAATTTTACAACGGAGGCCAGAAGAAAATTGATCAGGAAAACAATACAGCTATCAGGATGAAGAGGCGGACATTGCCCTCTTGCGCGCACTTTTAACTCCTTGCCCAAAAACCGGCCCATATCAAGTTTTGGGCGAGGCGTGAAGGTGATCCTCCGAAGCGGAGGGAACCACTGTGCAGGAGCAGTCCAAGAACATGCACATCGCCGACTGAACCCTCTCTTCGTCATTGACGAGGAAAGAAACACGAGACTTACGGAGGCCGACGCCGAATACCGTGCCGAGAGATGAAGACGCGCAGTTTTTATCCTCCCCCAACATCACCTCCGAAATGCGAGATCGACTGGCAACACGGAACAGATGCCAAGGAGGAGAAAGGAGCTGGCAAAAATGAAGCTATCGCAGGAATTTTTCTGAAATCCAACGCCTGCACGCCATCAACCTTCCAATTGCTGAAGGCCCATACGCTCTTTGAACGCGATGAAGAATACGTGGTGATCGAAGGCCAGGTGAATCGTCGACGAGCAGACCGGCCGGCGTATGATGGAAGGGCGCCGCTATTCCGACGGGCTCCACCAGGCCCTCGAAGCCAGAGAACGTAAAGGTGGGCGAGATCACCCAGACTACCTATGGAACGGTCACGCTGCAGAACTACTTCCGGATGTTCCAACTGTGCGGCAAGACCGGTACGGCAGAAACGAAGCCAGGGAATTTGGCAGATCATAAACTGGACGTGGTGGTCATCCCCACCAACCCGCAAGGTGGTTCGGGACGACAAGGAAGACCTCGTGTTCAAGACCGATAAGGAGGAAATTCATTGGGGGTCATCGAAAGATCCGAGAAACTGAGCAAAGCCGAAGGCCGCTGCTGGTAGGTACCACCCGGTGGATATTTCCGAAAAATTGAGCCGAACTTCACTCTGGCTCCCGGCATCGACCACAACGTACTAAACGCCAAACAGCCCAACCGGGGCGGAGATCGTGGCCGAAGCCGGAAGTCCGGAAAGGTGACCATCGCCACCAACATGGCAGGTCGCGGTACCGAGCATCAAGATCAACGACGAGGTCAAAAAGGCAGGTGGTCTGGCCATTATCGGCACGGAACGCCACGAATCCCGGCGTGGACCGCCAGTTGCGCCGGCCGTGCCGGACGCCAGGGAGACCCCGGTACTTCCAGTTCTATGTTTCTTTGGCACGGAGGCAACCTCGATGCCCTCTTCCTGTCGGAACGGGATCGCCCACGGCCCGATGGACCGCATGGGCTCACAAGGGAGGGGAAGTGATCCAGCATTCGATGGTGACCAAGAGCATCGAGCGCGCGCAGAAAAAGGTGGAAGAAAACAACTTCGGTATCCGGAAGCGCCTGCTGGAATACGACGACGTGATGAACATCCAGCGGGAGGCTATTTACAAAAAACGCGCAAATGCGCTTTCCGGCGAACGCCTTTCCGTCGACCTCAACAATATGTTCCAGGCCATCGTAGCCAGCCAACCTGGTGGCCAACCACCAAGAAGGCGGCAACTTCGACACCTTCCGCAGGGACGCCCTGGCCGAACTCGGGGTGGACCGGAAACAGACGCCGCCGATTTTGCAGGAAGGACAAGGCCAGGAGTTTCCAAACCCTGCTTCTCACCGGTTCCGCGAATTTTACGACCGCAAATCGCACTTCTCATCCGACGCCCTCCTGCCCATTGTCGAAAGTGTGAATAAAAAACGAGGCACCGCACAAACGTACGCCATCCCGTTTACCAGACTGGGCGCTCCAAAAGGTACTCCATTTCGGCAGATATCGAACTGGCTAGCAAAAGCAAGGCCGGTCCATCACGGCAGATATCGAAAAGGCTGTCACACTGGCCATTATCGACGAAAGTGGAAGGAGCACTCCGCGCGATGGACGAATTGAGGACTCCGTCCAGGCCGCCTCCTTCAACAGAAAGACCCGCTGGTCGTATACAAATGGGGAAGCCTACGCCCTCTTCGAGAACCTGATCTTGAGATCAACCAATTGGTCACCTCCCATCTGGCCCTTTAGAGGCTCCGTGGTCTCCAGGATGGAAGGACCATGCAGGAGGCCCGCGAACACCGCCTTTCCGACCTGAGCAAGGTCGGACTAACCGGACGGAAGATGCCGCGCGCCCGTGCCGCCGCCGAATCAGGCAGCCAGCAGTCAAAACCGCAAACGGTAAAAAGGGTCGAGGAAGAAGGTAGGGGACGGAACGACCCCTTCCCCTGCGGAAGCGGGAAGAAAATTCAAGCAATGCCACGGCGCGCAATGCCTAAGACCGGCAGCCGGGAATATTTTGACGGGAAATCCTTGACTTGTCAGGATTATTTTACCCTATCTTGCGCCTTGTTAACAAACTACTTACAAGCTCCTAACTGTGTTAATAAACACCTTCATGCAACTGGCCGAGAAAATAGACCACACCATCCTGAAACCCGATTGCACGCTGAAGGATATTCAAAGTGTATGAGGAAGCTATGGCCACCGGTTTTACTCCGTGCGTTCCCCCCTTCTACGTAAAGACGCCTTTCAGTTTGTGGAAGATCAGCGTCAAAGTCACGACTGTCGTGGGCTTTCCCATGGGATATGCACCACCCCTGCCAAGGTGAGAGGAGATCAAGCGCCATCGACGACGGCGCCGAAGAAGTGGATGCCGTGGTGAATATCTGCGCGGTGAAAAGCGGCAACTGGAATTACGTCCGCAACGATGTCGACAGCATGACCCGGATCGCCCACATGCGCGGAAAGACGATCAAGGTGATTCTCCGAGACGGGGATGATGACCCAGGAAGAACTGGACCGCCTTTGCAACGTGTGTATTGAATCGGAAGTCGATTTTGTCAAAACCTCCACAGGTATCCTGGCTGCCGGCGCCAACGTAGATATCGTCTCCTGGCTGAGGGCGCAACTGCCCCCTTCCATCAAGATCAAAGCCTCCGGCGGCGGGAGGTCCTACCAGGACGCCGTTCTCCCTATCGAGGCAGGGCTGCCCGCCTCGGAAGCTCCGCCAGCGTCCAGATCGTCCAAGGAGGGAAGTAATAAGGGGGGGACAGAGGTTTTACTTATCTTTGGAAAAACTGAAAATGAAGCGATTGTCCCTTTGCCTCCTTTTTTTTTTTTTGTGCAGTTCTGTTTCCAGGGATTTGCCCAGGGCAAGGTGGCCCGGAAGCAGACCGCTTGCCGTAACCCAGCTGGTGGAGCGCTATGTCGAAATCCAAAAAACGACGCCCACCGTACCGGTTGGCGGATTCAGCTGGTAGCTACGACCGACAGGCAGGAGATGGAGTCCACTTTTACCGGTTTCAGATCCTCTATCCTTCATTAAAGTCGATTGGGAGCACGAGCAGCCCTATTACAAGGTAAAGGCGGGCGCGTTCCAAACCAAACTCGACGCCCACCGGATCTACACCTCATCAAGCGGGATTACCCCGGGGCCCACCCTGCCAATTGATACGTCCATCGGAACGGCGGAATTTCTATACTGACATGCCAGAAAGAGCCAGCAGAAAGATAGATTGATGACCTTTTCGTTATTCCTCTCCCTGGTCGGGATAGGCTGGCTCATGATTTATACGGTGGGGTACGGAGAGCATTATAAAAATGGTCTCAACTATTTTTTGACCCAGACCGATGTAGGAAAGCAGACTATCTGGATCGGGATCTGCCCGATCGCCTTTTTCTTCATATTTATCATCGACCGGAAGTTTTGGCAGACCTTTGCCTATCCGGTGTTCGGCTTTTCCCTTTGCTTGGTGGCGGTCCTGATCTTTGGGAAAGGAAATAAAAGGAGCGACCTCCTGGTTTGTGTTTGGTGGGTTCTCCTTCCACCCCTCCGAATTGGCCAAGTTGGCGCCTGTATCGCCCTGGCGGCATATATAAATACGTATAGTACCAACCTCAAGCAACTGCGGCATCAGATTTCGGCAGTAGGCTTTATGGTGGCGCCCCTTGCTCTGATCATGCTCCAGCCGGATGCCGGCTCGGCCCTGGTCTTTCTCTCCTTTTTTATCCTGCTGTTCCGCGAGGGCTTTCCGGCCAATTATTTCATATTCGGTCTGAGCGCCATTACGCTGCTCTTGTTGGGATTTCTTTAATACCACGGCTTTGGTGAGCTGCCTCCTGGCGCTGGGCATGCTCCCGTTTTTATGGCTCCAGGAAAAGAAAGCGCCTGGTTAATTGCCTGGGCAGCAATCTCTGGGCTTCTCCCTGTACTTCTATGGATACTTTAAATGGGCTTTTCTCGATGGCATGGGGGTATGTGGGGGCGCTCGCCCTGGCACACCTGATTAAAAAGGATGCCCGCCTGGTCATCCTCTTTATCCGGCGGCCTTGCACTGAGCGGCGCTCTGGTCTATGTATCGGGATTTTGGTTCAACGACGTCCTGAAACCCCACCAGCAAGATCGGATTAACGTATGGCTCAATCCAGGCAAATGCGACCCGCAGGGGTCCCTGTACAATGTGCTGCAATCTAAAATGGCCATCGGATCGGGCGGATTGAACGGCAAGGGCTTCCTGAAGGGCAGCCTGACCAAGGGGAACTTCGTTCCCGAGCAATCGACCGACTTCATTTTCTGCACCATCGGCGAAGAGCAGGGCTTCATCGGCTCCATGGCGATTATCGTGCTCTTCCTCCTGCTCTTATTGCGGATCATCACCATCGCCGAACGACAGCGCTCCGGGTTTTCCCGAACCTACGCATACGGCGTGGCCGGCATCCTCTTTTTTCACGTTTTTATCAATATCGGCATGACCATGGGCCTCATGCCCATCATTGGGATTCCGCTTCCCTTCATCAGCAAAGGAGGGTCTTCCTCTTCGGTTTTACCATTCTGATCAGCCTGTTGCTAAAACTGGACCAGCACCGATACCAGTTATAGGAGGCTGAAAAAAGCGTACTTTTGCGCCAAATCCGGCAACCTTGACCTTCGACCTTCTTCATTCCGATACCCGTTCCAAAGCCCGCGCGGGCCTTCTGAAAACAGACCATGGTCTCATCGAGACCCCGATCTTTATGCCCGTTGGCACGGTGGGGTCGGTGAAGGCCGTCATCAGCACGAACTGAAGGAGATATCGGGGACGCAGATCATTCTGGGAAATACTTACCATCTCTACCTGAGGCCGGGGTTGGAAGTACTGGAGAAGGCGGGCGGCCTGCACCGATTTATTGGATGGAACCGCCCCATGCTTACCGACAGCGGCGGCTACCAGGTCTATTCGCTGAGCCACAGGAGAAAGATCTCGGAAGAAGGGGTTACGTTTCAGTCCCATATCGACGGTTCGCTTCATTTTTTCAGTCCCGAAAAAGCCATCGACATCCAACGCTCCATCGGGGGCGATATCATCATGGCTTTTGACGAATGTCCTCCTTACCCCTCCGATTACAAGTACGCCTCGACGTCGATGGAGCTGACCCATCGGTGGCTTACGCGCTGTTGCGAGCATTTCGACTCGGGGAAAGGTTTGTATGGATACGGCCAGACCCTGTTTCCCATCGTACAGGGCAGCACCTACCCGGACCTCCGAAAGAAGTCGGCCGAATTCATTGCCCAAGCCGGCCGCGAGGGCAACGCCATCGGAGGCCTTTCGGTCGGAGAGCCCATTGCGGAAATGTACGCGATGGCCGAACTGGTTTGCGATATACTTCCGCCGGATAAACCCCGTTACTTAATGGGAGTGGGCACGCCGGCAAATATTCTGGAGTGCATTGCCCTTGGCGTCGATATGTTCGACTGCGTGATGCCCACCCGAAATGCCCGGCACGGGCTCCTGTACACCGCAAACGGAATCATGAATATCAAGAATGCCAAGTGGAAGGAGGACCTCAGCCCCATCGACGCGGTGAGCGAGGCGCCGGTGAGCAGAAACCATACGAAGGCCTACCTGCGGCATTTGTTTCACAGCAAGGAGATCCTGGCCTTGCAGATCGCCACCCTCCACAACCTGAGCTTCTTCTTGTGGCTGGTAAAGGAGGCGAGGAGAAGAATCCTGGACGGCAGTTTTTCCAGCTGGAAAGAAGAAATGACGCCGAAATTGGAACGGCGAATCTAGACCCTGGCTATGCGCAAGATCGACCGCTATATCATTTTTGACTACTGGAGGACCTTCCTCTTCGTTTGCCTGGCCCTGTCGATGATCGCCATGGTGATAGACTATAGCGAGAAGGTCGAGGAGTTTATCGACGAGCCGGTAACCAAGCAACAGATCATCTTCGACTACTACCTGAATTTTATCCTTTGGATCAACGGAGTCTTGTGGCCCTTGTTTTCGCTGATCGCCGTCGTTTTTTCACCTCCAGGCTGGCCAATAACTCCGAGATCATTTCGATTTTCAACGCGGGAGTGAGCTTCAACCGACTGATGCGCCCCTACCTCATCGCGGGAGGAGTCATTGCGCTGTTTCACTTCATAGGGAACCACTACGTGATTCCTCGGGGCAACAAGACCAAGCTCGACTTCGAGCACGCCTATGTGTGGAAAGAGAGCGACAAGGGAAAAACCCGGGATATCCATATGTATATAGGCCCGGAGGAAAAGGCTTTTGTCCGGTATTTCCGAAAGAAAGACACCACCCTGGTCGACTTCCGGCTGGAGCGCGTCGAGGGTAACCAGATGAAATACCTGCTCAAGGCCCGCTCGGTCGAATGGAAAGAAGAGCCCAACCATTGGCTGTTGAGGGGCTATGAGATACGCACATTCGACGGAATGAAAGAGACCCTGATAGAGGGAGCGGGCAAGGCCATGGATACTACCCTCAATCTGCACCCTTCCGACTTCGTGCGGTACACCAATCAAAAGGAAATGCTGACGACCTGGGAGTTGATGGACTTTATCGTGGAGGAAAAGGAGCGGGGCCTGACCAATACGAGAATCTACCAGATCGAACTATACCGGCGAACGGCCGACCCCTTTTCCATCCTGATCCTGACGGTTATCGGCATGGCCGTGGCCTCCCGAAAGGTGAGAGGGGGCATGGGCCTGCACCTGGCTTTCGGGATCGTACTCAGCGCCGTCTTTATCTTCCTGTCCCGCCTCTCCATCACCTTTGCGAGCAGCGATGGGATGCCCGTTCTCCTGGGCGTCTGGCTGCCCAACATCATCTTTGCCGGCATAGCGATCCTGCTGGTTCGGAAGGCTCAGAAATAAGGAAGGCAAACCAATCTTTCAATTTTTTCTGAAAAAAATGTAATTTATGATTACATACTATAAGCAATTTAAATTATTGTTTTATAGTATATTATGATATTTTTGTATGCAAAAAAGAATACATAATTGTGGAATTTTTCCAAATTATTTGCTAATTTTTTTGGATTTTGTTTAACGATGGTGTACTTTTGATTAAACAATTGATCAAAGGGATATTTACCTGTTAAACAAAACCATCTGCCATGTCAAATTTTGAATTCAATACCCAGTTCAAAAACCTCAGCTCCATGTTGCAGGCTTTTGCATACAACCTGACCAAGAACAACGAAGACGCGAAGGACCTGTTTCAGGAAACCGCTTACAGGGCGATGACCAACAGGGAAAAGTTCCGGCCCGGGACCAACTTCAAAGCCTGGCTTTTCACCATCATGAAGAACATCTTCATCAACAACTACCGCAAAAAGGTGAAGGCCAATACCATCATGGATTCGACCGAAAACCTGTTCTATATCAACTCCGGCGCCACGACGATCTCCAACGCAGGCGATTCCAATATCATGGTCAAGGAGCTGACACAAATGGTCGATGGTCTCGAGGAAAATATCCGGATTCCCTTTATGATGCACTACCAGGGATTCAAATACTTTCAACTTTTCAACTTTTCAACTTTTCAACTTTTCAACTTTTCAACTCTCCCCGGCGTTAGCCCAGATATGAATTATACCTGGGATTCCCTCAAGGCCGAACGCTTTGTCTCCGCGCTGCTCGGATGGAAAGACCGGAACCCCCGCCCCCTGCCCTGGAAGGGGATCAAGGACCCCTACCTGATTTGGCTCTCCGAGGTAATCCTGCAACAAACCCGGGTGGAGCAGGGCCTTCCCTATTTCGAGCGGTTCCAAAAACGTTTTCCCGATATTATTTCCCTTGCGGCTGCTCCCGACGACGAGGTGTATAAGCTGTGGGAAGGCCTGGGCTACTACTCCCGGGCCCGCAATATGCTCGAAACGGCCCGCCTGGTGGCCGGAACCTACGGGGGGAAATTTCCCGATACCTACGAGGGGCTCCGCGTTCTGAAAGGGGTGGGCCCCTATACCGCCGCCGCCATCGCCTCCTTTGCCTTCGATCTGCCCCACGCCGTGGTGGACGGAAACGTCTACCGCGTATTGGCGAGGGTATTTGGAATCGCGACTCCCTCCGATACCGGAGAAGGGAAGCGGCTATTCGGAGTATATGCCCAGGCTTTGCTGGATGGGCAGAACCCCGGGGTTTACAATCAGGCCATCATGGATTTCGGGGCCCTTCACTGCAAACCTGCCGCCCCCTTGTGCGGGTCGTGTCCCATGCAAGCCTTTTGCAGCGCGTATCGGGAGGGGAAGGTGGAGGAATGGCCCGTAAAGGCGAAACGCAAGGCCAGGAAGGTCCGGTATTTTCATTACCTCGTGCTGAACTACCGCGGAAAGCTGCTGATCCGCAAGCGGGCGGCAAAAGATATCTGGCAGAACCTGTACGATTTCCCTATGATCGAATCCGGGCAATCGGAGCTGGAGGTAGGGCAGATTGGCGACAACCCGGTATGGGAAGAGCTATTTGGCCGCAAAAAAATCCGCTCATTTAAGCGATCCAGGCCATTTCAGCAAAGCCTAACGCACCAGCAGATAATCGCCTGTTTCTGGGAGTTCGAACTCGAAAGCCCTTGGAAATCAGACCAAAGCGCATATCTTGAAGTAGATCGGGAAAACTTGTCTAAATTTGCCTTCCCAAAAATAGTCGATTGGTATTTAAACGATAATTCGCTATATTTAGAACTGTAATGCCCCTGTTAGTGTAGACCAGGATTTTTTAACCTAAAAATTGTGTAAGTATGGTGAATCGAGTAACCTTGATTGGAAACCTGGGGCGCGATCCGGAGATCCGTACTTTGGAAACCGGAGCAATGGTGGCCAAATTCAGCGTCGCGACCGACGAAGGGTATCGCGACACGAGCGGGAATTGGGTAGACAGGGTGGAATGGCATGAAGTCGTTGCCTGGAGGCAACTGGCAGATCGTGCACAGGCCGTCCTGAAAAAGGGCATGCTCATCTACGTGGAAGGCAAGCTATCCACCCGCAAATGGAAAGACCAAAACGACGTAGAACGTTACCGGACGGAGGTAGTTGCCAACTATTTCCGCATCCTGAACAGCCGAGGACTGGAGAAACCGGGAACCGACCCCGCCGTGCAGCAACCCGCCACCGTGCAGGAGGGCCAGAGCGAAGGAGGGGCTTTCCCCGAATCGACATCCTACGAAGAAGACCTGCCTTTCTAGCCTGAAAGGAACGACCCGGGGGAGCAGCGGCTGTAAAGTCCCTGCTCCCCGCTTTTTATAACTAATTTCTTCACCCTTGGAAACAGAACCTGACAGTTTATTTGACCTTTTTTTACCCATTCTTACTCTTGATGTTCTAGCCCCTCCCACTCTGGAGATTTCCGGGGCTTTTGTGCTCATCGGTTTTTTACTATCCGGCTCCGCTCTGATCTCGAGCTCGGAAGTCGCCTTTTTCTCCCTTACCCATAACGACTTCCTTCGCCTTCGCGAAGAAGACTCTGCGCCGGCGCGGCGCATCCTCAAACTGAAGGAAAAACCCCGCACCTTGCTGGCCACCATCCTGATCAGCAACAATTTCATCAAGATCTCCATCGTACTGATCGCCAACTACCTGTTGACCAAGCTGCTCCCCGAAACGACCTTTTGGGGTCTGGCGACGAATATCAGGTCCTGGTTTCCGGCCATAACCATGAGCGAGGAGGGCCTCATCCAGATCATCATTTTCCTGGTCGCCGTGTTGGGCGTTTCCTTTTTGCTGGTCCTTTTCGGCGAGGTGGCGCCCAAGATCTACGCCAAGATCAACAACATCCGCATCGCCAAATTTATGTCGGCGCCCCTGGTGGGCCTGAACAGTGTTTTTTACCCCCTGAGCCGCATGCTGGTCAAGGGCAGCAGTATAATCGAAAAGCGGCTGGAAGCGCGCGGCCACGCGGGCAGCATCGCAAGCAGGAAAGACATCGGCGCGGCCATCGACCTGACCGTCCGCAGCGAGCAAAACGCTCCCGAGGAGATCGACATCCTCAAGAGCATCGTCAAATTCGGCGATGTGACCGTCAAACAGATCATGCGCTCGCGCGTCGACGTCGTTTCGGTGGACGAAGAGATCGGGTACCGCGAATTGCTGGCGGTGGTGAAGGAGTCGGGGTATTCGAGGATTCCCGTCTTCCGCGAGGACTTCGATCACGTCGTCGGCATCCTCTACGTCAAGGACCTGCTGGGCAACCTGGACGAATCGGACGATTTTCGCTGGCAGGAGCTCGTGCGGCCCAATGTGCTCTACGTGCCCGAGGCCAAGCGCATCAACGATATGCTGAAGGAGTTCCAGTCTTCCCGGATGCACATGGCCATCGTGGTCGACGAATACGGCGGTACCTCGGGCATCGTGACCCTCGAAGACATCCTCGAAGAGGTGATCGGCGAGATCCGCGACGAGTTCGACGACGAGGTGGAGGTGCAGTACCGGCAGATCGACCCCTACAACTTCGTGTTCGAGGGCAAAACGCTCCTGAACGACGTTTGTCGCGTCCTGGGCATCGAGACCAGCACCTTCGACCGGGTGCGGGGCGATTCGGATTCGTTGGCAGGCCTGATCCTGGAGAATTCGGGGCAGTTGCCGAAAAAAGGCGCCGACTATCAAATTCAGGGCTACACCTTTAAAATAACGGCGGTCAGCAAGAGGAGGATCGAGGAGATACAGGTGACGTTGCCGGGGAAAGAGTAAACCACAATATGCCCTACACAAAAAAAGACCTCGAAGAATTGCCCATCTCCTTTTGCGAAAAGGATCAGGTATGGGTGTTGGTGGAATCTTTCGGCAAGGTTTCATGGGATGGGGCTAAAATTCCACTGGACGGAAGGACCTATAAAACCGGCGGCATCATTACCTTCCAAAATGGACAAGTATTCCGGGCCAGTTTTTATGTCAATACCGCGACCTGGGCTTTGATCGACCCGGAGCATATATGTATCTATATCGACGAGGTCTGGTATCAGGTGGCGGAGCCCGAATTGCTCGCCAAATTGAATCTATCTCTCTCCGATATTTTCCCGCTCAGCTGGCAGACAGACCGGCCATTGGATCGCTACGGGCAGGGACCGTTTATCCTGGAACGAACCTGAACAAGCCGAACGGATACCCAACATGGCAGATATTCCTATCCTCGACGATTTTGCCCAATCCTCTTCGCATTCTTCCGGGATGCAGGCGCAAAAAGTGTTCATCGGCGCCGAAATCGGCCTGTGGGTATTGGCGCTGTTGGAACTGGCGATGTCGGAGTTTTTGGATATGCGTTTTCCGATCGACCTATCGTTTTTCCCCTACCGCCTCTGGCCCGGTTTCACCTTTCTAGCTTTGTTTTATGTGATCTTCCCGGTCTGGCTCTTCGGCAGCGAGGGCTGGAAGCGGCATATCGGCAGTCACCTGACGGGGCTGTTCATCGCCGCCGGCACGTTTTTCAGTTTTATGCGAATAGATCATGTATTCAATGATTCCGCTTTGGCCCACGAGGGGACACTAGATCTATGTATGGGTCTGCTCGAAATCTCCTATATCCCTCTCTTCCTCACCGTGCTTGTTTTCCTGATCCGAAAATTCAGTCCTCGCGGCAGGAAGTTCTTTTGGGCCGTGCTGTTGCGGCTGATATTGGTGACGGGGTTGTTGGCATTTGCGATTTGGGGGTGGGTTGATTGGTGGAGGGGGAAGTGGTAGGGATATTTAGCTTAATCGAAATTTATGATTACAGGTAGGGTTCTGCTAATTTTGAAAAAATACCACTTGTCCTTATTGATCCGGCCGCTTGCCTTCCCCTGCCGGCGCAAGCTATCAACCCCTTGAGGGAATACCGGATGAGGCCCGAACATTTTAACCTGGCCTATGAGGAGGTCAAAGTAAATACCCCCGACGGGTACGCTCTGAACGTCTGGATCATGGAACCTGCCGGGGGCAATACCAGGGGATTCAGTTTTATCATCGCCGGGAGCGATGCGGGCAACATGGGTTTCTCCCTGCCCTACGCTTTTCACTTGCTGAATCAGGGATTCGGCGTCATCACCTTCGATTACCGGGGCTTCGGCGAAAGCTCCGACTTTGCATATAACCCGGACAACCTGTACCACGCCGAGTACATCGCCGATTTTGTGGCCGTATGCAAGTGGGTCAGAGCCGAAAAACAGCCCGGGAAGATCGGCGTGCTGGCCTTTTCCATGGGCACCCTGATCGCGGCGGCGGGCTATGAGTCCGCCGAATATGACCTGCTCGTCGGCGAGGCCGTTATCAAATCCCCGGAATTGGTGGCGCAGCGCATTAAACTTCAAAAAGGCAAGGACCTGATTCTGCCGGAAAGCGCGAAGACCGACGGGGCGAAGCTTTCTTCGATCGAGGTTCCCATCCTCCTCTTCGCCTCCGTCTCGGATCCTATCACTACGCTGGAAGATAACCAGGAGATCGCCGCCCAGCGCCCCAACCGGAAGCTGCTGACTTTCGAAGGGGAGCACCTCCGGGGCGCTTATGCGCTGGGGATAGAGCGATATGTCGCGGAGATCGTGGATTTTTTATAGACGTATTTTTGTAAAACTCCGGGGACGGAATAGTCGATCGGAAACGTTTAAAATGAATAGCATATATACCATCATAGGTTTTAGCTTATTGCTTGTAACTTGTTCTTGTCAGTCAAGTTCAATGAAAGAGGGGAAGCTGTATATTCTTTCACCAGAAGGGCAAAGGCCTCAAGGAGCAAGTTTAATGACTTATTGGTGGGAACGGATGGGATATTATGCCAAGTTTAATATTATTCTTGTTGATACCCTTGATGCAATTTATGCTTATGAACTCAATTTAAAATGTGGAACAGGACTGGATGAATTAAGGGCCCCTATTGTTTCTTCGTTTACAACCTCGAAGATGATTACCAGGTTTAAAAAATATCTCAAGCTAAACCAAAGAGGTTTGAAAATGGGAAGTAGATCCACAAATAATGTAGATTAGTGTAAATAGAGACACTATTAGAGATACTCGGTTTTATGGACTACGGAGCTTTCTAAAAGAGGAGATGGAAGGGTTGCCCAGTACGCGAAGAATGACAGAAGAAGAGGAGATTGTTCTTGATGCGAAGTTAAGGAGGATTGAATATGACCCGAATAACTATAGTGGAAAAAAAAAGTATAAGGAACAAAAACTAAACACAACTTAGTGCATGCATCAATTCATACACATTCACTACTTGGCGCAAGCACTAAAAAGTTTCAAATAAAAATATGAAAAAATTAATAAGTATCCTTATCGTTTTTGCAGGATTAGTTGAATCATCCGGCCAGGTTAATGATGATTCAATTCGGCAAATAGTGCTCAGGAAAGCTATCGTGGATAGTCTTTACGTTTTTGGGAGTTGGGATGACGAAGGGGGTACTGAAACTCATTTGAGATACTTAGGTGTGATTAGAACCGATGAATGTAATTACAAAATAATGACTTCATGCTGGATTTGGGGTTTTGTCAAAGCAGAGCGCAAACAATAGGCTTTTGATGTTTAATTAGATAGGAATGAATATATTGGAAATTATTATTTGACCACGAGGGATGATTTGCCGGAAAAAATTGAGAGCAATAATCTTGTATTTATAAATTCGGAAGATGACAACTGCGATAAACGAGTAGTAACAAAACTGTCATTTGAAAATGGAGTTCCGAAGGAATTTTTCTTAGAATGTAGGCCTGGAATTGGAAGTTTTTATTCCTTCAGTGAAGAAGAATAAAATAGAAAACAGGATACAACTTTGTACATAACGCTCAGGCGGGCTAAACGTCCCACGCCTACCACGTTAGTAACAAGCGCAAAGCACGACATAAAGCAAAAACAAAACACCCCTCAATGAATGAAATCATAAAACAACTAACCCAAAAGCCCAAAATACTCTTTCTAGTAGACAGCATAGGCGCATTACTTACCGCCCTTTTGTTATCTACAGTTTTGAGAACATTTGACGAATACTTTGGAATGCCTCAAACAATACTGGCTTATCTTTCCATAATTCCAGTAATTTTTTGCCTTTATTCGATTTCTTGCTTTTTTCTTTTGACCGACACCTGGAAGCCGTTTTTAAGAGCAATCAGCATTGCTAATTTGATTTATTGTTGCTTGACAATGGGGCTTGTAATATATTATTTTCAAAGCCTTACTATTTTAGGTGTTACTTATTTTGTAGTAGAGGTAGCTATAGTATGTGCATTGGTTTTCATCGAACTTAAAACTGCTAATAATTCCATAACGGGGGAATAGATTTTATTTATATGACACAAATAGTGAAAAATATTTTGAAGATTACTTTCATTATTGATGCAATAATTGCAGTTGGATTTGGTTTGTACTCCTGGTTTTACCCTCACGCAACCTTTGGAACTATCATATCAATCCCGGAAACACATTCATCTGAATTTTTAGCAATTCTTTCCAGTTTGTCCTTACTCTACATTTTAATTGGGTTAACTTCTCTGATTGGCGCCAAAGCAACCTTCCCAACTAATATTTGGATTGGCTTATTAATGATAGCAAGACACGTACTTGAGGGGTATTGAAAATTATGGATATTGGAAAGGAATGGTTAATTGGCAACCCATATCCCGACATTATAATCCATTCTGTTTTTACAATCGTATATATTTGGGCAATCTATTTCACATATAAAAATTACCACGCAATTGGCAATACAAGAACCTAAGGCAGACAATCGCGTTATAGTTTTACTTTCAAACAGTTTTGTGGTTAGAGGAAAGTTCAGTTCTCCGAATGAACTTTTGAGCTGAAAAGCGATCTCATCGAAAATCTGCAAGACAACGTAAGAACTAAAAAATAGCTATATGAAAACTAAAAAACTGTTTTTGTTTCTAATTATGGGATTGAAGGCCACTTTTGGCTTTTGCTATACTTACGTGTCATAAAAAAGTACAAGGAGAAAATCGCAACAACAGACACGATCAAACTCTATGGACGTCCATGGTCTGCTGATTGTTCCCTTTTAGTTCATCAATACAACCTTGGAGACACCTTGATTTTTGCTCTTGGTGATGATGAAGGCAGCCCAATAGTTAACCCTGACTCTACAACGGAAGCGTTTTTTGAGTTTCGACCCTTTATTTGTAGTCTGGATATCCTACGAGTGAAGCAAGGGAAGGTTCTCGGATCAATAAAAGAAGGGGTTATTTCTTATCCATTAAATTTGTTTGAAGCCAACTTGTGGGATTGTCCTCAAATTGTTTCGAACGTTGAATTGCAAGAATATGCACACTCGCCAAAAGATATCACAATATTCCCCAATCCGTCAAATGGAAATGTTGAAATAAGATATGATAATCAATTCCTGGATGTAAACTCCATTGTGGTCTATTCAATAGAAGGAAGGATAATCAGAGCATATAACAATATTGGAAAAGAGACTAAAGGCTCAATTCCTATTAATGATTTGCCACAAGGAGTTTATATATTTGATATTAACTGCGGCGAATATCGTTTAAATAAAAAGGTAATTGTGATAAGATGAGAAGTACTTGGACCAGATCTTTTCTGACCAGGAACTCAATGATTGCAAAGGGTTTGGAGAGTTTGGGAATTTGGGGTATATTGGGGAGGGGAAGGTGGAGTATATGCAGATTAGGGAGAGAAGTTCACAACAACCAGAATAAGAAATACCCAACCAGAAGGGCTGTTGACATAGAAAAAAAAGCAATGATAGAAAAAGTCAAAGATTGGCAAGACCTTTCCTTATCTCCCGCCTTGTTTTGGGATACGGATTCTTCTAAAATAAAACTTGACACACATGCCAAAACGATCGTGGAGAGGGTGGTCATGCATGGTACATTAATCGGACCCTGAGTTTTTGTAGTGCGTATTTCTTTGTCCCAAAGTCAGATTTCAGATGTTACATGTTGAAACAGTCGAACCCGACACACTGGAATTATTAAGAAGATTAATGGACAGGCCCTACCTGTCAACTTTCTGCTTGGTTGGAGGCACATCACTGTCACTTCAAATAGGCCACAGGAGGTCTATTGATCTCGATCTGTTTTCGGAAACGGATTTTGACGGCGATGAGCTTTTAAGGAGCCTGGCTCAGGATTTCCAGCACATCGAAGTTTTAACCAAGATGAAAGGCACGTTACTGACTCGGATTCAAGGCATAAAAGTAGATTTTTTGAGATTCAATTATCCGATGATTCGCCCGTTGATGACGGTGGGAAACCTCCGACTTCTTACTCCGGAAGATATTGCACCGATGAAATTAGACGCTATCGCTGGAAGAGGTAAAAAGAAAGATTTCTATGACATATATTTTCTATTGGAAACAATACCCCTGCAAGAAATGCTCTCCTTGCATCACGAGAAATTTAAGTTAAGCACGACTTTTCACATAGTAAAAAGTTTGACTTATTTTGAAGATGCAGAGGAAGATGATCCACCTGTTTTGATGAAAAGGCAGATAACGTGGTCACAGGTCAAAAAAAAGATATTGGCGGCTGTTGCCTCTTTATAATTGTTGTAGGGAATACTCGACCATTCCAAAAACTGCGAACAACAAAACCAAAAGAGTAGAATTAATAAAATTTTCATTTCATGAAAACCGCCTTAAACTTGAAAGAAAACCCATTCGTTCTCCTCCTGTTTACAACAATAATTTTGTTATTAGCACTTGCTTTACGGCCAATCGCCAACGTGGATTTTCAGGACAAGGTGGTGTTCGGTATCCCTCTGGACAATATGGTATGGATCATTCCTTTGTTTCTAATGTCCTTTTGGCTGCTTTATTTGGCAACAAAGAAATTTCTTTATTCCCCAACCGTTACCTGGATACACGTGCTCACGACAGTTATCACAACCCTATTAATTGTGGCTTTGCTATACATCGGCATCACTCCTTCACCATATACAAGCGACAGACACGAGCTAATTGGTAATGCAATGCAAATGCTGACTTTGATATTTGTATTAGGCCAACTCTTTTTATTGCCAATATTGGACTAGGCATACTGGGGAGACGCAAAGCATAATGATCCGAAGCATCAACAAGCGATCCACATATGGACAGCGTTAACCAAAAAATAGAAGCCAACAAGCAGCTCGTCCACCTTTGGATTTTGGACGGGTGGAACAACAACCGTAACCAAGAAGTAGTCGACCAGGTTTTTGCTCAGGATTGGGTGGACGGTAACCCGACTTTTCCCGACCAACCAAAAGGAATTGAAGGTGCAATGTATTTTGTGGAACAATACCGCAACGCCCTACCGGACATTCAATTCAAAATTACGCACCTTATTGCCGACACGGACTATGTTACATTTCGCTTTGTGGCAGCAGCAACACACAAAGGCACTTTGATGGGTATTCCTGCGACTGGGAAAAAGGTTACGGTGACAGGAATTGTAATTCATAAAGTGGAGAACGGACGATTTGCGAAATCCTGGAACGAAGTGGACTTGCTCGGACTGAAAATGCAGCTTGAATAGAAATGACAAAAATAATTTGAGAGATTCACATTAAAATATAAGGCATGAACAACACAAACAACCACGATGAGCGTATAGCAAAAATCACGTTCGCCTCCGTATATCCACATTATCTCACAAAAGTGGAGAAGAAAGGCAGAACAAAAGAAGAATTGCATCAGGTTATAGCCTGGTTAACAGGCTTCGACAACAATAAACTGCAGGAGCTAATAAAAGAAAAGGTAACTTTTGAAACATTCTTCCAGCATGCTTCCCTAAACCCCAATGCGCGCCTCATCACCGGAGTAATCTGTGGGTATCGAGTAGAGGAAATCGAGAATCCTTTGACTCAAAAGGCGAGGTATTTGGACAAGTTGGTGGATGAATTGGCGAAGGGCAGGAAGATGGAGAAGATTTTACGTGGGGAATAGGATAGCTAAAAGCCGGCTCATAGCAAATCTGCAAAACATTAGCAACACCCTGACCAGCGACCCGAATAGAATGAATAATATTGAAATCAAAAAGGTATCCATATCCGACATCGACCGATTGCAAGAAATTGGCAGACAAACTTTTTTTGAAACATTTTCTGCCTGGAATAGCGCAGAGAATATGAAAAAATATTTAGACGAAGAATTTTCTGTTGAAAACCTGACTGCTGAACTGAACGACCAGAACGCTGAATTATACTTTGCGACACTTGACGACTATGTGATCGGCTACCTGAAAATAAACTTTGGACCATCACAGACAGAGTTACAAGACGACAAAGCCATTGAAATTGAGCGAATTTACGTTCTAAAAGACTTTCACGGAAAGAATCTGGGACAGCTGCTCTACGAAAAGGCAATCCAAATTGCAAGACAGAAAAATGCCGACTACATTTGGTTAGGTGTTTGGGAAGAAAACTCAAGAGCGATTAATTTTTACAAGAAAAATGGTTTCATAGATTTTGACAAGCACATTTTCAAATTAGGGAATGAAGAGCAGACGGACATCATGATGAAACTAAAGTTGAAGGACGAATAAGAAGGTAGCGAGTAAAACCCATAGATCAAGCCCTAAAGCCATCAGCGAAATGACATACCAAAAAACACAACCATGAAATCATTTAAAATCTTAACAACCGCACTAATCCTCATTGGCTGCTTAAACGCGACCGCCCAAACCGAAAACACCAAATCGGAAATGGAGCTCATCACGGAAACGCTCATGGACTATATTGAAGGGACGGCCAATGGCGAACCCGACAGGCTTAGAAAAGCCTTTCACCCTGACTTTAACTTATATACCGTAACCGGAGAGGATAGCCTCTTGATTCGTTCGGGAGAGAAATATATCTCTAATGTGAAAGTGGGAGAAAAAACCAATAGAATTGGACGGATCATATCCATTGATCACGAAAAAGATGCCGCAATAGCCAAGGTAGAGATCGTAATCCCAAATTGGAGGATCTTCACCGACTATTTCCTGCTCCTGAAATACGAAGGTTCCTGGAAGATCGTTCACAAAAGCTATACCTGGAGGGAATACCCGAAGGGGGATGAAAAAAATTAAAACATCTACCTTAAATGAACCGCAGTTTCCTGATTTTCATAATCCCTCTACTGGCCCTCACGGCCTGCTCCGACCCCATCTTTACCCCCAAACCCCGCGGATACCCCCGGATCGAATTCCCGGAGCGCACAGGTACGCGACCCTTCGACCAGAGCGACTGCCCCCTGTCCTTCGAATTGCCCACGTATTACCAGGTGCTCCAGGATTCCTTCTTCTTCGATGAAGAGCCCGCCCACTCCTGCTGGTTCGATCTGCTGATCCCGGAATTCGACAGCCGCCTGCATTGCAGCTACTTCCCGGTGGGAGCAAAGGGAAAAACCTTCGACGAGCTGCGCAGCGACGCCTTCGACCTGGCCAACTGGCACAACAAGAAAGCCAACTATATCGACGAAATTCCGATCAAAACGCCGCACAACGTGGAGGGTATGTTCTTCGCCTTCGAAGGCCCCGTGGCCTCCCATTACCAGTTTTACCTGACGGATAGCCTGCACCGGCACTTTTTCCGCGCCGCGCTGTACTTCAATACCCAATCGAAACCAGATTCGCTGGCGCCCATGTACGACTTTGTGAGGCAGGATGTAGATGGGATTATTAATTCCTTCAGGTGGGAATAAGGCTACCTTATTAAACTGATTTCTCCCACATAAACCTCCTCGGTCCCATCATTCGGGCAAACAACCCTCATCCGATAAACGTATACGTCGGATGGAGCGACTTCCTTGTGGAAAGTCCCGTCCCAGCGGGCCTGGGCATTTTGGCTTTGGAAAACCAGCTGTCCCCAGCGGTTCCAAACCTGCATTTCAGATACCTTCTCCTTTCCTGCCGCCGTGAGGATCCCAAAAGTATCGTTCACGCCATCCCCGTCCGGCGTGAAAGCATTCGGGATCTGAACTCTGCCCGGATCGCAGTCCACCCGCACGGTGATATTGCTGCTCAGGCTTTGAACGCACCCATGCTCATCCGATATCCAAACGTTATAGAGCGTGCTTTCCGGGGGACTGGCAAGCGCCTGCGCGCAGGTATCGCAGTCCAGCCAATCGGAAGGCGACCATTGATAGGTAACGCCTTGTCCCAATACAGCCAGCGAAACAGCATGGCCCTCGAAAATGGTCGTATCTGCGGGCAGAAGACTGTAAGCCGGCAATTCCCACCAGCTCAGATCGAGCAGGATGAGGCTGTCGCAGCCCTGCGAAGTGTTAAGAGAAACCGGATATAGGCCGGGCTCCAAAAACCACTGACCGCCCAGCGCCAGACTGTCTCCGGGGCAGATAGTTTCCTGCATCGTTTGGTCAGTGGTATCGCCAACCATCAACTCGGTGCAGTGAATCTGCAAGCAACCACTGGCCAGCACGAGGGTATCGCAGTACAGGCCCGCCTCAGCGGTCCAGAGATCGCCTACCCAGACCGGCTCGTTGGCGCAGGTGAATACGGTGTCGAGCGCAAAGACCGATTCGTCGGCCACCGTGATGAACAAGCTGTCTTCCGCGCTGCACTGATCGGGGTTTATGGCCGTGACCCCGAGTTGCAGGGTTGCCTGCGGCTGGATCAGAATAGAATCGCAGAGCGGTGGGTTCAGGCATTGCACCTGGCCCGCCGGCGTCCAGCTGAGGCGGAAAAGTCGCCAACGACTTGCAACAGCAGGGAATCGCCGGCGCAAATGGTCGTATCCCCGGGGACAATAAGAACCGGCGTCTGGCCGAAACCGACCTGAATGGTATCGAAGGAATGGCAACCGTTGCCATCTGTAATTTCGAGAAAATAATCGCCCTCTAGTGGGTCGGAAAATAAGGGATCGGAAAGACCGGCGTTAAAAAATACCGAAGAAGGGCTCCAGAAATACTGATACCCCACCCCTTCATAAGCTTGCAGTTGAAAAACCTCCCCCGGACAAAAAACGGTATCCATCCCGGCATCGGCGATGGGCAGGGGAAAAACCGCAACGGCGGCAGAATCCATCCCCTTGCAGCCGTCTAGGTCGGTCATTTCCAACACGTACACCCCGGCAGATTCGGGGAATATGGTAAGGCCCTGCTGCTGCACGGAGTCGATCCCCGGGCCCGTCCAGATAAAAGCAATACCCGGCTCGGCGATAAAGTTGAGTGCTTCTCCGGCGCACACGGAGGGGTCGGCATAGGCAATGCCGGGTTCGGGGCGGATGTGAGTCTGGAAAGGGATTTCCAGGATGCAACCATGACCGTCCTGCAAAACCAGATCGAGGGAGTAACTCTGGATATCGTTGCTCGAATTCAATACCTGGAACAGGGTGTTGCAGCAGGTATCACAACTCAGATGGTCCGCAGGCATCCACTGAGCCGCCCAGCCGGGGAAGCATTGAGCCAGCTCCACCTCTTCGCCGGAGCAGCCAAATACCTCGACGGGCTCGAAATACGCGATCGGCTGCCCGACCGGGAAGGCGTCGTAGCTGCAAAGGCATTGGCCCGTCGAATCGATCACCGCGAGAAGATCGCAGGCTTGGTCGAGCGTGGCGGGGATGGTAAAGGAAAGGGAATCCAGCCCGGAGATATTGGGGATAATCGGAGAAAGCAAGAAGGTATCCCCCTGCCCATCGCCGTCGGTGTCGAGATAAATATCGACGACCATGTTTTCAGCGGGAATGCCCGTGCCGTTGGCCACCACAATCGTCCCGTGCAGAGTATCGCCGGACTGCCAAACGGCCTGAAAACCCTCGATCGTCAATACCGGCCGTTCGATCTGGAAGGGCAGGTATTCGGTCCCGGTTTCCACCCGGATGGTGCAGGTGTCGCCCGAGGCCGCGCAAACGGCCTGGGATTGTATGCCGGCCGAAAGCCAGAAGTACTCCTCCCCGCAGGGAAGCCCGGAAAAGCCGCCGAGCTGAAATTGAAAAGCGATCAGCGTAAATGGATCCAGGCCGGGCGGAAGGGCCCAGTTCAATTCGATCCGGCCGTTGAGGGTATCCAGCTGGGGCGTTCCGATGGGCGCATTGGCCACGGGGACCAAAGACCCAGGCAAAAACGACACTCCAGGAGGCAGCAGCAGGCTCAGCGTATCGGTGAGATTAGTTACGGCCGTATGGATCAAAGCCAGGTTGAATTGGGCCGTATCCTGGCACGTGATCGCTTCCTCCAGGCCCGCCTGAAAGAAGGTCTCGATGCCGCTCCCCTCCGTTTGGATGCAAATGGGTTTTCCCGGCCGGGTCACCGTGTTGACGGGCTCCCCGCAATTTCGCTCCCCGCCCGCCCGGAAGAGGATGGCGGAGTTGATAGGGAAAGAACAATCGGTCTCGCTCCAGAACCGGATGGCTACTTTGTGCAATGGAGCCGCCCCCAAGCCGCTCAGACAATTCGCCGCCAGCTCGGGGCTCCCGGACTCCAGATTCCATCGAAACACCCCGTTGCCCATGTCCAAGGGATCGCCCATCGGAACAAAAGGCGAGCCGGAAGGATAAGCCAGTCCGGAGGAACCGGGTGTGATGCTCAGGCCTTGCGGCAATATCGCCTCTACCCAGGGATTGCAGACGGGCCCCAGGTTGGTATTGTACAGCTCAATCGTGTGATAGGGAACCGTATCGCAGAGCAGGGCGCAGGTATCCTCCGGGAACGAAAGCGTGAAATCCACTCCTCCGGGAGGGGCGAGCACGGTCCAGTACTGCACTTCGGATTGGCAGGGCGCCTGCTCGGGCGATAAAAAGGGCTCGCATCCGAACCCGTATCGGATCTCGACGGTTTCTTCCAGGCAGCTTCCGTTTAGGGCGCTGAGTTGCAAGGATCTGCTCTGGCTTGCAGGGAGGGAATCGAGTTGGAAAATGCCGTTCGAGAAAGGCAGGCTCTGGCCGCTTTGGGTATCTGTCAGGGTAAAATCGCTCAAGAGACCGCTTGTGGAGAAGGGCGCCAGCCAGATGAAAGGCGCCGTGCCGCTTTGCTGTCCGGAAACCGAATTCGGCACGTTGCTCAGGGTGAAATCCCACCTGGCTTTGTTATCGAGGGCCAACTGATCGGGGAGGGGATTGAATAGCTGGAGCGTCGGGAATAAGGGCTTCAAGGCGTTTTCCTCCGCCTCGACCAACACACCGTCCGAAATGCCGGGCGCGAACTCCAGCAAGGCCTCCAGGCCCAGGGGATAGGCGCCTTCTGCCTCGCAATCGGCCGTAAAGCGGTATTGAAGGAAGAAATAAAATCCCTCGTCGGCCGGGGGATTCTGGAAAGACGCCAGGTCGAAGGTCCAGGTTCCGTTGCTCTCCGCGCCCGCGAGTGGCGCTACGCCTTGCCAACTCGGCCCGCCTTGCAGGGTAAACTGCTTGACCTGCGCTTCCGCCAGGCTTATTTCGGCCGGTATGTCCAGGTAAAAATCCGGAACAAAACCCAGCGGCCGGTATTCGTAGGGAAAGAAATTGCCCAAACCCAGTTCGAGGTTGAAAAGGCTGGCGCCCTGGTATTCGGAAGTATCGCAGAAGGGGATCGCAAACAGCCCGGGAAGGAGCTCGTACTCGTACCCCGTGATCTCCCAGGTGGCAAAATCGCAGCCGCAAACGAAGGGATCGACCGTCGTTTCGGCCTCCGTCTGCCCGATCGAGAGCAGAGACCTGACCGCGACGGGGAAAACGGGCGGCGTAGGCGCCGTGGAGGATTGCTTTACCGGATTGGCGTCCAGCCTGTGCAGGGCCGTCAATTTTATGGAGTCTCCGTCTTCCCAGCGAAAATCGCCCGGAAGGGGGCAGCCCACGGCAAGCAGGTCCGAAGGATTGATGGCGTAGTGGTAGATGAGGCGGTCGGAGGTGGTTTCGGGAGTGGTGGAAATGCCGGGGCATGAGTAAGAAAGTCCCGCATCGGCGTCCCAGATATCGAGCACGGCATGCAAGGCGGAGATCCCCTCCGGCGCAAAGAGATCGGGGTTGATCGCAGGGTCGGCCCCAACCGGCAGAAAGGATATCCAGGCGGCGGAAAATCCGAATTCGCCGTTCGGCTCGTCGGAAATAACCAACCCGCTCAGCACGGTTTGCACTGTATCGCCGGGCATGGAGCGGTCCAGCCTCAACAGGGAGGGGTCGAGGAAGCCGGGCCCGTCGGGCCATCGGTCGTTGTCGTTGTCCGGCGCCCCCAGGCTGATGCGCTGGAAATCCATTCCAAACCAGACGTAACCGGCAATGGTATCCACGCAAACGCTATCGGGCACGCAGGAAATGGCTATGGTCGCAAGGTCGCAAGATTGAAGGCCACAGGATGACGGAAGTCCCTCGCAAGTGAGCAGAGTTGTTTGGATGTCTATTTGAAGGACCGGCCCGGGCTCTACGGAGCACTCCGGCTGGGGGCAGGAAGTGAGCAGCGAATCGGCGCAGGCAAAACCGGGCTGACAGAGGGAGTCGCAGTAAAAGCTAAGGTCAAAACTCAAGCCGGCCATTGTTCCCGGAAGCGGCAGAGGGTAGAGGGCCGAGACGAGGAGCGTCGAATCCTGGACCGCCAGGCTTAAGACATCGGGCGCCACCCCATTCAGCAGCATCGGATTGTTTTCCCACACCAGACCGCATGGCAGGGTCATCGAAACGGCCAGCTGCCCCTGGATCAGGGCGAGGGAATCGTATTGGATCGAATAGGTAAAGGTAGAGGTCTCTCCGTTCTCCAGTTGAAAATCGCCGCTCAATTGGGCGCTCAGGGTCGGATTATTCAGCGAGACCTGAAAAGTGTCGCTGTCGATGAACTGATCGGGCGGGCAGCTTTTCTCAAACTGGTATTCGTACACCCAGCGATTTTGGGATTGGGCGCAGTCGGGATTGCAGAAAAAGACATCCCATTTCAGCAGGAGGGTATCGCCGGGCTGGAGATCCGGACAGGCGATGACTAATTTTTCCCAAAGAAGACCGCCTTCCTGGCAAGGAGATTCAAACGAGACATTTTGTGTACCCTGTATCCCCAGCACCACCGGGCTCCCGTTTAACAGGCCAATCGCGCTTAAAGGGTCGAGCGCCGTCCCTTCCGATTGTTGCCGGATGGAGAAAGAAAGCCCGAAAGCGGGCTCCTCGCCGGTGTTGACGATCTGCAAACCCTGCCGAACTCCTTCTTCCGCGCAAAAACAGACCGGGGCGGCGATTTGTGGGATAATCTCCAGCTTTGCTTCCATATCCGAAATCTCGAACTGTACCAGCGCCGTCTGCTGGACGGATTGGCAGCTTGCGCCACCGCAGCCCCAGGAGAAGGAGATATTGGAAAGGCTGGAAGGGTTATCAAATCCACAGGAGCTGATCAGGATGTTTTCCGTCAGGGTAAGGGTTTCGCCTTGTTCAAACAACTCGTCTCCGTCGCCGATCGATTGAAAATTCATGCCATCGAGCCGGAGGGCAAAATAGCCGGGCTGGTCGGCTTCCACGGTTCCCTGGGGAGAGCTCAACTGAATACCCGGCTGGTGAAAGTCCTCGAAGAGGAAAGAAGTCAAAGGCCCCGGCCGGGTATTCTGTACCGCGAAGCTGCGGGAAAGCATTTGTCCCTTGCTCCCCGATAGCACGGTATTGCTTACCTGGGTGATCACGAGCTGAGCGGTTTCCACCGGGTAGGGGTTCGTATTCAGGGAAAGCGTATCGCCCCAGGCCAGGAGCCGGATCTCGTTAGCGAAGATCGCTCCGGCGTTCACCTCGCCGTAGCAGGGGCAGGGCGCAAATATTCCGAAAGAAAAAGTCAGCGTTTGAGAAGGCCCAATCGGAGGCAGGGAGATCTGGGCAGGATTCAGGGCTTGCAGGCAAGGGGGCAGCGCGACTTCCAATTGGGCGCCTTCGAGGAGGACCGAAGAGTCGTTCGACACCTGGACCTGAAAAAAGGCGCTGTCGCAAACAGCGAGTCCGGAGGGGTTGGTGAAAGAAAGCTGTTGGGCATACCCGGCAGCGGATATGCCCAACAGCAAAGCAATCAACAGGGGAAAGCGAGATTGCTCCATAGAAGAAAAAGGGCTTAGTTATCGCCTTCCTTGCTCTTGTATTTGACCGTCACCGGCTCCTCGATCTTGGAAACGCGCACTTCGGTGCGGCGGTTATACTGGTGTTCCTGTTCCGAGCAGGGCACATCGTCCTTGCAGTTGTTGCGTAATTTGGATTCGCCCATTCCAAAGGCCTTGATCCGGGCGCCCTGGATCCCTTTTTCGACGAGATATTCCCTGGCCGATAGGGCGCGTTTTTCGGAAAGCTCCTGGTTGTAGTCCTCCGATCCACGGGAGTCGGTATGGGCCGTCAGTTCGATCTGCATGCTGGGGAATTGCTGCATGAGCTTCACCAGTGCGTCGAGCTCGCGCGCCTCGCCGGTGCGGATGGCCGATTTGTTGAAATCGTAATAGAGGTTTTCCAGCACGATGATGGTTCCGGCCTTGATTGGCTCGCGCATGATATTTTCTGCCAGCGGGTTGAGAAGCAGGTTGATGTTGAGCTTTTGGGCCTGTGCGGGCGCCAGGTCGACGGTGGAAATGCGGTTGATGCCCCTGGTAAAGCCTTCTTTTTCGGCATACACCGTGTATTCGTAGCCGGAGGGCAGGCAGTATTCGAATTCGCCATCGGAGTTAGCGCGAAGCGAGCTCTCCTCCCGGGTCGAATTGTTGTAGATGCGGACGGTGGCGTTCGGCACCGGCGTGTTGTAGTTTTCGATCGTCACTATCCCGTTGACCACCGTGCAATCCGTGGAGGAAAGGGGGATGCGAACGACCTGAGAGCCCGCCTCGCCGACGGTGGTATAGGTCTTTTCGCTGCTCTTGAAGCCTTCTTTGGTCACGAAGATGAAGTAGTTTTTGTCCGTTTTAAGCCGGTAGATCCCCTCCCCGTTGTCGTCCGTGTAGAGCACGGGGTTGCCCATTTCGTAGGGGTTTTTCTGCTTGAGCTTGATGATCAGCTCGTCCGGGTTCGTGGGAGAGGGCTCGAGTTGGATGTCGTAAAACTCGTTTTCCTTGATCAATCCATCGGTGGAGCGTTCGAGGACGCGGATAGCGGCGCCGGGGATGCGCTGGCCGCCTTTTTCATTGTACACGATAAACTGGGTAGCCAGTTCGATGCCGGTATTGATGCCTTCCATGCCTTCCGGCAGTTCGAAATAGTAGATATCGTCTTTCCCCTTGCCGCCCGAGCGGCTGGAGGTAAAGTACCCGAACTCGCCGTCGCCGTCCAGGATGAAGCCCAGATCGTCGTGCGGGGAGTTGAAGGGGATGCCGAGGTTGACCACCCGGCCCCAGGTCTGGGTGCTGATGTTGACCATAAAAATATCCAGACCTCCCCGGCTGTTGTGGCCGTTGGAGGAAAAGAAGAGGACTCCGCTTTCGTGGATATAGGGAAAAACTTCGTTCAGTTGGGAGTTGATGTCCGGGCCCATGTTGATGGGTATAGACCAGGATTCGCCGCGTTTTTCGACAAAATACAAGTCGAAACCGCCATATCCGCCGGGCATGTCGGAGCTGAAATACAGGCGACGCCCGTCCGGAGAAAGGGAGGGGTGCATGGTGGAGAACTCGTCGTTGTTGAAAGGAAGCTCCTTGACGTCTTCCCAATCGAACTCGCCTTTGTGCCCTTCGTAGACCTTCAGGCGGGTCACTCCTTTGGAATCGGCTTTCTGCACGCCGTTCTCTTCATTGTTGCGGGTGAAGTAGACCACATCGCCTTTCCGGTTAAAGGTCACCGGGCCCTCGTGCATAGTGGAGTTCATATTGACGGAAAACTCCTGGGGCTTCATGGGGAAGCCCTTGCGGTCGAGGTCGGAGTAGTACAGTTCGAAAAAGGTCTCCCCGATCTTTTTGTCCACCGCGCCGCCTTTTCTCCGGGAGGTCACGTAAACGATTCCGTTTTGGTAGAATGCTGGCGAGAACTCGAGGTTTTCCGTATTGATCGGATCGGCATTGCGGATGATGACGTTGGGTGCGACGAGTATTTCACCCTTATCGTATAGCTTATCCGACTGCTTGGTCTTGGTCGTCGTTTGCTGGGCCGGCGCCGGCGCCGAGAAGCAGGCAAGAGCAAGGAGCAATGCCAGGGGACGGAGAATATTCCAGTATTTGTTCATGGTAAGTTTCTTTTTGACCACGTAAGTGAAAACGCTTTTAACTCATAATATTATGAAGAAAAAAACGAAATTGTTCGATTATCCGCCGCTGAAGGCAGCCTTCCCTAGAAAAACCGGGGGTTTACGATATCCTCTCCCTCGGCTTTCCCAAAGCAAACGCGCAGCAATACTTCCATGCTGCCCGTATTGAAGTCGCGCAATTCGGATAGGGTGATATCGTAGGAAAATCCGAGGAACAACATCTTGGAAATTTGGGCCGCCAGCAGAATATCCACCGATTCGCCGAAGCCGGTGGAGGACCCTCCTAAGCGGTAGGTCAATCCCGCGATATAGCGCTCCGTGAAGATGGCGCTCAGGTTGACGTCGGCGTCGATCGGGGCATTGGGCACGAATTTGACCAGGGTTTGAGGCTGGAACCGCACATTCTCGCCGGCCTGTATCGACACCCCGCCCATCAGGTACACGTGCTGCACCTCGCGGCTGAGGGTTTGCTGGCTCTCGGCAAAGTCGATATTGTTCGGGAGCAGGCGGGGCGCAGAAAGTCCGAGGTAGAATTTCTCCCCCTGGTAGTACATCCCCGTTCCAAAGTTAAACAGGAACCTGCGCTGGCTCAGATCGGGAACTGCCGGATCGATCTCCAGCGGCTGGGTTCCGTGGAGCCTTTCGTCCTGAAAGTCGATAGACAAAGAGCGGATAGAGCCCTGGATGCCGATACCCAGATAGCCGCGCCAAAGGGGAAAACGATAGGAGTAGATCCCGTCGAAGGTGATTAGCTCCGTGATCCCCACGCTCTGACGGGAGAGGTTGACCCCCACGCCGACCCGCTGGTTGAGCAGGGGCATGTTGAAGGTGAGCACCTGCATTTGGGGGGCGCCTTCAATCCCTAGCCATTGGTTGCGGTAAATGGCGGTGATGCAGGGCGCTTCGCGCGCTCCGGCGAAACCGGGGTTGTAACCCAGTTTGTAGTACATGAACTGGGTATTGTGGGCCTCCTGTTGGGCAAAAGCCAGGGAGGGAAGGACCAGGAGGGCTGCGATAATTATGTTGGAAAAAATTGCTTTCATGATTCGACAGTTTCGATTTTGGGAAAGTTGATTGCCTTAACGCTGAATGATGAGGAATCCATTTTGCCGCTCGGAGCCATTCCCAAAGTCGACAATGAAGAAATAGGTCCCCGCCGGCAGCTCTCCCCCGGCATAGGTCCCCTGCCAATTGTTGCGGTATGGGTTTCCCCGGAAGACTTCGTCGCCCCACTGATTGAAGATGACGATCAGATTATCGGGGAAAGCCAGGGGGTCGGCCAGGCATGGGATCACGAAGTAGTCGTTAATGCCGTCTCCGTTGGGGGTAATGATGGTCGGGATATCGCAGGGCGCATCCCCACCGATCTCAAAATAAACCGTCGCCGTGGAGCAGTTGCAACCGTCGGCGCAGATCTCATAGGTGAAAAAATCATTCCCCGCAAACCGGATATCCGCCCGGTAGATGAAAGACCCATCGGGAAGTATTTCCACCACCCCGTGGGTCGGCGGAGTGATCAGATTTACAAAATAGCCGGCCGGCTTGAAGTCGTTGGAGGCTACGTTGTCCTGAATTACCCCCGCAAAAGGAACGGTGAAGGTTTCGTCCTCGGCATCGGGCTCGAAGGCATAGGTGACCACAATCGTGTCCATTCCGGATCCTCCGCACAAACCGCCGTTGAGGGTCCAGATGAATACGTTCTCTCCGGTCACCAGATTGCAGGCCTCGGAGTAGGGGTCGAACACGTTCGAAAAAATGATATTGGGATCGGTAGAAGACCAAATGCCGTAGCCCACTCCGGGCGCCTCCGCATTCAGTCGGGTACAACCGTCGGAGCAATCCTGATAGTCGGCGCCTGCAAAGGAACTGCCATCGAGGACCGTAATGATCACGGTGTCGGATTCCAGCCCGCAGCCCATATCGGGGAGGGTCCAGAAAAAGCGGTATTCATTTCCAGGTATCAAACCCGTAACCAGGGTCCCCGGATCCAAAGGATCATTGATCACCACGTCCAGCTGGGTCTGCCCCGGAGGCTGTGTCCAGAATCCATCGCCCAGCAGGGGCGGGGCGGCGTTCAGCAGGATGGAGTTAATGGCGCAGGTGTCGATGTCGAAGCCGGCGAAAGCCTGTTCCACCATATCGACAAAGACCTCGAGCTCGTCGGAGGAATAGTCCAGGCAAGCCCCGTTGCTCAGGGACCAGGTAAAGGTGTAGGTTAGCCCGGGAATCAGTCCGGAAACCGTCGTGGACGGCATGTCCGGGTTGGCGATCTGCACCCCGCCCGGATTTCCACCCGTGAGGGTCCATAGCCCCGTCCCGATGGAAGGAGGCGTAGCGGCCAGGTTGAGCGCCTGACCTTCGCATACGTTCTGGTCAGGACCCGCATTGGCCGTATTGGGAGGTATTTCCGAAAAGAGAACGGAAATGGGGTTGGAGGGAAACGATTCGCAAAAATCGAACTGGGCTACTACGTAAAAGTTATTAAACCCAGGAAAGAATCCGCCCAGGTCGTTTATGGCCAGAATCAGGGAAGGAGAAGGTCCTCCGATCAAACCCAGGCCCTCGTGGTACCAGAGGTAGGTAGCTCCGGGCGTCGCGGAGGAGGGAACAATGGAGAGGACCAATTGCGCATCCGGATCATCCAGGCAAATAGCGCCGGCCTGAGCAAGCGTGGGTTTGTCCGGACGGTCGAGCACCAGCACATTCGTGGAAGCGGTGGCCGATGAACATCCCTCTACGGTTACCACGACCGTATAAATGCCGGCGTTGTCGGTTTCAGAGTCCGGAATCACCGGGTTGCAAATACCGGAGCTGAAATCCGGGGCCTTAAACCATGCGTACTGCACATTGCCGGTAAAACAGGTCGTGTATAATTCGATAGGGTCGCCCTCGCAGACCGGCCCGTTGTTGGAAGCCGAGATAATCGGGGTAGAATTTACGGTCAACACGGAGATCGGGGAAGGATCGGTCTCGCAACCGTCCACATCCACCACCACGAAGTAGTTACCGCTATCCGTGGCGGGGTTGAGGTTGTTGAGCGGGAGGGAAGGCCCGGTCGTGGTCAGGATGCCGCCGCCCGGCAGATGCCATTCATAAGTTTCTACCACCCCGTTGTATTGGTCGACGGTAATGAGGACCACGGATTCGCCTTCGCAGAACGGCGGGTCGCCCACAAAAGCGGGCGGAGTAGGCGTCGGAAGGATGGAACCAATGTCGACCACCGTCGTGACCGGCGCCGATACGCAGCCGTTCCCGTCCGTCACCACAAGGGTATAAGGGCCGTTGTTCAGCTCGGTCGCATTGGCGATGAGCCCGGGGTAGCCGGTGAACATATAATTCCCGCTCGGACCTCCCGTCCATTTGAATACATAGGTTCCGTTATTGGGTGGGGAAACCGTCGCAGTGAGCGTCACGTTGGTGGGCCCCGGAGGGCAATTCAGCGCGTTGTTGCTGATGCTGGTAATGACAGGGGCCTGGTTGACGGCCACCGTCGTACTGGCGGAGTTTTTACAACCCAACGCCGAAATGACATCGACGGTATAGACCCCGGGAACCGGCGGCAGGGTTTGGTTTTGACCGGCGTAGGTCGCCCCGCCGGGAGCCGTCCAAAGGTAGCTCGCGCCCGCGAGGAAACTGGCGGTCAACTCCAGGCTCTCGTTGTTGCAGAGCGGGCTGTTGCTGCTCGCATCGACGTTGGGAAGGGGAGCGACATAAAGGAAAATCGGCGCGGAGGCGTACGAGGGACAGAATCCGTCGTTGACCACCAGCGTCCAGTTGCCCTGATGGCTTTGGATGGTCGTATTTTCTATCACGAGCGAAGGCCCCGTAGTCACAAAAATTTCAAACTGAGGAGAAGTCCACTGATAGGAGGTCACCCCGGTAATATTGGTCAGCAGGGTAACCGTATCGCCCTGGCAGGCCGGGTTATCGGGGGAGGTGGGGTTGAAGATCTGCGGCGTATCCGGGCGGTCCAGCACATTGACAATGGTAAAGTCGGGCGCCGAAGGGCAACCGTTACGGAAAACCGTCAGGGTGTAAACCCCATCGTTAAACTCCGTCACGTTGACCACCGGAGGCGGCGTTTGCAGCGTAGAGCTGAACCCCGGCCCCTGCCACAGGTAGGTGATGCCCGGCCCGCTGACCGGCGTCCCGAGCTGGAAGCTCTCCCCTTCGCAGATGTTGATCACATCGTCGTTGGTCAGGGCAACGGGAGTGGCAGTAATATGGACGCACTGCGAAACGGAGGGGAAAGACTCGCAGCCATTGCGGATCACCACCACGTAGTAACACTTGTCGCCTTCTGCGTGCGGGCCGGGAAGCGTCAGAGAGGGCACAAGGGTGCTTGAAATAAACGTCCCATTGGGCGCTTGCCCGTTGTACCACAGATATTCCACCGGACCGGATGCCGAGACGGGCGGGGTGTTCAATACGATGCTTTCACCGGTGCAAATACTGTCCGAAACAAAGCTGATCGTCGGCACCAGGGGCAGGGCTTCGATCGAAACCTGTATTTCAGCGCTTGCCGTGCAGCCCGTCAGACCCTCGATGGTGAGGGTGTACGTTCCGGCATTGACCTGGGTGGCGTTGGGAATAAAGGGATTTTCCTGCGAGGATGAAAAATTGGGCCCTACCCAATGATACATGAATATGTTGCTTCCCGGCGCGGAGGGCGGATTGGCAAACAGGAACAAGGTATCGCCCCCGCAACTGCCGGTGGTAAAGGTAGGCTGGGGCGCCTCTCCTTCCACCCGGATCAGGGAGGGGCAGCTCGAGGAGTTTCCGGACGGGTCGGTGACCGTCAGGAATACCGTCAGGGTGTCGCCTATGACATCGCAGGTAATGAGGTTGGGGAAAACGGTCATGGAGGCGATCGAGCAATTGTCGTAACTGCCCAGGTCGATCTCCTGCACATAGACCGTGTCGACGACAATGCCGGAGGGATTGATGTACACGATGGTCGTATCGCAGATCGCGACGGGCGCTTCGTTGTCGAGCACGATAATGTCGAAGCTGCAGGAGCCGGTATTGCCGTAGGTATCGGTCACCTCATAGGTAATGGTCGTAGTTCCCTGATTGAGCGTGATGGATGGCGGTTCGGTAATGTCGGTAATGACGGTCGGGGGAAAACTCGTGGCGCCGGAAGCCGAATAGGAAGGCGCCAGGGTTATGTAGGAAAGGGTCGCCGTGATATAGCTGATCCCGTCGTTGTCGCCGTCCGAATTCACCGGACCTGGGTCGCAGGGGTTAATGCCATCCCCCGGGCCGCCCGGCGGAATGGGTATGTTGACGTTGGACAGGGCCTGGAAGTTGGCCGTACCTCCGACGGCCCAGTTGTTGAATTGCAGGGCGGTGAAGGTGAAAGTGATGATGCTAGGGGTGTTGCAATCCCCCGCTACGACGTTTGACTGGCCTGCCTGTGTCGTTCCGAGGAGATTCCCCAAGGGATCAAAGAGCGTGAAATACTCGTTTGAGGCATCTACATCGCCGAGGATCTCCAGGGTGAGGGTCACATCCCCGAGGGCTATGGGGGAAAGTCCGGTAAAGGACAGCGTCTTGTGATCCGCCAGCCAATCCATAAGGTCGGGGCTGTAGCTGAACGTCAGCAGGGAGCTGAGGGAATCGGCCGGAGCGGTTTGGGTGATGGTGGAGCCTACGCTGCAATTATCTTGCAGACCGGCTACGATGGGTAATTCGACCGCGGCCTGGCAAACGCCCGGATCGGTGTTTGTGGTAAAACCGCTCGGACAGACCAGGGCGGGCGCTTCCACATCCTGGACCAATACGTTGAAGGTGCAGATGCTTTCATTTCCCGCGCAATCGGTCACGAAATAATCCACCTTGGTGGTTCCCAATTCGAATTGTTCGGTGACCGGCATATTGAACAGGCCGGTTTCGCGGGGTCCGTCGTTCAGGCTGTATTCAAACCGCAGTTCGAGCGGGGAGTCCGCCTGATAAGCCAAATGGGCGTCGACCGTGCCGCCCGGGCAAATATTGTTCACGCTAAACCGCCCTGGCAAGCCGTTCGGAGGGGTATTGGGCGCAAGGGTAAAAGTTACGCTTCCGTCCTGAGCCCAGAGGTTAAACTGCTGGCTCGGAAAGGAGAAAAGGGTCATGCTGGTGTCGCATTGAGCCGGGGTATTGACCGTTTGGCCCAGCAAGGCGCCGTTTTCGTCGTAGATCAGCAGGTATTCAAAGGAGCCGTCCCCATCCACGAAATTGAGGTCGAAACGCACATCGACGTTGCCAAGCGCCTGGGAAGGAGCCGCGGGAACGGGGAAGGTGAACACCAGGGTGTCGATCAGGATATCGAGCTCCAGGCCGGGAGGGGCTGGGGAGGTTACGGGCAGGGTTTGAAAATAGGAAAGCGGGGAGGGCTCCAGGCCGCAAAGCTCGCTGGCGATAGGGGGAGGCAGGCTGAGCGTCGCGATGCAAAGCCCCGGATCGGCCGACACGATGGTATCTCCCGGACAAAAGACGATCAAGGGCGCTTCCGTATCGGCCACGGTAAAGGTAGCGGTGGATTTTCCTTCGTTCCCACAGGCGTCGATCGCGATAAAATCGACGGCTTGCCGGCGATAGATGCCCATGAGACTGTCCTCGCAAGTGGCAGGAGGCAGGAAGGGGTTGAGCGTAGTTTCCGTGTTATAAACGAGGTAGATGAGGTCTCCCGCAGGGCAGTTGTCCACTGCAGTGGAACCTGCAAGACCGGCAACCCAGGAGTTGAATGCGGCTTCGGCATCCGAATCGGTGGTGCAGGAAATCGTCATATCCTGTGCCGCAATGACAAAAGCCGGAGGCAGGGTGTCCCGCACGATGATGATCTGAACGGTGGAATCGACATTCCCGCAGGCGTCGCTGACCGACCAAACCCTGCGGATACTGTACGAGCTGGGGCACAATACGTCGAAGATCTCCTGCTCGTAGTCGGACACCGGAGCGCTGTCGCACTCGTCGAACAGATCGGTGGGCATCCCGGTCAGGCTGTCGTCGCCTAGCTGATTACAACTGATATATACTGTATCCGCCGGGGGCGTAAAAGTGGGCGGAAGGGTATCGACCACGGAGATGAACTGGGTGTCGATGGCGATATTCTCGCATTCATCCCCCACAATCCAGACCCGTTTGATGAGTTGCTCCTGCGGGCAGGAAAGGGTATCGATGAAATCGGTGAAAGAAAAAGTGACGTTGGCGGCGCAATTATCCATCAGGTCGGTCGGCTCACCTGTGCTGGAAGGCAGGGAAGCCGTGCCGCAAACCACGGCGGTATCCGCCGGCGGGGTGAACGTGGGCGCAAGCGTATCGACCACGGTGATGACCTGTTGCACCTGTATGGAGTTGCCGCAGGAATCGCTGGCAGCCCAGATCCGGGTAATCGTATAGGAATAATCGGAACAGCCCTCTCCGCTGGTTTGGGTGGTTAATTCAATAAAAAAAGGCGCCGGTCCGATTGAGGAACAATTGTCCGCGACGGTCACGGCTGGAGCGGGAGGAATCATTTCGTGGCAACTCAGCGTGGTGTCTGCCGGTACCCCGAACAGAACCGGGGCAAGGGTGTCGATCGCCGTGAAACTGGCGGAAATGGTATCGAAAAGCCCGCAGGCATCTACTGCTGTAAAAATGATGGTGACGGTTTCCTGGCAGGAATCCGGGAAGGTGGGCGGGCCGATGAAGGAAAAGTTCAGTGCATCGCAGTTGTCGACCGTTCCGGTTGAAACGAGTCCGAGTTGGTTGGTAAGCCAGTCCTGGTAATCGTCTTGCCCGCAAAATGAAACCTCGTCCTGAGGCGCCACCTGAATATCCGGCGCCGTCATATCGGGCAAGATGGTGATGAACTGTGTTTTGATCAGGGTAAATCCACTCGGGTCGGTGATGGTCCAGGAGCGGGTGATCACAAGGGGTTGACTGCCGCACCAGGACGCCGGCGGGAGCTGGTTATCCACGGATGGGACATTCACGGTTCCCAGGCAGTTGTCGAAAGCCTGAAGGACGAGAGGGGCAGGAAAATCGGCCACGCAGTTGATGGTCACGTTGCCCGGGGCCGGAGTAATAAAAGTCGGAGGGCTGTTATCCAAAAAGTGGACCTGGTAGGTAAAAGTGTCGATATTCCCCTGGTCATCTTCCACGATATAGTAAACCTGCACGGTTTGCGGGCCAAAAATTGGATCGCCGACGGAATAGCCGGTCAATGCAGGATCTATCCCGGTAACTCCCATCGGCGGGTACAGAATGGTTGCCGGAGGCATCAGGATAGAGGTGATCGTCGGTTCGTGGGGTACGAAGACGCTGTCGCAATTGATATCCAGATAAAAGGTATTATCCGGATCGGGGATAAAGGAGAAGTAGGGGGAGGTGTTCAATTGGGCATTTGCCTGCAGGGCCAGAAAAGCAAGGCAAATGGAAAAAAATACCTTCAGTAGATTTTTGTGTAACCGGTTTTGCATATCAACAATTTTATCGTTGGATAGGTACGTGGGATTTACAGGTTTCTGATCAATGGAATAGACTGCCAATGAGAGATAAGGGTACAGTTTTTTGTTGTTTGGACAACAACCCCGTGGCAATGCGTGTGAGATAACACCGTGAAGTCAGCGCAAAAGTAAGGGAAAAGTTGAGGAATGGAAAGCCCCGCGAGGTTCAGGCCTCATCTTTTTCTTCCTTTTCCTTCTTATCTACGTGTTCAGGGTCCTTTTCGTTCTTCTCCGAAAGCTTTTTGTCGTCGACGTGTTCGTTGAGGAATTTGTTGATCCGCTCGATCTCGAAGTTGGAGGTGATCTCCCCAAATTCGTCGATCCGGATGTCGAATCCTTCCAGGTCCCGGTTTACTTCCGGTTTACCTTCCATGGGTTTTTTCTTGGGCATTCGGGACTGTTTGTAAAAGAACGGCCTCCGCTCAGGAAACGCTGTTCTTGAAATGATCCAACGCTCGCTCCAAACGCTGCACCGAGGCTTCTTTTCCCAGCAGCTCCATCATATCGAAGACCCCGGGTCCTTTCATGGCGCCGGTCAGGGCGATGCGGAGAAGGGTCAGGATGTCTCCGGGCTTGATCTGCTGGTCCTTGAGCCATTGGGTCACGGCGTCATGCAGCGGACCGGCTTCGAAAGCAGCTTGATCCCGGATAAAAGAGATCACCCCTTCCATCGCGGGGACCAGATCGGGCCTCCACTTTTTGGAAACGGCTTCCGGATCGAAAGCGACGGCGGGTTCGAGCAGGTAGTGACCGGCATCCCAAAATTCGGGCAGGAAATGCACCCGATCCTTGAGCAGGCCGCAATATTTTTGGAGAAAGGCGTCGGAGATGTTGAGCCCTTTTGTCTCCAGGTAGGGGCGAAACTCCCTGGCCAGTGCATCATTGGGCGAGGTCTGAATATATTGGTGGTTAAACCATTTGGCCTTGTCGAAATCGAAGCGGGCGCCTCCCTTGCCGATCTTTTCCACGGAGAAAGCCTGCGTCAGTTCCTCGAGGGAAAAGAGCTCCTGCTCGGTGCCGGAGTTCCAGCCCAGGAGAGCCAGAAAGTTGAGCACGGCCCTGGGGTCGAACCCGAATTCCCGGAATCCGGTGAAAGAATCTTCGGCGCTTTCGCCTTTCCAGGAAAGCGGAAAAACGGGGATACCGAGCCTCGTCCCGTCGCGTTTGCTGAGCTTGCCCTTTCCGTCGGGTTTGAGGATGAGGGGCAGGTGGGCAAAAACGGGCATGGTATCTTCCCATCCGAATGCCCGGTACAGCAACACGTGGTGCCCGGTGCTGGGCAGCCATTCCTCCCCCCGGATGACATGGGTGATGCGCATCAGGTGGTCGTCGACGATGTTGGCCAGGTGGTAGGTGGGCATGCCATCGGCCTTGAGGAGCACCTTGTCGTCAAGCTCCTGGCTCTGGAAATGGACCTGTCCGCGGATCAGGTCCTCCACCACGACGTCCTGGTTGTCGGGCACCTTGAGGCGGACGGTATAAGGTACGCCCTGGTCCAGGAGATTTTGGAGTTCTCCGGACGGAAGGCTGAGGCTGTTTTTCAGCTCCATGCGCACCGAGGCGTCGTATTTGAAGTTCGGGTCCTTTTCCCTCCTCGCCTCCAGTTCTTCAGTGGTATCGAAGGCGTAATAGGCGTGGCCGGTCCGGAGCAGTTCCGCTACCTGGGCCTGGTAGATTTCCTTGCGGTCGGACTGGCGGTAGGGACCGTATTCGCCGCCGAAGCCGGGTCCTTCATCGGGCTTGAGCCCGCACCAGAGCAGGGATTCGATGATATATTCTTCGGCGCCGGGCACAAAGCGGTTTTGGTCCGTGTCCTCGATGCGGAGGATAAAGGTCCCGTTGTGTTTCCGGGCCAGCAAATAGTTATACAAAGCCGTACGCACCCCTCCGATGTGAAGGGCGCCCGTCGGACTGGGTGCAAAACGAACGCGGATAGCATCCATAAAAAAAGTTAAAAAGACCTGAAAATCATGCTCCTAGGCAGCAATTACCGCCGGAAATTCGTTTCAAACTAAATTTCGCAAAAGCGGTTTCAAAATTAACAATCCCTGCACATATCAACAGATAAAAGATGTATTTAGTAAAGACGCCTCAATTTATTCAAAACCTTTTTCCAAACTTTATCTGGAAGATTCCGGGCGGGGAAAAGGTAATCTACCTGACCTTTGACGACGGGCCCATTCCGGAAGTAACCCCCTGGGTGCTCGACACCCTCCGGGCCTACCATGCGAAGGGCACCTTCTTTTGCGTGGGCGACAATATCCGCAAGAACCCGGAAGTATTGAAAGCCGTCCAGGCCGAGGGCCATTCGGTGGGCAGCCACTCGTACCACCATCTCAACGGCTGGAACACCGACAATATCCGTTATTTTCACGATGTGCGCCAGGGCGCCAGGGCGGCTAAAACAGAGTTCTTCCGTCCTCCCTACGGCCGCTTGACCCGTCGTCAGGCCCTATTCCTCCAGCGACATTACGACATCATCATGTGGGATGTGCTCAGTGCCGATTTCGATACCCAACTGAGCGGAGAGCAGTGCTTTCAAAACGTGATCGCCCACACGCAGCCGGGGTCCATCATCGTGTTTCACGACAGCCTGAAAGCCGAGGCCCAGTTGAAGTACGCCCTTCCAAAGGTGTTGGAGCATTTCGGCAGCAAGGGCTACCGCTTTGATCCCATCACCCGGGAGGCCATTGAGGGCGGTACTCGTATCCGCCATTCCGCTTAAAAACTTCTTTGCAATGCCTTTTATACTATGCCATGGGCTAACCCCATGGCATTTGTTTTTTGTAAAGAGGCGGGTACAAAGCCCTAAGATATATGTTAAAGTTTTAAACTCTGGCCAAAATACCTTAATGTCGGTAGGCATGTATCTTGCAAGGAGCGTAACTTTGCCAGTGGGTTTTTCCCAAAAAAGCGTAACTTTATTTGCTTTAAGTGATTTCCCGAAAACCGATGCCCATGACTGCATTGCCTTACCCGCATATTACTTCGACGTGCCTGCCTTTCTCGGGCAGGCTTCAATCCACATATTTACCCGTTGGCTACATCTACATGTCTATTCCGATCAGGAAGCGGAAGGACTGCTTATAAATTTACCTGTGTTGGGAAGGGGGAACCCCGGCGCTTGAATTGATATCCCTTTTTGCAAACCGATTACAACAATTACAATCTCATTCCCATGAAGAGCTTCTCTACACATGCTTTCCTTGCTCTCCTTTGCTTTTTCTTCACCTTCTCCCCCCTGATTTTGAACAGCCAGATCATTTGGTCCGAAGATTTTGAGACCAATGGAGAAGGCGTGCGCTACGCTTCCCCCCATTTGTTCTTCGACCCGATTAGCGTCGACGATTACTGGGGCCGGATAGAAGGGGACATCATGACCTACGCAGACCCCCCTTCTCCCGGATCTTCCATTGCCCTGGTAGGACAGGGCTCGAACAATAACCAGACCGGGCAATACACCGCATACCACGGCAGCTTTTATTTCGCCGGGGAAGACCTCGACGACGTGGCCGGCAACGGCAATCCGGACGGCGTGGATGAAAAAGAGATTCTCATCTCCGGTATAGATATTTCAAACGAAACGGGCTTGTCGTTCAAGGGCCTGTTTGCAGCGGGAGCCGAAACCCCCTGCGGCGCCAGCACCTACGACGCCCCGGACTATATCAAGGTCTACTATTCGGTGGATAACGCGCCTTTCGTGTTGGGCATGTGTTTCAGCCCCGATATCGAATGCACCAACCCAGGCAATACCCTCGACGAACCGCTTCACCGCGACCCCGATTGCAATGGAGATGGCGGGGAAGGTACGATGCTGGTCAATGCCTTTCAGGAATTCTCCTTTCCCCTACCGAATGGAACTTCCCTGGAGCTCAAAATCGTAGTTAGCTCAGACCACGACGGAGAGGAAATGGCGCTGGATTACCTCCGGGTGGAAAGCGCGGGCGCTCCTCCCTGCACGGATCCCGTCATTTCGAATGTAAGCAAAAGCGATGATCCCTGCCAGGCCGGACAGCCCGTCACCCTAAGCGTGAGCGGCAGCCTGAACGATGCCGACGATTGGCATTGGTATACCGAAGCCTGCGGCCAGACGCCTGCGGGTACAGGCGCGCAGATCGTCGTCAATCCTGCGACGACCACGACCTATTTCGTGAGAGGAGAGCCTGCTTGCGGCGACCCCCTTCCTTGCGAAACCATTACCGTTTTCGTGGGTATAGACGAAGAAGCTCCCGTCATCAGCTGCCCGGCCAACCAGGTGGTCAGCGGCAATAATAATTGCGAAGCCATCCTGGCGGATTATACCGGACAAGCCGTCGTAAATGACAATTGCGATCCGGATCCTGCGGTGACCCAAAGCCCTGCAGCCGGAACGGAAATTGACGGGACGCAAACCGTGACCCTTTACGCAGAAGATGCGGCCGGCAATATCGGCAGCTGTACCTTTAATGTGTCGGTCGAGGACAATACGCCTCCGGTCTTGTCGCTGCCGGATGATGCGACCCTGGAATGCGGCGACCCCCTGGCGCCGCCGGTAGTAACCTGCGGTCCGCAGGTGGTGCTCAAAGCCGGAATTACCATGACCCTTCCGGTATCGGGCACCGCAACCCTGGCAGCGGCGCAATTCGACGGAGGAAGCCTCAACGGTTGCGGGGCTGGCAATCTCCTATTTTCTTTCTCCCCCAACCCGGCCAATACCAGCAAAGTCTATAACTGTACCCATATCGGAACCAACCCGGTGAATATCTGGGTGATCGACGGCAACGGGAACAAGCATTCCGCCACTTCCCAAATTTCCGTCCAGGATCCATACAATTACTGCAACAACAGCGGCAATGGATGCCAGCCCGTACCTGTATTGTTTTCAAAACTCCACGTCAACCTCCAGCCCGACGGGAACGTAACCCTCGAGGCCTCCGATTGGGATGCCGGAAGCCAGAATACCTGCCAGGGCGGCACGTTGACCTTTTCCTTCTCCGCCAACATTTTAGACCTCACCCATACTTTTAGCTGCGCCGACATCGGAACGCAAAACCTGGAAATCTGGGTGACCGACGGCCTCGCCAACCAATCGAAAGCCACTGTGGCCATCGATGTGAGGGATTACTGGAACTACTGCAGCGCCCCTAGTGCGGACTGCGACCATATAGGCCTGCTCCACCAGGGGATGGTAGTGAACCTTCCCCCCAACAGGACCGCCGTCCTTTACGCGGAGATGTTCAACGCGGGGAGCGTGGATTATTGTGAAACGGGCGGCCTTAATTTCGCTTTTGAAACCCCCGTGCTGTCTCCCGCCAAACTCTACACCTGCGCGGACCTCGGCGCCCATACCGAAACCATCCGCGTGATCGACGAGCCGGGCACCTACGTGAGCCTGGAAGTTATCGTTCAGGTGACGGACCGGGAAGGAAGCTGCGAGGGCGCCGGGTTTGCCTCGGCAACCGACAACTGCGACCTCAGCCCTCAAATCACCTATTCGGATGCGACGTCCCAGGGCGTCTGCCCCGTGACCCAGGTCATTACCCGGACCTGGACCGCTACGGACGACGCCGGGAACTCGGTCAGCGCCAACCAGATCATTTCGATTGAAGATACTACGCCGCCGGTCGTGATCTGCCCGGACGATCAGACCGGAGTATTGGGACCCAATTGTTCCTTTACTCTGCCCAGCTATATCGACCTGGTGACGGCCGGCTACGACTGCAATGGAGACCTGGATTTCGAACAGACCCCTGCTGCGGGGCAAAGCCTGAGCGGTTCCTCCCCCATTGTGATCATTGTGTCGGATGCCTGCGGCAATGCGACCCCCTGCCAATTCCAGTTGACCCTGACCGACGACGAAGCGCCCGTGCTCGTTTGCCCGGCTGATCAGGAAGCCATTCCGAACGGCAATTGCGGATTTGTTATGGAGGATTACACCGGCCTGGTGCAGGCCAGCGACAACTGCGATGCTTCTCTGACCCTCGTGCAATCTCCTGCCCCCGGAACCATACAAACCGTTTCCGTTACGGTGACGATTTCGGCAACGGACGATGGGGGGAATACGGGATCCTGCAGTTTTGAAGTCACGGTGGGAAGCCTTGGCCCCGAATTTTCTTTTACCCCCGGCAACATCACCGTGGATTGCCAATCGGATGTTCCGGGCAACCAGGGTGTCGAGGCCTTCGACGATTGCGACGGCGAAGTGCAGGTGACCTTTACCCAGACCGGCTTGCCGCTCAACTGCCCCGGCGAAGGCACGGTGACCAATACCTGGACGGCCTCCGACAGCGACGGCAATACCATTTCCCATACCCACCCCGGAAATCAGGGCATTACCGCTACGGACAACTGCGGTGGCGTCATTACGCCGGCCTTCTTTCAGAGCCTCGCTCCGCCCTGCTCCGGCTCCGGAGTGGTGACCAACACCTGGGTGGCCCAGGATTGTGCCGGCAATAGCGTCGTCCACATCCAGACGGTTACGATCGACGACAACCAGGCGCCGGTGTTCAGCGCCACGCCCCAAAATACGACCGTGACCTGCAGCGCCAACGTGCCGGGCAGTCAGGGCGTTACCGCAACCGATAACTGCGGCGACCCGGTAACCGTAAACTTTTCCCAAAGCAACCTTCCTTCCTGCCCGGGCCAGGGAGTCGTCCAGAATACCTGGACGGCCACCGACTGCGCCGGAAATACAGCCAGTTATACGCAAACTATCACCATTCAGGATAACCTGCCGCCCCTGTTATCGTCTTATCCCCCCTCCGGAATTGCCTCCTGTATCCAGAATGCCCCGGGCAATCCGGGCATTACGGCAACGGACAATTGCGGAGGGACGATAACGGTAGGTTATTCCCAAACGATCGCCTCGAACTGCGCGGGTAGCGGTACCGTCACCAATACCTGGACCGCCACCGACTGCGCGGGGAATACGACGACCCATTCCCAGGTCATCACGATCGACGACAACACGGCCCCGGTGCTCTCCGCTTTCCCGCAAAACACGACCGTCACCTGCTTGTCGGCTGTGCCGGGCAACCCGGGTATCACCGCGACAGATAATTGCGGTGGAAACATCGCCGTGGTCTTTACCCAAACCCTCCCGGGGGGCTGTACCGGAGTGGCCTCGAATACCTGGACTGCCAACGATTGCGCCGGAAATACGGCGTCCTACACCCAGTTGGTTACGATTATCGACAACACGGCGCCTGTTTTTTCGGCGTCCCCTCCCAACCTGACGTTTTCCTGTTCCAGCCAGGTACCGGGAAGCCAGGGTATTACGGCCACGGATAATTGCGGAGGAAACATCCCCGTCCAATTTTCACAAAGCCCGCTTCCCTCCTGTTCGGGCCAGGGAACGGTCATCAATACCTGGACCGCTACCGACTGCGCGGGAAATACGGCTACGATAATCCAGACCATTACGATCGACGATAATACCGCCCCCGTGTTGTCTTCCCAGCCGGCCAACCTGAGCGTGGCTTGTGAAGACGATGTGCCGGGCGCGCAGGGCATCACTGCCGGCGACAACTGCGGCCAGGCCGTGACGGTAGTTTTTACCCAAACCGGATTCCCCATTCCCTATCCCAATCCGGGTACAATAACCAATACCTGGACGGCGACAGATTGCGCGGGCAACATCAAGAGCTACTCGCAAATTGTTACGGTGGACGACAACGTCGTGCCGGTGGCCTTCTGCCAGAATATTACGGTCAACCTGAACCTCAACGGAGAGGCGACCATAAGCCCTGCCGATATAGATGCAGAGTCTTTTGACAACTGCGGCATTGCTTCCTATTCCATCGATCAGTCCCTTTTTACCTGCGACGAGGTTGGGGTTTTTCCGGTGGTTTTGACCGTTTCCGATCTATTTGAAAATACCGCATCCTGCACGGCCTATGTGAGCGTGGTTGCGTCCTTCAACTGTCCTGCTCCGGGTATTTCGTATTACGGCGGACCCAGCATTTCGGACCCCTGTACCTGTATCGGAAATGGACAATTTGAAGAGGAAGTCGTGGTAGGACCCTCGGGGCAAGGTCAAGTATGGACCATCGTGAGCACCAATTTGCGCAATCCGAATACCCAGCTACCCTATCCCGCTGGAACCCAGCTTACAGAGATTCCCCAGGGCGGCGGCCAGTCGATTTATGTGATCCAGGGTATCCACCTGGACGGCATAGGGTATTCGATGGTGGTGCAAAGCGCTTCTTACCCCGGCCTCACGTTGTCTATTTCCAACGTGTGCTATTACCCCGAGCCGGAGATCCTTGGCCTCGACGGACCCTTCTGCATCTACTCCGATCCGGTCACGCTGGAAGGCAATGTGGGAGGAGTTGAACTCGATTCGGAAGGATTTACCATCGACGGCGACCCTGCGACGGTATTCGATCCATTCGATCTGGGAGTGGGCAATTACCTTGTGGTGTACACAGTCGATGCAGGTACGGCATCCCCCGGAGATCCTTCCGACCCAGGTTGTGTGGCTTCGACCAGCCAGTTGGTTCAAGTGCTGCAAACCCCCTCTTCGCTGGCATGTAATTCCCTCCTTACGGTCGCCGTAGATGAAAATTGCGAGGCCCTGATCACCCCGGATATGATCTTGGAGGGCACATACCCCTGCTTCGACGATTATTCGGTGACGGTGAAGCACAACATCAACGTCATTCCCAACCCGGTGCCCGGTTCCTATATCGGGCTCACGCTTACGGTGACGATCAAGCACCTTCCCAGCGGCAATTCCTGCTGGGGCCAGGTCATTCTGGAGGATAACCTCGCGCCGACCTTTGACTGCCCTACGGAAGCAGTTCAAATCGCCTGCTCTGCGGAACTGGCCGATGTGCCTCCTCCACTGGCCTTCGATAACTGTACCCCGGTAGAGCTGCTCCTGATAGACGAGATCTATGTCGATACCGATCCCTGCGACGACAATACGGCCGTGGTTCACCGGGTTTGGATAGCCGTCGACAATTACGACAATGAATCCCTCCCCTGTACCCAGGTCGTAGAGATCATTCGTCCGGACGATGTAGATTTCCCCAACGACATTATTTGGAGTTGTGATCAGTACAACCAGCATCCATCGATTCTGGCCGCTGTGTCTCTTCACCCCGTAGTGCTCGCGCTCCAATCCGGAACCGCTCCGATCAATGCGGCCGGGATTACCAATCCCAACGTATTGAACAACACGGGCTCGGGCAAACCCGAAGGGCTGGACGGACCCTATTGCAGCTATAATTACACCCACAGCGACCAGTATCTCGATGCCTGCGGCAGCACTTTCAAAATCATCCGCACCTGGACGGTGCTCGATTGGTGCACCGGCCTGGTAATCACGAGCAACGATGCGGGAGAAGACAATGTGCAGGTCATTACGGTCATGGACCAGACAGCGCCTTCCATCAGCCGTCCTCCCTTCACTGTCGTGGCAAACATCCAGGGTAATTTCCCGCAGCCCTGTACTTCCCAGGGCTTGTTGCTGCCTCCGGTCGTTTCGGATAATTGCAATTCCTTTACCGTGCTGATCTTCACTTCGGTAGGCGAAGCCATATACATAAACGGTCAGGACGGCGCGCAGGGCGGGTTCATTCCCGCTCCCGGCTTACCAATCGGTACGCACCCCGTGACGTATCAGGCTATCGACGAGTGCAACAACATACAGGAGATCATCGTGCAGGTCACTGTGATCGACAACGTGTCGCCCGTCGCTATCTGCGATGAGATCACCACCGTGACGCTATCTTCGGACGGGAAGGCGATCGTCTCCGCCAGCGTGTTCGACGACGGCAGCACGGATAATTGTTGCCTGGATTTCTTCCAGGTTCGCAGGATGCAGGATAACTGCGGGGTGCCGAGCAATACGACCTTTGGTCCTGCGGTTACTTTCTGCTGCGCTGATGTGGGCCAAGGTCCCATCCAGGTGGTTTTCCGGGTATGGGATTGCTTCGATAATTACAATGAGTGCATGGTATTGGTCATTGTGGAGGACAAGTTGCCTCCCTTTGTGATCACCTGTCCTTCGAATCAAACCATCACCTGCGAGACTTACCAGACCCAGCTTGCGGGGCCATTGCAGCAAGGCAATTACAGCGTGCTGAACGCCTACGGTACGCCTCTGTTCTACGATAATTGCGACTACGATGTCGAGCAAGACGTTACGATCAATATCAACAATTGTTCGGAGGGTAGCATCACCCGGCACTGGACCGCGACGGACCCCTTCGGGAATGCTCCGGCGAATTGCACGCAAGTTATCAATGTGCAGCACGTGTCGAACTGGGTGGTCGAATTCCCCGCCAACATTACGGCCAACTGCACCGATGCAGCATTGCCGCCATTCGGGGAGCCGGAGATCTTCTTCGACGATTGCGAACTGATCGGGACCTCTTTTGACGACCAGACTTTCAACGCGGTGGGCAACTCCTGTTATCTCATCGTCCGCACCTGGACGGTGATCAACTGGTGCCTGTACGACGATTACGGATACAACGCCTTCCTCGAAAAAACGGAAATCGTGGCCAATCAGGACTTCGACGGAGACGGAGACAAGGACAGCCGGACCTTTAAGGATGGGGTCAATAACGGCTCAGGGCCCGATGGATACATCGTCTACAACCAGACCATTACCGTGGTCGATACGGAAGACCCGATTTTCCAGGTGGATGATATGGAGGTCTGCATAAACGAGACCGACTGCAACACCAACGTCACCCTGCCTACCCCGACAGTCGAAGATTGTTCGAATAACATCACCATCCAGGTGACGAGCAACCTGCCCAACGGCAGCAGTTTCGGCCCCTATCTAAACGTGCCTCCGGGAACCTATACGGCAAACTACACCGTGAGCGACGAATGCAATAACTACGCCTACCAGCAGATTTCTATCGTGGTAGTAGATTGCAAGAATCCGACTCCTGTTTGCATGAACGGACTGGTGGCAGAAATCATGCAGACCGGAATGGTGCCGGTGACCGCCGATATGCTCGACGCGGGCAGCTACGACAATTGCCCGGGAGCGCTTCAGGTCTCTTTTTCTTCTGATGTGAACGACACCCTGCACATCTTTACTTGTGATGAACTGGGCCTGCAACCCGTCGAGATCTGGGTGACCGATGCAAGTGGCAACCAGGATTTCTGTATCACCTTTGTAGAGATCCAGGACAATATGGGGGCCTGTACTCAACCCACCATGATAACAGTGGCTGGCGCCATCGAGGTGGAAAACGGCAACGCGGTATCGAACGTCATGGTCGATGTGAATGGAGGAATGGCCAGCGCGCTCACCAGCCAGACCGGGACCTTCAGCTTCGAGCTGCCGGCAGAGCAGGACTATACCATTACCCCCATGCTCGACGTGTTCCCCTCCAACGGGGTCACCACGCTGGATATGGTGTTCATTCAAAAGCATATCCTCGGGATCCAATTGCTGAACTCCCCCTACAAGATCATTGCGGCCGATGTCAACAAGAGCGGAGCGGTGACGACGATCGACCTGGTGATCATTCAGAAGATCATTCTGATCCTGATCCCCAATTTCCCGAGCAACACCTCCTGGCGTTTTGTGGACCAGGATTATGTGTTCCCCAACCCCCAGATTCCCTGGCAGGGCGGACCATTCCCGGAAGTGATCAACTACAACAACCTGACCGTCGATCAACTCTTCACCGATTTCGTAGCGATCAAGGTCGGGGACGTCAACCTGTCCGCAAATCCGAATAACCTCGACGACGGCGCCTTGGAACGCAGCTATGCCGGCGAGCTGGAATTTGTCACCGACGAACGGGAATTGAAAGCTGGAGAGGACTTTACGGCCTCCGTTCGCCTCCGTCCGGCGACGGTGCTGGGCTACCAGTTCACCCTCGATTTCCCGACCGAAGCGATCGAATGGGAGTCGGTTATCCCAGGCCTGGTGTCCGAAGAGCATTTCGGATGGGCGCTGGCCGATGAGGGGGCTATTACCGCCAACTGGCTCAGCGCCGAGCCCGCACAACTGGACGAGCACACCATCCTCTTCCAGCTCAAGGGAAAGGCCAAAATGGACGGAAAACTGAGCGAATGGCTTCGCCTCAGCTCGCGGTTTACGCCAAAAGAAGCCTACAATGGCAATGGAGAATACCTCGATGCGAGACTGCTGTTCGAAGGAAGCGAGGAAGAACAATCGGGCTTTGCCCTTTTCCAAAACCGGCCCAACCCCTTCCGCGAAAGCACGGAGATTTCTTTCCACCTGCCTGAAACTTGCAGCGCCCGCCTCACGGTTTGGGATGCTTCCGGAAAAGTGATGCAGACCACGGAGGGCATTTTCCAGAAAGGGTACAACTCGATCGAGCTCCAGCGACTGAACGTCTCCGGCGTGCTGTATTATAAGCTGGAAACTCCGACGCATGTGGCTGTCAAGAAGATGATAGCGTTGGAGTAAGTTAAATTGTAAATTTTAAAAGGGTTAAGCTGCGGCCGCAGCTTAACCCTTTTATTTTTGGAGTGCTTCCCATAAAACCTCCACCGGATGCAAAGCCCTTTTCCCTGTACCATCGAGTATCTGATGCCGGCAACTCGTGCCGGGCGCGGCGACGATGGTTTCGGGATTGGCCTGGCGTAGCGCCGGGAACAAGACCAGTTCTCCGATCTGCATACTGAGCGCGTAGTGTTCTTTTTCGTAGCCGAAAGATCCCGCCATTCCGCAGCATCCCGTGGGTAGGGCCTCCACCGTATAGTTCTCGGGAATACTCAGCATCCAGATGCTGTCTTCCATCGAGGAAAGGGCCTTCTGGTGGCAGTGCCCGTGCAGGAGGACGAGCCGGGAGTCCTTTTTAAAGAGAGACCGGTCTATATTCCCAGCCTGGAATTCCCTCGAAAGGAACTCCTCGATCGTCAGGGCATTTTTTGCCAGCTGACTCGCCTTTTCGCGCAGATGCGGCGATACGATTCGCGGATACTCATCCCGGAAACCGAGGATGGCCGAAGGCTCGATGCCCAGCAAGGGGGAGGCCTCCGATACCAGCGGGTAAAAGAGCTCGACATTCCGGTCGGCCAGACGCCGTGCGCGATCCAGCAAGCCTTTTGAAAAGCAGGCCCGTCCGCTGGAAGGGTGGTCGGTCAGTTGGACGGCGTACCCCAGCGCGTGAAGGAGCTTTAATGCCGCAATCCCGAGCTCCGAATCCAGGTAGCGCGTGAATTCATCGACAAAAAGGTAAACCGATTTTTTTACGGGTCCCCCGGGTGCAGCGACTTTTGGTTTGCCCCACTTTTTGATAGGTGGAAGGGACCGTTTTCCTGCGACCCCCAGCGCGCTTTTGAGGAGTCCGGACTGCATGACTCGGTTGCTCAGCCCGGGCCAAATGGCCGCCAGGCTATACACCCGGTCGATCTGTCCGAAGAGCCGGTTGCGAAAAGTGAAGCCGTGTATTTTCTGGTGTTGGTATTCAAACTCGGATTTGAGGGTGGCCATATCGACGTTGGAAGGACATTCGCCGGCGCAGCCCTTGCAGGAGAGACAGCGATCGAGCGCCAGGTGAACCTCCGGATGGCCGAATGGCTGCCCGGTTTCCAGATTCAGAAATTCCCGCATGGCATTGGCCCGACCCCGGGTGCTGTCGATCTCCTCGCGGGTAGCCATATAGCTGGGGCACATGGTGCCGCCGCTGCCCGCCAGTTTCCTGCAATCGCCCGATCCGTTGCATTTCTCCACCGCGCCCAGGATGCCGTCGGATGCGGAAAAGTCGAATTTCGTTGCCACCTGCTTCAAGGGCTGTTGGGGGGAGTAGCGGAGCTGGCTGTCCATGGGAAGGGGGTCGACGATCTTCCCGGGGTTGAATATATTTTTCGGATCCCAGAGGGATTTGATCTTTCGGAGCAGCTGGTAGTTGTCCTCTCCCAAAACCTGGGGGATAAATTCAGCCCGAACCCTCCCGTCGCCATGCTCACCACTTAGGGAGCCCCGGTATTTTTTCACCAGTTGGGCCGAGGCCTCGCAGATGGAGCGGAATTGCCGGAAATCGGCCGGATCGCGCAGGTTGAGCATGGGCCGTAGGTGGAGTTCGCCGGCGCCGGCGTGGGCGTGGTAGACCGATTGTTGCCCGAAGCGCTCGGCAAGGAGGGTGCGGAATTCGGCGATATATTCCGGAAGGTCTTCCAACGCCACGGCCGTATCCTCGATGCAGGTGATGGCTTTTTTGCGGTTTGGCAAATGGGAGAGCACCCCAAGACCCGCCTGGCGCAAAGCCCACACATTTTTGGTTTTGGGCGGTTTTACCACCGGAAAGGCATACCCGAGGCCGGCATCTTTCAGGGAGCGGATGAGATCCTCTGCTTCCTTCGCGGCCTCCTCCTCCTTTTCTCCCCGGACTTCCAGCATGAGCACAGCCCCGGGGTCGCCCTCGAGGAAGAAACGGTTCTTTTTTTGCTCGGAGTTTTCGCGGGTACAATCGAGTATCGTCTTGTCCATCAACTCGCATGCGTAGAGCCGGTATCGCATGGCGATCAGCACGGCCTGAAGCGCCTCATCGACCGAGCCGAAGTGGGCGCAAACGAGGGCTTCCGCCGGAGGGGGAAGGGGTTCGAGCCGAAGGGTGACCCCAGTAAAAAAGGCCAGGGTGCCTTCGGAACCGCAGAGCAGGGGGCACAGAGAACCCGGCTTGTCTAACAGGGCATCGAGGGCATAGCCGGTGTTTCGCCGGTGGATGGAAGATTTTGGATAGTGGTCGCGGATCTGCTTTTGAATGGAGGGCTCTGAGAGCAGAGTCTCTATTTGTTCGTGAAGCGAACGCTCCAGCCTGCCGGGACTCCTGCCATTTTTCTGCCCTCCGAAATGGGCAGTGGCGCCATCGCTCAGCACGGCCTCGATCTCCAGGACGTGGTCCCGGGTGCTGCCGTAGCGGATGGAGGTCGAGCCGCAGGAGTTATTTCCCACCATCCCTCCGATGGTACAGCGGTTGGAGGTGGAGGTATTGGGCCCGAAAAAGAGGCCGTGGGGCTTCAGAAAGCGGTTCAGTTCGTCGCGGATCACTCCGGGCTGCACCCTGACCCAGCGCTCCTCCGCATTAAATTCGAGTATTTGGTTGAAGTGGCGGGATATATCTACCACGATCCCGGCGCCTACGCATTGGCCGGCCAGAGAGGTGCCTCCTGCGCGGGGGATCAGGCTTAGCCCATGTTCAGAAGCGAAGCGCACGAGCTTTTGGATGTCTTCCGTCGATTTGGGGTACGCCACGGCCAGCGGCCATTCGCGGTACAGGGAGGCATCGGTCGCATATACGGCCCGGGAGAGTTCGTCTTGGTGGAAGGCTCCTTCCAGGGAAGTGGCAAGACTGGTCCAGCGGGCCTCCATCTATTTTTGATTTTTCCCCTTTTGCATCTGGAGCCTGGCGTAGTGGGCCGCTCCGATCAATCCGGCCCGGTTGAAGAGCCGGTCGGGTTTGACAGGGGTATGGATGTCCAGCCGGTCGGCGAACTCATCGAATTTGTTGCTGCCGCCCCCTCCGAGCAGGAACAGGTCGGGGGAAAAAAGGCGCTCCAGGTGGCGGAGGTATTTGTTAAATCGTTTCCCCCATTCTTTCCAGCTCAGGCCATCCCGTTCCCGGGCTTTGGCGGAGGCATAGTGTTCGGCAATCCGGCCGCCGAGGTAGAGGTGCCCCAATTCCGTGTTGGGCACCAATTGTCCGTCGTAAAACAGGGCCGAGCCCAAGCCCGAACCGATCGTGATCAGGATGACGGTTCCACCGACGCCTTTTCCGTCGCCGAAATGAATGGAGGCGATCCCGGCGGCGTCTGCGTCGTTGACGGCAAAGACCGGGCAGCCGGTGGCCCCGGAGAATTCTTTTTCAATGCTCGTCCCGATCCAGCTTTTGTCGATATTGGCTGCGGAGCAGGCTACCCCGTTTTTGACAATGGAGGGAAAGCCGCAACCGATGGGCTTTCCCTCCCATTTAAATTCCTTGACGATTTCATTTACCACCAATCCCATAGACGCCGGAACGGCCGGCTGTGGGGTAGCCAGGCGGAGCCTTTCGGTGAGTTGCTCGCCTTTTGCCACGTCGATGAGGGCGCCCTTAATCGCAGTGCCTCCTACGTCTATGCCAAGCAGGATATGGTCTTCCATCAGTCGGGGGAGTTATTTCACGGGTTTAATCTTCATTTTGATATCGGTTTTGGGCCGGTCGCCCGGCTGGGTAGCTACCGCGCCTATCTTATCGATCACGTCGAAGCCTTCCACTACTTCTCCAAACACGGTATAATCGCGGTCGAGAAAGGGGGTTCCGCCCATTTGCAGGTATGTTTCGCGCTGAGCCGTGGAATACCGGAAGCCCTTCCTGGCTTCGATCATATTCAGGTCCTCCTCGGTCGTCGCACGGCCTTGCACGATATAGAACTGGGAGCCCGAGGATTTTTTCTCCGGGTTTACCTGATCGCCGGTGCGGGCTGCGGCCAGGGCGCCTTTTTTGTGGAAGAGGGAGTCGACGAATTCGGCGGGAATCGTATAACCCGGACCGCCGGAGCCTAGGGATTGACCGGGCTTGGCGTTGCGGGAGTTGGGGTCGCCGCCCTGGATCATAAATCCGCTGATGACGCGGTGGAAAATGAGGTCGTCGAAATAGGCCTGCTCGACCAGTTTGAGGAAATTATCGCGGTGTTGAGGGGTGGCGTCGTAGAGCCATACCACCATATTGCCGAACTCGGTTTGGATCTCGACCAGGCAGCGTTCCGGCGCCGATATGACGATGCGTTCTTCCATGAGGGATTGTTTTTTGCCCTTCAGGGCTTTTAAGGTGACGAGGTAGTTTCCGGAGGAGTTGTATTGGTGCTCGGGCGTTTCTTCGCTGGAGAAAGAACCGTCGCCGAAATCCCATTCATAGGCCTTGGCCTTCTGGGACTCGTTTTGAAAACGGATGACCGAAGGCGCCGGCTTGTCGTTGCCCTGATAGCTGAATTTGGCGACGGGGCGGGCGCAGGACGCAAAGAGGATCAAAATCCCGAGCGGTAGCAATAGTCTGGACATAGGATGATACAATTTTATTATCTTTCAATCATCCGGACTTTCATCCGGATGTCTTTTTTAGGCCGGTTGGTATTGGGGTCGGTTTCCTGAGCCGCGATCTGGTCGATCACTTCCAGGCCTTCCACCACATAGCCGAACACCGTGTATTCCCGGTCGAGGGTAGGCGTGCCGAAAGCGGCTTTGAGGTAGGCCGATTTTTGATCGGGGCTGAGCTGAAACTTTCGCACCTGCTCGATCTGCCCGATGACGTCGGCGTTGATGGCATGACCCTGCACCAGATAGAACTGCGACCCGGAGGACGCTTTTTGCGGGTTGGCCTGATCGCCCAATCTTGCGGCCGCAAGGGCGCCTTTGGTGTGGATCAGGTCGGGCACGATCTCGGCCGGAACGGTGTACCCGGGTCCGCCCTGCCCGAGCATTTGCCCGGCCTTGGCGTTTTTGGAATTGGGATCCCCGCCCTGGATCATAAACCCGGACATGACGCGGTGAAACAGCAGGCTGTCGTAGAAATGCTCCTCTGCCAGTTTGATGAAATTATCTCGGTGCTGAGGGGTCCGGTTGGACAATTCGACGGTTATATTCCCGAATGAAGTTTCAATCACAGCCCGGCGACGAGGCGGTTCTGGAATCTCGATGTAGGCCGAATCCACGCTCATGAGGTCTTTCTGATACGCCTTGAGCACCACCAGCAGATTTCCGAAAGCGGTGTAGGTATGCGAAGGGCTTTCCTCCGTAGAGCTTTGTCCGTCGCCGAAACTCCACTCATAGCGGTCGGCGTTTTGGGAGGTATTGGTGAACTGGATATCCACCGGGGCCGGGCCGGCAGGTACAGAGGATTCAAAACCCGCCTTGGGCGCCGGCTTGCATCCGAATGCTCCGATCGTCAGGGCGGCAATGGACAGAAGGAGAAATGAATGTTTCATAGTTGTTCTTTTTCCCAATCTTTGAAATATTGAATGACTTTGACTTTCAGAAAACTCTCCTGTTCTTCAACCCCTTTAGTGGAAAAGGGTTTTACCGCCTCCCAGTGCGGCCAGCCATCCTGGTCGCGGCCCGCAAATGTATAGTAGCCGTCGTAGCTAAGCAGGCGGCAAACGGCGATGTGCATCAGGTCCTGTTTCTCTTCTTTGGTGAAGATGGCGCTCCAGCGCCCCAGCTCCTGCACGCCAATCAGGAATAAAATAGCATTCAGGTCGGGCAATGCCTCCCTGCCAATTGCGTCTTTCACCAGATTCCTGACGCGGCCCCATTCAAATTCGAGTTCCCAATCATCCATTTGCAGGCGCAAAGGTATTAATTAACGGGCTTTCACAAGCATAAGGGTCTGCTAATTCTTACTCCTCCAGGATGATGGCGGGTACGCGCTGTGCGCGAAAGGCGGGCAGGAGCGATGCCAGCATGCCGATCGACAATACGGTGATGGCGATGAGTACGAAATCGAGGGCCCGCAAACTGATCGGGTAGGCCGTGACGAGAAAGCCCTGGGGGATGGAGATCAGCCCTTCCGGCAGGGCGGTGTGCACAAAGTACAAGCCCAGGGCAACCGCAAAGCCGGCGAGCATACCCAACGCGCAGAGCAGAATGCCTTGCAGCAGAAAAATGGATCGTATCGTTCGGTCGGTGGCGCCCATCGACTTGAGGATCGCGATATCCGGCTTTTTCCAGCACGATCATCCACAGGGAGCCGATCATATTAAAGGCCACGAGGAACAAGGTGAGGCTGAGGATGGCAAAACTCAGCCATTTTTCGATATTCATCAGCTTGAAAAAAGCCTCGTCCTGCTGATAGCGATCCTTCACGTGGTATTCCTCCCCGAGTATCCCCTCTATCTGGCGGATGGTCTCTCCCGCTGGAATGGCGGGGTTCAGGCGCAGCTCCATCGAGCTGATGGCCCTCGGTTCGGCCAGCAGGGAGCGGGCAAATTCGAGGGAGGACAGGACGTATTGGTTGTCGAAATCCTGCTGGATGATGAAAGAACCGGCCGGTATGGCGAATTGCTGGCGGAAGGGTTTTTCGAGCGGCCCCACGCGCTGCCTTTTGGGCATGTACACGCTCATGCTCTTGAAGGGGTTGCTCACGTCCACTTTCAACTTGTTGCGCATTCCGATGCCGAGCACAAGGGCTTCCCGGCCGCTTTCCTGAAAAGTGTAACTGCCTTCCAGCACGGTGGAGTCGATGTGGTTGATCTTGTGGAAATTGGAATCGACGCCTTTGAGGATGCCGAAATCCTGGTTGTCCTCGTATTCGAAAAACGCTACCTCTTCCAGGGTCAGAGAGAGGAATTCGACGCCCTCCAGGTTTCGGACCGCTACCAGGGACGCGGAATCCGGAATGAAGGTTTTGCCGCGCACGGCAGTGATCTTGACATCCGGGTTGAAGTTGCTGAAGAGACTCTGGATGAGGTCTTCGAAGCCGTTGAACACCGATAGCACGAGGATCAGCGCGGCGGTGCCGATCGAGATGCCCAGCACGGATATGCCCGTGATGAGGTTGATGGCATTGGTCGATTTTTTGGCGAAAAGATAACGGCGCGCTATTCTAAGGGACAGGTTCATTCCTCGAAATTATAAAAATCCAGGGCATCGTATACCAGGGTCTGGACTTTTCTGCGCACATCCATGTTGATGAACTTATTATTCTCCATGCTGGGGTAGGTGCGGTTGGACAAAAGGATGAAGATCAGCTGGTGCTCCGGGTCGGCCCAGGCGGCGATGCCCGTAAATCCGAGATGCCCGAAGGTGCTGGGCGAGGATTTTGGAGAAAGGTTAATTGCCAGCTGCGGAATGGCCTGCATCATATCGAAGCCGATGCCCCGCCTGGAGCAAACCCCGCATCGCTGGATGAACAGGTCTACCGTTTCCGGCTGCAGGTATCGCCGTCCGCCGTAAAAGCCTTTTTGGAGCAAAAGCTGCATGATGGCCGCGAGGTCTTCGGCATTGGAGAAAAGGCCGGCATGCCCGCTCACCCCGCCCATCATGGCCGCCCCCATGTCGTGCACATAGCCCTGTATCCGGCGGCGGCGGAAATAATCATCTTCCTCCGTCGGCGGAAACAAGCCTTTGTCAAATCGGTTCCAGGGGTTAAACCCCGTGCTCTGCAAGCCCATGGGACGATAAAACTCCCGCTCCATAAAAGCATCGAGCGGATAACCGGACACCCGCTCCACGAGCCTGGCCATCAGAAAAAAGCCCAGGTCGCTGTACAGGTAGTTTTTGGTTTCCGACACGGGCGATTCCAGGATGCGCTGCCACATCGTGTCGACGTAGTTGTAGCGCATGTACAGGTTCTCCGCAACGGGAATCCGGAATGCCGTATCCGGCTTTTCACGATACCATTCGGGCATGGGCAGCGGCTTTCTATCTGGGGTAATGGTCTCCTTGTAGAAAGGGATCCAGGCTTCCAGACCGGCCCGGTGGGTCATCACCTGCTCGATAGTCATGCCGGCCTTGTCGGTACCCAGGAACTCCGGGAGGTGCTTTCCCAGGGTGTCGTAGATATGAATCTTCCCCTCGTCGTGCAGCTTCATGATCGCCAGTGTCGTAGCCGCGATCTTGGTGACGGAGGCGAGGTCGAAGATGTCTTCCGGGCGGGTGGGCTGCTCCTCTTTGTAGGTGTGCTTCCCATAGGCTTTCTCGAAGACGATCTTTCCGTTTTTGGCCACCAGGGCCACACATCCGGGCATAGCCTGCTTGCGGATGGCATCCTCGAGGATCGTATCGATCAGGGCGAGGTTTTCGGAGTGAAGCCCCGATTCCTCCGGGAGGCCGAAGCCCAGGCGGTGCAAAGCCGGGGAGTAATCTCCGTCGCCGAAGGCGTATTCCTTACTGGCAGTTACGGGCAGCAGGCCTCTGAATCCGAATGACCCGAATATCCCCTGCGCCGCCATCTCCTGGGTAATGGGGTCTTCGTCGTAAGCTTCCAGGAGGCTTTTGGCATTTTTGCAATTCACCAGGGAGTATGGATTTCCAAAAACCACCCAGACCACGGAGGTCTTTTCCTGCAGCTTTTCGAGAAATTGAATGGCGCTTGCAGACAGGCCGTAGTTCTCGCCCATTTTGTGGTTCATCCCGTGGAGGCCCACCAGCACGAGCTCCTTATCTCCAAGCGAGCGGAGCAATCGCTGTTGCTGGTCGGCTGCTATGTCCTTCGGGGATTGATAGTGCTCCACATCGGCATAACGGCTCAGGGATTTCTGAAAAGGGGTAATCCCGGCGGCGCCGATACTCAGGGAGGCTATTTCCAGGGTATCGATCCGGTCGAGGGGAAGCAGGTGTCGCTCATTGCGCAAAAGCGTGAGGCTGTGCTGGATGAGTTTCCTCTTTATCGCCATCCCTTTCGGGTGGTTGAGGTCGGCCTCCAGGTTTTCGGGGTCCACCGGGGTAAAATGCTCGAGCCCGAGCTTGTATTTGGCGTGGAGTACTTTTTTCACGCTGGCCTCCAGGTGCGATGGATCGAGTTTCCCCTCCGCCAGATATTCTTTGATTCTGGAAACCGCAGCCGGCACATCCGGCGGAATGAGCAGGATGTCGTTTCCGGCGACGAGGGCTTTGGCCTCCACCTCTCCGGAACGGTGGTATTTCTTTACTCCCTCCATGTCCAGCCCGTCGGTAATGACAAGGCCTTCGAACCCCATTTCCTCCAGCATCAATTTTCTGATGGCGAGCGGGGAAAGGGTGGTGGGCAGGTTTGGGGTGCTATCGATGGCCGGCACCTGCAAATGGGCGACCATGATGCTGCCTATTTTTTGCTCGATCAGCACCTGAAAAGGGAACAACTCGATGCTGTCGAGTCGTGTCCGGTCGTGGGCGATGACGGGAAGGTCGTGGTGGGAGTCGGTGTCCGTATCCCCATGGCCGGGGAAGTGCTTGGCGCAGGCCATCACGCCGTTGTCCTGCATGCCTTTCATGTAATAAAAACTCTTCACCGCCACGTTGTACCGGTCTTCTCCGAAGGAGCGGTAGTTGATGACGGGGTTGGCGGGGTTGTTGTTCACGTCGGCCACCGGGGCGAAATTGATGTGAACGCCCAGGCGCTTCATCTGCCGGGCGATCTCGGCGCCCATATCGTACAGCAGGATATTGTCCTGAATGGCGCCCAGCATCATCTGCCTGGGATAGCTGATGGTGGTTTGCTTGAGGCGCATGCCCAGGCCCCATTCGGCGTCCATGGAGATCAGCAGGGGGACTCTTTTGGCCAGGGCCTGGTATTGGTTGGTCAGCCGGGCCTGCTCCAGGGGTGTGCCCTGAAAGAAGGTAAGACCGCCCACGTGGTATTCCCGGATCATCTTTTCCACATGGGCAATATGATCGGGGCCCTTGTCGGAATGAGCGCGCACCCAGATGAGCTGCCCGATCCGTTCTTCGGGAGACATTTGATCGTACAGGTCGTCGACCCATTTCGTGGCCCGGGCATCCGGATGGGATGGGAGGCCTGACTCTCCCGAGAAAGAGCAGAGTATCAGGGAAAGAAGCCAGACATAAGGAGTACTTGTCATAAGCCTTGGGTTATTGGCCGCCTGGCCTGCTGCGTTTTTGAACAATGTTTGGGTCTATTTCGAAGGCCTTTTGCTCGTACTTTTTGCTTTCTATCAGATTGCCGGATTCACGCCAGGCAAGGGCCAGGTTGAACCAGGCGTCCGCATTACCCGGCTCGATGCCGGCAGCCAGCGTGAAGAATTGGATAGCCTGCTGATGTTTTCCCTGCATGCCCGCAGCCACGCCCAGAAGCCGGTGGGTTTCGTAGTCCTTGGGCATTTCTTTGAGGGCCTTTTGAAGATAAAGCTCGGCTTTTACGGGATTTTGTTCCTTTTCCCCGAAATATTTTCCCGCATCCCGGTAGGTCTCCGCCCGGTTGCGGATGGCCTCAGTGTAATTTAGATCGAGGCGCAGGGCATTATCGTAATATTGGATCGACTCCTCATACCGTTGCAGGTAATTGTGCGCATTGCCGAGGAGGAGATAGGCGTTTTTGTAGGTGGGGTGGATGCGCAGGGCCTCCTTCAGGTGGAGGACTGCTTTCTCCAGTTGAGCCCGCCGCAAGGGTTCGTCCTTCAATTTGGCAGCGTATTCGATCGTCGCGCCGCCCACGGAGTTTTGAAGTTTGGCGCTGTTGGGGGAGATTTTGACGTCTGAGGTAAACAGGGTGTAGTTGTCTTTCCAGACGAGGTTGCGAAATACGGTCTTTCCGGCCAATAAGGCCAGGATGACTATACCGGCATAACCCAGATTCTTGCGGATCGCCGGCCTCTTTTCGATGATCGCGTAGAGTCCCATGCCCACAAAGAGACAAAACCCAAGCGAGGGCATAAAAATGAAGCGCTCGCCCATATTGGTGCCGATGGGGAACACGATATTGGAGACGATGGAAAGGGTTAGCAGGTAAAACCACACGCCGAAGCTCATCGGTTTTCTGCGCAGCAGGCCCCAAAGCGCATAGCCCAGCATGGCCAGATAGAGCAGCAGGCTCAGCAGGGCCCAGGGGTTGCCGAAACTCATGATGGGGATATGCCTCGGGTAGTAGTCGTGGGTCAGCGGATGCGGGAACACCAGCAATTGCAGGTATTTCCCCAACGTATAAAAGATCGTGGCAAATTTTTCCCCCGGATCGAAGGCAAGCCATTGGTTATTGACAAGTTTCAAAAAAGGGTTGTTCATCAACTCTCCGGAGGGCTTGCCCAGCTCCAAAGGCACCACACTGGTCCTGATGAGGATAAAAACCAGGGCAGCCGCCAAAAACGGCAACGTGGGCAGGATCGTCTTCCACAGCGGAAGTCCCCTGAAAAAGTAATAGGCCAGCGGCACGACGGCTACCAGGGTGATGGCGTTTTCCTTGGCGAGGAGGCCCAGCAGGAAAAGTCCCGCAGCCGCGATATGGCCGCCCCATTTTTTGTTGTCGAAGGCCCGCAAAGAGAAATAGATCGCCGAAAGTCCGCCCAGTAAGGCGAGGATCTCGTCGCTCCCCTTGATATTGGCCACCACTTCCGTGTGGAGGGGGTGGACGGCGAAGAGCAGGGCGGTGGCCAGGGCGATCCAGCGGGCCTTATCTGTTTTTTCTTTTTTGAAAAAAAGCAGCGTCAGTTGATAGATCAGCATCACCAGCAAGCCGTACAGGAGGGCGTTGCCGAGATGGCCCACCATGGGGCTCCTTCCGAACAGTTCTATTTCGAGTGCAAAAAGGATCTGGGAAAGGGGCCGGTAGCGCCCTCCGGCGACGAGTTGTTCCTTCCCCTCTACTTTAAAAAAGCCCCGGAAGGCATCGTATTTGAGAATCTCGTCTATGCCTTCGGCGCCCTGCATGGTAAACTCGTTGTCGTAGATGACAATCGCGTCGTCGAGCGCATAATCGAAGCCGAGGGTATTGGCGTACAGGAGGAAGCCCAGGAGAAACAGGCCCAAGCGATGAAAGAGCGGTTTTTCCCACCAGGACTTGGGTTTGGCAGGCGCCTTGGGGGGCGGTGCGGGTTGTTTGGAAACCGGCGCTTTCTTTTTCTGCTTGGACATTTTATTCCAGTTTTCGCCCCTCCGCGATTCGAAAGGCCCTGTAATGGCCGTTTGCAAAGGCCGAGCCGTTAAAAACGATCTCCTTTTTCCGGAGCTTCCGTTCCGGATCCGGCAGGTGGGCAAAATCCCTGCAAAGTTCGGAACAACAAGCCTGGTATTTTGTCGCGCAGGCTTCACATTGAATGAAAAGCAGGTGGCAGGCGTCGTTGGCGCAGTTTATATGGGTGTCTGCGGGCTCGCCGCACTGGTGGCAGCGGGCGATCACCTCTTCGGAGATGCGCTCTCCCAGGCGTTCGTCGAAGACGAAATTCTTTCCGTGGAATTTGTTGGGAAGGCCTTTTTCGGCGACCTGCCGGGTGTATTCGATGATGCCGCCGTCGAGTTGGTACACCTCCCGGAATCCCTTGTGAGCCAAATAGGCGCTGGCTTTTTCACAGCGGATACCCCCGGTGCAGTACATGACGATGGGGCGGTCTTTTTTGTCTCCCAGCAATTCGACCACCAGGGGCAGGGCCTCGCGGAAGGTGGTCACGTCAGGTGTGATGGCTTTTTCGAAATGCCCCACCTCGCTTTCGTAGTGGTTTCGCATATCCACCACGATCGTCTCCGGCCGCTCGGTAATGGAGTTAAACGACTCCGCGTCGAGGTGCCCCGCGGTGCGGGTTACGTCGAAGGCGCTGTCGTCGAGGCCGTCGGCCACGATCTTGCGCCGCACTTTGATGGCCAGCTTGAAAAAGGATTTGCCGTCGTCTTCGATCGCGAAATTGAGCCGAACGCCTTGCAGGAAACCGGTGGCGTCGAGCGCGGCTTTAAAGGCATCCAGGTTGCGCTCCGGCACGGACAATTGCCCGTTGATGCCTTCGGCGGCCACGTAGATCCTGCCGAGGACGTTCAGGGCGCTCCACTGTATAAAGAGCTGGTCCCGGAAGGCAGGCGGGTCCTGGATATGGGCGTATTTGTAGAGTGAAAGCGTGATGCGGTCCTCTTTGCTTTCGCGGAGCTTCTTTTTGAGCTCTTCTTTGTTGATGCGGTTATGCAGTTTCATGTCAGCCCGAATGAATGGGCAAATTTACCAAATTCAACCACTCCATCGTATTCCTGAAGTAAATCTTCTCCTTCGTCTCGTCCGGCAAGCCCATCTCCTCGATAAAGGCCCCGATCTCCAAATCACCCAGCGGGAAGGGGTAGTCGGAGCCGAGGGTCACCTTGTCCTCTCCGGCCAGGTCCAGGATGTATCGAAGCATGAGGGGGTCGTGGGTGATGCAATCGACCCAAAACTTGCCGAGGTAGTCGCGCGGGTTCACGGGGTTGTCGATGGCCACGAGGTCGGGACGGCAGTGAAAACCGTGCTCGATGCGGCCGATCGTGGGCAGAAAGGAACCGCCGGCATGGGCGAAGTTGACCCGCAGGCCGGGCAGGCGCTCCAATACCCCGCCGAAGATCATCGAGCAGATGGCGCGGGAGGTTTCCGCCGGCATGCCCACCAGCCAGGGGAGCCAGTATTTGCTCATGTGCTGCTGGCCCATCATGTTCCAGGGGTGGACGAACAGAGCCATACCCAGGTCCTGCATGGCCTGGAAGATGGGGAAGAACTCCGGCTCGCTCAGGTTTTTGTCGTTGATGTTGGACCCGATCTGCACGCCCACCAGGCCGATCTCCTTGCAGCGCTGCAACTCCCGGATGGAAAGCTCGGTGTCCTGCATGGGCAGGGTGCCGAGGCCGATATAAGTCCTGGGGTGGTCGTGCACGAGTTGGGCGAGGTGGTCGTTGAGAAAACGGGCGACCTCAAGGGTGTGCTTCGGCTGGGCAAAATAGGCGAATAGCACGGGGATGGTGCAGACCACCTGCATCTGGGTGTGATGCGCGGCGTAATCCACTTCCCGTGCGACGGGGTCCCAGCAATTGGCCTCGATCTCGCGGAAGAACTTCGTTCCCTGCATCATCCTCGCCCTTCCGGGCAAGTGGTGCTCCAGGTGAATGAAACCCTCATACCCGAACTGCTCGCTGAAGCGCGGCATGTGCTCGGGCATGATGTGCGTATGCATGTCGATTTTCAACATTCAGCAAAAGGAGTTTATGGTTTATTGGGGGGTCTCAGCACCTTCAGGGCTTTCTCCACGAGGGAAAAAGAGACGGGCGCATACCCCAGGAACTCGCCGTCGACTTCCAGTCCGATCGGGCGGTCTTCGGCAATGGCTTCGACCATGATATTCCGGGCCGAGTGGACTTCGATCTTCGGGTGCCGGGCGATTTTCCCGTTGTAAAAAAGGGGGGTCGCAAACAGCACCCCCAATTTGGTCACCCGCTTGGCCACGGTGAGTGCCAGCAGCCCGTCGTCCGGCACGGCATGGGGCACCAGTTGCATACCTCCTCCGGAATAGCGGCAAATGCCGGCATTGATCGTATAGCAGAAATCCTCCACCCTAAAGCCCTCCGCATGTACGCGGGTGGGCGGGAGCTTGTATTTCGCCAGGCAGCGCATCAGCGCCAGCAGGTAGGAAAAACGGCCGTTGATAAAGCGGCGGTTCTCGTCCATGAACTTGGCCACGTAGGCGTCGAAAGACATGCCGGCCACATTGACGAAGTAGCGCTGTCGGGGGGCGCCGTCCAGGTGATAATCGGCTACGCCCACGTCCTGCAGGGAGGTATGCCCTTGGAGGAACATATCCAGCCAGTGGGAAAGCCGTTTTGGAATGCCGAGGCTGCGCACCCAGTCGTTGCCCGTGCCCACGGGCAGGAGCGCATAACAAACCTCCGACGGGGGCACCGCCTGCTGTTGCAGGATGCCGTTGACCGTCTCGTTGTTGGTGCCGTCGCCGCCGACAGCCAGGATATGCCGCCAGCCGGACTCCACGGCGTTTCGGGCCAGCTCCGTGGCATGGCCGCGGGCCTCGGTAAAAACGACCTCAAACCGCACCCCGGCCTGAAGAAGCGCCGCTTCGATCCGGGGCCAGCGCTTTTGGACCGTGCCGTTGCCGCCCGCCGGATTTACAATGGTGTACCAGGTGTGCTTGTTTTCCATATCGGGAAGATACGAGTTTATCGACATTTGCCGAACATCCATAGAATTTTAGGAACAGGGCATAGCGAATGAACTATCTTGCCGCGGAAAAATTTCTCCCCATGCAAGAAATCCTACGACTGGAAGGCGTTGTCAAATCTTACGACAAACACGTCGCCGTAGACAACGTCAGCTTCGCCGTGCAGAAAGGAACCATTTTCGGCCTCCTCGGTCCCAACGGCGCCGGAAAGACCTCCCTGATCAGGATCATCACGACCATCACCCGCGCAGATACCGGAAAGGTGTTTTTCGACGGCCATCCGCTCGACGGAAACCACCCTTCTCAAATCGGCTACATGCCCGAGGAGCGCGGGCTTTACAAGAAAATGAAGGTGGGAGAACACCTCGTCTATCTTGCACGGTTAAAAGGCCTTTCCAAAGCCGACGCCGACGCCCAGATCAAGCACTGGATGGAGAAATTCGATATCATCGACTGGTGGGGCAAGAAGGTGGAGGAGCTTTCCAAGGGGATGCAGCAAAAGATCCAGTTCATCGCCACGGTGATCCACCGGCCCCAATTGCTCATCCTCGACGAGCCTTTTTCCGGCCTCGATCCCATCAACACCAACCTCATCAAAGAGGAGATACAGGAGCTCAAACGGCAGGGTTCCAGCATCATTTTCTCCACCCACCGCATGGAGCAGGTAGAGGAGATCTGCGAGGATATCCTGCTCATCAACCAGGGCCGGAATGTATTGGAAGGAGATGTGCACGAGATTCGCAATAATTTCAAGGAGAATTTGTTCCGCATCGATTACCGCGGCGAGCTCCCCGCCCTGCCGGAGTCGTATCAGGTAATCGCTCAGGAGGCAGGCAAACTCACCGTAAAACTGGAGGCCGGCGCAGAGTCCAATAAGCTGCTGCTGTTCCTGCTGCAAAAGGGAGTTCAAATTTCGGCTTTTCGGGAAATACTGCCCTCCCTCAATGAAATTTTCATCCGCCAAGTAGCATTAACC
>JADJBL010000020.1 GCA_016703765.1 Saprospirales bacterium
GTTTTACAAGACCATCATAACTTTCCAGCTTTTAATTTTTTATTTTACAGTCTTTGGACAGGAGAATATAGATGCCAACCAAATGATGGAGTTTTCAAAAGAAACCATTATTGATTATTTTCAAGTTGAGTTGGAAGAGATGGATACAATTTACTTTTTAACTGATGTCAAAAATGACAATGGAATAATAATTTTTAGTTTAGCTGGCCTTGAATTTGGATCAACCTAATATCATTATTGCAACCGAAAACAATTTAAAACATCGAGTTGGAAAAAACACTATGGAAATAATTTATATTTAGTCATTGATGATAACAAAAGAGATACTGTGGACATTCATATCGAAGAATATGGACTGAATCTAAGAAATTACCTCATTTTTTGGTAAATTAACCAGATATTGGATTTGTAAGGGGTTGGTATGATTTCACTGACGGACGGATTTGTTTGTTAATACATACGTAAGAATGGATTTCATAAGTGACAAATCAAAAAACAGAAGGATTGGGGAGAAAAAAGAAACGACCACTAACATCGATATCCACACATACCCAGGGAGGCTTACCCACGTCAATTTGCCAAGCCACGCTCGCGGCGGGCGCCGGTCACGGTTCCACATTATTAAATCATTCAAAAACAAAATAATCGGCTCAAATTGGCTCAAATTTGTTGTCATTTCCTAACAAAAACTATAGCATGAAAAAAATCAAAAAGGAACACATCAGCCAGGAAATTTTTGATCTGTATGATCAGTACGTCCACAATACCATTGACAGGAGGCAATTCCTGGAACGAATATCCTTTTTCGCAATAGGCGGGCTTACGGTTCCGGCTATTCTCGATTATATCATGCCCAATTATAAAGATAAGCTTCAGGTTCAACCCGATGCCCCCCGATTGAAATCAGAATATGTGGAATATGAATCCACCAAAGGTGGCGGAAAGATTCGCGGGTTGCTTTCCAGGCCAGATAGAGTGGAAACCGGGTTCCCAGGCATCATTGTCGTTCATGAAAACCGGGGACTGAACCCTTACATCGAAGATGTCGGGCGAAGAGCTGGAATTGAGGGTTTTATCTCCCTGGCGCCGGATGCCCTTACTCCTTTGGGTGGTTATCCCGGCAATGATGACGAAGGCAGAACGCTCCAACAACAGCGAGACAGGAATGAAATGCTGGAAGACTTTATTGCCGCTTTTGAATACCTGAAGGTACATCCTGAATGCAACGGGAAAGTGGGTGTCGTTGGATTTTGTTTCGGAGGCTGGATTTCCAATATGATGGCGGCTCGTGTTCCGGAGTTATTGGCGGCAGTGCCTTTTTACGGTGGCCAGGCTCCTGCGGAAGAAGTGCCGAATATCCAGGCTCCCCTGCTCCTGCACTTTGCCGAGCATGATGATCGGGTTAATGAAGGCTGGCCTGCCTATGAAGCTGCATTGAAGGAGCATGAAAAGGAATATACAGCACACCTTTACCCGGGTGTAAATCATGGCTTTCACAACGATACAACTCCCCGCTACGACGAGGCTGCCGCAAAACTTGCCTGGAAACGCACCATTGATTTTTTCAACGAAAAGTTGATTTAGCTCCATAAGATCCATATGGAGGCCGAATTTGACGAAATACTCAAAAATGAAAAGAATACACGCTTTAGAATGGGAAGATTTACGTTGGTTTCCGAGCAGTTGGAGAGACTACGGAACCGACTATTTGCGATTTATTGCCACCAAATTTGATATTTATAAGCCCTTGTTAGACATAATAAGAGATAGCCTTGATAAAAGTGCAGGTCCAGAATGGGTTGATTGCGCTTCTGGTGGTGGAAGCGGATTAATTAACCTCGCAAAAGCCTTGCAAGTTGAGAAACCTGATCTTAAGATTACTTTGACAGACTTTTACCCAAATATCAAGGCGTTTGAACGAACACAGCAAGCACTCCCGACTGTCTTTAATTATGAAAATAATTCTGTGGATGCAAGGATTTACCCAAAAACCTTCAGGGGAAATTCAGAACCATCTTTGGTGCGTTTCATCATTTCCGTCCAAATGATGCCCGTGCGATTCTACAAGATGCTGTTAATTCCAATTCACCTATTGCAATATTTGAGCCTGTCGGGAGAAATTTCGGTAGTTGGGTTTCCATGATTTTTGTTCCACTCAATGTGTTACTTTTCACGCCATTTATTCGACCAGTGCGATGGAATGTCCTGCCTTTTATTTATCTACTGCCAATTATTCCGCTATATATTTTATGGGATGGAGTCGCATCCATCCTAAGAACTTATTCAGAGAAGGAGTTGAGGGAGCTGGTTGCATCCGTTAACAATTCGGATGCCTTTGTATGGGAAATAGGGAAAACCAAGGGACCTATGCCTATTCATTATCTCGTTGGGAATAAAAAATGAGTAATGAACCCTATCTTTACCCAACAACCCAACAACCCAACTGACTAACCTCTCCGAAGATATCGTCAAAAAAACGGCCCTTCAATTCCTGAAAGGCTACTACAAATACCGCCCGAGGGGGGAAGGGGAGACCATTGCCAGCCTCGACCTTGTGGGGGAAGGCGGTATCGTGGCCGACGGCCAACTGACTTTTAAAAAAGAGGACGGTTCGCCCTTCCTGGCCACTTTCGAGGCTACGGCGGGCGATAGCATGGGGGAGGTGCTCTTCCACCCCCAGCCGGTCTTGCTGAATATGGACTCCCTGGCAACGGGGGTGGTCTTCGGAACCCTGGTACTCGGGTTTTTATACGCAGACAAGTGGCAGGGGTTTGAATACATCGGAAAATACTGGGCGATTCTGGTCGGCTTTGGAGTCGGGGCGGCGATCTTTTACACCGTGCGCCGGCTCATCCGGAAATTGCCGCGATACCGGTATATTTTTGCCATCGAACAGTTTAAACAATATTTCGCCGACCAGCAATGGATCGCACTGGGAGCGGATGTTTTTCCGGACCCCACCGACAAGCATTACAAGGAGCTGAGAGACCAATGTGTCAAATTCGGCTTCGGGCTCCTGCTCGTCGATGAAAACCTGAAAGCCCAGCTGGTCATCACCCCGGCGAGGGTGCAGGCGCTTGGCAAACGCCGCCGCTTGCTGCGCTTTGAAGACGCCCAGGCCTGGACCAGGCGCATGACCGAACGCCTTAAACCCGAGCGGCCCATCATCCGGCTTCCCTCCGTAAATAAATGGACCGAGAGCTTTCAACTGCCTCCTGGTTGAAGTGGACCTAGCGCTTCAGCCTGCCCGATTTTTCGCTCAACCGCTACCAGCGCTCCTATTTCAACCAGATGCTGATCATCGTCCTGGGCTTTTGCGCCGCTTCGGCCATGCTGTACGATCTGTACAAAATCCCCCCGGTCCGCTATCCGGATGAGGACGCGTACGTGGAGGAACTGGAAATACTCACCCAAACGGGGAAGCGCGAAACCGGCCAATATCTGATCGATACGCCATTTTTGGAGCAATACAATAAAATTCCCCACTCGCCCAACCCTATGGCCGATGATCCGACGCCGGTGAAAGAGATTTTTCGGGATTCCGTTTTGCCGCCGCCTCTTGCGAGCACGCTGGTTCCCGGCCTGGAGCCTCCGCCCCCGCCCGCCGCAAAGCCCAAACCGGACAAGGCAAAGCCCTCCTCGATCGGGGCCTACGATTGCGACCGTTTTTACGGGATCAAAGGCTCCCGTTATCTGGTGGTGTACGGCGGCCTGGTGGGAGAAGAAGCCCTGGCCCGCCAAAAACTGGACACGGTATCCAACGCCGGCATAGAGGCAGGCTTGTTGTGGATGGGTTGCTTTGAGGTACAATCCGGCGAATTTGCCGTCTACCTCGGCCCCATTTTCAAGACGATGGAAGAGGCCTCCAGCCAAAAGATCAAATTCGAGATCGCACTCCAGGAGCAGGGAGTCAAATTCGCACCGCTCAAACTGCGCCCCCTGGTATTCAAAGGAGGCGGCTGAAGCAAATTTCGATTAATCTTAAGTTAAACGAACCAATTCCCGCGCAAAAGTGTCATTTTTGGTGTTGTAATAGGACTATCTTTAATCACAATGCCCGACATTCAGCAAGAGCCGCTTCCGGAAATCCAAAAACCGTCTGGAAGGAAATGGAGCCTGTTCCGTTTTCTGCGGAGGTTGGTCGTTAAGGGCACGCTCGCATTTCTCGGTTTTCTCTTCCTGGTTTATTTTCTGCTGCTCATTCCTGCCGTACAACAATTTGCCGTCAAGAAGCTAAGTACTACCCTGGCTTCGGAGCTCAAAACCGAGGTGAGTCTGAGCGGACTGCAATTTCAACTGTTCGATAAATTTGTACTCACCGACCTGGAGATCAAAGACCGGCAAGGGGCCACGCTCCTCCAATCCGGCCGGACGGAGATCAACTTTCAGGCCCTCTTGCTAAATCTCCTCCGCCAACGGCTCGTCATCCAGGACCTGACCCTCCAGCGTACCCGCCTTAACGTGGTGTTTCCCCGGGATGCTACCGAATCCAATATTCAATTCCTGGTCGATTACCTCACAAAAAACAAACCAAAACCGGACAGCCTCCGCAAGCCTCTCGACCTGAGGGTGAAAACTTTTTTTCTCGAGGACGTCCAGGTGGCCTTGCTGGATAGCGTGAAGGGAAGCAACCTGACCGTATTTATCCGCGAAGGGGATTGCCTGCTCAACTCGGTCGATTTGCCGGGCAAGAAAATCGATGCCAAGCACCTCTTTCTGGACGGCCTGCAAATGAGCGTAGACGTGATGCCTTTCGATTCTGCGGCGATCGGGAAGCTCTACCCCGATTTTTTCACCCGGCTTCCCGATCCCCTGGCCGCATTCCCGACCCTTTGCGTGGATATTCTGCATTTGCGGGATGCCGATTTTCGGTTGCATAACTATCGGATGGAACCCATTCGGCTCCTGCCGGAAGATCTGCTGGATTTCAATTACCTGGATGTCTCCGATATCAATATGGTCATCCGGTCCTTCTCCTACGACGACCGGCAGTTCGACGGGAATATCGACCTTATGTCGTTCAAGGAGCGGAGCGGCTTTGAATTGGAGAAGCTTACCGCCGGCCATGCCTCGGTTTCCAACAAGTCGCTGGAGCTGTATGATATGAAGCTCACCACGCCCAAAAGCAGCCTGGGAGATACCCTTATTTTCACCTACAAGAGTTTCGCCGATTTCACGACTTTCCCGGACGACGTAAAAATGGATATCCGGCTCCGGAACTCTGCGATCTGGATGGAAGACATCATGGCTTTTGCCCCGGAATTGGAAAAGAACCTCTTTTTCATCAAAAACCGGGACGAGGTGCTGAGCGTCGATGGAAATTTTTTGGGAAAGATCAATAGCCTGCGGGGCAAAGACCTCAGCATCCGGCTTGGGGCCGGCTTGCTCATCGAAGGGGATTTTAGCTCCTATTTCCTGGCCGTGCCCGGCCTGGCGAGTTTGAACGCCCGTCTGGAACGGCTCGACACCCACATGAAAACCCTGCGCGACCTCATCCCCGGCTACAACTTGCCCGCCAACTTCGACAAACTGGGGCGCCTGAACTTCTCCGGGAGCTTCGACGGCTTCTTTTCGGATTTTGTGGCCTACGGAGATCTGCGCACCGAACTCGGCCGCGCTACGATGGACATGAAGCTCTCCGCGGGCGGAAAAGAGCCCCTTTACAGTGGAAAATTGTCCCTGCTCGACTTCGATCTGAAGGAATTTACCGGCGATCCGGATTTCGGCAGCATCACCTTTACCTCCCAGGTGCTGGACGGAAAAGGCCTCACCGGCGCCACAGCGAATGCCCGCCTGGAAGCACAGATAGACAGCTTTACCTATAAGAACTATATGTACAAGAACCTGGCCATGCAAGGCCAGTTGAACAAGAACCTCTTCGACGGAAAATTCGGCATTCAGGACGAGAATATCGACTTCGATTTTGTCGGAGCGATCGACTTTACCGGAGATGTTCCCTTTTTCAATTTTAATGCCGACGTTCGACGGGTAGACTTACTCCGGCTCAATCTTTCCAAGAAAGATTTCATCCTCTCCGGCCATCTCGATATGGAGGTCAGGGATATCGACCTGAACAAGATCCAGGGGGAGATCGCCCTTCGAAATATACTCGTGCTGAAGGACCGGAATAAGTCCTACGTACTCGACTCCCTTACTTTCACAGCCCAAGGGACGGGCGATCGTAAAAGCCTTTCCCTTCGATCGGAATTGCTCAACGGGGATATGAACGGCCGTTTCAATCTGAGCGAAATCCCCGCCGTCCTGTTTCAATTTCTCGACCGCAACTACCAGGCCTTTTCCGATCGAATGGGCATTCCAAAGCCGAAAAACACTCCCGATACCAGCTATTTTCAATTCGAGCTGGATATTGCAAATACCGGCGATTGGCTGGAACTGCTCATACCCACCCTGGGGCCATTGGCCAACGGCAGGGTAGAGGGGTATTTCAACAATATCAACGATTCCCTCCTGCTGGAGGTGGACCTGCCCTCCATTCTCCTGGGCGACATCGTCTTTGAAGACGTCTACCTCAACGCAGACGCGCTGCGGGATACCTGCGCCATCGATTTCGGCATATTCCGGACGACTCTCGGGGACTCCCGGCGCGAGCTGGCGCCGTTCTCCCTGCTCGGGCTCGTCAACCGCGACACCCTCAATTTCAGCATCACGGCGGTCGATTACGACAAGCTCCTCAACAAGCTCGAAATGGATGGGGTCTTTCACCTCGACGGCCAGAATTTTCTCATCCGCTTCGCGGAATCCAAACTCGTAATCCTCAACGACGAGTGGAATATCCAGAAAAACAACTTTTTGCGATTCGGAAAGGACTTTGTCCAAACCCGCGATTTCGTGCTCACCTCCGGTAGCCGACGCATCATTCTGCAAAGTCTCGACAGAAGGGGCCTTCAACTATTTCTCCGCAATTTTGACCTTGCCGATCTCAACGGCCTCATCGACTACGAGCCCATGCAATTTGCCGGTGGGATCGATATGGAGGCTTCGATCGACGACCTTTTTACCTTGAGCGGACTCCATCTGATCGCCCAGTCCGACTCCCTGATTATTAACAAAATCGACTACGGGGCCCTGCGGGTGGATGTGGAGGCGGAAAATCTCAAAAGCGCTTTTCAGGCCGATGCCACGATTACGAGGGGAAGCCAAAAGGTCGTGGCTTCGGGGTTCTTTAACCCGCCCAATTACCAGCACGACAAAACCAAAAAAGGCCATCCCGCAACGCAGAACTACCTCGACGCAAAGGCCGAATTGTACAACTTTCCCCTGGCCTTCCTGGAGATCTGGATCGGCGACGGGGTGTCCGATACCGAGGGCCTGGTCACCGGATCCGCCACTTTCAAGGGAGATCCCGGTAAACCCGAATTAATGGGCAAGGCCACCGTGCGCAATGGCGCCACGACCATCGACTTCCTGAACACCCGCTATTTCATCGACAAACAGACTTTCGACCTGACCAGCACCATGATCGACGGCACGGGCGCCATCCTGACCGACCAGCTCGGAAACAAGGCCACCCTCTTCGGGGGCATCACCCACGACCACCTGAAAGATATGGGCCTGAATGCCGAGATCCGGACGGATAACTTCATGATGCTCAACAACAAGAAGGGGCAAAACGATGTTTTTTACGGCACGGCGATCGCCTCCGGCAACATGGTGTTCAGCGGCCCCATGGAAAGGGCCGATATTTATGTGAATGCCACGTCCAAATCGGGCACGCATATCGTGTTGCCGATCTCTTCCAGCCGAAACGCCTCTGAGGTCCGCTTTATCCATTTTACACAGCGCTATCGGAAGCCAGAGTCGGAGGCCCTCGTTCCCACCGCCAAAGAAGCCATCGGCGTGAGCGTCGTGCTGGACCTCAATATCACCGACGACGCCGTCATCGAAATGGTGTTTGACGAACAGGCGGGCGACATCCTCCGCGGAAGGGGCAACGGCACCATCCAGATGGTCGTACCCAGAACGGGCGACTTCCTCATGTACGGCGAATATGTGGTCTCCTCCGGCGACTACCTCTTTACCCTGATGAACCTGGTGAACAAGCCCTTCGAAGTGCGCCGGGGAGGTTCCATCCGCTGGTCGGGCGACCCCATGAAAGCAGAGGTCAACATCAATGCGGAATACAAGGACCTGAAGGCGCCCCTGACCAATTTCATCGCAGAATACCTGGCCACGGAACCCGATCAGGACGTGAAAAGCGCCGCTGCCTTGCCCACAGAGGTAGATCTGGTGATGAACCTGAGCGGTGAATTGCTGTCGCCAAAGGTGGCGTTTGATATTCAGTTTCCCCGCGTCCCCAATGAGCTGAAAAACTATACCGACAGCAAGCTGCGGATCATTCAGCAGGATCAAAACGAGATGAACCGGCAGGTCTTCGGCCTGATCGTCATCGGCCAGTTTCTACCTTCCCAGTTCGCCCTTCAGGGGCAGGAGCTGGCCATCGGGATCAACACCCTCACCGAGATGCTCTCGCAGCAATTGTCCCTGTATGTCACCGGGCTGGTCTCCGAATGGCTTTCGGAAGACGGGCTGATCTCGGGGATCGACTTCGATATCGCCTACAACTATATCCAGGGCACGAATATCAGCGACCCCGACCAGTTGTACCGCTCGAACGAGTTGCAGGTGCGCCTTAAAAACTACCTGTTCGACGATCGTCTTGCATTGAATGTGGGTGGAAATTTCGACCTCACGGGCGGGGACAATATTGCGGGTCCGCTGCCCTCCTCGGGGGTGTACTTCGCGGGCGATTTGGCCATAGAATATTTCCTGACCCAGGATCAGACCCTCAAAGTCCGTTTCTATCAAAGCACCGAGCCGGAGATCGGCGGCGGCAGGCGCAACAAGACCGGCCTGGGCCTGAGCTATCGAAAGGAATTCGACACCTTCGACGAGTTCATCAATGGGTTGAAGGGGGCGACGAAGAAGATGAAAGACAAATAAAATCCGCCAATACCAAGGCAGCCATAGCTTCCACGATCGGCACGGCCCGTGGAACGACGCAGGGATCGTGTCTGCCGCGTCCTTCCACAGTGGCGGATTCGCCGGCATCATTTACGCTTTCCTGCGCCGCGACGATGGTGGCTACCGGTTTGAACGCACAGCGAAAATAGATATCCATGCCATTGGAGATGCCGCCCTGGATGCCCCCGGAATAATTCGTGCGGGTTTTGATCCGGCCTTCTTCCTGGTAAAAGGCGTCGTTGTGTGCGGAGCCTTTCATTCCAACGGCCCCGAAGCCGGAGCCATATTCAAAGCCCTTGCAGGCATTGATCCCTAACATAGCTTTTCCCAGACTGGCGTGTAGTTTGTCGAAAATGGGTTCGCCGAGCCCGGGCGGGCAGCCGCTGATGACTCCGGTCACGATCCCGCCGACGGTATCCCCCTCTTTTCGAACTTCCTCGATCAGGGCGATCATGGCCTCGGCCGTTTCCGGATGGGGGCAACGGACGGGGTTGTCTTCCGTGAGGCTCAGATCGAGTTCGGAATAGGGAAGGGGCACGGAGAGGTCGCCGACCTGGCTGACGTAGGCCCGGATACCGATCCCATGTTTTTTCAACATCAATTTGGCGATGGCTCCCGCCGCTACCCAGGAGGCCGTCTCCCTGGCCGAGGACCTGCCGCCGCCCCGGTGGTCGCGAACGCCGTATTTGGCCTGGTAGGTAAAATCGGCATGGGAGGGGCGAAAAGTATGTTCCAGATGAGTATAATCCTTCGATCGCGCATCTTCGTTGGCGAAAAACAGGGCGATGGGCGCCCCGGTGGTTTTCCCTTCGTATAAACCCGATAAAACCTGTACGCGGTCGCTTTCCTTTCGCTGGCTCGTGAGCCGGCTTTGCCCCGGTTTGCGGCGGTCCAGCTCGCTTTGCACAAAATCGAGGTCCACCTCCAGTCCCGCCGGGCACCCGTCGATGACGCAGCCGGTCCCCGGTCCGTGGGATTCGCCGAAAGTCGTGACGCGGAAAAGGAGGCCGAGGGTATTGGACATTGGGGATGCAGTTTATCGGGCCTAAAGGGATAAAAGCTCTAGCGAAGCAGAGTTCATTGGTAAAATTAAAGAAAAACGGAATTTAAAAGGAGGTTTGAACTCCATTCGATGAAATTGGGCAATTTGAATTTATTATTCAACCGCTTTGCGGTTGCTTCATTTGAATGCCGACTCCCCCGGATTTCATCCGGGGCTATGAAAATGTAACCCCTTCGGGGTCGATCGCTTGGTCTGTTGTTCTGATCTAAAGAGGATTGCCTGCCGAAGGCAGGCAATCCTCTGGAAACCCTGAAAGGGTTTAATCCCCATAGCCCCCGATGCAATCGGGGGTAAGAGTAAGATTGGTGAACAACCGCGCAGCGGTTGAATGTTTTGTAAGAGTAATCCAACCCATGGAATGACACTCGTCCGTACCTTAGGTAAATAAAATATTTTTTAACTACATTCGCCCCCTAGCTGTTAGTGAGACATATGCTATTACTACCCAAAGATTTACTGGAAAAACTCGAATATACGAAGGTCGTCGAACTCCTCGTAAAGGAATGCTACGGCGAAGAGGGGAGGGAAGCTTTGCGGCAGCCCATTTTCGAGACCAAAATTAAATGGATCGAGGCTCGCCTGCACGAAGTGTCCGAAATGAAGCGGGCGCTCGAGCACAACGACCGACTCCCGATGGGGGAATACGAGCCCATTTCGGAAGACCTCAAATACCTGGAAATAGAAGACTACGTGCTGCCCATCGAAGGCCTGCAACGGGTGGGAAGGGTTTTGCTCCTGAGCCGCGATATCTTTATGTTCTTCCAGGGGGAACGGCAAACGATATACCCCTACCTTTTCGAGCAGGTGCGCCCTTTTCAGTACGAGGCTGGCCTGATCGATGCGATCGAGCGGGTGCTAGACGAAAGAGGGGAGATACGCCCGGATGCCTCGCCCCAGTTGGCAAAGATCCGATCCTCCATCGGCGCCAAACAGAAGGAGCTCGACAAGCAATTCCGCTTTCTCGCAAACGAATACCGCAACCGGGGCTGGCTTACCGACAACGTAGAGAGCTTCCGCAACGGCCGCCGGGTGCTGAGCGTGCCGGCGGAGCACAAGCGCAAGATCCGGGGCATCATCCACGATGAATCCGCTACCGGAAAAACCGCTTTCATCGAACCCGAGCCCATCATCGAGATCAACAACGATATTTTCGACCTCCATACGGATGAACGCCGGGAGATTTACCGCATATTGAAAGAGCTCTGCACCACCCTCCGCCCTTTCGGCGAGCAGATCCAAAATTATGCCGCTCTGGTCGTATTGTTCGACGCCATTCAGGCAAAAGCCCGGCTGGCCATCCAGATGCGGGGGAATATGCCCAAGGTGCTGGACCGCTCGCATTTCCATATCCAGATGGGCCTGCACCCGCTTTTATACCTCAAAAACCGCCAACTGGGCAGGGAAACCGTGCCCTTCGACCTGACCCTGAAAGGAAACAACCGCATCCTCATCCTCAGCGGCCCAAACGCCGGAGGCAAGTCCATTACCATGAAGAGCGTCGGGCTGTTTCAGCTGATGCTGCAGGCCGGACTGCTGCTGCCGATGGACGAGACCTCCGAAATGGGCATTTTTCACGAAATATGTGCAGATATCGGAGACCAGCAGTCGCTCGAAGACGACCTGAGCACCTACAGCTCCAGGCTCCAGAATATGCGCAATTTTCTGGAGCACGCCGGGCCCCGAACCCTAGTCGTAATCGACGAATTCGGTTCCGGCACCGACCCCCAGATCGGCGGGGCCATCGCAGAGGCTATTCTGTACGAATTGAATGAACTGAAATCTTTCGGCATCATCACCACCCACTACTCCAACCTGAAGATCTTCGGATTTAAAACGGAGGGTATCCTCAACGGCTCCATGCTGTTCGACAAGGAGCAATTGGCGCCTACCTATCAGTTGCGGGTGGGCCGCCCGGGAAGTTCCTACGCCTACGAGATCGCGCAAAAGAGCGGCCTTTCGAAGAAAGTCCTCAACTACGCCCGCAAAAAGACCGGTAAAAACGAAAAGGCAGTGGACGAACTCCTGATCGACCTGCAAAGGGAAAAGCAGGAGCTGGAAGAGGAACTGGCCAAAAACAAGGAGCGCGAAAAGCAACTGGAAAAGCTGATCCGGAACTACGAACAATTGCACACCGACCTCGAATTCAAGCGCAAACGCCTGCGCCTCGACGAAAAGGAACTCGAACTCTCCAAAGCGGCCAAGGAAAACCGTGCCCTGGACCAATTGATCAAGGAGATTAGACAGGAGAAAAACCTGGAAAAAGCGATAGAGCGCGTTCAGGAACTCAAGCAGGAGAGCATCCAAATCAGCGAAAAAGTAGAGGAGATCCGGCAGGAGATCTACGAAGAGCCCAAATTTGCCCATGCCAAGGAAAAACCCATCCGCGTGGGCGACAGCGTGCGCCTGCGCACAGGTGGCGCCACCGGGAGGGTAGAAGCCCTTCAAAAAAAGCAGGCCGTCGTCCAGATGGGCGACATGCGCATGACCATCCAGCTACGCGACCTCCTCGTGGTCAAAGATCCCCTGACCGTACCGGATAAACGAAGGGCAAGCGCCGGCCCGGATCACATCGAAGCGGTCGCCAAGTTTGAGAACAAACTCGACATCCGCGGGATGTACATGGAGGAGGCCCTCAAGAAAGTCGAGGAATTTGTGGATAAGGCACTGATCTCCAACGCCCACCAGCTCCGTATCCTCCACGGCAAGGGCACGGGTGCACTGAAAAACCTCGTCCGTCAAAAACTCAAGGAATACAAAGCTGTGCAAAGCGTGTCACACCCGGAAGAGGAGCAAGGAGGAGATGGGGTAACGGTGATAGACCTGGGGTAAGTAAGAGAGTTGAAAAGTTTAAAGTTGAAAAGTTAAGCTTTTGGCGAGCCAAAAGTTTTTTCAACTTTTCAACTTTTCAACTTTTTCAGAACATTTCCGTCCGTGGAAAATGGAAGACCGCTTCATCGGCGGCGTTTTCATCCGAGTCGGAGCCGTGAACGGCGTTTTCTCCTACATTTCTGGCGTACAGGGCGCGGATGGTGCCGGGCTCGGCCTTGGCCGGGTCGGTAGCGCCGATGAGTTTGCGGAAGTCCTCTACCGCGTTGTCTTTTTCGAGGATGGCGGCTACGACGGGGCCGGAAGACATGAAGTCGACCAATTCGCCGTAAAACGGGCGTGCCGAGTGCACGGCGTAGAATTCACCTGCTTTTTGCTTCGTAAGTTGGGTCATTTTCATCGCGACGATGCGGAATCCAGCTTTGTTGATCATCGCAAGGATCGCGCCCGTATGCCCGGATTGAACGGCGTCGGGCTTGATCATGGTAAAGGTTCTTTTTCCAGCCATGGGAATGTCTTTTTTTGAGTCGGGTTTAAAATTGCGGTGCAAAAGTAATGAAGTAACTCAAGTTGCCATAATATCACTATAACATTTTGAAAAGCAGAATGCGCAGCCACAGGCTGCGCATTCTGCTTTTCAAAGGAATCCTCCGCCGCCGAAGGCGGCGGATAATATTCTTGTTTGGATTAGTGGTTAAATTTTGGGAAATTCGCCCCCGATTATGGCCTGGATGGAACATTTAGAGGATTTGAAGTCGCTTCTTTCGGTACCGAAAGACATCGTCATCACTACGCACCGGAATCCGGACGGCGACGCCATAGGCGCCTCCCTTGCCCTGTACCACTACCTCAACCAGTTTGGCCACACCGTAAAAGTGATGGCCCCTTCGGAATATCCCGACTTCCTGTCCTGGATGCCGGGCGCCCAGGACATCCTGATTTTCGACGTGCACACCGAGAAAGGAACCGAATGGCTCAAACGGGCGGATATTATTTTTGTGCTCGATTACAACGACCTGGAACGCGTGGACCGCATGGGGGAAATCATCGCCCCCCTGACCTGCGTGAAGGTCATGATCGACCACCACCTCTATCCCGAGCCTTTGCGGATTACGTCCTTTCCGACACCAGCGCCAGCTCCACCTGCGAACTGATCTACGATTTTCTCGGCATGCTCGGCCACCTGAACCGCATCGACCTCCGGGTGGGCGATTCGATCTTTACCGGCATTCTCACCGATACCGGCTCTTTCAAGTACTCTACCTCCCCCAAGCTATTCCGCATCGTGGCCGATCTGATCGACCGGGGGTGGACGATATCCGGCTTCAGGACATGATCTTCAACAGCATGGAGGAAAAACACCTCCGGCTCCTGGGGCATTGCCTGTACAACCGCCTGGAGATCCTCGAGGAATTTTACACCGGGATCATTACGCTTTCGAAAGAAGATTACGAGAAATACAGCATATCGAGGGGCGACACCGAGGGTATCGTAAATTTCCTCCTTCAGTTGAAAAAAGTAAAATTGGCGGTTTTTATCCACGAACAGCCCACCATCACCAAGTTATCCCTCCGGTCCAAAGGAGATTTTTCGGTCCAGGAGATCGCCAAACAACATTTTAAAGGAGGCGGGCATAAAAACGCCTCAGGGCGGTTCCTCTTACGCAGGCCTGAAAGCTACCGTGAAAAAATTCAAATCGCTGCTTCCCGCCTATAAGAGCCAATTAGAAAATTCCTGATTCATTAAGTAGTAAAATTTTAATAAACATGATACGTACCATTTTATTTGCAGCAGTTATCCTGCTTTTTTCGGCGTCTTGTAAGAAATCATCCGAGGAGGGTACTACTCCGGGCGGCTTCAAATACATGCACCACGTAAAAACCGAAGGCGCGTTGCCGAAAGCCGGCGACTATGTCTATTTTCAGGTAGTTATGACCAACGGTGATTCCACTTTGTTCGACAGCTATTCCCAGCCGGATCTCCCGATGGTGGTCATCCCGACCCCTGAAGAGACCGCCGGCCAGCGGCCTTCCCCCGTATTGGAAGCGCTGATGCTCATGGCGGTTGGCGATAGCCTGACGATCTACTACCCCGTAGACTCTCTTGGCCCCCAGCGCCCCGCCGGTTTTGAAAACGCCGAATTTGTGGTGTACAACATCGCCATGAAGGAAATCAAAGGCGCCGATGCCTATAAGGAAGCACAATCCGCCGAGAAAAAAGCAGAGGCAGAAGCGGCAGTGCCCCAGGAGATCCGCGATCAAACCAAATCCCTGATGGATGAGTTCAAGGCCAACACGCTGGGCGACCGACTGGTGACCACCGCCTCCGGCCTCCAGTATGTCCTGATTCAGGAAGGTACCGGCGCCGTAGCTAAAGCGGGCGAAACGGTAACCGCTCAATACTACGGCTTGCTGATGGACGAAACGGTGTTCGACTTTTCCTACCCGGGCGAAACTCCTTTCAGCTTCCCCGCAGGTCAGGGACGCGTGATCCCGGGATGGGACGAGGCGTTTACCACCCTCAAGGCAGGCTCGAAAGCCCTTCTTTTCATCCCCTCCGCACTCGGATATGGGGCTCAGGGCAACGACGTCATTCCCGCCAACTCCGACCTGGTTTTCTTCGTCGAAGTACTCGGGGTGACTTCGCAAGAAAAAAGCGCACCAAAAGGTAAGTAATCGTCTTTTCCATAAGGCGGCCAAAGCCCCAGGCTTTGGCCGTCCTCTTATTTTGTCCTGATGCGGTACCTGATTGTTCTCGCCGGGGGCCTGTTTTTTTTGGCTTCCTGTTCCGGCCCCAAAAAGGTCGTTTCGCAAGCCCAGGCCGTTGAGGCCCGAACCGCAAGCGGATTTTCCTATGTACACCATATCCGCAACGAGGGCCCCAGGCCCGAAGCAGGGCAGTACGCCATTTTTCACGTGATCATGACCCAGGGCGACACGGTGCTCTTCGACAGCGATAAGCAGCCGCAGAAGCCCATTGTGCAGATTCCGGAGCAGGGTAAAATACAGCTCAAACCCTCGCCGATCCTCGAAGGCCTGGCCCTTATGTCCATCGGCGACAGCCTGTCTCTGCAATATCCGGTCGACTCCACGGTGATGACCTACCACCTGGCCCTCAAAAGTATACTGAACTCCGATCAGCACAAGCAGGAATTGGTCACCCGTCAGAAAAGCGTCGACAGCGAGGAGCGGGCCGCCCTCCGGAAAAAGGAACACCGTGCCATTCTGGATACCCGTTTTCACTGGAAACAATATAAGACCCGCCAGATCGATTACCTGCTGGTCGAGAACCCTTCCGGCCTGAAGTATGTTCCTCTGGAGGAAGGGTCGGGAAAAAACCCCGAAACGGGCCAATTAGTCAAAGTCCACTATTATGGAATCCTGATGGACGGCGCCGAATTTGCCAATACCTACGACAAGGGTCGCGAAATGAGCTTTCAGGTGGGCAAAAACCAAACCGCACCCGGCCTGGAAGAAGCGGCGCTCCAACTCAAAAAAGGAGGAAAGGCCATACTGTTCATCCCCTGGGAACTGGGTTACGGGGAGAAGGGGATTAATAACCTGGTGCCTCCTTATTCGGACCTGGTTATCTATTTGGAATTGATGGAATTATTGGAATAAATACTGCGTAAACTAAAAAAAATGACAACCGATCAACTCAAAGCGCTAAAAGGCCGTCTGGCAATGTTAAGGAGGTATCTTTGACGTCGCCAACAGGCTGATGATCATCGAAGAAAAGGAACAACTCTCGCAGGATCCCCGTTTTTGGGACGATCCGAAAAAAGCGGAAGCTATCCTCAAGGAACTGAAAACCCACAAAAACTGGGTCGAATCCTTCCGGGCAGTCGAAATGCTCGTGGAGGACACCGAGGTATTGCTGGATTTCCAAAAAGAGGGCGCCGCTTCGGAAGAAGAAGTGGAGGCCAAATACCAGGAGGCCATGAATGGCGTGGACGAGCTGGAATTCCGCTCAACCCTCCGCAATGAGGAAGACGATTTGAGCGCCATCCTGGAGATCAACGCGGGCGCCGGTGGCACCGAAGCCTGCGATTGGGCGGGAATGCTCTACCGCATGTACCTCATGTGGGCCGAAAAAAGCGGATACAAAGTAGCGGAACTCAATCGCCAGGACGGCGATGTGGCCGGCATTAAATCGGCCGAACTGGAAATAAGCGGCGAGAACGCCTTCGGTATGCTCAAAGGCGAAAACGGCGTTCACCGGCTGGTCCGGGTGAGCCCTTTCAACTCACAGGGCAAGCGCATGACCTCCTTCGCTTCGGTGTTCGTGCACCCCCTCATCGACGACCGGATCGAAGTGGAGGTCAATCCCGCCGACCTCGAATGGGATACCTTCCGGTCTTCGGGCGCCGGCGGTCAGCACGTCAACAAAACCGAATCCGCTGTCCGGGTTCGCCACCTTCCCTCGGGTATCGTCGTGGAATGTCAGCAGGAGCGTTCCCAACACATGAACCGCGACAAGGCCCTTCAAATGCTCAAATCCAGGCTCTATGAAAAAGAACTGGAGCGAAAACGCGAGGAAAAGGACAAGCTGGAAGCCGGTAAAATGAAAACGAGTGGGGCTCCCAAATCCGCAGCTACGTGCTGGACGACCGCCGGGTGAAAGACCACCGCACGGGCTACCAGACCGGCCAGACCGATGCGGTGCTCAACGGCGATCTCGACGGCTTCCTCAAAGCATTCCTCATGGGGGTGAAGACGACGAGTGGGGAGGAATGAGTTTTTAGTTTTTTTTAGTTTTTAGTTAGAACTGCATTAGCAACTAAAAATTAAAAACTAAGAACTAAAAACTCTTTAATTCCCTCACTTCAGACTCAATCCATCCATAGTACTCCTCATTCGCCTCGGCTTCGACCTTGACGATACAGGGCACTTCATAGGGATGGATTTTGCGCACCTCTTCCTTTAGCTTTTCCCACAAGGGCAGGGTCGTTTTTACGATAGAAACCCATTCGCCCTCCTGCTGGATGGCGCCCTGCCACCAATAGGCGCTGGAGATCGGGAAAATGTTGGCGCAGGCCGCCAGCCTCTTTTCTACCAGGTGATTGCCGATCTCGCGGGCCTTCTCTTCGCTCGGATGGGTGATATAGATGAGGGCAAATCGCATGATTTTCTTTTTAAAATTTCATAGATTAGAGGCCGAAAACGAAAAGGCCATCTGAATTCCAAACGATCAATATGGGTATATCGGCTGCTTCAATGGGCGGCCATTTGCGTGCTGCTGGGCCGTGCCTACCAGCATTGGTTTTGGGACGCCCCCTACCGCGCCGTTCTTTGGGATGAGGGCTGGATGCGCCCAATCGTGGAAGGACTGTTTGGAATGTCCTGGAAAGACTATGCCGCAAGCGTGCAGGTCGATCGGGCTATACAATGGGGGATGAAAATCCTGGGGAGTTTTCTGGCCCTGGGGGCCTTGATCGCCGCGTTTCCCTCCCGGTTTCCAAAACGGGTCTGGCAGGTGCTCGTAGCCAATTCCGTGTTGCTGTTTATTCTGGCCTTTCTATACTACAAGGAGCAAAATTACCAACTCGGTCAGTTCATAGAGTATGCCCTTCAGGTCTGCGCGCCGTATTTTTTCTACAAGCGGCTGGTCAAGGGCGAAATCAATCTCTCCCGGGAGCGCTTTATCCGTTGGGCCATCGCGGTGACTTTCGCCGGCCATGGCCTGTATGCGGTGGGTTTCTATCCCCGGCCCGGCCATTTTACCACCATGGTGATCAACGCCTTTGGCATTCCGCAGGATTGGGCCAATCAATTGCTGTGGACGGCGGGCATCCTGGATTTTCTGGCCGCCGTCTGGATTCTGCTACCTTTCCCGGGGCGGGCTATTGCCCTGTGGTATTGCGTGATTTGGGGCTTTCTCACCTCCTTTGCCCGTGTCTGGGTAAATTTCTTCCCCGAATTTTGGACCTCCAGCCTTCACCAGTGGGCTTTTGAGTTTGTCTATCGGGCCCCTCACTTTTTGATTCCCCTGGCCCTGGTGGTCCTGAGTTGGGGCCGAAAACTAAAACTACATCGCCAGCACCTCCGCAAGAGTTAGCAATTCTTCGTTGATGGTTTTTTCCTTCTTGATGGCATCCTCGAAAGGCGTAAAGGCGATCTTGTTGTTCAGGAGGCCGACCATGACATTCCGCTGGCCCTTGAGCAGGCCTTCCACCGCGCCGTAGCCGAGCCTGCTGGCCAGCACGCGGTCGTAGCAACTGGGAGATCCGCCCCGCTGCAGGTGCCCTATGATCGTCACTTTGATGTCGTACATCTCGAGTTGGGGCCTCACGAGGTCTGCGATCTGGGACGCATTCCCGTATTTGTTGCCCTCGGCGACGATGACCAGGGAGAAGAGCTTCTGCCGTTTTGCGTCCATCCGGAGATTTTCCACCAAATCATCCAGGGAGGTATCCTGTTCGGGGATCAGCACGCTGCCGGCGCCGCTCCCGATGGCCGTGTTCAGGGCGATAAAGCCGGAGTGCCGCCCCATGACCTCGATAAAAAACAGCCGGTTGTGCGAGTCGGCCGTGTCGCGGATGCGATCGACGGCTTCCACCGCCGTATTGACGGCCGTATCGAAACCGATCGTATGGTCGGTGCCGTAGAGGTCGTTGTCGATGGTTCCGGGAACGCCGATGAAGGGAATGTCGAATTCTTTCGAAAAAATGCTGGCGCCGGTGAAGGTGCCGTTCCCTCCGATGGCCACGCAGGCGTCGATATCGAAGGCCAGCAGGGTTTCGTAGGCGGATTGGCGGCCCTCCGGGGTCATGAAGCGCATGCTACGGGCGGTTTTGAGAAAGGTGCCGCCCCGGTGGATGATATTGGCCACATCCCTTCTTTCCAGTCGCTCGACTTTGGTGTCTATCATGCCTTCATATCCGGCATGGATGCCGAACACGTGGAGGTCGTGGTAGGTGGCTGTGCGCACGACGGCCCGGATGGCCGCGTTCATGCCGGGGGCGTCGCCGCCGGAGGTGAATACCGCGATCCGTTTGATTTCTTTGGGAACAGATTTTTTGTTTGTCATAATATTAAAAAGGAGATAAATGCCTGGCGCTGATCAGGAAGAGGTCCCGATATCGGCCAGATGAAAAACAACCAGTTCCCCGATAGGTTTAGGGATAATCTTGCCGATATGCAGGCCCCGTTCGAGGCAGCACTCGGAAAGCTGGTCGCGAAAATGGTAGGCGAGGGAGCCTACGAAATGAACGGGCAGTTCCGCGTGGCCGGCGTATTTGCAGACCTGGCGGTCGAGGAATTTGCCAAAGGAGCGTTTAACCAAATCCTGGATATAGGGATGGGAAATCCGTTCGGAGATCCAGGGGGCGAAGGAAGCGAGAAAGAGGTTGGCTTTGCCGCTCCCGTAAATCTTGTCCAGAATGTCCGTTTTTCCGCCGGGGAAATGTTCCCGCATATCGAGAGCCAGATCCTCCGGTAGTTCGCGGTAAAAATAGGCGCGGATGATCATTTTCCCCAAATGGGTGCCGCTTCCTTCATCGCCGAGCAGATAGCCCAGGTTGGTGACATTGTCGACGACCTCACGGCCATCATACAGGCAGGAGTTGGAGCCCGTGCCCAGAATGCAGGCAATCCCCGGGTTATTGCCGCAGGTGCTGCGCGCTGCGCCCAGGAGATCGTGTTCCACCAGGATGTGAGCCTGGGGGAAGAAAGGTTGTACCGCGCGGACAATGACGTTGGAGCGTTTTTCATCCCAGCATCCGGCGCCGTAGAAGAAGACTTTGTCAACGGAGTCCAGCAGGTCGATGCCGGCAAAACGGCTTTTCAGTTCGCCGGAGATCATGGATTCGTCGTGAAGTACCGGATTAAAACCGGCGGTGCTCAACTCCCGGCGTGCGCCGTCCGATCCGATGAAAACCCAGTCTGTCTTGGTGGAACCGCTATCTGCTACGAGGATCATAGGATGAATTTGCCCCAAAGGTAGTGTAACGACTACACTAAGCGAATGAGAAATGGGGTTTAAATTTTTGAAACAAAAAAGTTTAAAAAAAATTTGACAGATAAAACAAAATGTTTAATTTTGAATCACCATCGATCATTTAAAACAAAATCACATGGCACGTTATTACTCTACTTACGGCACCATGGCTGCTACGGCGCCCGCTCCCAAAAAGGGAATCATCGAATGGATCGGAAAATACTGGTTCCAGATTTTCCTTGTTTTACTTTGTTTGCATGTGTTCCTTCAAAAGGACATCAGCATTCGGGTAAACATGAGATCGCTTGGCAGCGCCCTGGAGTCGGGGATGGAGGGTAAAGCGTTGCCTGCATCTCTCTATTCGGCCGCTTCCGCTTCTACTTTTTCCCTGATGGATCCCGGCGCTGGAAAAGGGGCTTCGGGCGCTTCCGCCTTTTATTACCTGCTCAATCCAAAAGCCGCCAAAAAAGATGAAATTCCGCGGGATATGCTGGAGCAGGAGCTCGACCGCTCCCGGAAGCTGGTGGAGCGATTTGCCCGCGTGGCGCTCACGGAGCGTTCCAAATTCCACATCCCCGCAGCGATCCTCCTGGCTCAGGCCATCCTCGCCAGCGAAAACGGGCAAAGTCCCCTGGTGAAGGACGGCAATAACTACTTTGCCCTTACGAAGGAGGGAGAATACCGGCGCTTTCAATCCGCTTGGGAAGGCTTCCGGGAACACAGCAAAGTGATGGGAGGGGAGGAATACAAAGCCCTTCAAAAAATCCCGCTTACCGATTACAAAGGCTGGGCAAAAGGCCTTCAGGAATCGGGCTTTTCCGCCGAACGCGACTACGCGAAGAATCTCGTAAGAATCGTGGAACTTCTGGACCTGGATCAGTTCGATAAGGTGTAAAAAAAAGCTACCCCGTGCTTATTGCAACGGGGTAGAACCACACACTTTGAGAACACCCAATATTTTTTATGCCTTAAAGGCGAATAGTCTGCTTTGTTTTTTACTTACGGTCATTTGACGCGATATCGACTTTCAGGATACAGTGCCGATAATTAATCATTTTAACAAGACAAACATTTTTTTGTTTAAGATTGTGATTTTCAACCGGTTAAAAAAATCCTAATTCCCTGTTAAATATTTTAACTTTTCCCCATGAGAGGGCGCCGTGGTAAAGAGCGGACGCCCTTTTTTACATTATTTAGGTACCTTTGCCACGAAGAGGCAAAGAAACATAGTGATAACCGAACGTTCCAAACAGGATATTCTCGAAGCCGCCAAGATCGAAGAAGTGGTGGGCGAATTTGTGGCCCTCAAACGCAGGGGCTCCAACATGGTGGGCCTGTGTCCCTTCCACCCGGAAAAAACACCCTCCTTTGCCGTTTCCCCATCCAAAAACCTGTTTAAATGCTTTGGCTGCGGCAAGGCGGGCGATTCGGTGACCTTCCTCATGGAACACGAGCACCTCTCCTTTCCGGAGGCCCTGCGCTATCTGGCCGGCAAATTCGGCGTGGAGATCGAGGAAAAAGAATGGTCGCCGGAGGAATTGGAAATCCGCCAGCTCAATGAGAGCCTCTACCTGGTCAACGATTTTGCCCTGAATTACTTTCAGGAACAGCTGTTTGAGACCGACCGGGGCAAAAGCGTCGGGATGTCCTATTTTAAGCAGCGCGGTTTCCGGGAAGACCTGATCCGCAAATTCGGACTGGGCTTTGCCCCCGATACCACCGACGGACTCACCCGGGAGGCTTCCCAAAAGGGATATTCTCTGGAACATTTGCAACAATTGGGATTGACGAGCGAACACGGCCGCGATTTTTTCCGCAACCGCGTCATGTTCACCATCCACAACCAATCGGGCAAAGCCGTCGGGTTTGCCGGACGCATCCTCAGCCAGGACAAGAACAGCCCCAAATACATCAACTCTCCCGAGTCGGATATCTACCACAAGAGCAAAGTGCTCTATGGGATGTTCTTCGCCCAAAGGCCCATCAGGAAAGAAGATGAGTGCATTCTCGTGGAAGGTTACACAGACGTGTTGTCCCTCCATCAGGGTGGGGTGGAGAACGTAGTGGCCTCCTCCGGCACCTCCCTGACCGTCGAGCAGATCCGGCTGATCAAGCGCTTTACCCCCAACCTGAAAGTGGTGTACGACGGCGACGCGGCCGGCCGGAAAGCGGCACTCAGGGGTTCAGACCTCGCCCTGGAGCAGGATCTCAATGTCCGGGTGGTACTCCTTCCCGACGGCGAAGACCCCGATTCCTACTTGCGGAATGTAGGCCCTGAGGCCTTTACCGGGTACCTGAAAGAAAACGCTCAGGATTTTATCCTTTTCAAAACCAGCTCTCTGCTCGAAGAAGCGGGGCACGACCCCATACGCCGGACCTCCGTGGCGAAAGATGTGCTGAGCAGCGTGGCCAGGATACCCGATGCCCTGAAACGGGCCATGTATGTAAAGGAATGCGCCCGGCTGCTGGATATGGAGGAAGCCTCCCTGCACAGCGAACTTAACAAACAGATCCGCTCCGGGCTTCAGAAAAAATTGAAAGACCAGCCGGGAGGAGGGAAGGGAACTGCGGTCTCCGATTTGCCCTTCGAATCGGAGATCGAACGGCAGGAAAACCGCAGGCCCGAGGCACCAGAAGATGATTTTTGCGAGCTGGATATCGCCAGGGTGCTGATCACCTTTGGAGATCAGGTCTTCGACGAAGCGGACAAGGAGTCCATTGCCGGATTCGTGGTCCGGAATATCGAAGATGTGTTCGACAGCATCGAGCAGAACCTGTTTCGGAAAATCGTACAGTTGACTATGGAGCGGGTGAAGGACAAGTTGCCGGTCAATCCCTTCTTTTTCATCCACCACGAGGACCAGGAGGTGCAAAAGCTGGCCGTCGACCTGTTGCAGTCCCCTTATGAGATCAGTCCGGGTTGGACCGATCGCTTTGAAGTGTATCCCAAATTGCCCGAGGAGAATTTCTTCGACGATGCGCTCAGCACCGTGTACAGGTTGAAATTCAAGGTGATCCGGAAGGTGATCCGGGAGAACCACGAGGAAATGAAAAACATTTCGAATCCGGAGGAGGTTTCCATTCGCTTAAAGATGCACATGGAATTGAAAGAAAAAGCCAGCTGGCTGGCCGAAAAACTGGGCACTGTGGTTCCACCCAAGTTCTGAGGAACGACCTTTTTTGCCTTTTGTCTATAACTTGCCACCCTTAGACATAAAACCTGTCCCTTTTCTTCCGAAATTTGCCACCTTCACCGCGCAAAAAATCTCGCTTATGAAATCCACCATACTATTCGTTAACCTGTTATTGCTGCCTTTTTTGGCTTTTTCCCAGGGCAACCGGATCGAATACACCGAATACGATCTGCCCAACGGACTCCATGTCATTTTGCACGAAGACCATTCCACGCCAATCGTTGCCGTTTCGGTGATGTACCACGTGGGTTCGAAAAATGAAAACCCCGAACGCACCGGTTTTGCACATTTTTTCGAGCACCTGCTGTTCGAAGGCTCCGAAAACATCAAACGCGGAGAATTCGACAACTACATCCAGAATGCAGGTGGTATGAACAACGCCAATACCACCTACGACCGCACCTTTTACTACGAGGTCCTTCCCTCTAACCAGCTGGCCCTGGGGCTTTGGCTGGAATCCGAGCGGATGCTCCACGCCAAGGTGGAAGAGGTGGGCATTGAAACCCAGCGCCAGGTGGTCAAGGAAGAACGCCGCCAGCGGGTCGATAATCAGCCCTACGGGTCCTTTATCGAGGAAAGCATGAAACGCGCCTATTCCGTGCATCCCTACCGCTGGTCGGTCATCGGGTCCATGGATCACCTCGATGCAGCGCAGGAGGAAGACTATAAAAAATTCTACGCCGACTTTTACGTTCCGAACAACGCCATCCTTTCCATTGCAGGAGATATAAATATTCCCCAAGCCAAGACCCTGATCGCGCAGTATTTCGGTTCGATCCCCAAAGGCACGGGCCCGATATACCGACCCAGCGTGGTGGAACCCCTGCTCCCCGGAGAGGTTCGGGATACCATTTTCGACAATGTCCAATTGCCTGGTGTGATTCAGACCTACCGGATACCGGCACAGGGCACGCCGGATTTCTACGCAGTGAGCATGCTGTCTACCTTGCTGTCGCAGGGAGAGAGCTCCCGCCTGTACCGTTCGCTGGTGGACGAACAGCAGAAGGCCTTGTTTATCACCAACTTCCCTTTCAACCTGGAAGATCCGGGCGTTTCCATGGTGTTAGGTATCCCCAACATGGGCGTCGATCCGGCTGAGTTTGAAGCGGCCATCGATGCGGAGATCCGGAAAGTACAGGACGCACTGATCTCGGAGGAGGAATTCCAGAAACTGCGCAACCAGCAGGAAAACGACTTTGTCACCGCCAATGCTACGGTTTCGGGTATTGCCCAGAGCCTGGCCAACTACCACATGTATTACGGAGATGCCAACCTGATCAACACGGAGCTCAAGCGCTACCTCGATGTGACGAGAGAGGATATCCAACGGGTTGCGAAGCAGTATTTTCATCCGGGCAACCGGGTGGTGCTTTATTACCTGCCGAAACCCGCCCAACCTTGATCCTCCAGTCATTATTAACTTTTAATGCACAAACTCATTATGAAACAGATACTTATCATATCCCTTTTGCTTTCCACGGCCTTTCTGGCTTGTACTCCAAAAACGGGGGAACAGCTCGGCAGCTCGGACCCCTTTCGCAAAGGCGCACCCGCGCCTGGGCCTGCGCCCAAGATCGAGTTAGGAGACTACGACCAGTTCCAGCTCGACAACGGACTGAAAGTAATCGTGGTGGAAAACCATAAATTGCCGCGGGTTTCCTTCCAGGTTTTCGTCGATGCGCCCGAGGTGGTCGAAGGCGAGCTGGCCGGATTTATTGAAACGGCCGGCGCCTTGCTCACCAAGGGGACAACGACCAGGACCAAATCCCAGATCGATGAGGCGGTGGATTATATGGGAGCCAGCCTTACCTCCTCCGGCTCCGGTCTCTTTGCCTCCTGCCTGAGCAAGCACTCGGACGGGTTGCTTTCGCTGATGTCCGACGTATTGCTACATCCCTCCTTTCCCCAGGACGAGTTTGATAAAATGAAAAAGCAGACGATTTCCGGGCTCGTCGCCGCCAAATCCAACCCCGACGCCATTGCCCAAAACGTGGGCAGCGTGCTGAATTTCGGAAAAAATCACCCATACGGAGTGATACAGACCGAAGCCTCCACCGAGAAGATCACCATCGACGTCTGCAAGGCCTATTACCAGACCTATTTCCGGCCCAATATTTCCTACCTGATCGTAGTCGGCGATGTGAAGCCGGACGCGGCCAGGGAAATGGCAAAGAAGTATTTCGGTAATTGGGAATCCAGGGAGATACAGAAATTAACCCACCCGACCCCCAAAGCTCCGGATGAATCGAAAGTGGCTTTTGTCGACAAGGCAGGCGCCGTACAATCGGTTGTTCACGTCACCTATCCGGTCGATCTGAAGCCGGGCACTCCGGATGTAATTCCAGCCAGGGTGATGAACGTCGCGCTGGGAGGGTATTTCGGAAGCCGTCTGATGAGCAATCTCCGGGAGGACAAGGCTTTCACCTATGGGTCCACCTCCACCCTCAACAACGACCACCTGGCCGGATATTTCCTCGCCCAGGCCAGCGTCCGCAACGAAGTGACGGACAGCGCGATGACCCAGATCCTGCTCGAACTGGACCGGCTTCGGAATGAAAAAGTCGAAGACGCAGAACTGACCATGGTCAAGAACTATATGTCGGGAGGCTTTGCGCGTTCGCTCGAATCCCCGCAAACCGTGGCTACTTTTGCTTTGAATACCGTCCGCTTTAATCTCCCCGATGATTATTACGCCACCTACCTGGAGCGCCTCGCGGCGGTTTCGGCTGACGATGTGTTGAACATGGCCAAGAAATACCTGCACCCCGACAAGGCCTGGTTGCTGGTCGTGGGCAGCAAATCTGCGGTTTCTGCGAAATTGACCCCCTTCGACAAAGGAGGGAAAGTTCAATTTTTCGACACCTACGGCAATGCGCTCCCGGATGAAGACAGCACGTTGCCTCAAGGCCTTAACGCAGCCCAGGTGTTTGAAGACTATGTGACCGCCATTGGCGGGAAAGATGAGCTGGCCAAGGTTAACTCCCTCAAAACCAGCATGAGCTCCGATTCTCCGATGGGCAAATTCGAGATCATGGCCCTGCTGAAAAAACCGGGCAATTTCCTGATGACCCTCGGCGTGGGAGGCAATGTCATGCAAAAGATGGTCTACAACGGAGAAAAAGGCGCCATGGAACAAATGGGCCAGAAAATGCCCATGGACGCAGAAACCGCGACGAGTGTCAAGGAAGACGGGGTGCTTTTCGCGGAGCTCAGCTACCTGGAAAGGGGCTTTACCGCCAACCTGGTCGGAATTGAGACCATCGAAGGGAAAAAAGCCTACCAGATCGACCTGACATCTCCCTCGGGACGCAAGAAAACCCTCTATTACCTGACGGAAAACAGCTTGAAGGTCAGAGAGGTGGAAGTTCAGGGCGAAGGCGAGCAGGCTACTACGATCACAACGGACTACGGCGATTACAAGAAGGTCAACGGGGTTTTGGTTCCCCATGAAATGACCCTTGCCGGGCTCCTGCCCATGCCCCTTAAATTTAAAATGGATGTGGTGGAACTCAACGGAACGGTAGATGCCGCCCTGTTTCAATTGCCATAAAAAGCGTAACTTTGCCGCCCATACAGCTATTTTTTTAGATGAGTTCTATAATCTTCACCATACAACAAGGGGTGTCGGAGGCCCTGAAATCCTTGTACGGCCAGTCTCTGGACGCAATGGAAGTGCAGGTGCACCCGACCCGGCGCGAGTTCGAAGGCGATTTTACGGTTGTGGTATTTCCGCTGACCCGCTTCGTCAAAAAAAGGCCCGACGAGATCGCCGAAGAGATCGGCGCTTTTTTGGTCGGCCGGACGCCCGAGATCGGCTCTTTTAACGTCATCAAGGGTTTTTTAAACCTTTCCCTTGCCAATACTTTCTGGAGCCATTTTCTGCAAGAAATCTCGGGTCAGCCGCATTACGGGCAATTCCAGGCCAACGGCCACAAGGTCATGGTCGAGTACTGCTCGCCCAATACCAACAAGCCCCTTCACCTGGGGCATGTGCGGAATATTTTGTTGGGCTGGTCTTGTTCGCGTATTCTGCAAACGGCGGGTTATGAGGTTTTTAAGGTCCAGGTCATCAACGACCGGGGCATCGCCGTGTGCAAGAGCATGCTGGCCTGGCTGGAATTCGGCAACGGCGCCACGCCGGAATCGGCCGGGATCAAGAGCGACCATTTTGTGGGCGAATATTATGTGGAGTTTTCCAGGCGCCAACAGGCGGAGTACCAGGCCTGGCAACAATCCGAGACCGGGCAGAAAGTCTACCGGGAGAAAGCCAAGGAAGGCCAAACGCCCGAGGCTTTTTTCAAGGAGTTTGTCAATCCATATTTTAACGAATACAGCGAGCTGGGCAAAAAGGCCACCGACATGCTGCTCCGTTGGGAGGCGGGCGACCCCGACACGATGGCCCTGTGGAAACGGATGAACAATTGGGTGTACGAAGGATTTGACCAGACCTTCAAGGCCCTGGGCGTGAGCTTCGACAAACTCTACTACGAGTCGGAAACCTACGTGCTTGGCAAGGACCTCATCGAAAAAGGCCTTGCGGAGGGGGTGTTTTATAAGAAAGAGGACGGCTCCGTTTGGATCGACCTGACGGACGCTGGAATGGACCCCAAGATCGTAATCCGTAGCAACGGCACCTCGGTATACACTACGCAGGACCTCGGAACGGCCCACCTGCGCTACGAGGATTTCGGGGTGGACCGCATGGTGTATGTGGTCGGCGACGAGCAAAACCACCATTTCAAGGCCCTGTTCGAGATCCTCAAACGCATGGGCGAGCCCTACGCCGCCGGTTTGCACCACCTTTCCTACGGGATGGTGGAATTGCCCGAGGGGAAAATGAAATCGCGCGAGGGCACGGTGGTGGACGCCGACGACCTAATCGAAGAGGTGATCAAAGAGGCCCGGCTCAATGCCAAAGAACGTGGCGAGCTGGCCGACTTGCCAGCGGATCAGCAGGACACCATTATCCGGAGGGTCGGACTGGCGGCGCTGAAATTTCACATCATCAAGGTGCAGCCCAAGAAGTGGATGACCTTCGACCCAAAGGAATCGGTAGATATGCAGGGCCAAACCGGCCCCTACATCCAATACGCCTACGTCCGGATAAACGGGCTGGGCAAACGGGCCGAACGCGAGGGCGTCGATTTGTCGAAAGCCAATACCTATCTGGATATCCAGCCCGCCGAGCGGGAGGTGTTGCAGCTTTTGTACCAGTTCCCGCAAATCATCCAGCAGGCTGCGGAGGAGTACGACCCCTCCACGGTGGCGAATTTTTGCTACGCCCTGGCGAAGGCCTACAGCAAGCTCTGGCACGACCTGTCGGTGTTCAACGCAGAAGACCCGGCGACCAGGGCTTTCCGTCTCCAGTTGAGCCGCGTGACGGGGCAGGTGCTGCAAAAAGGAATGGACCTGTTGGGAATTGATATGCCGGATAAAATGTGACAGGATGGCAGGATCTATTTGATTAACACGATTTGTAAAGTGTAATAATTGGTATTTTTTAATGGAAATTAAAGAAACAAACGAGCCGAAGGAATCTCTGAACTTTATCGAGGAGATCATCGAAGAGGATATCAGAAACGGCAAGCATGGAGGGCGGGTGCATACGCGTTTCCCACCCGAGCCGAACGGCTATTTGCACGTCGGGCATACCAAGGCCATTTACATCAATTTTGAACTGGCGAAAAAATATGGGGGCCTCACCAACCTCCGCTTCGACGACACCAACCCGGTGACCGAAGAAACCGAATATGTGGACGCCATCAAGCGCGATATCCGCTGGCTGGGCTACGACTGGGGCGACCGCGAATACTACGCCTCCGACTATTTTGGAAAACTCTACGAATTTGCCGTCGAGCTGGTCAAAAAAGGCCTCGCTTATGTGGATGATTCCACCAAGGAGGAAATCGAGCAGATGAAAGGCTCGCCGACCCAGCCCGGAGAACTCAGCCCTTATGCGTCGCGTTCGGTGGAGGAAAACCTCGACCTGCTCGAGCGCATGCGCAAGGGCGAATTCGAGGAAGGGGTGAGGGTGCTGCGCGCGCGGGTGGACATGGAATCGCCCAATATGCACATGCGCGACCCCATCCTTTACCGGATCAAATACGCCCATCACCACCGCACGGGGGATGCCTGGTGCATTTACCCCATGTATGACTTTGCCCACGGGCAGAGCGACTCGATCGAAGAGATCACCCATTCGCTCTGCTCGCTGGAATTCAGGCACCACCGGCCTCTGTACGACTGGTTCATCGAAAAGCTGGAGATCTTCCCTTCCCGCCAAATCGAATTTGCGAGGATGAACGTGGCGTACATGATCACCAGCAAGCGCCGGCTCCTTTTGCTGGTGCGGGAGGGTTTAGTCAGCGGCTGGGACGACCCGCGCATGCCCACCCTGTCGGGGATGCGCCGCCGGGGCTATCCGCCTGCCGCATTGCGGACCTTTATCGACAAGGCCGGAGTAGCCAAGCGCGACAACGTCATCGAGTACGAATTGCTGGAGAGCTGCGTCCGCGACGAGCTCAACCGGACGGCTTCCCGCGTGATGGCCGTGCTGCAACCTATTAAAGTCTTGATTACCAACTATCCCGAGGGGCAGGTGGAGATGATGGAGGTGGAAAACAACCCCGAGGACGCCAGCAAGGGCATGCGCAAAATGCCTTTTTCCCGCGAATTGTACATCGAACGGGACGATTTCATGGAAAACCCCCAGGGCAAGTATTTCCGCCTTGCCCCGGGACAGGATGTGCGCCTGAAAGCGGCCTATATCATTCGTTGCGAGGAAGTAATAAAAGACGCCGCTGGAGAAGTGTCGGAGCTGCGCTGCACCTACTATCCGAACAGCCGCAGCGGCTCGGACACCTCGGGTTTGAAAGTAAAAGGCACGATCCATTGGGTATCGGCGCCGCAGGCCCTGGAGGTCGAAGTTCGTTTGTACGACCGCCTCTTCACCGACCCCACGCCCGACGCTTATGAAGACCGCGATTTCAAGGAATTCGTCAATCCCGAAGCGCTGACCGTGATCCCGAAAGCATACGTCGAACCGGCCTTAATAGACGTAAAACCCCAGGACCACTTCCAATTCTTGCGAGTGGGCTATTTCTCTGTAGACGACGACAGCCTGCCCGGAAAATTGGTCTTCAACCGCACCGTGACGCTCAAGGATGCCTGGGCGAAGGAGCAGCAAAAAGGAGTTTAAATAGTTAATAAGTTTAGGGTTTATTGATTTGTTTCGAAACTAAACCTTCTAAACTCCTAAACTCTCTAAACTAGTAAAAAAGGAATCCATTCGGCGCCACCCCCGCCTCCATAGACTGGATTTCCACCCCATCGTGGCTGTAGAGGTAAACCGTGCCTCTTTGCGCAAAATCGACCGCATCGGACGTGAAGATCTCGCTTGTAATAGGGTGAATTTCGAGAGCATAGAGGGTTCGGCCGCCCGATGAAACGATGGGGTTTGAAGGCAGGGCGCCATCCTCAATGCCCATTTTGAAAATATCCTTTTTCAGGAAATACAGGACATTGCCGACACTGTTGGTGCGGATCTTCGGGGCGGTGCCTGTGTCAAAATCTGTGAAGCCAAACTGCGCTTCTACCTGCCTGGTAGCCGGATCGAGCCTCCATATTCCACCCAAATCGGGGCCGAAAGAATCGCCCGAGCACAGGACCCAGAGTTTTCCGTTTATATCCACCGCCATGCTGGCCGGGTCGAAGCCCACTTCAAGGGTATCCACCATTTGGTTGCTCAGCGTATCGATGACGTAGATATTTTTGGTAAACCGGTTGGCTACGAAGATTTCTCCGCCTATGCGGACCATTTCTTCCGTCCAGCCTCCTGCGGCGATAGAGTCTATTTTTTGGAGGTTTGCCAGATCTACCCGGTAGATGAAGTTGGAAAAAAGGTCGCTCAAATAGGCCTTTCCCGAGGGGAGGGGGAGCAGATATCTGGGCGAGGGAAAAGGGCCGATGGAGGTGGTCCCTTTGAAATCGGCCGGATCCACCACTACAATCTTTTGAGAATTATTGACGACCAAAAAGGCCCGGTCGCCGAATAGGGTCATGCTTTGGAGCACATCGCCCAGCGCTTGTCCGTTTTGGGTTTCGTAGATATTGGAAAACTGCCTGTTGTCCGGATAACGGAAAAAATCGACCGATGCGTTTCCGGCGTTGAACGCGCCTTCGTTGAGGATAAACACCCCTTCGCCCCGTTCGATCGGAACCAGGGAGGTGTCGGGGGGCATTTCGTCGTCTTCGTGCTTGCAGGCGGCGAGGGAGAGGAGGGCAAAAAGAAGGAAGAAGATTGGTTTCATGCTGAAAAACAGTTTAGGAGGTTTAGAGAGTTTAGAAGGTTTAGAAGCTCGAAAAAACTCAACCTTCTAAACTCTCTAAACTTCCTAAACCTTTATCAAAGGTCATTTTTAAATTAACAAAAACACCGATTTCCCCCCATCTCCCCGGCATGGGTCTGGATTCGACGGCTTGATAAGAGGTATTGAATAAGTTAAATATATTGTTGAATATCAATATATTTAGATCGTTTAAATTAAAGCTATACTCCAACTGAAGATCGCTGAGCCAATAGGGTGGGAGAGAGGCGGAGTGATCGGAGAGGGTGTACACTTTTCCGCCGTACCGCTGGGTCCAGGCGATGGTAAAGTCTTTCCAGGAAGCCTTCGCGGAGCCGGTGAGGGTGTGCTCCGGGGTATAGATCAGTTGCTTTCCGGCGGAGCGGTCGTTTGGCGAAAGGGGCTTTAGAGAGCTGGACTTCACCCAGGCGTAGGCCGCAAAATATTCCGTCTTTACGGGGCCGAATTCTCGGCTTAAACTCGAACTGGCCTCCAAACCGCGGCTCCATACCAGCAGCAGGTTTTCGGGCGACCAGTAGCTGCCCGAGGGCCGCCATAGGATCCAATTGCCGATGCGGCGCTGAAAAGCGCTCAGGCCCGTTTCCCAACTGGTTTTTGGTGCTGATTTTTTCAGCGAAAGGCCCAATTCTCCGCCCCATCCTTCTTCGGGTTTCAGGTCCGCATTGCCGCCGGGCGACCAGAACAGGTCGTTTTGAGTGGGCCATCGAAAATGCCTCGCCACCTGGAATTGGGCTTCCAGAAGGGGAGTGGGTTTCCAAAGCAGGTTCAGGGCAGGGGCTATGGGCGCGAGCTGCTCCTTCATCCATTCCTGCCGGAGGCTTGCGATGCCGGTCCATTTTCCTTTGGGGCTTTCCAGTCGGTAAGACCCGAAAACGGCCTGCCGGAGTTGAAGGGGATTGGCCGCGTAGTTTTCCGATTCGCCCTGTAAGACGGCCTGATGGAAGCCGAAACCCGCCAGATGGCCCCGAAGCGGCGACCAGCGGGTTTCCGCCTCCGCGTAAACGACCCGGGACCGGCTGAGATCGGCCAAAGCGATGGCGGGGTCGCGGTAGTCGATCTCGTCGTACAGGAAGGCGCTTCGAAGATGAAAGGCCCATTGATTGCGGAAATATTGCCAGTGCAGCGCAAGCCGCAGGGAGCGATCATCCTGGGTCGCCTGGGAGTTTGATTGGAGCAGCGTCGGAGGGATTTCCCTTTGAGAGCCCTGCACCCAGATATGGGCGTCGAGTTGGTGATTCTTTTTTCGGAAAAGGAGGTCCTGCATGGCGCCCAGCTGCCGGAAAGCCGCGTGAGACTGCTTTTTCGGATCGCCGTTGTGGTCGCGGAACGAAAAATCGTTTCGCTGGCTGACCCGGAAGATTTGCGTATGGAGGCCAAGCGATTTTCCGCCCCATTTCCAGGACAGGTTTTGGGCATTTTGATGAAAACTGCCCGTCTGCATTCCGGCACGCAACGCATGCCCCGATTGGAGTTCAGGGGTGTCGCTGCTCAGGTGTACAGCGCCACCCACAGCGCCCGAGCCCCAAAGGGCGCCGTTTGCCCCGGGGTCGATGTGAAAACTGGAAAAGAGATGAACCGGCACCAGGGTCAGGTCCAATTGGCCGTGCATCGGATTTTGGAGGTTGAACCCATGCCAGATCAGCGCGGTATGCGACGCCCCGGCCCCGCGCAGGGACAAGCTGGCCAATTGTCCCGGACCGTAAGATTTTACGTAGACCGGGGCGACCAGGGGCAATGCCGAGCCGAGCGAAGCCGATATTCCCGGCAGGTCTTTTTCCGGCTCGGCGACCCATTTCGCGGCTCCGGGCCCAAAGGCCTCCAGGCGGTTGCCCAATACGAGGGCTTCCGGGAGGTCGATGGTGTCGACGCCGGGCTCCTGGCCTGAAGCGATACCAAGCCAAAAATGGAGCGAAAGGAGAAGCCAAAATGGGCGCATGTCGGGAATTATCTATTAAAAATTGGTCCGTACGGTTCAAATCCCCTAATTTTGAAAGATGAGAACTCCCGGCCGCATGATAAAACAAATCTGGATCTTTTTTTGCCTGCTTCCCGTCTTGTCTTTGTCACAAGATTTCTCCTTCAGCCCCGGCCCCGTTCTCGACGGGCAAATGGACGTAGATGGATACGGCCTGCACCAGATCGACATCCTCAATGAAACAGAAGACACCCTCTGGCTTACCTGGCGAATGATCGGGAATACCATGCCGGACGAATGGGATGTAAACCTCTGCGACAATGTGATCTGTTACGGCGTCATGCCCACCATGGCCGACATGAACCCTGTGGCGCCCGACAGTGCCGCTTTTATTCGCATCACCACCTACCCCGGTAATGTGGCCGGCAGCGGACAACTGCAATTCTGGATCTATAAAACGGGCTTCCCCGAAGATCATTCCACCATCGCTTTCAATCTGTCGGCGGGTATTACAGGGATTTCAGAAATGGAAAAAAGTGAGATTCGCGTTTTTCCCAACCCCACTTCGGGCCCTTGCACTCGTAGTCCCTGAGGAAGAGCCTTTTACCTGGACCCTTTACGACGCTCTCGGCCAGACCAGTCAGCGCGGCCATGGCCCGGATCTGGACCTGTCCGCCCTTCCCAAAGGAAATTACTGGCTGCAAATAGAGTATAGAAATCGCCAGACTCTCTTCCCGGTCCAAAAACTATAAAACTAAACATCCTCAACTTCTAAACCTTCTAAACTTCATCGGAATATGACCCGCTTGCTACCCATCCTCGTCCTCGTTCTCACGGCCTCCTTCGGCTGGTCGCAAAGCTCTACCGTGCAGCTCGTTTCTGAAGACGAGACGACTACGGTCCTTCGTTTCCTGGTCGATGATTTCGTCGCCAAATCGGTGCAAACGCCCAATGGAGAAGCCTTTTCGATCGAAATAGAGGATGGGACGCCTATCATGAAAGCCGGGCCCCTGACCTGCCTAAACTCACCGCCTCGATCCTGATCGGCGATCTGGAGCATACGGTGATCAGCGTCATTTCCTCGCAATACACCGACTATCCGGGTCTCGACATTGCCCCTTCGAAGGGCAATCTTTACCGGAATATCGACCCTGCAACGGTTCCATACACTTATGGTCCGGCATACCAGGCGGATGAGTTCTATCCTGCCGACCTGACCTATCTTCGAAATCCCTTTATTTTCCGAGACCTTCGCGGGCAGAGCGTCGTGGTGCATCCGGTACAATACAATCCGGTGAGCAAGGTGCTCAGGGTGTATGAGGAGATCGTCGTGGGGTAAAAAGACGGAAGGCAATGCCGTAAATCCTCTGATCCGGCCGGCCGGCAGGGAAGCCTTGGTGAATGAGCCTTTTGATAAATTGTACAGCCGCCGTTTCCTCAATTACGAGGCCCAATCCGACCGCTATAGCCTGGTGCCGGAACTGGGCAATTTGCTCATCATTTCGCACGGGGCATATATTCCGATCCTCGAACCCCTGGTCGAATGGAAACAGCAGAAGGGGATTCCCACCAGGAGGTGGTGGATGTGGCCACGATCGGCAATAGCCCCACTTCTATCTACAATTACCTGACCAATTATTACCATACCCAGGGACTGACTTATGTTCTTTTGGTTGGCGATGAAACGACTTTGGCCACCATGCAGACCCCGGTCAACAACGCCTGCGACCACTGCTATTCCTACCAGGACGGCAACGACCATTTCAACGAATTTTTCGTAGGCCGCTTCAACGCCGAAAACGCAGCCCAACTGCAAACTATGGTAGACCGTACGCTCGAATACGAGAAAAACCCTGATATGACCAATCCGGAATGGTTCCGCACGGGTATCGGCTCCGGCTCCAGTCAGGGTCCGGGCGATGACAGTCAAATGGACTTCGAGCATATCAACGCCATCAAAACCGATATGCTCGCCTATACCTACGGCGCGGTGTACGAATTTTACGACGGCAACCAGAGCGCCTCTTCCCCCACGCCGGGGAGCGTGACCACCGACGGCACGGGCAATCCCCAGAATACCGCCATCGGCAATGTGGTCAACAGCGGGGCCTCCATTTACAACTATTGCGGCCACGGCAGCCATGAGGCCCTTTCCAGTGGCAATTTCAATGTGACCACGGTGCACAACCACCTCACCAATGTGGGCATGTATCCCTTCCTCATCGCTGTGGCTTGCTGCGTGGGCGATTTCCAGAACGACTTCGGTAGCGGCGAATGCCTCGGCGACGCCTGGATACGCGCTACCGACGCCGCTACGGGCAAACCGGCAGGTGGGATCGGAGGCCTGTTTTCCAGCATCCTGCAGAGCTGGTCGCCCCCCATGGAAGGCCAGGATGAAATGAACCTGCTCATTGTGGAGGCCGGGGAATACAATATCCGGCACACCATGGGCGGGATCGCCATCCACGGCTTTGGCGCCATGATCGAGGATTATGGAGGCGGCGGCGAGGAAATGGCCGACACCTGGGGCATTTTCGGTGACCCCTCCGTGGTACTGTGGACCGACACCCCGGCAGATATGGTCGTCAGCCATGTCGCGGCGGTGAATGTAGGTACCTCGCAATTGCAGGTGTTATGCGATGTGGAAGATGCGCTCGTAGGGCTTTTCTATCAGGGAAATATTCTCGGCAGCGGCCTCGTATCCGGTGGGGTGGCCAATATCAGTTTCGATCCGGTGGTCGAGCCCGAGCAGATCCTCGTCACGGTGACCGCCTTCAACCACATGCCCTATCAGGGACCTGTGGACGTAATCGTCTCCCAGGGCCCCTATGTCATCCTTTCCAGCCATCAACTGGACGACGCGGCGGGGAATAACAACCAACTGGCCGATTACGGCGAAAATATCCTGATGAACCTGACTCTGGAAAATGTGGGTCCGGTGCTGGCGCCCAATGTGTCGGCCACCCTGAGCACTGGCTCTTCCGATATCACAATTACCCAAAACCAGGCCCTGTACGGCGACATCGCGGAGAGCAGCGAGGTGACGCAAAACGGCGCTTTTGCTTTCAAAGTCGCAGATTTTATTGCAGACCAGGCGGTCGTGCTTTTCGATATCGCCCTCAACAGCGACGGCGTCGTTTGGAACTACACCGTGCCGGTGACCCTCCATGCCCCCAAGCTGGAGGCGCAGTCCGAATTTGACCTCGCCGATGACCTGGCCGGCAACGGAAACGGCCGGATGGACCAGGGGGAAACCGTAAAAATGATCATTTCGGTGAAGAATGCCGGACATAGCGCCACGAGCGCCGCCACCGGCGCCCTGACAACGGACAATCCCTACGTCACGATCCTCAACCCCAGCTTCGACCTGGGCTCCCTGTCGGAAAACGGCGGGACGGCCGAAGCCGTGTTCGACCTGGAAATAGCTCCCGAGGTGCCCATGATGACGGCGGTGGAGTTTCAATTCAGCGTCCAGGCGGGCGACTATGGGGATGACGAGATCTACAACAGCGCCATCAACCTCATCGTCGAAGATTTCGAGAACGGTCTCGGCGAGGAGTTCAACTGGTTCCAATTGAGCGCCTCGCAATGGTTTTTGACGCCACTGGCGCCTTATGAAGGAGAATCCTGCCTGCAATCGGGCGCTATCGGGAACGTGGCAAATACCCAGCTGGTCATGGGCGTGCAGGTATTGGAGCCCGGAGAGCTGCGCTTTGCGCGGCGGGTATCGAGCGAAGAAGGCTGGGATTACCTCCGTTTTTTCATCAACGGCGACCTGAAGGAGGAGTGGTCGGGCGAGCAGCCCTGGGAGGAAATGGCCGGTTACGCAGTACAGGCCGGCAACATGGAATTTATGTGGTCGTACGAAAAAGACGAATTTTACGAAAGCGGCGAGGACGCCGCCTGGATCGATAACATCATTCTTCCGCTAATTCTGTTGCCCGAAGACACGATTTCCGGTACCAAAGAACACATTTTGGCAGGAAACTCATTTTCCGTATTCCCCAATCCGTCGCGCACGGTTGCGCAGGTGAAATTCAGGCTGGAGCAAAGTGCGTATACCAGCCTTGTTTTGTACAATGCCCACGGACAGCAAGTGCAGACGGTTTACGAAGGCGATTTGCAGGCGGGCGCCTTTGTCAAGAGCTTTTCGGTTGAAGCGCTGCCTTCGGGGGTTTACTGGCTGGCGTGCAGGGCTGGGGAGGAGGTGATGGTGCTTAAGGTTGTGCGGTAAGGTTGTCTGAATCAGAATTCATAAGACGGCAGACGGTCGACGGCTCACGATCTACGGCAATCGACCTCAATCCCAGCAGCGTCTCCCGTCAGGGAACGCTGCTGGGACTGAATTCTGAAAATTCTCCAATTCTGTGAATTCTGATTCAGACAATTTCAAAAAGACTAAAACCTAAACAATGAAACCAATCTTTCTTCTCTTTCTTTCGCTAATCTCCATTTCCACCCTCCATTCCCAGTACCCCGTCACGGTAGCTGACCTCACCCTGAAGATCGGCGCCAAATCGGAGGAGGTGCTGACGTACGGATTTGCCGCCGGCGACAAAGTGCTGCTCACGCTGGACGTAGAAGAAGGGAAAACCCTGAAAGAAGTGGAGGTGATGGAATACCCGGGCAACGTCCGTTTTCAGGACTACGAGGTGCAGACCGTCGCGGGGCGTGCGATCGATATGCCGGGCAAGAGCATTTTGCAATTCCGTTTTTCCAATACCGATATCCTCAAAGGCCGCGTTTGCCGGGTGACGATCAAGCGGCTACCCGCCAAGGCCGAGGCCAGGGTCTTTAACACCTCGGTGCGCTGGGTGGAGAAATTCGATACGAGCTGGGTCATGGTCACCAAGGAGATCGATCATGGGGGAGAGGTCTGGCAGGTGGAGAAGACCCGCAAAGTGCTTGAATCGGTCGACACCAGCATCGTGCAGGTGCTCAATCGCACGGAGCGCGTGCACTCGCGCACGATGATCCAGTCGAGCAATACCTCCGAGGTTTGTTTTGATCTACCCAAAAACTTGTCTCTGCCTAATGAAAAGGATCCTTACCAGGTGTCGGAGGTCGTGTCCTGGGCCTATACCATCACCGTCGGAGAGGCCGGCCAGAAGTGGTTTCAGGAGGCCAATGTCAAGGCGGCCGCCAAAACTGTGACCAGCACGGTCATGAAGCTCGGGGTCGTGTCCACCGGTTACGGGGCATTGGCCATGCTGGCCATCGAAGGGGTTTCGATGTTCACGTCGCCTCCCTCGGGCGAGAACATCCACTACGAGACGTACACGATGATCGGCGATGAAAAGAAGGTGCTCGACGCGGGCAACTCCGTGGCCTCCTCCAAGCGCATCACGGACTACAAACAAGGCCGCTATTGCATCCTCCTCAAAAACGACAACATCATGGACGGCATCAACGTGGACCTCACGGTGGTGGCCGTCGTGGTGAAGCACACCTACAAAGACGAGATCTACACCGTGACGGAGACCGGTCCGCGGCGGGAGAAGATAGAGGTGAGAGAGGCGAAGGTGGAGGTGAGGAAGGCGCCGGTGATGGTGGAGTGATTTTTTGGGCGTATTGCGTCCGCCCGGTGTTTTGCCTCCCCCGACCCTGCGGGTCGACCCCTCTATGCCAGACTCACCCACTTCATCCCCTCCCTCTTCGTCAAGGCCGCCAACTTATTCCCTTCGATAAATTCCACCACGGTGTCCGGGTTGGTTTTGGAATACTCCCGAAGGGCCCATCCGGCTCCTTTTTGGATAAAAAACTCCTTCGAATCCGCGCGGCGGAGGATGAGGCGGAACAGCAGGGCAGCATCGGTGCTTTGCTTGTATTTCAATTGAAATAATATAGCCGAACGTTGCAGCCAGATATTGTCCGATTCGATGAAGCGGTCGGGGATGGAAGGGACCAGCGAGGGGTATCGCTTCAGGTGCGTGGCAAGCATTTTAGGGGCCAGCCAGTCGACGGTGTCCCACCAGGATCGGGTGGTGATGAGCTCTTCGAGGAAGTCGATAAAGCCGATCTCTTGATGTTTCATACTTTTCTGCACCGATTCGAGCGCGAAATAGTGCAGCTCGCGGTATTCCTCCTCGAAGCAGAGGCGGGCGAGTTTTTTCAAATCTTCTCCGGCGGGCAGGCCTTTTTCGCGGTGGATATCTTTGGTCAGCGCGAGCCAGACAGGGGCCTTCAAACCGTAGTAGTTGAACTGGTTGCGCATGTATTTGATCTGAAAGGGCGCCATGTCGGGGTTGCCGTGCTCCTGAAACACTGTTTTTACATGCTTGAGGTATTGATCCATTTCACATCCTGATTAAGTAGATTTTGTACAAATATCTAAAGGTCAACCCTTCCATCAAGTTTCTTGAGCAATCCTCCAAAAAAAATCATAGATTTGGGCCACTATTTGCTAACAAACTCTAATCCCATATGAAAAATTTCTCCAAACCATTTTACATTGGTTTAAGCCTGCTATTAACCTTAGGGTGGACCCAATCCGCGTCCGCTCAGGAATACCGGACTATCAGCGGCGTCAATAACAACCTCCAACATCCAGAGTGGGGTGCTGCCGGTGAAAATGTGATCCGCGTTTCGACCAACGCCTATTCCGATGGCATTTACCTGCCGGGAGGCGAGGATCGTCCCAACCCGCGATTCATCAGCCAGATGTTGTTTTCCCAGACTACTCTCGTGAATAACTACAAAGATATTTCGGCCTTCGGCTGGGGCTGGGGACAGCTGATCGACCACGATTTTTCGCTGGTCGACGACCACCCGACGGATCAGGTACCTATTCTGGTACCGATGAACGATCCTTATTTCGACTCCAATGGCTCCGGCGCACAGGTCATCGCGATGAAGCGCTCGAAATTCGATCCGGCTTCGGGTTCGAGTACTTCCAACCCCCGGCAACACCCCAACGAGATCACGGCCTTTCTCGACGCCGGTTTCGTGTACGGCTCCGATCCGCAACGGGCAGCCTGGCTGCGCACTTTCCAGGGAGGAAAATTGAAAGTCTCTACGGGCAATATGATGCCCTTTAATACGACAGACGGTGAATACGAATCCCCTGTCGACCCGGCGGCGCCCAAAATGGGCAATCCCTTAGGTAACGTCAAGTTTTATGTTGCCGGCGATGTCCGCGCCAATGAAAACCCATTCCTGGCTGCGCTTCACACGCTTTTCCTGCGCGAACACAACCGCTTGTGCGATGTGCTGGCCCAGCAACATCCTGGCTGGACCGACCACCAGCTTTACCACCACGCCCGCAAGCTGGTCGGGGCTTATACCCAGGCCATCACCTATGAGGAGTGGCTCCCGACCCTCAACCTCGAGCTCGCTCCCTATCAGGGCTACGATCCTACCGTTAATGCGGGGATCATGAACGAATTTTCGGCCATCGCTTTCCGCTTCGGACATACCCTCCTCACGGGCGTGATGCCCCGGATGGACAACGACCTGAACACCATCCCCGAAGGAGATTTACTGCTTCGCCAGGCTTTCTTTAATATAGACGCCGTGCGCAATATCGGCATCGAACCCTATATCGTCGGGATGTCCACCCTGCCTATGCAGGATCTGGATTGCAAAGTGATCGACGATGTGCGCAATTTCCTCTTCGGCCAGCCCGGCGCCGGCGGCATGGACCTCATTGCCATCAACATCAACCGGGCCCGGGAGCGCGGCATCGCCGACTACAACACCCTGCGTCAGGATTTTGGGCTGGCTCCGAAGAACAGCTTTAACGACATCACCTCCGACCCCATGATGGCCCTGGTGCTGGAAGATGTTTACGGAGATGTCAGCAAGATCGACCCCTGGGTAGGTCTCCTTGCCGAAGACCACCTTCCCGGCTCCATGTTCGGCGAAGCCATGACCGAAATCCTCAGCCGCCAATTTGAGGCTGTCCGGGAAGGCGACCGTTTTTACTACGAAAATGATCCCTGGCTGACTCCCGAAGAAAAGGAGGAGATCCGCAATACCCGCCTGTCCGATATCGTGCACCGCAATACCGACCTGACGGTGATCGACGACGATATTTTCATCCTCGGCAATGCTACCACGGGCGTGAACAACCTGCCGGTTTATCCGAGCCTCGACCTGACAGTGTCTCCGGTTCCGACCCATGGTCCAGCCACCGCCGTACTGACCGTCGAGGAGCCCCTGGCTGCCCAGCTCCAGATCATCGACCTGCGCGGACGCACCCTTTGGGAGCAAAGCGCCCAACTGAACCCGGGTGAAAATGCCTTCCCGCTGGATCTGTCGCGTTATCCCTCCAGCGTGTATTATCTGGTCATTAAAACCGGCCTGCGCACGGCGGCTTACAAGCCGATCCTTAAGCTAGATTAACGGAAAGTTGAAGAGTTGAAGAGTTGAAAAGTTGAAAAGAACTTTTTGACGAAGTCAAAAAGGCCTCAATTAAACTTTAAACTTTTCAACTCTTCAACCCTTCAACTACATTTGAGGATAGATTCAAAGAAATGGAAGGCTTTAAAACCATCATCGAACCGTTCAAGATCAAGATGGTCGAACCTATTTCGATCACGACTTATTCCCAGCGAAAGCACTACCTCGAATCTGCCCACTACAACCCCTTTCTGCTCAACTCCGACCAGGTGATGATCGACCTGCTGACCGACAGCGGCACCTCCGCTATGAGTTCCGAGCAATGGGCCGGCATCATGCGCGGCGACGAATCGTACGCCGGAGCGCGGAGCTGGCGCCGCATGAAAGAGGTGGTACACGAACTGACCGGATGCCCCTACCTCCTGCCCACCCACCAGGGGAGGGCAGCGGAGCGGATACTATACTCCTACCTCGGCGGAAAAGGGAAAACCTTCATCAGCAATACTCATTTTGACACCACCCGCGCCAACATCGAGTTCTCCGGCGCAGAAGCCATCGATATCCCCATACCGGAGGGCACCGTACCCTCGCTCGAGCACCCTTTTAAGGGAAATATGGACCTGAAACGTCTGGAGGCCCTGATCGCGGAGAAAGGCGCCCAGAATATCGGGGCCGTCGTCCTCACCGTGACCAACAACAGCGGGGGCGGACAGCCGGTGAGCATGGAAAATGCGAGGGAGATCGGATCGATCTGTAAAAAGAACCATGTCCTGTTCATCCTCGACTGCTGCCGGATCGCCGAAAACTCTTACTACATCAAGCACCGGGAGGCGGGGTACGAGCACTACGACTACAAGACCATCGCGCAGGAGATGTTTAACCTGGCGGACGGCGCCATTATGAGTGCCAAGAAAGACGGCCTGGTCAACATGGGCGGCTTCCTGGCCCTTCGCGACAAGGAGTTGTCCGAGGCCTGCCAAAACCTGCTCATCATCACCGAAGGCTTCACTACGTATGGGGGACTTTCGGGCCGCGACATGGAGGCCATCGCGATCGGTTTGGAAGAGGTTTTCGAACCCGATTACCTGGTCTACCGCATCAAAAGCACCGCCTTCTTAGGCGACCACCTCACTTCCCTCGGTGTGCCCATCATCCGTCCCGTCGGCGGCCACGCCGTGTATGTGGATGCCAAGTCCTTTTACCCCCATATTCCGGTGGAGGAATACCCCGGTCAGGCCCTGGTTTGCGAGCTATACCTAAAAGGAGGCATTCGATCCGTGGAGATCGGGTCGGTGATGTTCGGGAAATACGACGAAGCAGGGAAGCTCGTACCGGCTGCGATGGAACTGGTGCGGCTCGCCATCCCCCGGAGGGTGTACACGCAGAGCCACATGGAGTTCATCAGCGAGGTTTTCGAAAAGCTACTCCCCGACAAGGAGAGCGTAACGGGGCTGGAGATCACGCAGGAGCCGAAGTTTTTGAGGCACTTTACGGCGCACTTCCGGCGGTTGTGATTAGTGACTGGTGACTAGTGACTAGTATTTTCACCAGTCACCAGTCACTAATCACCAGTCACTAATATATAAAATCCAACTCCTGCAAATACTTCCCGTGCACCCAGCCGCGGGCTTCCGTCTTTTTGGGATGGTTGACGACCTGTACAAATTTCCAGATCTCGAACGAGTTGAGGATCTCTACGCGCGTGCCCTCTTTCAGGGGACTTAGGTCCGCCAGCGTATCGTAATCCAGGCCCGGGCCCGAGCGGATATTCAGGTCGGCGGTAGTTTCAAAAAGACGGGAAGAATCGTCTGCGCGGCCGAGCACTTTGGAGCGGAAGCTCATCATGGGGAAGGCTGGTCCCGGGTCGACTTTCCGCGTGGGGGCGATATCGTCGTGGCCGAGCACTTCCACAATTCCGTAGTGATCTACGATCGTGAGGGCCACTTCGACCGCCGCGGCCAATTGGTCTTTGGTGAACATGTGCCAGCCGGCGGGCTCGTCGTCGTATTTATGGATCGCCTCTATGACTTCATCCTGGTGGTACATTCCGCCAAACCAGGCCCTCCATTGGTTTTCGGAATGGGACATGAGTTTGCCGGCGTTTTCCAATTCGATACCGATGGAGTAATTGTTCATGCCGATCAGGTTGTTCCATTCGCTTTGACCGGCATGCCAGGCTTTGAGGTTGAAGGGAACCAACTGGGTCACGTCGCCGTCGCGGGAGATCACGATATGCGCCGAGGCCTTGCTCTTGGGGTTCTTAAACCAGTTCACCGCGCTTTCCGCTGTAGGGGTGGCGGTGTAGTGCATGATCAGGTATTTGGGCTCGATCGTCTCCCCCTTGTTGTTGGTGGGGACAAAGCGCGCTTGCGTTTTTTCGTCCAGGAACAGGCGATGATTTTTAATGCGCATAAGGCAAATCGGATTTCATTGGATATGCAAATTACAAAAAGAGAGCCAGGGTGAAAAAAAAAAGAGCGTCTGCAATCAGACGCTCCCGTATGGTTTTGAATAAAGGAGATTTTGTTTAACGCTTCAAGGGCATAGGAATGTAAAAATAGGTAATGCGTTTCAAATTAACGCATTCCATCAAATTAAATTTATAAAAAACAGGTTTAGGCGGCCTCAAATAGCCCGGCAAGCCTTGACCAAATAAGTTAACACAAAGGGAAGGGCAACCCAAAACCATTCGGAAGCGTAGATCACCAAAGCGATGATGACCACGAGGGAGATGAAGAAGAAAATCCAATCCTTTAAGGTGGAGCTGTTGGCGGTTTCCATGGCGCTTTCAATTTTAATGATGGCAAAGATAAAATCCCTTCACTAAAAAAACACTATTTTTGCAGCGCCTAAAAAGATTGCAGGTTTCTCTTGGAAACCTACTTGAATATAAGAAACCGGGGCGGGCGCCGCCCGCCCCGGTTTCAAAAGCTTTTTGTTTATGGGACGTGCATTTGAATACCGCAAGGAGCGGAAAATGAGACGCTGGTCGAGCATGGCCAAGGCGTTTACCAGGATCGGAAGAGAAATTGCTATGGCCGTCAAGGAAGGCGGCGGGGATCCGAACTACAACCCCCGGCTTCGCATGGCGATCCAGAACGCCAAAGTGGCCAATATGCCCAAGGCGAACGTGGAGAGCGCTATCAAAAAAGCGACATCCAAGGACTCGGAGAACTACGACGAAATTGTATACGAGGGCTACGCGCCGCATGGGGTCGCAGTGGTCGTAGAAACGGCTACCGACAACACCAACCGAACGGTGGCCAATATCCGGCACGCCTTTTCAAAATGGGGAGGCTCCTTGGGCACCTCCGGTTCGGTGGACTATATGTTCAACCGCAAAGGGGTCTTCAAAATCAAGAGTGAGGGCATACAGCTCGAAGACCTCGAACTGGACCTGATCGATTTTGGCCTGGAAGAAGTGAAACAGGAAGAGGGCGCCCTGGTCCTGTATTGCGATTTTGCCGATTTCGGATCCCTGCAAAAAGCTTTGGAAGAAAGGGGCACCGAGGTGGAAAGCTCCGAATTGGTGCGCATTCCCACCCACTTTAAAGAACTCAACGACGAACAGGTGGAGGACGTCATCCGCCTCATCGAGAAACTCGAGGAAGACGACGATGTGCTCAACGTGTTCCACAATATGGAGGAATAAAGAGAGTTTTGAGTTTTTAGTTCTTAATTTTTAGTTTGAACCTATTCAACTAAAAATTAAGAACTAAAAACTAAGAACTAAATGTTTCAGCTATGTCCAACGTACTCATAACCGGCGCAAATGGCAATTTGGGGCGTTCTGTGGTGGAGCGATTGCACCGGGACGGGTTTAAACTGGCCGCTTCCCTGGAGCCGGGAAGCGAGGTCCCCGACGAATGGAACGACCTGTCGGTCCAGCCTTTTGAAGTGGATCTGATGAGTTCTACCTCCGCAAATGAGTTCGTCGCCAAAGCCATAGCCAAAATGGATGGCCGGATCACTTCCGGCATTTTGCTGGTCGGCGGGTTTTCCATGGACTCTGTCACCTCCGCGAGCATCTCGGAGATGGAGAAGATGTTTCGCCTCAATTTCCTGACGGCCTACAACGTCGTCAAGCCCTTAATGGAGCATTTCGAGTCTTCCATGCTGGGTGGCCGTTTCATCCTCGTCGGCGCGCGCCCAGCGCTCGACCCGGCTGCCGCCGTGCATAATTTTTCCTACGCCTTAAGCAAGTCGCTGATCTTCCGCCTTGCGGAAATCGTCAATGCACACGGTAAAGGAAAGGACATCACCGCTTCGGTCATCGTGCCGAGCATCCTCGACACCCCGGTCAACCGCATCTCCATGCCCAAATCCAATCACGAAGACTGGGTGCCCACCGGAACCGTTGCCGACGCCATCGCCTACCTCCTCTCCGAATCGGGAACCGTGCTTAGGGAGACGGTGCTGAAGCTGTATAGCAACGGTTGATCAGTTTTTAGTTCTTAGTTCTTAATTTTTAGTTGTTTAGAGTCTATGAACTAAAAACTAAAAATTAAGAACTCAAAACTTGAATTGTATCTCTTTCCTGTGCAACCACAGCACGCCCGCACAGCATACAAACACGACTATCGCAAGGTAAAACAAAGTACCTCCGTCGCCCTGGACTTCGATGCCCAGTTTGGTGAGGTGGCTGACCAAAGCCCCGGAGATCACTCCCAGCCCTAATCCGGCGCCCATCCATGCGGTGCGTGGAACGAGCAGAAGGATGGCGGCGACCATTTCTGCCACGCCGCTGGCGTACCTTCCCCAGGGTTCTGCACCCAAGGTTTGGAAGATGTAGACGCTTTCAGGGGCGCCGGTAAACTTGAAATAAAGGGTCTGAAGGAAGATCAAGGCAGCAGCGATGCGCAGTGCCCAGGAAAGGATGGTTTTCCATTTCGAAGTTTGCATTGTCATTGGTTATTATTGTTTTATGCAAGTAATAAAATTTGCTCCGGAGCGAGTTCGGATTACTGCCATTCTTTGCTCCTTTTGGGGTCGATAAGAGACAACAGTAACTCTCTTGAATATCCTCTTCCCTTGGCCCGTTCCTGGTTGAGGGAGGGATCTTCCCGGAAGAATGGCTCCAGCCTTTTATTGATCGCTACTGCGGACAGCCAGGGCCGGTATCCCAACTGCTCTGCCATGGAATCGATCCCTCCGAGGAGTTGAGCTCCTCTGATCTTTTCATTTTCATCGAACAGAATGGCGGCAATAGAGAGCATTCCCATAGCGAGCACGCTATAGTCGCCCAATTCGCGGCCCAGATCCATGGAGATCCTCGCGCTTTTCATGGCTTCTTCTTTTTTTCCGGAGCACAATTGGCAGAATGAAAGCCCCATAAAGGACCAGCCGTGAAAGGAAACGAGCATTTTCGGGGGGTATAGCGCCAGGCTTTCCAGAAAATGGGGCTCTGCTTCCTCCACGTTTCCCATCGCGAGCGCGAGGTTGCCGCGGTGCAGGGCGGTAATTCCCATCAGGCCAAAATCTCCGGTTTGGCTGCTGGATTGGTAAGCCAGGGTAAGGTATTCCGCCGCTTTGGAAAATTGACCCAAGGCCGCCAGGCTCTCGCTGATGAGGGTGGTAGAGAGGACGAAGGTACTGTAGTCCTTATCCCTGGAGATCTCGAGCGATTCCTGCAATTGGGCGGCGGAATCCTCGGCATTGCCCCTGCTGATGCTGGTCAGGCCCAGGAAAACCAGGCAACGGGCTTTGCCGATCGGATCATCCAAGGTGGTATAGATCTCAACTCCCCTTCGGAGGTTGGTATCGGCCTGAGGGAAACTGCTCGTTAGAAAATGAATGATACCCGCTGCATTGTAAGCCCTTGCCCGGATAAGCAGGGGAATATCGTCGTGTTGGGAAAGTCCGGGTTGATAATCGATGCCGGCGGCATCCAGCCATTTCTTGGCATCGCTTAGATAGCCGCGAAAGCCCCAAAAACGGTCGAGGCATCCCATCATTTCCCAGGCATCGGCCCTTTTATGGGAGAGCAATTCATAAAACGCGTTCCGGAAGTTGGGGAATTCTTTCTGCAGGAGGTCGAGCCAGGGTTCCCGTTCGGGAGTCCAGGTATAGGCGTCCGCTCCCCGGACCATTTCGAGGAAATGGGCAGCATGTCTTTTTTTGGCTTCTCCGAGCTCCCCGTTCGACTCCAGTTGTTCGTAGGCATATTCCCGGACAATTTGGAGGAAGGAAAACCGGGGCTCTTCGTTTTCCAGCTCTTCCGTATCCCTGCGCAGCAGCCCAAGATCCAGGAGGCGTTCGGTCATTTCGAGGGCGTTGGCATCTTCCCCGGCCCAAATGGCGACGGCTTCGGCGGTTTCAAAGGTCCAGGTATCCTGGATAACGGCGAGCCTGCGAAAAAACTGCCGGCAACCTTCGTCCAGCAGATTGTGGCTCCAATCGATGGTGGCCCGGAGCGTTTGCTGGCGTTCGGGCAAATCGCGGGGCCCTTTCGACAGGAGGTCGAGCACGTTCGTCATCCGTCCGAGCAGGGCTTTCGGGGGGAGGAATTTGGTCCGTGCGGCTGCCAGTTCGATGGCGAGGGGCAAGCCGTCCAGCCTGCGGCATATTTCCCGAACGGCCTGGATACTTTGAGGGTCAGTATGGAAATGGGGGTTCACATTTTTGGCCCGTTCGAGGAAGAGGAGCACGGAGGACGCCTCCTCCTGGCCATGCTCGACCGGCTTTTCTCCCGGAACGGACAGGGTGGAGACAGGAACCACATGCTCCCCCCTCAAATGTAAGGGAGTACGGCTGGTGACCAAAATACTTAGTTTCGGACATCGGCTGAGCAGATCGGACAATTGGGGGGCCGCATCGGCGATTTGCTCGAAATTGTCGAGCACCAGGAGACATTGTTTTTCGGCGAGGAATCCGGCCAGGATTTCCCCCGGAGGCAATTGACTGAGGTCTGATATCCCCATTTCATGCAACAGGATATCGGGCATGAGGTTGGGATCCGACACCGGGGCCAGGGGTATAAAATAAACCCCGTCGGCGAAATGGTCCTTCAGTTTATGGGCCAATTGCATGGCGAGCGCCGTTTTACCCGTCCCACCGGGGCCGGTCAGTGTCACCAGGCCGATATCCGGGCGTTTGAGGCTCTCGGCCAAGGCGTTCACCTCCTTTTCCCGTCCGATTAAAGGATTGCGCAGGGCCGGCAATTTTCCGCCCACAGGGGTCCCGAGGGAAATTTCGATCGTCGGATCGCGGGCTTCAAAGCGTTCGGACAGGAGCAGGGCCAGGTCGTTTTCCAGCAGATCCCGGAGTTCTTCTTCAGTGGAAAATCGCTGGTAGCAAGCGGTGTCGTTATTTCTGATTTCATCGAGCAGCTGACTGAGCCGTTCCTGCCGCTCGGGCGCCGGATGCTTGACATAGATCAGCCTGGGTTTGTCTGCGGAGAGCCTGTATTCATCTTCCAGCCCCGAAATGTTCATGCCGGGCGCCACCCAGCCGTAGCTATTCCAGTAGATGCCGACAAACACATGGCTTTGGTCGAGGTAGGCCCGGTAGAGCTCCTGTGGCGGATGGGGACGTGCGCCCATCTCGAACAACACCGGGATCAGGCGCAGCCTGGCAATGGCTTCCCGGGCCATTTGCCTTTCGGTGGCCAGCTCCTGGATGGTGGAGCTGATAAAAACCCTGACGCGCTGATCTGGAGTTCGGATTACTGCCATTCAAAAGGTAGATTGGGTTTTCAAATGTAGAAAAAAGACTGCACGTGACTTTAAAATTTCAGGATGAACTCCACCAAATTCGCCTCGGTGGGAAGTCCGAGTTTTTTTCGCAACCGATAGCGGCTGGCCTCCACCCCGCGCACGGAAATATTCATCAGGGAGGCAATCTCCTTGGAGGTGAGGTTCATCCGGAGGTAGGAACAGAGTTTGTAATCGTTGGGGCTCAGATGAGGAAACTGCTCCTGGAGTCGGTGCTGGAAGTCGATGTACACCTGGTCGAAGTGGTAGGCAAATTGCTTCCAGTCCTCGTCCAGGTGATTGTCGCTGGCCACCAGCCCCATGATCCGCTGAATTTCGCGGTGTAGGCCGGGGCCTGCCTGTTTTTTCTTCAGCAATTTATTGAGCTCTTCCTGGATCTTGAGCAGCATTTTGCCCTTCTGTACCAGGTGCATGGTGGCGGAGGCCAGCTCCCTGTTTTTGAAATGCAGATCGGATTCCAGCTTTTCGTGCTGGAGGCGGTCGATCTCCATTTGGGATTGCTGGACTATCACTTTGTGGTACTCCTCCTTTTTCAGGTGTTGGGAGGTCAGCTCGGCTTTTTCCGTTTCAAAGCGTTTTTGCTGGTAGCGGACCAAGCCGCCGATCAGGCCCAGGCCCACCAGCCCGTAGATAATTCCGGCGACGGTTCCGGCGTACCAGGGGGCAATGACCTCGAAGGAATATTGGAGCGTGTCGCCGGGAATGCCCTGGCTTCCCCTGTATTGGACCAAAAACGAGTATTTTCCAGAGGGAAGATTGGTGAACTCCCGGGCGGTAATGGCCTGCCATTCGGTCCAATCCAGGTCGAAGCCCTTTAAAAAGGACCTGAATTCGAGGGTTTCGGAACTGAAATCGGTGGCCGAAAACACGAACCGAAGACTGTTCCATTTATAGGGAATCCGCGGAAGATTATCCTCTCCCTGGCTCGGCAATATTTTTGCCCCATCGGAGAACAGGCCCCGGTGGATGAGGCTGTCGCGCTGCGAAATGATGCGGACCTCCCTCATGACTACTTTTCCCGGCGGCTTGTCGGTGGGGCGGCCGTAGGCGCCGGGATCCAGCAGCAGGAATCCTTTTTCGGCGCCGAGGAAGACGTGGTGGGCATCGTAGGGGTATATGAATTCAAAGCCCCCGACCAGCTTGTCGCCCAGGGAGGGGAAAATCCTCTTTTCGATCTTTTTTTCAATCCCTTCGTCGCGAATCTCCAATACCCCGAGCTCGTTTCCGGCGACAAACCAGATATTGCCCCGGGCGTCCTCCCGGAGATATCTGATGCGGAGCTCCGGGTCGAAAAAGGAGGCAAACAGGGTGTCGGGTTCGAATCGGTCGCTTTGGGGGTTGTATTGAAACAGGCCCTTTTCCCCGGCCACCACGGCCTTGCCGTTGATCCGGAACACGTAGTTGAACAGGTCGGAGGGCAGGCCGCTTCCGGACCGGTAGAACCGCACATCCGCAGATTTTCGGTCCTCCCGGATCTGCACCTTGTAAACGCCGCGGTAGGGATGCGAAACCCAAATCCTGCCTTCCCGGTCGCGGATCATGATCCGGGAGGATTCCTTGAGCCCATCCAGTTCTTCGCTTGCGACCCAGCGATTGCCTTCTTTCCGGTAAAGCGTAAGTCCCGTGTAGGTGCCGCCGAGCATGAGGCCATCGCCCAGCGGAATAAAGAGCCAGGACCCGTGGATGCCGGAGACGGGGAGGACCTCCCGGCCCCGTATTTGAAAGGTCCCGTCGTGGTGGCCCATCAACAGGTCTTTCCCGGCGGGATTCAGGCTCCAAACCTGGCCGGATGCGCGCTCCAGCATTTGAAAGGGCTTGGGCAGCAAGGGGTCGTAGTTCAGACTCCAGGGGGCGCAGTACAAGCCATTGGAAGTGCCGAAATAGATCAGATCATTGGAAATCAGGGCAGTGTACCCGGTTGCTTCGAGGTTTCCATCGGGGAAGATCGTGGATACCGGGGAGGTGATTTCCATAAAATCGACGCCGTTGTCGAGCCCGAGCCATAGATTTTGGTCCCGGTCGCAGAAAATGCTCAGGACATTGTTGTTCTGCAGCTTTGATTCCCTGGAGAGCAGGCGATGCATGCTCCGGTCGGGGCTCAGGATCGCCAGCCCTTGTTGCGTGGTGCCCAGGGCGATTTGGTTTCCGGCCAACACCGTGGCGCAGTATATGCGGTTGTTTTGGAGGAAAGGCTCGAAGCCGGTGTCCCATTTTTGAACGGCGCCTTCTTTGAGGAAAAACAGGCCGTCCTTTAGGGTGGCGAGCAGGAGTGTATCGTCCCTAAATGGGAGGAAAGAACTGATCTCGCTTTCGAAGGGCAGGCTTTCGACCGCTTTGACAAAGCTTGTTCCGTCAAAGTTCAGGAGTTCCCGGAAGTTGTTCTGCAACCAAATGCGGTCTTTCCACCTGCCCATAAAGCTGAGCTCCCCGCCCGGCAGGTACACCTCGATGCGTCCGTTGCGGAGCTGGAAAACCTGGTTTTTTGTCCGGAAAAAGACCTCTTCTCCATGCGGTATGATATCCCAGACATCTTCGAATGCGCGGGAGGAGTCCGGCAGCAGGGACACCAGGGAATGGTACTGGAGCAGGCCGGAGGGGTTCGGAAAAAAATACCCCATTTCTCCCTGGCCGCCGGCGTAGATTCTGCCTTCCGGGCCAAGGGCCAGGGAGCGGACTATGGTTTTGTTGGGCAGGGGATAGGTGGTCCAATAGGCGCCATCGAACTCCAGGAGACCTTCGTTATTGGCAAAGTAAACCACGCCGCGCTGATCCTGGATGATATCCCAGTTTTGGGTACCGGCCCGGTAGGTGGTTTTGGGGAAATTGCGGATAGGAGGCAGGCCGATATTGCTCACCTGTGCGCAGAGGGGGGGCAATGCGGTGGCGAGGGACAGGAAGGCAAGGATGTGAATGCTTCCTCTTAACATCGCTTTTACCAATATATTTGTCCGTACTGCATAAAGTATTACAGTTCGAAGTTATTAAACTAAAAAACAGGAGTTTATATATTTATTTGCAGAACCCAAATGAGCTTGTGACGTACTAAAGTAGTAGTATTTTTTCAATGCCGAAAAAATGTAGTAGTTAAAAATTTTACGCACCGGGTTCATACTGGTACATTCGATCTGTTCAGGCTACGGCCGCACAATAATTGCCTGCTTTTTGTTTAAATGTATTTATAGAAGTTTTGCTTTATTCATTTGAAAACCTAATTAGATATGAGACAGATTTTACTTCTTTGTTTGTTCCTGCTTTGCGCAAGTGCCGTGTCATTTGCCCAAATTACCGTCCTGGACTTTGAAACTCCGGGTACCACCACCTCTTTCCAGTACTTCGGCAGTCCGCTGGATGGTTCGCTGAACCAGACTATTCCTAATCCCAACTCCTCGGGCATTAACACCAGCGCCACGGTTGCCGAATTTATCAAACCGGCGGGCGCCCAGACCCAGGTCTGGGCCGGCGCATTTTCCAACCCGAACCCCACGGTGTTGCTCGACGCCACCACGGGCAAGATTTGCGTGAAAGTCCACATGGATCACCTCGGAAACCTGGGCCTGAAAATGGAGAACTCCACCAATGGCGGCTCCAACTGGATCACCACAGTACCCAACACCCTGGTCAACCAGTGGGAGGAACTGTGCTTCGACTTTAACATTCCTTCCATCGAACTGCCCAACGCTCCGGCTGCCGGATTTATCTACCAGACCCTTGTCTTCTTCTTCGACTTCGGTACGGGCGGCGGCGCCACGGATGTGACGAGCTATCTGGACGATGTGACCATCCACCCCGATCTGGTGGTCACCCCTATCCTCGATTTTGAAACCGCACCGTTCACTACCAATTTCCAGTATTTCGGAAGCACCCTGGATGGGACCTTCACCTCGGTGATTCCCAATCCGAACAGCTCCGGGATCAATACCAGCGCCAATGTGGTGGAGTATATCAAACCCCTCGACGCACAAGTATGGGCAGGCGCATTTTCCAACCCGAATCCCACCACCTTGCTCGATGTAACGACGGCTGGGCAAGTGTGCGTCAAGGTACACATGGACCATATCGGCAACCTGAACCTCAAGCTCGAGAACTCCACTACGGGGGGGAGCAACTGGGGACAAACCGTGGCGAATACCCTGGTCAATGAGTGGGAGGAACTGTGTTTTGATGTCAGCATACCCTCCAATGAGGCGCCCAACACGCCGGCAGCGGGCCATATTTATCAGACCGTTACCGTCTTTTTTGACTTCCAGGTTGAGGGGGCCAACTCCAATTACACTTCCTACTTCGACGACATCCTGATCAAAGGAGGCGGCGGACCCCAACAGGGCATCGCTACCTTCCGCGTGAATATGAACGACTACTCCGGCTCCTTCACCAATGTATATGTGAGCGGCGGTTTCAACAACTGGTCTGGCGATGCCAATCCGATGGCCGACCCGGACGCCGACGGCATTTGGGAAGCTGAAATTCCGCTTTTCCCGGGCGTCATCGAATACAAATTCACTATCGACAACTGGGCGGCTCAGGAAGAATTCAACGGCCTGGAAGAATGCACGATCACCGACCCGAGCGGACAGTTCCACAACCGGAAACTGGTCTTCGCCGGCGACGAGATCCTCCCGGCGTTTTGCTTCAACAGCTGCTACGAATGCGGCCAGTCAGTGTCCCTGACCTTCGAACTGGGTATGGGCGATGTAACCCCCAGCCCCGACGGCGTTTGGCTTTGCGGAGGCGGCAACTTTGATTCCCCGGGCGGACGTTTCAAAATGGACGATAGCGACGCCGACGGCGTGTACACCATTTCGATAGAAAGAGGAATTGGCTTTGAAAGCTTCTTCACTTTCGCCAACGGCAATTGCCCCGATTTCTCCTGCAAGGAAAACATCGCCAGACAATCCTGCGCTCAAGCGCAGAACTTCAACGACCGCTTCCTGCCCGCCATCGCTCAGGATACTGTGGTGGCTACTTGCTTCGGTCTTTGCTCCGACAACTCGGAGTGCATCGTAAGCACCAGGGAACTGGCCATCGACGAAAACCTGTTCAGCGTTCAACCCACGCTTACCAACGGCCAGGTCCTGGTGAGCTTCAAGCAGCAAGATGCACAGGCCAAGGAACTGGTCCTCCTGAACGCATTGGGTCAATCCATCAGCCGTGTGTCTCTCGAAGCGCAAACCGATTCCTATGAATTGGATCTGAGCCAGTATGGAGCCGGCATCTACCTGATCCATGTGCGCATGGGCGATCGGATGGCCATGAAGAAAGTGGTGAAAGAATAGAACAACGAAAAAATACCGGGTATGAAAAAGTATTCCCTTCTACCATTTTTGTTCCTGTTCAGCCCCCTCGTGCTGTTTTCGCAGTTCCGGGTTAGCGGGACGGTCACCGACGAAACGGATGGCCTGACCATTATCGGAGCCAACATCCTCGTCAAGGGATCAAATGCCGGAACGACCACCGATCTGGACGGCCGCTATGAACTGGATGCGCCCGGGCCCGATGCGGTCCTGGTATTTACCTACATCGGCTTCCGGACCGTCGAAATTCCCGTAGACAACCGCACGCGCATCGACGTAGTCATGCAGGTGGAAGCCTCCTTGCTCGACGAGATCGTCGTGGTGGGCTACGGGGTGGAAAAACGCAGCAACATCAGCGGCTCGGTTTCCATCATCAACAGCGATGAATTTTCGGAGACGCCCATCCTCAGGACTGAGCAAGCCCTTCAGGGCCGTACGGCCGGGGTGCAGGTGGCTCACAATTCGGGCTCCCCTGGCAGCGCCCTGACCGTCCGCATCCGAGGGGTGGGCACGATCAACAACAGCGACCCGCTCTACATCGTGGACGGGATTCCGGTAGAAGGGATTGATTTTCTCAACCCGAACGACATTGAAAGCATCAACGTACTGAAAGACGCCGCGTCCTCCGCGATCTACGGATCGCGGGGGGCCAACGGTGTCGTCCTCATCACCACCAAGGGCGGTAAGCTCAACCAGGAGGGGATGATCGAATACAACGGGTATTACGGGATGCAGAGCCCCTGGAAAATGATCAACCTGCTCAGCGCCCGGGAATACGCCATCATTCAAAACGAGGCCTTTATCGCCGCAGGCAAGACCCCTCGGCCCGAATTTGCCAACCCCGACGCGCTCGGGGAGGGCACCAACTGGCTGGATGCAATTTTTGAGCCGGCGCCCACCATGAGCCACCAACTGACGCTGACCGGCGGTTCGGAGCGCTCTGCTTACGGGGTTTCGGCCAATTACTTCGAACAGGACGGGATCGTCGGAGGCGCCAAATCGGGCTTCGAACGAGCTACCGTGAGGTTTAACACCAACCACCAGCTGAAAAAATGGCTGACGGTCGGCAACACCCTGGGCTTCACCTGGCTGAAGCGCCAATTTTTGCCCGAAAACAATGAATTTACCACCCCGCTGGTGCGGGCGCTCAACATGGACCCGGTGACGCCGATCCGCAAGGCCGACGGGACCTATGCCTATTCGCTCTATGCGGATACGGATATCGTCAACCCCTTGAATGCAATCGAGCAGACCCACGATACCTGGCGAAGCAATCGCCTGGTGGGGTCCGTCTTCGCCGAGATCCGCATCATGGAAGGCCTGAGCGTTCGCTCTACCTATAGCCTGGACGCCACTTATGCTACCCAGAATACTTTCTATCCCTTGTACGACCTGAGCAATATCCCCGAATTGAGCGACGCTCCCGGGGGAGAAAAAACGGAGACCAATTCGGTGGCGATCGGGAACAACACCTGGAGAAACTGGCAGTGGGAAAACGTCCTGATTTACAAAAAGCAATTCGGCCTTTCTCACGACTTTACCTTCACAGCCGGTACGACTGCCCTGGAGAACCGCCACGATTACAGCGGGGGCGCCAATACGAACCTGCCCTCCAACGACCCGGAGGACGCATACATCTCCAATACGATCGACCCGATCGAGTCGCAGAGCTCCTATCAGGGCGCTAGCGAATCCTCCTTATTTTCCTACTTCGGAAGGGTGAACTACGGTTTTGCCAATAAGTACATCGTTTCCGCCACATTCCGGGCCGACGGATCTTCCCGCTTCGGACGCAACAATCGCGTGGGGTATTTTCCCTCCTTCTCCGCAGCCTGGCTGATCAGCGAGGAGGATTTCTGGAATATTCCCATGATTAACTTCCTCAAGCTGCGGGGCAGCTGGGGACGCAACGGCAACGACCGGATTGGAAACTACAGCTATTCCACCCTGGTCTATTCCGGCCAGAACTACACCTTTGGCCCCACAGAGACGATTACCAACGGTAGCGTTTCCCTGGTTTCGGCCAACCCCGACCTGAAATGGGAGACCAGCACCCAGACCGACTTTGGTCTCGACCTGGAGCTCCTCGAAGGTCAGATCGGACTGATCGCCGACTACTACGTCAAGCAGACGACCGATATGCTCTATGCCGCGCCCATCCCGCTCGTAGCGGGTACCGATCCCCCGATCCGGAATATCGGCAGCGTCGAAAACAAAGGCTGGGAATTCGCGGTCTTTTTCCGCAATCGCAAATCTGCTCTCAAATACGACCTGGGCGGCAATATTTCCTTCGTCCAAAACCGGGTGACCAGCCTGGGACAAGGCGGCGACCCCATTCCCTCCGGCCGTGTCCAATCTGCCAATGCCTTTGCCGCAAAAACCGAGGTGGGACATCCCATGGGCTCCTTCTTCGGCTATGTGACAGACGGGATCTTCCAGTCCCAGCAAGAAGTGGAGGCCCACGCCTTTCAAAACGAAGGCACTGCCGCAGGCGATATCCGTTTTATGGACCTGAACGGCGACAATGTGATCGATGTCGAAGACCAAACCTATATCGGCAACCCGATTCCGGATTTCACCTATGGCCTGACCGCAAATGTGGAATTCAAGGGATTCGACCTGGGCGTGTTCCTGCAGGGCTCCGAAGGCAATGACATATACAACTCCACGGTTCGCTACGACTTTACCTATGTCAACCGGCCCGTGTCCGTCCTGAATCGCTGGACCGGCCCCGGTACTTCGGATTTCGAGCCCCGCGCGAACCTCAACGACCCCAACCAGAACGCCCGGATCTCCGACCGTTTTGTGGAGGATGGCACTTACCTGCGGGTGAAAAACGTCCAGCTGGGGTATAATTTCCCCAAGGCCCTGACGCAAAGAGCCCGTCTGAGCAAGTTTCGGATCTATGTATCCGCGCAAAACCTGTTGACTTACACAAATTATTCAGGTCTGGACCCGGAGATCGGGACCATCGGCGGCACCCTGGAAATGGGCATCGACCGGGGTTTCTATCCACAAGCCCGGACCTTGCTGGGAGGGATTTCCCTCGGCTTTTGATAAAAATGAAGATTGCGGTCATCCATAAAATTGAGCTCTAATGAAAGCGAAAATGATTCCTCTCTTCCTGCTGACCGTCCTGTTTACCTTTGGTTCCTGTACCAAGGATTTTCTGGAAAAAAGCCCCCCGATCGGGGTGACGGAAGAAAATTTCTATAAAACCGAGGCTGACGCCATTGCCGCCGTCAATGCGGCTTATGCAGCCCTGCAGTTCGAACTTTCGCCCGGCGGCCATTTCCGTTGGTTTTGGGGCGATATCATGTCGGACGACTCCGAAAAAGGAGGCTCGGGCGACAACGACGTAAACGAGTTGCTTCAACTGGAGACCTTTCAGGGACCGGCTAATACCGATCTGCTGGAGGCGGAATGGGGCGCCAATTTTCAAGGCATCTACCGCGCCAACGTCGTGCTGGAAAAAGTACCGGCCATCGAAATGAACGGCAATCTCAAGGCCCGCATCCTGGCGGAGGCCAAATTCATCCGGGCCTGGTTTTTCTACAACCTGGTGACGGTTTTCGGCGGAGTGCCCCTGGTAGACCATACCCTGGCCGCCAGCGAATACAACATGCCGCGTGCTTCTGCCACCGAAGTCTGGGACCTGATCGAAACCGACCTTACCGAGGCGGCGCGCGACCTTCCGCTTCGCAGCGAGTACGAACCAATCGACATTGGACGGATCACCAAAGGCGCCGCTCAGGCGCTCCTGGTGAAGACCTATCTGTGGCGCCAGAATTGGGTCGCCGCCCAGCAAACAGCTGAAGAAATTATCAATTCCGGTGAATATGTCCTCGCGGCCGATTACGCCACGATTTTCACACTGGAAGGGGAGAACGGCCCCGAGTCTGTGTTCGAAATCCAGTATATGAACGCCTCCGGCGGTAACTGGGGGAAAAATAACGCCAACGAAGGAACCTTCACCAATGTGTTCCAGCGGGCCAGGGGGCAGTTTGAGGGCTATGGCTTCAATATTCCGACCCAGGACCTGGTCGATGAGTTTTTCGACGGAGGGGAAGAAGACCCGAGGCTGGAGGCCACCGTTTTTCGGGAGGGCGAACCCATGGGCGATCGGGGTGTTTTCACCAAAGAAGCCACCGGGCAGCCTTTCGACTATTACCCGAAGAAAAATTTCAACAACAAGAGCGAGGAAGCGCCTTTCGGCGATCCGAACCCCAACGGCGGGACGAACGACCGCGTGATCCGCTATGCCGACGTATTGCTCATGCATGCGGAAGCGGCCTGGCATAACGGTGCGGAGGAAGCGGCCCGCGGCTCGCTCAACGAAGTTCGCCTAAGGGTTGGCGTTCCGGTTATCAATGCTTCAGGGGATGCGCTGCTACAGGCAATCTATCGCGAGCGCCGGCTGGAGCTCTCCATGGAAGGCCACCGCTTCTTCGATCTGGTCCGCACCGGCAGAGCAGTAGCGGAGTTGGGCCCCCTTGGGTTCCAACAGGGAATTCACGAGGTGTTCCCGATTCCCGAATCGCAGATCCAGGCTACCAACGGAGCTTTGACGCAAAATAACGGGTATTGAATCAACTGAAAATCACAAGCAATGAACCGTTTTATTCTTTATAGCGCCTTTATGCTTTTCCTCGGAGGAACTGCCTTTGTTTCCTGCCTTCCTTTAGAAGAAGAAGATATCGACCTGGGGCCTCTTCCGGCAGCTCCGGAATTCTCAGCCGTTGTAATGCCCGAGGACTCCAACCTGGTGGTGATCACCGTATTATCGGATGGGTACTTCGACCTGTTGTGGGACCTGCCCGGCCGAAATCCGAAGACCTCCAAGGAGGCCGTCGATACCATCCTTTACAGCAAGGCTGGAACTTATACGGTCACCCTCCATATTTCCAGCGATGGGGGCAATGGATCTTCCTCTGCGAAACAAGAGGTCGTCATCCTCAAAGACGCCACTCTTCCCTGCGATCCGACCATTTCCCTGCTTACCGGCGAATGCGGGCTCGAAGGGAAATGCTGGACTTTCAGCCATGCGGCGGGAGCGGTGAGCGTGGGGCCGACTTATGGGTCCACCGAATGGTACACCTCTCCGGTCGATGGCCTGCAGGTGGATCAATACGACGACCAATATTGCTTCTATTTTGAGGACCTGGTCTTTGCGTACAACAACAACGGCCTGACGGTCAATCCCTGGAACGGCTACTCGGCCGAGCCCCTGGATTTGCCTCCCGGAGAGTGGTTATACAGCAAGGGCACGGGCGCCAACGGGGCGGATCAGATCATCATTCCCGATACCCATTTCATGGGGGTTCGCGACTGCGACAACGTGCTGGATGTGGTGATTCTTACGGAAGACCAGCTCGTGGTGCGGGGACGGATTGCGGGGCAGGATGGCGTGCCGGCGGCGGAAGGATGGTTTGAGCTTTCTTTTGAGCCGGCTCAATGAGTGCGAAACAGTTGAAATTTTTTTGACATGAAATCTTATTCTTTTATTCTAATAACCCTGATTGGGTTTGCCGGATTTTCCTGCAAGGAATCCACGGGTGAGTCGCCATCGGAGCGCAAGCTGGTCTGGTCGGATGAATTCGACTACCAGGGCGCGCCCGACTCCAGCAAATGGGCTTTTCAGCTGGGCAACGGTTGCCCCGACATTTGCGGATGGGGCAACAACGAACGCCAGTATTACACCCGCAACCCCGAAAATGCGCGGGTGGAAAACGGCAATCTGGTGATCGAAGCCATTAAAAACGACAGCGCCTACAGCTCTGCCCGGCTCACCACCAACGGCAAGGCCGGTTGGAAATACGGCAGGGTAGAGGCCCGGATCGACCTCCCCACCGGTACCGGCACCTGGCCCGCGTTCTGGATGTTGCCCTCCGATTGGAAATACGGAGGCTGGCCCGCCAGCGGCGAAATAGACATCATGGAGCACGTGGGCTATGTGGTGGACAGCATTTTCGGCACCGTCCATACGGGCGCCTACAACCATGTGAAGGGGACTCAGAAAGGAGGCAAGATATTATCTGCCGATGCCGAGCAAAACTTTCACGTCTACGCCATCGAATGGAATGCCGAAAAGATCGATTTTTTCCTGGACGATACGCTCTATTTTACTTTTGCCAATGAGCATACCGGCTCCGAGGCCTGGCCTTTCGACCAGGATTTCTACCTGCTCCTCAACCTCGCGGTTGGAGGAAACTGGGGCGGAAAATTCGGCATCGACGATGCAATCTGGCCCCAGCGAATGGTAGTTGATTACGTTCGGGTCTATTCTCTGGAGAAGTTGAAAAGTTGAAAAGTTTAAAGTTTAATGGAAGCCTTTTTGGCTTCGCCAAAAAGAAACTTTTCAACTTTTCAACTTTTCAACTTTTCAACTCTTCAACTCTTCAACTCTTCAACTCTTCAACTCTTCAACTTCCGAAAATTAATGCCAAACCAAAAGAATATGAAAAACCTGAAGATTTATACCCTCCTCGTCCTTGCCTTCGCCATTGGTTGTTACGAGGACAAAGACGGCAATCCGCCGCCGCTGGATTTGCCCTCCCTTTCCATTACCGACTTGAATCTCACGGAAGGAGATGAGGACTTTATCGCCTCCTTCGAGGTGACCCTCACGGGGACCAACACTACCAACGTCGTGGTGAGTCTCGCTTCTTTGAGCAGATCGGCCGAGGCGGAAGTGGATTACAAGATCATCAATCCGGAAACCATGATCTTTGCGCCGGGGGAAACCTCGAAGAGCATCCAGGTCGAAATCGTTGGGGACGAATTGCTGGAAGGGAAGGAGGAATTCGAGCTCGTCCTGTTCAACCCGATCAACGCGACCATCTCCAAGGGTACCGGATTGGGCGTCATCGAAGATGATGAGATCGATAATTCGGAATTGATCATCCCCTCCACGGGCTATACCACGCCTTTGACTTACCCCGGTTTTCACATCGTTTGGAAGGACGAATTCGACGGAACCTCCCTCGATCTGAACAACTGGACCTTCGAGATCGGAGACGGCTGCCCCAACAATTGCGGCTGGGGAAATAACGAATCGCAGTACTACCGGCAGGAAAACACCAAAATGGTCAATGGCCACCTGGTAATCGAGGCCAGGAAGCAGAATTTTGCGGGGAAAGAGTACACCTCCTCCCGCATCGTCACCAAGGGCAAAAAGGAATTCAAATACGGCCGCATCGATATCCGGGCCGCCCTGCCCGAGGGTCAGGGCATCTGGCCCGCCCTCTGGATGCTGGGCGCCAACTTCAACTCTGTCGGTTGGCCCGCCTGCGGCGAAATGGATATCATGGAGCTGATCGGCAGCATTCCAAACCGCTCGAATTCCACGGTGCATTTCGGCGAAAACCTGAGCCAGCACGAATTCGTCGGCTCTTCGATCACCCTGCCCGGCAGCGCCAAATTCTCCGACGAATTTCACGTCTTTTCCATGAACTGGACCCAAAACCAGGCCCAGTTCCTGATGGACAACCAGGTGGTGCTGACCATCACCCCCGCCGACCTCAACGGCCAACCCTACCCGTTCAACGAAATGTTCTTTTTCGTCTTTAACATCGCCGTGGGCGGCAACTGGCCCGGCTATCCGGACGCCACGACGCCCTTCCCGCAGCGCTTGATCGTAGATTATGTCCGGGTTTTTCAATTAAATTAAAACTCATTAGCCTAAAAAATAATCAGGTAAGTACACGGCCTCAGGCCGTGTACTTACAAAAACTCTCTTAACTATAAGTTTATAAATAATCAGGTAATGACACGGCCGCAGGCCGTGTCATTATAAAAACTCTCTTAACTATCTTTTTAGGTTGTTTGGCAACGCGGGGTGAACACTCCGCGTTTTTTTGTTATTTTGCCTTGTTAAGGGACGAAGTTACAAAAACTCCATGCCGACACCCCTGCTCAAGGATATCGAAAATTCGCTCCTTTCCGGAGAAACAAAAATGGCTCTGGAAGACCTGCTGGAGTGGGTGCGCGCTCATTTGCCGGAAAAGGAAAACGAGGTGATGAGCACCCTGGGTCGTTTCAACAAAGCGGTCCGCGACCGCAACCGCAACGACATCACAGAGGATTTTTACCAGACGGAATACACCAAGATCATTCTGGTGACTCAGGATATTTTGTCGATCTGCCGACACTCGGGCGCTCCTTCGGAAGGAGGCGCGGTATTGCATTTGCACCATAAACACACCTGCGACCGCGTGCCGCAGAACGACGATTATCAAAAATTCTCCCTCGAAGCCAGCGCCGGGAAGGCTCGTTTTTATTATCTGTACGGAGATGAGCAGCAGTCGCACGAGGGCTTTTTTCGCCGCATTTGCTACGAACTGGAGGGCCGCTTGTTCGACTACCTCCACACCGGAATGCAGGCCTCCTGCAAGGTCGTGACGGCCGAATTGACCTTCGACTTTTCGCAAGATCCCACCATCTACCGGATGAACGTACTCAAAAGCCTGCTCGCGGGCCTGGGCGTGCCGGTCAACGAACTGGAGCCGCTCCTGGAGCGGAATCTCTTGTATCTCTACGAAAAAAGCCCCCTGCTCCGCGACCTGGGGCCGAAGGATTTTGTCTGCGTACTGATTCAGATCGGGCAGTGGGACTGGCATCCACAGCTGACCCCCGAGGCGGCGAAATGGTTTATCTACGAATTTTGCAAAGGCGAGATCCCGGCCGAAAGCCCGAGATTCCTGTTCTTCCTCGGGGTGGAATTCGATGGTACGGACGACACGGTGCGAAAGGAAGTTCAGGCTGCCGTAGACGCCGGCCAGGAGCTCAAACCCCTGCCCGAACTCGGCATGGTGCAATTGAACGACGTGGGCCGCTGGCTGGGGAAATACAAGATACTGGCCCAAACCTCCACGGAGCAAAGGCATCTGTTGCAGGAGCACTTTGCCGACAACCGCGAATTCTACATGGAGGAAGTGGAGCTACGCCTGGAAAAAATCATCACCGAATTCAATAACCGCCATACGCGATGAAAATCAATGTGCTCAAACCGGTCGTCAAGGCCTTTGACCCCGAAACCTACGTCCTGGACGAAGAACTGAAAAACGCCGTGGAGGTCGCCATCGCCCTCAACCAGCCCATCCTGCTCACCGGCGAGCCCGGCACGGGCAAAACCCGCCTGGCCGACAAGGTGGCCCACGAGCTGGCCAAAGACCCCTCCCAGGCGCGGTTTCATAACAAGCCCCTGGCCTTTTTTACCAAAACCACCTCGGCTGCCCGCGATCTATTTTACACCTACGACGCCCTCGGACATTTTCAGGCCGCGAATATCAAGCGGGAGGAAACCCACAAAGCCCCCAAAACCGCCGATTTTATCGACTTGCAGGCCCTCGGGCTGGCGATCGCAAAATCCAATCCGGCCAACCTGGACCGCAGCAAATTCAAGACACTGGTAGGGGAGGAGGCTTCCAGTTCCGTAGTCCTGATCGACGAGATCGACAAAGCGCCCCGGGATTTTACCAACGACCTGCTCAACGAGATCGAGCGCTACGAATTTTTTCTCAAGGAGGAGGATAATTACCCCATCCGCCGCGGCGAGGAACAACGCATCGTGGTGATCATGACCTCCAATTCCGAGAAAAACCTGCCCGACGCCTTCCTGCGCCGCTGCGTGTTTTACCACATTCCCTTTCCCACGCCCGAAAAGCTGCTCCAGATCGCAAAAGCCCAGTTGGGCGAAAGCTCGCCTTTCACCGACCAACTGCTCAAGGATTTGATCGGCCGTTTCGGGGAGGTGCGTGCCAAAGCCATGAGAAAACCCCCCGCCACGGCCGAGCTCATCGGTTGGCTGCGCATCCTGGAGCTCCAGGGCATCCTCGAAGGCGACGCCAAAAAACAGCAAAAAGCCCTTCGCGACAACCTGTCGATCCTCGTCAAGACGAAGGAGGATATGGATGCGGTAAAAGCGATCTTTAGCTGAGGGATTTTAAATGTTGAGTTTTTAATTTTTAGTTTTTAGTTGTCCTCAACCAAAAACTAAAAATTAAAAACTAAAAACTAAAAACTAAAAACAATATAACCCCGAAGCTCCCCATATCACCCTTCCCCTCGAAACACTGCTTAGCGCCCTGAGCCTGGCCGGTTTCTCCATTTCCCCCCTGGAGCGGCAGCAAATGCTGCACGTGCTCGCGGGTCCGGCGAAGCTCTACCTCGACCAGCCCGAGCGCCTGAAATACCTCCTTGCGCCGGTGATCTGCCGCAACGCAGCCGAGCAGGAGCGGTTTTACGAGGTGTTTGACCGGTATTATGGAGAGGTGCAGGGAGCAGGGAGCAGGGAGCAGGGCGCCGAACCCTCAAAAAAAACCTTCACCCTTCACCGTTCACCCTTCACGTGGTTGATTGGGATCCTGTTGCTCGGGTTGTTGGCTTATTGGGTTGTTGGGTTGTTGAGGCCCGAAGGACCAACCCATCTATATTTCGGCCACGAGGAATCGGTCATTCTTGGAGATACCTTTCGGGCGGGAAACTCCTCTGAAAATCTGGATACGAGTGAGTACGACCTGAAATGGGTTTTGCTGGGCATGGATTCTACCCGTAACCAGTTCGTCATTGCCGTCGATTCTTCTAACCGGTACAATTTCGAGGCTGTCATCGATACGGTGGGCGAGGTCCCTGTTATCGACATTTTATTGATCGGAAAAAACCGGGAAACAGGCGATACCATGTCTATCAGCTCCTGGGTTAGGGTGGAATGTGCGAACCCACCTGAAATACAAGAGATCGTGGCCCCCACAGAAGCCGATCCGGGCAAAGAAATCCGATTTTCCATTGCCGGTACCCCCGACAATACGCTCCGCTACCGTTGGCTGATCGGGCCTTCCGATACCCTTCAAGGGCCTCGGGTGACTTATACTTTCCAAAATCAGGGGCCCCAGACGGTGACCCTGATCATCGACCGGCCCGGGACAATGGGATACTGCCAGGTGGAGTCTTCCCACTCCATCCAGATCGGCCGGCAGAGAGTATCGCTGGATATTTTGCCCCTGCTCAAGGCGCCGCCGGAGCCCCACCTGGAATTCGCCATCGGGACCTGGCTGCTGCTCGGGCTCCTGGGCCTGGGCGCCCTGATCTTCTGGCTCAAATGGTTCGGCCGAAAGTCATTACCAAGCGACGAGTCACCAGTCACCAGTCACCAGTCACCCCGATTCGCAGCCCTCGACCTCGGCCCTTATTTCATCCCCTTCCGCAACCGCTCCGCCCTCATTCATCCCTCGAAAGAGCCCATGCGGCTGGCCGACGTCCTTCGCCGCAGGCAGGAAGGCCTGCGTCTGGAAGTGGATGTGCCCGCTTCGGTGAATGCCACGATCCGCAAAGGAGGCTTTCCGGTGCTGAAGGAGCGGTACAATTCCCAGCCCACCGACTACCTGTTCCTGGTCGACGAGCAATCGCCCAACAGCCATCAGGCGCGGCTGTTTCACTATCTGGTGGGGATGCTCCGGCAGCGCGACGTGCATCTGGAGGTATTCTTCTTCAAGAGCGAGCCGTCGAGGGTTTGGAACGCAGATTTTCCGCAGGGCATGGCCCTGGAGCAGTTGCATAGAATACTCCCGGTGCACCGCCTGGTGGTGTTGGGGGAGGGATACGGCATGCTGGATCCCCACAGCGTGGGCAAGCACGAGGTGCGCGGCGGGTTAAGCGCCGCCCTGCGGGGATGGCGCCAACGCATGTTGCTCACGCCGGCGCCCCCGCGGGCATGGGGTTTTCAGGAGGCGGCCTTACAGCAGCTTTTTGTGCTTTTCCCTGCAGACTTGCAGGGGATGGCCCAGGCAGCAGGCTATTTCGAATCCGACCTCGACAGCTCCGACCTGCCGCTCACTTTCAATGGCTGGAAAGAGCAGCTCGAAGCCCCCAGACAGGATCCCGATCCGCAATTCCGTCGTTGGCGGGCCGCAGGCGAACACCGGGATTACCTCAAAGACTATCCGGAACTGTTCCGCTGGCTCTGCGCCATCGCCGTTTACCCGAAACCCAACTGGGACCTGACGCTGGCGATTGGAGAGGCCATGGGCATCCATTTTACCTACGACGACCTGCTTCTGCTCTCCCGCATCCCCTGGTTGCAGAGCGGCGACCTGCATCCCCGGCTCCGGGAGGAGCTGTTGGAATACGCATCCGAGGAGGATGAAAAACTCGCCCGTGCAGCCGTCCGACAGGAGCTTTCCGCGGTGGCCGAGGCCACGAGCCGCGGCGCCGCCAATCAGGAGTTGCAGGTGCACCTGGCCATCCAGGACTTTGCCCTCGAGCCCGAAAACCCCGAATTTCGCGACACCATCCGGCAACTGCTCGCCCAAGGCCTCCTTAGCCGCAAACAGGAATCCGAACTCGATCAGGTGGTGCAGCGAAACAGCGCCCCCATTGCCCAGCAAAGCAATATCAGCCAATTCATCCAGCAAAAACAACCCGGCATAAGGGAATTCTTGAAAGACCAGTCACCAGTCACCAGTCACCAGTCACAAAAAATCTGGACCCCCGCTTTCAAATACGCCCTCGCCTGCTCCCTCCTCTTCCTCGTCCTCTTCCTCTCGATCTGGGCCATGGTCCAACAAAACACTTTGGAGAAAATCCTGCCCCTGCAGGGCGAGCCCAGCCATTATTTCCTGGTCAAGGAGAGCGTGTACATCGATAGTTCGGTGATTTACAACAATGAAGGGGTGGATACTTTTTATGCCAACCATGCAGAAGACATGCTGCTGTTGGGCTTTCTTCCCTTTCAGGCGAGATACGGCGAAAACGCCGCCAACCTATTCAAAAAAGCTGCTGGGATGGCGCGAGCAGACAGCAACCTCCTAAAGCTCTATTACAACCTGGGCGTCCAAAACTATAAGGAATTCGAAAACGCCCCCAACGATACGACCTTAAGGGAGTCGCTCGGGAAATCGCAGGCCTGGTTTCAACAAGCCCTTCAACTACCCGACGCCCATCACGGCTTGGGGATCGTCCATTACTTTCTGGGCGACACGGCCGCCGCGCGAAAGAATTACCAAGACCTCGTAGGACAAACCGATAGCCTCTTTTTCGACACCACCTCCATTTTCCCAAACCTGGAGACCCTGCTCTTCCCAAACCTGCCCCCCGAGATCCGGGAGGTCAAGATCAGCGAAGCCCGCGGCGGCGGCCTGGAGGTGTTCGTTACCTATTTCCCCAATGAGCGCCTGTACCCGCAACTCAGTATGGAAGCGCTGCCTCTGTTGGATAATGGAAAAGCCCCGCGCGGATTGACCCCTGCGGTGAAAGTTTTAAAAAAAGGAGAAACCGAAGCTCTCCTCCCAGTCACTAGTCACCAGTCACCAGTCACCACAACCACGGTCCGCCTCCGCCTCCGCTCCACCGGCGGCTACGTGGTGGATGAAAAGACCGTGCCTTACGTGTACAACTGGCAGAAGAAGGTAGAGTCCTCGTCAAAAAAAGGACCGGAGCCCAGGGTCGATACGATCCCGCTGGAGCAGAAGCCGCCAATCGACTCGAAGACCGAACAAATCCTCGATCCAAACCCACAGGAATCCAAAGACCTGTTAAGTCAGAAGTCGAATAACCCTGGGCAGCAAAAGCCGGTTTATGAGCCGATCATCCCGGCGATGGTGCGGGTGGAAGGAGGGACGTTTAGGATGGGTTGCGATCCGAGGGATAAAAAAATGCAGAAGATTGGTTGTCCAGACAATTCTGAACCAGCTCACGAGGTCACTTTGTCTTCCTTTTCGATTGGAAAATACGAGGTGACGAATGAGGAGTTTGCAGTGTTTTTGAATGATAGGGGGAATCAGGTAGAAGGAGGTTCGGAATGGTATAATGTTGGGTGCGGTATCGACCTGGTGGATGGGGTATTCCTTACCACGAGCAAGAACCATCCTGTGAGTTGTGTTACATGGTACGCCGCCAACGCCTACGCAAAATGGCTGAATGAAAAAATTCCCGGCGCCAAATACCGCCTGCCTACAGAGGCGGAGTGGGAGTATGCTGCCCGAGGCGGAAAAAGAGGGTGGAAGGATAATTACTTGTATTCGGGAAGCGATAATTTGGATGAGGTCGGCTGGTATGATGGGGTTTCGGCTCTGGAAACCAAGCCGGTTGGTGGAAAAAAGGCCAATCAATTGGGTATTCACGATATGAGCGGAAATGTCAGCGAGTTTTGCGCGGATTGGTATGGGCCTTTCGATGCAAAACCTCAAAGGAATCCTAAAGGTCCAGCTTCGGGAACTACAAAGGTTGGACGCGGTAATTCCTGGCTGACTACTGAAGGCTTAATAAACCGGTCCACTAAAGATCCCAAGGATTCCAGCGGGAGCACGGGTTTCCGCCTCTGCCAAGATTGAAATTTGTCTGAATCAGAATTCACAGAATGATAGAATTTTCAGAATTATCTCCTGCCTCATTCTGGAAATTCTCTAATCGTGAAAATTCTGATTCAGACAAAAAAAATAATGATGTTCATAGCTTCTTTTAAGGAAACCTAAAACAAAGCCTTATGGATTTCCGCATCCCCAGCTCCGTCCTCGCCGTTTCTCTCTTTTCCCTTTCCCTACAGGCTCAATCCGGTTTTCCCGACCCCACGTTCGGCAATAACGGGGTGGTCATCAGCTCCACCAGCGTCGGCTACGACTCGGGCTACAGCATAGCCGTGCAGCCCGACGGAAAGATCCTCGTTTCGGGCGAAAGCCAGAACGGAACCGTCGAAGGGGACTACAACATCCTGCTCCTGCGCTACAATCCGGACGGAAGTCTCGACACGGGCTTCGGGAGTGGTGGCATCGTCATCCGGCCGGTGAGCACTTACTGGGACCTCAGCGGCTCGGTGCTCGTGCAACCCGATGGAAAAATTGTGGTGGGCGGCAACGGTTGGACCGGGGCGACCTTCGATTTTGTCGCCCTGCGATACAACGCCGACGGGACGCCCGACAACTCCTTCGGCTCCGGAGGCATGGCTTTTTTTCCGGTCGGACCGTCCCAGGATAACGCCTGGGATTGCGCCCTCCAAACTGATGGCAAAATCCTGCTGACCGGTCCGGTACACAATGGCGCCAACTACGACTTCGGCCTGGCGCGGCTGAATCCCGACGGGAGCCTGGATGCCGGGTTCGGCAGCGGTGGTAAGGTCGTCACCCCTTTTGGGCCGGGCGATGATTTTTCGTGGTCCAGCGCCGTGCAGTCCGACGGAAAAATCCTGACCACCGGCCGCAGCAGCGGGGGCGGGCCCTCGGTGGTAGCCCTTGCTCGGTACTACCCAAACGGCACGCTCGACGATACCTTCGGTTCCGGCGGAAAAGTGACTACCTCCATCGGCGGCGTGGCCGACCGGGGCCGGATCGTGCTGGTCCAGGCGGACGGCAAGATCGTGGTGGGCGGGCAGAGCACGATCGGGGCATCCGACGATTTTCTGGTATTGCGCTACAATGCCGACGGCAGCCCCGACCCCTCCTTCGGCGCCAATGGAGTAGTGACGACGCCGGTGGGTACGGGAGAGGATGTTTTGTGGGACCTCATCCTTCAGCCAAATGGGAAGATCATAGCCGCAGGATACGGCATCAGCCCTATTTCGGGATATGACTTTGCGCTGGTCCGATACAACGCCAACGGCAGTCTCGACCCCACATTCGGGGTGAATGGCATTTCGTTTATGCCCGTAAGTATAGGCAGCGATTTCGGCATCTCTGCGGCCTTACAAAGCGATGGAAAGATCGTTATGACCGGTGCGAGCGTCGGCGCGAGTTACGATGTGGCCGTCGCGAGGTTGCAAAACACCCTGACCGGGGTTCATTCACCCCAAGGGGAAGGGCAGGCTTTTTTTCTGAATTGCTACCCCAATCCCTTCGACGAGTCCACGCAGATCAGCTTTCAAATCCCGCATTCCGAATGGGTGACGCTTGCGGTGTACGACCTGTGGGGCCGTCAGGTGGCTTCTTTGGCCGACGAGCGCCTCGCTCCGGGCTTTTACGAAAAGAGCTTTGAAGGGGAGGGACTGGCGCCGGGTATGTATGTGGTCCGCCTGAGGGCGGGCGGGGTAGAGGAGAGTAAGAAAATTATTTTGGTTTCCTCTCCTTAAGGGGTTTGGCGGGCCTTTTCCACAAAATACATCTGAATCTCCCCCTTGTTCTTGACCTGGATGGTTCCCCTTTTCTTGCAGTCGAACTCGTCGCGCACCAATTCGTGCACGGCCTCCGAAATATTTATTTTTCCACCCTCCGAATGCTGTTCGAGTCTCGAAGCAGTATTGACGGTATCGCCCCACACGTCGTAGGTGAATTTGTAATCGCCGATGACCCCCGCCACGACCGGACCTGATTGGATGCCGATCCGAAGGCGCCAGGCGTGTTGGTCGGGCCGAAGCCCATCGTTGTATTTCTTCAGAAACTCCTGGAATTCCAGGGCTGCCCGCACGGCGTTTTGGGCGTGGCGCTCATCCGGATTGGGGAGCCCCGACACGCACATATAGGCGTCGCCAATCGTCTTGATCTTCTCCAGCTTGTTTTTTACGACGATGGAGTCGAAATGCTTGAAAAATTTATTCAGGTGCTCCACGAGCGATTCGGGGCTCAGCTGCTCGGAAATCCGCGTAAAGTCGACGAAGTCGGCGTACAATACAGACACGTTGTTGAAGCGCTGGGGAACGGTGGTTCCCGTTTCCTTCATCTCCTCCACGATGGTTTTCGGCAAGACGTTCAGCAGCAGTTTTTCGGACTTCTGCCTCTCCAGTTCGATGGTTTTGGTGCGTTCCACCACCTTTTCCTCCAACTCCTTGTTCACTTTTTCCTGCAGCGCCTCGTTCTCCTGCAATTGCCGGATCAGGGCATCCTTGGCCTCTTTCTTTTCAATTTCGCTCAGCCTGGACCGGTAGGCCAGCACCATGGCAAAAACAAGCGATTCCAGCACAAAACCGTAGGCGGGGGTGGCGAATTTGAAGGGATTGATCTGCGGAGTAAAGCTGGTGGCCGGATCGGACATGATCATGACGGCCGACATACCCGCCCAGGCCAGGGAGGAACCAAATACAAACTGAAGGGAGATCCGGTCCTTCGTCTTGATCAGCGCAATGGCCAGCAGCAGCATCAGGATGAATTCGACGAGGATGGCGGGCACGTAAATGACGAGGATCACAAAAATATCGCTGGTGATCAGATGCAACAGGCAGTAGAGGGCCACCAGAGCCGTTTTTGCGATTATATAGAGCCTCAGCCGCTTGTCCCAGCGCGGCAACAGGGTTTGTAGGGGAATGAATTTTCGCGTCAGCTGGAAATAGAAAACAGAAAAAAGCCCCGATACCGAAAAAAACAGCAGCGCATTGTACTGGGGATTGTCTACCACGTCGCTGATCAGCGTCAGGAAGGGAAAAGAAACGGCAAATACGAACAGGCAATAGTAGAGATAAGCGCTGTCCCGCGTAAGGAAATAATAGACGAAGTGGTACAGGATCAGGATGAGGAAACAGCCGAAAATGATGCTCCAGATGATATTGGTGGTGTTGACCTTTTCGGTCCAGATCTGATGGTCCACCAGGCGCGGCTCCAGCCTGGAGTCCCTGCTCGCCTGGGCGCCCTTCGACAGGTGCTCAAAATAGGCGTAGAACGTTTTGGTCTCACCCGGTTCGAGCGCTACCATGGCCTGGGCCAAAAGGTTTTTCCACCTCCGCTGATGACCGTGGCAACCTTTCTCGATTCGAAAGTTCCGATGGGAAAGCGGTGGTATTCCTGTGCCTCGGGGATGTAAAAATCCAGGATTTCGCTCAGTCCCAGAAAAAGCTGTACGGAAACCTGTTTGTCCTCCACATTCCGGAGGCTGAATTTCATCCAGTACCGTTGGGGAATGGCGTCGAAGTTGAGGTCTCCGGAATGGGTAAAGGCTGCGTCCAATGGAATGGCCGATTCGCGCGAATAGGCCGAATCGGTCAAAAAATAGCAGTATTCCATGTAGGGCGTCAGGGGCGTGTTTGCGGTATAGTCGAAGACCCGCTGCTGTGCCGCAGTTTGATTCCCCCAAAAGAGGATGATGAACCCCACAAGGAAACGGAAATATTTCATTTTAATAGCCAATCAATTCTGGAAACCACGCTGCCGCTTTCAAACTGGCGGACGATGCGGAAAACGGCTTTGATCCAGGCTTTTTTGTGAGTTACCAGTTTTTCGCCCAGGTCAACGACTTCATTCATGTGATTTGCATTCTCTATGGCGCGGTATTTTTCATCGCACAGGGCCAGGATGCAGGAAAAAGAAAAGGCGTCGTTGCGCATGAGTTTCATTCCAAAGGAAAGGAGCCTGTCGTCGGTCTTCCTGCCAAAAAGGAGGTAAACCTTGAGGGGCCATACAAAATCGGCCACATCGTTCTGCACGTTGTCCAGCAGGCTGAAGAGAATATAGTTCACCTTTAGAAAATCGTTCTTAAACCCGATGATTTCCTCCGGTTTTACCGAGACGTTGATGGCATTGCTCAGGTCGTAGTTGATGTGGGCATTCATGGCCAGGAACAAATGCTCGAGCACCAGGGGCTCCGGTTTTTTGGAATAATCGATGGCCACTTGCCAGTGGGCCGGCGCCGGTTCTCCACTGAAGGCGCAGTTCATCGCGTGGATGTAATAATTTACGAAGTTCACATCCATCCGCGCCAGCCGCTCGTTGTCGTCGAATTCCTTTTTTTCAATAGCGGCTTCAATACCCTTAGCCACTTTGGTATAGAGGGCGGCGAAATACCCCAGGGTGCTTTTCTCTTTTATACAGTGTTCGAGAATCTCCTGAATGCGCCCGCGCACGTCGCTCAGCTGTTCGGCCGGTTTAAAAAGAGCCATGTCAGTTGTTTAAATAATTCAGTACCAGTTTTCCGCTTTTCCGCCGGTAATAGACCCAGATATAAATGATGTCGAACAACACGCTGATCCAGGTGATGATATAGGCGAATGGCTTGTCGGGAAACTCGTTCATCATGAAGAGGGCGACCGGGATGTCGGCGAGCAATTTAAACCATCCCAGGCGCACGGACATGAGGTTGAGGTCCTTGATGTGAAACAGCTGGTTGACCCAAAAAACCGCGATCACGGCATTGAGGATGTTGCCGCTCGTTCCGCCGCCGTCGGTATCCATTCCCTGCATCTTGAACGCGACCCAAATCATGAGCCAGACTAATATTCCGAAGATGGAGAGGATTCTAAGGTTTTTTGCATAAAACGGCACCTTCTGGTGCAAGGCCCCGTATCGCCAAATCGCATAGAAAATGGCCAGATCGGTCAGAAAGGCAGAGCCTACACCGAACATGACCCAAAACTCGTATTTGGATTGAAAGATAAAGCCCCACAAAAATTCCCAGACCAGGTTTCCGCAGGCCAAAACGAGGGGCATCTGAATGAATTTGGTTTTCAAGCCCCTGACCGCGAGGTAAATGTAGAGAAAGGCCCAGATAACCATGCCGGCTGTGAGCATGATGATCTGAAACAGGGAGTAACCCCCCATGCCGTGGGCCATCTGGTTGGCGTGGTATATCAGGTGTGAATCCATTTCTTCCTTTTTTTATGATTTTAAGGACTCGGGTAAATAAAAAAACCGTTCGTTTTTCATAGCTATTTTGGACAAGCCGCCGATCAACATCCTGTTCATCAGCCGGATCAGGAATTTGAAGACAATAGACCGCTTCTCCAACTTCTGATCAATCGCGAGGGTGGACCGCAACAGCTTGGGCATAAACCAGTCCCAAAACCGGTGCTTGTCCTCAAACCCCATGGCCTCGCGGTGCTGCGGGTCGTTCAAATGCTTGAATACGGAATAGGAAAAGGGGTATAAAAGCTGATGGGGCAGCAATCCGGACATAAAATCCACACAGGAACGCGAGAGGAGCAGGCCGGGTTTCGACTTCCGCGCCTGGGAGGCCAGTATCCTTGCGCTCATTTCGTCGCAGGCTTCGTAATCGCGGGGCAGGAGTTGTTCCTCGATGCCGAGCAGGAACCCGGTCGTAAACCACAAATGGCACCAGCCCTCCCTTTCTTCCCGGAAAGGTTAATGCCGATCCTGGCAAGAGCTTTGACCACCTCCAGCCCAAAACCGCTCATGGTGATCAGCTGGTCCTCCTGGTTGATCGGATCGCCGAATTCGCGCGGCCACAGCATGTTTTGGTGGATAAAGTGCCGGATGGCGGCATGGATCAGGCGGATCTTGCGAATGGTGATAATGCCCTTGCCTCCGGGTTGGAGGATATCGTTGTCGCAGACGTTGATCACGAATTGAAGGGTCTCCAACAGGCGCCGGGTATAGTTTGGATTGCGGGGAACATCGATCAGCCGGGCCGTGGCCTCCAAAACATGGGCCCCGTTTTCGCAGATATAGCACATCGGAAGCGAGCGGCACAGGAGGGAAAGGATGACCTCCCGCCCATAATCGGCGAATACTTGCCGTCCTTTGCGGATTTTATCCGGGTCGATCCAGTCCGGCAGCGGACCTGGCTCTTCCATGAAATCCCTGAAAAATCCGGGGATTTCGTCGTGATATCTGTATTCGAGGATTTTCCGGAACAGTTCGTTCGCCCGCTCGATGCCGTAATGCTCGAAGAGCCTGTCCGCGACAGCCTCCGCAGAGGGGTCGGTGACATGCCGGAATCCATCCAGTTGCAGGGTAGAAAGTGGGTATCCACTCATTTGTATAGGTCAGTCGCCAGTGAAAAACGCTCATTACTACTCTGCAAATGTATGTAATAACTTGCATTTTTCGGTTGCATCCTTACACCTGCACCGTAAAACAACTACCCCCTCCATGTCTGAGTCCTCCAAAAATACTGCCTTTGTGCAAATGCAGGATCTGCCGGCTCAGGCTCAGCCCGATGCCGCTGCCTTCCTTTTTGGTGGTGAAGAAGGGGATGAAGATCTGGGACAACATCTCCTCGGGTATCCCCGGGCCATTGTCCGAGATGGAGATCTCCACTACGCCGGAAGGGTCTTTGGAAATGGAAAGTCCCAATTCCGGATCGGGAGTTTCCGCCATGGCCTCCAGCGCGTTTTTGATCAGGTTGATGAAGACTTGCTCCATGAGGCCGGGGTCGATGAGCACGCCAACCGGGTTGCTCGGGTATTGTTTGACAACCCGGACCTTCTTTTCCCGGATCTCTCCGGAAAACAGCAGGAGCACGCGCTCCAGCAGCTCCGCCGGATCGGTTTGCCGGAAAACAGGAGTGGGTAATTTGGTCAACTGCCGGTAGGTCTCCGTAAAATGCATCAACCCGCTGCTCCTGCGCTGAATGGCCTCGATGGATTGACGGAGGTCTTCCATCGCCTTGGGGTCACTGATGTCGGAAGTCCTGATCATCTCACCCGCCATATCGGCCAGGGATACGACCGGTGCGATGGAATTCAATATCTCGTGGGTGAGGATGCGGATGAGTTTTTGCCAGGACTCCAGTTCCTGCCTTTCCAGTTCGACATGGATATTTTGAAGGGCATACAATTGCAGGGTCTCGTTCTGGATCTTCAAAACCGTTTTTCCGACCGACAATTGGAGTATCTGGTTGTTGACGATCAGCTTGGCCAGCTTCTTTTCGCCGGGCTCAATGTCCCGCAGCGCCTCGTATAGCGAGCTGTTGTATTTTTTAACCGACTCCAAACCCGGGAAGTAGGATTTGTGCAACAGCTGCTGGATTCCCCGGTTCATGAGGATGGTCTTGCCCCCTTCGTCGAAACAGATCAGCCCCGTATCTGCATTTTCCACCACGGCATGCAGGAAATGGTACTGAGCCTCCTTTGCCTGCCGGATGCTCCTGAACTTTCCCGTGATCAGGTTGAAGGCCGAAGAAAGCTCGCGCTGCGAAGGTTCGCCCGTTTTGCTGGAATAGTGCGCCTCGTAATCGTCGTATTTGATATTGAGCAAAAAACCCGCGAGCTTTTTGTTGGTCGCATGGACCAGGGAGAACAGGCTTGCCAAAAGGAGCGCCAGCGCCAGGGTAAAAACGATGGCTATCGCGATATTGGCGTTTTCCTGCCACGTAAAAACGCCGGCCAAGGCCACGCCGATGATCGCCAGCAGGTGGAGGAGGGTGTAGATCTTGAATTTGGTCAACATGCCGGGCGCTTAATTGAATTCGTGAAGATCGTGCTTTTCGAGCCTCCGGTAGAGGGCCGCCCTCGTCAGACCGAGCTCCCGGGCGGCTTTGGAGATGTTGCCATGGTGTTTGCCCAGGGCTGCGAGGATAAATTTCTTTTCGTTTTCCATCAGGTTGAGGGTATTTCCCTGGCCGGAGCCGGACAGTAATATTTCGGAAAGGTGAAAGTCGGCCGCCTTGATGGTGTTTCCCTCCGTGAGAATGACGGCCCGTTCTATCATGTGCTGGAGTTCCCGCACGTTCCCCGGCCAGGCGTAGCCGCGCAGGTTGGCGCGGGCTGCGGGGTCCAGATTGAGGTGCTCTTTCCGGTATTTTTTGCCGTAAAGGCTCAGAAAATGGTCCGTCAGCAGGTCGATGTCCCCGCCGCGTTCGCGCAGGGGCGGAATGGAAATTTCCACGGTGTTGATCCGGTAGAGCAGGTCTTCCCGGAACCGGCCCTGCGACACCATTTCTTTAATGGGTTGATTGGTGGCGCAAATGACCCTGGCATCCACCTGGAGGCTTCGATCGCTTCCCACCGGCGTAATGTGGAGGGTCTGAAGGGCCTGCAGCAACTTCGGTTGCAGGCCGAGGGGAATATTGCCGATTTCGTCCAGGAAAAGTGTTCCCTTTTGGGCCAACTGAAAGCGCCCAAGCCGGTCTTCCACCGCGCCGGTGAAGGCCCCTTTTCGATGGCCGAACAGCTCGCTTTCAAAAAGCGAATCGGGGATAGCGCCCAAATCCACCGGGATAAACCCCGCTCCCGAACGGGGTGAGCTGCGGTGGATGGCCCTGGCCACCACTTCTTTCCCCACCCCGTTCTCGCCGAGCAGGAGGATGTTCGCGTCGGTGGCGGCGACTTTCTCCACCGTTCGGAGCACGGAGCGCATGGCCTCGGATTGCCCGACCACCTCGGCGAAGGGCAGGTCGAGGGCCTGGCTCATGACCGTTTCGCGCGACCTGGCTTCGGAGAGTTTTTGCTGGGTTTGGGAGAGGGCGAAAACGGCGTGAATAGTAGCCAGGAGCTTTTCATTTCTCCAGGGTTTTTCGATAAAATCGGCAGCGCCCGCTTTGATGGCCTCCACGGCCCGGCTGACATCGCTGTAGGCCGTCATCATGATAACCTGTTTGCCGGGCTCCAGTTCCTTGATCTTCCCGAGCCAGGACAAACCCTCTTTTCCGTCCGATCGACCCTTGCTGAAATTCATATCCAGCAGCACCACCTCGGGCTCGTATTGGCGGAGCAGTCTGGGAATATGGTAGGGATTGGTCTCCGTAAAAACGGACTTGTAATGGGGCCGCAGCAACATGCTCAGCGCGAGGTTGATGTCTTCGTCGTCGTCGACGATCAGTATGGCGCCCTGGTTATTTTTCATAAAAAATGAGTGTCCGAAAATGGACACTTTATCCCTCTTTTAGTTGCAATGATACAAAAACGGCCACAACTGTCCGATTTCGAACAGTTATGGTTCGTAATTTTTTTCATAAAAAACTGTATTTTAACAACTTACGTTTTTTGGCATATTGATTGGACAAAATCGGGGAGAATTGATTCGCTGGAAATGGATAAAAAGATCGCACAAAAGACCTGGACCTGGCAACGGATCGCCCTTGCGACTGCCGGTGTTGTCGTCGTCTTGTTATTCGGGCGCTGGGTGTGGAAGGACGCCGGCTCCTCCAGGCTGAGGGTCGATACCGAACGCCTGCTTCTGGATACGGTTCATCGAGGGGTTTTTCAGGAGTTTATTCCCGTAGCCGGCATAGTGCTGCCTTTGCGCAGCGTGGTCATCGCCGCGAGCGAAGGCGGGAAGGTGGAGGAAAAATTCGCGGAAGACGGCGCCATGCTGAGCGCCGGACAGCCCATTCTCCGTCTCAGCAACCCCGATCTGCAACTCAACTACCTCAACCAGGAGGCCGATATCGTGAACCAGATCCACCAAATCCAAAACATGGGCCTGTTGCGCGACCAGCAAAGCCTCAATCTCCGGGAAACCATGCTCGACGTGGAATACCGGATCGAGCTTCTGGGGAAACGACTGGAGCGCAACCGAATATTGGCATCCACCGGCGCCCTTTCCCGCGTCGAACTGGAAGAGCTCGAAGCCGAGCACAACAGCCTCCTGCGCCGAAAAACCCTGTTGGCGAAAACGATCGAAAAAGACAGCCTGTCCACCCGGATCCAGGACGAGCAGATGAAAAATTCGCTGAACCTGATGCGCCGCAACCTGGAGATCGCCCGGCAAAACCTCGACAACCTGAGCGTCAAGGCGCCCATCGCCGGCCAGTTGTCCGGGCTGGCGGCCGAGCTGGGCGAGTCGGTCAGCCGGGGCCTTCAGATCGCCCAGATCGACGACCTGAGCAACTTCAAGATCCGCGTCCGCATCGATGAATTCTATATCTCCCGCATCTTCCCGGACCAGGAGGGGACCATCGGGTACGACGGCGTGGAATACCGGCTTAAGATCAAAAAGATATTCCCCAGGTCGCCGGCGGCGCTTTCGAAGCGGACATGTTCTTCGTCGCGGATTTTCCCGCTACGATCAAACGCGGCCAGACCCTTTCGGTGAAGCTCGAGCTGAGCGCCAGGGAAGAAGCCACTCTGCTGGCCCGCGGAGGTTTTTACCAGATAAGCGGCGGCAACTGGGTCTATGTGATCGATCCGGCCACCGGCCGAGCCATCAAAAGGGATATCCGCCTGGGGAGGCAAAACCCCAATTTTACGAAGTGCTCGAAGGCCTGCAGGCGGGCGATGTGGTCCTGACATCCAGCTACGAAGCCTTTGGAGAAAAAGAGGAATTAATCTTACAATAGTCAACCATGATTATCAAAACCAATAAACTGGTCAGGATCTACCGCACGGACGAAGTAGAAACCACGGCGCTTAATCAGGTGGATCTGGAAATTGCAGAAGGCGAATTCATCGCGGTGATGGGTCCATCGGGCTGCGGGAAATCTACCCTCCTGAACGTGCTGGGCATGATCGACAGCCCGACGGGAGGGGAGTATTTTTTCAACGGCGAGGAGATCGGCAAACTCCCGGAGCGGAAAAGGTCTGACATCCGGAAGCACAACCTGGGGTTCGTTTTTCAGAGCTTCAACCTGATCGACGAACTGACCGTGTTCGAGAATATCGAACTGCCCATGCTCTACACCGGCATCCCGGCCGACCAACGCAAGAAACGGGTCGAGGAGCTGATGGAAGGCATGAACATCATGCACCGCCGAAACCACTTCCCACAACAGCTCTCCGGCGGCCAACAGCAAAGGGTGGCCGTGGCCCGTGCCGTGGTAAACAAACCCAGGCTCATCCTCGCCGACGAACCCACGGGCAACCTGGACAGCGCCAACGGGGACGAGGTCATGAAGATCCTCTCCGAGCTCAATGCCGCGGGCACGACCATTCTGATGGTCACCCACTCCCAGTTTTGCGCGGAGTTCAGCAACCGGATCATCCGCATGCTGGACGGCCAGGTCGTGACGGAAAACGTCGTGCGGCAATATTTATAAAAAAAAAGAGCTCCTATTTATGATCCAGAACTATATCAAGATTGCCCTTCGCAACATCTTCCGGCACCGGCTCTTTTCCCTGATCAATATCTTCGGGCTGGCCCTGGCTATTGGCATTTGCCTGCTGATCATCCTGCTCGTAAAAGATGCCTACAGCTACGATAAATTCCACCCGGAAGGCGAGCGGGTGTACCGGCTCCTGACCCATGCGGACCGCAAAGCCGGGCGCTCGGAATCCTATGCTTCTTCTCCATTTATCATGGCCCAGACCCTCCTGGAGCAAATGCCGCAAGCGGAAGCCTGGTGCCCCCTGGTGCGCACCTTCAACGGAGAATTGAGGCTGGAAGGGAAGGCATTTGATTTTGGAGGAATGTTTGCCGGTCCGGCTTTTTTCGACCTGTTCGGTTTTGAACTGGCCGAAGGCGACCCCGCGAGCGCCCTGACCGAGCCCAACTCCATCGTCCTGACGGATGAGATGGCAACGCGTATTTCAAAAGATACAAGTCCTCTCGGCATGGTGCTGGAAGTTGGCGGGTACGAAACGCCTTTCCGGGTGACGGGTGTGCTGAAGCCATTTGCTGGAAAAACCCACCTCGATTTTATGGCGCTGGGCTCGCTGTCCACCCAGCTTGCGCTGGAAAGGATGCCAGACGCGTACAACATTACCGCCAACTGGCAGAATTATTACATGACCTACAACTTCCTCCGTTTGAAAAGCAGGGCGGATAAAGAAGCGGTGGAAGCAGCCCTCAACCGCATCGCCTCGGCCCAATACGCCGGTCTCGAGCTCGAAAGCCGGGATGCGGGATATCGTTTTTCCCTCCAGCCACTGGCTAAAATAACTCCCGGCGCCCAGCTTTCCAATACGATAGGCAGCGGGATGCCCCTCTTTCTGATTTGGTTTCTTGCCGCCCTGGGCGTGATTCTCATCCTATCGGCCTCCTTCAATTACACCAACCTGACGATCGCCCGTTCCTTCCAACGCACAAAAGAAGTGGGGGTCAGAAAGGTGCTGGGCGCGACCAGAGGGCAGGTGTTCGGCCAATTCATCAGCGAAGCGGTCGTCATGTCCCTTTTTGCGCTGCTACTGGCCTATCCGATTATGAAATTTGCCCGCTATGAGTTTGAGCAACTCAGCATCGCCACGTCCATGGATATGCGTTTGGAGGAGGATTGGCAATTGTATGTCCTGTTCCTGCTCTTTACCCTGCTGGTAGGATTTTCGGCCGGACTCCTGCCCGCACTGGCACTGTCCCGGATCAGGCCGGGGGCTATTTTGCAAAAACTACAAAATACCAAACTCCTGCAGCGAATCGGTTTGCGAAAAGCGCTGATCACGGTTCAGTTTACCATTACCCTGATTTTGCTCATCACCATGACCATTGCCTGGAAGCAATCGACCCATGCTATTTCGGTCAATTTCGGTTTCGACAAACCTTCGATCCTGGTGGTGGAATTGCAGGGCCAGCCCTTCGAAAAGGCCGCCGCGGCGCTCGGCCAGGTTAGGGGAGTGGAAAACCTGTCCGGGATATCCTTTCCGATGGGAACCTGGAGAGACGGTTCTTCCGATGTACGCACCGAATCTAATGCGGAGCGGACCGGGGTCAGGGATTACGATATCGACCACCGCTACCTCGACCAGTTCGGGATCGAGCTCGTCGCCGGGGAAAATTTTCCCGACAACCCTGCCCAACAGGGCGAATTGTTTGCGATCGTAAACGAAACCTTTGTAAGCCAATTCAATTTGGGGCAGGCCTCCGAAGCCATAGGGCGTCCACTCATTCTCGGAGATAGCACGAATGTCGTCATTCGGGGTGTGGTAAAGGATTTTCCCTACAAACCGGCGGTCTATGCCATGGAACCCCTGTTGCTCCGGTACAACCCGGCCCAATGGGGTGTGCTCAATCTGGGCCTGTCGGTCGGCGACACTCCCGCTACGCTGGCTGCCCTGGAAAATGCCTGGGAAAAGCTGGCCCCGGACGATCCGTTTCAGGCCCAATTTTTCGATCAGCTGGTCCGCGAAAACTACGACGAACCGATGGACCTGGTCAGGGTGGTATTGTTTTTCGGCATCCTGGGGATGGTCATCGCCTCCCTGGGCTTGCTGGGCATGGTGACCTACGCGGTGGAGACCAGGGCGAGGGAGATCAGCATCCGCAAGGTGATGGGGGCCAGCGCCGTGCAGATCGTGTTGATGTTGTCGAAGGCTTATCTCCTCTTGTTTTGCATCGCGGCGGCCATTGCGATCCCGGTTTCCTTCCTGTTGGGCAACCAAATGCTGCAATTTTTTTCCGATCGAATATCCTGGTCTCCGGGTCTTTTTCTGCCCGGTGTATTGCTTCTTATGGCCGTCGCGGCCCTCACCGTGTGTTCGCAAACCATCCGGGCAGCGCTGGCCAATCCGGTGGAGTCCCTGAGAAGCGAATAGAGATATAAATTCTTTCTGTTCAGGTAATTAAAGGGCGCTGCGGCAAAGACCGCAGCGCCCTTTTTTTAGAAAATTTTCTATTGTGTATTCCGGTTTTTGTCAATTAAACGCTCATTTTTTCGATCAAAAACCAATTGATAATAAATACCTTTGCACGCAAAATTCGTCTAACCCCAAACCCAAGTATTATGAACATCCCCCTTATTTCCGTCCTCACCTTACTGTTTATATCTATTTCCCTTCCGGGGTGTAAGGAAAGGATCGATCCCGGAGCTAACTACTGCTATTCCATACAGCAATTGCTGGATTCCAAAAATGCAAACGTAGCCTGTCATTCGAAAGCCGATTTCGAAGGCGCTTCCCTTTGCCTGAGTGGGCTAGTCGAGTTCGACGGAGAGCAGGGGGAGCTTCCCCGCAGTTTTTTCCTGTTGGCTACCAATAACCCCGGCCGATCTATCGAGATCCAGATGGACCCCGAAGTAGCTATGGAGGTTATGCCCTGGATACGGGCAAACCGGGGGAAAGCAGCTTCGGTGAAAGGCATCGTGTCCGGCTTCGGGCAGCACGGCGACCCCGACTGCCGCCGGGAGTTTGTCCAGAAGCTGGCAAAGGTGAGCGATTTTAACCTCGAAAACCCGACCCCGCCGGCCCCTCCTGCAGATACTATTAAACTGGAAACGGCGGTTTGGCAACTGAGTTCCATCAAAGGAAACGGCTCCGGATTACCTCTGCCCGACTCCCTCCCCGTGCCCATCACCATCAAATTCGCCACAGGGAAGATCGAAGGATACGGAGGATGTAACAATTATGGGGGAAGCTACAACGCCAGCGGGAACCAGCTCGGCGTTTCGGCCATTTTCAGCACCAAGAAGTTTTGCGAAGGCATTTCGGTTTTGGAAAATAAATACTTCAAGCTTCTCGAAAACAGCAAGACATTTGCGATCTCGGGCGAGTCCCTGGATATCGATTGCGGAGAAATGGGCAGCCTGGCCTTTCGCCTGAATTGGAAGAAAAGAAATTAATTCACCTGAACGACCAAATACCCGTCGGGCTGGAGGATTTCCGATCCAAGAAGGACTTTTTCTCCCGGCGCCAAAACCACTTCGATAGCTGTTTCCCCGAAGTTAAAGTACCCTTTGACGAGGACCTCTTTGTATTTCCGGGTGAAATAAATGCAGCCATCGCGAAAGCTTAGGTCTGTGTAGGTTCCGTAATGAAATACGGGCCCTGCATTTCGAAGGGCTATCGCCTTTTTATAAACCTTTAGGATTGGATTTTCCCCGTGGTCCCAGGGCATAGACCCCCTGGACTTGTCCCGGTTATGCCGGTTGGCTACCACCAGCGCATCCGCGTCGGAACAGCCGTTTTTCAGCGCCAGGGCGTATTGGGTGCGAGCCTGGATATCCTTTATGTCTTTGAAAGTGCGGGCTACGGCGTCCAGCATGCCGATCTCCTCTCCGTTATAGATAAACGGCACGCCTCTGGCGCTAAGCATCAAAACCGCCAGGGCCTCTGCTCGCGCCGGTTGGTTTTCGGCCAGGCGGCTCATCAGGCGGGGCATGTCGTGGCTTCCGAAAAACAGACTGGGGTAGCCCGGCATAAGCTCCTCCATGCTGAGGAGTTCGTCGAATATGCGCTTCGCGGAAAATTCGGGAATGCTGCCAAAGTTGAAATTAAACACGAGGTCCAGCAGCTCTTCGGATTGATAGGACGAAAGAACCTCGATTTTATCGCTCCCCACCTCGCCGACGATAAAGCGGTCGGGATATTCACTGACCGCGGATTTGATCTTTCGGATGGCCTCCTTTACGCCGGGCCGGTCGATGTCGTGCAGATGTTCCTGTTTCCCATCCCGGAGCGGATTGTCCGGGCCAATGCCGTCGGTGCTCAAAAAATTGATCACATCCATCCGGAATCCGTCCAGGCCGATGTCCAGCCAAAATCTCAACACGGCCAATACCTCTTCGACCAGCTTGGGGTTTGCCCAATTCAGGTCAGCCATTTGGACGTCGAACTGGTGATAATAAAACTGCCCCGTTTGGCTATCCAGCTCCCAGGCTGTTCCCCCAAAAAAGGATTCCCAGTTGTTGGGCGAATCCGTCCAGATGTAATAGTCCCTATATTGGTTGTCTTTTGATTTCCTGGCCTCCTGAAACCACGCGTGTTCGGTGGAGCTGTGGTTTTCCACCATATCCATAATGACCCGGATCCCCCTTTCATGGGCCTCCCTGAGGAAGACCTTGAAATCATCGAGCGTACCGTAAACCGGGTCGATCATCCGGTAATCGGACACGTCGTACCCGTTGTCCACTTTGGGGGATTGAAGGAAGGGAGTAAGCCAAATTCCTTTGACTCCGAGCTCTCCGAGATAATCCAGGGCGGAGCGGAGGCCCTTAAAACCGGGTTGTCCCCCGCGGTCTTTAAAGGAGGGCATATAGACTTCGTAAAAGACGGATTCCTTCCACCAGGCGGCCTTTTCGGCTGCTTCCTTTTTCATAAATGAAGCAGTTTGGTCGAATAGGAGGCGGGTTTGATTACCTCTTTGGCCTGGGCCTTGCCGGGCAAAAACTGCCAGGGGGTGACCTGTTTGGTCCAGTCGAATTCATTTTTCTGGAAATAGCGGCGCCGGTATTCCACCGGGGTGCAGGAGCGGTATTTCTTGAACAGCCGATTGAAGTTGACGAGGTTGTTGAAGCCCGACTTGAAAGAGATCATATTGATGGGCTCGTCGGTATCGAGGAGCAGCTTGCACGCATGGCCGATCCGCACATCGATTAAAAACCGGCTGAAGTTTTGGAATGCATATTTTTTGAAAAAGTGGCTGAAAGCCGAATTGCCCATATTGACCTGGGCGGCCACGTCGCCGATCCGCAATTCCGGCTCCGTAAAATGCTTCAGGATGTAAGAATAGGCGACCTGTATCCGGTTGCTTTCGGGCCGCTGGGAATTCGGGGAAAAACCAGCGCTCGCCAAAAAGGACGATTCGCTCGATTGGGAAAGCAAGTCGAGCAACTGCAAAAACCCGATGATATTGACAAAACCGCGGTCCTCCGTGAGGCTGACCATAATCCGCATCGCCTCCTCGAAGGTCTTTCCATGAAAGCGGATGCCGCGGCTGGAGTCGTGCAACAACTGCTGGATCTGGAAGAATCGCTCCTTTTGGAAGAATCGTCCGCTGAGCAAGTCGATTCCGAACTGGATCGTAATGACCCGGTATGGTTGTCCGCTTTCCTGAAGATATGCGTCGCCGTCCCATTTGTGGTAGATATAAGGTCCGAGCAAGACCAGGTCGTAATCGGTGTACCGCTCGGTGGAGTCGCCCACGATGCGCGTGCCCGACATGCCCGCGATGAGGTTGAGCTCGTATTCGGGGTGGTTGTGGATAGGGTAGTCAAATCCGTTGCTCACCGAGTCCAGGACGACAAAAACATCCGAGCCTTTCAATGGGGTGATCTCGCGGTAAATATTCATTTTCACTAAAGTACTACTTTTTTGCATAATTATACTACAAAGCCACTCTTGCAAAGACTAACTTTATAGAATACCAAAACCGGATTGCCATGAGTCAAAATTCTACCCCTGCTAATATTCTGTCTGGCAAGTTCGTTTTCAAGTTATCCCGCCTTCTATTCCTCCTCCTTTTCGGGTTCTTTTTTTTTCTACAAACCGCAGATGCCCAGCAATTTACGGTTTCCGGAACCGTCACATCCACCGATGACGGGCTTTCCCTGATCGGGGTGAGTGTGGTGGAAAAGGGCACGGGAAACGGCACGACGACCGACTTCGACGGAGGCTTTACCTTTAAAGTGGCTTCGGGAGAATCGACCCTGATCTTCAGCTATGTAGGTTATGAAAACCAGGAAATACCCCTTCTGGGCAGGAACGTATTGGACGTTTTAATGTCCCCGGCCGCAGAGCTTCTCAATGAGGTGGTGGTGACGGGTTATAAAAAGGAGATCCGCAGCGAAATTTCCTCGGCGATCACCTCCATAAAATCCAAGGATATCGAGAAACTGGTGGTGGTCGGGATCGACCAGGCCCTGCAGGGACAAGCCCCCGGCGTCATGGTCACCCAGGTCACCGGCTCGCCCGGCGATGATATTGCCGTGCGGATCCGGGGCGCGGGCACTTTGGGCAACAACAACCCCCTCTTCATCATCGACGGGGTGCCCACGACCGGCAATATCAACATGTTTTCCCCGAGCGACATCGAATCTATCGAGATTCTGAAAGACGGAGCGGCAGCGGCGATTTACGGCTCCCGGGCGGCCAACGGCGTGGTGCTCATCACGACCAAGCGTGGAAAATCGGGCAAGGCGGTTTTTTCCTTCCAGTCCTACACCGGCATCCAGAACACCGTCAACCTGCCCGAACTCCTCAACGCCGAGGATTACCTGACGATTCGCAACGAGGCGATCACCAACGCCAATGTGTTCCGCCACCCGGCCAACCAACTGGAAACTTACGACCCCGCCATTTTGGATACCCTTCCGGATACCGACTGGCTGGACCTGGTCTTCAACCCCGCGCCGATCCATCATTTCGAACTGTCCGCCATGGGCGGCGGAGAATCCGGAAATTTTTACCTCTCCGGGGAGTACCACACGCAGGATGGGGTGTTCATGGGCCAGGGCTTCGACAAATACCAGGTTCGTTTCAACGGAGAAGTGGGCAATACCTGGTTCCGGGTGGGCAACAACCTGTCGTTTTCCCATACCGACCGGCAGCTCATCGGCGCTTCCGGCGACGGCTTCGGCCCGGGCAACGAGCTCAGCGGCATACGCTATGCGCTTATCGCAGCGCCGCTCTTTCCGAGCCAATACCCCGACGGCAGTTATGTAAATGTCAGCTCCGAGCTCGGCGACCCGCTCCTCTACGGCGACGGCAACCCGAACCCCCTGGTGTTCATCGAAAATACAGACTGGACGATCAAGCGCTACCGGGTCTTTGGAAATGTGTACGCCGAGCTGGCGCCTTTCGAAGGACTGAAGCTCAGAAGCACCCTGGGAGGCGACTTTTTCTTCGAACGCGAAAAGCTCTTCAAGGAGCGGCTTTCCGCAGCCATCTACGACCCCACCTCCCTCAACGAGGGCCGGGTGTTCAATCAAACCCTCATCTGGAACAACACCGCGGATTTTCAGCACTATTTCGGCAAGCACCGCTTGTCGGCCCTTATCGGCATGGAAGTCATTCAAAACCATACCGACTACCTCGGCGCATCGGCCAATAATTTCCGCCGCAGCGATCTCCTGTTCCGCTATATCGACGCCAGCATACCCCTGGAGCTCGGCAACGTCAACGCCTCGGGCATCGCCACGGAGTGGGCCCTGGTTTCCTATTTTGCCCAGTTAGGCTATTCCTTCAAAAGCCGTTACGTGCTCAGCGCCGCTGTGCGCCGCGACGGCTCCTCCCGTTTTGGGCCGAACAACCGATGGGGGGTATTCCCCTCCGTTTCCGCGGCCTGGAACGTGTCCAACGAGAAGTTTTTTGAAAAGATCGATTTTGTGTCCGCACTCAAGATCCGCGCGAGCTGGGGACAACTGGGCAACCAGGAGATCGGCCTCTATCCGTATAGCTCCCTGGTCAGCACCGGCGATTTCGTCTACGTCTTCGGCGGCAACATCGTCACCGGCGCCACCCTCCTCGAAACCGGCAACAACAATATCCGCTGGGAATCGAGCACCCATACGAACATCGGGCTCGACCTCGGCTTCTGGCAGGACCGCCTGTCCATCACCGCCGACATCTTCCGCAAACGCACCGACGATATCCTCGTCCGGGTGCCCGTGCCACAGGCAGGAGGCTCGCAGCTCCCTCCCTTTGTCAACGCCGGTTCGATCGAGAATAATGGCCTGGAATTGGGATTGATCTTCAAAGACCGGATGGGTTCTTTCAACTATAACGTCGGGGCCAACCTGGCCTTCCTCCGCAACGAAGTGCTGTCCATTGCGGATGGCGAGCCGATCCGCGGCGGCTTCGGCCTGTCCGACGGCGCCTTGACCTTAACCGAGCCGGGCCACCCCGTCGGGTCCTTTTACCTATACGAAATGGTCGGGCTCTTTCAGTCGGAGGCGGAAATTGCGGAAAGCGCCTTTCAGACCCAATACACCCGGCCGGGCGACGTAAAATTCGCCGACCTCAACGGCGACGACGTGATCGACGACAAGGACCGCAAGCACATTGGCAACCCTTTCCCGGATTTTACCTACGGTTTCCAACTGGGCTTCAACTGGAAGAACTTCGACTTTTCGACCCTCATACAGGGCGTCCAGGGCAACGATGTGTATTTCCTCTACGGAAATTTCGCCTACGAAGTGCAGTCGCGCGGCTTCAACTCCTATGCCGATGTGCTCAACCGCTGGACCCCGAACAACACCGATACGGACATTCCCCTGGTGAGCGTAGACGACCGCAATGGCAACCGCCGGCCTTCCACCCGCTTTCTGGAAGACGGCTCCTACCTGCGGGTCCGCAATATTTCCCTGGGTTTCGATTTCAAGGATGTCCTTAAATGGAAGGCCATCAGCAGCCTTAGGTTTTACGTCTCCGCACAAAACGCTTTCACCTTTACTTCTTACCCGGGGCTCGACCCGGAGATCCAGTCCAACTCCAACGACACCCGGGGCCTGGGCCTTTCTTCCGACCTGGCCGTGGGCATCGACTGGGGCACCGTGCCGGCGCCGAGGACGATTATCGGAGGCATTCAAATTGGATTTTAACCAGAATTATCGACGACTATGAATTCAATAAAATATATCCCCCTGCTTTTGGCTTTTGCCTTCACTTCCTGCGAAGGAATTCTCGACAAGGAGCCGATCGGCATCCTCGATGCGGGCTCGTTTTTTCAAACGGAAGACGATGCCATTCAGGCCGTCAACGCCGCTTACGGGCCCCTATTGCTCAACAACGACAACAACAATTTCTTCTGGGCTTTTGCCGTAGTGGCCTCCGACGAGGCGATCGACGGGGGAGACGGCTCGCGACCGGGTATCACAGAGCTGGAGGCTTTCACCTACACGCCCCGCACGGAGGAATTTAATACGTTCTGGAAGGTGCAATATACCGGGATAAACCAGTGCAACGTCGTGCTCGACCATTTGCCGGAAATAGAGATAGACGCGGCTCTCCGCGACCGCGTGACCGGAGAGGCGCTGTTTCTGCGCTCCTATTACTATTTTCAGCTGGTGCAAGTGTTCGGCGATGTGCCCCTTTTTACCACGGTCCTGCCGCCCGATGAATTGAAAATACCGCGGACCCCGAAAGCGGAGATCTACCGCCTCATCGAGCAAGATTGCGAGCAAGCGGCCCAATTGTTGCCCGGGGAGCACCTTCCTTCGGAGTTGGGTCGCGCCACGAAAGGCGCGGCATACGCCCTGGCCGCCAAGGCTTATTTGTATGAAAAAAATTGGAGTAAGGTCCTCGAATACGTCGCCAAGGTCAAAGATTTGAACCTCTATGCGCTCATGCCCGATTACGGCGACAATTTCCGCGAAGAAACACAGAACAATGCCGAATCCGTCTTTGAGATCCAGCATTCCAACCTCGAGCTCGGGGTTGGCAATTTCCTCAACCAATGGTGGGCCTCCAAAAAAGTCACCGGCTACGGTTTTGCCGAAGTGCGGGAGGAATTTGTCAACGCATTCGAGCCCGACGACCCGCGGCTGAGGTTTACCGTGGCGCAGAACAACGAAGATTATTTCGGGGTGATCTACAAAAACTCCTTTTCCTCGACCAAATTCAGCCCCCGCAAATACCTGCAGTCAGACTCCACCGTCACCCAAAAGGCAGACGGGGACATCAATTACACTGCCATCCGCTTCGCCGAGGTGCTTTTATGGGAAGCAGAAGCGCTCAACGAACTGGGCATGGTGCAGGAAGCGCAGATCCCCCTCGAACAGGTGCGCGCCCGCGCCCGTGCACAGGCGCTCGACCCGCTCACCGCCCTGCCCGCCGTGACCACTGCCGACCAGCAAACCATGCGGGAGGCCATCCGGCACGAGCGCCAGGTAGAGTTGGGCTTCGAAATGCACCGCTTTTTCGACCTGGTTCGCTGGGGTATCGCAGCAGACGTACTGCCCGGATTTCAAACCGGAAAACACGAGGTTTTTCCGCTGCCGCAAACAGAAATGGATTTGAACTCGGAGTTGGAGCAGAATCCGAATTATTAAACAATGGTTCGATATGCCGAAGAACGAAATACAACCGCTAAGACGCAAAGGCGCAAAGAATTTCGCAAAGAAAATTTGCGTCGCCTTAGCGTCTTTGCGCCTTTGCGGTTAAAATTCTCAAGAATCATCATGGATTTTAGATACATACTTATTCTCGCCTCTCTTTTCCTGACCATCCCATTCTTTGCGCAGCCGGGCCAAATACCCCTGCCCCGGGTCGAACTGATGCCCAATCAACCCTCCCCGTACAATATGAGGGATTGGGAGGACGTAGCCCTGAAATACGACTCCTTTGTCTACGACCTGCAAAAAACGGGGCAATACCTGCCTTTCTCCCACCTGATGCCGGCGGGGATCAATTATCCCCAAAACAAGAGCTTTCGGCTGCATACCTATGTGGGGACGAATTCCCCCTTCGGCAACGAAGCCATCAACGTGATGCCCTCCCTCGTGGGCGCCTCGCTGCTCGGGGTGGACAAGAGCGATCAGTTCGGCGAAGATTGGCTGCTGATGAGCCAGGATTTTTTCAACAAGGCAAACGGAGAAAATATCTACCTCAACAATGCCGGGGCGAGCAGCGGGGGCGACTGGTGGTACGATATGATGCCCAATATTTACTTCTATCAGTTGTACGATCTATACCCAAGCCTGAGCTCGGAAGCGGATTACCAGTTTACGACCATTGCAGACCGTTTCCTGGAAGCCGTGCGGGCCATGGGCGGCAGCGAAGCCCCCTGGCAGGCGGCATATATGAACTACCGGGCCTGGAAATTTAAAACCATGGAACCCAACGCCAACGGTGTGCCCGAACCGGAAGCGGCCGGCGCCTTCACCTGGGTGCTTTACAACGCCCGGAAAGAGAGCGGTAACCCCGATTACCTCAAAGGCGCGGAATGGTCGATCGAATTCCTGGACAATTGGCAAAACAACCCGTCCTATGAACTGCAACTGCCATACGGCACGCTCACGGCGGCCAGGATGAACGCAGAGCTGGGCACGGATTACGACCTCGAAAAAATGCTCAACTGGTCCTTCGACAAGGGCAATTTGCGCGGCTGGGGTACGATTGTAGGGACCTGGGGCGGATTTGATGTCTCCGGATTGATCGGAGAGGCCAACGACAACGGAAACGACTACGCATTCCAGATGAACGGCGCACAGCAGGCGGCCGCGCTGGTCCCGATGGTCCGCTACGACAAGCGCTTTGCGCGCGCCATCGGCAAATGGATGCTCAACCTGGCAAACGCCAATCGCCTGTTTTTCCCGGGCTTTTTGCCCGCAAATCTGCAGGATGCCTCGGCCTGGTCGGCGGCAAACGACCCGGATCAGGTCATCGGCTACGAGGCGCTGCGGGAATTGTGGCAGGGCAACTCGCCCTTCTCGACCGGCGACGCGGTGCAGGGCGGTTGGGCCGCCACCAACCTGGCCCTTTACGGAACCTCCTCGATCGGCTACCTTGGCGCCCTGGTGGAAAAGACCGACGTGACGAAGATCCTGCAAATCGACCTGCTGGCCACCGACTTCTTCCGCAGCGAGGCCTATCCGACCTACCTGATCTATAATTCTTACAACACAGCTAAAAGCGTGTCATTCGACGCCGGCAGCGAACCGGCCGATTTGTATGAGGCGCTTTCCGAAACTTTTATACTTGAAAATGTCAGCGGCGCGGTTTCAATCAATATTCCAGCCAACCAGGCCGTCCTGCTGACGATTACCCCCGCTGGAGGCGAGATAAGCTACGAATTAAACCGGATGCTGGTCGATGGGGTGGTGGTGGATTTCAGCCAAAGCGCCCAGGCCTATACCTGGCCGCCCCGCATTAAAGGACTGGCTGCGGCAGATAATCCTGTCGAAATCGGCGATGCGACTACCATTTACGCCACGGTTTCCGACCCCGATTCCGGGGAATTTACCTACCAATGGAGCACTACTATTGGCTCGATCGTAGGAGACAGCAGCGAGGTCATTTTCACGGCGCCCGCCGCGGCGGGTGATGCAGAAATTCAGCTCATCGTCAACGACCCGGAGGGCAACAGCGATACCGCCACCTTGATTCTATCTATCGTGCCGGAGATCAACGATCCGCCGCACATTGCGGAGATCCTGAAAAGCCTGCCCTACGTCGGACCCGGCGAAAGCCTTGAGCTTACATGCCTTGCCGAAGACCCCGACGCAGACCCCCTGACCTACGAGTGGACGGCGAGCGGCGGAAGCTTGAGCGGCTCCGGCAATTCTCGGACCTGGACAGCCCCGCTTTCGGAGGGAATTTTTCTGATTTCGGTGAAAGTCACGGACGATCAGGGCTTGTTTGCCAATGTATCGACGACCGCCCTGGTGAAAATTTTCAACGCGAGCGCCGGCGACCTCATTGCGCATTACCCCTTCACTGGAAATGCCGAGGATGTCAGCGGAAATGAACTGCACGGGGAGGTGAACGGCGCTATTCTAACGGTCGATCAATTTGGCGTGCCGCAAAGGGCGTATTACTTCAACGGCGGTACGCAGCATATCGAAGTGGCCAACGACCCCCTGCTCAATTTTCAGGACGGCATCACGGTGCATGGCTGGTTTAGTGCCGACGCCCTGCCCGAAAAAGAGACCTTCCTGCTTTCGCACGGAAGCTGGCAAAGCCGCTGGAAACTCTCGATCACCCCGGAAAAACACCTGCGCTGGACGGTCAACACCCTCAACGGGATCGCCGATACGGACGGGACCGTTTCCCTGCAAACCGATAGCTTTTACTGCCTTACCGCCACCTACGAAGATGGCCTGATGGCGATCTACCTCGACGGCGAGCTGAACAATTACAAGACTTTGAGCGGGAAGATCCGCACGACGGTTTACCCCTTCCTCATGGGGCAGATGCTCCCCGGGGATCCGGCCTACAATTTCAAAGGGGTGCTGGATGGGGTGAAGATTTACGACTATGCCCTTACTCCGGATGCGGTGAAGGTTATTTACGAGCAAGACCTGACATCCTCGAAGGAAGTTCTTCCGCTAAAAAGAAACGCACTTTTTCTCAGCCCCAATCCGGTTGGGGAAACGCTGACCCTTACCTGGCCCGGCGATGCCGGGGCGCTTGAATCCGTGCAGGTTTTCGACCTGAGCGGGCGGGCGCTTCCGCTGGAAAACAGCATATCCGGCCAGATGCTGGAACTCGATTTAAGAGGCTATGAACCAGGTGTTTATTTCCTGGTCTGTACCTCTTCGAAAGGATCTTATTCGAGCCGATTTATCAAATTATAGAACTGCTTGAAAGCATTTTTAAACTGGTTTTTTTAACTCTAATTTTTTCTACAATGAAGTTGTATTTACGGTCACTCATCCTATTAGCCTGCTGCCTGGCGACAATGGCAGGCTTACACGGGCAGGTTCCGGTAGCGTATTACCCCTTTTCGGGCAATGCAAAAGACGCTACCGCATTTGCCAACCACGCCTCCGTTAACGGGGCATTGTTTACACAAGACCAATTCGGTTGGTCAAACAGCGCAATTGTGTTCGACGGCGTACAGGGTTCTGTCCGCGCCGACAACGCCGCACAACTCAATACACCTAACGCAACGATCAGCTTTTGGGTTAATGTAAATGCACTGCCCGGCACCGGCGAAGCCTTCCTGATCTCCTTCGGAGGCTGGCAGGAGCGCTATAAGATCTCGCTGCCTCCACACGGAAAACCCGTCTTTACCACCAACAACTCCAGCGGTATTTCAGACATGGATTCCGGAGCCGGCAATGAATTGCAGGTCGGCGTCTGGACACACGTGGTTGCCGTTCACGACGGCGCCAAGGATAAAATCTACCTCGACGGCGTACTGGCTGCCGAAAAAGTAGTGGTCGGCACGCTCAACAGCACGACCCACCCGCTGGGAATCGGTTACGACCCCATCGACAACGCCAACTATTTCAACGGTTCGATCGACGAGGTGCTGATCCTCGACGCCGCGCTGTCGGATTTACAAGTTGCAGCCCTTTACACTTTCCAAAGCGCAGCGCCGGTCGTGCCGCCGGGCAAGGTCGCGTCTTATTCCTTCAACAACAACGGTGCGGATGACACCGAGTTCAACAACCACGCCGACGTATCGACCGCCTCTTCGGCGACGGACCGCTTCGGCTACGGCAAAAGCGCGTTGTTGTTCGACGGGACCACTACTGAAGTGACGGCGCCGAATGCCGCTCAACTAAACTCGCCCTACACCACCGTCAGCTTTTGGGTAAAAGTCAATGCGTTACCTGCCACCGGCGAATCCTTCCTGCTGTCCTTCGGCGGCTGGCAGGAGCGTTGGAAAATCTCGCTGCCCCCGCACGGCAAGCCCGTCTGGACCACCAACCACTCCGGCGGTATTTCGGACATGGACTCCGGCGGAGGAAATGAATTGCAGGTAGGCGTCTGGACCCACGTGGTAATGGTCCACGACGGGGCGAAAGATTTGATTTACATGAACGGCGGGCAGGTAGCCGAAAAAGTGGTCGTCGGCACGCTTAACGAAACGACCAAGCCCCTGGGCATCGGCTACAATCCGATCGACGGCGGCAACTGGTTCGACGGAGCGCTCGACGAGCTCGAAATCTACAACTACGCGCTTTCTGCCGTGGAAGTAGCCGGCCTGTTCACCGCACAATCCACCTTCCCCGGCACGCCGACCACCCTGGTGGCGCACTACAGCCTGAACGGGAATGGAACGGATGAAACGCAGTTCCACAATGACGCAACGCTCGACGCCGCTGCATTTGCGGTAGCAAACCGCCATGGCTGGGGCTCCAATGCGCTTTCCGGCACGGCCACGGCCGACAACTCCGTCGCTTTGCAGTCGGACTATACGACCATCAGCTTTTGGGTGAAACCCAATTCCTTCCCAGGTTCGGGCGAGGTATTTCTCCTCTCGAACGGTGGCTGGCAGGAGCGTTGGAAGATTTCTTTGCCGAGTCACGCCAAACCGGTTTTCACCACTTATGCCACTACCTGCTGCAGCGATATGGATTCCGGCGCGGGCAATGAATTGCAAGTGGGCGTCTGGTCCCACCTGGTCATGGTGCACAACGGCACGGAAGACAAGATCTTTCTGAACGGCGTATTGGCGAATACGAAGCTCACCGGCGGCGCACTCCACAAGACCAAACACCCGCTCGGCATCGGCTACGACCCGATCGACAACGGCAGCTTTTTCGACGGCGCCATCGACGATGTGCAGATTTATAACGTGGCCCTTAGCGACTCGGAGATCGCCGACTTATACGACGCTCAAAACCCCAGCCCCGTTGTATCGGGCGATCTGGTGGCATACTACGCATTCAGCGGCAATGGCCGGGATGAAACAGCCTATGAGAACCATGCATCGGGCGTCAACCTGACCGGCGACCGTTTCGACAAATCCAACAGAGCTGCCTCGTTCGACGGCGCAAGTACCGAAGTAACGGCAGCCAACTCCCCGCAACTCAACTCCATCCATACCACCCTGAGTTTCTGGGCAAAGCCCAACAGCATACCAGCTACCGGCGAGGTGTTCCTGGCGTCCTTCGGCGGCTGGCAGGAGCGTTGGAAGGTTTCCCTTCCCGACCACGCAAAACCTGTCTGGACGACCAACAATTCGGGCGGTATTTCGGACATGGATTCCGGCGCGGGCAATGAACTGCAAGTAGGCGTCTGGACACACCTGGTCTTCGTACACGACGGGGCCAAAGACCTCATCTACATGGATGGCGTCCAGGTCGCCGAGAAAGTGGTCGTCGGCACACTCAACAACACGACCAAAGTGCTAGGCATCGGCTACAATCCAATCGACGGCGGCAATTGGTTTGACGGCGCCCTCGACGAGGTGCAGATCTACAAAGTAGCCTTGACCGCTTCTGAAATCGCCGACTTGTACGCTGCGCAAAGCGTGCCCCCGGTGGTGGTCGACAACGAAGCGCCCGGCGCTCCGCTCAACCTGAAAGGGGAAGTGTCCTTTACGAACGTGCAGCTCTCCTGGTTGCCCGCTACGGACAACGTGGGCGTGGTGGCATATAATGTCTATCAGGACGGCGCGATCATCGCGACAACCGAAAATACTGACTACTACGTCTCCGGCCTGACGCCGCTGACCGACTACGTGTTTGGAGTAAGCGCCCTGGATGCCGAAGGGAATGAGTCCCTGAAGACGACCCTGGGGATTACCTCCGGGCCGGACGAGACGCCCGACATCATACCCCCGACCGTACCCGGCAACCTCGCGGGCAATGCGGCTTCCAACTCGGTCCTCCTGACCTGGGAAGAATCCACAGACAATACCATTGTAGCGGGTTACGTGATCCTGGTGGACGGTGTACTCGCAGATACGGTATCCGGTATCACGCTATCCTATTTCGTAAGCGGTCTTGATCCGCTGACACTCTACACATTTGAGGTGTATGCCTTCGACCTTGCCGGCAACGATTCCGCTCCGGCAGAAGTTACGATAAGCACGACCGAACCTATCGACGCAGGAGAACCCGGCTTGGTGGCGCATTATCCTTTTGAAGGCAATGCCAACGACGCCACCCCGTATTTGAACCACGGGGTTATCGGCGGCAACCCGGTATTTGAAACTGCGACCCACCCATTCGGCGGTCAAAACATCAAATTCGACGGACAACAGGACTCCGTACTGGCGCCCAATGCCGCGCATTTGATCTCGGATTACACGACGGTTTCCTTCTGGATCCGGGTAGATCAGGTCAGCGCCGATGCAGAAGCCTATGTACTCGATTTCGGTCACTGGGACGAGCGCTGGAAGATTTCCCTCCCCCAGCACCTCAAGATCGTCTGGACGACCAGCGGCAACAACGTGCAGTTCCCACTTTTCATTTCCGATATGGACAGCGGCGACGGCAATGAAATGGTGATTGGATTCTGGTGGTATGTCACGATGATCCACGACGGTACGAGCGACATCATCTACGTCAACGGCCAGCAAGCCAATATCAAGCCGGTGGATACCGAGCTCAACAGCACGGCCAGACCCTTGTGTTTCGGCAGCAACCCGATCGAAGGGGAACAGTATTTCACCGGCGCGCTCGACAATGTGAAGATCTACAACAAGGCGCTGACTGGAGAAGAGGTCCTTAAATTGTTCGAAACAGGCGTCACCGGCATCGAGGAGTTGAACAGTGCGCTGTTAGGGTACATCCAGGATGTATTCCCCAACCCCGCCACCGATGTACTGACCGTTTTGCACAGCTTGCCTGCCAATCAGCCGCTGCTGCTCCGCGTATTCGATATGCAGGGCCGTCAGGTCGATCAGATCCAATACAGCCAAAACGAAGTTTCAGCCGGCCAATTCACCCTGAATGTCGGCGATTACACCCAGGGAATGTATTCGCTCAATTTCGTGTTGGGCGGGAAAAACCTCGGGTCACTGAAGTTTAATAAACACTAGAAGAGGATTATTTTAAATTATTAACCGCAAAGACGCTAAGTCGCAAAGAAAGATTAGCGTTTTCTTAGCGCCTTAGCGTCTTAGCGGTTATTTTCTTGGCTATCCGGCGCTTTTCAATTATGGTAAAGAGATTTAATGAGAACCCGATTCTCACACCTAAAGGTATATCCCCCAGTCAGCCCGGTTTGGTGGTGGAGTGTGTGATGAACCCCGGCGCCTTCCGGTTTGAAGGAAAAACCTGGCTCTTGCTCCGGGTGGCCGAACGGCCCGTGCAGAAAGAGGGGAGGATCTCCTTCCCGATCTTGCGGGAGGACGGGAGCATGAATATCCTGGAATTCGAAAAAAGCGACCCCCTGCTCAATCTCTCCGATCCGCGCATGGTGGGGTATAACGGCGACACCTATCTCTCTACGATCTCACACCTGCGACTCGTTTGCAGCGAAGACGGTGTTCATTTTACCGAGCCCGCGGATTTTCCGACGAAAATTATCGGCCAGGGGCCTTTGGAGGCTTTCGGTATCGAAGATTGCCGCGTAAGCCTGCTGGAGGGCGTTTACCACCTTACCTACACCCAGGTTTCTTCCAATGGCGTCGGGGTCGGATTGATCCGCACGAGCGACTGGCGGAAATTGTCGAGGGAGGGCATGATTTTCCCTCCACATAACAAGGATTGCACGCTTTTCGAAGAGAAGATTGGCGGGGAATATTATTGCTTGCACCGCCCTTCGGGGATAGAACTCGGAGGCAATTTCATCTGGATCTCATCTTCAAAAGACCTCTTGCATTGGGGCAGGCACCGCTGCATCCTCCGCACGCGGGAGGGCCACTGGGATAGCGCCCGGGTGGGCGCAGGCGCGGCGCCGATAAAGACGCCGGAAGGCTGGCTCGAAATTTACCACGGAGCGGACCACGACCATCGCTATTGCCTGGGCGCCATCCTGCTCGACCTCGAGGACCCCTCCAAAGTGCTGGCCCGTTCGGATCAGCCCATCTTCGAGCCTATCGCCGACTACGAGCGAACCGGCTTTTTCGGCAACGTCGTTTTTACCAACGGCCAGGTCGTGGATGGAGATCAAATTACGGTGTATTACGGAGCTTCGGATGAGGTGATTTGTGGAGCGACGCTGTCCATTCGGGAAATTTTAAAAAACATATTGCCTGGGACGAACCGACACTAGTCACTAGTCACTAGTCACCAGTCACTGCTTCCCCCGTCCCCTTATCAAAAAAATGCATTTTCTCTATCTCAAAATACAGCGCCATCTCCGAAAGCGGTTCCACCGTTTCCTCCGGCGTGAGGCGGGCGACTATTTGCTGGTCCTGAAGGGTGCTGAAGGCAAAGCTTTCGTGCCCGAGGCGTTCCACGAATTGTATGTGGGCCTGGAACGCGGCGTAGTGCACGACGCCTTTTGCCGGATAGGGGTGGATATGCTCGGGGCGGATGCCCATGGTGAGCTCCCGGTCGAGATAGGGTTCTAGCTCTGGGCGCTTTGGAGTCCGTGCCAGGAGGGTCTTTGAATGATCCTGAAAATAGAGTCCTTCCTGGTCTTTTCCGATGCGGCCCTCGACGAAATTCATGGGAGGCATTCCGATGAAGCCCGCGACAAACAGGTTTTTGGGATGGGCATAGAGGTTATTCGGCGTGTCGATCTGAAGGATCTCGCCTTTGTTCATGACCGCGATCCGGTCGCCCAAGGTCATGGCCTCGACCTGGTCGTGGGTGACGTAGACAATCGTGGTCCGGAGCTTTTGGTGCAGGCGGGCAATTTCGATGCGCATCTGCCCCCGGAGCTTGGCGTCGAGGTTGCTCAGGGGCTCGTCGAAGAGGAACACCTTGGGATTTCGGACGATGGCCCGGCCTATCGCTACCCGTTGCCGTTGTCCCCCCGACATGGCCTTTGGTTTTCGATCAAGCAGCGATTCGATCTCCAGGATGCGGGCCGCTTCATCCACTTTTATTTTGATCTCTTTTTTGCTCAAGCCCCTGATCTTCAACCCGAAGGCCAGGTTGTCGAATGCGGTCATGTGGGGGTAAAGGGCGTAGTTCTGAAACACGATGGCGATGTCCCGGTCCTTCGGCGGCAGTCCGTTCACCAATTTGTCGTCGATAAACAGGCTGCCGGAACTGATCTCCTCCAATCCGGCTATCATACGCAGCAGGGTAGATTTTCCGCAACCGGAAGGGCCGACGAGCACCATAAATTCCTTGTCCCGGATCTCGAAATCCGCGTCTTTAACCGCCGGGATTTTTCCGTAAACCTTTGAAACGCGCTCGAATTTTATGGCTGCCATGATTGCTTTTTTTGTCTGAATCAGGGTTAGGGAAGAAGTTTAACGCCGTCTGACCACTGATTAATCAGATTCTATGATTTCACAGATTTTTTAGAGGGATACCATGGAGGAGCTTTCTGCGAAATCAAGAATCCGATTAATCTGCGGTCCTACCTTTGATTTATTTAATACACCCCGCGCCTCCGGCACCTGCTCCAAAGCCTGAATTGTCAATAAAGCCTCAATCGTAGATTCTGCCCCGGAATTGAAGTTTATATCCGTAGGCGAGCCGATGCCGTCGAAGGTGCGGCCGGTCGACGGGTCGTACATGGCCTGCGCCGCCGGATTGTTGCCGAAAAACCATTTTGCCAGGTTCCCGGCTATTTCCGCGTAAGTCGTATCGCCCGTGATGGAAAAGGCCTCCAGGGAGGCAAACACCATGGGCCGGATGCCGTAGGCGATCTGGGGAAATGGCCGAAAATCCAGCATTTCAAGGCTATCCGTGCCCTGAGCGACTTTGAACCCATTCATGAAACCCTTTTCCATGCAATACGGATAAAAAAACCGGGCCTCGTTCAGACCGGCCTGGATAAAGGGGGCGTGCTGGAGGGCATGTCCAGCCTTCAGCAGGGCGTAAGCCTGCGAATTGCCCCAGGCGTGCCACTCGTTTCGCCAGCTCATGATGGCATAGTGCGGCCAGGTATCGGCATCGCCGTGTTGAACTTGCAGCAACAGATCCCCGAAAGACAATATCAAAGCTTTAATCTTTTCGGAGGGATTGATCTGGTAATAATTGGCCAAACCCATCAGCATGACGCCCACCTGGTCGGCGCCCAATTCGGCCAGACAGCCTGGAACGGATATTCCGTCGAAGACAACGGGATCGCCGGAATCCATACATAAAATTTGCATTCGCTGTACCAGGAGGTCCATGACCTGCCTGGCCCGGGTTTGCAATTCACCCAGCTCGGGGGTGTCCAGCAGATTCAGTTCCGACAAGGCCCAGAACGCCCGCCAGGACCACCAGGAGGGGATGGCCTGGCTGTTTTGATGGGTTTTATTGATCTCGGGGCCCGGCAGCAGGAAGTTGTAGAAAAAGCCGTTTGCCGACTGCATGTAAAACAGAAATTCCGCCAGGGTGCGGATCTTTTCCTGGTATTCATGGGTTGGATTCGATTTGAACCGCCGGCAATAAAAAACCAGGGCCCGGGACACATCGTCGACGCAGGTGAATCCCTCGTCCGCATCGGCTACCAGGTGGTAATCCGGCGCTTCGCAGTAGATCCAGATGGTCCCCAAAGGCGTGTCGCCGTTTGGAATCGCCTCGTACAAACGCTCCAGGTGGGCCGTGTTGACGAGGGTATCCTCGACGGGTATTTCCGGAGTGGTGCAGGCGACGAACAGGAAGGGGGCAAGGTAAATGGGTAATACCCTCATGTGGTTTGTTTAATTTTTCCTTTTTGCAATTCCTCTATAACAGCTTTCAATTCCACCACGGCAAAACTCACCGCGCTATCCGACATAGCATAGGGGATGATCAGGTTTTCTCCGTGCAGGATCAATCCGCAGGTGTAGAGTACGTTGGGCACATAGCCTTCCCGCTCCTCCTCATTTGCGCTTAACAGAGGGTGGTCCAGGCTGGCCAGCAGGATGGCGGGATTGTGGAGGTCGAGCAGGGAAAAGCTGAGCACGTATTTCCGCATGGGGCCGACGGCGTGGGTCAGCAGTAGCCAACCGTATGGGGTCTTCACCGGACTGCCGCAGTTGCCCATTTGCAGGATTTCCCAGTCCCTGACAGGCTCTTGCAGCATTTGGTAATCCTCCCAGAAATAGAGATCGTCGGAAAACATGATGGAAAGACAGCGCCCCCCCTGCCGGCCGACCATGGCGTATTTGCCGTTGATCTTCTCGGGAAACAGCGCCATTCCCTTGTCGGTAGCCGCTTTTCCGTAAAAGGGGCGTATCCGGAAGTATTGAAAATCCTTGGTCTTGATCAGTTGGGGGCGTATTTTTCTGCCGTTGTACGCCGTGTAAGTGCCCAGGTAAACGGTTTCTCCTTTATCGGTAAATGCTACGAAGCGGGCGTCTTCCATGCCATTCGATTCGGAACGCGATTGAGGGAAAATGACCCGGCTGTTGAGGGGGGAAGCTTCGCTGTATGCCAGGTCGTAGTTCAGATCGAAGACCTTGGCGATTTGTTCCCGGTCTGGCTGCAGCTCTATGTCGTGCTCATTTTGGAGGCGGTTGAGCAACTCCAGGGCCTCGCGTTCGGAAAAGCGGTTCGGCAGGCTGTCGCGAACCAGATCCGAGATCACTCCTCCGTCTTCCAATTGCCGCATCACAAAGGATTTGTCGAAGGGTACATCGGCTCTCTGGTGCCCGCAGGTCAGTTTGGTTGCGGTGGGGTCGAGGGTAATTTCCCCTGCTGCATTTACCACGCCGGTTTGAAATGCGATGGAGGAAATATGTCCTTCCCCGGTGGCCCGCAGGGAAAGGATAAAGCGCAGTTCGCCTTCCTTCAGGTCATCCTGGTCCGGATGCGGTACGATGGAGGGGTTGAAAAGGGCAGCGGCTTCGATGCTGTATTCATGGGTGAAATAGGCGCCCATCAACAGTCTTTTTGCCAGGGAATGTTCGCCGTGGACATACAAGGTCAGTTTGAGATAGTTTGCCCGGAAGATGGATTGGAGGTCGAAATGCCGGCTTTCGAATTCGGCGAAAATCGCTTTCAATTGCTCCTCGGCTTCGGCTTCCGTCAGCCCCAGCACATAGCGCACTACGGGCTCAAAACGCTCGGGTTTTCCAAAATCCAGATATCGCAACACCACTTTGCGGGGGTAGGGTTTCAAATGGAGGTTCGTTCTCTTTATAGGTATCATATCTACAATTAATCAACTTTTTAGCCCCGTCGAGGCCATGCTTTGAATAAAATATTTCTGGAAGATCGAATAGGCGATGATGATGGGCAAGGCGAGCAACACGGCCGAGGCCAGTTTGACCCCCAACTGCGCCTCCGCCCGCCCGCCGACGGCAAACAGCGTGACGAGCTGCGGCATGGTCATCAGGTGCTCGTTGCGGATGACGATTAGGGGCCATAGCACGTCGTTCCAGGAACTCATAAACGTGATGATCGCCACGGTGATGATCGTCGGGATGATATTGGGCCAGAGAATCTGGTAGATGATCCGCATTTCCCCGCAGCCGTCCACCCGGGCCGCGTCGATCAGATCGTCGGGGATGCTCTTGAAGGTCTGCCGGAACATCAGGATGGCAAAGGCGTTGTTCAATGCCGGCACGATCAGCGCCGCCATCGTGTCCACCCACCCGAATTTCACCATCAAAATGTAATTGGGTATCAGGCTGATCTGAAACGGCAGCGTCATCGTGAAGATGATGACGAAAAACAAAAGATCCCTGCCCTTAAACCGAAGCTTGGCCAAGGCATAGCCGGTCATGGAGCCAAATATCAGCACCCCCAGGGTCGAGGCGCTCGCCACGATCGTGCTGTTGAGCAAAGACCGCCAAATCGGTATCTTGCTAAACATGAGCGCGTAATTACTGAACGTCAGCTCCTTCGGCGCCACCCTCAGCTCCCCGATCTGGCTTTCCGGCGTCAGCGAGGCCAGGATCATCCAGTAGAAAGGGTACAGGAAGGACAGCGCTGCGCCGGTGAGGAGGATGAAGAGGATGATTTTGGATGGTTTCATATATCCTCTTTTTCAATGGTATACTTCTGCACCACCACCACGACCATGATGAGCAATGCAAAAAACAATCCCAGTGTGGCCGAATAGCCCATGTGGTAGTATTCGAAAGCTTGTTTGTAGATGTAGAGCATGGCGGAAAGCGTGCTGTTCAAAGGACCGCCGCCGGTCATGATATAGGGTTCGATGAAGAGGCTGAAACCGCCGATCGTCGAGAGGATGACCACCATAAAGATCGTGGGGTTGATGGCCGGCAGCGTGATATATCTGAACTTCTGCCAGGCCGTAGCGCCCTCCACATCCGCCGCTTCGTAATAGCTGGTCGGGACGGTCTGCAAGCCCACCAGAAACAGGATGACGTAGAGCCCCACGTTTTTCCAGGTGGCCATGATGGCGATGGAGGTCATCGCCACCCGCCAGTTGGTCAGCCATTCGACCCTGCCGAGGCCGAGGCTGATCAGGATGCGGTTGATCAATCCGGATTCCAACCCGTAGAGCTGCTGCCACAGGATGGTGACGACCACCCCGGAGATCACCACGGGCAAAAAGAAGGAGGCCCGAAAAAATCCCCGGATGAAGATCTTCTGGGTCAGAAAATACGCCAGCGCCAGCGCCACCACTATCTGTAGCGGGATATGTACCAACAGGAACAGCAAAGTATTGAGAATGGCTTTCCAAAAAAGCCGGTCCTGAAAAAGCCGAAAGAAATTATCCAGCCCCACATACTCCATCGGAGAAATGATATTCCATTTGTGAAAGGTCAAAATGATGGAAAATACGACTGGAAATAAGACAAAAGGAATAAATGCAGCAGAGGTAGGGCGATACGATGAAGACGGCAAAATCTTTTCGGAAGGGTTTTAATTGCCCTCATTTTAAATTTTCATTTGCGGTAATTTTTCCGTTGCATTTAAACTAAAAATTAAAGAACTAAGAATTCTAAAGACATTAACTGAAAACTACTCTTTCACCCTCAGCAGCACATTCACCGCCCTCTCCGCGTCTGCAATGGCCACTTCCGGGGTTTTGATCTGGTACAGCACACAGGCTTCGTATTCCTGTGAAATGATGTCGAACACCTCGGTCAGCACCTCGCAGTTGTCGACGCCCCGGACGTGCCTGGCCTGCTCGGCAAAGACCTGCAACTGCGGATTTTCCGCAAAAAAGGCCTGAAAGCCGGGGATCGAATCCATGCCCTTGCGCCGGGGCAGTTGGTTGGTCGTTTGCAAAAATTTCAGGTCGCCTTCCTCGCCGACCATGCTTTTGATAAACTCGAAGGCCAACTGGGGGTCCTGGCAGGTATTGAAGATCACGAAACTCTTGGGGTCGCAGTAGGTGTAAATGGGGCCTTCGTGTCCGTCTGGTACCGGCATAGGGTAGAAGCTGTATTCAAAGCCCTCCCGCTTGAAGCGCTCGAGGTACTGGATCTCCCAGGGACCGGTCCATTTGGTGGCGTATTTCTCGGCGACGAACAGATCTTGTCCGGCCGATTCCTCCTGCTTGGAGAAATAGTTTTCGCGGTACAGTTCCTGCAAAAACCGGAAAGCGCCTATGGCGTATTCGTTGTTGAAATGGGCGCGGTTGTCCTTTATCAGGGGCATGCCGCCCGAGGCGGCCAGGTAGAGCGGGTAAAAATTGAACAGGCGCTGGTACCAGGCCAGTTTGAAGGAAGTATTTCCAAACCATTGATCGACGTAGCCGTTGCCGTCGGTGTCTATTTTGAATCGCTTGGCGGCCTCCAGGTAAGCCGAATAGGTTTGGGGCGGGCTATCCAGACCCATTTCCGCAAAAATGCGTTTGTTGAAGATGGTCATGATGGGGTTGATCTTCCAGGGCGCCTGATAGATATGCCCGTCGCCCGATGTGATCTCGCCGATGGTGACCGAATCGCATCGCTGCTGGATGAAATCCATAAACCCCTCCAGGGTATCGAGGGCCACGAGGATGCCGGCATTGCTGTAAAACTCCACCGTGCCCTGCCAGATATTGGAGTAGATGTCGGGCGTGGTTTTGCCCACCACCGCCGCCAGGATAATCTCCTCGCTCGATTGTCCCTCCGGCACCGGTTGGTATTTGACGCGATCTTCCGGCCGGGCGCTGTTCCAGCCATCGACCGCCCACTTCGCAAACTGAATCTCCCCCCCGTTGTTCGACGACCAGTACTCCAGGGCGTGGCCCCTTCGTTCGCGCTCCTTGTTGCAGGAAGCAAATGCCAGAAGCAAAAAAAGGAACAGAACGGAAGGCGGCAGAACAGTCTTTATGGTCATTGCGAAAAAATACCGGGTCATTACCCTGCATGTAAAAACTTTAATTTTACAAAAAAATAACCGCAAAGGCGCGAAGACGCAAAGAAAACCGCAAAGAATATTTGCGTCGCCTTTGCGTCTTCGCGCCTTTGCGGTTAAAATTTCATACTTCTCTTTCCTTCGCTGGCACTTGCCCGAAGGGCAATTTCCAGACTTTCCAGCCCCGCCTCCAGCGGCGCCGTCAGCTCATGCCCGGGGTCCTGGATCTTTTTCAGCACATCGAGCAGGGAAGCCTGGACGCAGCTTCCATAGACTTCCTGCTTGGACCTTCCGATATCCAGCTTCCCGGTGATGAGCTCATCCACCTCGTAAGAAATCCCTCCGGAACGGACGGAATGCCGGGTGTTTTCCCCGTTGCCTCCGGAAATGCCCCATCCCTTGGGCCGGGATTCGTCGAAGGCCTGCTCGACGGGAATGGAGTCGGTCATTTTGAAGAGCGGGCTGGAGAGCAAGCTCTGCTTGGTTTCGGCATTGACGAGGGCTTTTACATCGGCCCAGAGGGGCATCCAGCCGTGCACCTCGATGTCTGCCAGGTCGTAGGCCAGTTTAATTTTGGTGGCTTCGAAAAAGCCGGGTCTGGAGAAAGCGTGGTAATGCGTGGCAATGAGTCCGCCTTCGTAGAGCACGTTGGCCATGACCTGATCTTCCTGCCGGGTGTTGCGCTCGTGTTTCAGGCCGTTCACCTCCAGGATCTTAGCCGGACTTAGAAAATGGACCAGGTCGATGAAGTGGACGCCGTGCTCTACGAGGATGCCGCCGGAGATATTGCGGTCCCAGAACCAGTGTTCGGGCGGGAGCTGTTCGTCCTGGGCGTAGTTTTCGACGTCCACCCGTCGGAGCTTGCCGAACATTTCCAGACGGGTAAATTGTTGCAGTTCCCGGATCAGCGGATTGAAACGCATCATAAAGTCGATCCCCGCGACCGCGTGTGTCCGGTCGCGGGTCCGTACGATCTTTTGCGCCTCGGATAGGGTAGTGGCCAGGGGTTTTTCGATCAGCACGTGTTTGCCCGCCTCCATGCACGCGCTCGCGATCATTTCGTGCGAGTTAGGCACGGTGACGATGGCCACCAGGTCGATATCCTTGTCCTCGAGGAGCCTTCGCCAATCCGTATATGTTCTGATCTCCGGGCTCAGCCCCTGCATTTTTTGGGCATCCTCGTCGGCGACGGCCACCACGCGGGCGTTTTCCAATTGGCTCCAATGATGGTGGAGAAATTTTCCGAAACCGCCGTAGCCGATGAGGGCGATGTTGAATAGGGGCATTTTTGAGATTAAAACACGGGGACTAGATTACGTATTGCGCAATAGCCATACAAAGCAAAGAGATAATGAGGAATGCAAGCGCGATCGGGGTGGTTTTGCCCAATTGTGCGACCAGCGCCTGCATGGCGGCCGTCTGTTCGGGGCTGGGCGGAGTTCCCTGCGCCTGAATGGCCCGGCCGACATGGCCCATCGAAGTAAAGATTCCGCGGACCAGGATAATGGCGATCAGCCATGCGATAATGCCGGAGGCTCCGCCGATGGTCAGTACGAGCCCGGGCCCGGAAGAGAGAACGGAGGCTTTGAACCCCAGGGTGCTCCAGAACAGGCCTAGCCCCGAGAGCACAGTCAGCGTGGCGGCGGTATAGACCATAGTTTGAAAGCGGGTCTTCTGGGTAAGGTGTTGCATGACCTTTTGCCCTTCCGGCCCGGTGGCTTTGATCGTCGGGATCAGAAACCCGATGTTAAACAGTCCGACGCCGATCCAGAATGCGCCGCCAAAAATGTGGATGATGCGGAGGATGATGATGAGGGTGGTCATAAGGGGTTGATTTTGGGTGATGGGGAAATGGGTAGAGTAAAAATAAAGAGAGTCCCAATACCCTCCATCTTATTGAAGGCGGCTCCATGCGAGTGCGATGAGAATAGTCCGCACCAGCGCAAAAATCGGCCCGAAGGGGAGGGCAAAGCCCCACCAATAAAGGGCGCCAAAGGGGAGCAGTCCGAGGGCAAGGTAGGCGCCGATCTTATTTCCGTTCCAAAGCATTGCTCCGGCGAGGCCCTCGAGGATGCACACGAGGAGAAAACCGGCGAGCAGCGGCGCTGTGCTTTGTATTCCATATCGTTCAAACGGACCGTTCCCATACGCGGGGAAACCCATGAGGTAAGGTATCCCTTTGCCTGCCAATGCATT
>JADJBL010000021.1 GCA_016703765.1 Saprospirales bacterium
AATGTGCTCCAGCACAGCGTGCTGCTGCCCACATTCAATAATTATTCTCTGCCCCACCACCCGGTCACCCGCCTGGGGGTGATGGAGGGCAGCCCCTGCGATACGATTGTGAGCGCAGTAGAGGCGCCGCCGGCGCCTGAGCAGGAGGGCTGGTCGCTGTATCCGAATCCGGCCGCCGGTTCTGTCACCTTATCCTGTGCCGCTCCGCAGAGCGGGCCGGCGCTATGGCTGCTGTACGACGCCCTGGGCCGGGAGCTTCGCAGGGAGGCCTTGCCTGCGGGATTCACAGAGAAAACCGTATCGCTGGAGGGCCTGGCCAAAGGATTGTATTTTTACAGGGTGGAGCGGGAAGGAGAGGCGGTGCATGCGGGGAAATTGATCGTGGAGTAAAAAGGCGCCACGGAGCCGCGAGGTATCGCGGCTGTACACGCGAGGAACGCGAGAATAAAAATCATAAATTGATCCAATGAAGCATTTGTTTCTTTCCCGTTTCTTTGTCTTGGCCTTTTGGCTGTGTTGTCAGGCCCTGCATGTGGAGGGACAATCCGGCCCCGATTGCGGGCAAACGGGCCAGATCCCGTTAGGGTTTACGTTCAATCTGCCTCCCAGTGGAGAGGCGGATATTCAGGCCTGCTGGTTCGGCCGCTTCGGATGCGGCAACACTGGCGGCTTTTCCTACTCCTTTTCGTCCGATCCGGAGGATACCGTCTTGACCCTCACCTGTGAAGACCTCGGGCAGACGGCTGTAGACCTCTGGATTTGGGATGCGGCGGGCAATGGCTCTGCGGCGGAAACCTTTGTAATTGTGCAGGATAATTTTTTCACTTGCCCCGGGCAAGGAGCCCCTTGTGCGCCAGTGGTGCAGGTGATAAACGGAATGAACCTCTCCTTCCCCTCGACGGGAACGGCCACCCTCTCTGCCAGGCAGTTGGACTGGGGCAGCTACCTGGTCAACTGTGCACAGGGCTTGGGCCTTAGCTTCTCCTTTTCATCCGATCCGGCGGATTCGCTTCGCACGTATACTTGCCCAAACGACCAGGGCCTGCAGGCCGTGACCATTTGGGCAACCGCGGAAAGTGGCCAGCAGGCCTATGCAGAGACTTTCATCAGAACCCAGGCGCCCCTCGCCATACCGGATTGTTCGGACATCCCTGCCTGCGCCCCTCAGCTAACGGGAACCAATAGCCTGTTGATACATATTCCTCCGACGCAGCAGGCGGTTTTGAGCCCCGACCTGTTTTTCAAGGAAGTAAAGGCAGTATGCCCGGGCGGCGCCTTTACCCTGTCGTTTTCAGCGGATATACACGATACCAAACTGACGCTGGGTTGCAATGACCTGGGCCAATACCCCATTGATGTATGGGTCACGGATGCGCTGGGAAACCAAAATTACCTGCAAACCTTCGTGGTGATGCAAGACCCCTCCGGATGGTGCGACGAACCCCTCACTATTGCCTTTTCGCCCAACGACATGGCCTGCGACGCCGATGGGGCCGACCTGACGCCCTATATCGGGGCGGGCCCGGTCTGCTTCAACAATATCGAGGCTACGGTCCAGCAAGGAGAAGTTGCTCCGACCGACGGAGATTGTTTTGCGCAGAACGCCTGGTGCGACGGCGGAGAGGCCCACAATTCGGTCTGGTTTGTGGTCTATGCGCCGCCTTCCGGCAGCCTGAAAATAGACACAGACGGCGTATTGGACCTGCAATTGGCTGTTTGGCAGGCATCCTCCTGCAACGACCTGTTAGCCGGGGGCGCACAACTGATGAGCGCCAATGACGACCAGCCAGGCGACCCTCACAACGCGACGCTGGAAGTAAACCTGGCGCCGGGGAAGTACCATCCCCGGGCCGATGGCCACGGTATTTCAGAAACAGGCTCTTTCTACCTGAGCCTCACCGAACTCACTGCGACGACGGAACAACCTGGAGGGCTGGATTTCAGCATTTTTCCCAACCCGGCGGGTGCGTCAGTCACGTTATCCTGTGCTACTCTCCAAAGCGGGCCGGTGGTTTGGCTGATATACGACGCCCTGGGCCGGGAGCTTCGCAGGGAGACCTTGCCTGCGGGATTCACAGAGAAAACTGTATCGCTCGAGGCCTGGCCAAAGGATTGTATTTTTACAGGGTGGAGCGGGAAGGAGAGACGGTGAATGCGGGGAAGTTGATCATCAGTAGAAAACGTAGTGCCGCGATATTTCGCGGCACTACAGATTATCTATATATGTTTTCCAAGTAGCCGAAATAAAAATCTGCAAATTTTAATATTTTAAAATATTAAATCGGGGTAAATATTAAAATTAAATATGAAAAAGAGTTAAAAAATTGCTTTGTTTTTTATTTTAATATTGAATTCGATTTAATAAACCTGCTTACCGATTCGCTCCCCCCGCGTATTAAAGCAATTTTAAAGATTTTTTCCGTTTTATCCCACAACCAACCGGGTGTTGATTTGGGGTGAAATTCTGTATCTAAACACAACACGAACGCTGCTTTAAAAACAGGTTTCCGCCGCTACCGGAGGTCTGACCGGCATTTTATTGCAAAAAAAAACTGAATTACCCCCTTCCCTTTGCCCAGGCAAAGGCTGTATTTCTATTGCCTGTATTTTATCACCAAATTTTTTTACCTTTAAACCGATTTAATCATGAAACCACAACGCACACCGTTTAGACACCCCCTAAACCTTTACTTGATGATGTGGACCGTTTTTACATTATCGACGATTGCCCCCCAAGCCCTGCATGCCAAAACCCCGCCTGCCATTACCTGTGAGTCCAATTGCCTTTGTGTATCTGGATTCGAAATAGGGGACTGCGAAGCCTCTCCATCCAATGTTACCTTACTTTCTGAAAGCGCTCTGGGAAATATCCTCAATAATACGCTGATCAATGCCTGTGTTAATGTTTACGGAAAATTGGTCATAGACGAAAACTTTACTTTTCAGCCACTGCACAATTATCATGGACCCCGCCTCCTCCATTGAGGTAAACCCCAATGTAAAATTGACCATTAAGAGCCAATCGGTTCTTCACGGTTGCGAATACATGTGGAGAGGTATTAATCTGCCGGGACAGGCGAGGTTGGAAATAGACAGCAGCACCGTGAGAGACGCTCATTATGCAGTACGTGCGTTGCATTTTTCCCGCATCAAACTGACGGCTAGCACTTTCGATGCTAATTATATAGGGGTTTATATCCCTCCTCCAACGCCTCCCAATGTTCAAAATATAGTCTTCCGCCTGAACGGCAGCCCCAATGACATAAAGGACAACTACTTCGGTTTCCTGTCAGCTTACCTGTCGCCATATTCCGGGCAGTCGCCTCATCCGGGAAGCTTCCGCCCTATGCCGGGTTTTTCTTAAACAATGCGAATGCATTTTACGTGGGGCATCCGAGTAACGGGAGCGTGGAGAATGTGTTTGAAGACCTGAAATACGGAATAATCGATATTGCCGGATTTGGCAATATCTACTCGGGTTGCCAGATGGCCAACCTGGATGCGGCCTGGCCGGAGGGCGTCGGGGTTCGGATCATTGATAATGTGGGAAAGATCACGGTGAGGAATTGCGATATGGAGGAGGTCAGATGTGGGGTTTTTGGCAATAATCACAGGGCACTTGACCTCTTCTCCAATGACATAGAAGCGTTGAATTACGGGATTAATTTGTACGAAGGAAAGCGGAATGTGCGAATCGAGGACAATGTCATTGCCGCAGATGATTGCATATTTATCGCTGCGAGCAATAATGGCAATTTTCCCATCGACATCAAGTCCAACTCCCTGACTCCCAGAAGCCATGGGATTTACACGGGCCATATCAACGGGAAGCTCAATATCGAGGAGGCCAATACCATATACATGGATCACGAGCCCGGCGCAGCCCATGGTATTTTTGGCCTGTTAAATTCCGTGCCCGTCGTAATAAAAAATACCGACCTGAGCTTTACGGACCCGGATGCCGCAGCCAATACCGGCATAACGATCATGGACTGCAAGAACGGCCAGGTGGTCGAAAACACGATCTCGGGCAGTTCCTCCAACCCATACAACCTGGGACTTGGGATCGTTGGATTTAATTCTCCAAATTATTTGTATTGTTGCAATGAGTTGGACGACTCACAGGTCGGCGAATCCTTTATCCTGATGTGCAATGATAATAAGATAGCCAATACGGTGTTTGACGACCACTATACGGCCTTGTATCTTTCTCATGCAGTGATTTCTCCTCAAATAAATACGGGAAACGACTGGACTGGGGCTACAACAACTGAGGATGCACGGTATGAAGGTGATTTTGTATTAATTCCTGCTTCTTTGTTTGAAATAGATGATGATTTAGTTCCTAGCGGGCACTCTAAAATATTTGTTCCATCCGGGGCTCTGCCTGAAGATTGGTTTATTTTTGAGGGAACAGACCCAATCTGCGAAGATTGGACCGACGAGGATGAATACTGCGGCAAAGATCCCTATTTCTTAGTGGAGGACCCAAATGAGTTTACCGCGCTGACCTCCACGGATTTGGCAGCCATAGACCCTCCCCAAGGCAGCGATACAAGCGCCGTGTTGAATTAGAATGGCAGCGCTACCTGTTCGAAAAGCTGGTCAATAACCCCGGCCTGGTGGTCGAAGACACCGCTGTAGATACTTTTTATTCAGAAGCCCAATCCAGCCTGATCGGCGAACTCCACGCCGTGGAAAGCGGCACACGCAGTTTGTTCTTTCCTCAAGACACTTTGAGCACGGGGTACTACGACATTTTAGGCGACCTTTCGGACCTGGAGGAAGACCTCTGGGTTTTAGGGGAGCAATTGTGGACGGCCGGGGAGGAGGAAAGAGATTCGCTGATGGCCGAAATCGATACCCTGACGACGGAACAAATCGCCCCCCTGCTCGAAGACCTGGAAGAAATGGAAGCAGAAGTTGCGGCCTGGAGAGCCGACCGGATTGCGGAGTTACAAACCGCTATGCTGCCATTACGCCGGATAGCGCCTATCAAGAGTACGAGCAGATAACCTACGGCATTTTCCTCTCCACCATTGCCCAGGGCGAAGCAGCACTGAGCATAGGCCAACAGGACACGCTTGAAAACATTGCCGTACTGTGCCCCCTGATCGCCGGTTCGGGCGTGTTTTGGGCCAGGTATATTCTACAATACTATATCCGGCCTGGCCTGGGAATTGGACGAATGCGAGGGTCTGGAGGAGCGCTCCGGAGGCACCGTAAAAAAGGAGGCCGAAACCACTACAACAGCTCGTATATTCCCAAACCCCACCCGGGGAAGTTTGACCCTGCAATTGAGCTCGCCTCTGAGCCAAGAAGGGATGCTTTCGATCTACAATGTGGATGGCAAAACCGTGTTCAGCGAAAGGCTTGGGGCGGGCACGCTCGAACGGCAACTTGACGTTAGTGGGCTCCCGGCTGGCATTTACCTCTGCGAGGTGAAGGAAGATGCACAACTTATCTTCGCTGCCAGAATAGTAGTGACAGAATAACCTTGGTACTAATAAACATTAGCAGGGGTAGCGCATCTTGCCGCTACCCTGCTATTAAATCCTATTGAAATGAAGCAAATGTTACATCTCGCTTTTTTACTGTTTATATTGAATGCTTATGGGCAAAAAGGAAGACTATGTATGGGTATTAGGAGGCACAAATGACTCTGGTAGTATATTTTCCACATCCATCATTAATTTCAATGTTTCACCTCCCTCTATAAAATTGAACTATGCATTTAATGACTTTAGCTGGACCAATACTAACATTTCTGATCCGGAAGGTAACCTGATGTGTTATTCAAACGGGGTCCACCTTTTCAATAGCCAGGGTGAAATTATTGAAAATGGAGATGAGTTTCAATCATCATCTTCTTATTCAAACGGTTATATTGCTATTCAGGGTGGTTTGATTATCCCATATTCTGACCATCCAAATCAATTAATTTTTTATACTATGTGATTTTTTTTCATATTTGAACGGAGGATTTCCCGATACTGGTTTGCAGCCCTTGACCTATTCCATTATAAATATGGAAGAAAATGAAGGTGCTGGCAAAGTATTAGAAAAGAAAATTCCCCTGACCTATGATACCTTAATGTTTGGACAGCTTACATCTGTAAAGCATGGAAATGGTAAGGGACTGGTGGGTAATAGCACCTCCAATGGATGGGAGCAAGCGATTTCATAAATTCTAGCCAATCCACAGGGTATATTATGGGACCATTCACAAGAGGTTGGGGAAGCCTTCGAGGCCGGGTTTAGGCCAAGCGGCCATTTCCCCAGACGGATCATGGCTTGCCCAGTAATGCTTGGGGCATTATTCCAATTTATACCTATACTGAAATCGACCTATACCGGTTCGACCGCTGTTTCCGGGACTTTAAGCAACCACATCCAAGTAATAGATACAATTGGCCTTCCCGGCGGCGTAGCCTTTTCGCCTAACTCCCGCTATATGTACACCAGCCATTGGGACAAGATATACCAATGGGACCTGGAATCTTCTGATATCGAAGCGTCGCGGACAGTGGTGGCCGAGTATGAGGGCTTTTTAGACGAGAATAATTTATCGACCCGCTTTTACAATATGAAGTTGGGCCCAGATGGAAAAATATATATATCTGTGCCAAACCACCCCTCCCGCTACCTACACGTCATCGACCAACCCGATTCAGCAGGAATAGCCTGCAATGTCCTTCAACATAGTGTGCTATTACCGACCTACAATTTATTTTCCCTTCCCCACCACCCGGTCACCCGTCTGGGGGTGATGGAGGGCAGCCCCTGCGATACGATCCTCAGCGCATCGGAGACGCCGATGGCCGATGAGGAAGAGGAGTGGTCGCTCTACCCCAATCCGGCGGGCTCCTCGGTGGTGTTGTCCTGCGCTATGCCGCAAAGCGGTCCGGTGAGTTGGATCCTGTATGACGCCCTGGGGCGGGAAGTGCGCAGAAAAAACCTGCCGGCTGGGTATACGGAGATGGAGGTTTCAATGGAGGGATTGGGAAAGGGATTGTATTTTTATCGGCTGGAGCGGGAAGGAGAGGTGGTGTGGGTGGGGGAATTGGCGGTGGAATAAACTTTTCAATAAAGAAATATTATCCTATGAACAGAGACCTCATACCTGTTGCCCTGATTTTTACCTTCCTGTTGTTTCACCATCCCGCGCGCACGCAGGGACCTGGAGACGATTGCGGTCAACCGGGGCAGGTTGAACGGATTTAATATCAATTTGCCTCCGAGCGGAGGCCCAAATCGAAGCTTGTCATTTCAGCCGTTATGGTTGCGACATCCCAGGCGGACTTTCGTATTCTTTCTCCGCCAATCCGGCCGATACCGAAATGACCGTTACCGGCGACGACTTTGGCGCGAAGAGGTATTTATCTGGATTTGGGACGCGGCGGGAAATAGTGTGAAGGTTCATACTTTCCTGCTCGTGCAGGACAATCTGTTTGAATGTCCCGGGCAAGGGGCCGCTTGCTCGCCGGTGGTGCAGGCCATAAGCGGCATGACGCTCGCCATACCCGGAACAGGCACGGCTACCGTCCCGGCCAGAGATTTTGACCGGGGCACCTATTTGAGCAATTGCAGCTCCGGTATGGATTTTACTTTCCTTTTCGGCCGATCCCGCCGACTCTCTGCGAACCTTTCTCCGACAATGATTTCGGAAACATTATTGTCCAGATCTGGGGCGACGACCGCGTTGGGCAGCAGGCTTACGTAGAAACTTTTATCCTCGTACAATCCCCTCGCAGATCCGGGATTTGTCTGCCGTGCCGGCTTGCAGCCCTCAGCTGGCTGCTATCAACGGCCTGCTGGTGCAGGTTTCTTCCACTCATGAAGTGTCGCTGGAGCCCGGTCTTTTCCTCGAAAAGGCTACCGCTGTTTGTCCGGGCGGCGCCTATAAGCTATCTTTTTCCCAGAATGTAAACGATACCCAAATGACGCTCGGTTGCAATGACCTGGGGGTCTATCCCCTCGAGATATGGGCTACCGACGCGCTGGGCAATCAAAACTACCTGGAAACCTTTGTGGTCCTCCTGGATCCGGATGGCCTGTGCAACGAGCCCATTACCATCGCATTCTCACCCAACGATATGGTCTGCGATGCCGATGCGGTAGATCTGACGCCGTACATCGGAGCGGGCCCTATCTGTTTCAACAATATCGACGCTACGGTCCAGGCGGGAGAGGCCGTTCCGCCCAACGGGGATTGTTTCGCCCAGAATGCCTGGTGCGACGGAGGGATAGCGCACAATGCGGTTTGGTTTATCGTCCTTGCCGCCTTCGGGCAACCTGAAGATCGAAACGGACGGAGTATACGATATGCAGCTGGCGGTTTGGCAAGCGCCGGATTGCAACGACCTGCTTGCCGGCGCGCCCCAACTCAAAGGGGCCAATGACAACCGGCCGGGCGATCCCCACGTAACCCTCCTCTCTTGAAGTAATTCTCCGCTCCGGGCGAGAAGTATTTCATCGAGGCCGACGGCCATGGTATTTCAGAAACGGGCCTGTTTTATCTTACCCTCACGGAATTGACCGGGGTGCACGATAGGAGGCCGGAGCTTGAATTCACTGTTTCCCCCAACCCGGCAAGCGGTTCGTTCTCCATACGCCTTCCCGGGCCCATGAATCAGGATGGCCTCCTGACCCTGTATAACGCATTGGGGAGCAGGGTAGCAGCGCAAACCCTTCCAGCCGGCACGACCGAGCGGGAAATAAATATCGGCGAACTGCCGGCCGGGGTGTACACCTGTCGCATTGCGATTGGGCTGGAGCTTGCCGGGACCAAAAAGATCGTGGTATTTTAAAAGAGAATAAATTCATTTTCATCAAAACGTAAAAATCGGGTTTGGCATGAGTATTAAGCATTTCCTCCTCCTCTTTCCCGCACTCGGCCTAAGCCTTCCCCTAACCTTTACCCAGGCCGTGGCCGAGGTTCAGCAAGTCCCTGATCACCAAGTCTACAGCCACTTGGTGCGGGGAGTGCGGTACCTGGAGTTGGACTTTTTTCGAATCTCTTCGTGACAGCTTGCCGGCAAAGCCCTGCTGGTGGCTGCTCATATTGCGACAGCTTCTCCTCGAAAATGAGACCTCAATCGAATGGGCAGCCAATCTGGGTATATCAGACCAGCCGAAGTTCTACCTGAATAATGACCTGCAAAACGCCACCAGCGTCAATGTGGCCGCCGCTTTCCAGGCGATAAAAAGAACAGGTGGAGAAAACCACCAAACGGGACCCTTGGCCAACGTCGGGCTGGAGACTGTCTGGAATGGCGACCAGATCGGTATCAAAACCCGGACGCTTTTTTTTCAAAACGGGAGCGGGGCGTTTTACCTGGGCGTCTATCTGGTAGAGGATCAGGTCATGGCAGCCCAGGCAGGTCATTCCGGCTGGGTGCCCCATCATCGGCTTCTGCGCGCAGCGGTCACTTCTCCCACCTTTGGAAATTTGATGGCAAGCGGTCCGGTCGCTGCCGGCACTGAATTTACCAAAACCTATACCGTTTCCTGACGGAACCATTCAACCTCGATAATCTGGATGTGATGGGTGTGGTCTGGAAAAAGGAGGGCAGCGTCTATACGGTGGTCAATGTCTGGTCGATCAATGCCAAACCAATGATCAACGCGGTTTCAGACAATCATAAGGAGCAGGGTATTAAAGCCTCCGTTTGGCCGAATATTCTTTCAGGCGAAGAAGGCTTCATCCGCCTTGTTCTCGAAGGATCGGAGACGTTGAGCATGGATTTGGTTGCTGGAAATGGGCGCGTGGTGAGCCAGATTTTCGAGGGCCGGCTTCCGGCGGGCGAGCACCGCATCCCATTCGGCTCCAACCAAATTCCTTCCAACGGCTGGCACGCGCTCCGGATAGTCACGGCGGAAGGAAGGTAGTCGTGTTACCTGTCATTTTGAGGTAAAATTGCATAACGATTTATGATTCAATGTTTTGCGAAAAAAAAAATACCCTGTTTAGGTAGAAGACGACATCTCACAACAGGCTGAAAATCAACAAATAATCAACCCTAGAAAAATGAAAAACCTTATTTACCTGATCCCGGTAGTCCTGCTTCCCCGGTCTTCTCGCCGCCCAATACCAACCAGTCTTGTCGGCCCAAAAGACCGAATTCTATATTCTTTCGGAGCCTTGGACGCAGGATTGGAAGGAACCATCCGGGTCGAGGGAGATACTGTCGTCAACCAGATTTCGTACAAGAAAGTCTTTTTTAAAGGCGATTTTTCATTGGAAGCTTTGGTCGGGTTGGTTCGGGAAAACGCGGATGAAGGAAAACTGTGGTTTTGGAACAACCTGGACAACCAGGAAGCCCTGGTTATGGACCTGAACCTGGCGCCTGGCGATACCTTTCCCGTCGCTAACACCTCGGATTGTTGGGACGGCGACTCCGGTGGGCCGATCATCCAGGTAGCGGAAGTCTATTCGTTGGAATCGAAAAAAGTGATCTCTATGGACTGTTGGCACGGAGGCAGTTTCATCGGTGGCGACAGCCTTAAATTTATCGAAGGCGCCGGGCCGAATGCCACTTTGTTCCTTCAAACAAAAACCTGGATTACGAAATTGCCGGGATAGGATACAGACTTTTGCAGGATACTCCGGGAGGACACGCTTGCTTTCCCCCTTGTTTTCGGATGTCGACTTTTGCGGTATTCCAACCGATGTGCAGGAGATTCCCGGCGTGGGAGGTTTTTCATCTTTCCCACTCCGGCCGGGTTATCGGTCGCGCTTTTCCATTTCATGCCCCTGTCCAAACCTGTTTCCTGGCGCTTATACGACGGTTTTGGGAGAAAAGTGCGGGAGAAGATTCTGGAAGCCGGAGATTCGAGGGCGGAGGTTTCTTTGGTAGGCCTGGCAGGGGGGATCTATTATTACCTCTTTGAAAAGGAAGGAACAGCGATCTCTTCGGGGAAACTACTTGTGGTAGAATAAGGCATTGGTTGCACGGCTCCTGGCCGGAGCTCGCGAGGTACCGCTGCTCTACGATTATGGAATTTCCCCCCTTTTCTCTATTATTATGGGGAAAATTCAAATCAATGAACACATCTGACGGAATTCGCTCCCTGGAACCCCAAGCCGTATGGAATAACTTTGCCGACCTCAACGCCGTGCCCCGCGCCTCCAAGAAGGAAAGCCGCGTCATCGACTCCATGCGCCGCTTCGGCGAAGGGCTCGGACTGAAGACCACGGTCGACGCCATCGGCAACGTAGTCATCTACAAGCCCGCTACCAAGGGCATGGAAAACCGACCGACCGTCGTCCTGCAATCCCACCTCGACATGGTGCACCAGAAAAACGCCGGCACCCAGTTCGATTTCCGACAGCGAAGGCATCCGGAGCTTGATCGACGGCGAATGGGTGAAGGCCGACGGCACCACCTGGCGCCGACAACGGCATCGGCGTGGCCTCGGCCATGGCGCTGCTCCAGTGCGAAAGATATTGCACCCCGCCCTGGAAGCCCCTTTTCACCATCGACGAAGAAACCGGCCATGACCGGCGCCAAAGGCCTCGATGAAACGCTGCTCCACGGCAAAATCCTCCTCAACCTCGACTCGGAAGAAGACGACGAGTTGACCATCGGCTGCGCCGGAGGCATCGACACCAATACCCGCATGACCTACGCCGAAGAGGCGCCCGTGTCAAGCGGACAAGCTTACAAAATCCATATCCTCGGCCTCAAAGGAGGCCATTCCGGGCTGGATATCCATCTGGGCAGGGCAACGCCAACAAGTTGATGACGCGCCTGCTCTACCGCAGCACCCCAAACCCTGGGCCTGCGCATCGCGTCCATGGACGGCGGCAGCCTGCGCAACGCCATCCCGAGAGAAGCGCTTGCCGTAATTGTCGTCTCGGCCGACGGCAAAAAGGCCTTTCTCGATGAATTCAACAACAGAAAGGCCGACATCCTGAAAGAATACCACACTATCGAGCCGGATATGGCAATCGCCCTGGAAGAAAACCCTCTTCCCCCAAGGTGATGAATGCCCCGACCAGGACCGCGCGCTCAACGCGCTGTAAGCCGTTCCGAACGGCGTTTTCGCATGAGTCCGGATATTCCCGGCCTTGGTAGAGACTTCGACGAGCCTGGCGCGCGTTATCATACGCGACGGTGTTTTACCACCCAAAGCCTGCAACGCAGTTCCATCGAATCCGGAAAAAACAGACGTGATCTCCGCCGTCAGAGCAGCTTTCGAAGCGGCGGGTGCGGAGGTCGAAAATTCCGGAAGCTACCCGGGCTGGGCGCCCAATGCGGAATCCGACATTTTGAAGGTCATGGTAGGCCTGTATGAGCAGTTGTTCGGAAAAAACCCCTCGGTAGCTGCCTGCCACGCCGGCCTCGAATGCGGGATCATATCGGAACACTACCCCGGAATGGATATGATCTCCTTCGGTCCTACGATCCGGCACCCCCATTCGCCCGATGAAAAGTGCATGTCGCTTCTGTGGGAAAATTTTGAAATACCGGTAGCTGCGCTAAACATATACCTGAGAAAAGTTGAAAAGTTGAAAAGTTTAAAGTTTAATGGAAGCCTTTTCGGCTTCGCCAAAAAGTACTCTTCAACCTTTCAACTCTTCAACTCTTCAACTTTTCAACCTTTCAACTCTTCAACTCTTCAACTTTTCAACTCTTCAACTCTTCAACTAAATTAGGTACGGAATGAAATGGCTAATCGTAAACATGTTGTTGCTCGGGGCGGCCTTTCCGGCCGCAGGGGCGGATGAGCGCCCTTTGAGGGATTGCACTCAGGGGAATGACGGGGAGTTCAAGCTGGGAGGGAAAAGGGCGGGGTAACCCTTTATGAGCGCTGGATAGAGATCGAGCCCGGCCTGAAAGTGCGGGAGTTGAAAGCCCAATTCGTGTCGGATGCCGGCCCGGAAACCCTGCTCAGCCTGCTCAAGGACGTCAACCGGGCGCACCGCTGGATGCAGAGCATGCAGGATTTTAAAATGGTGGAAACCGGGAGTTCCAGTTCCTGGACCAGCTACACCAAGTACAGCATTCCCTGGCCGCTCGAGGATCAGGACATCGTACTTCGATACCAGACCACGAACTTTGGCGGCGGGTATTTCGCCTCTTACCAGTCGATCACCCACGCTTCCTACCCCGCCAAAGAGGGCGTGACCCGGATGAAAGGGGGTGAGCGGCTCCTGGCAATTTCAGCCGAAAACCAACGGCCAGACGCAGGTGACCCACTCATCATGACCAAAAACAGATCGACCATGCCCCGATGGATGACTGACCCCATCATCCAGGACAACCTGTCGATACCATGAATGCCTTTAATGCACAAGCAACGAGTTGCACGCTCAACGCTAATGGATCCAATGACGCCGGTTGCAAACCAGGCTTTTAAAAGATCGAAAAACCGACTGTTTACCAGCTGGGTTCGATCCGGGCCGAACCCGTCAAATCGCGGCGGGCTACGCCCTCGGCTTTTTAATCGGCACCACGCCCTTAATCGGCATGAAAGTCCTGATCGCCCTGGCGCTTTCTTCCGTTCTTAAAGTTGAGTCGCCCTGCGGCCGTCATCGGGGTTTATCATATCAACAGCCTTACCGGGCCTTTTTTCCACGCACTTGCCTTTGTAGTTGGCCGTGCTATCCTCGGCACAAAGATCACGTTCGTTTTTCCCGAAAAATTGGAGCCTAAACTCATTTTTCAGGCTTTTTACGGAAATGGCCAAATCTTCCTCGCCCTGGCCCTCGGTGGCCTGGTGATGGGGATCCCCATCGCAATTTTCCTTTACAAAACCAGTTTCCGGATCGTCAAAAAGCTGCGGATTTCAGCAACTTGAAGTACTTTTAGGCTCTGCCAAAAAAAGGGCTATGAAAGACGACCAGGCAAGCCTGTTGCGCAATATCGGGATAGCCGCCCATATCGACGCGGGCAAGACGACGCTCACCGAAAGGATCCTCTTTACACCGGCCGCACCCACCGTATGGGAGAAGTGCACGAGGGCACCACCATCATGGATTTTTGGAGGAGGAACGCGAGCGCGGCATCACGATCACCGCCGCCGCCACCCAGACCCAATGGGATTGGGCCGGCCAGACGCATACCATCAATATCATCGACACCCCCGGCCACGTCGATTTTACGATCGAAGTGGAGCGCTCCCTGCGCGTATGCGACGGGCTGATCGCCCTGCTCAGCGCCGTAGAGGGGGTGGAGCCCCAATCCGAGACCGTCTGGCGCCAGGCCGATCGCTACCACATCCCGCGACTGGTTTTTGTCAATAAAATGGACCTCCCCGGCGCGGATTTGGAAGACGTGGTCAACCAGATCCGCAAGCGCCTCGGCGCCCGCCCGCTGCCCGTGCAGATCCCCATCGGGCAGGAGGAGTTCTTCCAGGGCGTCGTCGACCTGATCTCGAAAAAAGCTTTTATTTGGGAAGAAGAGGAATGGAAAGAGGGCCCAATCCCTGCCCATCTTCATATCCAGGTGAAAGCGGCGCGGCTTGAAATGCTGGAGATTCTCGCCGAAAACGATGAGGGGCTTTATTCCAAAATATACGAAGCGCCCGACCTCATCCCGGAAGCGGCCATCCGGGAGGCCATCCGCAAGGCCACCGCGGCGCAGCTCGTCGTGCCCGTGTTTTGCGGCAGCGCATACAAAAACAAAGGCATACAACCCCTGCTGGACGGCTTGTGCGCCTACCTTCCATCGCCGGCCGACATGGGCGCCGTGAAAGGCCAAATTCCGGGGACGGAAGAAACGGTGTCCCGCCCCTTGCAGGCCGGCGAGCCCTTCGCGGCCCTGGTGTTCAAGATCGCGCACGACGAGCAGCGGCATAAGATGGCTTTTTTCCGCGTGTATTCCGGGCAGGCCCGGAGGGGGCAGGCGGTGTACAACCCCCGCAACGGCCGGCGCGAGCGCTTGACCAATATCTACCAGATGAACGGCGGAAAACACAACGCCATCTGGGAGATCAGCGCCGGCGATATCGCCGCCCTGGGAGGAGTGAAGGATGTGGCGACCGGCGATACCCTTTGCGACGAAACGAACCCGATCGTGCTGGAGTCGATCCCCTTCCCCGAACCCGTCATCGCCATGGTGGTGGAGGCCCGCCACAGCCGCGACCTCGACAAGTTGAAGGAGGCCCTGCAACACCTGGAGGAGGAAGATCTCCTTCACAGGCGGGGAGGATAGGAATCGGGCCAATTGCTCATCCACGGCATGGCGAATTGCACCTGGAAGTGATGAGTCACCGCCTGCTCAGCGATTTCAACGTGGAGGTGAACCTGGGCAGGCCGCAGGTGAATTATAAGGAGCGGTTCACGCAGACCATCGCTTTTGAGCACGAATTCGTGCGGGAAGTGGAGAGCGCCTTTACGCCCGGCTGCGCTTTTGAACTCGGTCCGGCCGACCAGGATTTTTGGAAAGCGCCGATTTTCAGACCGGCCGCGTCCGCGTGCAGTGGGCCGAGCCCGCTGCGGACGGGAGCCTAAAGCCGGAATACCTGGAGGCCGTGCGCCGCGGATTCGAGTCGATTGGCATGTAGGGGCCGTTGGCCGGTTTGGAGATGCACAGTTTCAAGTGAGGGTGCGGGGATGGCAAACGAGCGCCGAATCAAACGAACTGGCCTTCGAGCTATGCGCCCGCGAGGGCTATCGGGCTGCGGCGCCCAATGCGAGCCCATCCTGGGTGGAGCCGGTGATGTCGGTGGAGGCGACCTGTCCGGACGAATACACCGGCGGCATCATGAGCGACCCAACTGGCGCCGCGGCATCCCCATGGGCCTGGAGCCGCGGGTCAGCCACTCCGTCATCCGCGCCCACGTGCCCCTGTCGGAACTGCTCGGCTACGCCGGTCAGGTGCGTAACCTCAGTTCCGGAAGGGCGCTGGCGTCTATTACGTTTTCGCACTACGCGGCGGTTCCGGAAGGGGAGGCGAGGGGGTTTTGGAGAGGAGGAGAGGGGTGGTGATTGTTGTTATTCCTTTGACGGTGGTAGAGGAAGGTCCTTGCAATGGGTACAAGCTATCTCAAAAACACTTTGGTTGAAAAGCCAGAGGGGCGCACGTATAGAATTTTGAGATTGAAAATCGAAAGCCCTGTAGGGCATGTTTATAGGCGTTCGGTGCCACAGGGTTTTACATATATTAATCTAGCCCTCTGGGTCTTCGAGCGTTCTAATTTTTCAGATAGCTTCTAATTAAAAATTAATTGTATTAAAAACGCCAAATCACTTTTGATTTGGTATTCTTAACAATTCAATTACCGTATTTCGGTAAGATAATATAAAGAATCAACCCTTTTTATTGAAAAAACACATCATCATGAATACTTTTCAAAGAATTGCCCTTTATCTTTGAAAACTGCCCTTTTGTAGGCCTTATAGGGTTATTGAACCAATCCTTGTAATACACGCGGCCATTCTTACGAAAATAACCTATCCCCAATATCAGTATAGTATCTTTCAAGGTTAATGTCTGTAGTTTTTGGACCTCTTCGAGGTGAAATAGCAGACAGAAAATCCATTTTACTAATCAATGCATTAAACCTTTTTGAAATCAATTAGCTTTCTTCTTTACTATTGCATTTATAGAACGTTTCCTTTACTTCCTTATCAATGTCAAATGCTTTGTTAAGGCAAGAAAAAGAACAAAAAAATAGAAAAAATAAAATACTATATTTAAATATCATACCGATCTCATTGTATTACTGTTACTAAAATTCCCTTTTTTGCAGTCGAAAAATTTATGAGTTCTAACAGTTGAACCCCTAACTTTGTTGAACTATAGATTCAACGGATTACAGGATTCCACAGATTGAGGAAGGCAAAGGGTAAAATCACTCAGTGAAATCATGTAATCCGTTGAATCTGTGGTCCAGAAATTGGGGTTGTCGATGGTAGAACAGGTCCGGGGTTGCGACCAGCACCGGCTCCAACGACCCCCTCCGAGGGCTCGTCCTCGAAGCAGAGCACCTTGGTGATGCCCAGCTACACGCCGGGCGACGCTTAGGAGCCTGGCCGGGTAGCATCCCATTAGCCCTTGTGCCTCCGGGCGGGGTTGCTCCGGTTTTTTCCCTCTATTCAGCATAGCCCTGCGTTACTGCTTCTCTTTGTCATGAAGGAAGTCCACTACGCTGACAGTATCTTCTTTTTTAAAGAATTGGAACACGATCCTGAAGGACCATTTTTTGGAATAGCGATAAGGCGGGTTGGCCTTCTTTTTCGTAGGAAGCAACGGCTTGCTTTCCGGTAATTTTTCCAGGCTTCTAACCTCCTTGGCCAGACCTTCACGGACTTTCCTGGCTGCAGCAGGCGAAGCATTCTTCTTGTAGTAATCGTCGATGCCGACAAGCCGCTTTAGGGCCTTCCGTGTAATTACTACCTTAAACAGTTTGCCTACCACTCTTTCATCTCTTTTTCCAGCTCATCAATCGTTACATACTCGCCGCGCTTGAACTGAGCAGAACTTTCCTCCAGACGGGCCATCAGATCCTCTTCGGTCAGAGGTTTCCAATCCGGATTAGGCGGGATAGCGGCAATCTCGGCTTCCACCGCAGCGTCTTCCTGTTCCTTGATCCAGGTTTCTGCCATGACGTAAAGCAGGCGGAGAAAGCGCTCGTCGAACTGTTCGATTCTGTGGTGCAGGGCTTCTTTGATCTGTTGCGTACTCATTGATCGCCGGATTTGATAGTGTGATTGTCGTTGCATAAAGTTAACGCTTTTGTTGATAAAAGGATTTCCCGGAGATGATAGGGTGACCAACTTATTTGCAAAAACCGGGACCAGCGGGGGCCGCCCTCCCCAAAAATCCAAAATTTTGTATATTTGCCGCCACAAAATCAAACTCCCATGAGAACGATACTTTTTGTCACATTCCTCTCCTTTTTCTTCGCTTGCAGCTCCCGCGGACCGGAAGGAGCGGAGAACGGCTCCACGCCAAAGGGACCGGCGGAGAAGCCGGAAATCTACCTCCAGGTGGAAGGCGCAAAGCCCGGCATGACCTACCTCATCGCCACCTATACCGACCAGCGCTATCGCCTCGACTCCACGATGATGGATGCGTCCGGCAAGGCGGTGTTCAAACGCGACTCGGCCTATCGCCCCGGCCTCTTGTTTGTGTATCTGGCCGATAAATCGGTCTTTCAGATGATCGTCGACCAGGACCAGACTTTCACCATGAAAACCCGCGCCGGCAGCCTCAACGCCTCCATGATCGTGGAAGGCAGCCTGGAAAATGAATTGTTATACCGCGCCCTCAATTTCGAGGAAGGGCAAAGGATCCAGTTCGACGCCGCCGCCAACCGCCTGCGCGCCGCGGCCGACGGTTCGCAGGAATACCACTCTGCCAAGGCGGAACAAATCAAGCTGATGGGGGAACGCAAAAAATTCCTGGAAGAGATCTATACACAGCACCCCGACGCCCTGTTCACCAAGTTTAAGATAGCGGGCCAGAACCCCGAAACCACCAACGTGCTCAAACCCGACGGCACCATCGACACCGCCAAACAGGTGTACCTCTACCGCACCAAATTCTGGGAAGGCGTCGATTTCAACGACGAACGCCTGCTCGCTACTCCGGTGATCGCCAATAAACTGAAGCGCTATATCACCGAAATGACCGTTCAAAACGCCGACTCCATCATCGCGGCCACCAAATTCCTGGTAGACCAGGTGCTCGACAAGCCCGAGTATTTCAAATACTTCACCAACTACGTAGCCCTTTACTACGAGCCGGGCAAAACCCCCGTGATGGATCCCAACGCCATCTTCGTGTTCATCGCACAAAACTACTTTACCAAGGAAAGAGCCTTCTGGACCGACGCCACCCAGGCGGAAGCCATCCAGAAACGGGCTGCTGAACAACAGGCCAGCCTCGTCGGCAGAAAGGGTCCCGACGTCAAAGCCAAAGACCCGAACGGCCAACTCCGCTCGATTTACGACATCAAGGACCCGTATATAGTCGTCTTCATGTTCAACCCGGAATGCGACCACTGCATCGAGGAGACGCCCCAACTGGTGCGGGTCTATAAAGAATGGAAGCCGAAAGGCCTGGAAGTGTTCGCCATCGCCATCGAAACCGACGATGCCAAGTGGAAGGCCTTCATCGCCAAAAACGGCATGAACTGGATCAACGTGTTCGATCCGACCAACAAGGCCATCTACGGCACCTACTACGTGGATAATACCCCCGAGTTGTACCTGCTGGGCCCCGACCGCACGATCATTGCCAAAAACCTCAAGCCGCACCAGGTGGTGGAATCGGTTCAAAGGGATATGAGGAAGAGGGGGAAGTAGTTTTGGTTCTACTTATCAGCTGATGTTAAACATAAGAGATGTTTATTTGATGATTTCCATGATTCATTCCCTATTAGATCATTTAGGATCCCCAATCCTTTTTGCGTAACATCAGTTATCAGTACTATGGAATAACCTCTTACCCTCTTATTGCGATTTTATCAACCGGCTCAGGGCGGGCGAATTTTCTATTCACAGGGCTTACCACGACGAGCAATACGGGTTTCCGCTGCCGGACGATAACGAGCTTTTCGGGCGGCTCATTCTGGAAATCAACCAGGCCGGGCTGAGCTGGACGACCATTTTGAATAAGCAGGAAAATTTCAGAAAGGCGTACCATCACTTCGATATCGCCACGGTGGCCGCATACGGCGACGAAGACCGGGCGCGCCTGCTCGCCGACGCGGGGATCATCCGCAATCGCCTGAAAGTGGAGGCGGCCATTCACAATGCACAGGTTATTTTGGGCCTGAAAAAGGAGTTCGGCTCCTTTCAAAAATGGCTGGACCACCACCATCCCAAGACGAAGGAGGAGTGGACCAAACTCTTCAAAAAGACCTTTCGCTTCACCGGCGGGGAGATCGTCAATGAGTTTCTGATGAGTACGGGCTACCTGCCCGGCGCTCATGGGCCGGGCTGCCCGATCTATAAGCGGGTCGCGGACCAGCGGCCGGCCTGGATGCGGACCTAACACTCCTTTTCGGTGTGGTGGGCCAATGACTTCCGTCAACGAAGATTACCCTCCCGAGTGATCTTTCTCATCGGCAGTTCCGTGAATTCTTGCCTACTTGTGGCCTTGAAATCACCGACTATACAACTATGAATGCTACTCGTATTCCCAACCGCTGGCTCGTCGTAGCAGGGGCTATCCTCATTCAACTCGCACTCGGGGCCATGTATTCCTGGTCCGTTTTTACCAAAATCCTCACCGACCCGGCCGGGATTTACCGTTTTTCGGCGACTCAGACCGCCTGGATCTTCAGCGCCTGTTTGGTGACCTTCGCCCTGGTGATGGTCATGGCGGGCAGATGGCAGGCCAGGACCAGCCCGCGTTTTTTATCGACATTGGGCGGACTTTTGCTGGGCCTGGGTTTTGTTCTCGGAGGGCTATTCGGCAGCTCTTTTTGGGGGCAGCTCTTATTCATCGGCATGGTGGCCGGAGCGGGCATCGGACTGGCTTATGTCGTGCCGATCGCGGTGGGCGTGAAGTGGTTTCCCGACAAAAAGGGAATGATCACGGGCCTGGCGGTGGCCGGGTTTGGTTTCGGCGCCACTATTTGGGTGAAATTGGCCGGTTCCTGGTTTGGCGGCCTGCTGAACCAGGCGGAGGTACTCGGTTTGCCGCCCGTGCAGAGCGTGTTCTTCATTTACGGAATCGTATTCGCCATATTGGTTTTCCTGGGAAGCATCGTGATGGTCAACCCTCCGGAGGGATATAAACCCGCGGGATGGGAGCCCGCCGGCGCCACAGCCGCTGTTGCAGTCTCGGAAGGCTACACCCCGGAGAAGATGCTGCGCAGCCCTCAATTTTTTGCCATTTGGGCCGTATTTGCTTTTTCCGCCATTGCCGGATTGATGGTCATCTACTGCATCCAGCTATTCGGCATGGATGCATTGGAATTCAACGGCGTGGAGGATGCGGTGCTCATCACGGGAACAGCCATGGCCTGGTATGCCATTTTCAACGGCCTGGGCCGCATCATTTGGGGCATGATCTCCGACCGGATCGGCCGGAAACAGGCTATCATCGCCATGTCTCTATTCCAGGGCCTGGTCATGTTGTCGCTGTATCACGGCTTCGTCACCTTCGGCCTTTCGGCCGGATTGATCATCGGGGCCTCCCTGGTGGGATTTAATTACGGGGGAATTTTTGCCTTGTTTCCCGCCATTACGGCCGACTTTTTCGGAAACAAACAGGTAGGCCGCAACTACGGCTGGGTATTCACCGCCTACGGCGTGGCCGGTATCACAGGGCCCCTGCTGGCGGGGGTATTCAAGGATGCAGCCGCGATCGGGGCCTCGCCCAGGATATGGATGACCCCCTTTATCATCGCGGGGATAGCCTGTTTGCTGGGCGCGCTGATCATGCTGCTGACCCATGCTCCGGATTCAAAACCGGAACGTCGCCCGGGGCGGTTTAGGAATCGCAGCGCGCTCCTCGGGCGTGGCGGCTCTTCTCCTGCGTAATTCCAATTTTAGGCTTTCTTTCCTTTTCGCATGGCCCAAAAGTGGTTGGCGGAAAAGAAGGGGCGCAGCAAAAAGGACAGCTTCCTCAGCAGGGGCTTTGTAGCCTGGATCTCCCAATCGTAACGAACATTGCAGGTACCCGGCTGATCTCCTTCCTGGAAATGCCATCGGCCGTGCCCGACAAAATCGCCCCAGGCCTCCAGCGCCGAGCCCGTGGGAAAATTGGCTTCGGTGACCCGAAATTGCCAGCGCAGGGTGTACGGCAGCCAGCCTTTGGTGAAAAGATCGACTACCTTCCCGACCCCACCCGGTTCGCCGGGTTTGAGAACCATGACCTGTAGATAGACCGAAGGCCACCATTCGGCCAGGCGGTCCACGTCTTCGATGATGCGGTACACCTCCTCCGGCGTCCCTGCGACGAGCCAATGGGTGGTGAATTGGTAAGATGGGTTTTTCATAGGGGCTAATTTAAGGCAGATTTTTTCTTTTGCCAAAAATTGGCACTAAGGCCCAAACTGCCTCTGCGATTATTGAAGAAGGGGTAATTTTGGATTTTTGCTGGTTTTCACCCATTAATCAATTTTCCCATGGGAAAAAGAAACAAACTCATTATCGGATTTTATGGCGCTCTGTTAAGCGGAGTGCTGTTCATGAGCTACGATTCCAATCCCCCCGACGGTTATTCCGGCGCTCCGGGGGATTCGCTTTGTTCCAGCTGCCACGATACGCCTCCCGCAGGGGTCGATGGAACGATCAGCCTGACCGGACTCCCTTCTACGGTCAGCCTGAATACCACTTATAACCTGACGATAACCTCCACCGTAACCCTCGGTAGCCCGTCCACTGCCGGTTTTCAACTGGTGGCATTGAATTCGACCAACCAGAATTCGGGCAACCTGAGCGAAAACCAACCGGATGTAGGGACGGAAACCTCCGGAGGTCGAGAATACGTCGAACACCGCGGCGATAAAAACATTATAGGCGGGACGGTTTCCTGGGATTTTCAATGGACCTCGCCCGTTACCGGTAGCGGCCTCATCACCATGTATGCGGCTTCCAACCTGACCAACAACAACAACTCGGATGGCGGCGACCGCGTGATTAGCAATATCTTCACGACTACCATCGGCAGTGGAAGCAATATGACCGTGGCGATCACCAACTCGGTCAACGTCAGTTGCTTCGGCGGAAACAACGGCTCCGCCACCGCCCAGGCCAGCAACGGCACGCCTCCCTATACCTACATGTGGTCCAACGGCCAATCAGGGGCAACCGCCACTAACCTGATTGCCGGCACCTATACCGTCACGGCGTCGGATGGCGCGGGCGGCACGGCTACCACCAACGTGACCATTACACAGCCGCCCAACCTGATAGCCACGATCGTATCCACCACACCCGTAAACTGCTTCGGCGGAAACAACGGCGTAGCCGTGGCCGGCGCCTCGGGCGGCACGCCTCCCTATACCTATACCTGGTCCAACGGCCAGACCGGCGCCGCTATTTTTAACCTCGTCGTGGGTAATTACACCGTTACGGTCAAGGATTCGAAAAATTGCACCAAAACGGCGGTGGCCAATATCACCCAACCATCTTTGTTGGTGGTCAACACCGTTTCCCAAAACAACGTCAGTTGCTTCGGAGGCAATAACGGCTCCGCAGTCGTCAATGCAACGGGCGGCTCGCCGGGGTATAATTACAACTGGTCGAATGGGACCGTCGGCCCCATCGCCACCAACCTCAGCGCTGGAACCTATACCGTGACGACGATCGACAGCCACGGCTGCATGGCGACCAAAGCCGTGACCATCACCCAACCTACCGTGTTGGTGGCCTCCATCCCGGCAGTCAACCATGTCGATTGCTTTGGAGAGGCCAGTGGTTCGGCTACGGCATCGGCCGGCGGTGGAACCCCGGGGTATTCCTACCTCTGGTCGAACGGCGCCAATACCGCCACCGCAAATGGACTGGCTGCGGGAAGCTATACGGTTACGGTTACGGACACGAAAGGCTGCACGGATACCGAATCGGTCGCCATCACCCAGCCTCCTTGACGATCGACGGCGCCATCACCGACGCCACCTGCAACGGCAATTGCGATGGCTCGATCTCCATCTCCGTTACCGGAGGGGACGCTCCCTTCGCATTCATCCTGGATCGGCCCGGGAGGGCCTTTTTCACGGAGGACATTTCTGGCCTCTGCGCCGGCGATTTACCGTGGAGGTAACGGACGCCAACGGCTGCACCGCCATGGCAACTTTCACCGTCGATGAACCGGCCCTGGTCGCTATTGAGGTGGGGAACCTGACGCATGTCGACTGCAACGGCAATGCCACCGGCTCCGTCGCCGTTTCCGCTTCCGGGGAGCCGGGCCCTTTCAGCTACCTTTGGTCGAACGGCGCCACCACCCCCGACATTAGCGGGCTTGTAGCGGGAAGCTACTCGGTGACCGCCACGAACGGCCTTTCCTGCACCGGGTCTGCGACCATCGTCATTACCCAACCGGCCATGCTCGACGCCAATGTGAGCGTCACCCACGAATCGGGCAGCGGGGCCAACGATGGCACGGCTACTTCCAACCCCACCGGAGGTACTTCCCCGTATTCGTATGTCTGGAGCACCGGCGCCATCACCTCGTCAATCACCGGATTGGCGCCCGGCAATTATACGGTCACCGTGGAGGACGCCAACGGCTGCACGGCGATAAAGTCCGTTGCCATCAACTCCTTCGATTGTGCCCTGACGCTTGATTTCGACTCGACGCCCGTGAATTGTTCGGGTGGAAATAACGGCACGGCGACTGCCAACTCAATAGGCGGCACGTCGCCTTTTTCTTTTACCTGGTCGAATGGCGGATCTACCGCCACGATTAGCGGCCTCGAAGCGGGCACGTATTCCGTGACCGTCGTGGATGATTCGGATTGTACCGCCACAGGGTCGGTCGAAGTATTGGAACCATCTGCCCTGGAGGCTACGGCCACGATCCTGGAGCATGTGGCCTGTTTCGGCGATGCCACGGGAAGCGCCAGCGTGCTGGCAAGCGGCGGCAGCCCCGAGCCCAATTATACCTATGTGTGGGGCGATAGTATCGGGATTTTCCCTCCGGGCGTACCTTTCGTTCGAGACGACCTGCCGGCAGGCGCCTATTTCGTGGTGATTATCGACGGAAATAACTGCGAAACCACCATCAATTTTACCATCAATCAACCACCCTTGCTCATCGTTACGGCCAGCTCTACGGACGAAACGGCCAACGATGCCAACGACGGTACCGCTTCTGCAACCGTTCAGGGTGGAACCCCCGGTTACACCTACCAATGGAGCAACGGAGCGACCACGCCGAATATCAACGGCCTGAGCCCCGGCCTAATCCATGTTTCGGTAACAGATGCCAATGGGTGTACCGCCGTGGCGGAAACTACGGTGGACGCCTTCCTCTGCACCTTGACCCTCGAAATGGGCCAATCGGATGTGCAGTGCCACGGCGCTGCCGACGGCACGGCCAATGCCTTTGCCGCAAACGGAGTCGAGCCGTATAGCTACGAATGGTCGAACGGCTCCGATCTGTCTTCGATCTCCGGCCTTGCGCCCGGTATTTACTCCGTAAGCGTGCTGGATGCGGCCAACTGCCCGGCAATCGGAGAAGTGACTATTTCAGAACCCGACCCGCTTGTTGTCACTTTGGATTTGAATACTCCGGTAACCTGCCACGGCGACGCCGACGGAATTGCCTCGGTTCTGGCAACGGGTGGAATACCTCCCTATTCCTTTGCCTGGTCGAACGGAACCACGGGTCCGGAAGCGGATAACCTGGCTGCCGGGACCTATACCGTAACGGTGTTCGACGCCAATCTTTGCGCAGCAACACTGGAGGTCGTGGTAACCCAGCCCGATCCTATTGATCCGCAGGCCTCCTCGACCAACGAGACCGCAAACGGCGCCGGCGACGGCACGGCCAGCGTCGATCCGATCGGAGGCACAGGGCCCTATGATATTCTCTGGAATACGGGGGAAACCACCTCTACCATAACCGGGCTGGTTCCGGGCGTGTACAGCGCCATCGTAACAGATGTCAACGGCTGCTCCGCGGAAGAATCCGTCGCGGTCAATCCCTTCGATTGCTCGTTGACGGTGACCGTTCAGACTCAGCACGTCAGCTGCAAGGGCGGGAGCGATGGCTCTTTGTTGCTCGCCGTCACCGGCGCAACCGACCCCGTCGAAGTAACGGTCAACGGCGTGATTTGGCAGGGCGGCGATCTGATCCCCGATTTGGCTGCAGGGATTTACGATATCGTCGTTTCGGATGCCAGCTTCTGCGTATTTACCCAATCTTTTGAAGTGCTCGAACCCTCCCTGCTCGAAGTGGCGGTGACGGACCTCAACGACCTGATCTGTGCGGGTTTCCCCACTGGATCGGTCAGCGTTCTGGCCAGCGGCGGAACCGGCGCTTATACCTATCAGTGGGCGGATAACCTCCCCGGCAACGACCTGTCCGAGCGGACGGATCTTCCCGGAGGAACCTATTCGGTGACGGCGAGCGATGCCAATGGCTGCGAGGCTTCCCTGAGCGTGCTCATCGAAGAAACACAACTGGAATGGGGCCTTGTAGCGATCCTGCCGGTAGAATGCCCCGGCGAACCGACCGGGTTTGCCGAATTGAATGTTTTCGGTGGGACCGAACCCTATGATTTTCAATGGCCGAATGGAGGAACGGGGCCCAGCCAATCGGGGCTTAGCGCCGGTGTCTACTTCGTCAGCATTACCGACGCCAACGACTGCTCGGTGGTCGCCGATGTGGAGGTTACCGCCCTGGACCAGGAAGACCCCGTGGTAGTGACACAAGATCTGACCCTGTTCATTGGAAATGACGGCCATGCTACCCTGGAGCCGGCGGATCTGGACGGCGGGAGCAGCGACAATTGCGGAATCGGAATGCTGGCTGCGAGCCAAACCCATTTCGATTGTAGCCACCTGGGCGCTAATTCCGTACAACTCACGGTCACGGATTCCAACGGAAACGAGGCCTCCGGTACGGCGCAGGTGAATGTATTGGATACGATCCCCCCGGCCCTTATATGTCCCCCCGATGGGATTCTGTCGACCTGCAACGGCACATTGGTCATCGTGAATTATCCAATAACCGCCGCCGATAATTGCTCGGCGCAGAACCCCGTGCTGACGGGCGGTCTGCCGAGCGGTTCGGTATTTCCGGTCGGGACGACCATGGTTTCCTGGATGGTGGCCGATCAAAGCGGAAATACAGGGGAGTGCTCTTTTGTGATTACCGTCATTGAAACGATATTGGAGGTTTTCATTCCCGCTTTCACCAATACCTGCCCCGGCCAGTCCGACGGATCGGCTACGGTAGTCCCGTTGAACGGCGTTCCGCCTTATGACTTCCTCTGGGACGATCCGCAGGGTCAGATGAACTCTACGGCTACTGGCCTGGCTGCCGGAACTTATAACGTCATCGTAACGGATGCCCTGGGCTGTATCGCGACGGAAATGGTCGTGATAGGGACCTTCCCGGCAGCCACGATCCAGGTTCAATCCGTGGAACACGAAACCAACGGCGAGGCCAATGGCTCGATCGACATTACGGTGACCGGGGGCACGCCTCCTTTTACCTACGAATGGAGCAAAAACGGTATTATATTTACCGGCGCTGAAGACCCCGACGGCCTCTCCGAAGGCGAGTACACCGTGGAGGTCACCGATGCCAATGGATGCGTCTTCGCGTCAGAAACCATTGTAGTGGACAATATCACCGCCGTAGGCGAGGTGAATGGAAAGAACCATTACCGGGTCTTCCCCAACCCCGCCAGCGAGGTGCTGTGGATCGAATGGACGGGCCCCTCGCGCCCCGGCCTGAGAGCCGAATTGATGGATATCCACGGAACCGTGCGTTTGCAGGCTCCAGTGGAAGCGGCGAAAACCAAATTGTCTACCGATCAATTGGCGCCCGGCGTCTACCTGCTCCGCCTCTACGCAGACGGCTGGCAGACGACGCAGAAGGTGTTGATTTTGAAATGATTTTTTAGTTGAAGAGTTGAAAAGTATTCTGTCAACTAAATATTTTAAAGGAACCCAAAATTTTAATATTAAACCGCAAAGGCGCAAAGGCGCAAAGAAATACGCAAAGAGGATATTCGAGTCGTCTTAGCGTTCTTAGCGCCTTTGCGGTTTAATTTTTAAACTCTTCAACTCTCTCTCAGAACTAGTATCAGAATGATGAAAAAAACGCTCCTACCCTTGTTTTTACTGGCCTCCATTTCCCTTCAAGGCCAGGAATACCTCAAATGGATTGAACGCCAAAGCGATTTTGAAAAGATCCAAAATATGGCGGAAGATCATTTTAAAAACAAAGACCTGGGGCGGGGGAGCGGCTACCGGCAATTCAAGCGCTGGGAATATCTGGTGCAGGACCGCCTGGGCCCAGACGGCCAAGTGATCAATTACAACCGCATGGTCTGGGACGTCGCCATGGAAATGAAGACAAAGGGCGGCAATACGCAGGCGGACAATACGGAGGGCTGCCAGGCTTCCTGGTCGCTGCTCGCTCCATTGGATGAATATGTGAACGGCCAGGAGGGCTATAACCCCGGTTTGGGCAGGGTGAACGTGGTGGCTTTTCATCCCTTTGACCCGGATATCGTCTATATCGGTACCCCCGCCGGAGGACTCTGGAAAACCGTCAACCAGGGCGGAAGCTGGGTCCCTTTGACGGATCACCTACCCAGCATCGGAGTGTCGGGGATTGTCATTCATCCCCAGAATCCCAACCTGATCTACATCCTGACCGGCGACGGCGACGGGGCCGACACCTACTGCATCGGGGTGCTTCGTTCTCTCGACGGCGGGCTGAACTGGGAGGAGACCGGGCTGGCCTTTGCGGTCGACCAAACCCGCCGGGGCTACAAACTGGTCATGTCGCCCGACAATCCCAATGTGCTGATGGCCGCAACAAACAGCGGAATTTACCGCACGGCCGATGCCGGGGCCACCTGGAACCAGGAGGTGTTCGGGAGTTTTGTGGACATCGAATTCAAACCCGGCGACCCTTCGACGGTGTATGCGCATACCAGCAACGGGTTTTACCGCTCTACCGACAACGGACAGAGTTGGAACACCATTACCGCCGGATTGCCCACGGGAGAAAACCGGGTGGCGATCGGGGTCAGCCCCGCCAACCCGCAATACGTTTACCTCTTTGCCGGCCCTGCCTCCGGCGACGGCTTTTTCGAAGGCCTTTACCGCTCGACCAATAGCGGCATTTCCTTTTCCCTGCAAGCCGATGCGCCCAACGTGCTCGGCTATTCGATTGAAGGACAGGACGACCGGAGCCAATCCGCCTACGACCTGGCCATCGCGGTCGATCCCGACGACGCGGAAATCGTCATTACCGGTGGGATTAACGTGTGGTGGAGTTTCGACGGCGGCGTTAGTCTGTTTATTACCTCCCATTGGTATTACCCCGAGCTGGTCTTCAACGGCCTGCAATATACCCATGCAGATATCCACGAACTGGTCTATAATCCCCTCGACGGCAGCCTCTGGTGCGGCAGCGACGGAGGCGTTTTCCGCAGTCCCGATGACGGGATCACCTGGGAAGACCGATCCAGTCTGGGCGCCACCGGCCTGTCGATCATGCAGTTTTACCGCATCGCGGGCATTCAGGGCGATCCGAACGTCCTCATCGGCGGCACGCAGGACAATGGGTCCAACCGCTGGGACGGAGGCGACGACATCACCCACTTCGACGGCGCCGACGGGATGGATTGCATGCTCCATCCCCTCGACCCGCAGATCCAATACCATACCCGCCAAAACGGGAGCCTTCGCAAATCCCTCGACGGGGGCGCCGACCATTTCGGCATCAAACCGGGATTCACCAGCGGCTATTGGGTTACGCCCCTGGCGATGGACCCTATCGACCCCGAAGTCATCTATGCCGGCTACAGGGATACGGTGTACCGGAGCGCCAACGGAGGGGAGGATTGGACCGCTTTTGTGCCCGAACTGGAGGTGGGCCTGTACCGCTCCCTGCATATTGCTCCGGCGAATACCGCCCGGATCTATGCCGCTACCGATCTGAGGATCTTCATGTCTGACGATACGGGCGCCAGCTGGTCGGAAATATCGGCAGGCCTGCCTGCGGCGGCCGAATCCCGCATCACGATGATCGCCACCGATGCGGACGACGATCAGCAGGTGTGGGTCACGATGGCGGGTTTTGTGAACGGGAGAAAAGTGTTTTACTCTCCGAATGCGGGCAGTTCCTGGCAGAACGTGTCGGGCTCGCTGCCCAACCTGCCCGTCAATTGCATAATCTACGACGCCTCCGAGCCCGGGGGCGACAACTCGGTCTATATCGGCACCGATGTGGGCGTCTGGTTCCGCGACTCCTCGCTGAACGACTGGATCCCCTACATGACCGGATTGCCCAACGTGCCCGTTTTCGATATGGAAATACATGCCGCCTCCGGGATGCTGCGCGCCGGCACTTTCGGCAGGGGTATCTGGGAAAGTCCGCTCTACGATCCGGACCTTACCTCCCCGACTGTGGCCTGTCCGCCCAACCAAACGGCCTCTCCCGGCGCCGGCTGTGTGCTCGTACTGCCCGATTTCGGCAACCTTGCTTTAACTACCGATAATTGCGACCCCGATCCGGATATTCTGCAAACTCCCGCGCCGGGCGCTCAAATATCCCAGGACACGACGATCACCCTGATCGCCCAGGATTGGGAAGGCAATGCGAGCGGCCCTTGTACCTTCCAGCTCAGCCTGGCCGATACCCAGGGGCCGGTCATGGATTGCCCGGAAAGTGTGTTGGCCAACACCTGCGACGGGATTGGGTTGTATGATGTGATCTGGGTCGACAATTGCACGGGCGGCCGAAGGAGCATTGAGCGAAGGGCTGGAAAGCGGGTCCGTTTTCCCCATCGGGACCACGCTGGTGACCTAGAACTCCATCGACGACAACGCAAATGGCACATCCTGCTCATTCGAAGTGATCCGCGCCGACAGCATGGAGCTTTTCGTCGATGCGGTGATGGACGAAACGAATAGCCTGGCAAACGGCTCTATCGACATCAGCATGAGCGGGGGCGTGGCGCCTTATCAATTTTCCTGGAAAGCAGACGGGGAACTCATTTCGACCGAAGAAGACCCGGAGGACCTGGCGGCGGGATTGTACACGCTGGAGGTGACGGACGCCACCGGCTGCGTGCTGGTTTACGAGCCGGTGCTGGTGGATAACATCACGGCTTTGTCGGAGATTTCGATCAGCAAGGAGATTCGGATTTTCCCCAATCCTGCCGACGATTTTATCTGGGTGGAATGGGAAGGTAATTTCAAAGAAAAAACAAGCATCGAATTGGCCGACGCCAAAGGAAGGATTCAATATAGCCGGGCGCAGGAGAAGTCAAAGCACAAGATCCCGGTTAGGAGTTTGGCGCCTGGAGTCTATTCCCTGAGGATTTCGGGGCACGGGTGGCAGGTAGCGGAGAAGGTGGTGATTGTGAGGTAATAATCCTTACTTTTGTCCATCATTTTTGTAAAACCGAGCACCCTGAGCACTTCCTCCGTCACTCCAAACACCGGCCGTTCCAAGAGGGAATTGTGGCTGATCCTGATTTCCTTTGCCATCACCTATTTCGTGTGGGGCTCCACTTATCTGGCCAACTGGTGGGCCGTGCATGCCATCCCGCCCTTCCTCCTGGCGGGGCGCGCTTTACCTTCGCCGGCTTGTTTATGTACGTGCTTGGGATGGCGTTTGGGCAGGCCAAGGTGACCCGGCAGCACTGGCGCAATGCATTTTTCGCCGGATTCATGTTGTTCGTGATGGGAAACGGGGCCCTGGTCTGGGCCCTGCAATACATCGACTCGGGCATCGTCGCCCTGATCGTGGCCTTTGAGCCCCTGATCGTGGTAATCTTTCAATGGAAGATGAAGGCTCGCAAGCCCGGCTTGCTGACTATCGGAGGGATTTTTCTGGGGGTGGTGGGCATGGCCTTGCTGGTCGGCCAGCCCGAATTTGCGGGCGATAGCAACTGGTTGGCCGCCATGGTGGTTATTTTATTCGGAATGATCGCCTGGGCCTATATTTCCGTCTGGCTTACCGATGCAGACATGCCCAATTCGGTATTTCAAGCCGCAGCTATGCAAATGATTTCGGGAGGAGCCGTCCTGCTCGTCATCGCGGTTTTTACGGGCGATTACATGAAATTCAATCCCGGCGCAGTGCCGGAAAAAGCCTGGTGGTCGGTGCTTTACCTCGTCATTGGGGGATCGGTGGTGGCTTTTACGGCTTTCAACTATCTGATCAAGAAAGTCTCCACCGAAAAAGCCGTCACCAATACCTATGTCAACCCCGTGGTAGCCCTTTTTCTGGGCTGGTGGCTGAACAGCGAAAAGATTACGGGTCAATCTATCGTCGCCTCGGTGCTATTGCTGGGAGGCGTATTTCTGATCAATGCCCGGATGTTGATTCCCAAAAAAATTACTGAACCGACAGGCGCCTGACGAGGTCCTTGCCATCCATCCGAACCCGGACAATATACAAACCCGCTGGGATACCCCTCAGGTCGATCTGTCCGGAGCCAAGGGCCGCTTTTGAAACCTCGCCTCCGGTCATGCTGTAGATCCGGATCCATTCGATATTTGCATTCGGATTGCCGAAATGGATATTTACCGATCCGCTGGCCGGGTTGGGTTGCAGGGTGAAGGATTCCGTATTCGAAATATCTGAAGTGGAGGTCAATTGGCAGGCTCCCAACACCTTGTCGAGATCTTCGCAATCCCCGGCGTTGTCGTCGATAGAAGCCGATCCTCCTTCTGCCAGGTATTCGCAGATGGGTTCGATGGCGCAGACGGATAATAATGGGTTATGCCGGATGATGAGGTTTCCTCCGATAAAATAAAGACCGTCCATTCCCTCCAGGCTGGTCAGGGCATCGCCGGCGATCAGGTGGAGATCTCCGCCGATCGAGCCGAGTTGAGCCAGTCCGTCGAGGTTTGCGAGGCTGGAGTTGCCTATCATTCCGTCCGCATATTCTGCCCCGATGCGCAGGTCGCCCCCGATGGAGCTAAGTCCTTCCAGTCCTTCCAGGCTGGTCAGGGAGGCATTGCCGCGAAGGACCAGGTCGATTCCGATCCCCTCCAGGTTTTCAATTCCTTCGAGGGTGATCAGGCCGTTGTTGTGCTCCAGGATCAAACTCCCGGAAATGGTCCGGAGGGAGTTCAGTCCTGAAAAATCAGGAAGCATGGGGACGAGGTAAAGCGTGAAGTCGCTGCCGATGGTTTCCAGGTTTTCCAGTCCTTGCAGGCTTTTCAGGTTGTCGAGGTAGCTGAGGGAGAAACTCCCGGATACTTCCTCCAATTGGCTCAATCCTTCCAAAGAAACCAGCGCGGGACAGCCGGTGATGCTCAGATCCTCCCGGATGGAGTTCAGGTTTTGCAGGCCATTCAGGTTCGTTAGCTGGGGATTGCTCGTTATGGTAAGCGAGCCGCCGATATGGGTGAGGGCATCCAGCCCGGAAAGGTCGTTAATGTCGGAGGGGTAGCCCGATTTGCCGATCAGGAGATTGCCTTCGAGCTCGGTGCAGTTAGGGAAATTGGTTACGAAATTATGGATGTCGTTTTGGGTGAATAAATTGATATTGCCTACGGGGCATTGGGAGAGCAGGCTGTTCCAAATACCAAAAAGGAGCAGCGCTGTTACGGTCATAATCTTTTTCATAGGATAATAATTTTCAGGTTTGGATTATGGGGTGAAATTTGCCCGATTTCCCCTTTTCTACAATGATAATAGTCAACCAAACAGGCGGTTTTTGGCAATAATTGGGTGATTTTTATTCGAAATCCTATCCTATCTTTGGCCCCACAAAAAACAGAGCTCCCTATGGCAAGCAAACAACCTCGCGTGGCCTATTTCTGTATGGAATACGGATTGGACAACCGCTTCAAGGCATACGCCGGAGGCCTGGGCATTCTGGCAGGCGATTACCTGAAAGGGGCTAAAGACTATAACTATCCCATCGTCGGCATCGGCATCAAATGGAAGCAGGGGTATACCGATCAGCTCATCGGCCCCGACGGCCAACCCTACGATACCTACCACAACTATCAATACGAATTTCTGGAAGATACGGGCGTGGAAGTCCCCGTCGAGATTCGCAAGCGGGAGGTCAAATGCAAGGTCTGGAAGCTCGATTGCTTCGGCAACGCCCCCCTCTACCTGCTCGACACCGACGTGCCCGGCAACGACGACGCCTGGATCACAGGGCAGCTCTACGGTTGGTTTGGCGAGGAGCGCATCGCCCAGGAAATCGTGCTCGGCGTGGGCGGCGTGCGTGCCCTCCGGGCCCTCGGCCTCGACGTCGATGTGTACCACTTCAACGAGGGGCATGCCCTGTTCGCCGGATTTGAATTGTTGCGGGAGAAAATGGACGCGGGAAAAACCTTTGAAGAGGCCTGGAAAGCCAGCCGCGAAGAGATCGTCTTCACCACCCATACCCCGGTGGTCCAGGGCAACGAATCGCACCCCATCGACCGCTTGCTGTACATGGGCGCCAATATGGGCCTGACCGAGGCCCAACTCGCCGAGCTCGGCGGCGATCCCTTCAACATGACCGTGGGCGCCCTGCGCCTGTCACGCAAAGCGAACGCCGTGGCAAAACTCCACGGAGAGACCGCCAACCAGATGTGGGACCACGTAGAAGACCGATCGGATATCGTGGCCATCACCAACGCCATCCACCGCCCTACCTGGGTGGACCCGGCCATGCTGGAACTGGCCGAAACAGGCGGCGACCTCTGGTCCGCACACCTGAAAAACAAACGCGACCTGATCAAATTCGTAAAGGACCGAACCGGCGTCGAGCTCCTGGAAAACAACCTGATCATCGGCTTTTCCCGGCGGGCCGTGCCGTACAAGCGGAGCGACCTCATCTTCAGCAAACCGGAGCTCATCGAGCCCTGGCTCAAAAGCCGGAAGGTGCAGATCCTCTTTTCGGGCCGCGCCCACCCGCTCGACGACGGCGGAAAAGCCATCGCCGCCAACCTCGTGGCCATGTCAAAAAAATACCCCGGCGCCGTGGTCTTCCTCGAAAATTACGACATGTCGATCGGCGCCGCCCTGACCCGCGGCTCGGATATCTGGCTCAACAACCCCCGGCGTCCAAAAGAAGCCAGCGGCACCAGCGGCATGAAAGCCGCCATGAACGGCGTGCTCAACCTGAGCATCCTCGACGGATGGTGGCCCGAAGCCTGCCGCCACGGCCTCAACGGCTGGCAGTTTGGCGACGGCTTCGAGCACGAAGACGAAACCATCCTCGATGCCCACGACCGGAACGCCCTGTATAAAGTCTTGCTGGAGGAAGTGCTGCCCACATTCTACGACAACCGCCCCAAATGGGTGGAAATGATGCGGGCCAGCATTTTGGACACGAAAGATTATTTTGGGGTCAAACGGATGCTGGAGGAGTATTACGAGCTGCTATACGCAGCCCCAGGCAAAAGCTAAAAAAAAGGGCTGCTTAACTCCGGCTTGTTCACATACACCGTATCCGTCAGCGTCTTCAAAAACGCGATCAGGTAGCCCTTCTCCTGGGCCGTCAAATGGATGCCGCCCTGGTGCGCGTTTTTCATCAAAGGATCGACGGTGGGCGATTGGTGCAATCCCTCGCTGTAAAAATCGATCACCTCCTCCAGGGTCTGGTAACGGCTGTCGTGCATGTAGGGCGCCGTCAGTTCGATATTCCGAAGGGTAGGGGTCTTGTAGCGGCCGATATCCTCGGGGTCGGCTGTGATCTCGAAAAGCCCGTCTCCGGGCGTCGCATCCAGGCCGTTGTTGTGAAACAGGTTGTCGGTGAACAGAATCCCGCCGTGGCAGTGAAAACAGTCCCCTTTCTCCGTAAAGAAAATATCAAAGCCCAGAAACTCTTCGTCGCTCAGGAAAACCGGTAGGTCGGGACGCAGGTACAGGTCGTATTTCGAACTGCCGGAGATCAGGGTGCGCTCAAATTGCGCCAGGGCTTTGCCGATATGTTCATACGAAATATCCTCGCTCCCGAAAGCCTTGAAGAAATACCCCGGATAATCGGGATGCCGCTCCAACCTGCTCAGTTTGGTTTGAAAGAACTCCTCCGACTCGAAGGTCATGATCTTCTCCAAACTGCCCTGCACTTTTCCATTCCACAAAAAAGCGGTGCTCCAGCCCAGGTTGATATGCGGGATAATATTGCCGGGCGAGGAAAAGGAAAGCGCCTGCAGATGGCAGGTGGCGCAGGCCTGGGCGCTGTCCCGGTGCAGGATAGGGTCGTAATACAACATCCGCCCCAGCAAGACCCCCTCCACCGTGGTCGGGTTGTCGGAGGGAATGTCGAGGATGGGAAAATTATCCGGATAGTCCAATGCCAAAGGCGTAGGGTCGTACACTGGCCCCGGAGGGATTTCCTCCTCGTTGCAGCGGACAAATGCCATTAATGCAACTGCACCGAGAAAATGCTAAAAAATGGTCTCAGGTTTCTTTCTTAGCGCCTTCGGTTCGAACTTTTGAATCTCAACAAATAATACTCAATTCCATCACTTCCATGGATTCGACGCTAAACACATCCGCTCCATTGGCTTTGAGCGCTGCCTGGGCGTTCTGGTTTTCCATGATCATGGGACCGAAAAACTCGAAATCGTAGGTGTTGGGGTTCTGGTACCACTCGTTGAGATCCATGACCAGGGTGATATCCCAGGAGTTGTCGTCGATTTCCAGGCCGTGGAGCGGCAGCGAGATCTGAATAAAGTTTTGGTTGCCACCCGTAGGTCCGGTATGGGTGTTGTAGGCCTTTACCTCTCCGGTGCCGGGTATTTTGTATTTCCCCTCGAATTTCATGTAGTGATAACCCGGAGGCATGGGCCATTCCATGTTGATATTGGTCGTCGTGTTTTCCAGGCCGCCCGGCACATTGGTCTCCTGATCGAGGCCGTAGATGAAGGAAAGAGAGGTATAGGTCCCGGCCGGTACGTCGGGCATTTCGAGGGTTCTCGTGGCGTCCACGCCCAGTTCCCGGTAGTGGACCTTATCGAGGCGGTATTCCGTTCCGTCGTCGCGGGTGAGCACGAAATTGGAGATGTAATACTTGAGGCGGATGACGCTAAATTCATACCCGGCTTCGCAGGTGTACAAAAATTCGTTCAGGACCAGATCCTGGCCGTTCACCTCGTGTTCGAAGATGAGCTCGACGGTCCCCTCGCCGGGGTCTTTTTTGCAGGTGGAAAAGAGCAACAGACTAAAGAGCAGACCGATGGTAAGTACGGATATCTTTCTCATGACAATCGGGTTTATTTGATCGCCATAAGCTGGGTAATATCGGGGAGAAAAGGAATGACTTTTATCACCAGTCACCAGTCACCAGTCACTATTTCACTTTACATAAAACGTCTTCAACGGCACATCCACCCCAAAACTCAGGAACATCCGCGTCGAGCGCAGGGAAATCTCGTCGCTGCCAAGTTCGCGGTAGACGGGGCCGGTTTGGACTCCGGCGCCCAGGTAGAAGGGCGTATTCCGGATATTCCAATGCAATTGAACGCCCGGCTTGAACATATTTTTGAACGTGATCTTGTCGGCGCCGAATGCATTCGGATCTCCGCGGTAGGATAGGATGCTGCCGAGGTCCAGGAAGGAGAGGAATATCGAAAAGGACTGCGGCTTTTCGTGATTCTTGCCCAGCAAACCGCTCATGGTGATGCCGATGGGCATCGTGGCTGCTGGACTGTAAAACGATTCGTTCAGGTTATTAAAATGCCAGGTTTCCTTGCCGAAGGTAGCGCCCAGATAGGCGTTCAGCCCGACGGTCAAAGCCTTGTTCCGCTTGAGGCGGGAGCTACCCGGCGGGTCGGCGATGCCGTTGAGCAGGCTTTCGATCTCCTGTGGGGATTCCGCATCGACCAGGTCGGCGATGAAAAAACCGTATTCTTCCAAAAATACATACGTGGGTTCTCCTTCCTCAAACTGCTTCATCACAATAAACAGCCGGATAGCCGAGCTCATGGCGTGGCGGTGATCGCCCACGTTGAGGTAGTAAATGAGATCGAGGATCTGGGTGGAAAGATCGGGCACCCCCTTCAGAAAGGCGTTCCGCTCGCAAAGCGGCAGGATCTCGTCCGGATTGGCCGGATCGACCACAAGGGGGATCTCCAGGATCCGGTTGATCGTGCCGACCAGGAAGGATGCCTTGAAAAAGAAGTCCAGATCCACTTTCAGTATGGAATCCGGCTCGGAAGGGATGAACACCAGGGGCAGGTCGGAGACGGTCTGCTGCACCAGTTGGGCCATGCCCTCCGGCGAAAACAGGGAGCCTTCCTGCACATTGCTCAGGCGTTGATACATCAGGCCCAGGTAGGCCTCGCGGAGCCCGGGCGTATTGAGGATGGAATCGAGTTCGGCGCGGGTGATCCATTTCTGGTCCAGGTCGGAGGAACGGAGGCAGTACAGCAGGTTGGTCAGGGTCTCGGTAAGCCACAGCCAGGGCCGGGCATTGTCCAGGATCTTCACTTCCCGGGGCGCCAGCTTGCGGTCGAGCACGGTGAGTTGTGATTGCAGGGCTTTCAGGTCGTAGGAGAGCTCGTCGATCTGGGCCAGCACGGCGGCGTAGGGATGGGGCGATTTTTTGCCGAACAGGTATTCCGACAGCGGATTGCCGGTCTGCAGGCCCGGATTCGCCTGCCCGATCCGGTCGTTGAGCTGGATGAGGCGCTCCTCCACGTCGAGGAGTTTCTTGATTCCGGACTGAAAGAAGGCCTCTTCTCCGTAGGCCTCCATCGCTATAATATTGTTGATGTCGGTGGGGTCGAACGTATTGCTCACGATGGCGGCGAGCATGTCGAATGCAAGGCCTTGGCTTCCTTCGAGTTGGGAAGTCCAGAAATCCCTGGTCGCCAAAATGGTTTCCATCAGCACAGAGCGGTCGATCTCCAGCTTTTCCAGGGCCTTTTCCATTTCGCCGAAGGGGTCGAGGCTGCGTACCCAGCTGTCGTATTCCTGCCGATAGGTGCTCAGGTCGTAGGCCCAGCTGCGGAGGATCATGTCGATCGAATAATCGCCGTACCAGTTGCCGTTCAGATTGCGCGAAATGTCGAGACCGGCGGCCCGCCACTGTTCGGGGGTCCGTTCCGTTCCGAAGAATTTGTCGTAGGCGCCCACGCTCCGGAAGCCGAGCAGATAAGCCGTATCGAGGTGACCGCCCAGCAGGTAGGGGAGCAGATTGAGCCGGAAATCGGCTGCCGAATCGCTCCCCATGATTACGTCGAGGTTGTAGGCGGGCCTGAGCAGGAAGTCAAATTCCGGCGCCTCGATAGGGCTCGTGGGGTCTTCCAGAACGATCTGGCTGATGCCGGATGCGATTTCGTATTCGCCCTCCTCCAGGCCCAGGTAGATCGTTTTGATCCGGTTGACGCAGGAGCGGGCAATGTCGATCAACTCCAGGTACTCGGGGTCGTCAACAGGCGAATCCGCGAGGATGAAATTCAGTTTCTTTTCGGTCTGCTGATAGTTTTCGAGCAGATTCCGGTAGGTGATGGGAATAATCTCGTCGAGCGGCACGCCGTTTTGGGCCAGGCCGGCGATGGAATAGAGGGCCAGCAGGTTGTAGATGAAGGGGTCTTCCTGAATTTTCTCAAACCGCTCCTCTTTCAGCAGGATCGTCGGGAGGCGTACGCTCAGCATTTGCATATCCTCGTAAAAGGCCTCGCGCACCCGCTCGATGAAGGAATGCGAGTAGCTGAAGCCCGGGGCGTTGAACTGTTCGACCACCGTGGGGAACAGCTCCTCGTAAGAAACGACTTCCTGTTTGAGGAAGCGCTCCATGAAGTTGATGACCACCTCTTCCTGGGCTCTTTTCAGTACGAAATTGAACAGGCCTTCGATGAGCGCCTGGGTGTTGACGATGCCGTCCTTGACGTTCTGGTTGCTCTCGCTAGCCATCGCTTCCAGGGATTCGATGCTTTCCACCGGGGGCACGCTATACCGCTGGATGGCCCGGGAAACGGAGAGATATTCGGCCGGCGAACCACCGTAGTCCCCGCGGGTCATTTGCACCATTTTCTGCCGGGGGCTCCCGCGCAGAGAGTCCGAGTACCCCCTGAATTGCTCCAGGAAGCCCATGTGGGTGGTATCCAGCAGGAAGGCCAGGCTGTCGAGCGCCAGGATCTGCGAGAGGTCGGGGTTATCGCGATAGCTATTGGGCAGTTTCCCAAGCTGGGTATTGGAAAAGGAATCGGGGCTGGAGGGGTTGTCGTATTCGTATAGGATGGCCATCAGGGTGGAAAAAGCTTCCAGGGAGGCGGAGTCCTGCATATCGTAGCCGCTTGCCTCGAGGGTCTGGGTGGCGGAAAGGAGGGTCCGTGCGTCCTCGGAAAGGCTTTGGGCCTGAGTGGTCTGGGAGAAAAGGAGAAGAAAAAAACAGATATGGAGCGGATAAAAAAGTTTCATAGAGCTTGGATTAGGGGGTCAGGAGGCGGCGCCCTCCAATTCTTTCTTCAGAAAATCGTTGAGCAATTTGTAGTACCTGGTAAACTGGGGCAGGGTGTTTGCCGAATTGATCAGCTGATCTAGCAAGCCCACGGTTTTCAGGTCGTTTTCATCCGTAGTTACTTCGTTGGATTTCAATTTGACCCGGTATTCCTCGACGCGGATGTTGAACAGTTCGTCCTGGTTGCGGAAGGCCGGATCGAGCAAGGGGTCGTTCCCTGCCGCCGTCATAGCGGTTTTCTTTTTGGTAATGGTGGTGCGGATCTTGCGGAGCGCCTCGAGCATTTTGACGTTCCAGTCGGAGGTGCTTACGTCGCTGAGCCATTGAAGAGGGATGTGGAGCACTTCTTTTTCGAGAAAAAGAGCCAGCTCCTTCGACAGTTGGGTGAATTCCTCCAGATCGCCGTCGGTGGCGGTTCGGATGAACAGGATTTTTTGCAGGAATTTGCTCTCGTCGTAGGGGATGGGATTCATCCAAATGCCGTCGATCTTGAATTTTTCAAAAACCGTTTCCAGCGACTTGATGAGGGCTTTGATCTTGGGGTCTTCTTTCCCCAGTTCGGCGCCTGCGATGAGGGCGTCTATTTTTACCCGGCAGGCGTCTTTTGCTTCGAGCACAAGGGTTTTCAGTTTGAAGTTATCCGTGGCCATTTAGTTTGGTTTTTTCATTTCGGCTAAAACTAAGGATTTTTCTGAAAAACAGGCATTCAAAAGTGCGGTTGGAAAGCTGTATGACTTATTTGAAGGTTTGGGGAGCAGACTCCTAAGGCTGGTCCGGCATTGATTTTTTACCGTTCTTTGGAGTAAAATCCATACTCCATGAAGCCGATCCTTACCCTCCTGACCCTGCTGTGCTCCTGCGCCATTTGGGGGCAAACCACCCTCGACGATCTGACCCGCGACCTGGCTGCTTCGATGCAACAGGTGCACGGCCCGAAAGACACCTATTCTCAATCTCTTTTTCCGAATTCGACCAAGCCCTATCAGCTTACTTTTCAGCGAATTACGACCAACGACAAGAACAAATCCGAGGACGAAAAGTGGACCTTCAACCTGGCCGACATCGATCCCAAATTGGTGCGGATCGAGGACTCCAAGGAGGCGCTTCGCATTTACCTTCGCGTCCAGAAAGGCCAGAAATATATCCAGTACTTCAAGAACGGAGAACTGTCGGGCTATGCAGATCAACTCATCATCCTGGGCAACGGCATCGACAATGCCCGTGAGGTCGAACGCAAGGTGTTGGCCGCCATCCCCTCTGCAGTGGACGCCTGGAATAAAGTAGCCGATATCGGCGGCCGCTCCAACGAACAACTCGTGCACCGCCTGATGGCCCTCGTGGGGGAAGTGAGCATCGGAAACACCTCCTACCGGCAGCGCCTCGAACAGGTGGGCGATTTTCCCGACCGCCTTCGCCTCACGACCGAAATCAGCACCTCCAAGGGCAGCGATCGGGAAGTCCTGGTCTGGAGCTTCGGCGACCTGAAAGAATCGGGCGTGCGACTGGTGATCTCCGGGACGAACGCAGCCGTGGAAGCCAACACCGACGACGGTCTCGCCTGGGTGTATGTGGAACGCGACGGGGTGCAGGACGACTTTTCCAAGGAAGTGAGCATCCGGGTTGCGGACCCCGACCAGGGCAAAATGGTCGCGGCCATTCTCGAAAAATTGATCCCGTACGGAAAAGAACAGGTCAAAATGCGGATGCCCGAAGCCAAAACAGCCCCCGAAGCCTTTGGCCTTGTCGCCGGAAGTATGGATAAGATCGCCCGCAAAAATGGAGACTCGGAATTTTCCCTGGAAAAGGATTGCCAGAGCAAACTGACCGAGCGAATTAGCAGCCAGGGCGCCTCTTCGGATCTCGTGTACGCCTTTCATTTCGGCGACCTCGACCCCAAATCGGTGCGCCTCAATATGGTGAAAGACCGGGTGGAAGTCAGCGTCAGCACCGAGAAGAAAAACCTGTACGTATGGTCCTCCAAAGCCGGCGAACAACAGAACTACGGCAATGAGGTCGTCTTCCAACTTGCCGATGTCGAAAAAGGTCGCCAGGTGGTCCACCTCTTGCCCGCCCTGATCGAGCAATGCCCCGAAGCGCAAAACCTCGGGACCTTCAGCGACGTGCAAAACTGGGTTTCCAAAGGCGCCAAATCGGAAGGCGGAGAAGCCCAATCCCTTGATTATGCATCAGATAGCGAGGTCTGTAAGTGGAAACTGATCCAGTCTGTTACCGGCGACAAAAAAAGCTCGGAATCGACCTACGAGTTCAACGCCTACGATATCGACCCCGACCAGGTCAAGATCATTGTGAGCAGAAAATCGGTGGCGGTGCAGTTGCAAACCCTCAAAAAAGAGAACATTATCTCCACCATTATCAACGAAAAGCCGGGCTACACCTCCACCATCCAACTGGAAGCCGCCGATGTGATAGCCGCCAAATCGCTGAAGGTTTCTTTGGAGCAGCTGCTCAAACAATGCAAGAAAGAATAATGGCCGGAGGAAATGACTAAAACCGGACGGAACGCCGCTTTTTGAGATGAAAAGTTGAAAAGTTGAATAGTTTAGAGTGTCTTTAAACTATTCAACTTTTCTATGAAAGCAAGACTTATTCTTTCCGCATTGCTCCTGTCGTCTTTGGGCGCCCTCTCCAGCGCTCAAAGCGTATGCGATCAACTCCAGATCGTCGATATCCGCTATGACGCTTTTCGGGATAGCCTCCTGTTGGTACATGTGATCAATGGCAGTCCGGATATTTTTTCCTATCCCGGCTTCATTCTTTACAATGAGCAAGGCGATACGATTGCCAAGGAAACCCCCAATTTTTTCGGCATTGGGCAGGAGCAGGTTCACGCCCTTACCCTATATCCGGACTTTAGCGAGCTTACCGAGGTGACCGACGGGAGCCTGGAACTTTGGATCTTGTTTTTCGACACACTGGTCTGCACCTACGATATTTCGGAGCCGGTCTGCCCCGAAACGGACTGCAACGAGCTGGTGTTCAGCCTGGGCAACCTCGGGGGGGCTCTGACCTTCGGGTTCTTCCATTATTCGGTGCTGGATTCTGCCGGCTCCGTCGTGGTCGAGGTGGATTTTACCCTGGAGGAGCAAGTCCAGGAATTTAGGGATACGATCTGCCTGCCCAGCGGCGATTATACCCTCAAACTCAGCGCGGACGAGGGTTCGGTCGGCGGCCAGCCTTATTTCCAGCTCTACGAGTTGGCTTCCCAGTTCTGGGGCGCTCAGATCGCCGACTATTTCAACCATGCCAATCCGGAGATCGAGATCCCCTTCTCCCTCTACGACAATTGCAAGGAGACCATTAATGCGGTTGAATACCCGGCACAGGAAGGGGAGGTACAAATCATCTCCACCCCCGACGGCGTCCGGGCCATCGCACGAGAAAAACAGATCCTGGAAATGAGCTTGTACGATCTGGCCGGCCGCTTGATGGCCCGCCGCTCCGGTCCCGCCACCGAGCTATTCATTCCGGCCGGCAATTTGAGCGGGATGTATTTGGTGAGGGTGTTACTGGAGGATGGAGGATATACTTCGGAGCTCGCTTTTTTGGGTGACTAGTGACTGGTGATTGGTGACTGGTATTTTCACCAATCACCAATCACCAATCACTCAATCATTAATGTCCATGATCATTGCACAACCCCATAATCTTGTGGAATACATCGTGCAATGCAGTCAGAGAAGTGGTGATCGCCGCGTCGGTACCGTCTTTCTTTACCAGCTTATTCAGTTTTTTGCTGTCTTTGGCCAGTTGCTTTACGGCCATGACGATCTCCTTGGAGTTGTACTCGGCCGGGATGCTCGATTTGGCTACGGCTTTGGCTTTTTCAGCCATTTCCCCGCTCCGCGAGCGGATGGGTTTGAAATCGCCTTCCTCCATCGGATGGAAAGTTTGAGACATGACCCCGTGGAAAGCCTTGAGTTCGGGCCAGTTGCCCTGAGCTTTGGCGTCTTGTGCGCTGAATAGGAAGCCTATGCATGCGGCTACTAAAATGATGGTTTGTTTCATGGTAGAAATTGATTTAGTTTTTAGTTTTGAATTTTTAATTTTTAGTTGAAATTCAATGACTTACAATCAGTTTGAGGATTTTGGTTTGTTTGCCGTCGCGGAGGCGGAGCAAATATACTCCGTTTGGATAGTTCGAAAGGTCGATGATCGGGTCGGTTTTCAGGTCTTTTTTCAGGATTAACTGACCCTTGGTTGAAAACCTCCGCAGCGGCCTCCTCTTATGGTTTCTCCCATGCACCCGGAATATTCCAGTTCCCGGGTTTGGATAGACAGACCATTGATTCTGAGCGTTCGGGGCATTCAGCCCGGAGCATAATTCGACGACAATTTCTTCCGTATCGGAGAAAGTGCAGCCGAATTCATCCTCGTAGCTGAGGGTGATGAGGTGCGTGCCCAGGCCCGCGATTTCGGGATCGAAGATTCCGCCTTCGACCCCCGGGCCCGAAAAGATGGCGTCGATCGGGTCTCCGCTGAGGGTCAGGGGGCCGTCGCCGATACAGACGGTATCTTGCGGGATGCCGAGCGTGACCGTGGTGGGCGGAAAGACCAGCAGGGTGTAGGTAGTTGGCCCGCTGCTCCCGCAATCATTTTGGGCGATGACGGAAATCGTGCCCCCCGTCGCGCTGCCGATATCGGCGGTGATGATAGTAGAGCCCTGTCCCGAAGCTATGATAGCCCCGGAGGGCAGCGTCCAGGTATAGGAGTTGGCTCCGGCCACCGGCTGGATGGCGTAGGTCACTCCGGTTTCCCCGCTGCACACGGCGCTGGGACCGGCAATTCCGGCCGGTGCGGGAGGCGCGGTGAGGAGGTTGATGGTCAGTATGGCGGCAGGTCCCAGTCCGCAGCTATCTTCCACTGCGGCGGTGATATTTCCCGAAAGGGCCCCGAAATCGACCGAAATAGAGGTGCTGCCCTGCCCGGAATTGATGGTCGAACCGGACGGGACCGTCCATGAATAACCGATAGCGCCGGGCACGGGATCGATCGAAAAGCTTGCGCCCGTAGCGTTGATGCACCATTCATTTTCTCCGGAAATGGCGCCCGGAGCGCTGGGCGGCGGACAATCGCCGAACTCATAAGCCCCGATATCGGGCACGGCGCCGCGGTTGACGCCCAGATAGTCCAGAGTGATGTCCGCGATAGACGTGCCTTTGTTGTCGAGCGCCAGATTGGTGGGCTGGGGGAGGATGGCGGAAACGAATTCCGGATCGAGGTCAAAGCTGTTCGCATCCTGCCCGCTGATCCCCTGCCAGTTGGAGAGGGTGGGGTAGAAAATTGGATTGACCAGGGTCCCTTTTTGTGCCGCGTTGCCCCCCGGCACGTGAAGGATGTTGTAGTTGCTGTTGAAGGCGGAAGATGGGGTGGAATTGGTCGCAAGGACCAGCCCCGATTTCATGCCGATGCTGGGCTGGGAAATGCTGATGGTATTGTTTCGGAGAATGGAATTGGTGTTGGTCAGGCTTTCCGCGATCCCCGCCAGGTTGCCGGTCGTGCCGGCGGCTTTGTCGATGGAAATGGTGTTGAAATAAATCTCCGGCGCGGTGGCCCCGGTGCGGACTTCGATGCCGGTCACGTTGCCCGCTTCGAGGTTGATATTGGTGATGACGTTGTTGTACACCCTGTGCCCAATCCCGTTGAAGAGGTAGATACCCCGGAAAGTCATGGTCCCGTTTGCCGTCTGCGACACCTGGATGTAGTTGTTGTAGATTCTTCCGTTGATAGTCGCCGCCTGGGCCAGCTGGATCGCATTCCAGGAGGTCACGTTGGCGGTGTTTTTGTCGATGAAATTATCGTGGATCACCACCCCGTCCGTTTCGCGGATGTACACGGCGTTGGAGTGGGCGTTGAGAAACTGGTTGTGGGAAATGACGATGTTGCTGGCCAGGGGAGAAACCAGTCCGAATACCGATGCGCCATATCCACCGCCCTGGGCGGAGTTTTGGGTGATGAGGATGTTGTGGAAATCGCCCCCTTCCAGGATGCTGGTCTCCGAACCGGATACGATATAGGCCCCGTAGAGGGTGCTGTTCGTCCCGCTGATATCCACCTCGCAATTGCTGATGGTGATATGGTTGCCCGTGTCAAAAACGTGGATAGCGTAAAAGCCGCCCGTGGAGGCCGGATCCCAGGCCACATGCAGGTTGTTGACGGTGAAATACTGGCAATTGGCCAGGCGTACCACGTGCCGGCTGGTAGAGCTCGTCACCGCGCTGATCGTCTCGCCGCTTCCTTCGAGCGTAATGGTCGCATCGGGGCCCGCGCCAGGGATATTGCTGAACACCACCTGTTCCTGATAAGGCCCCGAGCCCGGCTCTACCGTCGCGATCACGTGATCGGCAACGCCGTTGGTGTTGATGCTGGCGGCAAAGTCATTGAAGGATTGAAAATTGGCGCCGGCGGTGGGCAGGGCCGAGTCGATGGTGTAGGCGCCGCTCAGGGGCTGGGCCGTGAGCGATGCCACCCACGCTATGCAGCCCAGCTGCAGCAGGATCAGTCGAAGCGTAGATTTTGCTTTCATAAGGACATGAATTGGTAACCCCGCAAACTAAGAATTTATTGGGATTTTACCAATGACAAGACCAATCGTCATTGTTTGCGGAAGCGTTTGATCGCCTTGACGACAATAGGCGGCAGCAGGTCATTTGCCAGGTTGACGAGGTTGTTGAACACGGTCATCCGGGCGCTGTCCTGCCCCTTTCTCGCGGCAAAGGTAGTGGTGATTCGCTTGCGGTTGGCCTCGCTCACCTCGCTGGCCGGCCGGCCGTTGGTGTAGTAGTACAGGGCCAGGGATCGCCTGCTCCGTTCGGGCGGACAGGTCAGCGCATCGGGGTGGCCGTGCCAGGAGAAGTCGGTGGTGGAAAAGATCGCCATGCGGTTGAACAGCGGCGCGATGCGGACGGCGCATTTGCTCATATCCTTTTCCCAGAGCTCGAAATGGCCGCCATATTCCTCTTTCCAGTCCTCGTTCAGATACACCAGCACATTGACGCGCCGGTCGAGGTCCATCATTTTATGTTTGTGGAAATCGACGTGCACTTTGAGGAAGCCTCCGGGCTTGATCTGGTGGTACCCTCCGCCCTCGAAATAGGGGTCGGGGATGAGGGTTTCCTGTATGCCGGTCAGGTTTTGGAGAAATTCGAGGAAGGGCTGGGAGTTCAAAAAGTGCATGAGCTGGCGGCCGGTCGGCCCGAATTTATACTCGCCTTTCGAGGCGTATTTCGCTTCGTTCGGGTTGGTGTAGTGGACCTCGTCCTTACCGTTTTGGCCCAGCTCCGGAAACTCTGCCAGCACCTGCCGGAGGGCTGTCTCCTTGAAAAAATCGTCGAACCAGATGCTGGGAAAAGGCTGCGCGTCGCGGTATTGATCGTGTTTTTGTGCGCCGAGCGCCACGAGGGCTTCGGGGGAGATATCCAGGAATTGCATAGGCGGTTGCCGGGTATTGATTTGTGTGGGGGCGAAGGTACGAAATTGGGAAAAAGGTTATCGGGTTGTTGACCTTTTTCGCATTTGAGGATAGATATTGAACAAAGAGGTCGATTGCCCCGGATTAATTTGGGAAAATTTATATTTTGATGAACCAATGCAAAAATATTGAATATGCGCTTTCTACCCTTGCTTATTGCCCTATTGCTCTTTCAAGCGTTCGATGCACGGGCGCAGTTTGGCTGCGATGTCCAGGACGGGTGCGGAGACCTTCCCGTCTCGGGCGGTTTGCCCACCGGCAGCCCCACCTTTTTCTGCGAAGGAGAGACGGTTACGATCGTCAACTCCACCACCGCCTCCATGGTAGATACGACGATTATTTGTTGGGGCGACGGAGATTGCGACACCTATCCCGGGCCGCCGACCACTATGACCCATTTTTACAATTTCCCCTTTGATACCTGCCTGATTAACGCTACCCAGGCATTGCAATTGGCCATTACCATGACCGTCATAAACGTTTGCCCGGAAGGGGTTAGCCAAAACTGCATCATCACTTTTGTGAAGATCAAAGTGGATCCGGTGGCGGACTTTATTTCACCGACCGATATTTGCGCCGGGGAGCCGGTATTGTTTATAAACACCACCTGCGTAAACGCAGACACCGCTACTTACGAATGGTATGTCGACGGAGTTTTTGCCGGATTTGGCGTGGACTTCCCTTATACCTTCCCCTCCGAGGGGGAATATGACGTCACTTTGGTCGCAACCAATGAATGTGGAGAGGATACGTATACCCAACAGGTGAATGTGCTCGACGTACCTGTGGCGGAGGCGGACTTCACGCTTGATCCGGCAACGGGTTGCGGCCCGCTGACGGTTTACTTCGAAAACCTCTCGCAGGGAGATGAGATTTCGTGTTTTTGGTTTGGATTCCCTTCCAACATTACTTTTCTGGACACCACAAATGCCTTCCACTGCGAACCGGTAGTTGTTTTTCCCGTCGAGGGGGAATACGATATCTCCCTGGTGGTCACAAACCCATGTGGAATGGATACCTTCACCCTCCATATCTCTGTATATGATGATCCGGTGGCGAGCCTCGCTCCTGTTCAGCCCGCTTGTGAAGAATTGTGTTTTATACCGGTGGCTACTATTACCGGGACTGATACCGCCTGGCAATGGACTTTCGCGAACGGAATCCCCGCAAGCTTCAACGGGCAGTTCCCACCTCAGGTCTGCTTCGGCCAATCCGGCGCGGTGACGCTGGTCGTTTCGGGCCCTTGTGGATCGGACACAGTCAGCCAAGCGGTTCAGATCCTAAACCAGGATATCGTTATTTCCTCCCCGTTTGATACGATTTGTAGCACTGCAGACCCTTTTATGTTGTCGGCCTCCCCGCCTCCTTCCGGGCAGAATATTTGGTCGAGCCCGACGCCAGGCCTGGTCACTCCGGCAGGCATGGTCGACCCGGCCAATGGGGTAGAAGGCTGGAATACCCTGACCTACTCCATCACTTTTTCGGGTTGCCCGAAAAGCGATTCCATTCAAATCTATATTCTGGAAACACCTGAAGTGATGGTGGGTGCTTCGGAGACCCTCTGTCTTAGCGCGGGAAATTACCAGCTGACCTTTTCGCCCGATGGAGGGATTTGGAGTGGAAGCGGGATCATTGACTCCCTGGCGGGTATTTTCAATACAAACCTTGCCAATGTCGGTCCGCACCTCCTTCAATACCAATACACCGATCCGGCCAACGGCTGCGTGACGACTATGGAAAAAACCATCACTGTTGTCCCAACGCCCTCAATAGCCGTGGCGGATACTTCCTACCCCTGCGCGACCTTGCAGGGTATCGCCCTTAACGTCCAGCTTAATCCAGTCTTCAACCCCTTGCCTTTGCCGGGGCAGGTTTTCTGGAGCGGACCCGGCGTAAACTCCAATGGGATATTCAATTCGGGAGGGGTATCGGGCGCCTTCGACCTTTCGATCCAATTCACGATCCCGCCTGGCTGTGATACTACGGTGTTTTTTACCCTGGTCCTAAGCGACCTGACGCCTCCCGAAGCAGGGCCCGATATCGAGGTTTGCCAAAATGAAAATACCTTGACTTTACAAGGCACATCTTTCGACCCAAACGCCGTATGGTCGGGGCCAGCCATAAACCCTTTAACCGGAGAAATTCAACTAAACAACCTCACTGCTCCGGGTTTGTACTCTTATAGTTTGATTCAATTTACAGGACAACCCTGCCAGAGCAGCGATGAGGTAACGGTTTTTGTCCACCCCCCGGGTGGCGTTACCGTGGAAAGCCCTGCTTATGTATGCGAAACCGAATCCCAGTTTGTTCTTCCTGTCCCAGGCCCGGGAACTCCTCCCGGCGCATGGACCGGCCCTTCGTTGGTGAACGGCAACGAAGTGAATATCCAGAATTTGACGCCCCCCGGCCCTTACGTCTATACCTACACCGCCCCCTCCCTGCCCGATGCCTGCAATTCCGATTCCGTGGAATTATTCATCGGGGAGCAGCCCGTTCCCGCATTCAGCAATCCTCCGATCGGTTGCCAAGGTGTCCCGGTTGCGTTCACTAACCTCAGCACCGGAGCGGATGAATACCTATGGGATTTCGGCGATGGGCTAACCAGTAACGCATTTCAACCGGCACATCCCTATTCTGATACCGGCGATTATACCATTACGCTCGAAGCCTACTTCAACAACCCTTTGACCGGAGAAGCCCTTTGCACGGAAATAGCAGTCGGTACCATCCACATCATCGCCGCGCCGGAGGTGGCCTTCAGTACCGATGTGTCGGAAGGCTGCGGGCCGCTCGAAGTGACCATCACGAACCTAAGCAGCGGGGAAGGGCTGAACTATGAATGGTTCCTGGACGGGATTTTGTTCTCCACAGACCCGCAACCGGGAACGATCATCCTGCCCCCAGGCGTCGAGTTAGAAACCCACACCATCTCACTATCCGTCGGCAACCTCTGCGCTACGCTCGATGTTTCACAGGTCGTCACGGTGCAACCCCAGCCTATTGCCGCCTTCGGGGTGACCAATAACAACCCCTGCAGCGGCATGTTCATCCAGGCGAACAATACCAGTACGGGCAATGTAGGCGGCTCCGATTATTTCTGGTACCTCGACGATGTGCTGATTTCCACTGCGCTGAACCCCAACCCGCTCCAGTTCTTTACCGGGAGCTCGACCACCACGCATATCCTGAAACTCGTCGCGGAAAACGCCTGCGGCGTGGACACGACCGAAACGCTGATCACCGTCTATCCCACCGACGTCATCGCGTTGTTCAATATGTCGGATACGGTGCTCTGCGTGGGAGAAACGCTTTCTCTGACCGGGTTCCCGACGCCGGGAGCAGGCTATAGCTGGCTGATACTTCCCGAAGGCAGTACTTATGGGACGATCGACGCGACCCATGTGTTTGGCTCTGCCGGTATGCACGAGATCATATTGTACGCCGAGGGTTGCGGTTACGACTCCATGAAGATGGTAGTGACAGTGTTGCCACTTCCGGATGTAGATCTGAACTACGACCTCGCCAAGTGCGTGGACGTGCCCGTTGAATTCGAGGTGCTGACAGATGCCCCGAACCATATTTTATACTACGGCGACGGCGACTCCACCTTTGCCATCTTTAGCGGACATCCCTATGCCTCGGAAGGAACTTATGCCCTGACCCTGATAGCCAGCTCCGTGGCCGGATGCCAGAACACCTGGGCGGGCAGTGTCGATATTGTCGCCGGACCGGTGGCGGCGTTTACTCCTCCCGATCCGGAATGCGCGAACGTGCCGGTTACCTTTGTCAGCCAAAGTACCGGCGCGGCGGAGTGTTACTGGATTTTCGGCGATGGGACAGACGCCAGCGGATGTACCGCCAATCATACCTTCCCGGGCACCGGCAGCTATACCGTGACCCTGATCGTCGATTCGCCCGAAGGGTGCAAGGATACGACCAGCCAGCTTTACTATGCGCTGGAGACGCCCGAGGCCTTTTTTACCTATACCATTCTCGAAGAATGCACGCCGGGACAGGTCGTTTTTGAAGATGGTTCTACGCAAAGTTTCGGGATCCAATGGTCTTTCGGCGGTGGCCAGCCGAACGTGTCGGTAGAATACCCTGACGGCGATCAATATCAGGTTACCCTGCAGGCTTTCAACGGCGAGTGCACGGATAGCCACACCGAAACCTTTACCATCCTTCAAAGCCCCTCGATCGAACATGTGGTGACGCCCAACTGCACCGTGGCCGAAGGCAGCAACCTCCTCATCACGACCGCCGATGCGATGGATTGGGTTGCCGTTAGCGGAGAAAACTACAATGCTCCGGGGGACAACCACCCCAATTTGCCGGCTGGCGACTACCTCATTTCCGTCCAATCGACCAACGGCTGCACGGCGGAGGAAGAAGTCACCGTGCTGCCTCCACAGGAAATTTTCGCCCAGTTGGTGGAAGACACCTTTTTCATCCTCCTCGGGCAAAGGGTAAACCTGAACCTCCAATACAACCTGGCCAATCTCCAGTTTCATTGGTCGCCCGAAACCTGGTTGAACGACCCGTCCATTCCCGACCCTGAGGCGGCGCCCTTTGAAACGACCTCCTACGTGGTCTCCGTGTGGGATTCGCTGAACTGTTTCAAGTACGATACGGCCTACATCCGGGTGCGCGAAGACCGGGATACGAGCATCTATTTGCCCAATGCCTTTACGCCCGACAATACCGGCTTCAACGACGTATTTATGGTCCGGAGCAACAACCCCGGGATGTTTCAGGTAAAATCCTTCCTGATTTACGACCTGAACGGCGCCCTGGTCTTCGAGGCACGCGACTGCCAGGCGAACGTCCCTTCCTGCGGCTGGGACGGAAACTTTAAGGGGAAGCCGGCCCAGCAAGCCGTTTACCGATGGCAATACGAGCTGGAGTTTGTAGATGGGGTGGTGGTGAGCCACGAAGGATTGGTACAATTAATTCGATGAAAAAACCCTTGATTATGCACCGTATTACCTGCCTGATCCTGATCTGGGCTGCATTTTTCGCACAAAAATCTGCCGCCCAGGAGGCGCGTTTCTCCCAGATCAGCCGCTCCGTCTTCGGCCTCAATCCCTCGACCACGGGCTACGATATGGGCGACTATTACCACCGCTTTGCCGTGGCCACGCGCACCCAATGGGGGAGTCCCTGGCAGAACGACGCAGTACAGAGCTACCAGGCAAGCTACGACTTCCGGCTTTGCGGGGGGAAACAGCGTTTTGGAGCCCGGGGCCGTAGCAAACGCCAGTTTAAAAACAACGGGACCAGGCAGGAAAATCTGGCTTTCGGCATCCAGGGACGCCGCACCCATTCCAATCTGGCCGATTTTACTTTTTCGGGACTTTGGCTCAGTGCGGCCTACCATCAATTGTTGGGCGAAAATGCCATGCTCTCGGCCGGCGCCGGCGTCGGAATGCTCAATTACAGTATCGACCCCGGCCCATTGACCTTCAATGAGCAGTTCGACGGGGCGGGGTTCAATGCAGCGCTCAACAATATGGAAGACTTTGTCTACGACAGCCGGATTCAGCCCGACCTCCAGGCCGGGATCATGATCCATGGCGAGGGAGTTCTCAGCCGGACTGGGCCTGAACCACCTGAACCGCCCGGTTTTCTCTTTCTCGGAAACGACAACCACCTGGCGATCGCCATGACCCTCCACGGGAGCTATTCGATCAACCTGCACGAGGGGGTCAACCCGCCCTGGGTCAACCTTCAGGCCTTTTACCACGGGCCATTTTCCGGTGAAAACAACGATCAATGGCTGCTCATAATCGGGGGCAGGATAAATTACCCCGTTTCGAGGGTAAATAATTTTCGAATGGGGGCCAGCCTTCGCCTCGCTCCCCATGAAACGCGTTCCTTCCTGCTCGACGCGCTGACGCCCTCCATCCAGTTCGACGTCGCTTCCTGGTCCGTTTGCCTGAGTTACGACGCCAACCTGTCGAGGCTCAGGACGACCTTTACCGGGGGCCTCGAATTATCCGCCTCGGTCGCATTCGGTAACAGACCGAAATGCCCGGGGATTTGCCCGTGGGCGAATATGAGGCATTGAGGAATTAATTGGAGATAGTTTGTTGACCTTTTTTTCCTTTTTCTATTCATGAGTAGAAATGCAACCTCATTTAAAAAAATCAAAAGCACTACGCCATGAATTACATGAATAGCGACCCGGAAAAGAAGGAGATATCCGCTTCCAATGAAGCGGCGGTTTCCATTGAGAATGCCGTTGTAGAAGAAAGAAACCCCTTGGTTTGGGTGGAAGTGAATGCCGTGGAAGACGGCGAACCCATTATAATTCAGTTTGACAAGCCATCCTTCAAGGCAGCCATTCAAAATGGCGACATCAAAAAAGACCAGGAGGCGAGATTGGTTGGAACCGAAAGTTGGGTTCGGGTAGAGGACATCGCTGCGCAGTCTTTTGATCTGAATGTCCTCTACCGTCCTGTTTGGGCTTATATATCTCAGGGGTTGTTTTACGGAGCGATCGGTGGTTTCCTGCTGAAGTCGATGGATACGTTTGTCACTTTCCTGGCTTTGGATCAGAACGGGGGAGTTGCAATTGCTTTTGCCTTTTTGATTGCTTCCTTATTCCTGGCTAAACACATTCAATTTTTACCTATGGCAGCCTTTGCCTGGGCAGGGTTTCAATACGGATTCTTTTTGTTCGGAGCGCTGTTCACCACTGCTGTGGTGGGCATCGTGTTTGGTGCGCCTTTGGGCGCGTTGATCGGGGCCATTGCCGGCTATTATTCCAAGCCGGGGCTGAAAACGGCTCCCGACCGGGAGCCGGAGAATCCGTCTCCTTTCCTGTATGGTATTGTGGCGCCGGTGTTGTTTTTGGCCATAGCCATACCGGCGTATTTGTTTTGGTTGAATCCGATGATTATTAATTGGGTTACAACCAATTAATAGTTCAGCGACACTGCTGCTGCTCCTCCAAGGTAAGAAAACGAAACCCTTCTTTCTCGCCGACCTTATTATAGGAAAAAATGGGCGTATGGGTGGGAAGAATCGGCTCGCCTTTTTTCACCCTATTATCGATGAAGACCTTAAAGGTGTTCTCGTATAGCTCCCCATCCTGAAATTCGGGGCCTCTTTCCAGCTTCTCCAGAAAAATTCGAAGAAGAGGGTTTTATCGGGCACCCGGTATTCTTTTGTGGAAGCGAGGATATGACGGGTTTTGCCGGGAGGGGCGATGCCAACTGCGCTCAGGGAGTCTCTGAAAAGGCCGCTATAGCAGGCATCCATCACTACAAATATGTGCCGGGGACCCTGTATCCGGGCGAGGGCGCCCGCGAACGCCTCCGGGCTCAGATAGCTCTCCTCGCCGGTCAGGGTGTCGATACCGATGAATTCGACACTGTTTGCGCTGAGTATCCTGGCGTGGCCAAAAAGGGTGATCAGGAGGTGTTCGTTCTCACCCAGGCTGTCGAGGCTCTCCATTTTTTGGAGGATGTCCTTTATAGAGGGGTTTTCCATGGTCTCCACCTGAAATCCGTATTTCTCTTCAAGCACTTTTTTCAAGCGTCGGTTGTTGGGAACGGGTGTCTCCAGGGGCTGGTTCTGGTATTTGTTGATACCGATCAGCAAAGCCCGGAATTGGGGCACGGGAGCAGCTTCCACTTCGAGGGTTGTATGAAAACTCTGGAGCGCCGATTGACCCCCAGGTTGTTCAGATATCAATAATCCGGAGCCCAGATTGCGGCAGGCGGCCACCAATGCACGGTTGCCGCCTGCGTTGTTGAAAGGCGCCGGGAGGGCGGCTACCGATGCATTGATCCACAATGGGAAATCGAATTGGGCAAACCAGATATCCTCGTTTACGGCTGTTTCTCCGCTGCCAGGATAAGGCCGGTCGGAGGTGAAATACAAAATACCGTCTTTGTCGACAAATGGATAGGTCTCGTTGGCGGGCGTGTTGATCTTCGGGTTTGCCAGGGGAGCCGGGGGTGTCCAGCGTGTATCCCTGAACTCTGAGTAAAATATATCATAGTCCTTTCGTCCCTCCGGCCTGGAGGAGAAAAGCAGTATCCTGGCGCCGTATCTCGACAGGTAGAACACATGCGGGTTTCGAATCTCTCCTGCCCAGTCCAGGTTGACCGCTTTTTCATCGCTGAAGGTATCGTCCGGTCCGATATGGGCCTCCCAAATCTCCAGAAGGTTCTTATTTTTTTTGGTGTAGAGCACTTTGCGGCCGTCGCGCAAAGGCGTCATTTCCATAAATCCCACATAAGCGAGCCCGGATTTTTCGACTGCCTGGGTTCTGGGGTTGACCCAGAAAAACTCGCGGGTGATTTGGTCCCCTGTAGGTCCTGCTTTTTGCGCGCATTGGATCAGCACCCTGCCGTCTGGGTGTTGCCCTGCTATCGTTTTGTTTTTGAGGGTTTTTTTTGAAAAAACCACCTCGCTTGCAACAAAGAAGGAATTGGTTTGGGCGCCATAGGGATCCTGGGCATGTACCCGGGAGGAGGTTAAGGTAAAGGCGATAACTAATAAGGTCAACTTAAGTTGGCACATAGTTAGGGGGCTAAAATGGTAATTGCTGTAACTGCGACAGTAAAGTAAGCAGACTTTCAAAAATCAGAGAAAACCGTTGACCTTTTTTCCGCTTGCCTATTCATGGATGACTGTTTTTTTCAATTCATACCCTTGAAAAAATGAACGTATCATGAAAAACTTTGCCTGTTTTGCTTTCCCTGTTTTCTTGTTCCTGCTTCCTTTGGAATCCCGGGGAACGGCTCCCATTTCTTTCCACAGCTACATTTCCGGCCGGATTAGCGTTCCGGGGGAAGTAGATGAATACATTTTTGAAGCAAATGCAGGCGATACAATAATTATTCGCACCTTTTCAGAAGATATTTTTCTGGATGCGAAGATATCGCTTTTCTGGATGGCGGATAACGCGCCCATTGAACCCCAATTCATCATCATCAACCTCTCCGGTATAATCAGTGTGGAGCACGTATTGTCGCAGGAAGGCGCCGTTGGCATCCGCTACTTCGACCAAACCAGGAAGAAAACCGGCGCTTATGTGCTGGACTTTCAACGACTCAAAACCCCCAGTGTGCAGGTCGGGAAAGCCTCCCATTCCTGTTCTCCCGCTCTTTCGCTTTCCGTTTTTCCCAACCCGACTGTGGAATCGGCGACGATATCCTTCGACCTTCCCTATACTCAAAAAGCGCGGCTGGATATACTTGACCTCCGGGGAGCAGTGGTAATAAACCTGGCAAACGGGCTTTTGCCTGCCGGCCATCAGTCCTTCGTCTGGAGCCCTTGGGGGCTACCGGAAGGCGTATACATCTGCCGTCTGGTCCTGGAGAATGAAGTTTTTTCAAAAAAAGTGCATTTTTCCCCCTAAAAAGTGTTGACGCCGGCGCTAGAACCCTATTGATGAGATACAGGAAAGCCCGAAAAAAGTAACTTTAAGGGGAGGCCACCAAAAACGAGAACCTATGGCGCTGCAACGATTTACCGACCAGGAGATATTGGACTTCTACCGCAATATCGGGCAAATTCACCCCGATGTCTACGGGCTTTTCAACAAACAGGCCTTCGCCAGGCTGCTGAAAACAGGAGCAAGGGAAGAAGTGGCGGAAGAGATCGTCTACGAATCGTGGGTGCCCCTTCTCCTGAAACTGCCCAAATTCGTGCCGAAAGGCGACGGCTCGCTCTATGCTTTCTTCCTGCAAACCTGCTTAAGGAAGTTCTTTACCTGGTGCAAGCAAAACAAGCGAAAGCCCCCGCCCATGCCCGAGATAACCGATCCGGAGGAGGGGGACTGGGAGGAGCGCAAGGAACTGATGATGCGTTACTTGCAGGAGTTCAGAGACAAGGTGCTGAAAGGCAAATGCCGCGAACTGATGCACTACCGCTTCGCGGAGAACAAATCACATGCAGAAATCGACCAGATATTCGGCGCGAAAAACGCCGAGGGCACTTCTTCATCCAAAAACCAGCTTTACCGTTGCCTGAATAAACTGAGGGCACAGTTCAAAAATTTCGGCTTTTAAATTTTCCGTCATGAAAAAGGAAAACATACCTCTTTTCGATCAATATCTCTCCGGCGAACTAAGCGGGCAGGCGAAAGCCGATTTTGAAGCGCGGCTCGAAGCCTCGGAAGAATTTCGAAAAGAATTCCGTGCATTTAAAATTTCCGTGGAGGCGATGATAGAATTGCAATACGCCCAGGCCGAAGCCCAGGGCCAAAAATTAAAAAAAGACGCAGACACAGCGGGCTTGGCGCATTTCAGAAAATACCAGGCCGGAGAAATGAATGAAGAGGAAAAACAGGCGTTCGAGGAGCGGTTGAAAGACGACCAACTGCTGGCCTATCAGTATAAAAAATATCTCGCGGAATCTCCAGGACAGGTGGGTATTCCCAAGATATTTTCGGTCAAAATTATCTTAGGATAGCAGTTGCCGCATCGATTGTAATCGCCATGGGGCTGTTGGCTTGGCTTCTGTTGCCCTCCCGGGTGGATACCGAACACCTCTACGCCGCCTACAATGTGCCGGATTTGTATCCAAGCAAAGAGATTGCACTGGTCAATGAAGGCCTTATCCACCGCGGCATAGAAGGGTCCCTGGATTTTCACCAGCTGAGGCTCGACGGCCTGGACGCCTACGAAACCAGGGATTGGGACCGAACCATCTCCCTACTTTCCGCATATCTCGAACAAGCCGTTCCGGACTCGGAGGAAACCTCCAATGAAATAAAAATGATTTATTTGTATATTGGGGTGGCTTGGCTGGAAAAATCAGATCCAAATCGTGCAATTGATGCTTTCCTTTCGGCGGAAGCAGGCATTACCGATCTCACCAATTACCGAATGGTCAGAGAGTTGGTCCAATGGCAACTCGCATTGGCTTATTTAAAAAACGACGAAATTTCCGAATCCAGGAACGTGCTCAGGAAACTGAATGATGCGGAGCACCCTCTCATACAAACGCAGGCAAAGAAACTTCTAAATGAATTGAAATGAGAATCCCCTTCCTCCTGTTTCTCCTCATGGCTTTATCGTTCTCAGGCGTCGCCCTTCAGAGCCAGACCATTCACGCGGTGGTAGTCGCCGATACGGAAAGCAAACAGAGCGAATTTGCAGAGTCTGCCACTGCCGATTTTCGGAATATGAGAATAATGTTTAAAGGTATGGCGGAGGAAACGGGTTATCCCTTGAGGATGTACGAGGTAGGAGGGGCTGAATTTGTTTCGGAAAACGTCAAAAAGGCTATTTCATTGGTGGAAGCCCAACCCAACGATATCATCTTCTTCTACTTTGCTGGAAAAGGAGCCTGCGACCCGGGCGTTTCCGCTGAGGAGCGGATTTTGCACATGGGGCAGGAAGGCGCCGACACCATCTCTACCGCTACCGTCGCCGGGCTCATCAAAAAGAAAAACGCCAGACTGAACGTCGTCCTGATCGACGCATGCGGCACTATTTGGGATGCCGGGGTGGGGCCCCACAAAGGGGCGGGCGCCGAAAAAATATATTACAAACTCCTCCGCGCTTGCGGCACCGTCAAAGTATACAGCAGCCAATGCGGAGAGCTGTCTTATGGCGATAAAAAAGGGGGCTATTTCACCAACTCTTCCCTCGCCGCGCTCGACTATTATATCACCAATCCCTCCGATCCGGTTTCCTGGAAGGCTTTATTGACAAAGACCGCCCTGCTGACCCGGCAGCGGGCCATGCGGATATTCCGGCCGCAGAGTCCGGTCGTTTTCTTTTCACAAGACTTCAGGGAGAGTTGTTTGCCTTAAAAATTCAAAAAAGAAGATTATGAAAAGGAAATGCTTGTTCCTTCTGTTTTTAGTCCTGGCTATTTTGGAAAATACAAACGGACAACAAACTATTTACTATGGGGAGTGCATTGCGGACTCGCTCACAATTGATGAAAACTTGAAAGTATTCACCCTTGGAGGTATTGAAGCGAATGATTTGTTGATTTTTCAGATTCGCTCCGACGATTTCAACCCCTGCTTGAAGTTGTGGATAGATGGGGAGGAATATCCAGAAAAGGCTTGCGATATTTATTCAGATAAATCTCTTGAAGTTCAAATCGATTCTACCGGTTCCGGAACTTATACCATTACCGTTCAGTCTGAAGACCCTCCAAATATAGGAGACTTCGATTTGTTTTTCACGAGAGGGAATTTACCCCCCGGCGCCGTTAGTATAGATACGTCAAAAGCCTCCCAAACTATTAATCTGACCACTACCTGCGGTCCTGAAATGATCGCATTGACCTTTGGAGCTGAAGCGAATTCTTCGTTTCAGATCAGTGCCATTGGGGGACCCATCTCCGACGCCTGTTTATCCCTAAGGAATGGGCATGGAGTGCAAGTCGCGGAAAGTTGTTCTATTTTTTCAACAGCCGAATTCACCTATTACGTTGAAGAACAGGATTGTTTTACTATCTTTTACAATGAAGATGGCCTTGATGCTATAGGGCCGGTTAGCATAACAATAACCAAGACATTGGGAGCTTTCACCGGAGAATGCTCCGCAGTTTCCGAAATCTGCGACAACAACATCGACGACGACGGCGACGACCTCATCGATTGTGACGACCCCAATTGCACGCCTTTCAACATCTCCGTCACGCCCATCTTTCCGCTCCCTCCGGCTTGCGACGACGGGCAAATCACAATCAACGCCGATGGCCAAAACCTGGAGTACAACATCACGGGCGGGCTCGGCGTATACCAATCCTCCAATACCTTTTCCAATCTGCCGCCCGGGGCCTACAACGTCCGCGTCCGGAATACGGTAACTGGGTGTTTCGCCGATTATCCCGGAAGTCCGGTCGTGCTGCCGTGTGGCGACCCGCCTTGCCTGGCGCCCGATTTCGGCTGGATTAATGCTCCAAAATCTACGTGTCCGGGGAGCCCTGTAACCCTTTGCCTGGAAAATGCGGATTTCAATTTCGATTATACTTTGTTCCAGAATGGAGTGCCGACGGGGCAAATTAAATCCGGCAACGGAGATGTGATTTGTTTTGACCCCATTCAAATCGGCAGCGAAACCTCCTTCGGCGTTACGGCAACCCTGAAGACCGACGATCAATGCAACTTCATCGGCCCCCTGGCCACCGTCGGGATCGGCGATTTGGGTATGGGTTATACCACCGTGCCGGAACGGGGCTCCAACCAGGACGGCCGGATCGACCTCTGCTTTACGAGCGGCGCCCCAGCCCTGGAGTGGGATTACTACCCGCAATGGGGTGTTACGGAGCCGGTTTCCTCTATCGGATGCCCTGACGGAGCGTCAATCACCGGACTCCGTTCGGAGTACTACGTAGTGACCCTTACCGATGCGAATGGCTGTACCGGCAGGCAGGTGATCAGGGTGGGCAACACCGAAAAAGACCGCACCGGCTTTCCGGAGAAACCCCTGCTGACGCCTAATGGCGACGGCAAGAACGACGAACTGTTCTTTGGCGGGCTGCTGGAATTTCCGGAGGAAAACGAACTGTTCGTCTACAACCGCTTCGGGAGTCTGGTTTATCAGGCTGCGCCCTATAAAAACGACTGGGATTGCACCTATCGAGGGGCGACGCTTCCGGCGGGAGTGTATTTCTATACCCTTCGGGTATTCGGCCAGGAAACGGAAGTGTACACAGGGTTCATTACGATCGCCTTATAAAACCTTCGGTTATGAAAAAAAATATACTCCTTACAATTGCCCTCTTTTCTTTTTGGTGGTGCGAAGCCCAGCATACAGGCCCTTTCGGGCAGGCGGCCGAGTCATTCGGCCTGTACAATCCCGCGGGCCTGGCATTTGAAGAGATGAGGCATGATGGAACGATATTCAACCTCCATATTCGGAATCAATGGTGGAACCAGAATTTGCCGGGGCAGCCGACAACGCAAACCCTGACCTGGCTGGAGAACCAGCAAAAACAACTCTTCGGCATCCGGTTGAACACCGACCAGATCGGGGAAACCAATCGGGTCGGCGTGACCGGACGATACGCCCACGCGGCGGGGAGAGGGTTGAAGATCGGCGTCGGAGCTGGCATATACTCCAACAATACCAATGTGGAAAAGCTATACATCTACGACCTCGACGACGAGGTCGCGATGCAGGCGGGTGAAACCCGGGTGCAACTGGAAGCCAGCGCCGGTATTTTCTACCATTTTTTTGACCCGAACAGAGCCTGGCAATGGTTTGCCGGCGCTTCCTTCCGGCGCTTGTTCTTCATTACCCCTTTGGCCGGCAGCGAAGGATCCACTCCCGAAAATGACCTTCAGTTGCAGGGGGGGATTTCCCGCGAAAAATGGCTGATTGCCGGCCAGGCCCGCATCAGCTTCCAACAACCCAGCGCGGCAGATTTCTACCTGCGCCGGTATTTTGCTGGAGAAACAGTATTCCTTGGCCTTCTGGCTACTTCCGATCTGAAGCATCATACGGCCGGTGTGCAGGCGGGCTACGAATGGCCCCTGAAGTCGGGAGGAAAGCAAAATAACCACTACCTGAATTTCAGCCTCGGGATGAGCAAGCCCCTGTCCCAATACATTGACGGGAATAATCTGATCGTTGATTTCAGGGTTGTTTGGTTGTGGGCACATGGGAAGAAATAGGGCTGAACACAGAAATAATTTTTATTTAAAATTACCTCACAATTCATACCGATACCCTACCCTCCACACCATCGTCCTGTTAAATGCCTTGTCACCCCCTTCGGTAAAACTGAATTCCGCATTGCGTTCGAGATTCAGCATGCCAAGGTGATATCGAGCTTCCAGAAAAACCTTTCCGGGGCCGATGGGGTATGCAGCCTGGGCGCCGAGAAGCAACGCGATATCGAGCCGGTTTCCAAATGTGGTCTCCGCGAGCGAAATCTGATCCACAATTTTGGTCCATACCATCCGGGTCTCGTTCTCGCCTGAGCCCTGTGCGACGATCTTTCCGGAAACCGCGTAACCAAAATTGATGCCTGGCGTTGCCATAACTTCTATTTTGCTTTTGCCCAAAGGGGCTTTATACGTCAGACAAACCGGGATTTCCAGGTACCTGACACGCGCATCCGCTTTTGAATAGATTTTCACCCCGCCGGAGTTTGAAGTTTCTTCCACGCGTAAGCCATGTTGGGTAAGGCCGAGTTCGATCTGCCAGCCCATTTTTTCGGAAAAAGACTCGCCATATTGAATTCCAAAGGAAGATATATCTGCCGATAAGATCTTTTCACCCAATGCATAGGCGTAATTAAGTTTTTGCCTGGACCAGCCCTTTCCGGCCGTGATGCCGATGTAATTTCCAGTAGTAGTATTTTCCTTCTCCGATGGCCACAAAGCTGCTTCCGGAAGAACCCTGTTCATTTGAATGTCGTTGTAACTCTTTACCGCCGCCTTGGCGCGGGCCCTGGCCACAAAACTGTCTATGATTACCCCGTGAGCATCAATCCTGCTCCCGCGATCATCGTGGCGCCGGATTCATTGCCGCTTATTCTTTGGGCCAGGCTATATCCCATCAGCCCAAGGCCACCGATTTCAATCCCGATTCCGATGCCGTGGAATGTTTGATATTGGCCCCATTGGATTTTCACCTGCCGGTCTACCGGTTCCTTCAATAAAATTTCGCGCAACAATGCCGGACGGCTTACATTTTGCTTCTGGTATTCGAAAAAGGGCTTTCTCTTGCCGATACTGATGGTGTCGGGCTGGATCTGGGCTGTGGCGATAGAGGCAATGACCATCAAAATGGCCGTGAAAATGGAGGAAATGGCTGTCGTTTTCATGATGTGGATAATTTACGGTGAACTAATTCGGTAGTGTCATCCATAAATATTCCAATAGAGAAAACGTCAACCATTTTTTTTTAAAATCAAATTAATTTACTCATTGTATAATCACCTTTTGATAAACCACCCTGCCTTCCGAACGACCCCGCAATAAATATACCGATGCCGGAAAGTTCCCGAAATCAAATGCCTCGGTCAAGGTACCTGTTTGGAAGCTGCATGATCTGGCGCCAACCATTTCTCCGGCCAGGTTAAACAATTCGAAATCAACCCGTTCAGACGGCATGCCGCTCATGTGGACGGTGAAAGCCCCGTCGTTGGGATTGGGATATAGGCTAAATATTTTCACCCAGTTCAAGTCATCCGTGCCGACGATGATCGTTACTGTTTGCTGCACGGAGCGACTACAATACTCATTGAAGGCAATCAGGGTTACAGTATAGTTGCCGGCATTCGGGTAGTCGTGTAAAGGATCTATTTCCGTACTCGTGGCCCCATCGCCGAAATCCCAGAAATAAGTGTCCGAATTTTCGCTGTCATTCTCGAAAAACACCGTGTTGCCGACGGGATTAAAAGAGAAATCCGGGAGCGGAGGCTCACCCACTTCGATGTAATCAATAAGCGTCGTGGTGTTGCTCCCCACGGCATTCGTCGCCACCAGGGTAACCGGGAAAATGCCCGGGGAGTTGTAGGTCACCATCGGATGTTGTTCTGTGGATGCCCCCGGTATTCCCCCCTGAAATGTCCAGGACCAGGAGCTTGGATCGCCTTCAGATTGGTCAATGAATTGGACCGTAAAAGGTATGCATCCTTTAACGGCATCAGCATGGAATATTGCCGTTGGTGGGGTCAGAATGTCGATCGTTTGAGTGAATAATACGGTACCGCAGGCATTGGTAGCGGCAAGGGTCACGAGATAAGTCCCCCCCGTGGCGTATACATGCGTGGGGTTCTCTTCCGTACTGGTCGAGCCGTCGCCGAAATTCCAGAGCCAGGAGGTGGCATTGGTGGATGTGTTGGAAAAGCTGACCGAAAGGCCGTTCTCCATGGCGGTAAATCCAGCTGTCGGCAGGGGATGGACCACGATGATGTCGGTCTTGGTCGTCGAAACCGATCCCGCCACATTACTCGCTGTAAGGCTTACGGAATAGACGCCCGGGGTATGGTAGGTCACCACCGGATTTTGTAGCGAAGAGGAGGAAGGCGTACCGCCGGGAAACGACCATTGGAACACAGTGGCGTTGGGAGATGAAGCATTGGTAAACTGCACCGTGAGCGGCTGGCACCCTTCTCCGTTGGTAAAGGTAAAATCGGCCACGGCCGGCGGAGTGACTGTCACCAGATTCCCGATCTCGTAGCTGCCCGTGTCGGTGCCGTCGTTATCGGTTGCCAGCACGGTATACACGCCGGGCATGGGCAATGTGAAGTTCACGACCTCCGCTATGGTGGCGCCGACGTCCTGGATCAAAATCTGTCCCAGGGGATTGTATAGTTGTACGCGCGGGCTGATGGCGGCGGTGATTTCTTTCATTTCAAAACTGACGACGTTGCCCATATTCCCTGAAAACACAAACACATCGGAGGCGGCGGGCTGGTCGAAGGTCTGGGTAGTGAAGGCGCCCAGTGGCAGAGCCGTTGCGTTGAAGCCCGGATTGAGCTTTTGAATCGAAAAGCCGAAACTTCCGGTATCGTCGCCTTCGTATTCCATGAAGACTACCTTGTGCAGCCCTGTGGGCAGGATTTTATCTATCCGCACCATCGCTCCGGGGGCGCCGATGGTGTCGGCTACCAGTTGACCCAGGGCATTGTATATCTCGATGACCATCCGGAATGCCGGTCCGGCCCCTTTCGCCTGGCACATGATCGCGTCGCCCGGACCGGCGTCCAGTAAGTAGTGTTTCATCTCCACCCGCTTGGTGATCGAAGGCAGGGCGTTGGTGTTGTAGGCCAGGTTGTCGCCGCAGCCCACGTCTCGCAAATTCTCAAATGCCACAGCAATATTTCCAGTGTGTGTGCCGCCCTGGTCCATTACCACCAGCGTGTAATCGCCCGCTGCCAAGGGTCCGAGGTTGAAACGTCTGGAGTCGCCGTTGGCAATGGGTGTTACGCTTACCGGGGCCCCGTTCGGGCCGTATAGTTCTCCTTTCACCACTATATCGTTGTTTTCGTCGATCAACCGGATGATGCCCCTGAAATTGGACTCTGCCTGGAAATGAAATGTCTTCATGGCGCCGGGCAGAGGCAGAAGCGCAGTGGACGTATTGGCAATGCAAGTCAGCTCTGGACCACAGGTGAGCCCAGCGCCGACATATTGGTATGATAGGAAATAACTGCCCGTTTCGTTGAGCCCCTGGTCTGATACGACCAGCAGGTATTGACCCGAAGCGGTGAGTGGCGGAAGGCTTACCACCCCGCTCACCAAACCGGCCGTCTGCACGAATGCGCCTGTCGTTGCTTCATAAAGGTCAAAACGCAGGTCGAGCACGAGGGTGGTGGGTATGCCGCGCAATAGGAGGGATTGATTGGGCGGAAGGTCGATGGCATAGGCGTGCATTTCGGCGGTTCGGGTCAGGGAGGCCAGGAAGGTTTCCCCGCATTCGTCGAGAATGGAATCCGCGCAATCGGGGTCGACCAATTGCCAGGAGAAGCCGTAGGCGCCGGTAGAAGTGCCGTTGGTGGCGGTAAATATCGCGAAATAGTTTCCGCTTGCCGGCAACTGCCATTGTTGCTGGATGATGTTGTTGGTGGTTTCAAAGGTCGCGAGCAGATTTCCGTTCTCGCCGTAGATGGCCAACCTGCCGGTAAAGGAGGATGAGTACACGTTGAGCAACGTTGTCTGACCGGCTTGACCGGCGAGAAGGTAGGCGTCCATTTCTGCCAGAAATCCGATAGTCGCGGCCGTGTCGAGGGTGCAGGAGAACGGAGCAACACAACCAGCAGCCAATGCCTGGATGGACAGTCCGTAGTTGCCGGTGTTGGATCCGTCTTGATCGTTGAAAATCAGGAAGAAGGTATCGGTGGCAACGGCTGTATAGGTCATTTCGAGGTAACCGTTGAAGGGGAAAATTTCTACATAGTCAGGGTCTTCTTTGCGGAAAATCCTGATTTCCGGTTCAAAGGAGGAAGTGGTTTCACTGGAGCGGATGAGCACTTTTTGTCCTTGTTCCGCTGTAAACCAGTAACCGTCTATTTCTGCTTCGTTGGCGATGGATATGCCTACGTCTCCGCTGCAAGCCAATGGTTGGGTACAACTGGTGCGGAGGATTTGGGCTGAAATGGAATAATCCCCGGTGTTGTTGCCGTTGTCGTCCATGAGGACCAGGTAGAAGGGGCCATTGGTGGGCAGCGGGTAAGGGCCGAAGGAAATATAACCTGAGGGGTCCGCCGTGATATTTTGGAGAGGTGCGGCTCCTGCAGGGCCATACATTTCGAGCTGCAAGTCGGGTGAAAAATCGCTGTTTGCATGTATGATTACCCTGTCGCCTTGCTGGGCATCGAAGTAATATGCGTCCATTTCGGCGAGTTTTTCGATAGTGGTGGTAAGGTCGCCGTCGCAGGTGATGGCCTGAGAACAGGCCGTGTCAAGGATTTGAAAGGAAATGCTGTAATCGCCGGTGAATCCTCCGCTATTATCCATAGCGACGATAAAGTAAACGCCGTCGGCCGGCAGGGTAAAAGCGCCGATTCGGGCCAGGCCGTAAGTGGGACCGGTGTCTTGCGCCAGCGGATCAACGCCTGTAGGGCCGTAGAGTTCAAGGCGCGCGGTAATGGATAGTTCACCTTCCATACGCAGGATGATGCGCTGCCCCATTTGGCCGGTGAAGTGGAAGCCATCCATTTCGGCATTGTTGATCAGAGAAAGTCCGAGGTCTGCATTGCAGTTGATGACCTGAGAACAGGCCGTGTCGAGGAATTGCAGGGAAATGCCGTAATCGGCTTTGAATCCTCCGCTATTGTCCATAGCGACGATAAAGTAATCGCCGTCGGCCGGCAGGGTAAAAGCGCCGATTCGGGCCAGGCCGTAAGTGGGTCCGGTGTCTTGCGCCAGCGGATCTACGCCTGTAGGGCCATAGAGTTCAAGGCGCGCGGTAACGGATAGTTCACCTTCCATACGCACGATAATGCGCTGCCCCATTTGGCCGGTGAAGTGGAAGCCATCCATTTCGGCATTGTTGACCAGAGAAGGTCCGAGGTCTGCATTGCAGTTGATGGCCTGAGAACAGGCCGTGTCGAGGAATTGCAGGGAAATGCCGTAATCGGCTTTGAATCCTCCGCTATTGTCCATAGCGAGGATAAAGTAAACGCCGTCGGCAGGCAGGGTAAAAGCGCCGGTTTCGCCGATTCGGGCCAGGCCGTAGGTGGGTCCGGTGTCTTGCGCCAGGGGATCGGCGCCTGTAGGGCCGTAGAGTTCAAGGCGCGCGGTAACGGATAGTTCACCTTCCATACGCAGGATGATGCGCTGCCCCATTTGGCCGGTGAAGTGGAAGCCATCCATTTCGGCATTGTTGATCAGAGAAAGTCCGAGGTCTGCATTGCAGTTGATGGCCTGAGAACAGGCCGTGTCGAGGATTTGAAGAGAAATGCCGTAATCGCCGGTGAATCCTCCGGTATTGTCCATAGCGACGATGAAGTAAACGCCGTCACCCGGCAGGGTAAAGGCGCCGGTTTCGCCGATTCGGGCCAGGCCGTAAGTGGGGCCTGTGTCTTGCGCCAGCGGATCAACGCCTGAAGGGCCATAGAGTTCAAGGTGCGCGGTAATGGATAGTTCACCTTCCATACGCACGATGATGCGCTGCCCCATTTGGCCGGTAAAGTGGAAGCAATCCATTTCGGCTAGATCGACAAGGGAAAGTGTAAGGTCTTCGTTGCAGGAAATGGAACTATTTGAACAATCTTCCCTTAGGAATTGGAGAGAAATCCCGTATGTGCCGGTAAAATTGCCGCTATTATCTGAAACCCGGATTATGTAGGTTCCTGTTGTCGGCAATGAATACGCCCCAATTCGAGCTAACCCAAATGTTGGAGCAGTCTGAGTAGTCAGGATGTTACCGCCGGGCCCCAATAAGGTGATTTTGGGCGTAATGGACAATTCCCCCTGCACTCGAATGATTATTCGTTCCCCTGCCGTTCCGGAGAATGCGTACTCATCTACCTCCATGGGAGCGCTCAGAGATGCAGAAATATCCTCATTGCATCCAATGGGAACGGCGTCGGCCCGGAGGATAAGGGATGTAGAAAGGGAGATGACAAATACCGTGAGTGTGTAAAAGAGGTTGGTTTTCATTGTGTAGGCTTTTCATTATATGCATCTCCCTTTCCAAAGGTCAACACGAGGTCGTTCACTTTTTTCGAATTAGCACGAAAGCGGCTTAGTAATAGTTCAGATTATTCCGTTTTCACGACCATCCCCCAAACCACCCCCCATCCCATCTCCACTTTCAACCAAATAAACCCCGCCGAAACTCCCGACAAATCCTTACCCAAAGCGTGCTCCCCGGCCGCCAAATCCTCTTCCCAGACCATCGCCGGCTGTCCTGCGGCGTCGAGGAGGGTGATGCGGACCGGCGAGGCCTCCGGAAGCTCCAGTTGAATGGTAAGCAAGCCTTGCACCGGGTTGGGGCTCAGGCTCCAGTTCAGATCGGGCGCGGGAAAGTCCCTCGTGCCGATGACCAGGTCGATGAGTATTTCGAAATCGCCGGGCTCGCAGCCGGTTTGGTCCATGCAGACCAGGGTGTAGGTCCCGCTTTCGGGGAGGGAGATGTCCGCGATCGAGGCCGTTTCGGGATCGCTGTCCTGATCGATCAGCGTCCCATCCGGGTCGTAAAGGGCAAAACGGGGCGCCACATCCGACCCGGCGCTCGTCATTTGTGCGGAGAGGGTAGAGCCCTGGGTGGCGGTAAAGGTGTAGCCGATCATTTCGCCGGGCAGGCTCAAGGACCCGTTTTGCGCCACGCCCGACTGCAAAACCGCCGCATTTTCCCCCGGGTTGATCTTTACGACCGACATCCCCGTCTCGTTGCCCAATTCGATCAGCTCCGTGCGGGCGATCAGGGTAAAAGGCCCCGTGCCGGGCAATTCGAGTTCCAGAGGCTCTGTTTCCGGGAGGAGTTCCTGCATGATGAAATTGGCGTTGGGATCGTAGATCTCCAGGACCACATCCGTTGCGGCTCCGCAATTGGTAGAGCGAAGGAACACCTTTTCTCCGAGCTCCCCCTCGAACCGCCAGGCGTGCATCTCCCCGTGGTGATCGAAGGGGAAGACCCCGGTTTCGTTGTACTGGAGTAGGTCGGAGCAAGTCGCTTCGAAAACCCGGATCAGGGATAAGCCCAAAGGTCCATCCGGCAATTCTCCGGAAACGCTCGTCAGGATCAGCGAATATTGGCCGCTGCCAGCAGTGAAATAGCTCACCTGCGGGAAAATGCCCGACTCGATCTCTACGAGCTCGAACTGCGGGTCGTACAATTCCAGCTTGAGCTCTTCCGCCTCCGTTTCTTCCCGCACGTCGATCAGGATCTCTTCTCCATCCTCCGCGGCAAAGGCGTATAATTTCATTTCTCCCCGATGCAACAATTCGCTTTCCTGCCCTGCATTACAGGCCAGGGTTTCCGCACAGCCCCCGTCCAATGATTGCAGGGATATCCCAAATCCGCTGCTTTGAGCCCCCTCCTGATCCCGCAGGATCAGGTAATACCTTCCCGCCGGCAGCACGTCGTCCTCGCCGCTGAGCCTGAGTAGGTCGTTCCCGGCGATTTGCACCGGCTCAAGCGTGCCGTCTTCCCGGAGCAGTTCCAACTCGGTGGAAAAATCGGCCAGCTCGGGCTTGACCTGTATCAGCACCCGCTCGGGCGAAAGCAATTCGAAAAAATACACTGCCATGCCTCCCAGGGTCGATACGCTATCTGTCAGGGCCGACAAGCAGTTGAGAGGGGTGGCGCAATTTTCCTGCAAAACCTGGCCCGAAATGCCGTATTCGGCGTCGGGTCCGGATTCCCTGGCATAGACCAGGAGGTAATGGGTTCCGGTCTCATCTGCCGTGAGCGGACCGATACGGGCCAATCCGCCGTTTCCGGAGTCGAGGGTCTGGAAGGGCTCGCTGTCGCCGGGGCGGTACAGTTCAAGGGTTACGTCCCCCACATTTCCATCGCCTTTGTATTGAAACAGGTAGGAGGCGCCCTCCGGCACTTCCATCGAAAAGGCGTCGATCTCGAGGGCCTGACTGAACGTGGCGTGCACGTCGGCCCCGCAATCGAGTTGCTGGCTGCAATCGGGCCGTATCAATTGTAGGGCCAGGGCGAAATCGCCGGTATGGGATCCCTGTTCGTCCATGAGCACGACCGTGTGGAGGCCGGTTTGTTCGATGGGAATGGCGCCCAGTTTTTCGGGGCCCGAGTCCAGGGTATAGGCCGTCACCGTGCCGTCGGGTTGAAACAACTCGACCCGGAGGTCGAAGGAGAAGCCCGACCAGTCCAGCCAAAACAGGAGCTGGTCTCCGTCGGTGGCGGGGAAGGAGAAAGCCTCCATCGCCGCCGGCTCCGCAATCGCTCCCGTGGCGGCGGAGCTACAGGAGAGGGCAGGGGGACAGCCTTCCTCCAGGACCTGAACAGAGATCCCGTAGCTATCCTGATAGTTGCCCTCGTTTTCCATGGCCAGCAGCGTATAGACGCCCGCGGGCAAGCCGGCAAGGGCGTCGATCCGTGCGGGGACGTCTCCGCCGGTGTTGCTGGAAAACACGAGTTGCCCAGCGGGATCGTACAATTCCATCCGGGGGTCGAGCTGGTTGGATTCGGCGATCATGCGAAGGATGAATCTGCCCCCCTCCGGCACGTCGAAGGAGTAGGCGTCCATTTCTCCGAAAAGATCCAGCGCGCCGGCGAGGTCCTGTCCGCAATCCAGCGCAAGGGCGCAGGAGGGTTGGAGAACCTGTACCGAAATGCCGTAATCATTGATATTGTCGCCTTCGTTTTCCATGGCCAGCAGGGTATAGACGCCGGCCTGGAGTGCGCCGAAGGCATTGATCCGGGCGGCGGTATTGCCCCCCGTGCTGTCGGCGTAAACGAGCAGGCCGTTTGGGTCGTAGAGTTCTATTTGGGGATCGAAAACGAAAGCTCCCCGATCATCCGGACCACGAGCCGCTCATCGGCAGCTACCTCGATGGAGTAGGCGTCCATTTGGGAGAGAGGTGATCCAGGGAGCCGGCCAGATCGCCGTCGCAGGAGATGGGTAGCGTGCAGCCGGAGTTGAGAACCTGGATGGAAAGCCCGTAGGCGCCCAGGAAATTGCCTTCGTTCTCCATAGCCAGGATCGTGTAAACGCCGGGCTGCAGCACGGTGGAAGAATGGATCCTCGCGGGGGCATTGCCGTCTGTGTTATGGGCCTGAATGAGCAGGCCGTTGGTGCCGTACAATTCGAGCAAGGGGTCGAAGCTGGTGCTCTCTCCGTTCATGCGGAGGACGACCCTGGAGGCTTCGAGGATCTGGAGGGTATAGGCGTCGATTTGCGCCAGTTGGCTCATGGAAGCGCTCAGGTCCTGGCTGCAGGTCACGGCGCTGCTGCAAGTGGCTTTGAGTATTTGTATGGAGAGGCCGTAATCGTCGGTATTGTCGCCTTCGTTTTCCATGGCGAGGAGGGTATAGGTTCCCGCGGCCAGTGCCGTAAAAGCGTTGATCCGGGCGGCGGTATTGCCGCTGGTGCTGTCGGCGTAGAGCAGTTGTCCTGCCGGGCTGTACAATTCGATCTGGGGGTCGAAGAAGGAGAGTTCCCCGCCCATTCGGATGAGGAGTTTATCGCCTGTGGCGACCTGGAAGGTGTAGGCGTCCATTTCGGCGAGGTGGCCGAGGTCTCCGCTCAGGTCGCCTGTGCAATCCGGCAATCCGGCGCCGGGGGCGGGGTTTACTTTTTCGAGGGACAAGCCGTAGTTTCCGCTCGCGTTGTTGCCGTTTTCGCTTGCTTCGAGGGTGAAGGTGCCGCTGGTTTGAAGTTCCAGGACGCCGATCCGGGCGAGTGGGGCGGCGGTAAAGCTCTGGGCAATCACCGCGTTGGAGGCGTCTTTCAGGGTGATCCTGGGCCCGAAGGGGGACCCGGGGCCCATCATTTGGATGACGATCCGGTCGCCGCTGTTTCCGCTGAAAGAATACACATCTATTTCTCCGTTCACGCTGATCGAGGCGCTCAGGTCGTTGCCGTATGAAATGGGAGTTTGGGCTGCCGGACGAATGCCCGTCAGCATAAGCAACAGGAGGGACATCATCGCTGTGAGAAGGCGGGTGGAGGAGAAATACTGGATTTTCATGGCGGAATTTTTGGCTTTGAAAGCTATTCCGGCTATTTTAGACGCCGGAGGAAAGCCCTAAATTCGCAATTTTCCATGGAAAGCAAAAAGCGCAGGAGACTTTCATCCGCTGCGCTCTTGGTTATTTGGAGTGAACAGAAGGTCTGAAAGACCTAAAAATGATAGGGAATTAGGTGTATGGTGTTAGTCAGGGGGCTACGGATACCGAACCAGCGGGATCCTCAATGTCAAGTTCTACGATCCGGTTATCCGGAACTTCTATAGGGATGGTCTGCGAGTCGATGAATTCGTTTTCGGGGATTTCCGCGACGAGATCGACTTCATAGGCGTCTTCGGTGAGCATGCCATCCAAATCCACGATGATGACAAAAGTGGAATAGGTGTCTACTTCGTTTTCGGTCGTTTTCAAAACGACCGTTTTTCTGGTCAGCCCCGCCATATTGGGACCTTCAGAGAATACAAAAGCTGTTTTCATGAGTGGGGGTGTTTGTTGGGTAAAATGTCAGTGCGCAATATGTTAGGTAAAAGTAACCCCTCGTCCCTCCAGAGACAAAAGTTTTTAGAGTTATATTTCTTGTTTTTTTTTGGTCTCAATTGAATAAGATATTTTGTAAAATTTATTGATAATCAATAAATAAAACAATAACTTGGTCAAAAAATTTAGCAATAATTTATGCATTCGGATGCCGTTTACGATTTGATCAAATCCCTGTCGGAAGGAGAGAAGCGGGATTTTAGGGGAAGAAGCTCGGGGTTCGGCTACCTGGATTTGTTCGATGTGCTGGACAGGCAGCCGGCATACGACGAGGAGAAGGTCCGCGACGGACTGGGAAGCTCGCCTTATGCCCGACACATGTCATACTGGCAAGAACTATTTGTACGGCAACTGCTCGAATCGCTCCGCATCCTGCACGGCAAGGTCAAGCCCTATCCCATGCCGGAAGTGGTAGTTTCGGAATATGGACGGATATTCACGTGCTGTTGGGTAAAGGACTTTTTCACAAGTTTTTAAACGAATTTCCCAGGCAAAAAAGCATTGCATGTCCTATCACCTCGAACACGACCTCCTTAAGTTGATCATGCTGGAAAGACGCCTGATCGCCTTGCGAAAGGAGAAGGGAGGCATGAATATACTCGAACGGCTCCATGAGGAATGCATCGACATTCAAATCCATCTCAATATGGAGGTGCAGCTTTTCCAGGTTTACGAAGGGATTTGGATAAATATTCAGAATCAGGATTCGGTCCAGGTCGGCAGGGCAATCAAATCCGCCATGAAATTCTTTGAAAACAACGAGGATTATTTTTCCCGGTCGCCCTCGTTCAACAACCTCTTATACTACCATTTTTGTATGGCCGTCAAATTTGAAACGGAAAAGGATTCCCGTCCAGGCTTGCAGGCATTATGGCTTCATCCTGAAATTTACGACAAATATCCTCGCGTCAAAGCGGCCAACATCGATCGCTACCTGGGCGTGATGAAGAACTACTTCAACCACCTGCTCACAGGGCTTGCCCGATTCTCCCCCCGGGAGTTTGAAAAATTCCTGGACCGGCTTCAGGCGCTCAAAGGCAAAGATTCAAAGGCCAGAATGCTCATCGACCGGCTTAATATGTATTACCCGCTGATCTACTTTATTCAAACCCACGATTTCGAGCGGGCCTTGCTGCTAGATAAGCCGATCGTCGAACTGCTGGGCAGGCAAAAGACGAAAATTCCCGAAGATACCATCCTCACTTTCCAATACCACCTGGCCCTGGCCTATATTATGGCCGGAGTCAACAATAGCGAACAGAAAAAAGCTTACCTGGAAGGAAGTCTCGACTGGTTGAACGCCATTGAAAACTTGCCGAAGGATGATCTCAAATCCTTTTTGAAATCCCTCTCCAAAGCGTTTCAGATTATCGTACACTTTGAACTGGGCAACGAGACGCTGGCCCGGGCAAGAGCTCTCAGAATGTTGGGGAACCTCCGGAAATACAAGCAGACCAACTCCTGGAATATGGCCTGACCGATACCGTCAAACGGACGATGGCCACCAAAACCACGGACAAGAAACGGGCACTGTTCGAATTGCTGCGCGAGCGGCTGAAAACTTTCCCGGGCACGGAATTTGTCCTGATCTGGGTGGAAAAAAGGCTGGAGCAATACGCCTAGGCTCCTTATCTTTACGCTTTTTAACCGATAAAGGTATGAGCATCATCCCCGCCTCCACACTCGATTTCCTGCGCGAATTGCAGGCCAACAACACCCGCGAGTGGTTTGCCGCCCACAAGCCCCGCTACCAGGAGGCTTACGACCAGTTCAAATCCTTCGCCGATACGGTACTCGACAAGATGAGCCATCTCGACAATATCGAGGCGCTCAACGTGTTCCGCATCTACCGCGATGTGCGTTTTTCCAAGGATAAATCGCCCTACAAAAAACCATTTCAGCGCCAGCATGAGCCGCGCCACAAATGGCTGCGGGAGGGTATTATTTCCACGTCGAACCCGGCGCCTCCTTCGTGGGCGGGGGCTTCTGGGAACCCAACTCCGCCGACCTCAAACGCATGCGAGAAGGAATCGCGGCCAATGAGCAAGGCTTCCGCAAGATCCTGGCCGATCCCGCCTTCAAAAAAACCTTCGGACAATTAGAGGGCGACAAGCTCAAAACCGCCCCCCAGGGCTTTGCCAAAGACCATCCGGCCCTCGACCTGCTCCAGCACAAACAATTCCTGATCTCCCGCAAATTCAGTGACGCCGAGGTGCTCGCCCCTCCTTCCGCGATGACATTGTGACCACCTTCCGGAATATGCGTCCATTTTTCGACTATATGAGCGAAATCCTCACCACCGATGGGAATGGATTGCCCCTGGAATAAAAGTTTATGAGGTTTATGAAGTTTTTTAGGTTTATCCTTTCATAAACCTCATAAACCTCTCCTAAACCTCTCCTAAACCTTTCAAATGAAATTACTCCCAGCCGCCCTTCTCTGCCTGCCCCTGGCCGCTGCCAGCCAGTCGCCCGTCGACTCCTCCTTTACGGACGGTCCCTATATCTTTTTTGACAGCAACCAGGTCGTGGCCAAATGGGTCAGCGGGGGAACGCTATTCACAGATACCCTGAGCCCGGGAGAATCGCTCCAGCTGGACCCCGGCGTGTCCCACTCCTTCGACCCATCCTGCGTGGATCTGGAAGACCCCTTCGTGGCCCATCCCCGGATCTCATTCAAAGGGGTAAAAAAACTGGCCGCCCTCAGCGATATCCACGGACAATACATTTTGATGCTCAAGCTCCTCAGGGCCCACGGTGTAATCGATGCGGAAGGCGACTGGGCCTTCGGGGAAGGCCATCTGGTCGTGCTGGGCGATGTCTTCGACCGCGGCGACGAGGTGGTAGACATCCTGTGGCTGATCCACAAGCTGGAAAAACAGGCCGAAGACGCCAACGGGAGGGTCCATTACCTCCTGGGCAACCACGAGGTCATGAACCTCAAAAACGATCTTCGCTATGTCAATAAAAAATACCGCACCACCACCTCCCTGACCCGTATTCCCTACAATGTGCTGTTTGGCCCCGAAACCTACTTCGGCCGCTGGATCCGGTCCAAACCCGTCAGCGTGACCATCAACGACATGGTATTCGTGCACGGCGGGCTTTCGGAGACCTGCCTCAACCTGGGACTCAGTCTGGAGCAAATGAATACGGCTTTCCAAAAGCAGATTCTCGACATGCCGGAAGAAGAGATCCTCGCCGATCCGGCGCTCAAGATCCTGTATAGCGAGGTCGGCCCGATCTGGTACCGGGGCTATTTCGAAGAAGGCTTTACCAAAAAACGGGCCCGCGATATCCTCAGATTCCTCGGGAAAAAGCATATCGTGATCGGCCATACCCCGGCCCCTCAAGTGCGCGGCCTGTATGGGTCCAAAATATTCGCCATCGATTCCAGCATCCAGCTGGGAGAGGACGGGGAGCTGTTTTGGTACGAGGAGGGAAAATTTTTTCGCGGCTCCCTTTCCGGAGAAAAAATTAAATTGCAGTGAGTTTAAACTGCACATAATTCCAGATACTATGAAACCCCTTTTCCTCCCGTTCCTGTTGTTCGGTCTGATTTCCTGTACCTCCCTTCGCGCTCAAACTCCCGATTCCATTCCAACGGAGTCGCACTCCCTGCTGGACTACTTCTGCCACGAGTTGGACAGCCTTCCCCGCGTAAAACTGGACACCGACTGGGGGGTGCTGCTTCGCACCAAAATGGCCGAACAATATCAAGACGCCGCGTTCAGCTTTCACCACCCCGACGGCCGGAAGATCGAACTCAAGGTCAAAATGCGCACCCGGGGAAATATCCGCAAAGAAGTTTGTTACTACCCGCCCGTCAAGGTCAAGTTGCCAAAGAAAGAGCTCAAGGAGCTGGGCTTCAACTCCATGAACGAGATCAAACTGGTCTTTCCCTGCGGGAATAGTCCCAAGGAGGCCGATTACCTCCTTCGCGAAGCCCTGATCTATGAGCTTTGGAAAGTGATCCACCCGGTATTTATCCGCACGAAGGTCGTAGGCCTGGATGCCTGGAAAGGCCCGAAACAACGCTTTTCCTCCTTTGGCCTGCTGGTCGAGCACGAAGAGGAGATCAGCGCAAGGCTCAAAGGGCCCATTGTCGACCGCGGAGTGCTCAACGCCTCCGGACTGGAGCGCGACGCCTACCTCAAAATGGTCTTTTTTCAATACATGATCTCCAATACGGATTGGTCGATTCCCAACCGGCATAACGTGCTGGTGATGCAGGTGCCGGGGTACTCCCGCGTCATGGCCATTCCCTACGACTTCGACTATTCCGGGTTTGTGAACGCCCCTTACGCCATTCCGGCCGAAATTTTCCCCATCAAGGACGTCACGGAGCGCTATTTTCTGGGGTTTGAGGTCTCCGAGGCCGAGGCGCAGCAAACGGCCCGGTTTTTCCTCGAAAAGAAAGAGGCTCTCCTGGACCGCGTGGCCACCTACGACCTGATGGAGGAGCGCTCCCGCCGCGAGATCAGGGAAGATCTGGAGGAGTTTTTCAAAATACTGGAAACCGACAAGGCCGTATTGCGAAACTTTGTGACGAAAAAATAGGACCCGCTCAGGTCAGCACCCGAAACAGGATATAAGCGATCCCGAGGGTAAACAAAGGCACGAACGCCAGGCTGGTATATCGCTTTAAATGCCTGTTTCCGAACAGGAGGCAAAACATATATTTTACCAACGTATTGGCGAAGGCTGCAATCAAAACGGCCGTCCCCGCAATCTCCAGGGCCGCTGAGTCCTTGCCGTATTGCGCCATGGATATGGTGATGGCGTCGATATCGGTGATGCCGGAGATTCCGGAAGCCAGATATACCCCTCCTTCGCCGAAATGCTCGTCGGCATACCCCACCAGGAATTGAATGGCCAAATACACGGCCGCAAAAACGAAGGCCTCCCTCAAATTAATCGGATTTCTGACCTCTTTCGGCGGCCCTTCGACCTCCGCCGACTGTCTGCGCGAAACCCAGTACCCAAACAGGGCGCCTCCCAAGCCCAGGATCAGAATCGGCAGCCACATGGTTTTGAAGAGGGCGAAATTCAGGAGCAATAGCCAGATCAGCAGACGGGGGAACATGATGGAAGAGGCCAAAATGATAGCCGCCGCCTCGATGACGCCCCCTTCCGCGCTTTTTCCGCTCTTGCGGGAGAAATACCAGGTGGTGGCCGTGCTGGATACAAACCCGCCCAAAATGCCGGTCATGAGCGTCGATCGCCTCTGATCCAGGAATTTGCTGAGAAAATAACCCAGGAAGTTCAGGGCCACAAAAATGACCACCACCAGCCAGATCTTGTACAGGTTGAATATGCCGTAAGGGCCCTGGTCCTCGTTTGGCAACAGCGGCAACACCAGCGCCGTAATCACGATGAAGAGCAGGATCGACTGGATGTCCTTTTCCGACAGGGCCTTCACAGCTTGATGGATCCGGGTCTTCAGCGACAACAGGCCCGCTACAATCACGGCCACGCTGACTGCCAGGTGATACCGGCCCGTAAATACCAGCCCGCCCAACAGAAAAACGGCCAACAGGCTGAATTCGGTGGTAACGCCGAGGTGCTGCTCTTTCGAACCGAGATAGGACATGGCGATCAGGGCAGAGGCCCCGAAAAGAGTTCCCACAAAGATCCAGATGGTGAATTCCGAAGACAGGGTCATGGCCAGGTAGCCGGTCATGGCTACAATGGGAAAGGTGCGCGCGCCGGCAAATAGCCGCGCCTGTTCGGAACCACCTTTGGCGAATTCCCTTTCCAGCCCGAGCAACAGGCCGATGCCCAGCACGATCAGGAGCTCCTGCAGGGTGTACAGCAGTTCGCCATTGAGACCGAGGTTTTGCCAAAAATCCATGAACGAGGAGATGTTAAAGGGAAAAGATAAGTATTTTCTCCTCCACCCCCAACGTTTTTCCCGGAAAAGGGGTCTACCTTAGTACGTGCCAAAAACAACCGCTATGAAAACATTTACAACTTCCATCCTCCTCCTCTTATGCGCGGGCGTGCAAATGCATGCGCAACTCCAGGCCGGCGACACCGACAATGTGGTCTACACCCCCGTCGGCATCAACCTGCAACTCCTCTTCAATCCCCCCAACACCTTTGATGTGCTCTCCGATTCCATCGACGTGGACGGCGATGGGGTGGACGATCTTTCTTTCAATATCACCCTGGCCAATGTGCCCGATTTCGGCGGCGGCGTGGCGGATGTGGCCGTCCTCCAACCCCATGTCGAGATCATGACCACCAATTACCTCGCCACCCAACTCCAGATCGGAGAAGATATCCTTCCCGATTCCACCTGGAGCAACAGCCTGAGCTGGACCCTCGCCGCGAATTTCATCGGGCTCATCGGTCCCACCTCCTACGGCGAATGGCTCAACACCAACTCCGGTTATCTGGCCTTCCGCGTCATTCAAGCCAACGACACCCTCTACGGCTGGTCGGACGTCTACGCCCAGGCCACGATGGATTCCGTGAGGCTCAAGGTCAATGGTTTTGCCCTGGAAACGGTGATCAACGGCAATAAAGATATCGCGACCAAAAACCTCGCCGTTTTCCCCAACCCGGTGGCGGAGTCGCTTACCATCCCCCACGCCGACTATTCGAGGATCGAAGTCTATTCGACCGATGGCCAACTGGTCAAAGCCCTCGAAGCCCCCTTCCTCGCTTCCGAAACCCGAAAGGGCCCAGGTGGCGCTGAGCATCACGTAGCGTCCGAGGGCGTTGACGCGCTCTTCCTGGAGGAAATTGAACTGGCTGCTCCGGTAGATTCCGGTGTTTTTACCCAGCAGGTCGAATGCCGAGAGTTTGAGTTGCAGCTTGTTTTTCCATAAAAATTTCGACACCGAGGCCCTCCAGATGGGGCCCAGTTCGGTATTGGGGAAGGCGCTGCCGCGGTAGGCGGTGTAGTCGATGGATTGTTCGATCGACCAGGTCTTCGCGGGCTTGAGGGTGACATCGGCGTACAAATTCTGTTCGAAGAAATCCTGGTCGAGGCTTTCGCTCGCGGCCAGGCGGGTGGTGTTGAAGCCCCAACGCAGCCCCGCGACGGCGTCGATCCATTTCTTTTGTTGTACTCGAGGCTCAGGGCCCAGCGACCCTTCCCAGCGGTCCACGCGATCGGGTTTGCCGTTGACGTAGAGGGTGCTGCGGTTGTAGCCCGCGTCGGCATCGAAGTTGATCCGCGACTGGATGAATTTCAGGGGCGTTCCGAAGGAAAAGAAGCCATTCCCCTCCCAATCGTCGGCGATGTTGACCGGCGTGATGAGCTGCCGGAAAAGGGAATCGATGCGTTGGGAGTTGGTGATCCGGTTGGCAGAATAGCGGCCCCTGAAATTGGTGAAGATCGAAGTGTTGGAAAACTGGTCGAACGACATAAAGCGCAGGTCCAGGTTGTGGGCGTATTCGGCGCGGAGATTGGGGTTGCCGGAGTAGATGTTGAGCGGGTCGCTGTTGTCGACGATGGGTTGCAGTTGCTCGAGGGAAGGCTCCCGGATCTCGGTGTCGTATTCGAGTTCGAGGTGGCGGGAGGGGCTGAAGTCGTAATTTCCCCGAAAGCTGGGCAGCAGGTTGGTGAAGGTCTTGCGGATGGGGATCTGCTCGTCGAGCAGTTCGCCTTCCAATCTGGAGTGCTGCAGGGCGCCGCCGAGGGTCAGGTTGAATTTTTTGCGGTTGTAGCGGAAGTGGAGTCCGCCGCGGTCGTAGAGGTAATCCCGCTTGTAATGGGAGCTCAGCTGCGGATTGAAAACCTCATCGGCAGGGGAGAGGTCGTAGAATTCCTTTTCCACCTCGTTGCCGTAGTTTTGGTGGGAGTAATTGGCCTCCAGGTATTTTCCCTTTCCCAGGGGTTCGGTGTAGGAGATGCGGCCTCCGTAATTGAGTTGTTCATTCTGAGACGCCTGCCTCTGCCGGATGGTATCGGTGAATGCGAGGAGTTGGAATGTGTTTTCGGAGTAAAGGCGCCCCGTTTGATCGTTCGAGGCCATGCCTGTGCTCAGGTTGGCGGTGAATACGCGGCCCGGTTTGCGGAAGCGTTTGAGGTAGGTACCGTTGAGGTCCCAGTTGAGGTTTTCTCCGTCGCTGCGGTAGTCGCTCAGGCCTGCGTTTTCGGGGTTTCCGGAGACTCCGAAGGTTTGGCTGTTGCGGTAATTGTCGAGGAAGGCGTCGTTGAAACCCAGTCCCCCTCGGAAGATCAGGCGCTGGGTCGAATCCGCTTCGAAGCGCAGGGTGCTGTTCAGGCGGTGGTTGGTGTTTCTGCTTTGCTCGGCGCTTTGTTCTTCGGTGGAGAAGGACTGGTTGTCGAGGAGGTTTTCCCGGAAGAGGCTGCGTTGCAGGTCGTTGGCTACGCGGTTGTAGAAATAGCTGGAATGGAGTTCGACGCGATCGCCCAGGTCGTAGTTGAAGTTGAGCCCTCCGGCGCCGGTAGTGGCGATACCCCGGCGTTCGCCGAAATCGAGCGGGATGCCCGATTCGCCCTCGCCGATGGAAATGCGCAGGCTTCCACCGCCCGCCATCATATTTTGCAGGCCGCCCATGAAATCGATATAGTCGTTGATGGAGAAGCCTTGCTCGTTGAGATTGTTGACCATGCCCAGGGCGGAAAGCTGGGCGTTTTTCGAAAACCGGTTGATATTGGCCTTGCCCTGATAGCGCTCGTCGGTGCCGTAGCCCGCTGTGACATTGCCGAAGAAGCCCTGCTTTTTGTCCTCCTTGAGGGCCAGGTTAATGGTCTTTTGCTCGTTGCCGTCGTCGATGCCCGAGAACTCCGCCATTTCGGACTTTTTATCGAATACCTGCACCTTGTCGACCGCATCGGCCGGCAGGTTTTTGGTGGCGATTTTGGGGTCGTTTCCAAAAAACTCTTTTCCATCGACGAGCACCTTGCCCACATCCTCCCCCTGCGCCTTGATATTGCCCTGGCGGTCCACCTCCACCCCGGGGAGTTTGCGGAGCAGGTCCTCCACCGGGGCATTCGGCTCGACCTGGAAGGCCGCGGCGTTGTATTCGATGGTATCGTTTCGGATGGCGATGGGGATATGATCGCCTTTTACCAGCACCTCTTTCAACACGGCGCTTTCCAGCTCCAGGCGGATGAGTCCAAGCTGGAGCTCTTTGTCCAGCGCGATCTGCCGTTGATAGGTTTGGTATCCGACATAGCTGATTTGGAGGATATAGTCCCCCTTCCCGGTTTTAGGAATGGCGAAACCGCCGTCGGGCTCCGAAATTCCAAAGGCGACGAGCACGGAATCTGCCGCTTGCATGAGCACGACGGTGGCGCCTTGCAGGGCCGTGCCGCTGGAGTCTGCCACGCTGCCTTTGATGGAAAAGCTGTTCTGGGCTTGCAGGGTGCAGCCCAGAACGAGCAGAAAAGAAACCAGTAGTAAGGAGTTGTGGATTGTTTTCATAGTTTCAATTCCTTATTTTGATCATAAAAGTCCCTCCTCCTCCTTCTTCGGCGCCCATCTCCTTCATCTTCTCGGCCTGGATTTGGTCGAACTCGGCCTGGGTCACTTTCTTCCCTTTCGAAGGTTTTTCGATCTTGCCCTCCTGGCTTTCGCCTAATACCACCTCCGTGGCCGCGATGGTTCGCTTGCCGCCGTCGATATCCACCGACAGGATCATGCCGGGCAGTTGTCCGAAATTATCGGGACCGGAGGAAACCGGAATCTGTGGAGTAAACCAGGCGACGATCACCCGGTTGCTGTCCTGGTGTTCGGCTTTGAAGCAGGGGGAACCGAGAATCGTCTGCTGCTCCCCGCTGAGCTTCCATTGGTAGGCCTTCAGTTCGTCCTGAATGAGGAATCGCTTGCCGAGAAAATCCCGCGACTCCACTTTTTTCTTTGCTTTCAAATCCTGATAAACCTGGTTTTCCGGACGCTGGATGACCATCCGGACCGTGGCGTTCTCATCGCCGCCGGTCCATTCGGGGTCGGCCGCATGGGCCGCGGCTTCGGTCTCGTGGTTTTGATACAGGGAGGCTTGCTCGTTGAAAAGCAGGGCCATGTCGAACGACTGGGATGTAGGCATCATCGCGGCCATGTGCTCCTGACCTTCGGAGAGCTGGATTTCCAGTTTTATGGTTTCCTGGAAGATAATCCTGCCCTCCTTGTTTTGGGCAAATGCGAAAAGAGGGAGGACCGATAAGGCGAAGAGGGTAAATCGTTTCATAATTTTTTTTGACAAAAGTAAACGAGGCCCAGGTTAAGCAACCTTGAATTAAGGTTAATAAAGGTTAATCGGCGGGCAGGGCTGGAAGGAAAGCCCTAATTTTGAGCCGGATATGAATTTTCTATACCGAAACGGAACTTCACTGGCCCTCATGGGAGGCAGCCTGGCGCTGCTGGCCGTCTTTATCGGCATTTGGCTGAGCAAGGTGTATAAGGACGAATACGAGCGACTCAAAGAGCAGACGGATTTTCTCCTCCTGGAATCGGTGCGGGAAATGGAAGACGGGCTTTTTGCAAGCGTGTTGACCGACGACGATAGTCCCGTTCATACTGATACCACCCTCGGAACGGTTTCAAACAAAATAGTGATCCACCACCAGGTCGACACGGCCAAGGTGATTTACTACGAGCATAAACAAAGCCTTACCGACACCAATTTCGAATTTACCGTCCGCTCCAATCTCGGCGAATCCAAAATCGAAAAACCCATCAAAGGCTCCCTGGCCTTCATCGTCGCCGTGGCGGAAAGAGAGCATAGCCTCGACTCCTTTTCCATCAAGCTGGACAGCCTGGATATCAAGCCCATCCTCAGCAAGCAGATCGAATTGGCGCTGGAGGAAAGTAAACTCCCCTCCAGCGCCAGGCTGATTGGCCTGAATCGGGAAGACACCGCCGCCGTGGAGGCCATCCTGTCCACCAGCTATCAGGATATTCTCAACGGCGAGCGCTATGCCATCGAAGTGCCGAAATACCGCGCCTATTTATTTCGGAAAATGACGCCACAGCTGCTCTTTGGATTGCTGCTGTTTGCCTCGGTTTCCCTGGCTTTTTTCGTCGTGTACCGCAGCCTGCTGAAGCAAATTGGTCGACAAGGTGCTGAAAATGTCTCTTTTCGAAAAAAGCGAACCCGAGCTCCGCCTGGAAACCGTCGATCTGAACTGCTGGTCGGGGAGGTGCTCAAATCCATGAAATTGCACGTGGAAAAACTGGGCGCCCAGGTCCGTTTCGAGGCAAAAGGGGAGGCCTTCACCCTCGATGCCGACCCCATTCACCTCACCAGCGTGGTCTACAACCTGCTGGATAATGCCCTGAAATACAGTCCCGACAAACCGGAGATCGACATCGAACTGTCACAAACCGAAACGGCCCTGGTCCTGAGCGTCCGCGACCGGGGCATCGGCATTCCGGCGGAGCATATCGAGCGCATTTTCGGCCAATTTTATCGGGTACCCACCGGCGATACCCACAACGTGAAAGGCCACGGGCTCGGCCTGAGCTACGTGGCCACGGTAGTGCGCCGGCACCGGGGAAAGATCGAAGTGCAGAGCAAGCCGGGGCAGGGCTCCGTTTTTACCATCACCTTACCCCGAACGCATGAGCCGGATTAAAGTCCTCTACGTCGAAGACGAGCCCTTCCTGGCCAAGATCGTGGTGGAAAGCCTGGAGAGCCGCGATTTTTCCGTGCACCTCGTGTCCGACGGCGCCCAGGCCCTGTATGCCTTCGATCAATTGCAGCCCGATATCTGCGTCCTCGACGTCATGCTGCCCCACCGCGACGGCTTCTCCATCGGCCGGGAGATTCGCGAGCGGGACCCCCGCATGCCCATCCTCTTCCTCACCGCCAAAAGCCAGACCAGCGACTTGCTTCAAGGCTTCGCATCCGGAGGCAACGACTACCTGAAGAAGCCTTTCAGCATGGAGGAACTCATCGTCCGCATTCAAAACCTTCTGGACCTGATGCGGGGCAAGCATGCGCCGGCACGGGAGGAGACCGAATTTACACTGGGCCGATACCGCTTCCTTCCGCAGAAACTGGAGCTCTGCTTCGGCGAATCCGTCCGCAAGCTCTCCCACCGCGAGACCGAGTTGCTGCTCGTCCTGGCGCGGCACCGCAACCTCAAGATCGAGCGCAAGACCATCCTGATGGACGTCTGGGGCGACGATTCTTTTTTCAATTCCCGCAATTTAGATGTGTACATCACCAAGCTCCGCGAATATTTCCGGGGCGACCCGGGGGTGGAAATAATTACGTTGAAAGGGGTGGGATATAGGCTGGTGACGGGGTAACAAAATTGGTGTTTTCGTGATATAAGGGATGAATTTTGTAATTTTCTGTGCTTTAATCCTTTAACAAACACGAAAAACCAGTTGTTATGAAAAAAATTCTGATCGCATTCCTATTGACAGTATGCCTCCTGGCCATTTATTTAACCATAAGGGCTGGAAGTACAGCTTGGGGGATAGGCATCGACTTGCTTTCCTCCCAGGTTACTGGTAGTACATACACCTTTACGGCGGATCCGGTCCCTGACAATAGCCCATACGGTTATAGTTATTTTTGGTTTTTCGACGACGGTTCTTTCGATATTACAGAAGACAGCATCATC
>JADJBL010000022.1 GCA_016703765.1 Saprospirales bacterium
ATCCAGCGCGTTGTTTGCGATGATCGGAATGGAATCGCCCTCGCAGGCGAGGGTGCCTTCATAGACCAGCGTGGGGTCGGGAGGGGTTTGAACTTGTATTTCTATAGATTCGGTCTGAATGGTGCACACCTCGTTGGACAGGATGGCGTAATACGTCCCTCCCTCCTTCGCTTCGTATTGGGACTGGTCCCAGGGCAGGAGCTCGCCGTCGAGGTACCATTCGATGGAAAGGGCAGAATTGTCCACGTCGAGCAACACGCTTTCCCCTTCGCAGAGGGACGTTTCACCCGTCAGGGTTATCTCCGGACTGGGGGAAGGGATGACCTGTATCTCCACCGAAGCGGTTTGGACGGTACAACCCTGGTTGGACAGGACGGCGTAATAAGCGCCTCCCTCCTGCGCTTCGAGTTGGGGCTGATCCCATCCCAAAAGCTCGCCGTCGAGGTACCAGGCAATGTCAGCCGCGGAAGCGTCCACGCTGAGCAGCACGCTTTCCCCTTCGCAGATCGAAGATTCCCCCGTCAGGGCGATCTCCGGACTAGGGTAGGGAATGACCTCGATCTCCACTGCATCGGTCTGAATGGTGCACACCTCATTGGACAAAATGGCGTAATACGTTCCTCCCACCAGGGCATCGATCTGGGCTTCGTCCCCTCCCAATAGTTCGCCATTCAAGTACCAAGCTATTTGGGTCGCAGAGGCGTCTGCCTGGAGCGTCACGCTTTCTCCTTCGCAGATCGAAGTTTCACCCAACAGGGCGATCTCGGGACTGGGTGAGGGGATAACTTGTATTTCCACAGATTCAGTCTGTAGGCTGCAATCCTGATTGGACAGGACGGCATAATAAGTCCCTCCCTCCTGCACTCGATCTGGGCTCTTCCGATCCCAGCAGCTCGCCGTCGAGATACCAGGCTATGGAGGTCGCGGAGGATCGACGTTGGATAGTACACTTTCTCCCTCACAAATGAGTTTCGCCGGAAATAGCGATCCCCGGGTTTGGATAGGGGATGACCTGTATTTCCACCGATTCGCTCTGAATGGTGCACACTTCGTTGGACAGGATGGCATAATACGTCCCACCCTCCGGTGCTTCGATCTCGGCCCCATTCTCCCAGCAGTTCGCCATTGAGGTACCACTCGATGCCGGTCGCAGAGGGGTCTGCACTGAGCGTCACACTTTCTCCTTCACAGATAGAAGCTTCACCCGACAAAGCGATCTCTAGGCTGGGGGAGGGAATGACCTGGATTTCTACAGAAATAGTCTGAATGCTGCAATCCTGGTTGGACAGGATTGCGTAATAGGTCCCCGCATCCTGCACCTCGATATTGGGTTCTTCCCCGGCCAACAGTACGCCGTTGAGATACCACTCCACTGAGGTGGCAGAAGGATCGACGCTTAGGGTCGCGCTTTCCCCTTCGCAGAAGGTGGTTTCACCCGAAATGGCGATCTCCGGGTTTGGGTAAGGGATGACCTGTACTTCCACCGATTCGGTCTGAATGGTGCAAGCCTCGTTGGAGAGGATGGCATAATACGTCCCATCCTCCTGTGCCTCGATCTCAGCCCCATTCTCACCGAGCAATTCGCCATCGAGGTACCACTCGATGCCGGTCGCAGAGGGGTCTGCACTGAGCGTCACACTTTCTCCTTCACAGATAGAAGCTTCACCCGACAAAGCGATCTCCGGGCTGGGGGAGGGAATGACCTGGATTTCCACCTCATTCGGTCTGAATGGTGCAATCCTGGTTGGACAGTATGGCGTAATAGGTCCCCGCATCCTGTACCTCGATATCGGGTTCTTCCCCGGCCAGCAGTACGCCGTCGAGGTACCACTGAATGGCGGTCGCGGAAGGATCGACGCTGAGGGTCACGCTTTCCCCTTCACAAATCGAAGATTCGCCCGAAAGGACGATTTCCGGATCGGGGAATGGGATGACCTCTATTTCGACCGATTCGCTTTGAATCGCGCAATTTTGATTGGACAGAATAGCGTAGTACATCCCTCCCTCCTGTACTTCGATCTGGGATTCTTCTCCTTCCAAGCAGTTCGCCGTCGAGATACCACTCCACGTCGGTGGCCGCGGGGTCAGCGCTTAGCAAGGACGCTTTCCCCTTCACAAATCGAAGATTCGCCCGAAAGTAGCGATTTCCGGATCGGGAATGGGATGACCTCGATCACTACCTGTTCGGACTCAATGGTGCAATCCTGGTTGGACAGGATGGCGGAGTACGTGCCTCCGGTATGTACCTCGATCTGGAGCGCTTCCTCTCCTACCAGCAGTTCGCCGTCGAGGTACCACTCTACGGAGGTGGCGGAAGGATCTACGCTGAGGGTCACGCTTTCCCCCTCGCAGATCGAAGGTCCGCCCTGAATGGCGATTTGCGTATCGGGGAAGGGGGTGACCTCTATTTCCACCAACTCCGTTTGAATGGTGCAATCCTGGTTGGAGAGGACGGCGAAATAGGTTCCTTCCACCTGCGCCACAATTTGAGGTTCCTCCCAATTGAGCGATTGGCCGTCGAGATACCAGGATATGGAGCCCGCCGTAGGATCTGCGCTGAGCATGACACTTCCCCATTCGCAAATCGAAGTTTCACCGGAAACGACTATATCCGGGTCGGGGAAGGGGACGACCTCTACGACAACCGTGTTGGACCCGATGGGGCAAAACTGATTGAACAGGATGGCGGAGTAGGCGCCTGCTTCATCGACCTCGATCAGAAAGCCTCCGACCTGGTGCAATACTCCGTTTCTATACCAATGCACGGTCGTCGCATTAGTCGGATTGGCGCTTAAATAAATACTTTCTCCTTCGCAGAGCACCGGATCGCCGAGCGGGGTGATCTCCGGGTTGGGCAGAGGAAGTACGACGATATTGTAGGCAGCCGTCTGGACAGAACAGTTTTGGTTGAACACCAGGGCGTAATATAAACCGGACTGCCCGACCACTAACTGCGAGCCTCCAACCTGGTGCAAAGCGCCGTTTCGAAACCAATGCACCATCGTCGCGGAAGGGCTGACGTTCAGCGTCACGGTTTCTCCCTGGCAGATCACGGGATTTCCGGTCAGCGTGATGTTCGGGCTGGGGTAGGGGATGACCTGCACGATCACGGAATTGGTCTGTATCGGGCAAATTTGGTTGAACAGGATGGCGTGATACGTGCCCGCTTGCTGCACCTGGAGCAGATAGCCCCCGATCTGGTAAAGCGACCCGTTTCTATACCAATGCACCGCCGTAGCGGTGGGATCGACGCTGAGGAATACGCTTTGTCCCTGGCAGATCGTGGTATTTCCCAAAGGAGTGAGGGCCGGATTGGGGTGAGGAATAACGTCGAGGTTGATCGAGTTGGACTGTATTCCGCAATGTCCGTTGTAAAGGATGGCGCTATACACGCCATCTTCCCCTACCTGGATGGAAGTGCCCTGATCCGGGAGGGGATTTCCATTGAAAAACCACTCCGCATCCGTAGCCGAGGGGTGAGCGTTCAAGGTCACGGTTTGCCCTTCGCAGATAGGATTGCCGCCCTGCAGGCTAATCGTCGGGGTCGGATAGGAGGGGTAGGGAATGGGATCGAGCGTAATGTTATTCAATGAAAAAATAAAGAGGCCGTTGGTCATGTCGGAAGCCAGGATCTTACCCGAAGGAAGGAAGGGATAGACGCCCCAACAACCTTTGAAGCCGCTGTAATTCGTATTGGCCGGATAGGTGTCGTACCAGGCCACCTTTACCGCATTATTTGGATTGGAGATATTGAATACCTGCATTCCGTCGTGGTAATAGGAGATGAAGACGTAGTTGTCGCGAATGAACGGGTTGTGCGCGATGCTCGCCGTGTCTGCCGGCGCCAACAGGGCGGACCGGAAAACATCCGTAACCGTCATGTCGGAGAGGTCGGACACATCCACGATCTTGAGGCCTTTGTTGTGGGTTTCGTCGGCCATCACGACATGTTGGCCGTTGTCGGTCAGCCAGCTGGAGTGGTTGTAGCCCTCCTGCGGATAGTCGGTCAGGGTGCCGAGCAGCACGGGATTTTGGGGGTTGGCAAAGTTGTATACCCAATACCCGTTAGTTCCGTGAGAGCAATATCCTTTGTTGGCGCGGACGAAAATGTCGTGAATATACCCCCCTGGCAAAGTGGGGTTGCCGATCTGTGTGGGATTATCCGGGTCGCCGTTGAGGTCCAGAATGATCACTCCGTTGCTCTTGGTGTTGGAGCCCGCCACGTAGAGCCGTCCTGCTTCTTCGTCGATGTAGATATTGTGGGCTCTGGAGAAAAACTGGGTCGTTTGGTTGGTCTTGGTGACGGAAGCAGGCAAATTGCTCAGGTCAAAGATCATCAGTCCTTCCGAGCAGTTGTCGCAAACCGAATAGGCCCGGTCGCGAAAGGTTTTCATGTCGCGCCAAACCGTGGTCGAGCCCCCGCTGAACTGATCTACGAGCTGCGGCGATGCCGGGTTTGCGAGATTGAAAAAATGGACGTAATGCGCCGAGCCGAGGATGGCGTATTCATCCCCCTCGCAATCGACATATCCCCAGACGTCGTTGTAGCGGGTATCCCCGGAAATAGGCAGCGAAGGGTTGTGGTATTGGACCAGCAGGGTGACGTTGCTGCTGATTTGCGCCTGAGCGGCGTTGATGGAGAGTGCTCCCCAGAGCAGCAGGAAAATGGGTGATCTCATGGTTGCCCGATTGTTGTTCATAAACAAAAATAGGCAAACAAAAGGGGATTGTCTGAACTGTGATTTGTCGGATTAATGTGATTTCCTTGATTTCAACTTCTGCATAATCATATCAATCAAAAAAATCAGACGAATCATAGTTCAGAAAAGGAACGCCACTCTTCACCCTGAACCCGCCGAAGCCCTAGCGCAGGCGGGCTACCCCTTCTTCTTCTTAAACGGATTAAACTCCTCCAACTCCTTCTTGATCTGATCCTGGGTCTTCTTTGTCTGCTTGTCGATCTCCTCCTGGGCTTTTTCCTTGGCCTTCTCCGTGTTTTCCTTGATCACCGCCTGGACAGTGTCCTTGGCCTGTTGTTTGACCTCCTCGACCTTCTGTTTGGCCTCGTCGACCACTTTGTCCTTCTGCTTGTCAAACTCCTTCTGAGCAGTATCCTTGGCGGCGTCGGCCAGGGATTGATTGCCGTCCGTGCCCACCAGCTTCATGCCCACCTGGGGTTTGGCGATCGTGCCGGTGATGGTGAAGCGCACGTTCACAAATTCGCTCTGGGCGATGTCGATGCCCAGCTTGCCGGCTTCCTTCGATAGCGCGTCAAGGCCACTGTTGGCCGCGGCGCCGACCGAGCTTTTTTCCAGCATCTTGCGCGGTATTTTAGCCAGGATATGATAGTTCATGTCCTGGTTGATCTTGTGCGAGCCGCCGATCGTCATGGCGATGTCCTTCCACTTGTAGTCGAAATCCTTGACCTCCAGCCCACCGTCCTTAAATTCGAACCAGTTTTTGGTGTCCTTGATGCTCATGTTGTCGAAAAAGTCGACGTTGAGCTTCTGGCCCACCGCCTGGAGGGGCGGAAAGCCCTTGAGATTGGCGCTGATCGTGGCCAGGAAGCCGTTGGCGTTGACGGTACTCCACACGGGCATCATGTCGCCGCCGAGCTCGGAATCCATGATCATGGTACTGGAGAATTTGCCGTCCATATACTTGCCGATAGGCGCGATGGTGGCAAAGGTGTTGAAGGTGTTGAAGGCCTTCTGGAAATTGAGATTTTGCAGGTCGTATTTCAGGGTGAAAATCGGCTTCTTCGGGTCCTTGGTCTCGTACGAGCCGGCCAGGCCTATCTTGCCGTCCAGCCCCCGGGCTTCGCAGCGCTCGATGACCACGGCCTTGTCTTCGATGAGCATCTTCCCATCGAGGTTTTCCAGCACCAGGTCTGTGTAAAGCACTTTCTTGATCTTGGCCGTGACTGTCAGGTCCATGTTTCCGGGCACTTCTACTGGGGAATATGCCGCGTCCGCCGAAGCGGAGCTCGTCGAAGCTGGGGGACCCGCCTCCGCTGAAGCTACGGCGGGCGCAGTCATAAAAGGATTCAAATCGAAATAGTTGGAATTGAGCGCGATATTCCCGCCCAAAATACCGTCGTTAAACGAATAATCCCAAACGTTGGTGATCTCCCCGGTGATCCCGAAATCGCTGGGTCCCATCTGAAAATTCAGGGGCGCGAACGACATTCGGTTGGGGGTCAGGTGTCCCTTCACTTCCAGGTTGGTCAACTCATAAGTGTCGTAGATCAGCTTGCCGATTTTGCCGTCCACCAGAAAATCGAACCGATCAAACGGAGCCTCGGAAGCCCCAACCGCCGAAGCAGAATTACCTCCCGAAGTTTGGCTTCCCGATACCTCTGCATAGGCGGACTCTTCAGCTCCCTCAGATTCGGAGCCATACCACTCATTCACATCAAAGAAATTCGATCGGATCACCAGCGATCCCTTCATCGTCTTTTTCGGAGAAATATAGGCCAGGATATTGTCGATCGTCCCCGAAGCCTGCACATCGCTCTTGCCGAGCTGGGCCTGGAAGTTTTCGATGAGCACCTTGTTAGGCGTAAAAGCGGCCCTGGCTTGCTGGATCTTCACCGCCGGATAGCCTTCCATCGGGTAATTCACCTGTTGGGCAACGAGATCGCCCGACATATTCACCTGCTCATAAGCGCCCGATTCGATAGTCGAAAGCCGCGTTTTGGCCGTGATATCTGCCGTGATCATGCCCGACATGCCCTTCGTAGCGTCCATCGGAAATGCCTGAGCCAGCTCGGCCAGGTCGATCGTGCCTTTGACCCTCGAGTCGATATCGGGGTCGGAAAGGGGGGTGCGCAATTTGAGGTAACCGCCGAAGGGGTTGTCGCCAATTTTCATGGTAAAACGGGACAGGTCGATAAACATGCCGTCGAGGTCGCCTTCCGGGCTGTCGATGTTCAAATCTGCCGAGATCTGGTCGATGCTCTTGGGCAGGCCGGGGTAGCGGACGGCCCCGTCTTTCACCGAAGCGTTTAGTTTGATGGCGGGATATTGTTCTTCGTTGTACCGGCCTTTCACATTTCCAGCAAGGGCAAACTGCCCCTTGATGTCCACGTTTTCATACCCTTCGATATAGGCGTTGGGGATGAGGGAAAACAGTTCGCGAAAATCGGAGCCCGGCGCCTGGAAGGAAAGGTCCATGTCGATATTTTCGTCGGGCATAGCCACAAAACCATCGATCTTAAGTTGCAAGGCGTTGATCAGCAGGTTGTTCTCCTTGAGGGTGTATTTGCTTTGGGCCATGTCGATGAGCAGGCCCGCGTCGAGGTCGATTTTGGCTTTGTTCAGGTATCCAATGCCGCCCATGTAGTAAGTCAGCGCCGCCATGGTAGTCTTGGTAGCCAGGTCGTACACATCCATCGTGAGATCGCCCTTGCTCTGGTGGTCGAGGTCTGCGATCTCCGCGTACCTGTCGCCGGTGCGGTCGCCGTAGATGATCTCCCCGTCTTCGATGGTAAAGCGCTTGAGTTTGATGGAAATTTCGCCGGATGAATCGTCGACTGTAGCCGTGCTATCCGGCGCCGAGGGCTTGACAATGTCGTAGTTTGCCGTACCATCGGCGAGGACGAGCACTGTAACCTTTGGTTTGACCAGCCCTATCGACTGGACCTTGATCGCCCGGCCGCTTCGGATCACGGACATAATGTCGACCGTGGCCTCGAAGGCCTTTACATCCATCAGGTCGACCCCCAGGAAGGGCTCTTTCCCGCTCACTTTGAGGTCGCTGAGCCGGAGGGTGAGGTTGGGAAAATGTCGTATGAGGGAAACGCTGGCGTCGGAAAAGTCAACTTCTGCGTTGAGATTGGCGTTAATTTCCTGGCGGATAGTGGCCAGGATCTGGTCCTTGAATAAAAAGGGGATCGCGACCAGCGCGGCGACGATCAGGACCAGGAAAATAAAGAGGAACAATAAAGTTCGTTTGACTATTTTGGAAGCTTTCATAATTACAGGGATTGAATAGGGATTTAAACGTTAAATACCAACAAATCTGCTATAATAACGTAAATTCGGGCGAAATTTTTTATGAAAAAGAACCCACCCAGCTTCGAGCTGATAGAAACCGATGAAGGATTAAGGGCTTTTGCCGCCCAAAATGCCCAAACTCCCTGGCTTTGCTTCGATACGGAGTTTGTCGGCGAAAAGCGTTTTACCACCCTCATCTGCCTGATCCAGGTCGTCACCCCACTGGGTTGCTACCTCATCGACTCCATCGCCGTAAAGAACCTCAAGCCCTTCCTCGATCTGATTGCCGATCCTGCGATCCGCAAGGTGACCCATGCCGGGGAGAACGACTACCGGCTCCTGTACCTCCAATTCGGCGTATTGCCCCGAAACGTGTTCGATATCCAGGTGGCGGCGGGCTTTATCGGCTATAAATATCCGACCTCCTACGCCAAACTGGTAGAAGGCGAAATGCAGGTCACCCTCGATAAGGCCTACGCTGTGACCGATTGGGAGGCCCGGCCATTCAACCCCCGGCAACTGACCTACGCACTCGACGACGTGTTGTACCTTCCGGAGTTGAGCCAAAAGATACAGAATCGCCTGAAAGCCCTCGGACGCCTGGATTGGGCTATGGAAGAGATATCTACTTTTGAGCAGGCAGCCATGTACGACCGCGACCCCAACCGGGAAGCCCTCATGAGCAATCTGATGCCCAGTCTCAAGCCCAAAGAACAAATTCTTCTCCTGCGCCTCTATCACTGGCGCAATGAAGAAGCCCGAAGGCTCAACTATTCCAAGGAAATGATCTTTCCCGCCAAGATGATGGGTATCCTGATCCGCGCAATCGCATCGGGGAAGGACGCGCTGTTGGCCAACCGCCGGCTGCCGCAACGCACGATCCAGAAACACGGGAACCACTTCTGGGATCTGTTCAACCGGCCTGCTACCCCGGAAGAACAGGAAGTGTTGGGTCTGGTCGCGGGTTACGTGGAAGAGGATCCAGAACACGACCTGATCATGGAAATGTTGCACCTCCTCATCCGCTATCGCTGCAACCAGGAGGAGATTTCCATCGACCTGGTGCTGCCCCGGGGGTACTCAAAAAACTAAAAGCAGACGAGAATTTTTTCGACCCCTCCCTGAGCGATAGCTGGCGCAAAGCCTTCCTCGGCGAAGAACTCATCGATTGGATCAAACACCGGCATCATCTCCGGCTTGAGTTCAAGAAGGGAAGCTTTGAGCTAACCTACCGGGAAAACGGATTGAAGTAATTGATCGAACCGGCCGGTTCCACTCTCCCCATATCTATGCAAAAGGCGGCCTTCACACCTACGCAGGACATATTGACCCCCGCAGGCCTGTCGATGTCTTTTGAAAAATCGATGGCGAGGAATGGCCCTACCATGACGGAGGAATTGCCCTTGAGCTTACGCTCGTAATTCACCGAGGCATATCCGATCCATGCTTTTTGCGTCCCCAGGGAGTTCGGGGCGCTGAAAAAGGAGCGCATATCGTCCTTGAACTTCTCGTTCACTTTAAACGAATCGATGATCGCGTCTTCGTCGAAACCGGCGTCCGTATGGCGGCGGGCTTCGAAATTGAGCACGATGAAATTGTTTTCCGGGTACCCGATCGGAACCCTCGGCGCAATGCCGACCCCATACCACCAGGCAAAGGCGTTGTAGGCGTATTGGCTGTTCCCACAGCCCACCAGGGCGTATATCGGAAGTTGTTGGAATTCGAGGTTAGCCTCGACAAAAATGGTAGGTTGGATAAACGCAGTTTTGGGGTCGAGAATGGCCATATAGTCTTCAAAGGTCAGCAACTCCCCGGTCGCCTGCTCGGTGATAAACTTCACCGTATTGTAATGCCCGACAATCTGCGGAATTTTGTCGTGCTGCGCGTCGAATTGTGTCTTGGTAATGGTGGCGCCCGTTTTGAAGCGGAAATTCAGGTTGATTTGGCCCTGGGCCCCGATGTAGTTGAAAAAAAGTGAAAAAAACAGAACAAACAAGGTTTTGTAAAAAGGCATATGGCAAATTGTTTCGGTTATCGATGAATGTCTATTTTTTGTTATCTGATCTCTATTTTCTCAATCCAGGTCTTTCCCTCCGATTGAAGCCTTAAGACGTACATCCCTTTCGAAAGGTACTCCAGATTGACCTGACTAACAGACGAAATGAATACACTTTCCACAAGGACCCTTCCCAGGAGGTCTGTCAGGGTAAAAGAACCATTTCCCGAAATCTCTATAATGATTTGATCCTGAGCGGGATTCGGGTAAATCTTCCAACCTTCGGGCAATCCCTCCGCGGCCGAATTGATCGTGACCAAAAATTCTTCGGAAACGGCCCCACAACCATTGGTATCGACGGTCTCCACAGAATACAGGCCGCTTAAAAGAGGCGTTATGAAAGGACCGGTGGCGCCGTTGATCGGCTCTCCATCCAAAAACCATTGGTAGGAAAGGGCAGGGGAGGAGAAGAGGGTATCGTTTGCAAAGCTCAGGGAGGGCACAATTGGTACAAAGACCTGTATCATTACCGGATCGGACTGGGTCGTGCAATATTCGTCGTGGAGGGTGGCGGTGTAAACGCCCGACGCTGAGACTTCGATCTGGGGGCTCTCCTGCTCCATCAACTCTCCGTCCATATACCATTCGATGGAACCGGCGTTGCTGTCGGCGACCAGACCCACGCTCTGTCCTTCGCAGAAATTGGCCTCGCCCGTGAGCTGGATTTCAGCGCTGGGATTTAGCGGCACGGGGAGCGGATCGAGAAAAATGGAGTCCAGTTGGAGGACGTACAAACCATTATTCATGTCCGAACCCAAAATGAGGCCCGAGGGCAGGAAGGCATACACCCCCCAGCAGCCTTCAAAACCATTGTAATTGTTATTGCCGAGGTGGGTGTCGTACCAGGCTACTTTTTTGACGTCGTAGGGGTCGGAGATATCAAACACCTGAACGCCGTCGTGGTAATAAGAAACAAAGGCGTAGTGCTCCCGGATCACGGGGTTGTGGGCAATACTGGCGGTATCCTGCGGCCCGAGCAAGGCGGAGCGGAACAGGTCCGTCACCTGGATGTCCGATAGGTCGGACACGTCCAGCATTTTTACGGATCTGTTGTGGGTCTCGTCGCATAGGACCATGTACTGGCCATCGTCGGTCATCCAGCTCGAATGGTTGTATCCGCTTTGCGGATAATCGGTCAGGGTGCCCAGCAGGATGGGAGTTTGCGGGTTGGAAAAATCGTAGACGTAGTATCCGTTGTTGCCATGCGAGCAATAGCCGATCTTCCCACGCACGTACATATCGTGTACGTAGCCACCCGGCAGGCTCGTGTTGCCAATCAGAACGGGGTTGTCGGGGTCGGCGTTCAGGTCGAAAATGAAGAGGCCGTCGTTTGTCGTATTGGTCCCGGCAGCATACAGCCAGCCTGCTTCCACGTCGATGAAAATGGTATGGCAGCTTTGGAAAAAGGAACTGATCTGGTTCGTTTTGACAACAGTATCGGGCAATTGGCTCAGGTCGAAGATCATCATACCCTCGGAGCAATTGTCGCAAACCGAGTAGGCGCGCTGGCCAAAGGTCCTCATTTCCCGCCACAGAGTCGTATTCCCACCTGGAATGGCGGCGATCTCTTTTATATTCGTAGGGTCGGCCAAATCCAGAAAATGCATGTAGCTGGCGGAACCCAAAATGGCATATTCCCTTGCGTCGCAATCCGTATATCCCCAGCAATCGTTATACGCATACCCTATGGATTCGGGTAGGGTATCCACGTCGTAGCGGTCCAGCAAGGTCATATTGTGGCTTTGCTGGGCATGGAGGGGGTGAAAGGCCAAAAGAGCAAAAAAAGTCAGGAGTAAAAAAGACCGCATCAATAATTTTTGTCAAAGTTAGGAAAGCAGATGGAGCCGGGTAGTTAAAGTATTGGTTTTTAGGAATAATATGGATATTTGTGAACATGGATCAAAATCCTACCTTGCTCTCCGTTAAACATCTCCAAACCGGTTTCCACTCCGACCGCGGCTATTTTCCCGCGATCAAGGGGATCTCTTTTTCGATCCAACGCGGAGAATCGCTGGGCATGGTAGGGGAGTCGGGTTCCGGAAAATCGCTCACGGCGCTCTCTCTCCTTCGGCTGACCGACCACCTGCCGGGTTGTGTCATGAAGGCCGAGGGTATTCTGTACACCCCCGAAAACCGCGAACCCCTCGACTTGTCAACCCTCGATCGCACGGCCCTGCGAAAAATCAGGGGAAAAGAGATCGGGCTTATTTTTCAGGACCCTTCCGCCTCGCTCAATCCCGTATTCACCTGCGGGGACCAACTCGTAGAAGTGCTCCGCCTGCACATGGGGCTCGACCGATCCTCCGCCCGGGATGCGGCGATGGGGTGGCTGGAAAAGGTGCAACTGACCGATATCAAACGCATTTTTTCCTCCTATCCCCATCAGTTATCTGGCGGCCAAAAACAAAGGGTTTGTATCGCCATCGCACTGGCCGCCGGGCCCCGGCTCCTGATCGCCGACGAGCCCACCACCTCGCTGGATGTCACCGTTCAAAAACGAATTTTGGAACTGATCCGCGGCCTGCGCGCGGAAACGGGCATGTCGATGCTCTTCATCTCCCACGACCTGGGCGTGGTGGCCGAAATGACGGAACGCATCCTGGTGATGCAACAAGGAGAAATCGTCGAGGAAGGCCTTGCCGGCCCCCTGTTTCAACATCCCCATCACCCATACACGCGGCAATTGCTGGCCAGTCGCCCGCCCCTGGATATCCGCCTGAAAAGGCTTCCGGTACTGGAAGGGCAAACCGCGCAAAAGCTGGGGAATGAGGCCATCGAAAAGCGCCAATTGGAAATGGAGGCCCTGCCTCCCCTGCTCCGGGTCGAAGGACTGGAGGTCCGTTACGAACAACCCCGGTCGGGCTTGTTGGGGAAAAGAAATTTTTTGAACGCCGTAGCGGGCGTCGACCTGCATATTGCACCGGGCGAGACCCTGGGGGTGGTGGGCGAATCGGGCTGTGGAAAGACCTCGCTCGGCAAGGCCATTATTCGTCTCGTGGACGCCTGCAAAGGCAAGGTATTCCTGGAGGGCCAGGAGTTGCTCGGATTACCGGAAGCCCAATGGCGAAGCCTTCGGCGCAAGGCCCAGATCATTTTTCAGGACCCTTACCAATCCCTCAACCCCCGTATGCCCGTCGGGGAAGCTATCCTGGAGCCCATGGCGGTGCATGGCATTGGAAAAGACCGCCGCGAGCGGGAGGAGGAAACCCTCCGCTGGCTCGCCCGGGTCGGCATGGACGAGTCCCATTTTTTTCGATACCCCCACGAACTGTCCGGCGGACAACGACAGCGCATCGGCATCGCCCGAGCACTGGCCATCCGGCCCCGGCTCCTGATCTGCGACGAATGCGTTTCCGCCCTCGACGTGACGGTGCAGGCTCAGATTCTCAACCTGTTGCTCGACCTTCAGGAGGCCTCCGGCTTCTCTATGCTGTTTATCTCACACGATTGGGCTGTGGTCCGCTTCATCAGCGACCGGGTGATGGTCATGCGGGAAGGAAAAGTGCTGGAAAGCGGCCCGTCGGAGGAGATTTGGACCGCGCCGGGGCATGCGTATACGAAGGAGCTTATTGCGGCGGTACCGAATTGGGTGACTGGTGATTAGTGACTGGTGACTGGTTTTTCACCAGTCACCAGTCACCAGTCACCAGTCACTAGTCACTAATCACCTCACAACGGTAAACACCAGACTCCGATACCCTTCCGGCGTTTTCACCGAGAGGAAATACGTGCCGGAGGCGAGGTGCTCCGTATTAAATGGATAAACGCCATTGCGGACATTTTCCAGCTCATACGTGCCCACCACCTTGCTGTCGAAGTTGAGGATATCGACCCTCACCCGATCGGCCAGGTTCTCGAGGTTTAGCTCGAGGTTGACGTTATCCTTGGCGGGGTTGGGGAAGATTCGCGCCTTGGCCGGGTCGAGTCGAACGACGTCTTTGACATTGTCGATCGTTTCGTCGATATGTAGCCGGGACACGCAGATAGCCCCAAGCCAGCCGGCGTTAAAGAAGGTATTTCCAATCACCAGCGGGGTGGTGAAGGCGAAATAGTTGACGTCGCCGGTGCCGACCATCCGCGGGCAGACGCTAGCGGCGGTAGGGTCTCCATCGTATTTAAATGCGGCATAATAGGTTCCTAAAGTATCCAGTTCGATGAACTGGACGCCGCCAGAGGTGGGCAATACTTCTACAGTGAGGATTTCCTGGGCGCCCTCATCGCCCGTCATAGCATAGGTGCCCAGGCCTACGGCGGTGAGGTCGTCGAAACTGGCGTTGGTAGTGGCGAAATCGAGCAGTTCGTTATCGTCGGCGTCGCCGTTGTAAACCAACAGGGTGAACACGTCGAAATCGGGGTTGTCCGTGAATATTTCCGCAGCGTTGCCGATCCCGAAGGAGACGTGGGTGGCAATGGAAGGAATTTCGCCAGTCTGGTAGAGGCTACCGTAGTGATACCTGTAGCCGTTGGCCACCGCGAAAGAGGTCTGGTTTCCAGCGTCCAGGGTCACCGTGCCCCGATCTGTGGCAAAGAGTTTGTCTGTGATGATAAACGTCTCAGTCAGCACATCGGAGGTCAGGGTATTGGTGAAGACGCCGGTGTACGTACCTTCCACTGTCGGGGTGTAGGAATCGAAAGTAACGATGGTATCAGCCCCTGCGGGGAGCACCTCGACGAGTTTCTCCAACGTAGTGATGTTGCCGTCCGGGTCTTCGATATCGCAGGTGAAAGTGATATCGTTGCCTTCAGATCCGGTCGTATTGATCAGGGTGACGCGGATGTCCTCCAGAGGAATGATATGGTCCTTGGGGGTATGGTAAGCATAAGAGAGGCCCGGATTTTGAAAGCCCGGCACAAAGAAGGTCACGTTGACGGTTTCGCCCGCTTCGATCGCGGCCTTGATGACCACGCAATCGTTGTAGGAGATCATGCAGGAGGGGATGGTGTCCAGCCCTGCCCATGTACCTCCGGCGCCATAGCCGTCGAGGATCTCGTCTCCGACCAGGTTGTTGCAGATCACCACTCCCACGGCGCCGGCCTGTTGGGCGTACCAGACCTTGTTGCTGAAGAAGCAGGTACCCGGTGCATCCGGTGGCGAACCGCGATGGATCAGGGCAATTTTTCCTACCAAATCGACCGGGTTGATGATGGAGTCGCACCCCATATAAGTGCTTAATGAATCCGGGTCATCGGTGAGTGCAATCGCCAGGTCGCCGGAAATAGACTCGCCGGGTTGCAATTCTCCGCCAAAGGCGTCATCCGGCGCTCCGATAGGAGACACAAATCCGGAGATGCCGGCCGGCTCGTTGACCGTAAAAATGATCTGGGCCTGAACTTGCCGGGCGCAAAAGAGTCCGCCGGCAGCAAGGAGGATGAGGGTAAACATTCTTTTCATGTGGTGGCAAATTTTAATGAAGCAATGATTCGATCGAAGTAAATTTATTTAATTCTCCCTTTTTCACCCAACCTTTTTAAAAGTATCTCCCGTCTGCCGCACCGGAAACCCCTTTTCATAAAAATTAAACGACCATTCCCTGCAACCATTCGGCTCCCACAGCAGTCTTCTATTAGTTGGGAATTTTGGTCGAATGATGAGGCCCCTTCGTCGAAGAACCTTATCATTTTGGCATAAAAAACCTATTTTCACCGACGTTTAACGAACACCCCAATGAAACGATCGCATCTCCGTCATTTTTTGTTTGGATTCGCTTTCCTGTGCAGCCTGGTATCCTACGTTTACCTCAATACGCAGCAAGCGCCTGCTGCTCCCCCTCAGGAGAAAGAACTGACCGGAATGGAGCAAAATCAGGAAGTCGTATTGCCCGACATGGTTTTTGTCAAAAAATTGGTCGACGCGAGCAAGATCTTTACCTCTTTCGCACGCAACTAAGCCCCCTGCTCCGCCTGCTTTTTCCAGTATCTCATTAAACCTGCAACGCTCATCCACACGGGGTTGGCGAAGTTGTAGCGCGCTATATCATCCCCCTGGATTCCGTATTCTACCAATTCCTCGTCGGCCATCTGCTGTAGTTGGGCCGTGATAACATCGGGCGCCTCTCCCGCGTCGAAATGGGGCTTCATCCAATTTGCATAATGGTCCAATTGAGCCTCCAGCACATCGAGGTGTGCCTCCGGCTGCGCGATCGGACCGAAATGGGTCAGCCATAAGGTACCTGGTTTGGCCTCTCGAAGCCGCTGGATCGAATTTTTCCAGTCCCCGATATGGATATCCGGGGGAGGGCAGGGCGGTATGACCGGTCCGCCGTCGATCTTAACCCCGGCTACGTCCCCGCAAATGATATGCCCTTCTACCTGCCAGGCGATGTGGTGCACGGCATGTCCGGGGGTATGGATTGCCCTGACCCGAACCTCCCCGAATGTATATTCCTGCCCGTCCTCCACGATCGACAGGTTTTCCGGCGCGATGGCCTGCATATCGCCCCAAAGCTGGTCCATTTTGTCGAGGTAGATCCTCCTGGCAGACTCCATCAATTTGGAGGGGTCGAGCAGATGCTTGTACCCCATGGGATGCACGTAAACAGTAGCTCCTTCTTTGGCCAGCGCCCAGGAGGCCCCGCCGTGGTCGAGGTGGATATGGGTCGGAAAAACTCCTGCCAGGTCGCGGGGCTTATATCCTTTTTCCGCCAATCCCTCCAGCAGCCGCGGATAGGCGGAATGCGGACCGGTTTCAAAAAGCAGGGGCCCTTTTTCCGTCTCCAGCAAAAAAACGGCAATACAGCCGGAGAGGCCCTGGTGGTGAAGGTCGATGAGGTGGAACATCCTTATAGTTTTGAGATTTGAGTTTTTAATTTTTAGTTGAGCCAGCTTAACTAAAAACTAAAAATTAATAACTAAAAACTATCAATACCCCGCCGCCTGCCCATCCTTGCGCGACTCCGAGGCGCCGAAATATACGCCGGTTTCCGGATTCCGCATGATGGCCTGGTAGCCGCCGTAAGAGCCGAGGTCGAAGCTGACCTGATGACCCCTGCTCATGAGCCCCCGGATGACTTCGTAATCGAAGCCCTCTTCCAGGGCGACTCGGCCGCCATTGGTCATCACCTCGCCTGTGGGTTGGGAGGAGCCGAAATGCTGCATACGGGGAGCATCTCCCGCCTCCTGAAGGTTCATGCCGAAGTCGATGAGGTTGACGACGATCTGCACGTGGCCCTGGGGCTGGAGGTCGCCGCCCATGACCCCGAAACTGATCCAGGGCTTGCCCTCTTTGGTGATAAAACAGGGGATGATCGTGTGAAAAGGTCTTTTATGGGGTTCGTACACGTTGAGATGGTCCTCCTTGAGCGAAAACAACTCGCCCCGGTCCTGAAGCATGAATCCCAATCCATCGGGTACCATCCCGGAGCCCATGCCCCGGTAGTTGCTCTGGATGAGCGACACCATATTGCCCTCCTTGTCGGCCACGGTGAGGTAGATCGTATTGCCCGGGTCGAGCCTTCCGGGCTCGTAGCGGCTGGCGGCTTTGGCCGGGTCTATTAATTTCCGACGCTCGGCGGCGTATTCCTCGGAGATCAATTGATCTACCGGCAAGTCTGCGAATGCGGGATCGGCGTAGTACCTGGCGCGGTCTTCGAATACCAGTTTTTTGGCTTCGATGAAGGTGTGTATGTAATCGGCGCTGCCAAAGCCCATGTCTTTGAGGTCGTAACCCTCCAGAATATTCAGCATTTGCAGCGCGGCGATGCCCTGACCGTTGGGCGGAATCTCCCACACCTCGTAGCCGCGGTAATTGGCCGACACGGGCTCTACCCATTCCGAAGTATGGTCCGCGAGGTCTTTTTCCGAAAGAAAGCCTCCCTGGCTCTCCATAAACCGGGCAATAGCCGCGGCGATTTCTCCTTTGTAAAAAGCATCCCGTCCCCCTGCGGCAATTTTTTCATAGGTATTGGCCAGGGAAGGGTTTTTGAAGATATCTCCCTTTGCCGGAGCATGGCCATTGGGCATCCAGGTCTCCGCAAAATTCGGGTAGTCTTTAAACCTCTTCGCGCTCAGCTCCAGATAATAGGCGATCAATTCGGAGACGGGGAAACCTTCCCGCGCATACCGGATAGCGGGAGCGAGGATGGACTTCATGGGCAGCTTGCCGAATTTTCCGTGCAATTCGTACCAGCCGTCCACCGTCCCGGGAACCGAAACGGGCAGCGGCCCATAGGCCGGGATAGAGTTATGGCCGTTTCTGCGGAAGTGGTCCCGAGTGAGGTTGTAAGGCGAGCGGCCGCTGGCGTTGAGGCCGTAGAGTTTTTTGGTTTTTGCGTCCCACACGATGGCGAACAAATCTCCCCCGATGCCGCAGCCGGTGGGCTCCATCAGCCCCAGCGCCGCATTGGCCGCGATGGCCGCGTCGATGGCGTTGCCTCCTTGTTTAAGGATATCCAGCGCGATCTGGGTAGCCAGCGGCTGGCTGGTGCACGCCATCCCATTGACGGCGATGACCTCCGAGCGGGTGGCGAAAGAGCGGCCGGTGATGCGGTCCTGGGCCCATGTCTGGGTCGAAAGGAACAGCAGAAGGGTTAGCAGGGGGTATAGTTTTGGCATGGGCGTTGCAGGTTTTTAAGTTAATAAGATAATAAGTTATTGTAAATCAATAACTTAATATCTTATTAACTTAATACCTGAATAAGGTACTTATTCTTCCTCCCATTCTCTACCATAATATACTTTCCGTGGAGGAGGGAGGAGGTATTGACGATGAATTCGGGGCTGCTCACTTTTTCTTTATTTACGGAAATGGCGTTGTTTTGAACGGCGCGCCGCACCTCGCCTTTGGAGGGCAGGATACCGGTAGCGTCGGTCAGCAGGTCCACGATGGAAATACCCGACTGGATGCGATCCATGGGAACGGGGTATAGTTGCGTCCCTTGGGATACGGTAACCAGGTCGGACTCCGCTACGGAGAGCAGGGCTTCTTTGGTCGCTTGGGCGCCGAAGAGGATATTGGAGATGCGCTGGGCCAGCTGACAGGCTTCCTCGGAATGCACGCGAATGGTCAACTCCTCGGCCAGCAGACGTTTGAGGGTTTGCGGGTCGGAAGCGTGGGCGGCCTCCAGGGCTTCCACTTCCTCTCCTGGGCGCAAGGTGAAGTAGCGGATCAGCTTGGGCAGGTCGGCATCGGCGGTGTTGATCCAGTATTGGTAGAACTGGAAGGGGCTGGTCAGATTGGGGTCGAGCCAGATATTGCCGGTCTCCGATTTGCCCATTTTGCTGCCGTCGGCTTTGGTGAGCAGGGGGGTGGTCACGGCGTAGGCTTTTCCGCCGAGGTTGCGGCGGATGAACTCGGTACCCGAGGTGATATTGCCCCATTGGTCGGAGCCGCCCATTTGGACGGTGCAGTTCAGTTGTTCGTACAAACACTGGTAATCGTATGCCTGGAGCAGTTGGTAGCTGAATTCGGTAAAGGACAAGCCGGCGTCGAGGCGATTCTGTACGCTGTCTTTGGAGAGCATGTAGTTGACGGTCAGGGTTTTGCCCACCACCCGTAAAAAGGTGAGCACATCCATGCCGGTATAAAAATCCAGGTTGTTGGCCATCACGGCCTTGTTGGGTCCGTCCTCGAAATTGAGGAATTTGTAGAACCCCTGGCGCTGGCGTTCGAGGTTGGCGTCGAGTTCTTCATACGATTTGAGTTGGCGCTCCTGGTCCTTTCCGGAGGGGTCGCCGATGCGTCCGGTGGCTCCGCCCATTAGCACGACCGGCCGGTGGCCGGAGCGTTGAAACAGGGTGAGGAGCATGATCTGCACGAAGTTGCCGATCGTCAAACCGGGGGCCGTGGGGTCAAAGCCGATATAGCCGCTGCACATTTTTCCCTGCAAATGCTCTTCCACGCCGGGCGTCATATCCTGAAGCATACCCCGCCAGCGCAGTTCTTCGATAAAATTCATAAAAAAGACGTGTTTAATGGAGGGATGTAAAAGGCAAAAATAAGAAAGAAAGCCCCGGAATGACTATTTTTCCGCCATGAATGTTCCCTTTTTCATAGCCCGCAAAGTGGCGGCCTCCGGACAGCGCTCCTTTTCGCGCCTGATCATCCGCATCGCCATCGTGGCGGTGGCGCTGAGCACCAGCGTCATGATCGTGGCCACGGCCCTGATTGCGGGGTTCAAGCACGAGATCAGCGAAAAGATCTTCGGTTTTTGGGGGCATATCCACATCACCGAGGCCGACGTCAACCGCACCCTGCTCGACGTTTTTCCCATCGAAAAAGAACAGGAGTTTTACCCCAGCCTTGATACGATGGGCCCCGTAGAGTATTGGAAGCCGTTCAGCTTGTTGGGAATGGAGTTTCCCTCCACGATGATGAACCGCAAGACCCACGGAGGGGTACGCCATATCCAGGTATTCGGGCTCATGCCGGGGATCATCGAAACGAAAAACGCCATCGAGGGGATCATTTTGAAAGGGATTTCGGAGGATTTCGACTGGGCGTTTCTGGACAAATACCTCCAGGAAGGAGAGCGGCTGGATCTTTCAGACACGACGGCCAGCGACGGAATCCTGATCTCCAGGCAAACCGCCGACCGCCTCGATTTGAAAACCGGGGACCGCTTCATCGTCTATTTCGTAGAGAGCAATCAGCAATTGAGGCGCGCCTTTCGCATTCAGGGCATTTACAAGACCGGGCTGGAGGAATACGACCTCAAATTCGCCCTGGTGGATATCCGGAAAATCCAGCAGATGCTGAACTGGGAAGAGAACCAGGTGGCGGGGTTCGAGGTGTTTGTCGACGATATCCGCGACTTGCAGGTGCTGTCCGAATATATATACGTGGAAAAACTGCCCAGGGAAATGTATGCCGAGACGATCCGGGACAAGTTTCCCAGCATTTTCGAGTGGCTCACGCTTCAGGACATCAACGAGCAGGTCATCCTGGCCCTGATGCTGATCGTGGGCATAATTAATATGGTCACCGCGCTGTTGATCCTCATCCTGGAGCGCACCAACATGATCGGCATCCTGAAAGCCGTCGGGCAGCGCAACTGGGGCATCCGCCAGATCTTCCTGTACTACGGCATGTTCATCCTGGGCCTCGGGCTGTTTTGGGGCAACCTCATCGGCATCGGGCTTTGCCTGCTCCAGAAGCACTTCAAAATAATCACGCTTTCGGAAGCCAATTATTATTTATCCGTGGCCCCGGTCGAGCTCAACCCCCTTACGGTGCTGGGTCTCAACCTGCTCACGACCGTCGTGACCCTGGTGTTCCTCCTGCTCCCTTCCTATCTGGTCAGCCGGATCAGGCCGGTGCAGGCGATACGGTTTAAATAAGGGTTTAGAGGGTTTATAAGGTTTAGAAAGTTTAGTCTAAACCTCCTAAACCCTCTAAACCTCCTAAACATGCTAAACGCCAAACTACAAAGCCTCAACTACCGTATCCAGACCTTTATCTCCAGGTGGGGAAAAAGGGTACTCGAACTTGCGGCTCACAGCCGAAAGGGGCAGGTCTTGTCGGGTTGGTGGTGGTTTGAATGGATCGTGAGGTTCGGGGAACTGGGCGGCTTGTTTTTAGTCTATGAGACCCTGCTGGACTGGATCAAATGGAATACCCGGCCTTTGACGGCAGAGGAGCGGAAGTTGGCGGAACCCTATTTCGGGAAAAACATCCGCCTGGACCAGGTGCGCCTGGATACCTTGTCTTTCGTGGCGACCCGGCAAAAGCAATTTGCGTACGTGAGCTTTTACACCATCAACTACTGGAAAGAGCTCAAGCCCAGCGTGCTGATCCACGAACTGGTGCACATTTGGCACTACGAGCAACTGGGCGCGGCCTATCTGGTGCGGGCGCTTCGCGGGCAGTGGTCGCGCGAGGGGTACGACTACGGAGGGGTGGAGGCGATCCGGGGAAAGTCGTTTCTGGATTTTAACCTCGAACAGCAGGCGGAGATCGTCATGGATTTCTACCGCCTTCAGCACGGGATCAAAACCGTGTGGGGCAAAGCCAAATGGCAGGATACCGAAGTGTATATCCAAATATTGAGCCCTCATTTTGCGTTCGCCTAAAGGCTTTTAATCGGGTTGTGATAACTGGCAAGAAGTCGTAAGTTTGCACATTCACGGCCGGAGGCGCCGGATTCATTATTTTCAAACCGAGGACCATGGTCCAGTATATCGCCAAGGTGGATGGGCAGGTGAGACGCCTGGAGGAGCCGGCCCCCGGCTGCTGGATCAGCATCATGCCTCCCTTCAACAAGGAGGAACTGGAGGAGTTTTCCCAGCGTTACGAAATCCCGATCGACTTCCTCACTGACCCCCTCGATTTGGACGAGCGCTCCCGCTACGAGCGCGAAGAAGACGTACGGCTCATCATCGTCAATACGCCCCTGCTCAACGAGCTGGAGGAAGAGATCGACGCCATTTTCATCACCGTGCCGGTGGATATCATCCTCACGCCCGATTATATCATTACGATCACCTCTTTTGAAAATCCCATCCTCAAGCGTTTCGCGGACGGGAAGGTCAAGAATTTCGATCCGGAAGACGAACGGCTCTTCGTGCTCCAGATCTTCGAGCAGACGGTGGTCCGCTACCTCAACTGCCTCAAGCAGCTCAACCTCAAGCGCAACATGATCGAACAGGAGCTTTACGACAGCAGTCGCAACAAAGAGCTCAAACAACTGCTCAGCATCGAAAAAAGTTTGGTCTATTTCGTCAACTCCCTCAGCGCCAACGAGCTGCTGAAGATGAAAATGAAGCGCTCCGACCTGCTCAACATCCGCAACGACGAAGACCTGACCGACCTGTTTGAGGACATCATCATCGACAACAGCCAGGCCCTCGAAATGGCCAACGTCTATACCAACATCCTCAACGGGACCATGGACGCCTACAGCTCCATCATCTCCAACAACCTCAACCTGGTGATCCAGCGCCTTACCCTCATCACCATCATGCTCATGGTGCCCACCCTCGTGGCCAGTTTCTACGGCATGAACGTGGGCCTGCCTTTCCAGGATTCCCGCTACGCTTTTCCGATTATCCTCCTCATCGCCATGGTGATCAGCCTGCTATTGGGCTGGTATTTTTTGAGGAAAAGGTTGTTTTAGGAAGGGTTATGAAGGTTATAAAGTTTATGAGGTTTATTTTCTTGCTGCTCGCTCGTGAGGGTCTCCGACCCGAAATGTTCTGTTTGCAAGTCTCCTGACTTGCATGTTACTTCTTGTATCGAAAACGCAAGTCAGGAGACTTGCTGCCGGTTTGTTTCGGGTCGGAGACCCTCACAAGCGAAATTAAGAACGGCCCAAAAGAGCCCTGTAGGGGCGACATGTTTATAGTATAAATCGAAGAAATCTTATTAACAATTTACCAAGGTTATCAACATTGACAAATACACTATTTGACAAAAATATAATTGATTGTCAATTGGTTAATTAAGTTATCCACATTATGTGGAAAAATAATCCTCCTTTTCGCGCATAATTCTGTATTTTAGTGCTCCAGAAACATACATGAGAAAGCGCCTTCCTGCCATCGTCTTTTAGGATTTTTAGGAAAGCACTGGCTCCAACAGCAACATTCGAGGAAAATGTCGAGTTTCGGACAGCAAGTTGTCAACTGCTGCTCTTGCATTTTATTGCCAACTGTTCAACTTACTGAATAAAGCGCAGAGCCGGCATCCGTGCCGGCTCTGCCAAAGTAAAGAACCCCAAGGTATGACCGAGCCGATCCTGAGAGAGAACCCGAACCGCTTTGTGTTATTCCCCATACAGCACAGCGACATCTGGGCATTTTATAAAAAAGCGGAAGCCAGTTTCTGGACCTCCGAGGAGATCGACCTTTCCAACGACTTCAACGACTGGAACGCCAAGCTTACAGACGACGAGCGGCATTTCATCAAACACGTACTGGCTTTCTTCGCCGCCAGCGACGGGATCGTCAACGAAAATCTGGCCATGAACTTCGTCAACGAAGTGCAGTACACCGAAGCCAAGTTCTTCTACGGCTTCCAGATGATGATGGAGAACATCCACTCGGAGACCTATAGCCTCTTGATCGACACCTATATAAAGGATGCGAAGGAAAAGGATTACCTGTTTAATGCCGTCGAACATCTGGATTGCGTGAAGAAAAAGGCCGACTGGGCCCTGCGCTGGATCGAGAACGGCTCTTTCGCCGAGCGGCTCATCGCCTTTGCCGCAGTGGAGGGGATTTTCTTCTCCGGCTCGTTCTGCTCCATTTTCTGGCTCAAGAAGCGGGGCCTGATGCCCGGGCTTTCCTTCTCCAACGAACTGATCTCCCGCGACGAAGGAACCCACTGCGACTTCGCCTGCCTGCTCTACAACGAACACCTGGAGCACAAACTCCCCGCGGAGACCGTCACCGCCATCATCCGCGACGCCGTGGCTATCGAAAAGGAATTCGTCTCCGAAGCCATACCGGTGAACCTCATCGGCATGAACGCCGACCTGATGTGCCAATACATCGAATTTGTGGCCGACCGCCTGCTGAGCGCCGTCCGCCTTCCTAAAATATACAAAGCGGAAAACCCCTTCCCCTGGATGGACCTCATCAGCCTCCAGGGGAAGACCAATTTTTTCGAAAAAAGAGTGGGGGATTACCAAAAGTCAGGGGTCATGGCCGACCGCGACAAGCAGGTGTTCACCCTGGATGAAGATTTCTAAACCAAAGACCAAATTCCTTTTGCGAGATGAAAGTAATGAAAAGAAGCGGGAGGCTTGAAGAAGTAAGCTTCGACAAGATCACCGCCCGCGTAAAAAAACTCTGCTACGGCCTCCATTCCGACTTCGTCGACCACATCGAGATTTCGAAGAAAGTGGTCCTCGGCCTGTTCGATGGAGTCACCACCACAGAACTGGACAACCTGGCCGCCGAAACAGCCGCCACCATGACGACGATCCACCCCGACTACGCCGTCCTGGCTGCGCGGATCGCCGTGTCCAACCTGCACAAGAACACCGACAAGTCCTTCTCCCATACGATGAAGGACCTCTTCGAATATATCGACCCAAAAACCGGTGACAAGGCCGGCCTGATCGGGGAAGAGACCATGGAGGTCATCTGGCGCCACCGCGAGGTGCTGGATAGCGCCATCATCTACGACAGGGACTATGCTTTCGATTATTTCGGGTTCAAGACCCTCGAACGATCCTACCTCCTGAGAATGGACGGGCAGGTCGTCGAGCGGCCGCAGCATCTTTTTATGCGGACGGCCATCGGCATCCACGGCGACAATATCGAAGCCGCAGTCGAGACGTACAACCTGATGTCGGAAAAGTGGTTCATCCATGCCACCCCGACCCTGTTCAACGCCGGAACGCCGAAACCCCAACTCTCCTCCTGCTTCCTGCTCAGCATGACGGAAGACAGCATCACAGGCATTTTCGATACCCTTTCGCGTTGTGCGCGCATCTCCCAATCGGCCGGCGGCATCGGGCTGAGCATCCACAACATACGGGCAAAGGGCAGCTACATCAAGGGCACCGGCGGTACCTCCAACGGGATCATCCCCATGCTCCGCGTGTTTAACGACGCGGCACGCTATGTCGACCAGGGCGGCGGAAAGCGCAAAGGCGCCTTTGCCGTGTACCTCGAGCCCTGGCACGCCGATATCCTGGATTTTCTGGAACTGAAGAAAAACCACGGCAAGGAGGAGCTCCGCGCCCGCGATCTGTTCTACGCCATGTGGATGCCCGACCTGTTCATGGAGCGGGTGAAAAACGACGCCGATTGGTCGCTGTTTTGCCCAAACGAAGCCCCGGGACTGTACGACACCTACGGAGGGGAGTTCGAAGCTCTTTATCACAAATACGAAAAAGAAGGCCGCGCCCGCAGGACCATTCGCGCACAGGAGCTCTGGTTTGCCATCCTGGAAAGCCAGATCGAATCGGGTACCCCCTACATCCTGTACAAAGACGCTGCCAACCGCAAATCCAACCAGAAGAACCTGGGCACCATCCGCTCCTCCAACCTCTGTACAGAGATCATGGAATACACCTCCGCAGATGAGGTGGCAGTGTGCAATCTGGCCTCTATTTCCCTGCCGAAATTCGTTCACGAAGACCGGAAATTCGACTTTCAACAGCTGTTCGAGATTACCCGGGTCGTGACGCGCAACCTCAACCGCATCATCGACGTCAACTATTACCCCATACCCGAGGCCCGCAATTCCAACATGCGCCACCGCCCGATCGGGATCGGCGTGCAGGGATTGGCAGACGCCTTCATCAAGATGCGCTTTCCCTTCGAAAGCGCAGACGCCAAAAAGCTCAACCGCGATATTTTCGAAACGATCTATTTCGCCGCCCTCACCGAATCGCTTGCCCTTGCAAAAAAGCATGGGCATTACGAGAGCTTCCCCGGTTCGCCGGCCAGTGAGGGCATCCTCCAGTTCGATATGTGGGGCGTAAAACCCTCCAACCGCTGGGACTGGGAAGGCCTGAAAAAGGAGATCGCACGGCACGGCCTGCGCAACAGCCTGCTCCTGGCGCCGATGCCCACGGCTTCCACTTCGCAGATATTGGGCAACAACGAGTGTTTCGAGCCCTATACCTCCAATATCTACTCGCGCCGGACCCTGTCGGGCGAGTACATCGTGGTCAACAAGCACCTGCTGGACGACCTCATCGGCCTGGGTTTGTGGGACGAGGACATGAAGCAGCTTTTGATGGCCTCCAACGGCTCGGTGCAGGATATACCCGGCATCCCGGCGGAGTTGAAGTCCCTGTACAAAACGGTTTGGGAGATCAGCCAGAAAGCCATCATCGACCTGGCGGCCGACCGCGGGGCTTTCATCTGCCAGAGCCAGAGCATGAACCTGTTCGTGGAAAACCCCAATTTCGGGAAACTATCTTCGATGCACTTCTACGCCTGGCAGAAGGGCCTGAAAACGGGTATGTATTACCTTCGCTCGAAAGCGGCTACCGATCCGATCAAGTTTACGGTGGAGCAATCGCTGCAACAGGGCCGGGTGAGCAAAAATGCCTCCGCGCCGGTCGTGTCAGCTACCGTGCCGGTACAGCAACCCATTCAGGAAAAATCAGTGGATGACATACAGGAAGGCCAGGCTTGTAACCTGGACGACCCCAACTGCCTGATGTGCGGCAGTTAGCGCTTTTTCAATTATTTCAATAGCGACCGCAGGTCGCTATTGAAAAACCTTATTCCCGGCCGCAGGCCGGGAATAATCTGCAAGAATTTCGATGGTTTTGCATAAAGGATTGTTCGAACGGGCCGGCACAACCGGCCCGTTCTTTTTATGGGCGCAAAAGCTCTTCTACTACCCTACGGACTCCCGTAGAAGCCTTTTCCGCAATCACCTTTACATTCTCCGAACGGGCCAGCTCGTGATTGATAGACGGCTTGGGGTCGATGTAATAGATCGGGGCGTGGAAAGGAGCGTAGCCCGCCAATCCGGCTGCCGGATAAACCTGCATGCTGGTGCCGACGATCAAAAGGATGTCGGCTTCGGAGGTGGCATCGGCCGCTACTTCGATCATGGGCACCATCTCGCCGAACCATACGATATGCGGACGAAGTTGAGCGCCCCGCTCGCAACAGTCGCCGGGCAAAATATCTTTGGTCCAGGGATATACCAACGCGGGGTAATCGTTGCTGCGGGCCTTGAGCAGTTCGCCGTGCAGATGTACCACGTTTCTGCTGCCGGCCCGCTCGTGCAGGTCGTCCACGTTTTGGGTGATGATTGTTACGTCGTACAGAAATTCGAGGTCCACCAGGGCCAGGTGCCCGTCGTTGGGCTGAACTTCCAGCAATTTCCGGCGGCGTTCGTTGTAAAAATCCAATACCAGTTGAGGGTTGCGCACCCAAGCCTCCGGCGTGGCAACTTCCTCCACCTTATGCCCCTCCCAAAGCCCGCCCGCGTCCCGGAAGGTCGGAATTCCGCTTTCGGCGCTGATGCCGGCGCCAGTTAGAACGACGATTTTTTTCATGTCACGATTTCATTTTTTTGAAGGCTTTCCCAATACACTCCACGATATCGCTTGCTATCAGGGCTTCCTCCTGCCACTCTTCCGCGGCGATGTCGCCGGCCAGGCCGTGGAGGTAGACGCCCAGCATGGCGGCATCCCGGGGAGGGTAACCCTGAGCCAGGAGGCTGGTGACCATACCCGATAACACATCGCCGCTCCCGCCGGTTCCCATGCCGGGGTTGCCGGTGGGGTTGAAATAGCAGGCGCCGTCGGGGCCGATGATGGCCGTATAGGCGCCCTTGAGTATAATGAAGACCTTTTTCTCCACTGCTTTTTCCCGCGCCCGTTCCAGCCTTTCAAAACCGTTTTTGCACGTTCCAAAAAGCCGGTCGAACTCGCGGGGGTGGGGGGTAAGGATGGCGCCGGGCTTCACATCCTCCCAAAATTCCGGATGTTCCGACAGGATGTTGAGGGCGTCGGCGTCGAGGAGCAGGGGCGCTTCGGCATCCTGCAGGAGTTTCCGCAAACCGGTGGCGGTGAGTTGATTGGTGCCGAGCCCGCAACCTATGCCGATGGCTTTGTAGGCGTTCAAAGGGCCGTGCTGCGTGAAATAAAATTCGTGTAGGTCGACCGATACCATGGCCTCCGGGAAGGCGATCTGGAGAATAGGATAGGCACATTTCGGCACATGCACCGTCACGAGTCCGCAGCCCGTGCGCAGGCAGGCCCGCGATGCGAGGATAGCGGCGCCGACCTTGCCGTGGCTCCCCATGACCAGAAGGGCGTGGCCGAAGGTGCCCTTGTGGTCGAACTTGTGGCGCTCCTTCAACAAAGATCTTACCTGTACCTGGGTCAGGAGCTGATAAGGCGTTTCCGCGTGCGCTACAAAGCCTGCGTCCAAGCCTATCGGCCTAACCACCCAACAACCCACATACGGATGGTTTTCCGGAATAAAAAATGCCAGCTTCGGCAACTCGAAGCTCAGGGTATAATTGGCCCGGAATACCGCTCCGGTGGTTTCTTTGTCGGTAAAAAGTCCGGAAGGCACGTCGATGGAGACTTTGGTTCCCGGGTGCTTGCTCAGATGTTCCAGCAATTCGGCCCAATAGCCTTCCACGGGCCGGTTGAGGCCGGAGCCAAAGATCCCGTCGATGAGAATGGATCGCTCGGGGAGGGTAGGGAAGGGGTCGCCTGGTTGGAAGGTTTGGATCGGTACGGAGCGGATGGCCTTAAGCCGTTCCAGGTTGGCCTGAAAATCCGGCGTGGGGTTGGGGCTGATGGAAAAGACGAGGACTTCCACCGAATAAAAGCGCTGATGCAGCAGGCGGGCGATGGCCAATCCGTCGCCTCCATTGTTGCCGGCGCCGCAGGCGATGCGTACAGGCCCTTCTTCCGGGCCAAATTGATTGGTAAACCAGTGTACGAATGCCAGCGCTGCCCTTTCCATCAGGTCGATCGAGGCGATAAGCTCCTGAGCAATGGTGTAGGCGTCGAGTTGACGAGTCTGATCGGTGTGGAGTATTTTCATCGGAGGGCCGGAGGGGGTTTCAGTTATGCTTAAAAGAACGGAATTTTGGGGAGAAAAGAAAAAAATATGCAAACCACCTTTTTCCGCGACCTCAAAGTCGTCGAACTGGCCTCCGTACTCGCAGGCCCGGCCGTCGGACAATTTTTTGCCGAACTGGGCGCCCGGGTCGTCAAGATCGAGCACCCGGGCACCGGGGGCGACATGACCCGCCACTGGAAACTGCCCTCCGAGCCCGAGGAGCAGGCCTGGTCGGCGTATTATTGCAGCGTGAATTGGGGAAAGGAAGTCCGCTTTATCGACCTGAGCACACCCGATGGCCACGCCGAAGTCATGGAATTGATCCGCGATGCAGATATCGTCATCAGCAATTTCAGACCGGAAGCAGCGCAGCGCCTGAAACTGGACGCAAGGTCCGTGCGTGCACAATTCCCAGGCCTGATCTTCGCCGAATTGAGCGCCTTTGGAGATGGGGATCCCAGGCCGGGATTTGATGTGGTTTTGCAGGCCGAAGCAGGTTTTTTGTTCATGAGCGGCGAGCCGGGCGGCCCGCCGGTGAAAATGCCGGTAGCGCTGATCGACCTCATGGCGGCCCACCAACTGAAAGAGGGCATTCTGTTGGCGCTGCTTCACCGCGAACGGAGCGGGGAAGGCGCCCTGGTGAAAACTTCTCTGTTTGATGCGGCGATTGCCTCCCTGGCCAACCAGGCCGGCAACTGGTTGATGGAGGGCCATATCCCTCAGCCAATGGGGACCCAACACCCCAATATCGCCCCTTATGGCGACGTCTTTACCACCCTGGATGGAAAGTTGATCGTGCTGGCAGTGGGAACGGACCGACAATTTGCCCAGCTCGCAACCCTTTGGGACAGGATGAATGGATCACCGACCCCGTGCTGGCCACCAACGCAGCTCGGGTCCGCAACCGGGCTGTTGCGCGATTTGCTACAGAGGCCCATCAGCGGCTGGGGTAGCGAGATCCTACTTGGTTCTCTGATCGATATGCAGATACCTGCCGCGCGAATACGCAACATGAAGGAGGTCTTCGAGCTCCCCCAGGCGGAGGCGATGATCCTCGAAGAAGCCCTGCCCGATGGACGGCGGAGCCGGACGGTAAAAACCGTGGCATTCCGGGTGGAAAGCAGCCTCTAGCGGGACACCGAGTTCAGCAATTTATACATCTCCCCGTCTTTCGAGATCAGGCAACCTTGCTCCAGCATGCGAAAGAGTTCCTGCTCGCGGCTTCCGCCATAGGCTTTTTCCGCAGAGTACATCTTCAGGCCGGCGCCCGATTTTTGCAAGATGCCCAGCATGTCGCCCGCGGATTGATCCCCGGTGAAATCGACCTCGCTTTCGCCCTCGACCATCAGGCCCAGCAATTTGATCTTGTCGGGCAGGCAGTGGAAGGTCTTGATGTCCTGCGGGGTTTTGAATTCGAGGTATTCCACCTTTTTCAGGATGTTATCGAATACCCCCTCGCTGAACTGGTCCAGAAAGGCATCTGCCTTTTCGGACTCGTCCGTTTTCATCTTTTCCCAATCGAATGCGGAGATCTGATGGGCAGCCAGAAAACGGACAAAGTCTTCGCGCAGGTTTTCCAGTTCCTCCACGGTAAGGCGGCGGTAATTCATATCCATAAAAATATTATCAGGCCCCTGTTTTTTATGGGTGAATGTTAAAATCATACGTCACTTTCGCCACTTTTTCCACCATGCGCGTAGCGGTACAAAACCTTTCCACAGAGGAACTTACCGCCTTTTCCACCTTGGCGGGGTCCAGCGGACCGAACAGGTCGAAGTGGAGGTGAATATCCGTGAAAATTTGTGGATGGGCTTCCTGCCGGTCGCCCTTTACGGAAACTTGAATGTCTCGCAGTTCCTGCCGCTGTTTGCGCATCATGTGGATCACGTCCATCGCGCTGCAGGTTCCCACGCTGGTGAGGAGGAGCTCCATGGGCCGCATGCCCTTGTCAGAGCCTCCGATGCTGGGCGAGCCGTCGACATCGACGGTGTTGCCCGATCCATTGCGGCCTTCCAGGTGGAAAGGCTCGCTTTCTGTAAGTCGTTTTATGGTGATTTCCATTATAAAAGGTTTGAGGTAATTAAAACCCTGCCGCAGGGGCAAAGTTGCCGTCAGGACGGTTTTTCCCTGGATAAATGCATCATCAAAAGCGCCACGATGAATACCAGGTTTTGCGATGTACTGCCGGTAAATGCTGGGCCGGGTAAATGATAAGGTGGGAAAAAATACCAGCGGCAAAAAGGTGCAAGCCATGTGGACAAGGGCCAGAGGAATGGCCACTTTTTGGAACAGGTTTGTAAAAAATAAAAGGCCGAGAAGGACCTCCCAAATGGCTAGCATGTGGAACTTGTTGGGGGATCAGGTGGAACCGATGGTTTCCTGGCGAGGTCTTCCGCGGGGCTTATTCCGGGGAAGAATTTGAGCATTCCGAACCAGGTGTAGATGACTCCGAAGCTGATCCGGAGCAAGGTGAAGAGCAAAGCCTGCCGTTTTTCGGTTGTGTTTTGTTTTTGCATGTTTATAGTTTTTTTCTAAAGATTGGGCATACGAAATGCCTTTCGGCGCAAAATTTAAACAGGTTTCGCAATTTTCCCTTCTTTTTAATCCATTTTAGCCTTCCCGGCGTTTAAATTTGGCATTACACTTTTTTCATCCGATAAATCAATTCACATGGTACTTCGTTTAGGAGATACTGCTCCCAACTTCAAGGCCCAAACCACCGAGGGCGACATCGATTTCTACGAATGGCTCGGCGACAGCTGGGGCCTTTTGTTTTCTCACCCCGCCGATTTTACCCCGGTTTGCACCACCGAGCTGGGACGTACAGCCGCCCTGAAAGGGGAATTCGAAAAACGCAACGTCAAAGCGATCGCCCTGAGCGTCGACCCCCTCGACAGCCACAATAGCTGGATTAAGGATATCGAAGAAACCCAGCACGTTACGATGAACTTTCCCATCATCGCAGATGCCGACCGCTCGATTGCCGAGCTTTACGACATGATCCATCCCAATCAGACCGAAAAATTTACCGTCCGTTCGGTCTTTGTGATCGACCCGCAGCACAAGGTGCGCCTTACCCTGACCTATCCGCCTTCCACCGGCCGCAATTTCCTGGAGATCCTCCGGGTGATCGACAGCCTCCAACTGACTTCCTATCAAGGCGTGGCTACGCCCGTCGATTGGGAACAGGGTGAAGATGTCGTGATCCTGCCCTCCATTTCGGATGAGGATGCAAAGAAGCGCTTCCCCAAAGGGTTTACCACCATTAAGCCCTACCTGCGGATGACCCCGCAACCGGATAAATAGCATTTTATAATGAAGTTAATAAGTTAATGAGTTGATAAGTTATTAATTTTCAATAACTTATTAACTCATTAACTCAATACCTTTGAAAAAGGTTCTGTTCCTGAACAAACCCCACCCCCTGCTCCCGGAGCGCCTGGAAGCCATCGGGATTACCTGCGAGGAAGACCTGCACAGCAGCGAATCCGAGCTGGAAGACCGGATCGGCGACTACTTCGGGATCGTGCTCAGAAGCCGTATTTCCCTGGGTCGTGATTTGATCTCCCGGGCAAAAAACCTCCGCTTCATCGCGCGGGAAGGCGTGGGACTCGAACATATCGATACGGATTTTGCGGAATCCCAGGGCATTGCCGTCCTCATTTCTCCCGAGGGTAGCAAGGATACGGTGGCCGAACATACCCTGGGCCTTTTACTGTCCCTGCTGAATAACCTCTCCCGGGCCGACCGCCAACTGCGGGAAGGCCAATGGATCCGCGAAGCCAACAGGGGAGTAGAGGTTAAGGGAAAAACCGTGGGCCTATTGGGCTATGGCAACATGGGCGCTGCGGTAGCCAAAAAGCTACAGGGCTTCGATGCCCGCGTGATCGCCTACGACAAATACAAGTCGAATTACGGGGATGCCTATGCCCAGGCCGTCTCGCTGGAGCAACTCCACGATGAAACCGACCTGTTCAGCATCCACATTCCCTACAGTCCCGCCAACCACTATTTTATCGACGGCGCCTTCCTCGAACGCTTTCGCAAACCGATTTACCTGATCAATACCGCCCGGGGCATGGTCCTGAACACCGCCGACCTGGTGGAGCAACTCCGCAAGAGCAAGGTCCTCGGCGCCGCCCTCGACGTGATCGAATACGAAGAAGGCTCCTTCGACCGAATCCGGCCCGGAGATTGGCCTGCCCCCATGAAATATCTCCTCGAGGCCGATAACGTGGTGCTCAACCCCCATATCGCCGGCTGGTCGTTTGAAAGTAAAAAAGCTCATGCAGAAGTGCTGGCTTTCAAGATCGAAGCGTTATTTTCGAAGTTGAAAAGTTGAAAAGATGAAAAGATATACTTACCCGTTTCTCCTTCTAAGCCTTTTGGGGCTGGTGGCCTGTAAACAATCCGAACCTTCGCCGGCTTATGCCATCGCTATTCACGGCGGGGCGGGTACGATCCTGAAGGAAGACATGAGCCCTGAATTGGAGAATGCCTACCGCCTGAGCCTCGACAGCGCCCTGACGATAGGGGAGGCGGTCCTGAAAAACGGAGGCAGCGCCCTGGATGCCGTGGAACAGACCATCCTCTTCCTGGAAGATTCTCCACTTTTTAACGCAGGAAAGGGCGCGGTGCTCACCTATGAAGGATTTGCCGAGTTGGACGCCTCCATCATGGACGGCGCCACCCAAAACGCCGGCGCGGTGGGAGGGGTCAGGACGCTTCGCAATCCCATCCGGGGAGCCAGGGCGGTGATGGAACAATCGCCCCATGTCTTCCTGAGCGGCCCGGGCGCCGATCAGTTTGGAGCGGAAAAGGGACTGGATACCGTCGCCAATTCTTATTTTTATACCCCCCGCAGGATGGAGGAATGGAAGGAAACCCATCCGGATACCACCCCTGCCTACCTCGGAACGGTGGGTTGCGTAGCCCTCGACCAGAAGGGCAACCTGGCGGCCGGAACCTCGACGGGAGGAATGTCGGACAAACGCTACAACCGCATCGGCGATTCCCCTGTGATCGGGGCGGGAACCTATGCCGACAATGCCACCTGCGCCGTTTCCTGCACTGGTCACGGCGAATTTTTCATCCGCTACGCCGTGGCGCACGATCTTTCTTCCAGGATAGCCTATTTGCAGGAAGACGTACAAACGGCAGCCGACCATATCATTAAGAAAAGCCTACTGGAGAAAGGAGGCAGCGGCGGGCTCATCGCCCTCGACCGAAAGGGCCGGGTGGCCATGCCTTTCAACACCCCCGGCATGTACCGGGGCTATGCGAAGCCCGGCGAGCGCTACGTAGGGATTTACATGGAGGAATAGGTAAAAAGCGCTTCCCTTATATCCGTTTCACTTCGAATGGGGCGATCCAGCACATCCATGACCAGGGTCCTCCGATTGCCTTGTCCTGCCGGCAGATTCATGTCCGGTTCGGGTTTCCAGACGGCCAACTGTTGGTCGTCGGTGAGCATCCAGATCATTTGTCCGGCCACGGGCACGATCGGTAGTTTGGCAAGGCGGCTCGTATAAAAGCGGGTAATGGTATTTCTATTCTTATCGACCAGATAGCCTACGCGGTTGCGGAGGGCCAGACCCGACTCGTCTTCGAAGCGGGTTTTGACCTCGGCCACTTCGTGTTTGGCTGGGCGGTCGCAATTCCAAACGCCCAGGTGGGTGGCGAGGAAGCGGTTGATCACCCGGTGGCGTATGGGAGGATGATCGGTCTGCGCGGCGGCCCAGGCCTCGTCGTAGCTGCCATGCAACTGCTCGCGTTCTTCGGCGAAATGTGCCAGAATGCTGTCGCGGCCGATTTCAAGCAGTTCTTTTCGCTTGGCGGCGAGTTGATCGTGGCGGGCCATTTCGGCCTGGTATTCGGCCAGCGCCTGCTCGTAGCGGGCGCCGGAAAGGACCGGATTGACCACAACGGAAAGCTGGCGTGTTCCTTTGAATAGGCTGAGTTCGAAATCCCGGTTATTGATAGGTTTGAGTTGCACGTCATCCCACTGGCGGGCCAGTTCGGAGCGGTCGACGGTTTCGGCCGGGTGCAGTTGCCACAGCGTGCCTTCGCGGAGCAAGTCCAGTTGTTCCGGGCTCATCGAATGGCTTTGCGGGTTTTGCAGCAAGGCAGAAAGGTCGAAATCGAAGACAAAGTCCGTTCCGTTGTGGCGCTGCGGCCGGAGCGGCAGGTCGGGGATGGCCAGTTCCTGTTCCAGATAGGACAGCGCGAGCCGTTCGGCGCTTTCCAGGGAAGCCAGTTCCAGTTGAAAAGATTCCTGCACGGAGCAGAGCGCATGATCCTGAGGCAGGTCGGGGAAATAGGTCTCCACAATGATCATCTGGTCGACGTCTTCATAGACCCAATTGCGTTGGGCGGTATCGAGGCGGTAGATGCTGTAATCGTTCATTTCCTCCATGTTGGCGACCGAGATCTCGGAGACCAGTTCCACTTCAATAGCCCGGCCGGGCCGGATGAGAAGGCGCTTGCCATTCTGTTCGGCGTAGATCTCCATCATGCCGGCCGACTCAAGCTGGTATTCCGTCCCAGCGGAATCGTAGCTCATGGGGATGCCCGCGAGGAAAAAATCGACCACGTCGTGCAATTCGCGGAAGCGGATATTCACGTTGCCGGTGACAGCGTTGCCGGCTTCGTCCTGAAAGGCTTCGGAGGGAACCCGGAGTTGGGTGCCGTTGTGGCCGGAAAGGGTAGCGCCCTGGCCGGCGTCTACGGCAAACTGGGAAAACGCTTTCTGTACCGTATCGCCAAGCGGCGGAGCAATGAAGGGCTGGCTGGCGAAATAGGCCTGCGACTTTTCCTCGTAAGATCTGGCGAAATGAAGGTTGACAAGCAGGATGATTCCACCAAGCGCCGCTGCTATGCTCATGCCCGTGTACAATTGGCGCCTGATAGACCTCGGGGCCTTTTGGGACCCCTGGTAGCGCTCGAGAAGGGCATCGAAATCCTTGTGGTTTTCGATGCTCTCCTTGGAGGGCTGAGGAGCGTTAATTCGAAAGTTGTAGCCTCTTTTCATATCTCGCTGTTTCTGGTGGGTTTAGGATGTAGCATGTTCTTTTTCATTCTTTCCAGGATTCGATACGTTCGCATTTTTGCATTGGCCTCGCTAATTCCGAGGATCTCGGCGATCTCCTTGAATGGCCGGTCTTCGAAAAACCTCATTTCGACCAGTTCCATTTCCTCGGGGGGCAGACCGTCGAGTGCCCCGAGCAGGGCTTCGTGTTTGCGGGCCTCGTCGTCCTCCTCCATCTCTTCGGCCAGGTGCGCCAGGTGCACATCTTCCGCGCTGACCACCCTGTTCTTCTGTTGAGTGCGGAAATGCTGCCCGATCTCATTGCTGGCGATCCGGAACAGCCAGGCGGAAAACGGAACCCCCTGAAAGGTGTAGGCGTCCAGTCGTTGCATCGCTTTGAGGAATACCTGGGAGGAAAGATCGGCAGCGAGGGCCTCGTCGCCACTGCGACGGAAAATGAACCGGAATACCGGCTCGTAATAACGATCGTACAGAGGTCTGAACGCGGCGCGATCCTGCACGGCTGCCTGCACCTCCAGCCATTCCTGCTGAAGCGCATCCGCCGACACCCATTTAGGGCTGCGCTCTATGGACTCGTCGTTATTCAAGATCGCTGATTGGAGCATACTTTTTGGAATAACTCCTGCGCCTGTTCGTTGGGCCGGCGGTTTTTATTTTGATAATGCAGTTACCCATTAAAAGTAACAGAAGATCATTCCAAAATTGAATCAATTAATTCGATAATAAATTTATTTAAACTGCCGATGGCGCCGCCGAGGTCCCAGGCCTCCCTGTTGCGGGCCTCCACGTAGTTGGAAATAGCCCGGAAAGCCAGGAAGTTGCGCTTTTCCAAAAGGCAGCACATAAAAAACGGCGCGCCTTCCATGGTTTCGATCTCCCCTTCGTTTCGCTCTCTGAAGGCCTCGATACTGGGGGGGAACCCATGCACCCGGTCCAGCGTCAGCCCCCGGACGGCCCTTATCCCCGGAATGGATTCGGCTACCGGGTGCATGAGCCTGCCGTTTTCAAAAGGCGGAAAATTCCGGTCCAGCAGACCCAGCGAAAAAACGTCGGTAAACGATCCGTCGGCCTCTTCCACTCCCAGGTCGGCAAACTGTTCGGAAACGACCTGCACCACTTCCCCCAGCGGGATGGAGCGGTCGAAGCTCCCCGCGATCCCGGCCTGGATGACCAGGTCGTAAACCTGATCGCGCAACGCCCTCGTCAGGTGATAGGTCGTCAGGGCGATCCCCACCCCGGAAACCAACAGGTGAACCTCGTGGTTCCCTTTTCGGAATCGGGAGGATTGAACCTGCTCAAAAGACCCGCCTTCCAGATAGGCGATCAGGGGGGCAATCTCGAAAGGGGTGGAAGCGACGATCAGCAGGCGCATAGAGGATCAGTTTTGGGACTCCGGCGCTTGATACACGGCCGAAAAAGCGGGGGTCCAGCCCAGTATCTGATGCCATTGGAAGGCGAAATCGAGCCGCAATCCTTTTTTCAGGTCGATGCCCGCGCCGAAAGTGCCCTGAACGGGCTGGGTCGAAAACCCGGCGCGCAGGAACAGGGCTTCGAGGAGCCTGTATTCCAGCCCCCCTTTCCAGCGAAGGGGGAAGTCGATATCCTTTTCCGCTTCGCCGCTGAGCAGAACCTTTTCGCTGGCCTGGTATGAAAAACCCGCCTTCATGAGGGTGGGGAAATACTCTCCGTTGTTTCGCTGGATGCGAAAGGGGTTGAACAAATGAAATCCGAGCCACAATGGCTCGGCAAAATTGGCCTGAAGGCCGATATTACCGGTGGCGTTCAACTGGCTGCCGTAATCGGGTATCCTGGTATTCAACAGGTCGAAACCCGCTCCCAGGTAGATATCCCGGAAGATCTGGCGGGCGTAGAGCAGGCCTAGCCTTTGTTCGTTGTATGCCTCCAGCCCAAAATAATGGAACTGGACCCCAAAAACGCCCGCCTTGCTCGCGACGGCGCCTGCCGCCGCTACGGATCTTATTTCCGGAATGAGAAAACGCTGCTCGCCCATGGCCGTTACACCCCATCTGGGGATCGTGGCCAGCCCTGCGGGGTTGGAAAACGCGCTGTTGATGTCCTGAAAAGCGACCGAAGTATTGCCCATGGCCGCTCCTCTGGCCCCGGCATTGGGAGGGAGGCCGTTTTGCGAATACAGGAAGATTCCTTGCAGCATAAAAAGCAGGGAAAGGATCGATTTCATTTCGGAAATATAAAAAATTTAAATGTCATTCCAGCGGACGAGGACGCCTCCGTGGCCGATTATTTCCTCCAGCGCCCCGGCGCCTTCCCCTTCCTCCATGGCCGGACAGGCATCTTCGACGATCCGGACCCGAAAACCCAGGGCCAGACCGTCGAGGGCGGTTTGTTTTACTCCGAATTCGAGCGGGAAGCCGAGCAGGTAGAGCTCTTCGATCCCCCGCTCATGCAGGTAAGAGGCTAGCCCCGAGTCGTTCAGATGGGCGTTGTCGAAAAATCCGCCGTAGCTGTCCATGTCCGGGTCCGTGCCTTTGAAAAAATGCCGGTCGATCTTTTCCTGCCGCAGTGCGATGGCCATTTCGGCGCCGAACGTGTTCTGGACGCAGTGCATGGGCCACAACAATTGGGGGAGTCCGTGCGATTCGATGATCTGCCAGGGTTTTCTCCAGGGGTGGTTGGCCGCAAAGCTCAGGTGGTTGGCCGGGTGCCAGTCGCGGACGGCTGCGACGCACCCGAATTTTTCCATCAAATGGTTCGCCACGGCAATCGCTTGCCCGCTGCCCGAAATTTCTGCCATGCCTCCCGGACCAAAATCATTTTGAAGATCGATCAGTATCAGTGCTTTCACGTGTTGTTTTTTACTCCTGAGCCCTTGCGAGCCCTTCTGAAAAGTCGCGCACATCCGGGTAACGGGGCGGGATGACTACCTGCCCGTTGAGGTCGATAAACCCGATGCCCTCGTAAAATCCGGCGCGGGCAAGCCCCTCGCGAAAAGACCAGGCCAGGCCGAAATGAGCCGGGGTGATCGGGACGCCGAGGGTGTCCAAAAAACCCCAAAGCTCGTCCTTCCGGTAGGGCGCCCGGCCCTCGCTAAATTCGTACAACATCTCGTACTCCAGTGCTGCGATAAAGGCCCCGGTCGAGTCGATGATCCCGAACAGATTGCCGGAAGTCGCCATCCACCTGGCAAAGCCGGCGTAGCGAAGGTCGTCGTATCCGGGCTCCACCGCCCATTTGCCATTTTTGCCGATCAGACCCCAGCGTCCGGCTTCGGCTGCGGGCGCCAGTCCTTCGGCAAAGGGCCTGGCCTGTTCGTATTGAAAGGGAAGGAATTCTTTTCCGGAAAGGTCGAGGTATCCCCAAAGCCCTTCGCGTTTGGCCGGAATCAGCTTGTCGGAGGCCGGTTCGAGTTTTTCGTAATCGGCGGGGATTGCCCAATTACCCTTTCGATCCAGCATGCCCCATTTGGCGTCGTTTTTAACCACCGCCCTGCCATCCGCGAAATTTTCCGCCCGGGTGTAGATACACGGAATGGCCAGATCCCCCTGTTTATTGATAAAGCCATACAGTTCGCCGCACTGGATCCGCGCCATGCCGTCGGAAAAGTCGCTCGCGGATTCCCAGACCGGCTGGATGACGAGCTTGCCCTCCCGATCGACGAAGCCCATTCCCTGTTCGAAAACCTTTACCCGGCCCAGTCCTTCGGAGAAATCCCAGGCCGCCTGAAAATCAGCGGGTATGGCCAGCTTGCCCCGGTTGTCGATATAGCCCCAGCGGCCTTTTATGCGCACCACCGCCAGCCCTCCGGTAAAGTTGCGGCAGTCGTCGAATTCCGGAGCGATGGCCCACTCGCCCAATTGATTGATATAGCCCCATTTATACATCGACTCCTCGTAATCCTCCTCGATCGGAGGAAGAGGGACTTCTTCCCCCTCAGCCGCCGCCGGCGGGTCGTTTTTACAGGCCGAAGCGAGGAAGAGGGAAAATCCGAGAACCAGAAAAGGGTGAATTTGCAACCTGTTCATATTCCAAAGGTAAGCACTCTTCTAGTCTTTCATAATCGCGCCGCCGATCAGCCCGATCAAAGCGGGCTGCATCATTTGGACCTGGATGGCGGGGCCGCTTATCCTGACCAGCGGCTCTCCGGGGAACACGGAGGTTCCCTCCGCCACCGCGACCACTTCACATTGGAAGGAAAAGCGCTGAAGGTAGTTCAGAAAGGATTCATCGAAGAGGGAATACCCGTCGGACCCTTGCAGGGCGCCCAGCCTTTGGATCTGATCGGGGGAAAACCGGATGGAACCGACCCATGACAAAAACTCTTCCTGGCCCCGCGCCACAGCGGGGGTTTCGGCAAGGAGCGTGATGCGGGAAGGTTGGTCGTACTGACCGGACTTCCAAAGCAGGGATGCGGTCAAAAGGGTGGCCGGGTCGAGGAAATGGTGCATGGAGCTCTTGTTTAAATTTTCTTCCCCGAAGCGATTCCGAAATGACCACGTCCATGGCTTTCTGGGCCAGGGGCTTGGTATAGTCGTTGATTTCCTCCATGATCTTGTTGATGAGGTCTTTATCCTGGCCTTCGCAGGCTTGACGGAGGCGTTCGCCGTGGTAGCGGATCGCCTGGGTTTCTTCGTCGCTCAGCCATTCGCTGTTTTGGCGGATGAACTTATCGACCGAAAGGAGGATGTTGGAGGCTTCGTTGCGGGCTTCGAGCAGGCCGCGTATTTGCATATCCTCTGCCGCGTGCCGGATTGAATCGAGCAGCATATTGGCCATTTCCTCCTAGCTCAGCCCGTAGGAAGAGCGGATCTCGATCTCCTGTTCCACATTGGAACGCAATTCTTTGGCGCGCACCACCAGGATGCCGTCGGCGTTGAGGAGGAACTGGATCTCGATCTTCGGGAGCGCGGCGGGCATAGGAGGAATGCCTTTGAGGATGAATTCGCCGAGTTTGCGGTTGTGCTCCACCAAATCGCGCTCGCCTTGATAGACGGCGATCTTGAGGTTTCGCTGGCCGTCGACCGAGGTGGTATATTGCCGTCCGGCGCGGGTGGGGATCTTGGAGTTCCGGGGAATGATGACGTCCATGAGCCCGCCCATGGTCTCGATGCCGAGGGAAAGGGGGGTGATATCGAGCAGGAGCACCTCTTTTTGATTGCCCGCCAGCACATCTGCCTGGATAGCGGCGCCGAGGGCCACCACCTCATCCGGATCGAGCTGGTCGTAAACCGGCTTTCTGAAAAAAGCAGACACGGCAGATTTGACCAGCGGAATCCTGGTCGTGCCGCCCACCATGACCACGCGGTCGATCTGCTCCACTTTCAGTTTGGCGTCGTTCAGGGCCTTGCCGCAGCAATCCAGGGTTTTTTGAACAAAGGGCCGAACCAGTTCTTCGAAAGAAGCCCGGTCGAGGGAGATGGGGGAGCCGTTCAGGCTGGAATGCCAGCGCTCCTCAAAGCTCAGGGCTTTTTTTGCCTCTTCGGCCTTGAGGCGCAGGGCCTGGCTGAGTTCTTTATTTTGGGAAAGGGTGTCGGGATTCCATTGGTATTCCCGGGTCCAATAGTCGATGATGGCCCGGTCGAAATCGTCGCCACCGAGGAAGGTATCGCCGTTGGTGGACAGCACCTCGAAGATGCCTTCGTGCAGGTTCAGGATGGAGATGTCGAAGGTGCCTCCGCCCAGGTCGTACACGGCGATGGTTTGTGCGTCCTGGTTTTCCTTGTCCAGGCCATAGGCCAGGCTGGCAGCGGTGGGCTCGTTGACGATGCGCAGCACATCCAGGCCGGCAAGCCTGCCGGCGTCGCGGGTGGCCTGTCGCTGAGCGTCGTTGAAATAGGCGGGCACGGTGATCACCGCGCGGTGTACGGGGCGGCCAAGCTCTCCTTCCATGCGGATTTTTAGGGCTTTGAGGATCTCGGCCGACAGTTCGATGGGGGAGTAAAAGCGGTCTTTTACGCGAATCTTGACCAGGCTCTCCGTGTCGTCGTCGATGATCTTGTATCCGAAATATTGCTCCAGCCCGGCGACATCCCGGTAGGATTTGCCCATGAGGCGTTTGACGGAGTAAATGGTATTGGCGGGATCGGTGATCAGTTTTTCCCTGGCGGCGTCGCCGACCAGTATGCCCCCGGCAGCGGAGAAATGGACGATGGAGGGAACCAGTGCGCTTTTACCCGCTTTGTCCTTGACGGCAACGGCTTTGCCGTCCTTGATATACGCCACCAGGCTGTTGGTCGTTCCCAGGTCGATCCCTATGATGAGGTCTTCTTCTTTTACGACTTTTCCTTCCTTTATATTGATCGCTATTCTCGCCATGTTCGGTTGATAGTTGAAGAGTTGAACAGTTGAAGAGTTGAAAAGATCAATCAACTCTTCAACTTTTCAGCTTTTCAACTTACCTCCGGGAGATCTGCATTTTCTGCGTCACCTGCGATTTTCCGTTGGAGAAGGTATAGAGGTAGAGTCCTTCGGGCAGTTGGCTGCCATCGAATTCTATGCTGTTGATGCCTTCTGCGATTTGGACACTGCGGGTGTGGACTACGCGGCCGAGCAGGTCGGCGACCTGGAGTTGGTAGTCGCCCGATTCGCGGCTCTGGACTTCGATGGTCGTGCTGCCGTTAAAGGGGTTGGGCATGTTGCGGATGCTTTCAAAGTCGCTGTTCACCTCGAAGGAGCTGGCAAAGATCACGCAGTTCGGGCTGTCTTCTTCCAGCACGTAGAGGTAGAAATTGCCCGGCGCCAGCAAGGGGTTGGGGAAGGAAAGCTGGATGGGCAGGCCTCCCGTGTAAATGGTGGCGGCGATGACCAGATTGTGCTGTCCGATATCGTCCGGATTGGTCGCCTTGCCGAAAATGGCGGCGCAGCCGGCTTCGTTTTGGTAGAACGTGCAATTGGAGTTGTTGCAGGCATAGTCAAACCCGTCGGGAAGGCCGGTCACGTCGGTGATCTTGAGGGAGTCGAGGATATAGACGAATCCTCCGAACTCGAGCGAGTCGCCAACGACTGCGGTAAAGACGAATTGGTAATTTTTGTTGAAGCAGGCGCTATCCGTGATCCCTCCGTTCGGGTTGGTAGCTGCGTCATAGGGAAGCGGGTAAACGCCCGGCATGGAGTCCTGATAGGAAGGGTCGGGGAGGCAGGTCCCGAATTGAGCCAGACCGCTTACGAGGGTTCCAAATATGACCAGGGAGGTAAGTATTGCTTTTTTCATGCAGGAAAGGTTTGATTGAAAGTGAATAATGGATGTAGGAGTATCAGGTCAAAAATATTCCACAAAATCCTAACTTTGGCAGAAGCCGGAGAAATTTTGTGGAAATTTGATTTTACTCCCCTCTAAACATTCAAAATTTTATGAAGCAGCCATACCTCTGGATCGCGTTTTTACTCTTTTCCCATATCACTTTATTTGCACAAGAAGGAACCGTAGAAGGGGTTGTCAAAGATGCCGCCAACGGAGAGCCGCTTTACTCCGTCACGATCCGGGTGGGCAACCTCGGCGAAATCACGGACTTCGAAGGGCACTACTCCCTCGACCTGCCGGTGGGGGAATACGAGCTGGAATTCACCTATGTGGGCTACGCCCCTCAAAAAGTAAGAGTGAAAGTTGCAGAGGGCCAAACCCAAACCCTCGACCTTTCGATGGCCGAGGAGATTACGCTGTTGCAGACGGCCACCGTCACGAGCGGCAAGTTTGAAAAACCGCTGGGGGAGGTGACTGTTTCCATAGAGGTCATAAAACCCGGTTTGATCGAGAGCGTCAACACCGTTTCGGTCGATCAGGTGCTGGAAAAAGTGCCCGGCGTCAACATCATCGACGGGCAGGCCAATATCAGGGGAGGCTCGGGATTCTCTTACGGGGCGGGCAGCCGCGTGCTGCTGCTGGTCGACGACATCCCCATGCTGCAGGCCGATGCCGGTTTTCCCAACTGGAACGACCTGCCCGTGGAGAACATCGAACAGATCGAGGTGGTCAAAGGCGCGGCCTCCGCTTTATACGGATCCTCGGCGCTCAACGGGATCATCAACCTGCGGACGAGCTTTGCCAAGAGCGAGCCCGAGTTCAAGGCCTCCATTTTTCACGGCATTTACGGACCTCCGAGGGATGCGGAGAAGAAATGGTGGAAAAACACGCCCTACGCCACGGGCGGCAGCCTCACCTACAAGCGCCGTTTTGGACGGCTCGACCTGGTAGCGAGCGGTTTTGCCCTCAAAGAGCAGTCCTACCTGGAGCGCAATTTCTCCGATTACCAACGCGGCACCCTGGGCCTCCGCTACCGACCTACGGATAACCTTCATATCGGTTTCAGCAGCAATTTTAACACCGGCCAGACCCAAAGCTTCTTTTTCTGGCTCAACCCGACGGAGAGCGCCCTGAAAGGAACGCGGACGGCCTACTCCTCCACCCGCCGCCTTCGCTTCAATATCGACCCCTACCTCACCTACTTCGATCCAAGGGGAAACCGCCACAAGGTCATGGGCCGCTATTACAACGTAGACAACAACAACATCAACGGACAGTCGAACGCTTCGCAGCTTTATTACGGCGAATACCAGTTTCAACGGCAGTTTGCGGGCATTCAACTCGTGGCTACGGCCGGGGTGGTGACATCCGGCAACTCCATCCAGGCCGAATTGTACGGCGATACCACCTACCGTTCGTTCAACCTGGCGGGGTATGTGCAACTGGACCAGAAGCTGTTTGAAAGGCTCAACCTGTCGGGCGGGTTCCGCTATGAGTCCAACCGTCTGGTGAACCCGGGCTACAGTTATTTCAACGGGATCAACCAGATCACCGTGCCGGCGACGAACGAAAAGGAGGCCAAGCCGGTATTTCGTTTCGGGGCCAATCTCCAGGTGGCCGAATTCACTTATATCCGGGCTTCCTGGGGCCAGGGGTACCGATACCCGACGATTGCCGAAAAATACATCACCACCACCTTCGGCGGGGTGCCGATCAGTCCGAACCCTGCGCTGCGTTCCGAAACGGGTTGGTCGACCGAACTGGCGATCAAGCAGGGGTTCAGGTTATTTGGTTTCGAGGGCTTTGTGGATGCCGCTGCGTTCTGGTCTGAATACGATGACATGATGGAGTTCACCTTCGTGGATATTTTCCCCAACGGGTTTCAATCGCAAAACGTCGGCGGGACCATCATCAAGGGGCTTGAGTTTACGGTCGCAGGCCGCGGAAAGGTGTTGGGCATGCCTGGCACCCTGTTGACGGGCATCACGTTGATCGATCCGACATTTGCGAATTTTGATACCACCCCGGTGCAAGGCAACGATGAGCCCACGGAGGGCCAGACAAACGCCATCGGTTCCTCGGTGGATTATAACGTATTGAAATACCGCAACAAGAGGACCTTTAAATTCGACTGGGAGAGCTCGTATAAAAAATGGTCGCTGGGGGTTGCCGTATTTGCCGCCAGCCAGATGGAGAATATCGACCGGGTGTTTGAGATCCTGGTCGTGCCCGGGCTGCGGTCTTACCGGGAAGAGCACCAGAGCAGCTATGTATATGGCGGGCTCCGGGCAGGGTATAAGATCAGCGAGCATTCCAGAGTTACCTTCCTGGTTGACAATATCCTCAACGCGGAGTACACCGTCCGGCCAGGCCTGGTCGAAGCGCCCAGGAGCTTTACGTTGCGGTTCGATTATCATCTGTGAGGGAAAGTTTAACCTACATTAACACCCTCGGCTGTTGAGATCATTCGATCTTTTCCTATTTTTATCCCGGCCATAACCCCGGAGGGCTCCGAAAATCCGTAAAAGAGTAGGAAGCGGAAGCCGAAAAGCTCAAAGAGTAGGCAAAAAGTCCTTAATTGCTATGTGAATGAGAAAGGTATTTCAACTAACCCTGGTCGCAGTGATCTGCACCCTGTTTTGCGCTACCTCCGCACGTGCGGTCGTGGCCGTCGACCACAACCCCATGGTTGAGCAATTGCTCAACGGTACCCAGTCGGGCCTGACGATGGAGCAATTCATCCAGCTGACGCCCAACCAGATCAAGGAGATGACCGGCCAAAAGCTGAGCTTCAAGGAGACCCTGGTGCTGAAGAAGGCCCAGAAAGAAGTGAAGAAAAGCATGAAATCGGACAGCGCGAGCGGCCCGAAGAGCCAGATCATCGCACTGGTTCTGGTGCTTCTGGTCGGTTACCTGGGTATTCACCGTTTCTATCTCGGCTACACGGGCATCGGTATCATTCAATTGCTGACCGCCGGCGGTTGCGGCATCTGGGCGCTTATCGACCTGATCCGCATCATCACGGGCGATCTGGTTCCGGCCGACGGAAGTTCCTATGATCCGACGCTTTAAGAACAACCGGTACTTTCTGTACTTCAAGCTTGGATTCTACATCCTTGTGCCCCTGGTACTTCTATTGTTACCTGCCGGGTATTTCGACAAGGGCGAATCCATTTGTTTGTCGCAGGTCCTGTTCCAACTCGAGTGCTATGCCTGCGGAATGACGCGGGCCACCATGCACCTGATCCATCTGGATTTCACGGAAGCTTTCTACTACAATCCGCTAGCTTTCGCGGTATTCCCGCTTCTGGCCTTTTTTTGGGCCCGATGGTTCTGGAAGGACTGGACCCGTCTTCGGGCGCTTTCGCCTGTGAAAAGTACGAGTTAGCTATGCTGCGCCTGAGGGAAACTTCAGGCGCAGTATTTTTTTGGGTTGGAATCTTTTCAACTCTTCCACTTTTCAACTATCCGCTCCAAATGACTCCCGCCAAACGCTTCAAGAACTTTTTGCGCACCACCCTGATCGGAGGCGCCGTAGTGGTAATGCCAGTAACCATTTTTATTTTACTGGTCAAACTCGTATTCGACACCCTCCGCGCCCTGATCGAGCCTCTGTCGAACATCATCAAATTTCCCTTCATCACCAGCGAGCTGCTGATCGACCTGATCACGATGGGGCTCATTATTATTTTCTTTTTTTTCGTGGGACTCGTGGTGCAGACCCGGCTGGGGAGGGGCATTATCGCCCTGATCGAAACGGAGTTGCTGAGCCGTTTGCCCCTGTATGGCGTGATCAAGGAAACCGTGCTCCAGTTTTCGGGGGCCAAGCGCATGCCTTTTTCGCAGGTCGTGGTGGTACAGGTCATGGGCACCAAGATGTACGGATTCATCGCAGACGAGCACAAGGACGGTAAATACACGGTGTTTGTGCCCACTGCCCCGAATCCCACCAACGGGTTTATTTTCTACATGGACCCGGAGCATGTGGAGCCGGTGGATGTAAAACCCGAGGAGGCCATTCGGATGATCATCGGGATCGGAACGGGGGCGGGGAAATTGTTTTGAAGCGGGTGAACGAATTCCGCGCGGAATTTCGTTATGGGGAAAATTCCGACGAGAAGCGCCGACAAAACTGATCTCTGAATGAAGAAACTTTTCTTGTGGGTATCTCTTCTTCTGCTGGCGGACATGGCCCTTTCCCAGGAACGATTGTTGGTCACCAACTCCTCCGATTACTCCGGCGAGATCAGCCCGGTGGAAGACCTGTACGGGTTTGCCTCCGATACCGAAGCGGACGACGCCATGAAACAGATCATGAAGTACACCGGCCTTCCGTCCAATTTTACCATCAAGGCGGCCAATGTGCCCAACGCCGCCGCCATCTTATACCAGGACAAGCGCTTCATCCTTTACAACCAGTATTTTATGATCCGGATCAAGGACGAGACCAAGACGGATTGGGCCGCCCTCAGTATCCTGGCCCATGAGATCGGACACCACCTCTCCGGCCATACCCTCGACACCCAGGGCAGCAGGCCCGACAAAGAACTCGAAGCCGACCGTTTCTCCGGTTTTATTTTGTACAAAATGGGCGCCAGTATCGAAGAAGCCCGCACCGCCATGGATGCCCTGGCCTCGGAAACCGGCACCCCGACCCATCCCCCCAAGTCGGCCCGCCTGGCCGCGGTGACCAATGGCTGGCTGGAGGCCGAAAACCAGAACGAAGCCGTAAAACCCATTCGAAGCGAACCCACTGAAAAACCCGTTTCCCCTGTCATCACGGTCGTGCCAAAATCGCCGGCCGACCCGCAAAGGGCCTCGGCGGTCTTTCGCAGGGTTTGGGTGGAGCAGGGGGTGGAGGAAGGAGGGGTGAAGGGACTTAGAGTCCATGCCAGCTTTATCCTGAGCCACCTGCCGGGGGAGAATTGCAAGGCGGTGGCATGGTTTTACGACGAGGCAAGCGGGGAGCCGCTCGAGGATTTCAACGGCCTGTACTCCACCTCTACCGGCGATGTATCGGCCGGAGTTGATTTTGTGCCAAGCGATGTTTCCTCCGATTTTACCGATTTCTCCTTGTTCCTTCCCTACGACGAATTACACCTGGAAGAGGGCAATTACCGCATAAAATTTCAGATCGGGCTATTCCATCAAATGCAGGGGGACAGGATGCAGCAGGTGGGCCCGGTAAGCGCCTTTTCCAGTTTCGAATACAAGTTTGGAAAGCCCATACCCAGCGCACTGTTCCAAAAGCTGTGGGTCGATTTCGACGTGTACGAGGGCATCCGGAAAGGCCTTCGAATTCATTTGCAGTTTAGCGTCAGAAATGGCAAGGATAAGCCCTGCAGGGCGGTGGCCTGGTTTTACTCCGATTCGGGCCTGCCGCTTCAGGATTACAACGGCAAGTACAACTCCGTGGACGGCAAGGTATCCGTCGGCGCCGACTTTTTGCCGCGGTACGACTCGGCCGATTATTCAGATCTTACCTTATTTATGCCCTACGACGAATTGCACCTGTCCTCCGGCCATCATTCCCTCAAGCTGGACGCGGGCCTTTTTTTCGAAAACGAAGGGGCTTTAAAGCAATTGGGCGAAGGGTTTGAAGCGCGCACTTTTTCCTTTTCCAAATAAAATGCGGGAATTGTCGGACCCGCGGGTTTTTTAGTGTTAGAAATTGACGTAAATTTGTAGACTGAGAAAATAATACACATGAAAAAAATTATTAATCTAAGCATCCTGTTCGTATTCTCCGGTTTCTCCCTTTCCATGGCCCAGGCGCCGGAATACGGTCAAGCAATTTACTACGCCGATTATTTCCACGGAAAAAGAACGGCCAGCGGGAGACCTACGACAAGTACGGCCTCACCTGCGCGCACAAGGTCCATCCCTTCGGCACCCAGCTCAAGGTGACCCGGATGGATAATTTCAAATCTGTGATCGTTCGGGTGAACGACCGCGGGCCTTACAACCCGGGTTGCGTCGTCGATGTGTCCTGGGCCGCGGCCGACCAGATCGGGCTGCTCCTCGACGGCAAGGTCGAAGTGAAAGTCGAAGTCGCCGGGTATTCAGGCAGTTCGATCCCCCAAAGCTACAGCGCTCCCAACACGGTCGCTTCTGCATCCACCCCGAGTTCTGCTTCCGCCAAGGGTTTTTCCCTGCCCCTGCCGCCACAGCCGGTCACTTTTAACAACGCATTTCCAGAAACGACTACCTATCAGGCGGCCAAGACGCCGGTGACCTCTTCCGTACCTCAGGCCTACAATCAGTCTAACGTGCCGACCTCCTACAACTCTTTCTCGGCGCCCGTCAACCCGGCTGCGCCTTCAAATTCTGCCGGCGTGGCCTCCATGCCTGCCGGGCAGCAAGGATACAGCATCCAGGTAGGATCTTATACCTTTTTGCCCAATGCCGAGCGCCAGGCCAAGATGATTGCCGACAAAGGAGTACAGCAGGTGTACATCAAGGAATCGAGAAAACCCGACGGTACCATGTTGTACAAGATCCTCGTGCGTGTGTTCGGCGACCGGACCGAGGCCAGCAATTATGTGCCCCAGTTGAAAAGCAAATACGAGCTTGCCGGTTATGTAGTCAACCTGGCCAATATGTAATCGGGGTTGGACCTCCCTACTGAACCATTTCCTAAAATAAACCGACTCATGCAGAAATTCTCGTTGCGTTTTGTGCACCTTTTCGCCGTAGTAATAATTTCCTTTTTCGGGATCAGCCTCCTGAGCAGCTGCCAAACAGAGGGCTGCACCGAACCGATGTCCGATAATTTCGATCCCAAGGCCAAAAAGAACGACGGGAGCTGTGTACCCTGGAGGGACAAGTTCGCGGCAAACTACACCGGGATCAATGCCTGCGCAGGCTCTGCCGATGAAGGCGTTTCCTTCGTAATCGCCCAGTCGAGCACCACCGAAGACGGCATCGTCGTCTCCATCCCCAGCGAGGGGATGTTGTTTACCGCCAAGGTGGACTCCCAGAACGGAATCACGATCGCAGAACAGGACATCAGCTACCAGGGCTCCATCATCAGCATCAGCGGCTCCGGCTCGCTCACGGGTAAAACGATTACGATCAGTTATTCCCTGACCTCCGGCCCCCTGACCGTTCCCTGCACCCTGACAGGGGATCAGCCTTAAAAAAACTACTAAAAACAAGAGGCGTCGGAATTTTTTTTCCGGCGCCTCTTGCTTTGTAAAAATATCAATCGTAATATTGCGATAAAACAATTAATAATGAAAACGACAGAAGATCTCAAAGAGCTTGTGAAGCAGAAATACGGTGAAATTGCCCGGCAGGAGCAAAAAAGCTGTTGTTCGACCACTTGTTGCGGACCGTCTGATACGGCGACCCAGGAAGTGGCCAACATCATGACGGAGTCTTACGAAAAGTTGGAGGGGTACAACCCCGACGCCGACCTCGGCCTGGGCTGCGGCCTTCCGACGCAGTTTGCGAGGATTTCCAAAGGCGATACAGTGGTCGACCTGGGCTCCGGCGCGGGCAACGACTGCTTCATCGCACGGGCGGAAACCGGGGAGACGGGCCGCGTCATCGGGCTCGATTTTACCCCCGACATGGTGGAAAAAGCCCGCAAGAACGCCTCTGCACTTGGGTTTTCCAATGTAGAATTCATTTACGGGGACATCGAGCAGATGCCTATTCCAAACGACACCGCTCATGTGGTCGTGAGCAATTGCGTGCTCAACCTGGTACCCGACAAGAGCCGCGCCTTTGCCGAAATTTTCCGGATCCTAAAACCCGGAGGCCACTTTAGCATTTCCGATATCGTCCTGCTGGGAGATTTACCCGCCGGACTGCAAAACGCCGCGGAAATGTACGCGGGTTGCGTGTCGGGAGCTATTCAAAAAGACGACTACCTGGGCATCATCCGCGCAGCGGGGTTTGAAGGCATCGAGGTCCAGAAGGAAAGGGAGATCGACATGCCGGATGAGGTTCTGCTTCAATACCTTTCTCCTGAGGATTTGAGGACCTACCGGTCATCTGAGACGGGTATTTTTAGCATTACCGTTTTTGCGAGGAAGCCTGGGGTGTAAGGGGAATGCTCGTGAGGGTCTCCGACCCGAAACGCACTGTCGGCAAGTCTCCTGACTTGCATATCCACAACTGACTTGCATATCCGCAACTGACTTGTATAGCAAGTCTGGAGACTTGCAAACACAACGTTTCGGGTCGGAGACCCTCACGAGCGTACTGTGGTCGCTGAAGGCGACCACAGTACTAAAGTATATTTTTAAAACATCAGCCCCAATTTCGCAAAATAGAACGCTCCATTGGTGCCCATCTGCACGGCATCCCAGAGTCCTCCGGTCTCGGTTTCGGTATCTTGCTGGATGGGGTAGGCATTGAGGATATTGGCTGCCCCGACGGAGAGCGAGAGGTTTTTCGTGAGGTTGTATCCCAAAAGCAGGTCGGCCACGATGGCGGCTTCGTAGACGTCGTCGGTGCCCAGCCAGTCTTCGAGCACGACCTCCCCGAAGCGGACGAGGCGCACGTTGGCGTGGAATTTTTTCAGCCTGTAATCGAGCGTCAGGTTCATTTTGCTGTCAGGAGCGGAAGCCAGCATGAATTTCTGCTCGCGGGTCCCGAAGTAAATGTCTTCCTTCCCTTTGAGCTTGTCGTTGGTGGTGATATCCCCCAATTCCATCTGGTTGAAGTTGGCGGCGAAGGTGGCGCGGAAGCGGCCTCCTCCGATCATGTGAGACCAGCCCAGCACCAGGTCGAGACCAAGGGTGCGAGTATCGATGGCGTTGGTGAAGAACTGGGCTGCGCCCACATTGAGGGCTTGCAGTTCGTCGCCGATATCGGGGTCGGTATCTTCGAAAGCGCCGGTCAACACGATCCGGTCGCGGATATCGACGTAATAGCCGTCGAGGGTGGCGGTGAAGCTGCCGAAGGAGGCGGTGAGGCCCACGCAGGCATTGGTGGCCTTTTCTTCCTGTAAAGCCGGGATGCCGAGGGCCCGGGCGATCGGACTGTCGTTGCGGGCGATGATCTTATCGATGGGTGTTCCGCCTACGAAATCGGTGAAGGTGGAGTTGAAATAGATTTGAGCCAGGGAGGGCGCCCGGAAGCCGGTGCTTCCCGATGCACGCAGCGCCAGGTTTTTGGTGATCTCCAGGCGGGCCGTCAGTTTGCCGTTGAGGGTGTTGCCGAAGTCGCTGTAGCTTTCGTAGCGGGCCGCTGCGCCGACCATCAGAAAATGGGTGAGGTCGAATTCGGCGTCGGCGTAGGCGCCGAGGTTGGTGCGAAATTCATCCAGCTCGTTGGAGGGTTGGAACCCCGGGAAGCCCTGCGAGCCTCCGGCGCGACCCAATACGTCCTGTGTGGTGATGGCGCCCGTGCTGTCCACGACTTGCACGATGCCGTAATTGCGCCAGGAGCCTTCTTCCCCCGCGAAGATCCCGTAGTTTTCCACCCGGTATTCCGTCCCGAAGGCGAGGTTGATCCCGTTGAGCGCATTCTTGAAATAGCGGCTCAGGCCGGCGCCGGTGGTGTTTTGGCTGAGTTGGAATCCTCCCGCGTCGAATTTGGTCGGCGAGCGGGTCAGCAGGGAGGCGTTGAGGGTGCCGTCGATGAGGTAGTGGAAGCGGTTTTTGCCGTAAGTGTTGTTGAGGTCGAGGTCCCATTGGCCCAGCTTGGAGCGCAGCCCTGCGGACAGGGAGCGGTCGTCGATGTTGGAGGTGATATGGGGATCGAAGCCGTTGGGGTAGATCTCGGGAATGTTGCGATCGCTGTCAGCGCTGCGCGTCCAGGCGAATGCATCCGTGAAGCGGTGGCTGATGCCGCCGAAAGCGTAGAAACTCGATTTGTCGGAAAGGGGTATGCCCATATTGAGCCAGGTGGAGAAATTGTCGGCCGCCGCGTCGCCGAATTGCTGGCGGTAGATGTCGAATACGGCGGGGTCGGCGGGGCGGTTGGTATGGGTCTTGGTCAGGTAATCCATGGTGATGTTTGCAAAGCCACCCTGTCCGATGCGCACCCCGTAATTGGTGTTGAGGTTGAGTGTTTTGCCGTCGTAGGCCTCCGCTGCGGCTACGTTGTAATTAGAACCCGGGTCGGCGTTGAAGGCGCCCACGGTGACGTTTCCGGTAAAAGCTTCCACGGAGGATTTCAGGACGATATTGATCACCCCCGCTATGGCATCGGAGCCATACTGGGCGCTGGCGCCGTCGCGCAGGATCTCGATCCTTTCGATGGCGGCTGCCGGAATGGTGTTGAGGTCGGTGCCCGTGTTGCCGCGGCCCCTGGTGCCGAAGATATTGATCAGGGAGGATTGGTGCCTGCGCTTGCCGTTGATGAGCACCAGGGTTTGATCCGGGCCAAGTCCCCGCAGGGTGGCCGGGTCGATATGGTCGGCGCCGTCGGAGCCGGATTGCTTATTGGCGTTGAAGGAGGGCGCTGCGTATTGCAGCAGTTGGTTGATGTCGACCTGGCCCACGTCGTTGGCCACTTCGCTAATGAGGATGATGTCGATGGGAACCGGCGTATCGACGGAAGTCCTTCTCGGGCTGCGGGTTCCCACGATCTGAACCTCCCGCAACTGGATATTTTCCTCGATCTTCACATCGAGGGTGGTTTGTCCGTTTACGGGCACTTCCAATCTGATACCTGCGAAACTAAAAACGAGGACGGCATCCGGGGAGCTGACCTGGATCTCATAAGCCCCGTCCAGGTCGGAGATCGTGCCGTTGACGCCTCCTTTTTCGAAGATATTCACCGAGACCATGGGTTCATTTGCCCGGTCGCGGACGGTGCCTTTTACGCTGTGTTGGGCGCTTAAAAGCGAGACCGACCCGAGGAACAGGCCGGTGAGGAGTAACATTTTTTTCATAAGTGGTTAGTTTTCAAAATGAAAAGAAGCAAGGGCCGAGGGCTCTTGCTTCTTTGGAAACAGTATATTTAGTGAATCATTAATTCACCGACAGTTCAAACTCCACCCTGCGGTTGAGTGCCCGGCCTTCATCATTATTGTTGGTGGCTCTGGGCTTCGCCTCCCCGTAGCCGTCGTGGGTCATCCTGCCGGGAAACACCCCTTTGGAAGCCAGGTAGTCGAAGCATGCCTTTGCCCGCTCTTTGGAGAGGGCCAGATTGCTGGTATCGTCGCCTACGTTGTCGGTATGACCGCTGATCTTCAAGCTGTAATACGGATACCGCTTCATGATGTCGACGATATTGTCGAGCACCGGGAAGGACTGGGGCAGCAGAACCGATTTGGCGGTTTCAAACTGCACCATGCTGATGGCCAATTCTACTTTGTCCATATCTTCCTGGGTCAATTCGGGGCAGCCCCTGTTGGAGGCAGGACCCGGGATATCGGGGCAACTGTCGAGCGCGTCGAAGACGCCGTCGCCGTCGCTATCGCCCGAAATACCCATGTCGCCGTCTCCCTCGCCGCCGAGGAAGAGGTGGAAGCCGATCCCATGCTGCCAGCCGTCGCGATCGTTGGTCGAAAAGCGGTATTGCGTCTGGGCGCTGAGGTAAAAATCGGGGAACATTTTTATGTTCAGGCCCACGCCGACCGGGAATCCGAAACCGAATTCCTCCGGAGCGGTGATGTAATTGGCGCCGACCCCTGCGTGGACATAGGGGTTGATCCATGACCCGTACCTGCAAAACTGATATTGCAGCAGCGCGTCGAGGTTGATCGTGCTTTGTTCGGATTTGAATCCGAGGCCTTCCGGGTAGTTGATTTCATTGTATTTGAAGGGGATGCCCAGAAGCAAATGATCCATAATGCGGCGGTAATAGGCAAATTCGACCCCGGCGCCGGTAGACTGCTGGTAGATGTTCTTCAGGCTAAGGTCATCTGATCCAAAAGTGTGGATGTAGTTGTTGCCGGTATAGCGGATGGCCAGACTGTGGTTGGGCTGAGAAAATGCCTTGTCGGAAAAGGCTATCAACATCAGGCAGCATCCGAGTGCGATGAACCAGGTACGGATTTTGGTTTTCATATATGCAAATTGAGTTAAAAAAAAATTTCAAGATTTCTTACTCATCTATGCAATCAATGGGGAGGCTCGGCATCTCTGGAACGTGTTGAAGGTAAAACTTTTTCCACAAATTATTTACTTTTATCCGTTCAGCTAACCAAATCAATCCGTCATGAGCAAACCATTTACAGGTCTTCTGTTCCTGCTATTTCTGGCTTTCATTCCTGTCAGCGCATTTTCCCAAAAACAAAAAAAGGCCGATCCCCCCAAAGAGGAGAAGCCGGAATACTATCTCGACAAACTTTCCCTGTCCGGGCTGAAATTCCGCGGCGTGGGCCCGGCCCTGACCTCGGGCCGTATCTCCGACTTCGCCGTGCATCCCGAAAACAGGAGCCTGTATTATGTGGCATCTGCTTCGGGGGGCGTTTGGAAAACCGAAAACGCGGGCACGACCTATACGCCCATTTTCGATGCCCAGGGCTCCTATTCCATCGGCTGCCTGGCCATGGATCCCAACAACCCGAACGTGATCTGGGTAGGCACGGGCGAAAACAACAACCAGCGCTCGGTGGCCTACGGCGACGGGCTATATAAATCGGAAGACGCAGGGAAGTCCTGGAAACACATGGGCCTTAAAAACTCCGAACATATCGGCAAGATCCTCGTCGATCCCCGCAATTCCAACGTGGTGTACGTGGCGGCTATCGGCCCGCTGTGGAGCGCCGGCGGCGATCGCGGCGTGTACAAAACGACCGACGGGGGTAAGACCTGGGAAGCCGTGCTGACAGTCGATGAGCACACGGGCGTGAACGACCTGATCATGGATCCCCGCAATCCGGATGTGCTGTACGCCGGCGCCTTCCAGCGTCGCCGCCACGTGTTTACCTACGTAGGAGGAGGCCCCGGCAGCGGAATCTACAAAAGCGTCGATGCCGGAAAGACCTGGGAGAAGGCCAATAACGGACTGCCCACAGTGGATATGGGGCGCATCGCCCTGGCTATTTCCCCTGCCGACCCCGAAGTGGTCTACGCCATGGTCGAGGCGGCGCTGGACAAGGGCGGGTTTTTCCGCTCCACCAACCGCGGCGCGAGCTGGGAGAAGCAGGGTGGTCATGTTACCAGTGGCAACTACTACGTCGAGATCGTGCCCCATCCGCACAACCCGGACATCATATTCTCGATGGACACCTACCTGCAATGGTCGACCGACGGAGGGAAGACGTTCAAGGATGTCAACGAGCAGTGGAAGCACGTCGACAACCACTGCATGTGGATCGACCCTGAAGACCCGAACTACTACCTCGTGGGCTGCGACGGGGGCATTTACGAGAGCTTCGACGCCGCCAGGACCTGGAACTTCAAATCCAACCTGCCCGTCATTCAGTTCTACAAGGTAGCGGTCGACAATGCCTCGCCTTTCTACAATATCTACGGCGGCACCCAGGACAACTTCAGCCTCGGAGGGCCTTCGCGCACGCGCAACCACCACGGCATCATGAATTCCGACTGGTTTATCACCAACGGGGGCGACGGCTTCGAATCGCAAATCGACCCCAACAATCCGAATATCGTATATGCCCAGTCGCAGTACGGCGGCCTGGTGCGCTACGACCGCCTGAGCGGCGAAAACGTGGGGATACAGCCCAAACCCGCCAAGGGAGAGGACGCCTTCCGCTGGAACTGGGACGCGCCGCTGGTCCTGTCCGAGCACAATCCCACCCGTATCTACTTCGCAGCCAACAAGCTTTTCCGCAGCGACGACCGCGGCAACAGTTGGCAGACGATTAGCGGAGACCTCACGCGGCAGATCGACCGCAATACCCTGGAGGTCATGGGCCGCGTGCAGAGCATCGACGCGGTGGCCAAAAACGGCTCCACCTCGCAATACGGCAATATCGTGGCCTTTTCCGAGAGCCCGAAAGACCAAAACCTGCTCTTCGTGGGTACGGACGACGGCCTGATCCAGATCACGACCGATGGTGGGCAGAGCTGGAAAATGACGGACGGCAATTCCCTCCCGGGCGCACCCCAGCGAAGCTATGTCAACGCCCTGTTGGCCTCCCAACACGACGCCAAGGTGGTATACGCCGCCCTGAACCACCACAAGTACGGCGATTTCAAGCCTTATATCTACCGCAGCGCCGACCAGGGAAAGACCTGGACTGCCATCGCCTCCAACTTGCCCGAGCGGGGCTCGGTATACAGCATCGCAGAAGACCACGTCGATCCAAATCTCCTGTTCGTGGGCACGGAGTTTGGCTGTTTTTTCAGCAATGACGGCGGCGCACACTGGAAGCAACTCAAGGCCGGCCTTCCCACTATCGCCGTGCGCGATATCGCCATCCAGGAGCGGGAAAACGACCTCGTGCTCGGCACCTTCGGCCGCGGCTTTTTCGTACTGGACGACTATTCGTCCCTGCGCCAGGTGAAAGAGGCGGACACGCAGGAAGAAGCGAAGTTTTTCCCCATAAAAGACGGGCTGATCTACATCGAAAGCGTGCCGCTCGGCTTGCGCGGCAATTCATTTCAGGGCCACAACTTTTACACGGCCCCGAATCCGCCTGTTGGAGCGACTTTCACTTACTTTATCAGAGACGAGTTCAAGACCCTCAAAGAGAAGCGCCAGGAGGCGGAAAAGGAGGCGATCAAAGCTAATAAGCCGATCCGCTATCCCACTTATGAAGAATTGCTGGCGGAGCAGCAGGAGGAGGAATCCTATCTGGAGTTCACGATCACGGATCTGTCGGGCAATGTGGTGCGCAAACTCAAAACCGGCATTTCCAAAGGCGTCAACCGCATCGTGTGGGATGGCCGTTATCCCTCCATCAGCCCGATCAGCATGACCCCTCCGAAGGAGAATATTTTCGGCCCCCTGGACGAAGGCACCATGGCCATGCCCGGCGAATACACGGTGAGCATTTCGCGCAGCGCAAACGGACAATTGACTCAACTGGTGGGCCCCACGACGTTCCGCCTGCAAACCCTGGGCGGGGTGACCCTTCCTGCCGAAAACCGCAAGGACTTCGTGGAATTCCAACGTCAGGCGCAGGAGTTGCAACGGGCTTTCACCGGGGCCAACGCCATGCTCGGGGATATCAGCAACCGCCTCAAATTTATGCGGAAGGCGGTCTATTCGATCCCTTCCCCCACCTCCGATCTGACAAGCGATCTGAAGGCGGTAGAAGACAAGGTTTACGAGATCCGCAAAGCCATGAACGGGGACCGGGTGGCAGGAGTCATTGATCGGGACACCCCTCCGGGTATTGCCGACCGCATTTTCTCGGTTACTTATGAGATGTGGTCGTCCACTTCCGCGCCCACTCAGACTATGCGCGACGGGGTGCGTATCGCGGCCGAGGAGTTTAAGCCCCAATTGGCGGCCATTAAGAAAGTCTTGAGCGAGGATATCAAGCGCCTGGAGGAGAAGCTGGAGGCGGCGGGAGCGCCGTATACGCCGGGGAGGGCGGTGGAGTATGGGGGTAATTAAATTCGGCCTCATCGGCCTTGGCCATATCACCAAAGGCTTTATCAAGGACCTGGCGCTCGTCGAGGGCGCGGAGGCCGTGGCGGTGGCGTCGCGCTCGCTGGAAAAGGCCAGGGCCTTTTCGGCGGAGCATGGGGTGAAAAAATACTATGGCAGCTACGCCGAGATCCTCGAAGACCCGGAGGTCGACATCATTTACATCGGCACCCCGCACGACTCACATGAGGAGTGGAGCATTGCGGCGATGAACGCCGGTAAGCACGTGCTGTGCGAAAAGCCCATGGGCGTCAATTGCGCGCAGGTGGAGCGCATGGTCGAAGCGGCGCGGAAAAACCGGGTTTTTCTGATGGAAGCCCTCTGGGCGCGCTTCAATCCGACGATAAAGGCATGTCTGGAACTGGTCAGGAGCGGAGTGATCGGGGAGGTCAATTACCTGAACGCCGATTTTGCCTTTCTGGCGACCAAGGACACGGGCCACCGCCTGCTCAAGGCGGAGCTCGCCGGGGGCACGATCCTCGACATCGGCATTTATCCGCTTTTTCTGGCCTATTCCATTTTTGGAAAACCCAAAGAGATCATGGCTTCCGGCCTTTTTCACCCGCAGACCGGCGTGGACATCCAGGTGTCGATGATCCTGAAATACCCCTCTGCGATGGCCAGTTTATACTGCGGTTTTGTGTCCAAATCGGACATGGTGGCGCGGATCTGCGGCACGGAGGGGACGATCTATATCGACGGCCGTTGGCACGAATCGAAGGGCTATACCCTTGAAAGGGGAGGGGAGATGGAAAAAGTGTCCCTTCCCACGCTGGGGAAGGGATTGACCTATGAAATAAGGGAATGCATCGAATGCATTTCCCAGCAGAAAATGCAGAGCGAACTGTGGTCCCACCAAAACAGCCTCGACCTGGCGGAGATGCTGGACGAGGTGAGGAGCAGGGTGGGAGTGAGGTATGGGTTTGAGTGAGGGTAAATATTTTTCATAAAAAAGCGCCCCTCCCCACACACCGCGGGAAGGGGCCATCCTATAGCGTTGCGGAACCGTCCGCTGCATTGGCTCATGTGGAGAATGCAACAAGATGTGGCGCGGATTTATACGGGGGAAGACGGTTGGAGGAAGAAGATATACCTTTTGAGGGTTTAGGTGGTTTAGAAGGTTTAGGAGGTTTAGAAAAACACTAAACTCACTAAACATTCTAAACTTCCTAAACCACTTTGGAAAGAGTTATTCTTTCCAGAACTGGCTCAGGGATCTCTATCTCCTCCGCCCGGAACGACAGGCTGTGATAGCCGGCGTTCGCCTGATCCTTTAGAAAAAGATCTTCGACTTTAAGCCGCTCGCTGCCGGGAGGCAGGAGGGAGGCGAGCTGGTCGCGGAAGTTGATTTTCCACTGGGAGAAATTGGTGGCGAAGGCGCTGTAGTGGACCGACTTGTTGCGGGTGGCATCCAGAGCCAGTTTGAAGAACATTTTGAGGAGGTGGGGCGAAATTTTCCCGGCGTCCACGCGGGCGTTTTTGAGGCCTTTTTCCGGCCAGGTCATTTCGAAGAAAAGCTGGTTATCGGCGCCGATACCGAAGCGAAGCTGCTTTATACCGGCTTCTACCTCCTTATACCCGGGCGATCTTTCTTTTTCCAGGGGGGTGGTGAGCATGTCGCCCAGCCAGGTGAGGGCGAGCACGGCGAAGCAGAGCGCCAGGGAGGAGCGGGCCCCCAGACGGATCAATTGCCGGAGGGTTTCGGGCAGTTGCACATCCCAGATCTCGAGCATCCATTCATTGACCTGCACGACCAGAAATGCGGCCACGGTGAGGATTGTCAATCCCAGCATCAGGGGCATGCGGCGAGCCTGGAAGGAGAGGGCCAGGTTGATCCCCAGCAGCAGCATGACCGCGATGGAAATGGCGGTTTCGATATACAGCCACGCTTTCCCCTCCGGGAATGGGGAAACGAGGAAACAAGCCCCGGCGATGACCAGGATGATGGTGAGCGGATTGATGCGGCGGATCGCTTCGCTGAGCCGCTGCCAGCCGTTTTGGAAAAAGGCCAGCGAATAGACCAGAAATCCCGTGTTGATGATCGAGAGCATGCGCCGGATGCGCAGAAAGCCCGGCTTATCGATCAGCTGAGTGGTCAGGTAAGCCTGCTCCGCTTCCCAGACGCCCATGACCATCCACACGGCAAAGGCCAGGGAGACCCAGATAAGTCCGCTGTCCTGTCGCTCGCCCAGTTTTGCCCGCAGATACCGATGGATGCTGATGAACACCAGGGCGGCGAGCAGCGAGTGGATGGCTAGGAACCAATGTGGGAAGGTGGCGGACATGGAGGTGAAGGTACGAAAAAGGAAGATGGGTGAAATAATGGTGGTATTTTCACTTCCGAAATGCTCAACGATTGCTATGGCCGATAAAATACATACTGAAACCCTTCGCCCCGACCTATCCTTCCGGCTTTTGCTGGTGGAATCCGGCTCCTTCCGCCTCGGCGGCTCCGGCCCGGAGGTGCATTTATCTCCTTTTTACCTGGGCGAGCATCCCCTCACCCAGGACATTTGGGAGGAAATAATGGGGGCGAACCCCTCCTGGTTTAAAGGCAATAGACGGCCGGTGGAAAACGTGAGTTGGTTTGACGCAGCCGTTTTTTGCAACGCGCTGAACGAGCGGTGTGGCTACGACCCCTGCTATTTCAGCGATCGGGATTTTAAGTCCCTCTATGGGAAAACTTCGGAGGGTTTTTCTTTGCCAAATGAAGGCGAAGTTTACCGTAAGGTAGGCGCCAAGGGCTACCGCCTGCCGACGGAGGCGGAGTGGGAGTACGCAGCCCGGGGCGGAAAAGACCCGGATAAGCGCCCAAGCTATGAATATTCCGGAGGGGAAAAGCTGGATGAATTGGGGTGGTATGGTGTTAACAGCCACGGCGAAACCAAGCCGGTAGGCCTGAAGCTGCCCAACGAATTGGGGCTGTACGACATGAGCGGCAATGTGTGGGAATGGTGCGAAGATTGGTATGCGGAATATCCATCTGGCGTTTTGACCGATCCGCGTGGACCTGAACAGGGGACTCACCGCGTGCTCCGCGGCGGCTCCTACTCCGCTGAGATCTCCTACTCCGCTGAGAGCTGCCGCTCCGCGCTCCGCGTCCGCTGGCTACCGTGGGACCGCCTCACCTATGTCGGCTTCCGCCTCGCCTTGTTTTTCCCTCCAGTTTAGGTGGTCTGATCATCCGGCAATCCTGTGAGCGGAAAGAGGGCTGGACCACAGATTTCCACTGATTTTATGATTGCGCTGATTTTTTGAGGGACACTCCAGAAGAAATCAGTGAAATCATAAAATCAGGGTAATCTGTGGTCAGGCGTTTTCTTTCCGGGATTACGGAAGGTTTGTATTTTTGTCGACAGAAATTCTTTCCATTCCCAATACCCTGCCCATGCGCTTCTTCAGCTCCTTTTCCTTCCTCCTCCTCCTCTCCACCCCCCTCCTCGCCCAGCAACCTGGAAACTACCCGACGTTCGAAGAGATGCTGACCGAGTTTTTCAGCCGCTATGACGTGTCCGAACCGGCCAATAACCACGTCGTCTTCGAACGCAGACCCAATGGGTATTTCGCGGTGGTCGTGGAATGGGACTTCTCGCGCGGGAAAAGGGAATTGTTTTACCGCTTTTCCAACAACACCTATGCCGAACTGAAATTGTTCACTAGGGGCGACGGAGAAAATGCGGCGGAGAAGGCGCAACAATATTTGAAGGCCAATTCCTTCGATGCCGGGCAGTTTTCCATGCTGCCCTACTTCGGCTATCCCGGCTGGTATAAGGATGTGATCGCGCTGTACGAAAAAAAGGACTCCCTGAGCGACTGGGAACTCAACGCCCTGGCCCGCTCATACCAGAATGCCAGGTTAAGCCTTCTGCAGAACATTTCCGGCTATTCCGACCCGGCCGATCAGTTCGACCTGCCGCCCGGCCGGCACGCCATGACCCGAACGCAGGTGGATCAATACATGGACCTGGCAAAAAAAGGCCTCCACGCCTACGACCGCCTCCGCAAACAGAACCCGGACTTCATGACCCCCGTCGGGCCAGTCACAACCAAGTACTCCAACGAGGTGATGGATGTTTTTGTGCAGCTCCTCTTTCATCAGGACGAATCTACCGCCCGCCGGATCCTCGAGCCCGGCCTTTACGACCCCTACCTGCTAAGCTCCGCCTCCAACCTGCTAAAATCCTGTCCGCCCGATGCGGTGCTTTTCGTCTGGGGCGACACCGACACCTACCCGCTCTACTACCTCCAGGCCATGGAAAACCTGCGCACCGACGTGATCCTGGTCAACCTCTCCCTGGCCGCCGTTCCACGCTATTTGTCGATGGTCTATTCGGGCCCGATGACGGCCAAGCCGCTTAAAACCGCCCTGCCCGAGCTGTATTTCCAGGAATTGATCATGTGGCAAAAAGACCTGAACGCCGAAAAAAGCGACCTGCCCGTAGGCATCGAAACGTTTTATTCTCAACTGCCCGATACCAGCCTGTACACTGCGGGCTTTAAAAACCAATACCGCGTTTTTTCTTTTTTGCCGGACGTCATTGCCCTGTCAGCCCCGGGCGATTCCTTATACCCAGGCATGAACATAAGCTGGCAAGTGGAATGGGTTGTCGACGGAAATTATCTTTTCCCCGAAAAAACCGCCCAGCTCGACCTGATCTATGCCAATAATTGGTCCCGGCCGCTCTGCTTCGCACTTACCTGCCGTCCGGACGCCTGGGCGGCCTGGAATCCCCACATGGCCTTGGAAGGACTGGTGTACCGCCTGTACCCCCAAAGCCTGGAGCCGGTATACCAGATCGGCGACGGGATCGTGAAAACCGAAATTGGTTACCGCCTGTGGATGGAGGAATTTGAATTTAATACGAGCTCGAAAATTACTCCCTTTGATAAGGCGCCTTTTCACCAGACGAATTTCATCGCAGGGATCAGACTGGCTCAGGCACTGTGGTGGAAGAACGGCGAAAAGGAAAAAGCCCTCGAAGTGGCCCGCAGCCTGCCCCAACGGCTGCCCAATGTCATGGACCCCTGGGACCGGCGCTGGGTTCTTGTGTTGCAATTGCTCGGCGAACTGGGCGATCCCGACCTGGGCGAGACCATCGCCCACGTGGTGCTGACCAACTACGAAACCGGCCTGATCGGCAAAGAGGCTGCTGAAACCGATAAGGCCTTCGTCAAAGAATCCTTGAGGGATTTTGCGGTGCAATACGGCAAAAAGGGCCTGAAGAAAAGGTGCGAAAAGTTTTAACCGCCTCTATTTCAATTCCCCCAGCAATTGCATCTCGTAGCAAAACCCCCCAGAGGATGACCCCTGAAACTGCACCTTGAAGTATTTGGCGGTTACGGGCGAAAAGGAAAATTCCTGGAAAGGGGTTTCCGAAAGCAAGGCATTGAGGGCTTTGAATTTGCCGATCGGTTGAAAGGTCCCGGTGGGGGAGTCGTTGCCGTAAGAAAGCTCGAAATCCAGAAAATTGGAGGCGTCGGTGGCGGTTACGAGATAGGTAAACCGATCGAAGCTGGCGGATTTTTTGTCCTTAAAGCTGAACACCGCGAACTCATTGTTGCCCAACACAACGGTCCGGTCGAGGCCGTCCACCATTTGGGTCAGATTTTCGCTGGAGGAGACCAGTATCTTTCCCCCGTTTTCCGGGGCCAACAGGTTGATGCGCTTGCCTTTCAACTGGGCGTATGACTTGCTGATGTCGAGGTTCGGATTGATCGTTTGGGCGGTGTTCAGGTTTTCTCGCGCCTTTTCTGCGTTGCCGAGCTGTTCGTAGGCGTAGGCCAGGTTTTGGTGCACCGTGGCCAGGGGCGCCTGCACGGCTACCTGTTCCAGGTATTGCACGGCCACGGGAAAATCCCCGTCCTTCATAGCGGTCATGGCCTTTGTCAGCCAGCCTTCCAGCTCTCCTTTATTGGCATCCAAACCGGCGCGGACGCCCGCGTTGAGGTCGGCCAGCACGGAGAGCTCCTTTTGGATGTCGGACAGGGAGACAAAGGCTGCGGCCTGTTGCCCCGACAGGGTTTTCAGCCCGTAGTAACCGCCGAGGATCAAAACCGTCAGACCCAGGAGGATGCCGAGGAATTGACGGCTGCCCAGGGCGGTGAAGATCTGTTTGGTGACTGTATTCCCTGTCCCGACGACCACCACCTTGCTGCCATGCGCGTTGATCTGGTTTCCCGAGATATTTGTATTGTTTTGCTCGAGCACCTGCGCGATCTGGTCGTTTAAAAATTCGTTTTTCAGATCCTCCAGCGCCGCATCGGACGATTGCGAGCCACTTTCGATCCGGTCGAGCAATCCCACGGCGCCCTGGGTGATGCGGTTTCGCATCCGGGCGGCCTCGTCGTAGCTGATCGTGCCGGCGTTGAATTCCCGTTCGTTTTGCACCCAGCCCGCCTGCAACAGCAACGCGGCTTGCCGCCATGCGGGCGACTGGCCCTCGGCCCAGGCGAGCAATTGTTTCAAAGCTTCGGCGGTTTGGCCGGAAGCCAGGAGGGTGCGGAGTGCGGGGAGTTTTGTCATTTGGGGTATAGTAAATGGTATTCGGGTATTTTTGAAAAAGGTGATTTAAAGATATGAAAGATATGAAAATGTAGAAAAGATCCTGTTTTGCCCTGAGTGACCGGGTGACTCAGTCACCCGGTCACTCAAACGCATTAAAAATAATCATGTATGACAATGATTTAAAAACACATGACAAATTATTTAAATTGAAACAGTGACCGGGTGACTCAGTCACCCGGTCACTGTTTCAATTTAAAAATAATTATGTATGACAATATTTAAAAGACACATGCTTCATTTTGTAATTTATCACCCTCACCGGGTGACTCAGTCACCGATTTTTTTTGAATGAGGGGTCCCACCCCTACATCTCAAAATCAAACCCCTTTTCCGCCATCTCCTGGTATCGGCTTTGGTTAAAACGATATAGGAAAGCGCCTTTGCGGGAGCTGGATTTGTTCTTTTCATCCAGTTTGTCGAGGATGTCCATCGAGAGGATCTTCTTTCGGAAATTGCGGCGGTCGAGGGTCCTGCCGTAAATGGTCTCGTAGAGGTTTTGCAGTTGGGGGATGGAAAATTTCTCGGGCAGCAGTTCGAACCCGATGGGGCGGTATCGGGCTTTGCGGTATAGCTTCTCCAGGGTGTCGCTCACCATCTGGTTGTGGTCGAGGATGAGTTTGGGGACGGCGCTCAGGTCGAACCAATGCGCCTGATGCGTCTCCACGGTTTGCACTTCTTTTTCGTCCAGGCGGATGAGCGCAAAAAAAGCCTGCGAAATGACCCTCGCGCCGGGGTCCCGGTCCACCGCTCCATAACAGCCCAGGGGCTCCATGAAGATATTTTGCAGCCCGGTGTACTCCTCCAACACCCGCACCGCGGCGTCATCCACGCTTTCCGAAGGATTCACGAAGCTCCCGATCACGGACCACTCGTTCTGGAAGGGCTCGACCTTCCTTTTGAACGAAAGCAATTTCAGGCGGTCGTCGTCGTACCCGAGGATGATACAGTCCACCGCCACCAGGATGGGAGCGGCTTCTGTATAGTATGCGGCATTTCGGGCTGTGGGAGAATTGTTATTCATGGAAAAGTTTTGACAGCTCAAAAATAAGCGTTATTTTTACACTTGCACAATAAGCGTAAAATTTACGCTTATTAAGTCATAACTGAATTAAAAACCAAATTACACCCTTGTATGGAACCTGCCACTTCTACACCCGTCAAGGTGTTTTTGCGCATGCTATGTGCAACGATCTCCTTCCTGATTTTACTTCCTTCTACCGTTCTTCATTCCCAACCCGGCGCCTGGATGGTTACAGGGAAGGTGGTCGACGAGCCCGGTTTTCCGCTGGCATATGTGAGCATTTCCCTGACGAATAATGGCCTGATCGGGGGGACCCAAACGGACGAAAACGGCAATTTCAACCTGCCCGTTTCTACCGGAGATTCGCTGACTTTCAGCTACGTCGGATATGAAACGTTCCGCATGGCGGTCGGCGCGCTGAGCGATTTTTATGTCACCCTGCGCGTTTCCGGAAGCATCCTCGACGAAGTGGTGGTGATCGGCTACGGCACCTCCTCGCGCCGGGACCTGACCACCGCCGTCGCCAAGGTGGATCCCGACAAAATCCCCATTGCAGCCAATAACAGCATTCCCGAGTTGCTCTTCGGGCGTGCGGCAGGCCTGCAAACCACGCTCAACAGCAGCCAGCCGGGCGGAAATATCGACGTGTCCATCCGGGGCAAAGGCACACCTCTGCTGGTCGTAGACGGGGTGATCTACCCCAACCGCGCGCTGGAACCCGACAACGGAAGCGTCGAAATTCAGGGCGTCAACCGGGGGATACTGGCCGGTCTGAACCCAAGCGATATCGAATCCATCGAAGTGCTGAAAGACGCCAGCGCCTCCATCTACGGAGTGAGCGCCGGCAACGGCGTGCTCCTCATCACGACCAAAAAAGGACGCGCCGGACGGATCAACGTATCCTACGACGGGAGCCGCTCGATTGTGCAAAACATGCCCTACCTCGAGCCGCTGAACGCAGAGGACTATATGACCTATTTTAACCAGCTGAGTCAGGACAAATACCTCTCCGATAAGAACATGGTTCCCTTCGGTCCCAACGCCGCCAACCTGAACGCTTTTAACCCGGCGTACACCGCAGAAGAGATCGCCGCCGCAGGCGATGGAACCGACTGGCTCGGGGAAGTGCTGCGCAACGGCAGCATCGACAACCACGCCCTTACGGTGAGCGGAGGTACGGAAAAGGTGAAATACTACTTCTCCGGCAGCTATTTCAACCAACTTGGTACGATGAAGAGCTCCAGCCTGAGAAGGTACACCGGCCGCATGAACCTGAGCTTCGACCTGAACCGCTTCCTGAGCTTTTCGACCCAGGTCGCGCTCAACCGAAACAACTACTCCAACCCCCAGGCGGGCTGGCAAACCGGAGGCTCCGGTTCCCAGGGCTTCAACGCCCTCCAGGCGGCGCTGGCCTACCCCTCCTCCGTGCCGGTGTACGACGACAAAGGAGCGTATTCGCAATTCGCCCTCACCGGCAACCCCGTCTCGCTGCTGAGCATCATGGACCGCACCAATGCCCAGGGCGTCTTTGCCAACCTCGCGCTCGACGTAAACATCATCCCCCAGATACTCAAAGCCAGGGTCTCCTACGGCAACAACAACGAATACGCCCTCCGCAATTTCTACGTTCCCTCAGATGTGTACTGGTTCCAGGTCTACCAATCCAGGGCCTCCATCTCCGAAGACCGGAGGCAGAACCAGACGATGGAAGCCACGCTCTCCTTTACCAAAAAACTGGGCAATTCCCTCAAGATCGATGCAGTGGGTGGCGTTGGACGCTACCTGGAAGACTGGTCGGGCATCAACGCGGAGGCATCCGACGTGCCCGACGCCATTAACATCGATGGTCTGGGGCAGGCGACGGGCGCGCGCACTATCGGTTCCTACCGGGGCGGGCAGGAGTTTCGCTCGCTATTTATTCGAACCAATTTCGATTTTCTCGATCGCTATATATTGTCCCTGGCTGTTCGCCGGGATGGGGCCGACCGCTTTTTTCCGAATAACAAATACCAGAATTTTCCCTCTGCTTCGCTGGGCTGGAAACTGTCGAACGAGAGCTTTCTGCGAAATGTTCATGCCATCGACCTGCTGAAGATCAGGGCCTCCTACGGTCTGACCGGCGAGCGCCCGGGCGAACTGGCATACGGCATCTTCAGTCCCGACGTGGTGACCATCACTTTCGAGGACGGTACGGTGATCCACGTTCCCTATATCCTGACGCAACTGGACAACCCGGGCTTCCGGTGGCCCATCAACGCCACGGCCAATATCGGACTGGATTTCGAACTCTTCGACTACCGAATTTCCGGCTCTTTCGATATTTTCCAGGAAGACCGGACCCGCATGAACATCCGCGCCACGACCGATCAATTGTCGCTGCTGCCCACCACGCCGATCAACGGCGGGCATCAGCGCCGCAGCGGCTACGAGGCCAATTTGAATATCAACCCGGTTCGCAGTCCCGATTTTAATTGGAATATTTCGGCGAATTACACCCACTTCGAAAACCGCTGGATCGAGCGCTTCCCCAACGACCCCATTCCGCATGGCGGCGCTTTGGATGACCCCATCGGCACGATCTACGTCTTTGAGACCGACGGCATTCTGGGCATCGACCATACCATCCCCGAGTTCCAGCCGGCAGGGGCGCTGAAACCCGGCTCGCCTCTTTTCGTCGACCAGAACGGCGACGGGGTGCTGGACGACAACGACATCATAAAGTATTCGAGCATTCCGAATGCCATCATCGGCCTCAACAATACCTTCGAGTACCGGAATTTCGACCTGAGCGTCTTCTTCTACGGGCAATACGGCGCCTGGGGTTACGACTACACTACGCTTTGGAGCGATCCGCTGAATTTCCTGGCCCAAACCCAAAGCGGTACTACGGGCATCAAGGACGTTTGGACGACCTTCAATCCCGACGGCGCGCTGCCCGGGGTTTCGTACAACGAGACCACCGTGACCGGATTGAACGCGGGCATCGACACCCGGCTTGCGAAAAGGGATTTTCTGCGCTGCAGGAATATCACCCTCGGGTACACTTTCCAATCGCCCGGCCTGGCCAGGTATGTGAGGCAGCTTCGCGTGTTCGCCGATGTGCAAAATGCCTTTATCCTCACCGATTTTGAAAGCGTCGACCCGGAGATCCAGGCCGTGGCCATAAAAGGAGGTCCGGCGCCTTATCCGATGGCCAGGACGTATTCGCTCGGCGTAAAGGCCAATTTCTAAATCGCAACCCAAAAAGATCCAGTCATGAAAAATAGCATCTTTCTCCTTCTCCTGATCGCCGGGATTTTTTTCACCGGTTGCAACAAGGACTTCGATCCGCAAATCACAGGGGTGTTGTCGCCCCTCAACTTCCCGACGACGGAAGACGAATACGAGGCATACGCATTGGCTTGCTACAAGCCATTCGGCTCGAAATGGGGCTACCAGAGCGTGGAATGGGAAAACATGTTCTTCAGCCCGGAATACGGCCATCTGGCCATGAACGACCTGTGCGGCGATCAGTTTTTGCCCTTCACCAACTGGGGCGGCCACTGGGAGGGTTTCAGCACGGCCAATTTTACTTTTCTCCGGGTGCAAACCCTGGGCAGTCATTACGAAAAAGTGCGCTTCATCACGCGCATGACCAAGATCCTCGAGGACCTGGAAAACGCGGATGTGCTCAGTCCTGAAAAACGAGATCAACTGATGGGAGAGGTGCGCATGGCCAGGGGTTGGACGATGTTCTTCCTCCTGAATATGTACGGCCCTGTGCCCGTCATCCTCGACCCCGCATTGATCGGTACCGATGCCGAAGCCGACCAAACCCGCCCCACCGAGGCCTTTTTCGCGGATGCGATCGCTGCCGACCTCCGATACGCCGCCGATCACCTGCCCCAGGTGGCGGATGAGTACGGCCGCTTTAACAAGGGCCTGGCCCTGGGAACCCTGATGCGCCATTACCTGATGCAAAAAGATTGGGCTAACGCGGAGCAAGCGGGCCGGGAGTCGCTCACCCTGGGCTATTCCCTGGAAGGCAATTATGCGAGCCTGTTCCAAACCGCCACCGAACGAAACAACGAGACCATTTGGGCCCTATCCTGCGACGCAGAGGCTACGGGAAACGACCTGGAAGGCAACTTCAACGCCTGGTCCTACTATTGCTACCCCAACAACATGCCCGGCATGGCTACCGGCGAAGGCTGGGGCCCCGGGATAGGCGTCTTCACCGCCACCTGGGATTTTTACGACTCTTTCGACGACGACGACGCGCGCAAGGCCCTGCTGGTGCCGGAATGGACCACCAAAAACGGGCAGTTGAGGAATCGCGACAACTACGCCGGCGCCGTGGTGCGCAAATATCCGGATGAGGACGGGCCCCAATTCCAGGGCAACGACGTGGTCATCCTCCGCTATGCCGACGTGCTGCTGATGCTGGCCGAGGCCATCAATCAACAGAGCGGTCCGACGGTTGAAGCCACGGGCTTTGTGAACGCGGTCCGCAACCGCGCCGGCATCGACGACCTGAGCGCCGGCGATACGGCGAATAAGGACGCTTTCAACGACGCCATCCTCCGGGAAAGGGGTTGGGAACTGTATTTCGAAGGCTTCCGCCGATGGGACCTTGTGCGTTTTGGCAAATGGCCCAGCGCGCTGGAAGCCGCCGGGAAGACCCCGGGGCCCTCGCACCTGTTTCCCGTCCCGCAATACGCCATCGATGTGAGCAACGGGACGCTGACGCAGACGCCGGGGTATTGATTTTTCACCGTCACGACAAGGAGGGCGCAAAGCCGACGCGAAACGCAAGCTCTTGCGGTGCAAAACCCTTCATGTATTTTCCTTTTCCCCATCTTTCTCCTCCTGGCCACACCCTCCGCCCGGGCCCAAAACTTCTATTTCGGCAACGACCTGTCCTACGTGAACCAGATGGAGGACTGTGGGGCCGTGTACAAGGAAGATATGCAGCCGAAGGACGTGTACCAGATCTTCGCCGACCACGGCACGAATCTGGTGCGGGTGCGCCTGTGGCTCGACCCCTCCTGGTGGCAGGGCCCGCTGGTTCAGCCGCAGGGTGTGAAGCCCTGGTACAACGATCTGGAAGACGTCAAAGAGACCATCCAACGGGCGAAAGGCGCCGGTATGGAGGTGATGCTCGATCTGCATTTTTCCGATTTTTGGGCCGACCCCGGAAGGCAGCTCATTCCCCGCGCCTGGCTGGACGTGGCCTACGACCTCGAAGCCATGAAGGATTCTGTGTACAACTACACCACCGCCCTGCTCAGCGGGCTGGACGCCGAGGGCCTGATGCCCGACATCGTGAAAGTGGGCAACGAGAACAACCCCGGTATCCTCAGGCATATCCCCGAGGAGGACGGCTTTGAAGTCATCGGCTCGGTGAGCAACAGCTGGAACCGCCACGGGCAGCTTTACAATAAGGCGATACAGGCGATCCGCGAGGTGGGGGAGACCGCCTCCATCGACCCGAAGATCGCAGTCCATTTCAGCGGCGGTTTGTCGGGTCTGAAATGGAATTTCAACAACCTCCTCAACAATGGGGTAACGGATTTCGACATCATGGGCTTTTCCTACTACTACGCCTGGCACGAGGGGAGCATCGCGCAGTTGCAATCCACGGTGGCCGATCTGGTCGACGAATTCCCCGATTACGAGATCATGGCGGTGGAGATGGGGTATTTATGGTCCACCCAGAACTTTGACCAACTGGGCAATATCATCACCGAACCCGACCCGCAGTACCTTCCCGTCAGTCCCGCCACGCAGCTCGAATACATGATCGACTATACGCGTGCCGTCATGAAAGGCGGCGGTACAGGGGTCATTTTCTGGGAGCCCGCCTGGGTGACGACGCCCTGCAAAACCCCCTGGGGCACCGGTACTTCCCACGACCACGTGGCGTTTTTCGACCCGGTCAATACCAATTTCATGGAAAACGGCGGCGGTGTGTGGCCAGAAGCGCCCTATTACCAGGACCTGAGCACCCACAAGGTGACCTTCGAGGTGGACATGGCGGGCCAGGATGTGTCGGGTGGGGTCTTTATTTCCGGCGCCTTTACGGACACTCCCGGAGAAATCCGGCCCATGGCCAATATGGGGGGCGGGATATACAGCTATTTCACCTATCTGCCCGCAGGGGAGGAGGGAGGCTATTTCTTTCTCAACGGGAATGATTTGGCGCATAGGGAGACCGTTCCCGCCGGCTGTGCAGACTGGATGGACACGGATCGCAAATATTCGGTTCCCAACCACGATATCGAATATTCGAACACATGGGCGAGTTGCGGAGAAACCGCCGTTTTTGAAAAGGATTCCGGCGCTGGGGGGCTGCTTTTTTACCCCAATCCCGCCGGCTCTTCTATCGCGCTGGATTGTGCCAATTGCATGGGTTCCGGCGATGTACAACTCATCGACATGTCGGGAAATACCATCCGGGGCTTTTACGGCGTGCAGAGCGGGGAAAGGCTGGATATGAGCGGCCTTCCCCGGGGAATGTATTTTTTGAAATGGGTGGACGAAAAGCGCTTTTTCGCAAAGAAGGTCATCCTCGAATAAGAGTTCATTTTCTTCATTTTACCAAATCAAATAAAGCGTATGAAAAATTTCATTTACACCATCGGATTGGTCCTGTTTACCTTATCGGCAAACGCCCAGCTTCCTGCGGGTTGGGGAAATGCGGACCTGGGAACGCCGGGAGCGCCCGGAGTGGCAGCCTTTAATGATGTGACCGGCCTTTTTACCATCCGCGGTTCCGGCCTGAACTTTTGGGATACGGACGACGGCCATTTTGCCTATGTTCAGATCGACGGAGATTTTGAATTTACCGCCCGCGTGGTGACCTTTTTGAGCGAGCTCGGCCTTGGCGGCGCCGCAAAAACCGGGATCAACGCCCGCAACAGCCTCGCGGCGGATGCGCCTTCCTTTATTATGGCCTGGGAGGATTGGGGCGGCCTGGCCGTCACCTCCCGCGAAGGCCCCGGGATCACGCCGGTATGGACGGGCACTACTAACCAGCCGGGCGCCGACGCCATTCCCTGGTATTTGAGGGTGGTGCGCACGGGCGATGATTTCAAAGGGTATGAATCCCTGGATAACGTGACCTGGACCGAAGTCACGGTGAAGACGATGAGCGCCATGTTGCCGGTCATCTACGTTGGGCTGGCCATTTCGCCGAACAACCTGAACGAAGCCGTAGCCACCTTCGACGAGGTGACCATCGTTGGAAATATTGTTCTGGGCACGGATGAAACTCAAAAACTAAACCGGCAGTTGAGTTTAGCTCCCAATCCGGTTTTGGACGAGCTTTTCGTCGAAATCGATCAGACGGTCCTGGAAATCAGGGTTTCCGACCTGAGCGGGGCCCTGTTGGCAAAATATGCCCCGCAGCCCGGCATCGACGTGTCCGGGCTGGCGCCGGGCATGTACCTCCTTCAGGTCGCCACCGAGCGGGGGATGGCCGTGCAGAAGTTTGTGAAAATGTAGGGATTGTTTTTTTGATATTTTTCACCTCGCTCGTGAGGGTCTCCGACCCGAAACGCAACGCCCGCAAGTCTCCTGACTTGCAATTTCTTGCAAGTCAGGAGACTTGCAGACAGCATGTTTCGGGTCGGAGACCCTCACAAGCAGGTTATACCTCAAACGTGGCGTCCGCCGCGTCGCTGCGATGAAATTTAATAGCAAAAATGAAAACGACTTTTTTATGAAGAAAATAGTCTTATTTCTGTTTTTCCCTGTTTCTTCTTTTTCTATCCGAAAAAGCTTTCCCCCAAAAAAAATACGAAATCGACGTAAATGTACCCGAAGTTCCCCTTCGCTCCGAGCATCTGAATTTGGGCGGAACGGGCTTGAAAGGGGATAAGATCTCCGTAAACAATTACTATTTATCCTTCAACGACAAGCCCTTTATTCCGATCACCGGCGAATTTCACTTTTCGAGGTATCCCCGGCAATATTGGGACGAGTCGCTCAAAAAGATGAAGGCGGGGGGTATCAATATCGTGGCCACCTATGTTTTTTGGATTATGCACGAGGAGAAGGAGGGCAAATTCGTTTGGGACGACGAACGCGACCTGCGGAGCTTTATACGGCTTTGCGAGCAAAACGGACTCTACGCCATCGTCCGCATCGGTCCCTTTTGCCACGGCGAGATCCGCAACGGAGGCATGCCCGACTGGCTGCTGGGTAAACCCATTTCCAACCGCTCCAACGACCCGGGTTATCTAAGTCTTGTAGACCGGCTTTATGGGGAAATAGGCGAGCAAATTGAGGGCCTGTACTTCAAGGACGGAGGGCCTATCATCGGTATTCAGCTGGAAAACGAATACCAGCACTCCGCCGCGCCCTGGGGCCTGACCTATCCCGGCCAGCCCCACGACTGGACCGCTGCGGAGCAGGACCTCGGCGCCACCCACCAGGGGGTGAGCGTGGCTAAGGGCGAAAACCCCTACGCCGAGCTCGGCAACGACCACATGACGATCCTCAAATCGCTGGCCATAAAAGCCGGCATGGATACGCCGCTTTACACCGCCACCGGCTGGGGCTACGCCGCCATCGTGCCCAACGGATCCATTCCGGTGACCTCCCTGTATGCCTACCCGTTCTGGACGGAGAAAAAAGACCTCTCGCCGTTTTTCCTGTACAAAGACATGCACGCCGATCCGGATTACTCGCCGGTGCGCTACGTGCCGAAAGATTATCCGGCCTTCGCCGCGGAGCTGGGTTCGGGCATCATGTCGGTCTACACCCGGCGGCCCATCGTGGACCAGAAAAGCATGGACGCCATGATCAACCGCTGCCTCGGCAGTGGGGCGAACGGGCTTGGGTATTACATGTACCACGGCGGCTCCACGACCAAGGGGGAGGAATCTTACTTTGCCGACGAGGCCTACGGCCTGCCCAAGGTTTCCTACGATTTTCAGGCGCCGATCGGCGAATTCGGGCAATTGCGGGAGGGGTATCACCGGCTGAAGCTGGTGCATTGGTTCGTCTCCGATTTTGAGGAGCTGCTGGCGCCCATGGCGACTGTATTGCCCACAAATACATCGACCCTGACGAAGGAAAATTTCGACGATCTGCGCTATGCCGCCAGGGCCCGGGATGGCAGGGGTTTTCTGTTCGTCAATAATTTCCAGGACGACGCCAGGATGCCGGATAAGACCGGGATACAGGTAAAGATCAACAGCTCGAAGGGCGACCTGCTCCTCCCGGAGAGCGGTGGTTTTGATCTGAAGAGCGGCGAAAACGCCATTTTCCCCTTCCATTTCGACCTGAACGGCGCCCATCTGAATTACGCCACCGCCCAATTGATGATGAAGGGGGGTGATGCTTCGAAGCCCTACTACGTGTTTTTTGCCCCGGAAGGGGTGCAGCCCGAATTTTCCTTTGCAAAGGGAAAGGGTTTGAAAATCCGCAACCTAAGCGGCTGTACGCTGGAGGAGAACAAAACTCGCTGGCTGCTGAAATGCGCTTCGGAGGGCGCTTCGGAGTTTGAAATTATTTCCGGAAAAACCAGCACCCGCGTGCTGGTCCTCGACAAGGCCCTGGCGCTGAAAGCATGGCGGGTCGGGACGGAAGGAAAGGAGCGCTTGTTTTTTTCAGAGGCCACCGTGTTGGAGCAGGAGGATGGATTGGCAATGCATAGCCTGGGCAAAAACGAGTTCGATCTGTACGTCTATCCGAAGGCGGTTGGAGACCTCGTCATGAGTGGAGGGAAAGATGGTACCCATTCCCGGCGAAAGCACTTTTTCCGGCTACCGTTTTACCCTTCCCAAAGTCGAGGTTCCGGTACAGAGCTATTTCATTGGGGAGCGGAAACTGGTGTTGAAGCTGCCGGAGGAAATCCCCGGCGGGCTCAACGACCTGCACCTGATGCTCGACTACACGGGCGATACGGCTATGGGGTTCATCGACGGGGAGCTGGTGCTGGATGAATTTTACAAAGGCATGCCCTGGCAGATCGGTTTGCGGAAGTTTTACCCTGCAGCGGGTGGAAAGGAACTGGTTTTTTACCTCCGGCCTTTGCACAAAAACGCCACTTTTCTGCCCGACCTGGACCCGGCTGATGTGCCTGATTTCGGAAAAAGGGACCAGGTGCTGGAAGTAAAGGGGCTGGAGTTTGTGCCGGAGTATTATTGTGTGATAAAGTATTGATTATGAACCTATGAACCAAGCCATAAAAAACCTCTTCCACGAGCATTTTCACGCCGAACCCCTCATCGTCCGTTCGCCGGGAAGGGTTAATATCATTGGGGAGCATACCGACTACAACGACGGCTTTGTGCTGCCCGCCGCCATCGACAAGTCGATCTACGTGGGGATCGGAAGGAGGAATGACGAGGAGGTACACTTGTATTCCTGCGATTTTCAGGAGCATCATATTTGTTCTCTTTCTTCGGTAGTCCGCAGCGACAAATCCTGGCCCAACTATCCCCTCGGGGTCGTCGACCAATTGCAGAAGGGGGAATTTCCTATTTCGGGTTTCAACCTAATCCTCGGAGGGGAAGTGCCCATCGGGGCCGGCCTGTCCTCCTCGGCCGCGGTGGAATGCGCCGTCATTTTCGCATTGAACGAGTTGTTCGATTTGCAGATCGGAAAAATGGACATGGTGAAAATGGCGCAAAAAGCGGAGCACACTTTCGCCGGGGTGCTTTGCGGTATCATGGACCAGTTTGCGAGCATGCACGGCAAAAACGGATTCGCCATGAAACTGGATTGCCGCTCCCTCGAATACGAATACGTGCCCCTGGAAATGCAGGATGTCGATATCGTCCTGTTAAACACCAATATCAAACACTCCCTGGCCTCCTCCGAATACAACACCCGCAGACAACAATGCAGGCAGGGGGTGGAATGGGTGCAGGCCAAACACCCCGAGGTGAAAAGCCTTCGGGATGTGACCCTCGACATGCTGGATTGCCTCGTAGCGCCAAAAGACGCCACGATCTACAAACGCTGTAGGTATGTGGTGGAGGAAAACCGGCGGCTTTTGGAAGGCTGCGCCGAGTTGAAAAAAGGCAATTTGGCCGGGTTGGGGGAAAGGATGTTTCAATCCCACGAAGGCTTGAGCAAGGACTACGAAGTGAGCTGCCCGGAACTGGATTTCCTGGTCGGGTTTGTAAAAGACAGGCCGGAAGTCCTGGGCGCCCGCATGATGGGCGGCGGCTTTGGCGGCTGCACGATCAACCTGGTAAAAAAGAGCGCCATCGAATCCCTGATCGCCGACGCCGGACAAGCCTATAAAAAAGAAATGGGCCGGGAGCTAACAGCCTACGTAGCGAGGATTGGCAGTGGCGCCGAGGTGGTAAATGAATACGAAAAAAGTTATTAAGGTAATAAGTTAATGAGTCAGGATATAGCTAAACTCACTCACTCAATCACTCACCCACTCAATCACTCAATGGACTCCGATCACCCCCACCGCCGCCTCAACATCCTGACGGGAGAATGGGTGCTGGTGTCGCCGCATCGCACCAAACGCCCCTGGCAGGGCAAAATCGAGGCCGCTGCCGCGGGCAAAAGGCCCTCCTACGACCCAGGCTGCTACCTCTGTCCCGGCAATATCCGCGCCGGCGGGCAGCAAACGCCCAAATACGAAAGCACTTACGCGTTCGACAACGATTTTTCGGCCATGCTGCCGGACACCCCGGAAGGTGAGTACCGCGAGGGCCTGCTCCAGGCAAAAGCGGAAAGAGGTATCTGCCGGGTGCTTTGTTTCTCCCCCGACCATTCCCTCACCCTCCCGGACATGGCCCAGGAGGATATCATCCGGGTCATAGAAACCTGGCAGCGCGAATATGCCCAACTCGGTAGTCTGCCCTTCATCAACCACGTGCAGATCTTCGAAAACAAGGGCGAAGTACAGGGCTGCAGCAATCCGCACCCGCACGGGCAGATCTGGGCCCAGGGCTCCATCCCGAACGAGGCGCTGAAAAAAGGCACGCAACAGCGTATCCATTTCGAAAAACACGGGAAAAGCCTGCTGGCGGAATACCTGGAGCAGGAATTGCAATCCGGGGAGCGCCTCATTTTCAGGAACGAACACATGGCCGCCCTCGTGCCCTTTTGGGCGGTATGGCCTTTCGAAACGATGATCATTCCGCTGCGACATCAGCAGCACATCGGACAAATGAGCGCCTCCGAAAAAAAGAGCTTTGCAGCGACCCTCAAGTCGCTCACCCGCGCTTATGACCTCTTGTTTAACACTTCTTTTCCGTACTCTGCCGGCATCCATCAGTCTCCGACAGATGGGAAGGTTCATCCGGAATGGCACTGGCACATGAGTTTTTATCCCCCGCTGCTGCGGTCTGCGACGGTGAAGAAGTTTATGGTGGGGTATGAGATGTTTGGGGAGGCCCAGCGGGATATCACGGCAGAGTGGGCTGCAGAGCGGTTGCGAGGATTGATATAGGCAATATAGACGTCAGTTTTTTGGATTTGTGGGAAAAAGAGGATACAATATTTGGTTTCCTTTTATATTTGTTCCCGGTATGCCAAATTCCGGTCCCAATCCACAAAATTTAATAAACTGAACCAGCATGAAAAGATCCTTTCTTACCCTTTTCTCTATTGGGCTTTTGCTCTCCACCGCCCTGAAAGCGCAAAACGAGGAGGCCGCTAGCAGGCTAGCCCTGGACCATCTAAAGGCAAACTATGCCCAATTCGGGGTCACCGCTGCCGACGTGGCCGCTCCCTGGGTGAGCAGCGCCTATTCCAGCAAAAAAAGTGGGGTCACCCATGTGTATTTCAGCCAGATGCACCAGGGGATTGAAGTACTCCAGGCTACCGGCAATGCCAATATCGACCGGACCGGCAAACTGATCCACATGAACGTGCGCTTCGTTCGCAACCTCGCAGGAAAGGTGAGCCAAACGGCCCCGGTTCTGAGCCCCGAAGCGGCCGTCAAGGCGGTAGCAGCGCGTCTTGAAATGGAGCTGCCCGGCGCTCTTTCCGTGCTCGAACAGGAAGGCGGACCGATGCAAAAAATAAAATTCGCCAAGGGAAATTATGCCCTCGAACCGATCCCCGTCCGTTTGGCTTACTACCAGGACGAAGCTACCGGAATTCGCCTGGTTTGGGAGGTAAAATATTACGAAACCAACGCCTCCCACCACTGGAATGCCTGCGTGGACGCCGTCAACGGAAAGATCCTGTTTATGCGCGACCTGGTGCTGCACTGCGATTTCGGCCATGGCGAACTAAGCTCGGCATCCGGCCATGTGCATGAAAAACCGCGCGGGTTCTCGAAACATTTAAGCCCCGGGCCTCAAGACCTGACCCTCAACGGCTCGGGTTATAACGTCTATCCCGTGCCGGTGGAAAGCCCGAATCACGGCGACCGGATCATCGTGACCGACCCGGCAGACCTCATCGCCTCTCCCTTTGGCTGGCACGACCTGGACGGCGCCGACGGGGCCGACACCACCATCACCATGGGGAATAACGTACACGCCTATCAGGATGCAAATGACCTGGATGGCGCCAGTGCCGATGAGCCCGACGGAGGGCCGGACCTTTTGTTCGATTTTCCATACGATCCGGAATCCCCGGCTGACAGCTACCGCCCGGCCGCAGTGACCAACCTCTTCTACTGGTGCAACGTCATGCACGATATCTGGTACCAATACGGCTTCGACGAACCCGCCGGCAATTTTCAAAACCTCAACTACGGAAACGGAGGCTTGGAAGAAGACTGGATACGCGCCGAAGCCCAGGATGGAAGCGGTACGAATAATGCCAACTTCAGCTCGGGCGCCGACGGCTCCGGGGCTCGCATCCAAATGTACCTCTGGACGCTTGGTCAGGTTCCCGATACCCTCCTGACCATTATTTCGCCCGATACGATCGTCGGAGGTTATGGAGGATACGAAGCCGCTTTCGGGCCCGGTTTGCCTACGGACGTACCGATCGTAGGCGAAATCGTGCGCGCACAAGGTATAACCGGGAACCCTTTCAAGTATGCGACACCATTTCGAACGCCGCAGAGATTAGCGGAAAAATTGCGATGATCGACCGCGGTGGCTGTGTCAGCCCGATCAAGGTTAAATTCGCTCAGGATGCCGGGGCTATCGCCGTTATCGTGTGCAACAACAACGCCAACGCTCCGAGTGTCATGACGGGCGAGGATTCCACTATTGTCATTCCCTCCATCATGATCAGCCAGGCCGATTGCAACGTGATCAAGGCTCAATTGCCGGTTGGGCCTGTAACCGGCTCGCTGCTCGGCGGGACGCCCGTCTATCCCCGCGATGGGGATTTCGACAGCGGCATCATTTGCCATGAATACGGCCACGGCGTGTCGATCCGCCTGACTGGCGGGCCTAATGCGGGCAACTGCCTGTTTAACGACGAGCAAATGGGCGAGGGTTGGAGCGACTACATCGGTATGATGCTCACCATGGAGGAAGGCGATACCGGCGGCGATATCCGCGGTCTGGCTACCTTTGCTATCAGCGAGCCTACGGATGGAGATGGCCTGCGCCCGGCGCCCTATTCCACCGATTTCGCCATTAATCCCTATACCTACGCCGCTACCAACGACGAGGCCAATATTTCCCAACCCCACGGCATCGGCTTCGTCTGGTCCACCATGATCTGGGACATGACCTGGCTGCTCATCGATCAGTACGGCTTTGATCCGGATTTCTACAACGGCACGGGCGGCAATAACATCGCCATGCAACTGGTCACCGAAGGCATGAAACTGCAGCCTTGCGGCCCGGGCTTTATCGATGGCCGTGACGCCATCCTGTTGGCCGATCAGCAATTGTACGGCGGCGCCAACCAGTGCCTCATCTGGCAGGCCTTCGCCAAACGCGGCCTCGGAAAGAGCGCCTCGCAGGGCGATTCCGACAGCAGGACCGATCAGGTGGAGGCCTTCGATCTGCCGAATATCTGCCTGACACCGGATTTTCCGCCTTCAGCCGCTTTTAACGTCGCATTCGCAAACAATTGCAGCGGCTTTTTTGCCTTTGAAGATCAATCCACCGACATTCCCCAGTACTACCTGTGGGATTTCGGCGACGGAAATACCAGCACGGAAGAAAACCCCGAGCACACCTATGACGCCGAAGGGACCTACGAGGTGGTGCTCATCGTGACCAATACCCTGGGCGCCGACACGACAACCCAGTCGGTGACGGTCGATTACATCGACGCTCCGGTGGTGGAGGATTTCCTGGCTTGCGAAGGCAGCCCGGCTACGCTCACGGCTATCGACAACGGATATGTAGTGAATTGGTACGAGAATGGGGCCAAGGTGGGCTCGGGGCTTGAATTTGTCACGCCGCCGCTCGGCGGCCCGACCACCATTTTTGCACAGTCGGAAGAGCAGAAGCCCTTGCAGCAAGTGGGTCCGCTGGACAACAACATCGGCCCGGGTGGTTACCACAGTAGCACTTTTACAGGAACGGTCATTTTCGACGCCCATGTACCCTTCATCCTGGAGTCGGCCTGGGTCGACGCCGATGGTGAAGGCGAACGGCTTATCGAGTTGTTCGACGCAGAGGGAAATCAACAACTCAGCAGCGTGACCGTATTCATTCCAGACGGACAGAGCGTGGTCACCCTCAACATGGAGATTTCACAACCGGGCACTTACCAGGTGGGTGGCACCGACATCCACCTCTACCGCAACACCAACGGCGCCGAATATCCTTATGAATTGGAGGGTATCTTGACCATGACGGGTTCTCCGTCGCCCACCGGCGATTTTTATTATTACTACCTCTACGACTGGAAGGTCCGCGAATTGTCCTGCTTCAGCGAGCAGGTGGAGATCCCGGTAGCGCCGCTTCCTTCGCCGACGGCGCAGTTTTCCGTCCTGCAAGGCGGCGCACAGCTGACCTTTGTGGACGAAGCGACCGGCGCCATCAGGTGGAGCTGGGATTTTGGAGACGGAAAAACTTCTACCGCTCAAAACCCTGCCCATTTGTACACGGAGGAAGGCGAATTCACGATCACCCTGACGGTCAGCAATGGCGATTGCGAATCGACCTATATCCAAACGGTGCAGATATCCAATGTATCAACCATCGAGGTTGCCGGCCTGACGGAGTTTACCTTATCGCCCTCGCTCGGCGCGGGCCAATTCTCGCTTTTGGTCGGCCTGGACCATGCCGCCGATCTGAAGTTGGAAGTGGTGAATACCCTCGGACAAGTGGTGCATCGGATTCTGAAGCCCCAAAGCTCCGGCCTCCGCGAGGAGATCGACCTGGGAAGAGAAGCCCCCGGCGTCTACTTCGTGCAGTTAGAGGTGGAAGGGGAGAAGGCGGTGAGGAGGTATGTGCTGGTGAAGTGATGAAATTTTAAAAGAAAGAGGGATATGCTCCGTAGCGACGGGTTTAAAATCCATCGCTACGGAGCATAACCCTCTTTCTTTTTTTTTAATTCAATCCCCAGGCGACTCCAAGGTTCAGATTCAAATTTCTGTTGAAGACCTTGTCAGCTTTGGCAATATTAGTGAGGCCGTGGGCGTATGCCACATCGAAATTGAACCAGGTGCGGTCGGAAATGCTAAAATTGAAGCCGGCGCCGACTAACACCCCCAGATCAATGGGCTCGTACAAGTCTTTGGAGTTGAACGTAATGGTGTTTACGCCAAGAAACTGCTCCGTTTTACCTCCGATCAAATAGCCAAAAGAAGGTCCTATATAGATTTTCGGGCGGAGATAATCCCCGAGCTCATTAAAGAAATGATAGATTTTCAGGGGGACCCGGACGTAATTCAGATGTGTTTGGGCAATCTCCCCGCCTTGTTTGGTCACACCACCTTCGGCCGAATATTTGACATCCAGCCCGAGCCCCCAATGCACGAAGTCGCTGTACACCATCGTGACACCTGCATTGAAGCCGATCAAGCCCTCTGTGTCGCCCGGCGCGTCGGCCAGCCAGGCATAGTTGACTCCGACGGTGGGACCGATGGAAAAATCCTGGGTATGTGCCAGGGAAACACTAGTTAACACGAACGCGGAAATAAAAAGTAAGTTTTTCATATTATTGTTTCTAAAGATATCCACTTTAGGATACAAAGGAAGGAACTTGCAGAACGAAAGGTGTTACATAACTTTCGGAATAAGTTACATGATTCCCACATTTACTTTGCGGCTATCCTGATCGCTCGCTGAGCGCCACTCACTTGCATTTGAATAAGGTGAAATACCGGCGGCCCGGCCCGGGGCCGGGCGCGCCGGGGCGGCGGGGGGGGGGGGGGGGGGGGGGGGGGGGGGGGCGGGGGCGGGGGGCGGGGGGGGCGGCCCCGGGGGCCGGGCCGGGCCGGGGCGGCCCGCCGCCCGGCGGGGGGCCCCCCCCCCGGCCCCCCCCCCCCCCCCCGGCCGCCCCCGGGGGGGGGCGGCCCCCCCCCCGGAAGGTTCGCTCCCGGCTGCCAGGAAAAAGTATGCGAGCCTTCGGAACGCTTTTCCCGGGCAATGGTTTCCAGCACCCGGCCGTCCATTGTCAGCACTTGAAGAATCAATTCCGAAGGCGAGGCAAGGGTCAGTTCGATGTGGAAAATATCCGAACCGAGGGTCGGCGACACGGATAAAGAGGTGATCGGGTTTTCAACTTCTTTTGTGGAGGTCGATTGAACGACCCGCAGTTTCACGCTATTCGCGTCGGTGAGCCCATTTCCCGAAGTGAAATAATCCAGGTAAAGGCCCGTGCTGTCAAAGCGGTGCACTGCGTCTACCCCCCAGTCGCCGATGAGGAAGTCGCCGTTCGGCAAAAAGGCGACCCCCTCGGGGTTGGTCATGCCCGTAATAAACTCTCCCTGGTACTGGCCCTGGCTGTTATATCGGAGCACCTTTCCCACGGTAAAGTCCTCGACCAGCATGTCCCCGTTGCTGTCCCACCAAATGCTGGTGGGGCCTTGCAGGAGGAAGGAGCTGATAAAGGTCCCGAGGTTATTTCCAAGGGAATCGAATTTGTGGACCGTTCCGGTACCTCCGTTTCCGTAGAGGGCGATGTAAAAGTTTTTGTCTCCATCCCAGACATGCCCCAGGCCGTTTGGGGCGCCCACGCTGGTGAATTCATCGACGAAGGCGCCGTCCAGGCCGAAGCGCACGACCTTGTTTTGGGTGGTTCCCCATTGAGTGACGTAGATCAGGCTGTCCGGGCCGATCGACATCTTGGAGGGCGTGTTGAGAGAATAGCCGCTGGTAAAATTTCCGAGGTAGTCGCCTGTAGCGCCGTCGTAGCGCTTGATGGCTGTATTGGCGAATCCGGTGACCAGCACGGACCCGTCGGGGTGGAAGAGCATGTCTTCCGTGCCGGAGAGACCGCCGGAGCCGGGCTCGACGAAATTTCCGAGAAAATTGCCGGCCAGGTCGTACTCTTTGACCGCGCTTTCGCCGCGGCTGCTGACGAGGACGGTGTAGGTGGTTTGACCGGAAAGGCTGGTGGAGCTGAGGATGGCACATAGCAATGCCAGGATGGGTGTGATTTTTGTTTTCATAGCTTGAAAAGGTTTGTTAAAAAGTGAATGAAAGATAGGGAGTTTTTTTTGAAATTTTTGTTGTTTTTTGTTTTGAAAATATTTTATATTTGTCATTGCAAAACAATTTAAAACAAAAATCTTCCTCCAATGTCAAAGCCCCAAAAAATCACTCCTTTCCTCTGGTTCGACCATCAGGCCGAAGAAGCCGCCGGCTTTTACACCTCTGTTTTTCGGAACTCAAAAATTGACCGGGTCTTACACTTCGGCGAACAGGTCGGGGTCGTGGACTTTTCGCTCGACGGCCAGGGCTTCAACGCCATGAACGCAGGACCCGCCTTTCAACTCAATCCCACCATTTCCTTTTTCGTCGTCTGCGAAACGGAGGCCGAAACCGACGAGGTATGGGGTAAGCTCCTGGAAGGCGGAAAGGTGCTCGTGCGCCTCGACAAATACCCATGGAGCGAAAAATACGGCTGGGTGCAGGATCGCTTCGGCCTGAGCTGGCAGATCTCCCTGGGCAAAGTGGAGGACACCGGACAAAAGTTTACGCCCTCGCTTTTATTCAGCGGCGTCCAATCCGGTAGGGCGGAGGAGGCCCTGCATTTTTACGCTTCGGTGTTCAGTCCCTCGTCCATTACCGGCATTCTGCACTACGGGGCAGGAGGGGAGGGGCGGGAAGGTACCGTCAATCACGCGCAGTTCAGCCTCTGCGGCCAAACCTTCATGGCCATGGACGATCCCATGGAAAGTCCCGATTCCTTTAACGAGGCCCTGTCTTTCGTGGTGGACTGCGAAGACCAAAAAGAGGTGGACTATTTTTGGGATAGCCTCCTCGCAGGAGGCGGCCAGGAAAGTATGTGCGGCTGGCTGAAAGAC
>JADJBL010000023.1 GCA_016703765.1 Saprospirales bacterium
CCTACGATTTCTTCCAATCTGCCGGGCTCTTCGAGGGCCGAGCAGCCAATTCGAACCAATTAAGGAATGAAGCCTGGCGTACCAACTGATGATCATGCGGGTTGTCCAGCTCGAACAGGAGAAAGCATTGCAGGAACTGGCCGACTAGGCGCAGGAATTGGATATGGGATATTGATGGGAGGTAGAAAAACATCCTTCCAATTTTACCCAAAACCCTGTTGCCCCTTCGTTGCCCCAACCCACCCAACAACCTAACAACCAGTCGCTTAGACTTTCTGTATTGGGAAGTGATCGCTAATAATCGTACGGGCTAGCCCTCCCAAATATTAATACCAAATCAAAATTGATTCGGCATATTTTAAACAATCCGCATAGCCCGCCTTCGGCGGCCTATGCGGATTGACAAGGTGGGGCCGCCAAGTTAACCACCAATCGAAATCATAAGACCATCCGGAATTCACCCGCATTGATCGAAGAGCCGTCATAGCCTAGTCGCAATAGATAAGATTTGCCTCCCATCCCGAACCTTATCGTGTCCCAGTTTTGAAGGGTTCGTTGTTCTCCTGAACGGCCTATCACTTGCATTTCCCGAATCGCAGTACAGTTTCGATCTATAGCTTTAGCTATCTTGAATATCTCCTCCCTGGAAAAAAAGGAAAAGAGAATCGCTCCTACTGCCTGCCGGTCTTCCGTAAAAATCAGACAAACAGGACTTTCTTTCCCATCATTGGGTCCTATCAATTGTTGATCGCGGGCGCCCTCTTCGAGCCGGAGTATGCGAACCCCCGTAAGGTCATTCAAATCCTGCGCAAGGCAGGGGAAATCGGGCAGGCTATCTGTCGTCATGAATTCCAGGCTGGATGGGGTTTCCTGCCATTCCTCCTTTTCTTTTACGGAAAACCAGGGAAGAAACCCCGATAGATTAGCTATGATCAGGAACAAAATCCCAAGGATCGCCACTGCGCCTAACAGCTTCCACAACCTTCGCCAAGGGCCTTGGTTTTTGGATTTTTGTGGGAGCAACCGATCGGGCAGCTTGTCGATTAATTGGACAAGAGAAGCATTGATGCGAGAGATCCGGATATTTTGTTCCTCCTGGCCTGCATTTTCCATGCGGCCGTCTTTTTCCCATCGCTCGTATTGGGCAAGTAACAAAATGACTTCCTCTCGCAATCCGGTTTCATGCTCCGGAGTCCATTCGAGAAGACTTTTTAAGGCCTCCCTGGTTTTTCCGGATGCTACCATTTCGCGAAGGATATGCTTTGCATCTGACATGATACTTTTTTCTAAAGGTAAGGAACAAATCATTGCCCCGGCATCATCTTATACCAATTCAAATCGGAACGCGATCTCCTGGCTGGCTACCTGTTCAAATACAGATTTAACTGTCGTTAGGTCATCAACTTGATCGAATAAGCTTCCTATGTCATACAGCTGCTTGATAATTTCAAGCGGCCGATTTTTTGTGTACAAAATACCCGTGATGGAAAGAGAATCAGGGTGTATCATTTCAGTTATCTGGAAGTTTTTGGCAAACGGTATTCCAGGGGGGATTAAACTGTATACGGCATCGTATTTTCGCCGGCGATTAGCATAACGCAGCATTTTTGTCTGGTTAATTCGTATTTCTTTAAAGGCATTGGCATATATACGATCCAGCTCTCCCTGCTGAGCGCGGAAGAGGTATGGTTCAGCAACTATATCTACCAGAATTTTCTCAGGCGTAGCAGAGGTGATTTTCTCAATCGGAAAAGTCGGAGATTCAGAAAGTAATGGTTTGACAATAACAGATTCATTAAGAGTCAGGATATACAGATCCACCACTTTCCGGTCGGGGTCAAGAAAGACTTTTTTAGATATGCCGGTAAGACTGGTAAAAACAGATTCTAGGACTTCCTTCTCGGTCTCTACAATAGTCCAATTATAAGGCGGCTGTAATTCCATCCAACCGCTGATCCACCTGGTCTCCCAAATGCAGTTTTTAACCAAGGGTAGTTCTTTGGCCAGCAATCTGGCGATACGCCTGGCCAGGCTATCAAAAGAAGGTTGAAAACTGGAGGCTCTTCCTAATTGGTACACTCCTCGGCCAGCACTAATTATAACACCTTGATTTTTTAGGTCGTGAATCCTCCAAGTGAGTGCTTTCTCAGAGGAATCGGGGTACACCTCGCGCAGCCATTGCATGAGATCACCCTTCGACAGGGAGATATTATCCCCGAAAATGGCGGTAATTGAAGCGCTTAAATTGAATTTTACTGAAGAATCCATTCTATTTATAAAGATAAGGGTAAACACCTGACAATTCCTAATTATTGGCACAAAATAAAAAATATGCCAATGATAAGGTTCGTTAAAGTTATGGGCAGCATGAGGAAGTTCAACCCTCCGGTGAGAAGGTTTTGGTTCTGGCGGGGGAGAATAGGATTTCGGAGGAGTACTTGGAGAAGAAAAAGAAAAATCAGTCAAATTGAAATTTGACAAATTTTAAGTAATTGTCAAAATATATTTGTACATTTGACGACCATTTGTACAACTATATTTTGACAGAAATGAACAAACAATCCCTCCAACTCCAGCATCTCAACGCCAAAATGCTCTCCTTCATCGCCTTGCAAAAGGTGGCGCCCCCTCCTACCGGATGGATCAAAGCAGTGCGAACTGCGCTGGGTATGACCCTGGAGCAACTGGGCAATAAGCTCTCTCTCACCAAACAAGCAGCCCAGGCCATCGAAAACCGGGAAAAAGAAGGGGCCATCACCCTCAAAGCGCTCCGGGATGCGGCAAATGCCCTGGATATGCAACTCGTTTACGGCTTTGTGCCGAAAGACGGCTCTTTAGACGCCCTTATCAACCGGAAAGCAAGGGAGCTGGCTACACAAATCGTGATGCGAACTTCTCAGACCATGAAGCTCGAAGACCAGGAAAATTCGCCCGAGCGCATCAAAAAAGCTATCGAGGAAAGAACAAACGCTCTTAGGTCAGAAATGCCCAAAATGCTATGGAATTAGACTTTGGATACATCTACGGGCAAACACCATTGGAGGAAGAGGAAAAGGATGGGCTGCTGATACCCACTATTGCCAACCGTGGGGAACTCGACGAGTTTGAACAACAAAACATCGAGGATGCCATCCAATGGATATTCATGCGAACTTTCAAGACGGAGGCCATCTTTACCGAGGCATTCGTTCGCACCGTGCACAAGCGCATGTACGGAAACGTATGGGCATGGGCTGGCGATTTTCGAAAAACAGATAAGAATATCGGCATTGACAAATGGCAAATCCCCGTTGCCCTCAGAACTTTGCTCGACGATGCCGTTTATTGGACGGCACATCAAACCTTCCCTCCCGACGAGATTGCCGTGCGGTTTAAACACCGCCTTGTGAGCATCCACTGCTTCCCCAATGGAAACGGCCGGCAAAGCCGCCTGATGGCCGATATCATCATCGAAAAGGTCTTTAAACAGGCGGTTTTCTCCTGGGGCGCAGCCGACCTGGTGAAGAAAGGAGATGCCAGGACAGCCTACCTACAAGCACTAAAAGCTGCGGATACAGGGGAAATTGAACCCTTGCTGGTATTTGCTCGGTCGTGATTTTTTTGCCAAAATTCCCTATCTTCGCATCTGAACGGCCCCCATAAAACCAATTCAGATCATGAACTACGATCAACACTCCTGCCCGGCTCTGTCCGCAGAAGCCCACCCCCCTCAAATCCAGTTTTTCCAGAAGATCAAAAACTCTACACACTGCGTAGAGAATTGACCTGGACCCATTATCGTCTCATCGTATCCCCCTTTCTCCATAGGCTTAACAGCTGCTGGAAAGGGTCAATGCGCCCGGCTTATCAGTATCTTCCCGCGATAAAATACCCCATCGGGGGTCCTGCACTCCACAAAGTAAATACCTGCGGGAAGATTATGTACCGCTATGCTCCCGGCAGTTGACCGGAAATCTGTCTTTCTCAAGACAGTGATTCCCATCGAATTGTGCATCTGAAACTCCCATGTCGCCGGATGTTTTCCTCCGGAAAAGCTTACTTCCACAAATAATTCATCCGTAGCCGGGTTTGGAAAGACCCGAACATCCGCCTGTGGAAGAGCGGATTCGGTGGTGGAAACCAAATTTTCAAAAAGAACTATTCCCGGATCCTGCTGTGGCAGCCCGCATGCATCGGCAGGATTGATCGGTTGAAAAGGCGGTGGACAGTTTAAAACCGGACTGGATCGCTGGATACTCACATGCCGGTCAAACGATGCGTCGCTAAACAAACTTTTCCCGAGAAACCATAGAATTTGTATCTCGTTCTGTTCCCACCAGCCTGCTTCAAACACGTCATGCCCGTAATCCTGTCCGGTAAGCAGATACGTGTTACCTCCGAGCGAGCGATGCCGGGCGGTGATCGGACAGGCCCCCTCTACGGGAACTGCGTACGTATTGCAACATGGATAAACCGGAGCGGTCCCATAGTAAACCACCCGTCATGGGTGCCGTGAATAGTCATCAGATCAATATCGGCCTCTTCCGGATCGATCCAGGTTGTGTCCAGGATGGCTCCCGACATGTTGATCACAGCCCGGATACCGTCCGGGGTTTGCAATGAATCTGCCAGATAATCAGGCCATACGCCGCAGGAGGGACAGATCTCCGTAACTTCATCCATATCCATGAATGCCATGTAAGGAAGTCCAGGCTCCGGCACTGTGCCCGCCGACAACTACCTGATCAGGATCAATGTAGTAATCCGATGCATGATCCTGTAGCCAGCGAATGGCATCAGCCACATCCGTAGCAGCTATGTATGCGGAAGGAACGAGCGAATTTCCCCAGGAAACATTGCAAGGGAAGGATAGTCCTCCCGCCACCAGGCAGTCTACCCGCTTGCAAAGCCGGTACTGCACGGAAGCTGCAACAAAACCCAGCTTTGCCAAAGCCTCCGCATTATTAAAAAAACTGGCAAAGGTTCCTCCAATAAATCCGCCTCCATGTACCAGAACTACCAGGGGCCGCTTTTCTCCCGGATCCAGATCAACGGGATAATACACGCGCAAGGCCAGGTTCTCATTTATCGGAAAAGAGAGCTCATCTATCGATACTGCTGTCTTATACACCAATTGATCGTATTCCACCTCATGGGATTCAGGGTAGTAGACCGTATCTCCATCTACCATTGCCTGACTATTCATCCATGCCGGAAAAAAGACTATCTGGATCAGGAAAAACAGAATTGAAACAGATTTTTTCATGCCAATGATTATTATGAAGAAATACCATGAAGGCTTCCATTGGCAATAATACACTCATACCTTGAATTACCCTTAGCCTGGCAGGGAAAACCTGTTACAAAAGCCCCAAATCCCCAACAAGCTCCTAATTCCTCCCCAACCTAAACCCCACAATATTCGACCCCGCATTTTTCGGAACGCTCAAAGTCCGCGCCGACAAACGGCAATCGAGCTCGGGAGAACTCCAGGCCCCGCCCCGCACCACCTTTATGCCAGAGGGGCTGGCATCGACCCAGGCGCTTCCGTCTGCCGGAGCGCCGTTGTAGTCGCCGTGGTAATCGTCCTCGCACCATTCATACACATTACCGCTCATATCGAATAAAAACCAATCGTTCGGGTCCAGACCGGCTACGGGCTGAGTGCCTCCCGTAGGAGTGCCAAACCAGCCCACCAAACCCAGCGTATTTCCCCCCGCAAATACCACGGCCGTGTTTCCCGCCCTGGCGGCGTATTCCCACTGGGCTTCGGAGGGCAAATAGTAGGCGTATCCCGACAACTTGTTCAAGGTGTCGATAAAATCCTGCACCTGGTCCCAGCTGACCGTCTCCACGGGACATTCGGCGCAGCCGGCAAAAGTGCTGGGGTTCATGCCCGTCACGGCCTGCCAATCCTCCTGGGTGACCTCCGTGGCCCCCAGAAAAAACGGGGCCAGGGTCACCTGGTGTTGCGGGTGCTCGAGCACAGGGTCGCAGTCCTCATCGGTGGGGAAGTTGCACCCCATCAGAAAGCTTCCACCCGGGATCGGGGTCATTTTTACTTTGAAAGGGTCGATAAATAATTTTTCTCGATGGAAAAAGCCTGGCCGCCTTGTGCCGTGAGCGTCAGTTTTACGGCATACCTGCCGCCCTTGTCGTACACTGTTTGAGGGCTCTGGTCGGTGGAGGAATTCCCGTCGCCAAATTCCCACAAATAGCTCTGGATCTCAAAATCCGCGCTCGCCGTAAAGGTGATGTCCTGGTCGATCCCTATTTGGGTTGCGGGCGAGAAGTCGAAGTCCGGCGCCGGGATGGCATCGTCGATCCTGTCGTAGCGGCAATGCAGGTTTCCGGCAAAAATCAAAATCAAAAAATATTTGAAAAATAATTTCATGGGGTTGTTTTTTATCGAAAGGCTTACTAACTCAAAGAGATTCAACCGCTACGCGGTTGTTTAAACACTATACTTTTTACCCCCGATTGCATCGGGGCTATGAAATTTTTACCTGGGGGTTTCTTCCGCTTCTCGAGGCCGGACAATGAAAATCCTTTCAGGGTTTCTTCCGCTTGCACTTCATTTCCGAGGCCGACCAATGAAAATCTTTTCAGGGTTTCTTCCGCTTGCAACTTCCAGCCTTCTTGCTTTAGGCATGGCAATAATCCCGAAGGGATTAAATATTCATAGCCCCGGATGAAATCCGGGGGGCTATGAATATTCAAACGAAACAAGCGCAGAGCGCTTGAATAAAACCCAAACCTCACCTTTTTTTATCGATATCCAGCCTCAGCGTCATCCCAAGCGAGTTAGGCCCTAGCGACCATTTCTTCATTTTGTTCCAACCGCTTTTCTTCATCCGGTAATCGATCCAGAGCGCAGCGCCCGAAACCAGCAAGGCCCCGCCTCCGACGGCCATGATCTGGGCAGTCGCGTATTTCCTGTTGGCTTTTGTATAATATTCTTCCCGGCTTTGATTCAGGTAAGTATCGTCAAAGGGATTGAGCTCCGTTTTGTACACCTCGTAGGTATCCCTGGAATCGGCATAGACAAAAGCCGACCAAATCCCCAGGCCCGCGCCGGCAACTGCGGCGGAGAGGTAAGGGATCTGCCGCACCGGCGCCAGGAGCTCGTCTCCGCGATCGGCATATTTGGCCGGAAATGCGACCACGTCGAATTTGAATTGAAGATCGCCCAGGTCCTCCAGGTTGTTGCGGATGGGATCGAAGGTGATCACCTTTTCTTTGGAGGCGTCGTTGTCGACACCCCCGCCGATATCGCCTTCTGCGCTCGCGATGGGAATGACCCCGGCCTTTCCTTTCGCTTTTACGAAAACGCCCAGATAGGGCTTTGTCTCTTTTACCCCGGACAACTTATAGCGCAGGGTGATCAGATTGCCGTCGGTATCGAGCTCCCAGCTAATGGAGTCTTTGGGAACCGTTTGAGCGGACAATGAAATGCAGGCAAAAAAACAAATCGGTATAAAGAAATTGGGCGACATGGGTATTGTTTTTTCTACACGCTAAGGCGTTCTCGCCACGCGAAATCCTACGTAATCGAGCCGGGTGGAGGGAGGGCTGCCGCTCCGGTTGGAGATGCGGCAATCTTCGGCCTGGTCGCGCCAGCAGCCGCCGCGCCGAACGCGGTTCGAGCCCTCCGGCGGACCGGCGGGGTTGTCCAGTTTTTTATCGGAGTATTCCCCATACCAGTCCGAACACCACTCCCACACGTTTCCGCTCAGGTCGTAGATGCCCAGCTCATTGGGTTTTTTCATGCCGACGGGATTGACGCCTTTCCCCGCATTCGCACTATACCAGCCCGCATCGTCCGGACTTTCGCTATTGGCGTATTTTCTGCCATTGCTTTGTTTTCCGCCCCGTGCGGCGTATTCCCATTCGGCTTCCGTGGGCAGCCGGAATTTGAGCTGCGTCTTTTCGCTCATCCAGGCGCAATAGGCATTGGCCCCATGCCAGGACACGGCGATGACCGGATGTTTTTCAAATCCTTTTTTCGGAGAAAAAACAGCCCCTTTCTTCTCTATTTTGACATAAGAATTTTTCGCGTTCAGCCAGGTCCCTCCGCCTTCCGACTGGTTTCCCTTTTCGTTCAAAAAGGCGCAAAACTCGGCGTTGGTCACCTCCTGCCGTCCGATAAAAAAATCGCGCACTTTCACCGAATGGGCGGGCTTTTCATCGCCCTCGCAGTCGGCGCCCTGTTCGGGCGTGCAGCCCATGGTGAAGGTTCCTCCCTTCACAAAGGCGAAATAATCGGGGGCCAATAATTCCGCGGAGGTATCCAGGGGTTTGACGGGTTTGCTGATCTTTTCCGCTTCCTTCATTTTCACGGGGGCCTTTCCACCGGATGGCTTGGTTTCCGGCGCCGGGGTTTCCGGGACGGAGGAAGCGGTAGAGTCGATCGGTTCGGTGATAAACGCCAGTTTCTCCCTGGCCTGGGGTGCAAATTCGCTGTCGGGGTTTTCCACCAGGTAATCTTCAATCGCCTTGCGGGAACTTTCTTTCAGAGAAGCCTCGAAATTCAGCGTGACCAAAAGCTCGACCGCTTTTTCAGAAAATTTGCCCTGCGGGTACGTTTCGAGAAATTCCTCCACCGTAACCAGGGTAGGAGCTTCCAACACTTTATTCCAGTCTATTTCCTCTATTTTTTCCAGCGCCTGTTGGGCCCTCGATTTCCCCTCGAAGCGATCGGCGAAGGCCTGATATGATTCCTTGTTGTCGAGCAAGGTGGCGATAAACCAATCTACGTTCATCCGAAAAGCCGGGCTGAACGCGTAGGCGATTCCCGAAAAAGCGATGAGTCCAATGAGTGCAAATGCAGCGGATTGTATCGGCTTCCGCTTTCTAGGCTCAGCCTGGGGCGTTAAAGGCTCCGCTACTTCGCCCACGCTGTACCCGCTGGCCTTAAACGCTTCCCCACCCGGATCCTCCACAGATTCGGCTACGATCACGACTGTTTCTTCGAGCACGATATCGCGCACCCGCTCCTTCTCCCCTACTTTTTCGATCACCGATACGCGGAGGAGCAGCGGGAACTGCCCTTCGCGAAGCGGCTTGACGAAGAAGAGCCATTCCGTGTACTCCTCCCGTTCGATAAATTGCTCCGTGCGATTGAAGGTGCGGATGGAAAAAGCCGGATTTTCGGCCGGGTCGATGAGTTCCACCTCCATCACTTCGGCGATACGCACATCCTTGATCCGGGTATCTCTGGTCAGTTCGATGTTCTCCAAAAGGGCCGCCTCGTCGTAGGCGATGCGCACGCGGCAACGGGCCTCTTTTTCCAGCTCCATCCTGCCGGGTATTTGGTAGAGCAGGCTGCCGTGCTTCGGCTCTTTGCCGCCGGCAGCCGATTCCAAATCGCTATCCTCCAGGCTTTCCAAAAGGATCAGAAAGCGCTCCCGGAGCTGGTTGTATTTCACGTCGAGGTCCTCCTGGGAGATGGAGCCCCGCACCATTTTCAGGTTGGCGTCCTTGAGATCGGCTTCCAGCAGGATGAGCTCGTTATAGGCTTTGCTTCCCTCGGGCAACGCGGCTTTCAGACGCTGGAGCGCGGGTCCGAGTCCTTGTTCGATCAGAATGTCCTTTATGCCGGGTTTCAGCTCGTTCAGGTCTGCCATGCCATGTGGGTTGGTCTTTATAAAGGTAGGAAAAAAAGGAACGGAAATAGGAAACAAATGTTTGCATCCATTATCTTTGTCCAACTGAATGGGCCCCCATAAACCGTTCAGCACATGGAGCCGGCAAACGAAATCTTTATTTATTCAAAGACCTTTATTTGGCGTACCCTCAAATTGTGCAGACAGTGTCTGCACAATTACAAAAAGCTGGAAACCAAAGCTTTTTATTTTTTCTCGAGTTCTATAAAAATCGCTCGTGAGGGTCTCCGACCCGAAATGGGTTTTTGGCAAGTCTCCAGACTTGCAAAAAGGGTTTTACAAAAACAAAAACGGTCCATCCACAGTATTTAAACAAGTCAGGAGACTTGTATACAAAGCGTTTCGGGTCGGAGACCCTCACGAGCCATCAATTATTTCTGGTACTTTGAGGCTCCTTATCTCCTAACGCACGTTAAAGGAACAAGCTTACGCAGCTTGCGGCAATACCAATTTTTCTTCGATTGTTATCCTCAAATTTGGCAGACAGTGTCTGCCAAATTCCAACCAAATGACAATCAATCGTCAAGGCAGGCGGATAATACCTCCTACCCTCCATATCACCAGGTATTACCCCCCAATCCTCGCTTGCAAATCCCCAACCCGCTTCATCGTAGAGCTGCCGTATCCCCGCTGGCTCATCCAATCCAGGTAGCTGCGCAGCAGGTCCTGGTGAGCGCTTAGTTGATCGTCCGACAGCTTCTCCATGATGTAGAGCGTGTTCCAGACGCCTTCGTTCACGGAGGCGTTGTCGTAGCCGGCCTGGACGAGCTCGGGTATCAGTTCCGGGTCCTTGGCCCAGGGATTTCGGGAAAGCTGCTTGCGGGCTTCGTTTCGCAACTGTTCGTCGGCGTCGAAAATGGACATGACCAATTGCTGGAGATCGGTGAGCTCGCCTGTCCCGCCTGCATCCGCTTCCGCCGGGGCCTCTTCCGCCGCCGGCGCCTCTTCGGTCATTTCAACGGCGCCCGTTTCCATTCCCGTTTGCTCCTCCGGTATGATCCACTTGCCGTCAAACACCTTCTTCCATTCGGTGTCTCCCGCATTCTGGAACAAGGCTTCCGTTTCGAAAAGGCGCAGCGTGAGTTGCCTGGAATCATCGTAGACCTCCAGATATTCCGCTGTTTCGTCCCGGACTTCAAATTCTGCAACGACCTGCTCGCCTTTCATTTCCAGAACATACCCCTCCTCCACTCTGATGAAGTCGCTCTGTCCGTTGACCTCGCTGGAATCAGCCTGCCATACGGGATACCCCGCCATGGCATCGGCAAAAGAGGTGGCGGTGGTATCGGACTGTTCTTCGTAATATTCCTGGCTTTCATCCAGCGTGGGGGGGACTTCCACAGGGTCTGCGGATATGGTCGCGCTCAACATTTCGTCGGAGAAGAAACCGGTCGCCATAAACCCGAGCAACCACAAGCCTAAAATGGCCAGCCGGTTGGGCATTCGCGACTTGCCCGCCGCTTTCCTGAGGGGGAGTGCAAGGAGCTGCATCCGCAGTCCATAATACATCAAGACCAGCACGGGCGCCAGTAAGGCCAATCCGAGGAGCATCCAATAATTCTGCGACAATAAGGAATACCATATCCCTCCAAAGGCGAGGAAGAGACCTCCGCTGAAAAAGAGGAATGCCTTTCCGAAGGATTTGCGGCGCCTGGATTCCCACCCGTAGATGAAGGCGATCGCCAGCCCGAGCGGCAAAACAGCCATCGAGACGGTAAGCAAAGAAACGATGAAAAATGTAGGCAAGCCATACACGAACCAGGTACCAAGCTTCTGCGCTTTGAGGTATTGCCGGCTTTTATGGTAAATTGCCAACGCAATCCCGATGGCTGCCAGACCGGCGGAAAATGAAAAGGTGTATTTCCCGGAATTAAATCCGTATCCGTCATTCAATAGCCCGGCGAAAACGAGCCAGAAGCTAAATGCCACGAATCCGGTCGGTAAATACAGCCAACGGTAGAAAGAGCGCCTGTCCCCTTCGCGGTATTTACCAAGGGCCCGGAAAATGGGATACCCCATCAGGCCTATAAACAACGCAAAAATCAGCAAGCCCCATAATACAGGCCATTCCCGGCCCATTTTCGGCTGCGCAATCCATCCTACCGGAGGAAGCTTTTCTGCGAATACCCTGAGTTCCTCCTTCGTTAAACTTACCGAGTCGGGAATCTTTCTGTCCGCTTGTTCGAGGACAACGAGGTAGAGGCTGTCGTAAATCGGTTTGTAATAGGGATAATCGTCCTGTATCGCCCTGGCATAATCCTTTAGCTGGATCTTATAATATTCCTTGTGATTATTTGTTTCCTGAATGAAGAAACTGCCCGTACCCACCAACAACAGCAGGGCCACCACGGCGAGCGCAATATTGTTCCGGGGCTTCCCATTCTTGTAATTGCGATAGATACTCAAGCCCAGAATCCCGAGCGTGCCCCAGATCAGGCCGTAAAAAGCCGTTTTTTTCATCACGGCGTCTTCCGAGCCGTCCACCCAAATAGCAACCAGCAAAAGCGTGAAAAGGCCAAAGCTGACGCCGTATAAGCCCAGTTCCAGATAACTCTTCCTTTGGACGAACTCGATGATCGCCCCGGAAAAGAAGAGGAGGGCATAGACCAGGCAAAGGAGGAGCAAGCCAATTGCCCACCATTTGGCGGTGTCGCCGGTGCCCGGGATGTAGTCGATGAAGGTAGCCAGGCCGTATCGCTGCTTTTCCCCCAAATCGAGCTCGGGCACCGGCGGCCAATTGATGCTGCCGTCATCCGGATGCCAGTAAAAAACCTCGTCCGACTTATGGGCTATGAGATAGTGATCGTCGGGGGTAAAGAGCTCCCCGTTGAACCCCTGGTTATAGCTCTGGAAGGAATAGGCCTTGACCGGCATGCCGTTGCGGTTGAACAACTCGATCCGGTTGTCGGTACCGGACAGGGATTGACGGACGATATAGGTGCCGTTGGCGGAGAGGAAAATCCGCTGGCCGGCTGTATTTTCTTCTTCGCCCGTCAGAAGCGGCTCGATACCATCGGCGTTGTACTCCCGGCGCCGGGTCTTCGCATCTTTCGCCGGGATCACAGTGGCCTTCCCCGGGTCCAGGGCCACGGCAAATCTGCCGTCGGCGCTGATGCTCGCATCGGTCAGCTGAGGGCATTCGGCCTGGAAGGACCGGTCCACCTTGCCGGATTCGATATTCCAAAAATCGATGCGGGCATCCTTTCTATTTCCCTTTTTCTTCAGGAAACTTAAAATACCCTTGCCCGGCAGCCCTCCCGAAGAGTTAAGACCAATTACGAGATGCAACCCGTCCTCGTGGAAACGAGCCAGGACGATGGGGTTGTCCTCGGGGCCCTTTGCGTATTCCTTCGTGGCATTATCGCCCGCCGTCCAAATCCTTACCTTGTCGGGAGAAAGGCTGAGCAACCTCGCCCCGTCGACCGAATAAGAAAAGGTCCTGATGTTTGCATGCGGGTAGGCGGTTTTTCTGGCCCCGTTCAGATTCCAGATGACTACTGAATCTTTGGTGACTGCATGGAAATACTTGTTATCGGGGCTAAGGCCGATGTCCAGAATGCCCGATCCGGCAGGTAACAGGGGAACCATGACATTGCCCGCCGCATCGAGGATCGCAGCTCCGCCATCGGTGCTCACGGTTAAAAAAGAACCCGGGGTGAGCGCCGATAGATAATCGAGGAACTCGGGGTAGAAAAGACCGCGCGTGATCGAATCTTCCTGGAAATATCCCGGATCTAATACCAGGCAAGAGTTAAAGCTGCCCCTGACCAGGTTTTTGGTCGCCCGCAAAGGAATCTTCAGCTCCTTGCCCTCCCGGGTATTCGCCCGGGACAACTGGATGACGGAGTTGAGCAGGGGCGCATTGGAAATCTCCCAGCTTTCGGCCTTCAAGTCCTGATATGCCGAATCGAGAAAAATGCCCCTACCCTCGTCTATGAGTTTGTATGAAAACAGTTCGGTTACGTCATAGGGCTCCCCATCGACCAGCAAATTATCCGGTCCATAGGTCCAGAGAAAGTCTTTCTCCGAATAACTCAGGCCGAAATCATCCACGAATTTACCGGCAAACAGGTCGTAGTAGCCAATGGGGACGCCAATAACCTGATCAATCCCTTCGTCCTCTGCAAGCTCCTCCTCCATAAATTCAGCGTCTTCCTCTCCTTCGTAATATCCTTCCTCCTCATTACTTTTAATCGAGATCGCCAAGGTGGGGGCGGGAACCAGCTTCCCGTCCATCACATATAAAGGCTGCCGGTCGTACCGGAACAAAACCTGGATATATTCTCCATCTGCCGAAAAACTCGCGTTTAACTTGTTGTAAAAAGTGGGGTCGACCTCTCCTCCAAACCAATCCCCAATATTTTTTTTGACGTCGATAACCCTTTCATTTTCACTTAGCCCTCCCGGCCAAAACTTGACCAGTCCGTCTTCCAGGCTGACCAAAGGCCCGGTCTTGGGATAATAGTTCATCGAGCTGATCCTGGCGCCGGGGCGCAGGGATAGCGAAACCGGGCGAACATTTTCCGTATTGGCTGGATCCATCTCGACGCCGCTATTGATATAGGGCCCGAGCAGTTTATAATAGTTTTGGACTATTTGCAGGCGCATGTCGTCGCCCTGGCTCTTGTAGGAAAAATGAGCCAGGTCTTCCGGGGTGGTATAATTTTCCTTATCCGGATTGTCTTGCTGCTTCAGCGAAGCCTGGTGCGCGCGGTCGATCGCCACGTTTTTGAGCTGTTGGGTCACCGACACGGAGAGCATCCCCGCCATCACGGCCAGGAACAGGATGAACAAGCCGGCCACGATCCCCCCGCGGACCAATATCCGCCGAAGCTTTAAGCGTTTTTCGCGCTCCTCCATGCTGATCTGGAGAAGGGTCTTCTCCTCCTCTTCCAGGGCCCGCATCCCCCTGATACCGCCTTTGACGACTTCGAGGTCGTTGTCGTCGAGCCGTACTTTTCTTTCGTCTTTGGTTAGCAAGGCCCTGATAAAATCCGGACGCTTGGTATCCAGAATCCGCGCCGAGCGCTGGCCGAGCTTGTCGGAGCGGTTGTATTCCCGCATGATAATTGGGGCCAGCGTATCGTGGGGCAGGCTGGTGAAGCCCCTTCCGATGTCGTTCAACAGAAAGATTTCTGAGCTTTTGAGGCGGTTGACCAATTGGTCCACGATATCCGGCTGGTCGGTCTGTTCCGCCAAATGGCGGTAGCGCCTCCGGATGTCTTCGATGGCGCAGCGCTTGGAGGTGCCCAGGTCTGTGATGTGAAAGGCCAGGATATCCAATGCCAGACCAGACTCCACGACTTCGGATTTCCATTCCTGGATCTTTTTCATCTGGGTCTCGAAATACTCCTCCATTTCCTTGCCCTGGCTCTCGACTTCGTTGAACGCGTCGATGGTGAAAGCGGGCTGGTGGCTATTATCGCGATAGGCCTTGTTCCAGAGTTTGGTCAGGAGCAATTGCAGCACCGGCGCCACGGGCCGCTGACCGGGCGCCACGCTCTCCTTGCCGGCGAGCAACTGGTTGGCCACGTGCTCGGGCAGGCTTTCTTCAATGGTGATATTGTAATGGTCTTTGACCACCCCGCTCTCCAAGCCCTGAAAAATATCCAGGATGTCCTTTCTGTTCAGTTGCTCGAGAAACACGGTGCTGCGCGACAACCCATATTCTTTGATCCGCGCCTCCATCTTGGCGTTGAACTCCTCCCGGTAGCCCAGGATGATCTTTCCCTTGATCCGGTCGTCCGCGTTTTCCGCAGGGGCGCCGAAAATATCCGTAAGGACTTGCAGGAGGTCCTCCAATTCCCGCTCCATTTTCGGATTGGATCGGGTAAACAACTCTTCCACCTGGTCGAGGATGATCACGAGGCGACGGCCTGATTTTTTTTCAATGTTCAACCAGGCCTCCCGGAGCTGGGCGCCGGCAAACTTGTCGAGATCGCCGGTCCGGTAGAGGTTGTGCCTGTGCTCCTTGCTGGACTGATAGGTCCGAACAGCCCGATAGCGTTCGACGAGGCTGAGGAAGCTGCTGGCAGTCTCCTCTTCCAATTCTTTGGCGAGGGATTCTATAGCCTGGATCTTTTCCAGGTTGGGGTCTTTTTCGGGTTTTGCAGCGGCTCCTGCCTCCGCTTCGGCGCTGGTCTCGGTATAGTAGGAGAGCATTTCCGCCAGCGTGCCGATCAGCCCCAGGTCCTGATCGCGGCGCTGGTAGCGCACATCGAACAGGGTTTCTCCCGTATTGGGGTCCGCAGCCGCCACGAGGCGGGGCTGTAAGCCGGCGTCGAGCAGCGAGGATTTTCCCGCGCCCGATTCGCCGTACAATAAAATGATGGGTGGCGAATTGGGTTCGTTGATCTTCAGGTACAGATCGCGGATATAATAGGAGCGGCCGAAAAAGATCTCGGCGTGGTCGGACGTATAGGGCTTGAGGAACAGGAAGGGCGAAGGCGGTAGCTTTTGTTTAGGAGGGTCGGGCAACCCGAACAAGGGCTGGTTGGCCACCCCGGGAAGGTTCCAGCTGTTGAATATCTCTTTGGCCGCGTCGTCCCTGAATTCCACATCCCAGGGGAAACGATCGGTTTCCGCGGCTCTCAACTGAAAACCGCGGTGGGTATCATTCGGATCGGCCCCCGTGATAGCCTCGGCCTTTGCCTCTTCCCATGCGCCGGCCATGGTGAGCCCCCGCGCGAGGCCGTTGTAAAAACGGGAGGATATCTGAAGCGCCGTGTCATCAGGGATGGAGACCGCCGTGCCGATGACTGCCGGGACACCCCGCGTAGTCAGATCCTGCGCAAATTTTTGGGTGGAACACCCGTTGAGAAAGACCAGTTTGAGGTTTTTCTTCCGGCTCAGCAGGGTAACCAGTCCTCCTGCGTGGGCTATTTTGCTTTCGCCCTCTTTGCCTTGCAGCAAAAGCTGATAGCCGTCGGCATGGCCGCCGTAGTGAAAAATGGCGATCCGTCCTTCGTACTTTTGGAAGACGTCAAAAATATCCTGTATCGTGGCATTTTGCCGCACGACCAGTTCGCACAGGATGTTTTTACTGTCATCGGCATTTTCGTTGGAGGAGACAGGCCCAAGGGCCGCGTACAATTGCTTCTGCTCTTCGACTAGTTTGTGCAGGTAGCGTCCTCCCTCGTATTCATTGGCAAAAGCAAGGAAAATGATGGGTACGGGTGTGTTCATAAAACTGGCGTGGGGGGTAAATGTAAAACCAGTACAATGTCCGAAAATATTAAGGAAAATTCAAAAACCGGAATAAAAATTCACTCCCAACCTCATTCGCCCGAATTGCCCACAAAATACATCTCCATCTCCCCCTTATTCTTTGCCATCACCTTCCCCCTGGACTCAAACCGGAAGCGGTCTTTCGCCAGCTGATAGGTCCTGTCGCTGATATTGACCCTGCCCGCAGCGCCGGATGACTCCATGCGGGCGGCGATATTGACCGTGTCGCCCCAGATGTCGTAGGCAAATTTTTTCGTCCCCACGATGCCTGCAATCACCGGACCGGAGTGGATGCCGATGCGGATCTCGAACCCGAAGGGACGGCTTTTCCTCCTGTTTTCGATGAAATCGACCAGCTCCATGGCCGCGAGAATGGCCTTCTCGGCATGGTCGGCGCAGTAGGATGGCAATCCGGCCACCGCCATGTAGGCGTCGCCGATGGTCTTTATCTTTTCGATGCCGTGCTCGTACACGATGCGGTCGAAGGCGGAGAAACATTCGTTCAGCTCGTTCACCAGTTCTTCGGGGGAAAGGGATTCCGACACCTTGGTGAAGCTCACGAAATCCGTGAAGATCACCGACACCTCTTCGAAGTACTTGGCCCGGGCGCTGCCTTTTTCCTTGAGTTCCTCGGCCACCTCCTGGGGCAGGATGTTGAGCAGCAGGCGGTCCGATTTGCTTTTTTCGTCCTTGATGATGACGTTCGTTTTTTTCTGAAAACGGGCGTTCCGGTAGATCAGGGCCCCCAGCACGGCGAGCAGGGCCAGTCCGGCCAGGTAAAATTTCCGGAGCGTGTTCTGTCGCTGGATCCTGTTGTTTTTTAGTTCCAGTTCCGCGCCTTGCAATTGCAGCTCCGACTGCTGGATGATCTTTTCCTTTTCCACCAGTTCGAGTTGTTTTTCTTTTTCGCTCCGCGCGTTTTGCTCGAGTTTGAGGTCGGCTTGCGATTTCAGGATCGCCAGCTTTTGGATCTGTTTTTGCTTTTCGCTCAACAATATTTCCGCATTCTGAAGCTGGAGCTTCTGCTCCTGGCGCTCCGCCAGCAGGGTCTTTTCCTTGAGTTGGTTGTCGATGATGAGTTGCTCCCGGAGCAGGGAATCTTCCTTTTTTGCAAATTGAAATTTCAGGGTGGACTGCTTGATTTCAATCAACTTCCGGTCGTTGTCCAGGCCGTTTTGCAGGTTTACGAATTCCTTGTAAAACAGATATGAACTGTCGTTCTGGTAAAAATTTTCATAGATGGCGCTGAGCTTCTCCAGGCTGGCGGCGCGGGTTTTTACATCGCCGATCTCCAGGGCCAGTTGGTTTGCCTTGAAAAAATACACCTTGGAGGAGTCCAGCTGATCGGTGGAGAAAAAAACGCCGGCAAGCCCCATATAACTGGATAGAATCCCCTTCCGGTCGTTCAATTTGCCGTTAATCGCCAGGGATTTTTGGTGCGCATCCATGGCCTTGTCCCAAAGGCCCATCTTGGCGTACAAATGTCCCAGGTTGCCCAGGCTGTTGGCGATCCGGAAGCGGTTGTTCGATTTTTCGGAAATCTCGAGCGCCTTCAATTTGTATTCCAGTGCTTTATCCAGGTCGTCCAGGGCGGTGTAGGCGTTGCCCAGATTGTTCATCAGGCCGCTGACAATGGCGGGATTGGTGGACGCGTCGCAGAGCGCCAGGGCCTTGTCGAAATATTCGATCGCCTCCCCGGGTTCGTTCAGGGTATTGAAGGCGGCGCCGATATTGCCGAGGTTGTTGATGATCCCTGCTACATTTTCGAGGGCTTCGTTGAACTGAAGCGCCTTGAGGTAGTACTCCAACGCTTTGGGATGGTCGGCGATAGAGGCATAGACGAGGCCGATATTGTTGTAATTCCTCGCGATCAGCCTCTTGTCGTCGAGGCCCAGGGTGAGCCGCAAGGCCTCCCGGTAGCTTTCCAGGGCTTCGTCGTACTGCAAAAGGAGGTAGTGAGCGGTGCCCTTGCCGGCCAAAGACAGGGACAGTAAACGAGGGTCTTTCAGATTCCTCGAAGCATCTACGGCCTTGAGTGCATATTTCAGGCTGTTTTCGACTTTCAGATTCTGATAGGCATTGGAGATCCCGATGTAAACCGTCACCGCCTGACTATCCTGTTTTGTAAGGCCCGATTCCAGCACCAGCAAAGAATCGAGCACTTTCTGCTGGGCAAAACCGCCGGAAGCAGTCAGGAGAAAGAAAAAGCCCAATATGGCCAGGCGCGGGAAGCTCATTGCATGCGAGAGAGGTTTGCGATCACTGGTCGATAAACACGACGTCCACGCAAGGAGACAGCTCCTGCTGATTGATCGTCAGGGGGAATATCCCGGATGGTATGTCCGATAGTTTGTCTTCGTGGAAGGAAAGGATCGTAGTGCCGGTGGTCTGTATCGGGAAAGCAAAGGGGGTAGCGTCTGCCTTGCTGATCTTGTAATAGCCGTTGGCGGTGATGGAGACGCCCAAGGTCATAGCTTCGTTGACGGCGACATCGTCGAAGTCCTCGAATACCTTCCTGGTGCACCGAGGCGCCGATGAGCGTTACCTCGCGGATCACCTTGTTTTCATCCATATCCCAGAGCTTGGCCGTATAGGTCCCCGTCACCGGCAATTTCATGCCGATCTTGGTGATGATGCCGTCGCTTTTGACTTTAAAGGTAAAACCGTACACCCATTCCACCGGCGCAGCCACCGTGTCGATGACAATGGAAGACTGCTGGAGCAGCGACAGGATGGGCTTCTCCTCCGGCTTTGGGTCGTCTTTTTTGCAGGTAACAAGCAGGGCGGCGAGGGGCAATAAGAAGATCAGGGGTTTTACATTCATTTGGTTTGGCTTTTGAAATACAAACCAAATGTAAAAAAATTATCCAAGCTGTTCAATTCACCGACACCAGATCGTGGTAGCTCTCCACCCCGGCTTTCATCCACATTTCCCGAAAGGGCACGGTATCCATGGCGGACAGGTCGAGGCCCTCAAATAGGCGGTGCTCGTACAGGCGGATCGTCCCCGTGTTCTCCTCGTGCTCGCTCAGGGTTCCCTTCATGTCCATGATGCCCATGTAGGCGCCGCTTTGGTCGTACTGAAAAGACTGGTACAACTGGTACACCGGGTTCCAGCCCGCCAATTCGTCGACATGGAGCTCCAGGATGGGCTGGTCCTTATGGCAAAACACCTTCCCGGAAATCCCCTTTCCGCCCGGCCGCTCGATGAATTCAATGTAGATGTCTTCGTTGAAATGCGGCAAATGCCACAATTCGATGGCGTGGTCCCTGGCTTCCTGGCTGCTCGACGCCACCAGGACCGGGTAAACGGCCCCGTGCGGGTGTTGCTCCATGATGCCCAGACGCGGAACGACGTAGAGCGAAAGCACCAGTTCCTGGTAGGGACCGAGCGGGCTGTCCGAAAAATCGAATACCGTCACCCCCAACAGGCTGCTCCCGTGGTGGGGCTCCACCGGCTCGACGCCGCGGGGCAATAGCTTCCTGGCGACCTCGGTCGGCAGTTCGAACATGCAATTTATTCCATTCGAGAAATGATAGCGGACGGGTTCCATGGCGGAATTATTTTTTGAGGATGGACGAAATAGTCTGTGCTGCATACTCCAATTGCTCGGTGGTGTGGGCGGCAGATACGGAAAGGCGCAGGCGGGCTTTGCCTTTGGACACGGCCGGATAGGTCACCGGCTGCAGGAAAATGCCGTTTTCGCGAAGCTCCTGGGCAATGCCGAACACGCTGGCGTCTTCGTAGACCATCACGGGCATGACCTGAGAGACGCTGTTTCCGATATCCACGCCTTCCTCTCTGAGGCGCTTTTGCAGGTAGGCGACGTTCTTCCAGAGCTGCCACCTCAACTCCGGGTGCGCTTCGATATGGCGGAGGGAGGCCAGCACTCCGGCAGAAACCGCCGGCGGCAGGGTGCAGGAGAAGAACCGGGAGCGGGCGAATGCCTCCAGGTATTGGATCAAGCCCTCGTCGCAGCAAACATAGCCGCCGATGCCGCCCAGGGCCTTGGAAAAAGTGCCCATGTGGATGTCCACCTCGTCTTCCAGCCCGAAATGCTCCACTACCCCTCGCCCGTTTTCGCCGCAGACAAAGGCCGAATGCGCTTCGTCGATCATGGTCCTGGCGCCGTGCTTTTTGGCTACTTCGAGGATCTCCGGGAGATTGCAATAGTCGCCGTCCATGGAATATACGCCTTCCACGACCACCAGTTTGCGGCCGCCCACGCCGGCTATTTTCCGCTCGAGATCGGCCGCGTTGTTGTGCCGGAAAAAGACGGTCTTCGCCTTCGACAAAATGGCGCCGTCGATGATGGAGGCGTGCGAGAACTGATCGAGAAAAATCGTATCGCCCGAGCGCATGATGCCGGAAATGATGCCGATGTTGGCGGCATAGCCGGAGTTAAAGGTGGTGCAAGCCTCCTTTTGTTTGAATGCCGCGATGGCCGCCTCCAGCTCGCGATGGATGTCGAACATGCCGCTGAGGTTGGGGCCGCCCGAAGCGCCCAGGCCGTATTTTTCCAGCGCTTTGATCGCCGCCTCTTTCACGACCGGCGAGCCCGCCATGCCGAGGTAGTTGTAGGAGGAGAGGTTGAGCAGGTCATGGTGGTCCTTACCCATATTAGTGCGGATGGAAACGGTCGTGCCGGGTCCGGAGGTAAAAGGCTCCCGGTAGATGTGGTAACCTCCTTTATAGGCCTTCTCCCACCACCGGTTGTAAGTATGGATGATGTCGAACGGATCATCGCCCGAACCGAAGTAGAAGTTGCTGAAGTCGTAATTGGTGAAGGGGTGGAATTCGTTGACCTGGACATGAGTTTGCATAGCAGGTAGAATTTGAAATGAAATAATTGCGAAAAGTACCTGACAAAGGTATGGTCAGGCAGCCCGGAGGGGCATCCAATAGCTGGTCAAGAATCACCGGCTATGTTGCATCGGCAAAAAAAACTACTTGCGAAGCTGGCTGGGGCGTATGCCGAATGCCTCCGTAAAAGCATCGGAGAAGTAGGCGGGCGTCGTGAATCCCACCTCGTAGGCCACTTCCGAAACGTTCATTTGGGTGGTTTCCAGAAGTTCTTTCCCCCGGTGCAGTCGGATGGCGCGGATGAACAGGGAGGGAGATTGCCCGGTCAGGGCTTTTATCTTGCGAAACATCTGGCTGCGGCTCATGCCCACGACCCGGGCGAGTTGTTCTATTTCGAAATCCGAATCGGAGAGGTGCTGGTCCACGATTCCCCGGATCTTTTGCAGAAAAGCATCCTCCACCTGAATACTCTTGTCCTCTACCGGGGCTGGAGGCTGAAGGGAAGCATATCGATCCCGCAGCCGCTGGCGCCATTCGAGCACGTTGCGGGAGCGGATGAGCAGCTCTTCGCGATTGAAAGGCTTGGAAAGGTAATCGTCGGCGCCGCGACTCAGCCCGGCCAGGCGGGACTCCACCCCGGCTTTGGCCGTGAGCAGAATGATGGGGATATGGCTGCTGCGCTCGTCGTTTTTGAGGATCTCACAGAGCTCCATGCCGTCTTTCCGGGGCATCATCACGTCGCTGATGATGATGTCGGGAATGTGTTCCAATGCCATGTCCACCCCTTCCTGTCCGTCGGCGGCTTCGAGTACGCGGAAACTGCCGGCAAACGCATCGCGGATAAAGGCCCGCATGTCGGGGTTGTCTTCTACCAGGAGCAGGGTGTTTTCCAGGGCCAATTCATCGTCCACCGTTGCCGGGATCAGCGGCTGCCCTTTTCCGTAGGGAAGCAGGATGCGGAAGCGCGCGCCATGCCCCTCCACGCTGCTCGCGCTGACTCGGCCCTGGTGAAGCTCCACCAGCTCTTTGGTCAGGGCAAGGCCGATGCCGCTGCCGGCCTCTTCGATACGGAGCGCCTCGTCGCCCTGGTAGAAGCGGTCAAATACATGCGGCAGCTGGCGGGCAGGGATGCCCGGACCCGTATCGGCCACCTCGATCTGAAGCCACTCCCCTTCCTCCGCGGTTTTCACCTCGACGCTCACCTCCCCGCCCTCCGGGGTGAATTTGACGGCATTCGACAGGAGGTTGGTCAGGACCTGCTCCATCTTGTCGCGGTCGAAATACAGGAAGGCGATTTCCAGCTCGCTCTCAAAGCGGAGCCCGATATTTTTGCCCTCCACGAGGGATTCAAAAGAGAAGGTAATGCCCCTGAGGAGCGGGATCATATTTTCGAACCTCAGGTCGAGCTTCATTTTGCCGGCTTCCAGTTTGGACAGGTCGAGCAATTGGTTGATCAGGCGAAGCAGACGCTGGGCGTTTCGTTTGATGAGATTGAACTGTTTGGCCTGTTCGGCTTCCGGCTGCGTCGAAAGCAGGTTATCGACGGGCCCGAGGATCAGGGTGAGCGGGGTCCGGAATTCGTGGGAAATGTCGGCGAAAAAGCGGGATTTCATTTGGTCCAGTTCCTTGAGCTTCTCGAATTCAAGCTGTTCCATTTCCTGCCGGTGCTTTTTCTGAATGCTCCTGAGCCCCAGGCGCCACAGTTGGTAAACGCCCCCCGCCAAAAGCAGGGCGTACAGCAAGTAAGCCCCCCAGGTTCGGTAAAACGGAGGCAGGACTTGAAAGTCGCAAGCGGCCGTTTCGCCGAGCTGCCCGTAAATGTTTCGCGCCCGCACCAGAAAGCGATAGCTCCCGGGTGGCAAGCCGGTGTAATCCTTGTAGATCTCCACGGTCCAGTTCGACCAATCCTCGTCGTATCCCTCGAGTAAATACTGGTACTCGTTTTTCGATTCGTCGTCAAAGCTGGGCGCCGAATAGCCAAAGCGCAGCGAATTTTGCGCAAAAGGCAGCTCGAGCATCCCCGGCGGCGCCATCCCCGCGCCTCCGTAGAGGATGGAGTCTGCGTTTGCGATGACCTGGCGGATTAGCGTGGGGAAGCTCAATTTCTGGTGCTGGGGCAGGGCGCCGTCGTAGCGCACCACCTGATCCGTACCCCCTATCCAGGTGGTTTGTTCCAGGGCAGAGTCGGGGTAGGCGGTAAAAACAGGCAGCTCGGCGATGCGCAAAAAAGGGCTTTGATCCCATGAGTAAACTCCTTCCGAGCGTCGCCTGGCAACGCCCGACTGTGCATTGTCGTCGGCCAGCAGCCACAGGTTTCCATCCTCATCCCAACTCGCGGAAAACAGCCCGATTTTTGGGTTGGAAAGTCCCTCCACGAGGGTGCTATCCCGGTAAAAGCGCTGCCTTGCTTCATCGAAAAGAAAAATGCCCTGCAGCGTGGCGAACCGCAGGCCTTTATCTGTCGGGAAAGCGACCACCCGATCGGCAGGCGGCAGGCCGTGCAGGGTGTCAAAGCGCATAATCGGAGGCCGGGGAGTATAGCCTTTTGAAAGATCAACCAATAACAGGCCGCTGAAATAGTCGGTGAGCCAGAGTTGGCCCTCCGGGGTTTCGTAAAAATGGCGGACCTCCTGGTTCATGCCTTCGATCCGGCCCTCCTCCCGCCATGTACCGCCGTCGAAATAAAGGGATTTCAGCCCGTCCCGCATACCGGCGAAAACCCGCATGGGGTCTTGTCTGGAGCGGTGCAGGGAGAACACAAACCCATCCGAGATGCGACGCCCCTGGTTTCCATTTATTTCGTACACACCGTCAAAGGCGCTTGCGAGCAGCGTTTTCCCGAAGGGCAAAAGCGCCCAACATTGGGGCGATACGCCGGCCACGGGTTTGAACCGCCCGGAGTTTTCGTCCAAATAGAAAACCCCCATGACCGTGGCAAAATAGAGCCGGCCTTGGTGGCGCACGATCTCCCAAACGCTGCCTTTTATTCCTTCCCGTTCTCCGAAATAGCGAAAGGGACTGCCGGTTTCCGCCCGTGCGATGCCGACCTGAAGCCCGGTCCAGAGCGCGCGCTGCCGGTCCTCGTACAAAGACAAGACCGCATCGTCTTGCAGGCCGGTGGGTTTATGGAGTCGATCCCGGAGTTTTCCCGTTTCATCAATCACCACCACCCCGGCCTGCATGGTGCCGAATGCAAATTGGCCGTTTGCAAGGGCCAGGGCGCAGGAAACCTGTGAGTTGATCAGCAGCTCGTCGGCCCCGGTCGCAAAGCGTTCGATGGAAAGGTCATCGTAGAGAAACAGCCCGTTTTCACGGGTGGCGACCAATATGCGCTTATTGCCCTGGCTGCTAAAAGGGAGCATAGCGCTGATGCGTTCCTCCCTCCATTGTTCTCCAAGCGGCGCCAGGCGCAGCGAGTCGGAAACGATTTGCATCAGCCCGGTTTCGCTTTGCTGGACATAAAACTGATCGTGTACCGCAAAGCCGAAATGAAAGGCCGTTTTGGCCGGCCAGGCGCGCATTTTTTGCCCGTCCCAGCGAAAGATATACCTGGTGGTCACGAAAAAAATGCCCTCGGAGGTGGCGAGCGTTTGCCATACGTCCGTGAAGTCGCGATAGGCTTCGTCCAAATGGGGCAGCAGCGAAACGAACTGAAGCTGCCGGGAAGAATCGGGCGCGAGATACCCGATCTCGCCATACCCGCCGCCGAAAATGCGGCCATCGGCGCTCGCGGCCATAGACCGGATGATCCTTACATGCTCCGGCTGGATGAGGCGCCAGGATGCGCCGTCGTATTCCAGCAAGCCGCGGCTGTTGCCGAAATACATCACCCCGCGGCGGTCCTGCGCGATGGCCCAGTTCTGATTATGCGCTCCGTATTCGTCCGGAGGGTAATTTCGGATAAACGGCGCACCGGAAGGGGAAAAGCCGTTCTGCGCGGGCAAGGCCGCAGAGAAGCAGAGGATTATCGAGGTGATAATCCAAAAAATGAAAAATACGCCCGCACTGCTATCGCTTTTCGGCATGGCCTCCGCCTTTGGGGGAAAATATACGGAAAATGCTTCGATTGTTGCAAAGCTCCGGCAAATGGGCTGCCGGGACTTAAATTTTTCCCTTATAATTGTCCATCCTTTCCAAAAGTCCCTATCCTTATGAGCACCCTTTTCGCTTTTCTCGTCGGCATCGACAAGTACCCAAACCCCAACCACCAATTGTTTGGATGCGTTCGCGACCAAACCGCGCTCAAGCAATACCTCGGGCAATTTGCCCAGGGCGCGGGGTTTGAGTTGAATCTGATCGAGTTAATGAATGAAAACGCCACGAGGGCCGCGGTCATCAAGGGCTTCGGGCACTTTCAAAAAGCGGGGGCGGGCGATATCTGCCTTTTTTCGTTTTCCGGGCACGGCTCCCGCAACGATGCCCCCGAGGCCTTCTGGCACCTGGAACCCAGCAAGCTCAATCAATCCCTCGTGCTATGGGATAGCCGGACCGAGGGAGGGCTCGACCTCATGGACAAAGAACTTTCCTACCTGATTTGGAATGCGACCAGGGATAAAGCATCTCAGTTCATTGCTATCATGGATTGCTGTCATTCGGGCTCGGGTACCAGAAAAGCAGAAGAGGTGCGTTCCCGTATTGTGGAAAAAGGCAGCGATAAGCGCAACCTGGAGCAAATGGAGGGATATGCTTCCTACCAAAAGGGAAACGACGGCCGCCTGTCCCCTCCCCGTGGAAAGCACATCTTATTGGCCGCGGCGCGGGACAATCAGCTGGCCAAGGAGCTTACCCTCGAAGGGGAAACCAGAGGCGTTTTTACATTCAGCCTCATCGAAACCCTTCGGCAATATGGCAACCAGCTGACCTATGCCGAGTTGATCAACCATCTGCGCATCCGGATACTCCAAAAAGTGAACGAGCAGTCCCCCCAACTGGATGTCATCGCCGGGGCTAATCCCGACCTGCTTTTTCTCTCCAATTCCAAAACTTCGGGCCAGCCGGCTTACCTGGTCAGCCACGACTCCAAAAAAGGCTGGCATATCAACGCGGGCGCCATCGACGGTTTCAAAGGAGGGAGCGGGACTTCCACCACCAAATTGAAATTGGAACCATCCGGCGATCCCATACAGATACAGGAAGTATTTCCCTCCTACTCCAGCGTGGAAGGAATACCGGCAGACACTCCCTTGAGCAAGGTGTTCAGGGCTACCGTAGCGAGTTGGGGAAGCGGCGGGCTCAAGCTCGCATTTACGGCCGACTCCGATCCGGGCGCCGTGACTATGCTCCGCTCCCTCTTTCAAAAGCTAAGGGATGGATTTTTTCAATTGGTGGAGGAACCCGGCATGGCCCGCTACCATATCCAGGCCGCCGGGCAATCGCTGCGACTGTTGCTTCCCGGGGAAAAACGGCCCGTATTCCGAAGGGTGCCGGGTTACAGTCCCGAAAACGGAAGCGAATTTCTCAAAAGACTAGTCGCGGTGGGACGCTGGGTCCAGCTCGTCGAGTTGGCCAACCCGCAGACCAGCATCAAGGACGGAGAGATAAAAATCGACCTGTTCCGGCTCTCCCAGGCCGGCAGGCTGGCGGATACGGATCCCGTGACGGCAGAAGATTGGCGCAAGCCGGTCGCGCTGCGCTATTTCTACGAAAACGGCAAATGGACCCAACCCGCCATGCAGTTGCGGGTCGCCAATACCGGCACGCGCAAGCTCTGGGTGAGCGTGTTGTACCTGACCGGAAATTTCGGCGTTTATAACGTCTTCCTGCCCAAACAGGAGCTGGGCCCAGGCCAGGAAGTATGGATGCTCGACGTGGTCAAGAGCATTCCCCACCGCTCGATCCTCCTGCAGGTGGAACCCGAATACCACTCCTGGGGCGTCAATCAGGTGAGCGATTTTCTGAAAATCATGGTCTGTACCGAAGAATTCAACACCGATTCGTTCAACCAGGACGGGCTTCCGCTCGACGAGCGCAGTAGCGCCACCCGGGGTTTCGCGCTTTGGGAAGACGTGGCCCAAAGCGATTGGATGACCCGCGAGATCGAATTAAAGGTGCTGCGGCCTTTCGATCCGGTACAAATCCGGGGAGGAGCTCCTGCCAAGGTTCTGGACCTAAAACTGACAGCCCCAGCCGGTTTCTCGGCCAAAGCCATGCTCAACACCCTGCAGGAGGCCACGGCTTCCTTCCCGGCGCCCTATGTGACCATGATGGAGGGAACGGAGGAATTCACGCCCCTCGATCTTTCCCCGGCCCAGCAGGGAGGACGGCCTCTCTGCGTACTCGAATTCTGGGATTGCCAGCCCGCATCCCCTATCCGGTTGGAGTTGCCCGCCGGGGCTCTGCCCTGCCATTGCGATCCCCAGACCGGCCGTTTTCGGGTGTTGCAGCACGAGTGGAAGGACGGCGCGCTGCATTTGACGGAGTTTCCGCCGGCGAGCCCTTCGCCTTATTCCGGGTTGACCGCGACACATAAGATTTTCTTTGGAGCGTAGTTATCCCCGCAAAACCATGATCCCCATCAACAGGGTCAGAAGGTAGTACACAAAGGGAGGCATATCTTTGAATATCAGATAGGCGAGCAGAAAAAACAGGGACCCGCCGATCAGGGTCCATCCGACCCATTGCGGGAGCCCGGAAGATAACAGGGCAAAACCGAGGGCCGCCAGCCCCAGCTGGGTCAGCAAGGTATAGGTCGCGAAATGCCAGGCGGGCAAAGCGCCCTCCGCGAAGCCCTGGGTGTCCATCCCCCGAAGGTAACAATGCCAGGACCACAGGCAGGCCCCCACGACCAGGGCCGCCACACCCGATAAAGCCCAAGCGGCCCTGGGCACCCCCTGCCAGGGGTAAAAGTAGATCACAAGTCCTGCCGCAACCACCAAGGCGCCCAGGGAGAATAAAACCTGCGCGATCTCCCAGGCCTTCCGCCCGTTGCGGAGGATCTCCAGTTTTTTGGCCGCATTGAGTTCTGCAAATACGCGGGAGATCGGTGAAAAGGCCGCTGCAAGGAACAGGACCGAGCCGATCAGGAGTAGTATCGCTGCTGTTTTTTGCATGGGAAAGGGGTTTTCGCGAGGTAAGCTTTAATACTCTTTAGGTCGGGTCAATTTTTCCGAAGATTTTTCTCTGCTTTTATTAAACTCCCCGAGCAAAGGGACCAGGTCCTTTTCCCAAAAAGCCAACAAGTCCGGGGTATGCTCACCAAGCCACTTGCGGCCTTCTTCCCCGAAGTGCCGATGATCTGGGAACCCGAAGGATGGGTTGGGGGGGGGGGGCGGGGGGGGGGGAGGGAAAAAAAAAATTTTTGTTCGCCCCCCCCCCCCCACCGGGGATAACCCCCCCCCCCCCTTTTTTTATTTACTTCCCCAATTGCTTTGAGGGAGAATCGGTCTTCCTCATTATAAGGCGTTCCCTTCCCGAAAATCAAATGGCGGGGGGCGGATGGGAGGCGGCCCCTGGGGCGGGGGGGGGGTTTCCGGGCGGCCCGGGGAAACGGTCCCTTTGGTGCGCGGCCCTTTTTCCTGGCCTCCTTTCATGTGCGCTTATGGCTCGGACCTGAAAATAGATCAGGACTCAAAAGGGGCGTTCGGCCTCCGGTTCCCGCATCCGGCCTTCTTTTAGGGCATTCTCTTCCGTACGTTTTCCCAGGACCTTCATCATTTCCATGTTCTTGCGAACCAGGCCAAGGGGCAAAAAGCCCCCTTCGGACAGGATGTGAGGATCGGCCTTATTTTCCAGCAATAAATTTACGAGTTCGACATGTTCCTTTTGCGCTGCCAGGTGTAAGGGAGTTTTGCCTTCGGCGTCCTTTGCGTTAATAGATGAGGTTTTGCCTAAAAGGAAGCGAACTGCCGTCATACAATCTTCTGATTGAACAGCCAGGTGGAGCAATGTTTGTTTGTTTTCAAGCTGGCAGTCAAAACTGGAAAACCGCTCCAGTAGATAACAAAAATCGCTGCCTTTTTTTCCACTCTGGTAGAAACCATTTTAAAGGATTAAATCCTCCAAAGGAATTTTTTCATATTCCATTAAAAATTCCTTTAGGCCCGGTTTGCTGCAAAGCATATTCAGGGCGGTTTCCAGCTTTGATTTTGATTTTACAAACCAGCTGCTCCCTTTGGAAAGCAAAAAAGCGGCAGTATTGAATTTTTCAGAAAGGATGGCTGCATGAAGTGGCGTATAATCATCTTTTGCACTCAGAATATCAATTTTGGCGCCCCGGCTCAGGAGTTTAACAACCTCGTCCTCCTTGCCCTCCGCAGCGGCATTATGAAGAGGCGCAAGCCCCGATTCTTTATCCAACGCATTGACGTCGGACGGCGGCTCTATTTTTACTTCTTCTTTTAAGGGAATAATGGTTCTTCAACTTTGGTTTCTTTCAGGGTTTTGGCAATGGATCTCACTTTGATACGAAGGAGGCTATTGGATACTTTATAAGTCCTTTCCTCAAAAAACTTCTGTGCCGATTGAAAGACCAACTCCTTCCCAAACTCCTGGACCAAACCATCCAATTGATCGTTCAGGGTCAGTTGATGTATGATCTCGTCCCAATTCTTTATTACTATTATTTTACCATCTGGGAGCTCGTAATCAAAATCGCATTGAATCACATTGCTCCCTTGCCCGGGCGATCTTTGTTGGATGACCGGCGCTTGAGGGCGGTCATTGCTGTTAGCAATGGAGTGGTACCTGTCCGTTTGTTTCGATTGAGGGCTATTGTCCACCAGTTCCTGTATCTTTGCCTGCAAACCTGCTTCCGGACGCTTGTCGATAAACTGAAATTGGTTGTGGTAGTGGGCTGGAGTTCCGCGAAGAATTCGCGCTGCCTTGCCTGTGGAGCCTCGATGTTTGCCGTAGTGGGATTGCATTTTTCGAGTTAGGTTGTTCGGGAAAACACTGGCGGTGAAGATAAGAATTATTCCCCTTTTTGTCAGGACACAGACACGGCTTCCGTGCAAATAAGCCGGATTCGATGTTCCTTTGTCCTGTCGCTTTGAAAATTGTTCAACTTGAAAAAATCGTACGCATGGATATCTTAAGGGACCTTTGGCTTTTCCTCAGGGAGCGCAAAAAATTCTGGCTCGCTCCGGTTATCGTAGTATTGCTCCTGCTGGGCATCCTCATCGTGATCGGCGGAAGCAGCGCGCTGGCGCCCTTTATCTACACCCTTTTCTAAAGGAGCCAGGCCTGTACGCACATTGCTCAAAAAACCAACGACCGACCAGATGAAGAAGATACTAGGGATCTCCGCCTTCTACCACGACTCCGCCGCCGCCATAACCGTCGGCGGGAAAATCGTCGCCGCAGCGCAGGAAGAGCGTTTTACCCGCATCAAGCATACGCCCGATTTTCCGGTGCACGCCATCCGGTACTGCCTGGAAACCGCAGGGCTGGAACTCGACGACCTCGACGCCATCACCTTCTACGACAAACCCCTCCTGAAGTTCGAGCGCCTGCTGGAAACTTACTACGCGTTCGCTCCGAGGGGCTTCGTCTCTTTCTTCAAAGCCATGCCGGTGTGGCTGCGCGAAAAGATCTTTCACAAAAGGCTTATTTACGAAGGTCTCGCCGAGGTGGGGCCTTTCGACAAGAAGAAGGTCAACCTCCTCTTCACCGAACACCACCTCTCGCACGCAGCCAGCGCCTTCTACCCCTCCCGGTTTGAAGAATCGGCCATCCTCACCATCGACGGGGTGGGCGAATGGTGCACGGCTTCCATCGGTCATGGAAAAGGCCGCGACATCAAGATTCTCAAGGAGTTGTCTTTCCCGCACAGCGTGGGCCTGCTGTACTCCGCTTTTACCTACTACCTCGGTTTTACCGTCAATTCGGGCGAGTACAAACTCATGGGCCTCGCGCCTTACGGCAACCCGGATTCGGAGGAAACCTCCCGCTTTGAAGACCTGATCAAAAACAATATCGTCGACATCAAGGAAGACGGTTCTATTTGGCTCAACCAGTCGTATTTCACCTATGCCACCGGCTTGCGGATGGTGCCCGAAAAGAAATGGGCCGCCCTGTTCGGATTTCCCCGAAGGGGCCCGGAAGCGGAGCTCGTGCAACACCACTGCAACCTGGCCCTGGCCATCCAGCGGGTCACCGAGGAGATCGTGTACAAAATGGCCGTGGAGACCAAACGGATCACGGGATCCGAAAACCTCTGCATGGCCGGCGGGGTCGCCCTCAACTGCGTAGCCAACGGGAAACTTCTGAAAGCCAATATTTTCAAAAATATATTCATCCAGCCCGCGGCGGGCGATGCCGGCGGCGCCCTGGGCGCGGCCCTGGCGGTACACCACCTCCACTACGGGGAAGAACGGTTGCCCGTCAAAGGCGCAGACGCGCTGGAGGGCTCCTACCTGGGGCCCGATTATTCGGACAAGGAGATCGAGCAAATGGGCCGGAAGGTGAAAGCCGTCTGGGAGAAATTCGAGGACTTCGGCCCTTTGTCGAAGCTCACCGCAGAAATGATCGCCGACGGCAATGTCGTGGGCTGGTTCCAGGGGCGCATGGAGTTCGGCCCCCGGGCCCTGGGCAACCGGAGCATCCTGGGAGACCCCCGCAATGCCGAGATCCAGAAGAAACTGAACCTGAAGATCAAATACCGCGAGGGATTCCGTCCCTTTGCCCCGGCCGTGCTGGAAGAGGATTCCGCCGAATATTTCGACCTCCACGCGGATTCGCCCTACATGCTCCTGGTGGCGCCCGTGCGCGAAGAGCGGCGGACGGTTCTACCCGAAGGCTACCACGACCGCCCTTTGTGGGATAAACTGTACTATCTCCGCAGCGATATGCCGGCCATCACCCACCTGGATTTTTCCGCCCGGGTGCAATCGGTCAGCAAGGAAACGAATCCGCGGTTCTGGGATCTGATCCATTCCTTCAAGCAACAGACGGGCTACGGCCTGCTGGTCAATACCAGTTTCAACCTCCGGGGCGAACCCATCGTCTGCACGCCCTACGACGCCTACAAATGCTTCATGAGCACGGAAATGGACTACCTGGTGATCAACGACTATTTCTTCCGGAAAACCGATCAGCCGGACTGGCAGAACAAAGCCCGTTGGAAGACGGAATTCAAAATGGATTAACAATGAAAAGCAATCCTGTTAAGACTCTCCTCACCATTTCGATGGGATTTTTAGGCCTCTTCCTCGCCTTCGACCTCTCCTGGGCTATATGGGTCGCGCTGGGCGTGGGTGTGATCGGGTTATTCTCCGATTTCCTGAGCGCAAAGATCGAATACCTGTGGATGAAGCTGGCCCATGTGATGGGCATGATCGTGCCGCCTGTGTTGCTGGCGGGTATCTTTTTCCTGTTCCTGTTCCCCATCTCCCTGTTGTCCAAACTGTTCGGCAAAAAGGATCCGATGCTGCTGTCCAACCGGCTGTCCAGCACGTTCACGAACGTCGATAAGTCTTTCGAAAAAGAGAGTTTTCGGAAGCCGTGGTGAGGAATGTAAGGTTTGCCTTTTTCAAAGAGATTCAACCGCTACGCGGTTGTTTACCCACCGCATTTTTACCCCCGATTGCATCGGGGGCTATGAATATTAAACCCTTTCAGGGTTTCTTCCGGTCTTCGCTCGTGAGGGTCTCTGACCCGAAACGCGCTGTCTGCAAGTCTCTGACTTGCTTGTAAAGATTTGCAAGTCAGAGACTTGCTGCCGGTTGCGCATCGGGTTTGCCTTTTCAAAGAGATTCAACCGCTACGCGGTTGTTTACCCACCGCATTTTTACCCCCGATTGCATCGGGGGCTATGAATATTTAATCCCTTCGGGATTGCCTATTGTGAAACACGCTTCACCCGCGGCTATGAATATTTAATCCCTTCTGGATTGCCTATTGTGAAACGAGCTTCACCCACGGCTAAGAATATTGAATCCCAGCCTACCGGCAGGCAGGCCTTCGGGATTGATCACTTATTCGTTCTGAAAACCGGAACGAAACCCTGAAAGGGTTTAATATTTATAGCCCCGGATGAAATCCGGGGCAGAAGTATTTCACACGAAGCAACCGCAAAGCGGTTGAATAATAAGATTTAATGCCCATTTCATTAAATTGAACCCAATCTTCACGTTAAAATTAACCGGTGCGTCTTATTTCTGCACGACCTGAACCGGGCTTGCGAGGCTATCTACGGCCATGACAAGAGCTGTGGTGTCGGGAGGTAGCAACCACTCGGGATGCGCCATGATCTGGTTAAACACAAAGCGGTGGCCGTATTCGTCCCAATGCGCATCGAGTTCCGGGTTGAAGCGGGTTTTGTTTTTCAGGTAATCCTCCTGCATGGGCTGGGTCAGGTCGTGGTACACAAATCCGTTTTTCTGACAATGATCTTTCAGGATGTCGTGCAGGAACATCACATTTGATTCGGCCAGGCGGCCCTTGTAAATGTCTTCCCGGGGCGCATCCATGATGAAAATGATCTTTTTGCCCGGGTTCTCTTCCTTGATTTTCGCAAGGATATAACCTACCGCCTTGTCGATGGCGTCTTTATTCTCCAGGAGTTTTGCCACTTCCACGTTGGCATTGAATTGCTCGTCCCCTTGCCCCTCCTTCTTTTTCTCCATCATCATGCTGATGGCCTTGGTGATGTTGAGGTTGCTGTACAGGTAGCGGAAAATGGCGCTCTTCTTGAGGGTCCTTTTTTTCCAGTCGAACTGCGAGAAATCGGGGTTTGCCACGGGGATATTTTCCGTGACGCCCTCCTCCCCTACGTTGACGGTCAGGCGGTGGCCGCTGGAGGGGTTGAGTTCGAGGATGCTTTCGTCGTAATCGTTGTGGACCACGTTGAAGATGAAGATATCCGGATTGAAATATTTGTTGGCGTACCTGCTGTAACTCAGGTATTCGGACAGCGGGGCGCCGGATTTCGCAATGGCGTACACGTCGTATTCGCTGCCCAGGCTGTCGCGGAGCAAAAAGGGATACGACTTGTCGATGTCGATCAGCATGGCCTCGATAAAGGAATCGCCGATGACCGCGATCAGTTTTTTATCTTTTTTCTGGAAATAATCGTTCGGGGCATTCCAGCCGTGGTTGTTGATCCGCCAATCGCCCCTCATTTCAGCGCCTTTGCCCATGGTGTAGACGCCCTCCCGCTGCCCGGTAGTGTCGAAGCGATAGAGCAGCTCGTTTTCGTCGAACACGCCCTGGGGTATTTCCGCGGCGGGTATGACGTACCTGAAAAACAATTCGAGAATGACGAAAATGAAGATCAGGGTGGGCAGGGTGATAAATACCAGGCCTTTCAGGGTCTTTTTCATAAAAGCGGCTTTTTGAACAGGCAAGTTCCGCATAATTTTGCCCTCTTGCGGATGGAGTTTAGCAAGGGTTGTGACAAAATCCGCGAAAACCGCTTTGCGCCGTCCCAGCGACGGAAAAGCTCTTACCGTCTTACCACCAGTCTTTCGGCCTTCAAGCCTTCGAGGATCAGGAAATACATCCCCTCCGGCAGCTCGCGGACGGAAAGGACGCTGTGTTGGCTTAGGAGGGTCCCGGTTTTCAAAACCCGGCCCCAGAGGTCGCTGATCCTGAGTTCCACCGGCCCTTCTACCGGAAGCTCGATGACGATCTCCTCGCGGGCGGGGTTGGGATAGACCCTGGCGGCTTTAAGCGCCTCCAGACCGGCTACCCCGTTTGCCGTCTCGTTGTTGGCATTGAAAGTGGGCGCCTGGATGACGAAATCGCCCGTGCCGTTCGGCATCCGGGCATAGCCCTGGTCGGTCTCCTGGTTGCCGAAGGCGACTTCATCGGCGATGTTTCCGTCGGGATCGAGGAAAAACAGGTTTTCCCCCGAAGCGGAGAGCTTGAAATTGGCGTGCAGCCCGTCCTGGTCGCCGTCCTCGTCGGCCCAGACGATGAGGTAGTCGTTGGGCCCGATGCTCGTGCCTGCCGGGAAGCTCCATTTCAGCAGGTTGTTTGGGTCGTCAGAGAGGTAGTAGCCGCTCAGGTCGAGGGGAAAGTCGGAGGAGTTGTTGTACAGCTCGATCCAGTCTTCGTAGTCGCCATCGGGATCGGTCGCGGTCGCCTCGTTGGAGGCCATGAGCTCGTTGATGGCCACCTCGCTGTCGACGGCGGAGCCCAGGTTTACGCGGTAGATGAACACGTCGTGCTCGGCGCCCGCGGGCTCATAGGTCGCGGTTTTGGGAGTGTTGGCCGCGATGGCTTCGACGTAGTAGCGCACATAGGTTCCGGCGACAAAGCCGGGGATATTGGCGCCGAAGAGCCCATCGCCCGCCGCTCCGTCGCCGTGCAGGCCGTCGTCGTACATGGGGGTCTTTTCAAACACGCCCACAAAGCCGGGGCCGTAGTACAAATTTACTTTATCGATGCCCACCGCGCCGCTCACATTGGCCGTGACGAGCACCTCCTCGCCCGGTTCCGGCGTCTGGCCGCTCACGCCCTGCGCAGCAAAATCCACCCCGGCGATCGTCAACCCTGGCGAGTTGATCTCGGCATGGTTGAGCAGGTAGTTCCTGCGGTTGGTGATGAAGGTTTTCACTTCTTCCTTGGCGGTGAGGAACTGGTTGTAGGTATAGATCTTTTTCGGATCCCCCTGCACCAGCGAGCCGATCTGAGCGACATAGGCGTCGACGCGGGCATGCACTTCGGCCGGGACCATATACTGGCTGAGGATGGTGCGCACGTGGGCCAGGTAGCGCTGCCGCAGACCGGGCACGGCGAAGAGGCGGTTCATCAGCGGGAATTTGACGTCGTTCTGGTTGTAGAAGGGGCTCCAGTTGACGCCGTTGTTGCGCAGGCAGCTGTTGCCGTCGTATTCGAGGGGGATCATGCGCCCGGATTCGGGTTCCCAATAGAGGTAATAATCCATGCCCCCTTTCCACACGTAGCTGTCTTCGTCGGTGAACACGATCTCGTGGGCCAGGAACCAAAGGGCCTTGTCCACGTCCATATAGTATTTTAGTGAATCCTCCAATTGATTGAGGGGCAGGTTGTTGAGCTTGACGCAGGTGGTGACCAGGTCCTGCCAGGGATTTTCCTTATTAGCTTTTTTCAGGGTGTAGTAGGGCTTGTAGGCGGAGGTATCCGTTCCCAGGTAGTTGAGCGTGGAAAATCCGGTGCCGAAGCCCCCTCCCCCGCCGGGGCCGCCGCCGGGTTGTTTGAGGGCCCTCCAGCGGGTGCCCTCGTTGCTCAGGAACCACTCGTCGAGGTAATCTCCGTTGATCTGCTGCACGTTGGCGTATGGGCCCCAGTTTTCGCCGTTGAGGCTCAGGGTCACGAAATTGGATTTCAGGGAGGGGGAATAATACCGGCCCAGGTGATTGTAAAGCACCTCGCGGATGGAGGAGGGATCGTCGAAGCCGCAGTTGAGGTTGAGAGTTTGATACCCCATGGCCTCCTGGTCCGGTTTGACGAAGTCCAGTGTTACGTTGAAAGATTTTTTCTGCGAATTATTCGCAAAATACGAGGTGGCGCCCTTGAAGCGAACCCCGACGCTGTCGTAGGTCACGCCGTCGATGGTCATGGTGGCGAGGAGGTCCGAGCCGCTCTGGTAATTGTTTGACAGGAGGGTCCAGTAGTTGGCCTGTTCGAATTGCAGGTCGATGCTGCGGACGATCGACTCGTCGTAAAAACCTTCCGTCTCGTTGCCGCCGAGGATCAGCCTTTTGCCGTCGTCGGAAAACCTCATTTCCAGGGGAAGACTCTGAGCGCCCGAGGGGTCGAGGGCCCAGAAATATAGGATAATGATGGGAACAAGGGTGGAAAAACGCTGCATGTCGAACAGGTTTTGTGGTGGAAAAATGTTGGCTGTAAAGATATCAGGTGCAGGGGAGACTTTAAAGGTTGCATGGCCTTCTACCCAAATCCGGTGATTTTGATCCGGTAGAAGTGATTTCACCAGAAATGGTGTTTTCCGAGGGCCTGGGGTGGGCTTAGCTTTGTCGGGTTCAATTTTGAGAACGAATTTTCATCATCTGAAAATCTACCCATCATGAAAAAGCAAATGTTCGCCACCTGTTTAGTTCTTTGTTGCTTCTGTCTTTCCACCCTGCATGCACAGTCATTGGATACCTTTCAAAAAATGAAAAAGAATGGAGTTTATGTGGAACCCATCACCCCATTCCTCGAAAAGAAAGAACTGCGCTTCGGATATGAAAGGATGCTAAAGAAAAATCTTTCCCTGAATATAGGACTCGGCGTCGTTTTGAAAAATGAAGATCCCGGCTATCCCGAGGTAGCCAGAGAAGAGGTGTCTTCCGTCTTCACCCGGGAGGGTCACTCCGAACTCATCTGGATCTTATTTATTCCGACCTGGGAAACCTCTTACTCCGCTTCCCTTCCTGCCGAAGAGTCATTCGAAGAAGAATCTCATTACCTCAAGGCCCAACAATTTGCTTCCGCCGAGCTGAAGTATTTCCTCTTTACCAACCAAAAGAATAAATTGCCCAACGGCCTGTATGCGGCGCCGGGCCTTACCGTAGGCAGAGAGGTTTATTCATCCTATCATTATTCTGCCGGTACCCGCAACCAGATCGAAGTCTTTGATGCGGAGTCGAACACTTGGGGAGTACCGGTCCTTGTCGGTGGGACATCGGAGGATTGGACCGAAAGGGTGACCGTATTCGATTACGAACACCGGACCCTGGATACCAAAAACCACTACTATCTGCACCCCTACCTTCGGGCGGGCTACCAACTTCCCATCGGCAGTTCCTTTACGGTGGATTTGAGCGGGCAATTGCTTTTCAAAATGGGTAAAGAGGCCTTCCCCGAAAACCCCGAATTTCCGTTCCTCGAGGAGTTTGGTCTGGCAAAGAAAAAGGAGGTAAAAATCGCTGACCTTGAGAATAGGTTATCTTTTTAGAAGAAAGGGGCTGTGGTGCCCTTTCTAATTTTGAAATGTTTTAAGCGCAATGAATATACTTCTCCACCAGCCTTTCAATTTCCTCGTGCTTCCCGTAGAGTCGTTCGCTGAGGCCTTTGTCGCCAAAATCCTTTAGGTAGCCGATGAACCGATCGATGGTCCCCGCAGGAAATACGCCGTCGGCCTCGAAGATTTTGCGGTGCTTTTCCAAGGATTCGGCCGACTCCCAGCAGGACTGGGGCAAATGGTCGAGGCCGGCCAGGAAATCCTTCCTGGCCACATCAAAAATATTCACATTGGAGTAGAGCCGCTCGGTCTTTTCCAGCGCCTGTTCGTCCCGAAAGCCGTTCTTGATGGCGATCAGCAGGCCGGCGAGCAGGTGGTACAGATCCGCCGAGCCGTCCGGTGAGCGGAATTCGATGGTCTGCTTGCCGGAAATGGCCGCAAGCTCACCAGTTTGCTGGGGGTTGGCATCCCTGATCATGCTGTTCTGAGACACCCAGCCCAGGGGGGCCCGCACCAGCACGGAGCGGGTATTGTCGCCCCAGCAGATCATCGTGGGGGCCTCCTGGTGGGGCACCAGGCGCAGGTAGGACACCGGCACCGAATTGCCGAAGGCAGTCAAAGGGGCGGCGAATTCCAGTAAGCCCGCGATCATTTTGCGGGCGGCGACGCTCAGGGCGCCGTTTTCGATCATTTTGTTCTCCCCGTCCTTTTCCAGCAGCATGTGGATGTGCAGTCCGCTGCCCGCGTGGCCCACCGCGATCTTGGGTGCAAAACTGATCTGCACGCCGTATTTTTGGCCCAGCATGCGAAGGATCCATTTACCGATGATCAGGTGGTCGGCGGCGTCCTCCACCCCCACGGGGGCAAATTCGATCTCGTCCTGTTCGTAGGCCCGGTTTCCGGTTTTAAAAAAGCCCACTTCCGAATGGCCGTACTTGATCTTTCCGCCCGACTGGGCGATCAGCTGCATGGCTTCGATGCGGAGGCGCTCCCAATTGGAGAATGGCCGCGAGTTGTGGTAGCCCTCCTGGTTTTGGGTGGGGTACAGGTCGGAGCCCTCACCGGAGACGTAGTACTCCAGTTCCCCCATGGCCTTGAGCCGGTAGCCGGTCTGTTTTTCAAAATCCGAATGGGCTTTCCTCAGGATATACTCGGGGGCGCTTTCCAGTGGGAGGCCCTCCGACGTGTAGAAGGAGCAGAGGATATTGAGTGCCGGAATTTCGGAAAAGGGGTCCACAAAGGCCGTTTTGTAGCGGGGGATGACGTACAGATCGGTTCTTTGGGCATGGATGTAGGAAAACAGCCCCCAACCGTCGACCCGTTCGCCGGTGGAAAGGATCGCGTCGACCTGCTCCTTGCTCGTGATGACGAAGTTGAGGGTTCTGAACTTTCCATCCTCTCCGATGTACATAAAGTTGAGCAGTTCGATCCCGTAGTCGTCGATAAATTGAAGGATGTCCTCCCTGGTAAACCTGGAGGCCGGTTTTTTGAGGTGTCGCACCAGTTTATTGGGGTTCAACAGGATTTCCCGGTCGGTCATAGAGGGCGTTTTTACAAACTTATTTAGCTTCCAATGTAAGAAGTTGCGAGATATGCAACTTGAGTTAAGTTAGGTTATTGGCAGAAAAGAAATAAATTTGCCGGGTCCCCATTACACGGAAAAACGCCAGCATGGATACAACGACTCCAAAAGCGCCTGTTCGTGCCCTTTCCGGGACTTTCTACCTCAGCCTGTTAGCGGTCATAACCCTTGCCGTTGCCATCACCCTCGTGGAGGTGATGGAGTGGGCGACGCTTCCCGTAGCTGTTCCGGCTTTTTTCCGCTGGGCCGCCATCGCGATGCTCAGCTACGTGTGCTGGCGGCGCAAGAGCCTGACTACCTGGATCCTGTTCAGCATGGTGATCGGGGCGGAATTCGGCCACGATTTTCCGGCTATTGCGCAGGAACTCAAGGTAGTGAGCAAAATCTTTCTCAAGCTCATCAAAACCATCATCGCCCCGCTGATTTTCGGTACTCTGGTGGTCGGCATCGCAGGGCACGCCGACCTGAAACAGGTGGGCCGGATGGGCTGGAAATCCCTGCTTTATTTCGAAGTGGTGACCACCATCGCCCTTTTCATCGGCCTGTTTGCCATCAATCTGAGCAAGGCCGGCGTGGGGATCAAGCTCCCGCCCACGGCCGAAAAAGAAACCCTCGAGGTGCCGCCGCCCAGCGGTTGGGAGGAGATCATTTTGCATATTTTTCCTGAAAATATCGCCAAGTCCATCGCCGAGGGGCAGGTGTTGCAGATCGTCGTGTTCAGTATTTTATTTGCCATCGGCCTGGCCCTGGTAAAGGAGCCCCACAAGCGGCACATGCTCGATTTTGCGGAAAGCCTGACGGAAGTGATGTTCAAGTTTACGGGTATCGTCATGTATTTTGCGCCGCTGGCCGTGGGTGCGGCGATCGCCTACACCGTGGGGCACATGGGTTTCGGCATCCTGAGCAATCTGTTGGCGCTGCTGGCCACCCTGTACGGCGCCCTCATCGCCTTCATGCTGCTGGTGCTGCTGCCGATTGCCTTGGTGGCCAAGGTGCCGGTCAAAAAATTCCTTCGAGCCATTGCCGAGCCGGCGACCATCGCATTTTCCACCACCAGTTCGGAGGCGGCGCTACCCAAGGCCCTGCAGGCCATGGAGAAATTCGGGGTGCCCCGGAAAATCGCCGCATTCGTGCTCCCCACCGGATACAGCTTTAACCTGGACGGTTCGACCTTATACCTGTCCCTGGCCACCATTTTCGTGGCCCAGGCCGCCGGGATCCATTTATCGATCGGGCAACAGATCCTGATCCTTTTGACCCTGATGCTCACCACCAAGGGCATTGCCGGCGTGCCCCGGGCTTCGCTGGTGATCCTCATGGGCACCGCTACTTCCTTCGGCCTGCCGGTAGAGCCTATTTTCATCATCCTCGGCATCGACGAGCTGATGGATATGGCGCGCACGACCGTCAACCTGGTGGGCAATTGCCTGGCATCCTGCGTCATAGCGAGGTGGGAAGGGGAAGCGGATTTTGACGGAAAGGAGCAGGGAGAACTGGCTACGGAGTAAAGTTTAGGAGGTTTAGGAGGTTTAGAAAGTTTAGTTACCTCCCTAAACATTCTAAACATTCTAAACATTCTAAACTATTCTTGTGAGCCTAATAGACGTCATCCTCACCGCCATAGTAGAAGGGATTACCGAGTTCCTTCCGATCTCCTCCACCGGACACATGATCCTGCTCAATCATTTACTCGGCGACGGGGATGATTATTTTTCCAGGACCTTTATCGTGTTCATTCAATTGGGCGCCATTCTGGCTATCGTCCTATTGTACGCAAGGCGCTTTTTATTCAACATCGGGGTCTATTTCCGGCTATTCGTGGCCTTTATTCCTTCCGCCGTAGTGGGGGCCTTATTATACGATTTCATCAAGACCCACCTGTTCAATCCCATGGTAGTGGCCTGGGCCCTGATCATCGGCGGGGTTATTTTGATTATTCTGGACAAGCGGCTTCCCCAGCGGGACCCGGAGGCGGATGAGCTATCCGATATGACTTACAGAAGGGCGTTTTTCATCGGCTTGTTTCAATGCCTTTCGGTGATACCCGGGGTATCGAGGGCCGCAGCCACGATGATCGGCGGCATGACCAACGGCTTGTCGAAAAAGGGCGCCGCAGAGTTTTCCTTCCTGCTTGCGATCCCCACCATGGCGGCGGCGACGGGCTACGACCTGCTGAAATTCGAGGGGCACCTGACCTTTCTGCAGTGGGAGTATTTGGGCATCGGCTTTGTGGTGGCCTTCCTAACGGCCCTATTAGTGGTAAAATGGTTTGTACACCTGCTGGATAAACACGGGTTCTCTATATTCGGGTATTACCGGATTGTGGTGGGGGTCATCTTTATCTTGTTCGCCAAAAACTGGTAGGCCAATACAGGCAGCGTTTTCCGTTTCGCAAAGCATCCATTAAAGCAAACCTCTTTTCATGCATAAAATAATTTTCACCCTCGCAACCCTTGTTACGGCGTTCAGCGCCTCCGCTCAATATTCCGGTCCCCGCCTGTTTTGGGATATTCCGAGCATCTACCTCACCACGCCGGACGCGTCTTCTATCGGGACCCGCGCCGGGGCCGGCGCCGAAACCGTTTTCAACGTAGCCACCTTTTGGGGTACTTCCCGGATCGGCGGCGGCGCCACGGTGACCATCGACCCGAGTTCGGACGACATTCCAAATACCTTTATTACCACGCCCTATTTGCTGTTGGAAGCCGGCGCCGGCATATATCGCTCCAACGGGAACCAGTGCAACCAGACCAATCAGAACGCCTTTACGGCAATGGCGGTGCTGGGTTTGCGCTACGATATCAGCACCCGGGCCCTGATCCTTGCTCCAGAGGCTGAACGCTATGGCCTTCACTACGTGGTCGGCGCCGAACTGGGCTACTTTTTCATCCGCAACATGTTTCGGAATACGGAAGTGGTGGTGAGGGGCAATTATTTTCCGCAATTAAAAATCCTTTCCGCTAACCTCGGGTTTAAGGTGTTTTTGAATATGCGAGAGGCGGGGAGGGGGAGGTAAAATTCCCGGATACTGAAATTATTGCGACCCTGTCGCAATAATTGAGGGGGGGCGCAGAAATCCATTCATCCGTGTAATCGGTGATTCAGACATTTTTTCGCAAGATCAACAGGAGTGATAGCAAAAAACACATATTATGTGTATATTTGCACACATAATATGTGTTCAAATGAAAAACGTGACCTTATCTATCCCCGACGACCTGCTTAAAAAAAGCCGGGAATATGCCGAAAAGCACGGCGCCAGCCTCAATGAATTCATTCGGATCTTGTTGAAACAGGCTGTCAGTCCCGTCGGGGATGATCCCGTGCAAAAGTTGATCGACAACAGCCAGCGTTTCGCGGTAAATACGAAAGATTGGAAATGGAACAGAGAAGACCTCTATGACAGGAAAGTATTTTCTTGATACCAACTTTCTCGTTTATTGCTTTAGCAAGGACGAGCAGGAGAAGCGGCAAAAATGCCACGATCTTCTCACACAAGGAAAGGCAGGGTCGCTTTTGTCCTCAGCACACAGGTTTTAAATGAATTTGCGGCAGTGATGATCGGAAAATTCAAACAAGATCCTATTGGGGTTAAGGAAATCCTCAACAACCTGGCCCTTTTTGAAGTGGTCACCATCGAGATCAATCTGATTAAAGACGCGATCGATATCCATTTGCTAAATAAAATCTCCTTTTGGGATAGCCTGATCATCAGCGGGGCCAGGAGCGCCCGTTGTCAGGTCATACTTACCGAAGACCTTGGTCATGGAATGGAGATCGCTGGGGTAAAGGTTCAAAATCCTTTTCTGATCCAGATTTTGGAATAAACAATTACATTTCTTCCCCCATCATCAACCCGATCAATACTATTGCCCACAAAAAGCCGCCAATGACAAGGAGTATGATCTGCCTGGTGCTAAAACCTTCCTGTTCTTCGTCAAAATAGGTCTCCGAATTTACAAGCGCACGGTTTAGCGCGCTAAAAGGCGGGATCAGAAAGGCAAAGCCAAAAAAAGAGATCAACCAGTACGGATCGGGCAGCCGGCCCAATAAGCCAAAAATAAAAAAACCGACAAAAAGCGCCCCCGAAGAATAGCTTTCGGTATGTCCTTCCTTTTGGGCAAATTCCTTAATTGTCTGAAATAAGGAATACAGAAATAAAATCGAGAAAATGCTCTCATGGCCGGCATGATGTCCAAATTGTCTTCCTTTTTAAAAAACCGCCATGCCTTGTAGATCCACCAAAAATTCATACATTCCAAAGGATGCAATAGACAGGAGAATGAATTTATTGGTACTGACGATGTTATACTCTTCGACATAACTCCTCTTCTCCATCTCTTCCTCATCCAGGATATGGTTCTGATCGTCCATGGATGTGATTTTTAGAAAATTACAAAAAAAGTCATTCCCTCTTCCCCACCACCCTTTCCTTATCCCCTTTCTTCACCTCTTTTACGAAATTTCTGAATGCGGCATAATCCGAAGCGGGGTAAACGCCTTTGTAGAGCGCAAAGCTGCGCAGCAAGAGCAAAGACCCGTCTTCCATGACCAACACCTCGCGCCGGTATTTCCCGAAGGGCGTATCCAAATCCACGGTGGAGGGGATGCTTTCGGGCGCGTAGCCGGAGGGAAGCTCCAGGATGATGCTGTCGTGCTCGGTATATGGATGATCTATCTCGATGGGCGCGTGGGGCGGCTAAATGGGTTTTCGCCGAAACTCCCCAGGGGGATGGGGGAAAGATACAACAGGGGGGCATCCTCCAACTCCTTGCTGGTTATCAGTTCGTAGCGTATCTCGCCGTTTTTGCTCTCTTCATTCACCTCGAAGCCGCTCGGGGACCAGTCCTCCAAATCGCGGGTGAGGCTTTTGGCAAAGGCCTCCTCCCCTTCCGTCCGGTACTGGCTTAGGCTTGCATAGCCTGCAAGGCCTTTTTCCTGCACCTGGATATGGTTTTTCAGGCTGTCGTTTTCCAGGGAGTAGTGAATGGAAACGACCTGCGTCGAGAAGGCCGAGGATTTCATTTCCACCAGTCTCCCGTGGACCCGACCATCCAGCCGGAGCCGTTCAGGCAGCGCGGGGCAGCATCCCAGGGCAAGTCTTCCGTGCGTCCGCGAAGTAGTCCCTTCCCGTCGATCCTCACCAGGGCCACCACGTAATTGATCCTTTGGAAACTGGGGTAATCCGGGTGCATCACTCCGGAGCCCCGGGTGCTCAGCACCACGGGATAGGCGTTCAGCCCCAGGGCCGAAAATCCGGCGACGAGCGATAAATTAATATCCGCCGCGCTTCCGCTTATGTTTCTAAAGGCATTATTGCCGGCGCTATGGCTGTAAAAACCAATCTCTCCATTCCACACAAAGTGCTCCTGGGTCATGAGCATCTTCCGGCAATGTAGCTCGACCGAGCCCTTGTCTTGCATACCAGACATATTCATCGAATGGCCCGACTCGTTTTCCATTTCCACTTTCGTGCCCAATTGGATCACCTTGGTAGTTAAACTGCACCGGGATAATGCATTACCGGAGGGAAAACACGACGGGGATTTTCGTCCCGAAACTCCCAGGCGACAGGTTGAGCAGGAAACCGACATGATCCGGTATAATCGACCACCGTCCCTCCTGCACATCTGGACCAAGGAAGCTCAACTTCGATCCAACGTCGTTGACGTGGCTTCAAAAACTTGCCCAGCGATTTTCTGCGCTTTTCCGCCTACGAGGTTAAGTGGAGTACCCCTTCAGGAATTCGAGGGTTTGCCAGGTTCGCACCCACCGGGCCAGGCCAGCGGTTTTGACGTTGGCTTCCTCTTTGCCCCTCGGGGCCGAGTGATCTGATGCGTTCAGTCACATCGAGCAGGAAATTTCCGCCTTGGTATTGATAAACCGGGCTGATGTAACCGGTTCCAGGCGAGGCCTTACGGCCTGTGCGTTAAGGCAATACCGCAGCTTTGCATGTTCAATTCTTCGGGAGAAACGACTCCAAATTCGATGGAGCGGGGTTTGTGCCGGGAGGAGCACGGTGGATAGGGAAAGAAGAGGATCCCTAATAGCGGTTTTGGCTGGTGTTTTGGGTTGGGGTTTTTCGGTAAATTACAGGGGTATAATTTAGGGAGGGGGGTGAAAAGTTCCATGGATAAGCAAAAATAATATGGATGGAGAGCGCCTTTTTTTACGGATTCAATTTGTCGATCAAAAAATCGATATCTGAAGTATAGTAACCAACTCCGGGGTTCTTGGCCATTCCTATATAGGGTGGCGTGTATATATTCGGAATTTTGTAATTAAAATTCACCCTGAGATGTTCTCTGCTTGTTGTTTTCAGGGCGTTCGCATGGTTGGGATGGTGGTTTAATTGCGGTAACGTAAAAGGAGGAGAATCGTTTGGGTTATCAGAAATAATTAAAAAGGGCGGCGGGTTGAATTTAGTTTTATGGGTGAATTCAGTCCAGTGCTATGGTTACAATTTCATTATTTCTTTAGCAGCCTTCGCATCCTTGTAATTGCCATCCTTAAAATTTTTAGCATGGCCGTTCAGTTTATCGATAAATTTTTCAGTGAGCCTACTCTTATCCCGGTCATAACCAAGCCCAAGGCCTTCGGTAAATTTCTTTGGAGACATAAGGCCATGTATTACGACAGCTTCGTCGCCAAGCTTGAATTTTATTTTTAAGGCTTCCACCAGCTGGGATACAGCTTTTAATTGCTCGGGAGAAGGGGTTTCAAACAGCCCTGTTTCCGGGTCGTATTTGCCAACAACTTCAATGCCCATGGACTCGGTACTGGTAAAATTATTCCCCGTAGTATCAAAATCCTTTAAATACGAGAATTCAAACCTATATTTGGGGGCGGTCCCACCTACGTGACTTGCACCTTTATCCCAATCCATAATACGTTGGATCGACCCATCTTTTTCGATGACAAAGTGAACTCCTTTGCCTCCATTGACCATTCCTGAAATTGCAGACTTTGCGTCACCTGAATCTGTGCGGTGCAATACGATTGTCTTGACATTCTTCAATGGAAAGGTATCTATACCCATCACGAAGTGGTTTGGGCTAAATGAATTGTAACTATTTAGCACGGGATTGAAATTCTACTTCCATGTGATTAAACATGTCCTTTTCGTGATTTATTCTGCCAATTCAAGGATAACAAACTTTATCTTTAATTTCTCCCGGCTCCATTCCGCTTCGGTAACAAGCCCTTGCTGGAAGTATTTCTCCGTTGAATGCAAGCGCGCTAGTTGCAGGGTGGCATCTTTCTCAAAGGCTGGAAGGAGCATTTGAAGCGCTGCCTCCAGTTCTCCCTCTTCCGCCAGTTTGCGCACCTGATCTTTGGGGACACCAGCAGCATTGCCTGCGTCCGTTTCTCCAGGGGTGTACTCCAGAATTGCATAATGAATCCGTGCCAGGGTAATGGCATGATCTTCAAAGCTGATCAGCCCCATAGAAAAATCCTTGTGCGCCCTCTGAAATTGGTCTCTGAAAAGCGGTACATCCTGATGGCCGGTTTTCTCCAGCAGTGCCAAAGCCTCTGTGGTGTTGCCGTTCCTGACTTGGAGATATATCTGCTCCCTCAGCGGCGGAATGGTATCTGTTATTGTCGCCCGACCTTGTCGGGATGCGGGCTGTTGGGCATAATGACCGCAGGATATACAAATGAATGAAAGCAGCAGTAGTGTTAGTATCGGCAAGATTCGAATATTCATGATGCACGATTTTTGTTGTTGTTTTGCGGGCAATAGGCCAAAGCAGTGGATTCATCTACCCCTAAATCTAAGATATGCTTTTTTTCAATATCAATAGGGCCCTAAATACTTACATTCGTCTTTTGCAATTTGCGCAGCCGCTTCCGGGTATCTTCATCCAGCTGAACCATGAATCAAGTATATGAAATTTTATAACACACCCGCAAACCTCTTTCTACTGACTATACATCATTTCGGGTTTTGGATACCCGATGAGTTTTTGTTTATAACCGCGTCACGTGTTAGGTAATCAATAGTAATAAAAAAAGTCCGTCAATTTAATGACGGACTTTTTTAGATGTCGGGTTCATGCCTTACCACGAAATATTGGGCCTTTTCATGCCGTCATATCCGACATGAGCGGCGAAGTAGATCTCGCCGTCAGTTTTACCCATGACGAATACCACGAATGGCCGGTCGATGGTGAAGTCTTTGCCGTGGGACATGCCGCGGTCTGCCCCAACGGAGGCCGAAGATTTTGCCAAAAAACCCACGTTGTCCATTTTAAAGATATTGTGGAATTTGGCTTGGCTGATGATTGCCGGCAGGCCGTCTGTACCGATGGTCTGGGCACCTTTGAGCCATTCCAGGTCACCACAATCCGACAGGTCAATCATCGGCACTCTGAACGAAGAAAACTCCAAATTTGTTTCCCTCAGGCTCTGGAGCACCTGGTTTACATGTTCATAGAGGGCAAACGAATCGCCGATGGGTCGATCCATCATGTAGAAACCAAGGTCATAATTTTCGGTTTCCATGGTGACAAAAATCTCTTCATCAACGATGTTGGATAACAGGAACTTCACATTTGTAGTTCCCATTGCGTGAACTTTGTGCAATGAAGCAGATACACTCTGACCGTTCTTGGTGTTCTGAAAAATTTCCTGACCGGCAATTTTGAACTTCTCCATGAGCGCTATGACAGCTGCCGCATAGAGGGAAGACGGATCATCTGTTTCTTTTAGCAGCGACCCTTCCATTCCTTCGTTCTTCAGGAATTGATTTACCGGTATGACGGTTCCTTTCGAGGCGCTCATTTTGACATTACCTCCCGATAGGATTATTCCTCTAACGATGCGACGATAGGTGTAGAAATTCTCAGGGAAAAAACCGGAGTTTGTTCTGAATATCCAATTGGCTTCTTCATCAATCTCTTCAAGTAACCCTAAGGCCATCAAAGCAGCCGCGGGGGTCAGAAAACATGCAGTGTTACTTTTCACTGTTTGCAGGGAAGGGGAAGTTGTGATCATCTTTTACTGTTTTGTAACTATTCAGCACGCATGGGTGCTGAATAGTTACTTTGAAAATTTAAAAAATCCGGGGCCTCCAAACCGCCCCGGGCCCAAAAACGGGTTTTAAGCGCTATTCATAAATCGCCATATCCCCACGTGCTTATTTGCCGAATTTCAAGCAAAACGCTGTCGGTCAGGTTGGCAATCCATTGCGTACAGAATGTAGTACATGTTTGGGATATACCCAGGATATTTCCGAGCATCTGATTGCCTACTGGCTACTGCGCATACTGACTTTACAAGAAACATACTTCCCAGAACGGGAGTAGCTGACTGTCGAAGTAGGTAACCTGCCAACAAATTATTGTTTTACCCATTTTTCTACTGCTAGCACCTCTTTATTTTTTCCTTTGAGCAACAGCAAATAAATAGCCGGTGGAAAATGTCCGACAGGTAGAACCAATTCACTTTGAAAAGCTGCCACCGGTATTTGAGTCAAAACCTTACCCTGCATATCACTAACCTCAATAGTGCCTTCCTGACGCATATCGGGTATGTTTATATAGAGTTGGTTTTGAGCCGGGTTGGGGTAGAGGTGAATTGCAACGAAATTACCGGTTTCAGATACCTGCTCAACAGATACAGGAAGATTTGGGCAATCACAACAATTAGGATCTTGAGGATAATAATAGAGTTCGTTGTTGCATGGATTATAGGAAACTGCCATTGGGCAGCCGGTATCTAAAAAGTCAACTATTCGGGTAATAATCCAATCGCAACGTAAATCATCTCCCACTTGGTCTATAAACCCAAACTGATTACTTAAACCAACCGTATTTAACGCAGGGCATCCGCTTTGACCCAAACCCGAATTTTCATAAAAATACATGCTGCCACCTCCAATTGTTGACCAAAGTGGATCGGAGATCAGGAGGTCTAAGCCATTCTGACAATCAGCATCATACAATTCGGGACAAGGCCAACTACCCCCGTTTTCGGGAATAAGAAGGCACCCGAGTGCAATAGAATAAGGAGAGGAGAAGAGGTTGGATCATATTCAAAATATTGGGTTCCTCCAAACGGTCCTTGATCACTAATTAACAGGTCGGGGTATTTGTCGGTATTCAAATCGCCTATTTCTATAAGTTGTTGGCTGTGGTACGATCCTCCCGGTATTGTTGTTGACAGTAGTTGAGTGATGGTGAAAGTGCCGGGAAGCAGATTATCATTAAAATAAAGCCGTATTTCCCTGTGTTTCGGGGAAGTCTCCCGATGAATGATTAAGTCATTATCCCCGTCTTTATCCCAATCATACAATCTGAACGAATTACAGCCATTACCAAACCCGCAGACCAGGAACCGAAACTGGCCCAAGAAAACAGGATTTTTTCCCGTAACCGGCAGTATTTTCTTTAACGGTTAATGTTTTGTTGTTGCCAGTGGAGTAAAGTATATCAATGTCGCCGTCGTTGTCTATATCCCCAAACCCTTTATCGAGATTCGATATTCCTCCGCTTACGATATCAGCTTTATCTGTAGCAGTGAATACTGCCGATACTGAATTTAGGGGAGGATTTACACTTAGCGGCATGCAGGGGTTTACTTTGCCGGAAATGAGTTAGGCAGCCCCAAATTAGAAGATGAGCCTGGCAGCTAGGTTTACCATATTCAAAACAAAATTTCCGGTTCCTCCTATATTAGGATCAACAATTGCTGCAAGCGAAGCAGCACCCGGTTTTGCAATGAGTATCATTTGATTATTGGGTGAAAGTTGTAGCGCACCACAAGGATATGACCCGAATGGTACAGCAGGAATAAAGCCGATATTTACAGGGGAAGGGCTTGCAACAGTTAAGTTAACCTGATAGATGATGCCTGTTATCCCGCTGCTAAAGCTGCCAATGTGGTCATAATATAGTTGTTTGCTGTCGGGCGAAAATTCAACACCGTAATAGGCTTCGTTTGGGTTAGGGTTTGGAGGAATGGTATAAGGGTTGCTTATTGTACCGGTAGCGTTATTAAAGTCATATAACACTACTGAGCCAATATTACTTACTGCCAATTTGCTCCCGTCAGAGAGGCTTTCATGTAATATCCCGCCCCAATATAGGGCCAATATTTTGTAACAGAGGCCAATGTAATACCGGTGGGGGTAATACTATACGTGTAGAAGTTGTTTGTTCCTGCTTCTGTTGCAATAACCCAATAGTCAAGGCCATTTGCTTTTATTAGGGCGCATATTCTCTCTCCGGTAGGAGCTGAGCCGGCATTTGGCACAGGAATATTTTAAGAACCGGGTCAACAAATCCAAGTTCAGTTAACGGATCGTAGTATCCGTCAGAATCATCATCCATATTACCAATACTATAGTTAATGCCGTTGGTACCACTAACAAAATCAACCGAAAACACATAGTATTTGGTTTTTGAGCAGGGCATTGGTACAATCAGGGCTGACTGAGTTGATGAACTGTGCCAAGCAGTCCGGTTCCGTTTGGCATAGGTCCGCCGCTTTTGTTCCAAACGGTTATTCCATCTGTATAGAAGAGAAGCCTCCCCATTCCATCTGAAATGGTTGCGCAGCCCTCACCTGTATTAAGACTTCCGATGCCTGGTGCAGGTGTTAGAGAATTAAAATTCAAGCTACATAGGTTTCCAAAAAACCAATTATCTTTTTCTCCCTGAGCAAAAGAATTGGTAAAAACACACATTAAAAACAGAGCCAATAAGGCTGGAAATCGCGATGAAACCAACGATTCATTTGAAGAAAAAATAGAGGGGAAAGTTATTTTTTTCATAATGGTAAGGGTTAAAAAATTGTGGTAACTATTTAGCACGGGATTGAAATCCTACTTCCACGTGATTAAGCATGTCCTTTTCGTGGTTTACTCGGCCAATTCAAGGATTGCAAACTTTATCTTTAATTTCTCCTGGCTCCATTCCGCTTCGGTAACAAGCCCTTGCTGGAAGTATTTCTCCGTTGAATGCAAGCGCGCTAGTTGCAGGGTGGCATCTTTCTCAAAGGCTGGAAGGAGCATTTGAAGCGCTGCCTCCAGTTCTCCGTCTTCCGCCACTTTGCGCACCTGATCGTTGGGGACACCAGCAGCATTGCCTGCGGGCGTTTCTCCAGGGTGTACTCCAGAATTGCATAATGAACCCGTGCGAGAGCAATGGCATGATCTTCGAAACTGACCAGTCCCATAGAAAAATCCTTGTCCGTTCTCTGAAATTGGTCTTTGAAAGCGGTACATCCTGATGGCCGGTTTTCTCCAGCAGTGCCAAAGCCTCTGTGGTGTTGCCGTTCCTGACTTGAAGATATATCTGCTCCCTCAGAGGCAGAATAGTATCTGTTGTTGTCGCCTGTACTTGTCGGGATGCGGGCTGTTGCGCATCGCTTGTTACAGGTTATGGAACAAATTGCAAGTGAGCGTTAAGTTTTGGAATTGCCGATCATCAGCCACCAGGAGTGATCCACACGATAACTATCAAAGTCCCTCAGATAGGAGGAAGGCCCATTGAATAGCTTCCGGGCATTCCTGACCTCCCGCTCCAACTGCCGGCGCACATTTTTGCCTAACGCAAAATCAATAAATAATTGCGGAGGTTTGACTTGATGCGCTTCGAGATAATGCTCAAAACCATCAGGAAAATAGAAAAGCCCATCTGATTTTTCATTCGAGCCGTTCATTTTTTTACAGACCCGACACTCGCTGAACCCCCGATAGTAGACCACAGTCTCTACTTGTTGTATATGGGCTATGACGGCTTGTTTTTCCTGCTCGTCCCATTTTGCATCCACCAGGGCTTTTGGCTTGCAGTAGTATGACTCATCTTCGCTATACCAATACCCGATTGCGAAGAAAGTTTTCGGTATGAGTTTTAAGTTTTTGCGCCAATGCCAAAAGAAAATGCCGGCTCCGATCATGCCCAACACGGGGATTGAAAGCACTGTTGCCCAATACCCGAAATTCGAGTATAGAAATGCTATAGGCCACCACACGCGCACTTGAGCCACAGCGCCTGTCTCCAAATCGTTCAAATCCCAGATAGTGATCAGACTTAAAAGTGGAAATACTCCCAGTGTAAGCCAAAAGAAGCCTTTATAAAAATTTGCCCGCTGTTCCACCGTAGCATTTGCCGTAGGGGCATACCATCCAGCGAAGGAAACCTTTTGTTCTTCGCCGGTTTTCTGGAATTGCTTAAACTTCCCGAATGCTATGAAACCGAAAACGAATGTCATTGGAATAACAAAAAAGTATTTGAAGTCATCATCGCTAGTTTCCATCAAAAACATAATGATGATGAAGAAAATGGCCGCCATGGCAAATAATATACCCTGAAAGGCCAGAAAGGTTCTTTTGTGCATAGTGATGTCTTTTTTTCTGTGATGTTAAGGGTTAAGTTCCTTGATGTTAGTCCTGATGTCCACAGCTTTAGGATACTTTTCGAGAAGGACCTTCAATCCCGTACAACGCTCTAATATTGCTCAAATTCGTTTTGGCTATATTTGAATCAACAGGTGCTGACATACTTCCATTTGTAGAAAAACAGGCATTTTTTGTACTAAATGCCAAGCCCTCGTAGCTCAGTGCCGATGTAGTGGCTGGCCGTGGCTCCTTCCTTTTTAAAGGCTGCCACCAACATGGCAAGGAGGTATAAATAAAAGATGTTTTTCATGATAATCAATTTTTGGGAATGAAAGCAACGACAGGCAGCCACGGCCGTAGTCGGAGCTGCCTGTCGATGCTGGGTTTATTGTTTCACTAATTTGACGGGTTTTAAAAGCAACTTCCCTTGTTCATCCACAAGGGATAAAAAATAGAGTCCTGCGGGAAGCGGGTCCAGATTCAATTGCATTTCAGCAGATTCAAAAGGAATAACCTGCACTACCTGACCGGCAACTGTGTTAAGCCGCAAGAAGGAATTATCGTAATCGTAGCTGCCAGGCAATGAAACCGTTACATCACCAGCGCTCGGATTAGGTTTGACGGTCATGCTTGGTGCGAGCAGCACTACTTCGGAAATTGCTACTGTGGTCATAATGGTGAAACAGTATTCGCTGGATGCGCAAACAGTGCCATCGGGCAAAGTGCGAGTAACAAACATGCAAACATCATAAGAACCAGGAGCGGAATAGGTATGCGATATGCTTGCATTGCCTGTCGAAGTCGAGGTGATGTTATCGCCCCAATGCCAAATAATATTATCGCAAGCAGTTAAACTATTCGGTGTAAAATTTACCGTCCCCGGGGGATTTTCATTCCATACGAATCCGGCAGCCACGTCACTTTGAAAGTCATCGCAGGAACAAGTATCAGCAGTAATTTCTGGAAGGCAGGCGTTTAGCTTTACCCGGCAGGTGTCGTCACCAGTGATATGGAAAACGGTTACGCAAATTTCGGAATTGGCGGGTGTGAGTGGGAAAGTAGCACAATTGCCGCTAGTTGAAGCTGGCGTATCGGGCACCCCGTCGCAGTCCAAGTCCCATTCAATGATGTCGCTTGGGCTAATATTCGGGGACAGGCAAAATTGGTAATTATTCCCTCCTTGCCCTGTGCCAACTATCCCGAAATCCATGGCATCCGTCATGAAATCGCAGCAATCAATGCAACTGAAATTGATGTCGTCAATGCCGAAGTCCCTGGTACCGCCAGCAGTCATTTGCCTGATCTGTAAGTTAACAAAAGTTGGAATAGGTGAGTTGTTAAACCATATGAAACTATATTTTGTCCATGTTGGCGTTGATTGGCAAAGTTGAGATGTGAACGTCGTGCTACCTGCTACGACTGCCATTTGCAAGTTGAATGCTGGCTGCGCAAAGGCTGTTTTTACCCAAAAAGAAAACTCATAGGTTGTGTTTGAATTTGCAGTCACCAGAGAACTCGTTTGCCACACAACAAATGGCCCTGTGCCGTTAGGCACACCATCGATAATCAAGAAGTTCCCAGTTCCCGTTGTATGGTCTCCAGAAGGTGTCCAACCTGCGCATTTAACCACAAAATCATTGGCCACCCACGAGGTTCCCGTTCCAGCATCCGTGCAGTTTGAGTTCGTTGGTAAAGTAGTGAAAGAGCCATCAGCGCCTAAATTAAACTCCCCATTCGTCACTAAATTGGGGCAATCGCCTTGGTTGCCGGGGCATGGGATATTGAAGACCTGAGCAGTGTCTTGACTAAAACAGGCAACTTGTTGGCTTAGCAAACATTCCACCGTATAGCAAACGGATTGTTGCCCACATGGAAAGTTGAAAGAAGCGGGAGCATTGCCGGTAGTCGTTTGGTCAGTCACCCCATCGCAGTCAAAATCCCAATTTATTCGCACATTGTGGGGTGCAAAAGATGGAAGGGGAGTAAAGGTAACAGATCCCGTGCTAGGAGACCATGCACTCAAATCTACCGCCAAATGGACCTTGGTATCTTTGATAAACTTCTTGCAATCTTCACAAGTGACCCGCACCTCCACCAATTGGCATAGTTTGATTTTGCAGGTATCGTCATTGGGCAGTATGCGCTCGATGTAAAGGGTGGCCAGATAACTGCCCGGCTGGTTGTAATGATGCACTGGAGCAAAAGGAGAATTGCCCACCGCTACTAATGACCCATCACCAAAATCCCAGCTTAAGATATCGCCGGGGAGGGTGCCCGATGGGTCGGGAAAGGTATAAGTACCCGAAGTAGCTGTTGCTTGGGCTACCAGAATTGTGTTGGCAAAGCTGTCGTGAAATTCATCACAACAATCGTCATTTAATCCGGTCACTTTCAATATTGAACCGTTTAAACCACAGGAAAAGCCTGTATGGGAGCAAGGCAGGAATAACCGGTATTGTCTTGCAACAATAAGTGGGGCTGTCGTTTCTGTTGTCCAAATATTTGTGGTTGGCATGGTCGGGTCGTGGGTTGTTTTATAAATCACCCCGTTGGAGTTATTGAGAACATTGCCGCCAGTTGCAAAACCAGTGTCCCCAAAAAATTTGATGTCGGTTAGGAAACTGCCTGGCGTATTAAAAGGTGCTACTAAATTCCAAGATGCACCTGCATCGGTTGTCTTAAAAATTACACCAGTATTCGTGCCCGTATTGCCACCAACCACATATCCGTTATTGGCATCTAAAAAATAGATGCCATGAAGATTATCGTTGGCCGAAATCGTCGCACAAGACCATGGAGTTACACCAGTTCCACCAGTTGTGGTTTTAAGTATTTTGCCATCAAAGTCTGAGGCAAAACCAGTATTCGCATCGGTAAAGAAAATGCCATAAATCCCTTGCCCCTGACAGCTACCTGTTGGTGACATATTGGTCCATGTTAACCCACCATTTGTTGTTTTGAGAATAGTACTAGACGTGAATGATATGCCTCCGGCAATAAACCCAATATTGGCGTTCAAAAACCAAACGACCCTGAAATGGGCGGAAACTCCTGGAACTGAAACTATTGTCCAATTTGTCCCTCCATCCAATGTGGTTAAAATGGTGTTGTTATCCCCGACAGCCCATCCTTTAAGTGCGTCATTAAAAAATGTGGAGTAAAGCGCACTTCCTCCTGAATTGCTTGTCTGGGATGCCCAGGTAGCGCCACCGTCGGTAGTTTTGAGTATGGTGCCCCCGACACCGACTACATACCCAGTGTAATCGTCCAGAAAATGAATAGAAAGTAGGGACTGACTGGGGGGCACAGTAGGCAATTGTGTCCAGGGTTGGGCGTTTAGGCTACTGGCTAAAAAGGCCATTGCAATGGTTAAAAATAGAAAAAATTTCATTTTATGAATTTTAAAAAAATTAAAAATATTGAATTAGATGATTGCCCTGATGCCAGTTAGTTTACAAGCGCCAAAGCCGGCGCTGCCATCTTGGCAAAGAAGTTTTCTGGTGAAAATATTCTGTACCCGCGTTCCGAATAGGTGCCTCCGCTCTCCCCTTTAAATGAAATTTTACAATAAAACCCCAAACCTCTTTCTATTGGACCCCCAACCGCCCCGGACCCAAAACGGGTTTTAAGCGCTATTCATTTTTGGGAAAACTTTCAGATAGGTTCATGGGATTTTATTACCTATCCCGGAGATAGGAAAAATGTTACCCCCTCTTTTTGAAAAAAATTCAAAAAGCGATAAAAAATGGAGGAGGGAGGCTTCGGAACCGGCGGAGACAACAGGATCCCCAAAAGAAGGGGTGAAAAAGGAGGATCCCCCCAGCCCCAAAGCGGAAATCCGGCGGGGAGATCGAGCGCGCCGTCCTGGCCGTAGAAGCTCAGTCCGGCCCAGAAATAGGGCGATTGCTGCGCGGCAGAGGAGGTGATTTCCAGATACTGGAGCTTGGCCTGCCGCAAGGCTTCCAGCTTGGGTTGTTTATTGGACAGGCCCTGATAAAACTGCGCGAGGATCTGCGCCGTGGAGGATTCGTTGATCTCCCACTGCGTGGCGATCAGGCTGTTGGCCCCGGCGATGAAGCCGCGGGCGAACTCGCCCTCCAGCGGCGATTTGGCCCAAGTTGGTCTCGCAGGCGCTCAATACCACCAGCTCGGTGGGTAGCAGCAGGGCGTATAGCTGGGGGGCAGGGCGCAGGGTCGAGGAGACTCCACCCGGGGCTCGCTGCCCGTACCCCTGCGCTGGCATGGGTGGATAGATGGAGGAGAAGAGACTTGGGCGCCCAGCGCTGAAATTCGGCCAGTACGGCCGCCGAACCGGCCAGGCGCCGGAGCTTCGCCAGAGAGGCCGTTTCTTTTTTGCCCTGTACCAACGGGACCAAACCCCGCTCTCCTTTTGAAAATTGAGGGTCGAATTGCACAATGGCGCCTCCTCTCTTCTCCGGCGCGGGACGCCAGAGCAGCTCGGCAGACCAGCTGTATTGCACGGCCAGTTTTTTAATGAGGTATGAGGCCTTTCCAAAATTTTTCCCGAATAAAGGCTCCGTCAGCAAGGCCTCAAAGGGCAAATTGGCTAGCGGGCCGTCGGGAATGACGATCAGCCTGGCGTAACGCCCGGCCAGGGCCTTCGCTTCATCCGGTACCAGCGCATCATACAAGGCATAGGCCGCAGCAAAATACCCCGCCGGATCAGAAAGGCTCGCATCGGCCTCCCTGAAATAATTGCCGAAGCGCTGTATGGCTGCCGCCAGCGACCCCATATCCGGCAGGGTGTAGAGGAAGGCCCCCTGGGTGCACGCAAAGCGCATACACCGATTTGTTCCCATGGAAATATTCCAGCAGGAAGGCGTTTTCTGCAGCCAGTATCCGTTTCACCTCGTCGAGGAGGAGGCGGTGAAAGCCCGCCCTGCACCCTGAAAACGGGGTCGTATTTTTCCCAGAGCAAGGAGTATCTTTTCGTAGTCCCGCTCGCGCGGCCCGCAAGGAGGTCCGGTATGTGCCGAGGATAGCTTCGTCCTTCTCTCCCTCCAGCAATTGTTCTTCGGGCAGCAAGGTGCGCATGTCGGCTATGGAAGGCGCAGCGCTTCCTCCCTGCGCAATAGGGAGTCAGGAAACATTCCCTGCATCAAGGCGCGGTTGCGGTCGACTGCTTCGCGCAATACATAGGCCTTCGACTCTTCCATGAGCCGGTATATACCGTCCAGATGAGACATATCCCCGGTTTTTCGTACAACAAAGCCTGCACCCCAATCGCCCCTTCAAAGTAGCTGTGGCTGTATCCACCATATAGACCTTGCCGGCATCGGTGCCGTAAGTCGTCTTCAGTAGCCGGACCTGCCGGAGGGCGAGGTCGTAACATGCGGCTGCATTGACGAGGAAGTCAACATCCCCATTACTTTTGGAACCACTCGGCCAGCAGCTGCCCCTTTCGGGCTGGGACAGTCATGGCCCATGATTCCACGAAGGCGAAATCCGCAGCAGGATTGTCTTTCGGGTCGAGGCTATTGAAGCAGGGGTAAACCTGGACCATCGCCCGCTGGTAAAGGGAAAGGGCTTTATCCTTCTGGCCTGTCGCTGTAAAAAAATCGCCGGCGTTGACGAGTATATTGGCGTGCTCCCAGTTTTTTGAAGAATAGGTCCGCGTGGAGGATTCTACCGCGAGGTCCCAGTATTTACGGGCTTCCCCGGTTTTATTCCTGGCATGCAGCACCCCTGCAAGAGTGGCATAGATACGGCCGGGGTCGATATCTTGGGGCTTTCTCCATCCGCAAGCGCTTGCCGGGCATATTGCTCCGCAAGACCTGAATCTCCTTTTTCAAATGGATATCCGCACCGTGCATGGCCACCATGGCGGCGTGCGTTGGGGATAGGTCTTCCCGAAGGCCTTTTTTCGTAGATCAACAAAGCCTTATCGTAATCCTCCTGCCAGGAGTAACAACCGGACAAAAAGCTGTAAACCGAGGCGGTGTAACGGCCAACAGTGTCGTACTCCAGGGCCTTTTCGAAATAGGAGATGGCCTTGGGGTAGTTCAGGCGCATCTCCTGTATCTGGGCCGCATTTTTATAGGCGTATGCCACGTTGGCATGGACGATGCCCTGCCCTCCGTAGATGTCGATAGCGTTTTCCAGGGCCTCCAATTGCCCCGAATGATTGTCCAAAGCGCTTTCGGTAAAAGATTGGGCCAGATATAGCCTCGCCTGCTGAAACCAATCAATTCCGGTTTGTTTTTCCAGAAAAGGAGTCCAGCGGTGGAGGGTATCGAGCGCGCCCGGTAATCCTCGAGGTCTAAGTAATATCGGCGTATTTATATAGCGCCTCCTAGGAAAGGTCCCAATCTCCAGCTTTTCGGGCGGCTTCAAATGCCTGCAAAACCCCGCTGCGCCGCGACATAATCCTCGCTCCGATAATGGAAATCGGCCTGATCCATGATGGCGCAGGGGTCGGACTGTGAAAAACCTGCGCTGAGGAAACAGCAAAGGAAGGCAAAGGCGAGAAGGGATCTGGTCGTCATAGGGGTTTAAAAATTCGGGATAGTGTGATTGCCTACCCGAATTTAAGGAATCCCTTTGGTTTATTGTTTTTTCTTCCCTTTGAAACATCGGAAAAGAGCGAAGCTACCGGAACCGGCGAAACAACAGAAACCCCAAAAGAAGGATGAAAACAAGAAGAAGACCCCAGGCCCAAAGGGGGAAGGCCGCAGGCAGATCGAGCGTGCCGTCCTGGCCGTAGAAGCTCAGCCCGGCCCAGAAATAGGGCGATTGCTGCGCGGCCGAGTGGGTAGTTTCCAGGTATAGGAGCTTGGCCTGCCGGAGGGCACTCAGTTTGGGTTGTTTGTCCGAAAGGCCTTTGTAAAACTTCGCGAGGATCTGCGCCGTGGAGGACTCGTTGATCTCCCACTGCGTGGCGATCAGGCTGTTGGCCCCGGCGTAGGCGAAGCCGCGGGCGAGACTCATGACGCCCTCGCCCGCCGCGATCTGGCCCAGGTTGGTCTCGCAGGCGCTCAATACCACCAGCTCGGTGGGAAGCAACAGGGCGTATAACTGTGGAAGGGTCAGGGCCTGGTCGAAGAACTCCACCCGGGGCTCGCTGCCTACCCCGGCGCTGGCATGGGTGGACAGATGGAGGAGAAGAGACTTGGGCGCCCAGCGCTGAAATTCGGCCAATACGGCCGCCGAACCGGCCAGGCGCCGGAGCTTCGCCAAGGGGGCCGTTTCTTTTTTGCCCTGTACCAATGGGACCAAACCCCGCTCTCCTTTTGAAAATTGAGGGTCGAATTGCACCACGGCGCCTTCCTTCCTCTCCGGCCCCGGACGCCAGAGCAGCTCGGCCGACCAGCTGTATTGCACGGGCAGTTTTTTGATCAGATAGGGCGCCTGGCCGAAGCCCTTCCCTGTGTAGGATTCCGTCAGCAGCGCCTCAAAAGGCAGGTAGCCCAAAGGGCCGTCTGGAATGACGAGGAGCGCGCCGGACTCGTCCAGCAAGGCAGCGGCCTCCCTGGGAATGAGTAAGCGCGAACAGCGCATGAGCGGCCTCGAAATAACCGGCCGGATCGGACAAGCTCGCATTCGCGTCCTTGAAATAGCCTATGTATCGCTGCAATGCCGTGTAAAGTGCCTCGTCATTGGGAAGGGTGTGCAAAAAGGCGCCCCCGGGGTGAATGCCCATCAGGTAAACCACCTCTTTCCCAAAAAAATACTCCAGCAATAAGCCATTATCAGCAGCCAGGCGCTGCATGATCTCTTTCAGGGCGGTGTGCAACTCTTCCAGCCGTGGGCCCTGAAAACGTGGGTCCTGTACCTTTATGGCATCCGCGACCTTTTCGTATGCCCTTTCCAGGTCGGCGAGCCTGGTCCGATATTTTTGAAGCGAAGCTTCGTCGGTTTTCGATTCGAGCAGTTGCTCCTGCATGAGTTGGTTGCGGAGCTCCGCCATGGACAAGCGAAGCGATTCCTCTTTTTGCAGCAGGAATCGGGCAAAGAACCCGAAAGCAAGGCCCGTCCGCGGTCGACGGCCTCCCGGAGCACATCGGCTTTCGAATCCTCCATGAGCTGGTAAATGCGCTCCAGATGAGCCCGGTCCTGGGTTTCCGCATAGAGCAGCGACTGCACCCGGATCGCCTTTTCAAAATAGCCGTGGCTGTAATCGCCCATGTAGAGTTTGGCGACATCGGTTCCATACGTGGTTTTCAGCAGCCCGACCTGGCGCAGCGCCAGATCGTAGCATTGGGCGGCATTGGCCAGGAGTTTCGGGTTGGCGGTTTTGTCGTACTGCGCCATCAACAACTCCGCTTTTCTGGCGGGGGCGGTCATGGCCCAGGATTCGACGAAATCAAACCCGAGGGAGGGGTTATCCGAAATGGCGATGCTATTGAAACCCGGGTAAACCTGTGTGATCGCCTTTTGGTAAAGGTTCAGCGCTTTTTCGGGCCGGCCTGTGGCGACATAAAAATCGCCGGCGTGGACGAGCATTTTGGCGTGTTCCCGGTTTTTCCCCGGGTAGGTTTTGCGGGAAGCCTCCACAGCGAGGTCCCAATACTTCGCAGCTTCCCCGGTTTTATTTCGGACGTGTAATGCTTCCTCGAGGGTGGAATACACGGGGCCTGGGTCGATATCTTCCACGGGAATTTTCTTCAGAAGCTCCAGCCCCTGCCGGGCAAAGGATTCCGCTTTTTCGTAATCGGCCTTTTTCAAATACAATCCGGCGCCGCTGAGCGCCAGCATTGCCGCATCCATTGGGTCGGAGGTTTTTTCCAGGAGCCCTTTATGCAAATACACCTCCGCATTGTCGTAATCCTCTTGCCAGTAATAACAGTCGGACAAATAGCAATAGACCTGGGCGGTGTACTTGTGTATGGTGTCGTACTCCAGGGCCTTTTCGAAATAGGCGATGGCCTTGGGGTAGTTCAGGCGCATCTCGAGGATCTGGCCGGCGTTCTTGTAAGCATATGCCACGTTGACGTGCAGGGTGTCGATGCTTTCGAAAATGTCGATGGCCTTCTCCAGGGCCTCCAGTTGCCCTTGGTTGTTTTTCCAATTTGGGTTCGTTAAAAGATCGGCCAGGTAAAGCCGGGCTTGCCGGAAGCGGTCTGTTCCTTTTTGCTTTTCCAGGAAAGGGATCCAGCGCTGCAGCGTATCGAGGGCGCCCTGGTTGTCCCTCAGGTCGTCGGTGACGAAGGCGAAATGGAAAAGGGATTGTTGGGCGCAAACCCAGTCTTTTGCCTTGATGGCTGCGTAAAAAGCCTGGTGATACAATCCTTGCGCCGCCAGAAGGTCTTCGGCCTGGTAAAGAGAATCGGCTTTATCGAAAAAGGGGCAGGGATCAGGCTGCGAATGGGCAAGAGGGTACATGCAGCAAAACAGGGCAAAGGCGAGAAGGGATCTGGTCGACATAGGGCTTCAAAAATTCGGGGTAGCGTAATTGCCTACCCCGAATTTAAGAAATCCCCTCGATTATTATTTTTTCTTCGCTCTAAAAATTCTGAACAACAGGAACAGGCCTACAATGACTCCCACCCCGATCAGCACCATTCTCGTGGAAAAAACGGGATCGGGGCATAACCCTGGAATGACAATAGTTTTTTTCGCCCAGCAGCCTGTTTTCGTATCTTTTACCGTCAGGTGGTACACATCGGAAGGGATATCGTACATGCAAAAGCGTTTGCCTCTCTTGCTATGTTTAAATTTCTTTTCGCATTCCCAATTCCATACCAAGTCGGCCGGATTTCCGGAGGTTTGAGCCTTGGCTAAGATATCTCCGGTTACCGCGCCATTGCAGTTGTGCAATTTCACTTTTGTAGTAATAGAAAGCTGGCAATCCACTTTTACCGGAAAATGAATAATGCTCCGGGTGCAGTTTGCCCCTTTGACAACAGCCACGTAGTCCGTCGATCTGGGCGGGGTAACCGTAGGGTTGGTCGAGAACGGGTCGGAAATAAATACAGGGGGATACCAGATGACGTCGTTCCCAAAGGTGCCGACATTCAGATTTACAGGAGTTCCGGAATAGATTACGGCAGGTTGTACGATGATGGTATCCATATTGCCATTACAG
>JADJBL010000024.1 GCA_016703765.1 Saprospirales bacterium
AAGAACGATGGAATGGCGCTGCAAACCGAATGTATTATGCCTGCTTTTATGTGGTTTCTGCCCATTTGGCTTTCAAAGGCTCACAGCGGCTACACATTCCGGACTCAAAAGTGCATTTAACCATGAACTGATCAAAACTGGCAGAATCGACCGATCAGATGGAGTTCTTTTCAACCGGCTTTTGCTATACGTCAAGAGGCAGATTACGAAGACTTTGCAGAAATCCAGCCCGAAGAGATCAAGTCTCTTCTCCTTAAAATTAATGGTCTGATCCTGGATATTGAAAATGTAATTCACGAAGAAAACAGCCCCGAGTAAAACACGACCCTTGCCCTCGCGCTCCAGAAACTCCTTACCTTGTAAAGTATCCAATAGATCAACTAAGAATGGAAAGGACAGAATTGTTAAAACGTATTACGATCGACCCGGCCATTTGCCATGGCAAACCTACGGTAAGAGGCCTGAGATATCCCGTGGAAATTATTCTGGATCTGCTTTCAGCAGGTATGACGACACAAGAGCTTCTCGAAGATTATCCGGATTTGGAAGGGGATGATATCCGGGCTTGCCTGGCATTTGCAGCTAAACTGATGAGAGTAAAAAGTATTCTGCAAGTGAAAGCAACTTAAGCTACGCCCTTTCTTGCGCCTCGCCCTCTTGTCGCTCCGCAACCCTTTATTTCATCTCCGTAAGCATCCTGTTCCGAAATGGCATGGGGCCGGGGTGAATCAGGGGCAACCGCGAAGCGGCATGAAAAGCAGAAAAGAAACTCTGGCAGCAAAAATTTCGTTACATTAGCTGTCAACCAAACAGGCACCACATGAGCGAACTTGAGATCCAGCAATCTATCATCAAAGCCTTGAGCAGGATGTCCCTGGTTCAGCAGCTTAAACTATTGGAGTTCATTAACTCCATGCAAACGGCGTCCATAGCCAAGAAACCCAAGGGGGTTCTAAAATTTGCAGGTGCTTTTGATGCTACCGATGCTAAAGAGTTTGAGTCTTCCTTGAAGGATTGCGAGCAAGTAGATACAGATGGGTGGTAGATTTTTACTGGACTCCACAATCGCGGTCGCCTTTCTCAATGGCGACCCAAATGTTAAAGAACAGGTAAATTAAATCAAGCACACGAAATTTACCTTCCTGCCATTGGTTTGGGCGAGTTGTATTATGGCGCCTTCAATTCCAGTAAAAAGAAAGAAAACCTTGAAAAGATTGATGGGTTTAAGGCTGAAATCTACCTCCTGGATTGCGATGAGTACACTGCAAAAATATACGGCCAAATCAAAAAAGGTCTGAAAGATAAAGGAACCCCTATCCCGAAAATGACATTTGGATTTCAGCCGTTGCTGTCCAATACGGTTTGATTCTAGTCACACGAGATAGGCATTTCGACTACGTCGATGGGTTAAGGGTCGAAAAATGGTAGTAGGAAAAGGAAAGCGAATTTCCCCTATCTTTATACCGAACTGGCCGGCTAAACAGTCATATGGCGCTGATTATCGTCCGGTTGACTGTGTTTATACCAAAAACGATGCTATGACAACCATCTTAAAGGTCCATCTGGATGACCTCGACTCCAAGTTCCTTCAAAATTTAAAGGAGCAGTTCGGGAAAGAAACCGAGGTCGAGATCAGATTGAGGGACAACTCCTCGGCAGAGGACTTGTTTTCTGAGGATGATTTTTGGAAGGTCATCGATTTGATCGATTGGACTAAAAAAACCTCCAAGGAACAGCTACAGCCTGCAGTGAAGTATTTGTCGGAAAGACCGGTATCCAATATTTTCATCTTTGCGGATAAACTTTCAGAAAAGCTCTATCGGCTCGACACCAGGCAGCACGCATACGCCTATGCGGCTAACGAACCGGATCAATTTATATCCGTCGACGACTTTCTGTACGTCCGGTGTGCGGTAATCGCCGAGGGACGCGAATATTATGAAAAGGTGCTGAACGATCCGGCTCAAATGCCGAATGAGATTGTGTTCGAACCCCTGTTGAGCCTGGCCGACCGGGCTTATGAGCTCCAGGTAGGTTCAGAGTTTAACTACTTCCCCGCCTTCAATTATGAAACCCGCAGCAACCAATCCGGTTGGGAGTAATGCTTATGGCTCACAAAAATTCAGACGATAGCGATGCCCTTCACCACTTGTACGAGATTATCGACAAAACTGATAACGGCATTTTTAAATACGGCATCAGTTGCGACCCAATTGGCAAAGATGGTTTATCAAAGAGGATAAGGGTCCAGGTGCGCCTTGCAAACCTCATTGATAATTGGACCCGTTTTTTTGCGCGTATTATCATGTATGATATTCCCGGAAGAAGGGGAGGCTAAAAAGATTGAGCGCGAGCACATCCAGGCGTATAAGAAAAAACACGGCCAACGCCCAAGAGGTAACCTTACCGACTGATACACTCTCCCCATGCCCAACACCCCCACTACCTCTCCCTCATCGAAAAAGACCAGCTCGACGAGGTGTTGAACCTGCTGAAAGAAAACGAGGCCGAACCCGTCGCCACGCGGGCGAGCGCGCTCAAGGCCAGAATAAAAGAGCTGAACGGCCATATCAACTCGGGTTTTATCTCCTTGGCCGACGCCGGTATCGAGCGCAATAAGATCCGCTCCGCCGTCATGGACCTGGTCCTGAACGCGGAGACTATTGATCTAAAAGGCCAACCTGAAAATGAAAGGGGGGGGGGGGGGCCCCAAAAAAACATTTTGGCAAAGGTGACAATGTTGCCGGCGACAAGATCGTGTTCGGCTCCCCAAGATTTTTTAAGCGCCTGTTGTTATCCATTATCACCGTCCTGGGTGTGCTCGGCCTGATCGGCCTCGCTTTCCGCGAAAATATCCGGGAGATGTGGATCATGGAAACCCTCGACGATATCAGCTACTATGTCACCAACTACCAATACTACCGCTCGTCCTCAAGCTACTCCCAAATCCAGGAGAAAAACAATCTCCTCAGCCAGATTAAAGGCGAATACGCTTTTAACCCGGACCAAAACGCTATCATCGCCAACAGCCTATCCACGGTCGGCAATTACCGGGAGGCGCTGAGCTATTTCCGCGATGCCTATGAAGGATATAAACAGAAAGAGACCCTGCCCAATTCCGTAACATATTTGGCCGCATATTGCTACTGCTCCGTCCTCGCCGGCTCCGGACCGGACAAGCCCCTTGGCGAATTTCCCGTGTTAAAAGAGAAGTTCTCCGGAGAAATTAACAGCCCCTATTTTGCCTGGCTGGAAGGAGACCTCGCCCTTTGCCGGGCCGTGGAGGCTTCCCAAAACAAGGATATGGACCAAACCCTCGCCTTTTTAGAGGAATACCACCTGCATTTTCAACCCACATCCTTCGTGTACATCAAAACGATCGAGCACAACCTCGATTATGCCAATAACCCGGACGCCAGAATGACCGGGATACTCGAAAAGCTGTATCTGAAATATCAAAACGAGATCAAAAATTATACATACTGAAGCTGAGGCGCAAAAGGCCCGCAAACTGTTATGGTTTGCGGGCCTTTGTCGTTCCAGCGACCATAATACCTCCCCCAGCGAGATTAGATTTTGATAAAAGTTTCGGTATTTTACCATGTCCCGGTGTACAAATCTAATACAGGCTATGGCAAAAGTGTTTGATACGAAAAAAAGCGAAAAAATCTTTCGGAGTAGTGCCGATCAAACGCTTTCGCCTGGCAATCAAATGCCTGTTTATCAGTACTATCCGCCTTTGTTTAACCCGACCTGCCAGCCCGCCCTTCAGCGAGAAACGGAGCCAGTGGCAGAGGATGGGAACCTGGCTAACAGCCTTAAATTTGGCTTCGATAAGCAAAAAGTATTAGATGGGGAGTTCAAGGATAAAGGCGGTTTCACGCTTTCAAAATCTACGAAATCTGTCGAAGAAGAAAAGATGGTTTGGAAAATAGGTAAACAGGTCAAAGAAAAAACCGTAACTAATGTTGACATGTATGATTCCATCTTCAATAGTCCCATTTTACAAGGAGCAAAGGAACATTTAGATGCCCATTGGGCGCCTAGTATAGATTTGAAAAAAGCAGCTACGGGGGGCGGGGATACAAACGCAAGAGACATTCCTAATATGCCAAACTGGGTTCTTGAATATCAAAAAAAACTGGCGGCTCAAAATCCAACAAACTTTGTTATTCCAGCTTATGTTCCAGCTAAAGATAAAGATAAATATAATCCAAATTGGGATAATGATAGCTTTTTAGCTCAAAGAGTCCTGGAAGCCTTTTTTAGAGCATGGCACAAGCAGACCGCAGTGGAAGCTGATAACATACCTTCGAATATAGAAGAATTATATAAGCGTACAGGTGTCAGTGAAAAGGGTAAGGGAAATGCTCAAGCAGGATTATTGGGAGATGGAAATACGTATGGCTGGTGCGGCCCGGCAAGTTACAATGCTGTCGTTATGGGACTATTCCGTAACAACTTACGATTTAAAACGTTACAACCTCTTGTTAGCTTTGAAAAATTTAAAGAAACATATAAACATAAAACATTTCAAAAAAGTGAGATTAAAAGAAAAAACAAAAACAAGACCCCAGAAGAAATAGAAGTATTGCTTCAAGCCGAGCTATCTAAATTAGCATTGTTAACCGAAATAGCTTCTCAAGCTGCTTTTTTCATCAACAATTCAATAAATGATAATAAAAAAGGCTGGTTAAAAGGAGATAGGTTCATTGGCGGGCCAGATGCAGGTTGGAAATATCAATTACAACCAGGCGATATTATTACACAAGCGCTTATGAACGGCTCTCCTTTAAGCGGGCATGTATTAACCGTAATAAAAGAAATACCTGAACCTGATTTTGCTTACAAACCAGGCGCCAAGGTCAGCACGATATATGGCATTTCCGGAAATGCCGGGGCATATGGAGGAGGTTCAGTCAGGATAGAACAATTTACAAGACAAGTTCCTCCGGCAGGATTAGGCGCCTATTTAGGCCGTATGGAGGCCACAGGAAATGCTTATACAGTTGCCAATTCTGTATTGTTAAAATATAAAGACCCTCAGCAGGTCGCAGCGAATTTATATGGACAAGTTCATGGGTTAGAGGAAAAGTTTAAAAACACTCATGACGAAAAAGAAAAAGAAGCCATTCTTAAGGATATAAAAATCAAGCAAACAGAGTATGACAAAATAATGAACGCATTGCGCAAAACACAGGAATTAAAAACCGAGTCCCGGAAAGAAATAGAAGTAAAAACTCCCAAAGGATCGATTATTATACCAGCTGTTCCATACCACACTTCAGACGAAAGGTATAATGAAAAGGATAAAGACATAGGGAAATTCAGGCCTAATGAAAAAGGTGGAGTTATGTGGATAACTAAAATCATTAAAGCATCAGAATATGCAGATGCAAATAAAATAAAAAACAATATAAATTTCCAACCCGAAGAGAGGGAACAATTACTCAAAGAAAACAACCTTGGTTTAACCGCAACGGATGATGCGATAAAAAAAGCGATATTGGAAAACAAGTACGATATGGAACCTTTAAATGGTACGGTCGAAAGTATTTGGCCCGGCGCAATAGCTGCTATTGAGGGGGAAGGTATGACAAAGGACTGACCTCTTGTTGTTTTAAGCCCCAATCCTCCCCCCCACGCTTCTTCCCCCAAATTTTCGTATATTTGGCGAATGGCTACTCCGGAGAAGCGAATCCCCCCAGTCCCATCCTTGCTATAGGAATAGATTCAGACCGGTTCGGAAACACACAATTACTTTTTCAACTTCGAAAAATGAACGCTAAAGCTGAATCTCACCCGCCCCAACGCACCTTGAACATTCTACTTGCCGATGACGACCTCGACGATTGCCTCTTTTTCAAGGAAGCCCTGGAAGAATTGCCCCTATCTACCAACCTGACCACCGTGCACAACGGCGACCAGCTCATGGAGCGGCTCGCCCTAAAAAAGACCCGGCTGCCGCATGTCCTTTTTCTCGACCTCAACATGCCCGGCAAAAACGGCTTCGCCTGCCTCAAGGAGATCAGGCTCGACGACAAACTCCAAAAGCTCCCGGTCTTTATTTTCTCTACCGCCTTCGACCAGGATATGCTAAACCTGGTCTACAAAGACGCCGCCCACTACTACATCCGCAAGCCCGCTGAATTTTCCATACTCAAAAATGTGATCCTCCAGGCGCTTACCCTTGTTTCGAAGAAAAAACTCTCCCTACCCGGAAGGGAAGATTTTGTACTCAAGGGCGATCTATAATCCTCCCGTATGGAACCCACCACTCCAAATAAAAAAAAATCTCCGGCCGGGAAGGCCTTGAAACCCTTTCCGGTAGTAGCCATAGGGGCATCGGCCGGCGGGCTGGAGGCGATCACCCTGCTGCTGCAAAACCTGCCGCCCGATACGGGCATGGCCTTTGTCTATGTGCAGCACCTGAGCCCCGACCATAAAAGCATTCTCACCGCGCTCTTGGCCAAAGCCACCCTGATGAAGGTGCAGGAAGTGAAGAACAAGATGCGCATGGCGCCGAATAACCTGTACGTCATCCCCCCCGACAAGGAGATGGCCGTGGAAGATGGGCATATAAAACTGACACCCCGCCATAAAGAGCGGATGATTAATCTACCGATCGATACTTTTTTCTGCTCGCTGGCCGAAAACCATAAAACAGGCGCTATCGGTATTATACTCAGCGGCAGCGCGCACGACGGCGCCATCGGCATGAAAGCCATCAAGCAGGAAGGCGGTCTGACGTTTGCGCAGGATGATTCGGCAAAATTCAACAGCATGCCCAAATCGGCTATTGCCGAAGGGGTGGTCGACTTCATCCTGTCTCCCAAAGAAATTGCACTGGAATTGGCGCGTCTCAGCAAGCATCCTTATGTGAAAAGCAAGGGCGTAAAAAAAAGCCAGGAAGACCTGATCGACAACGAGGACCCCGATCTGAAAATCATCCTGCGCCATTTGCAAAAAGCCACGGGAGTCGATTTCAGTCTGTACAAAATGAACACCATCAAGCGGCGCATCCTCCGCAGGATGCTGCTGTATAAAATAAAAACACTCAAGGAGTATGCGGCGATGCTGAGCGAAAAAAGTGCGGAGATCGATATACTCTACCAGGATCTGCTAATCAATGTGACCAGTTTTTTCAGAGACACGGATACGCACCGCTATTTAAAAACCACCTTGCTGCCCCGGCTGCTCAAAAGCAAAGGTCCGGACGATACCCTCCGCATCTGGGTGCCCGCCTGCTCTACCGGCGAAGAGCCCTATTCCATTGCCATGATGCTGCTCGAAATCATGGGCAACCAATCCGATAAGCCCCGCGTCCAGATCTTTGCGACCGATCTCAGCGCCAAAGCCATCAATAAAGCCCGGATCGGCGACTATTCGAAACACGAACTGGAATCCGTTTCCCCTGCCCGATTACAGCGCTTCTATACGAAATCGGGCAACAATTTCCGCATCACCAGGGCCGTGCGCGATCTGTGCGTGTTTGCTCCGCACAATATTTTAACCGACCCCCCATTTTCCCGCCTCGATTTTATCAGTTGTTGCAACCTGCTTATTTATCTCGATACGGCAGCGCAGAAAAAAATTATTGCCACCTTCCATTATGCTTTAAATGACAATGGGTATTTAATGCTGGGCAAATCCGAAAACATCGGTTCTTCCGCACAGCTATTTACCAGCTCGAATAAGAATTTTAAAATATTCGTACGCAAAAAAAGCTCCGGCGCCCGCACCTTGTCTTCATTGACAAACCGATATTCCCGCCCCGCTTTGCCCGAAGAAACCCCCGCCACCGGCAAAGCCGGCATCACTCCCACTCTCTCCCGGAAAACGCCGCCTCTTACCCCCACCGGCCTCGACAGCGCCATAGATGCTGTGCTCCTTTCGGAGTTTATGCCCGCCAGCGTGGTCATCAATCACGAGATGGAGATCCTGCAGTTCAGGGGATCGACGGATATCTACCTCACCCACCCACCGGGCAAGGCTACGTTCAATATTTTAAAAATGGCCCGGCCGGAAATTGCTTTCGAACTTCGCAAAGCCATTACAAAAGCCATTAAAACCAAAGCCAGGGTCCGCACCAGCGGCATCGAGATGAAAATGAGTCCCGCGAAAACCGGAATCATCAGCCTGGAGGTCGCGCCTCTTAAAATAGAATGGGACGAACCCTTGCTGCTCGTTCTTTTCACAGAACAGGAGCAAGCGGAATCCAGGCAGGACAAAAAGAGCGGTGGGAAAAGCAATCTCGCGTCAAAAGACCGAAAAATAAAAAAATTGGAAGAAGAACTCTCCGTCGCACATGCCGATATGCTCGCCTATGTGCACGAGCAGGAAGCGGCTACCGAAGAATTGCAAAGCGCCAATGAAGAAGTGGTGAGCGCTAATGAAGAGCTGCAAACTGTGAACGAAGAACTGGAAACCTCCAAGGAGGAGATCGAATCGACCAACGAAGAGCTTACCACCACCAACCAGGAGTTGCAAACCCGCAACGAACTCCTCCACGAATCTTATGAGTATGCCGAAGCCATCATCGCCACCATCGACGAGCCCTTGCTGATCCTCGACCATAAGCTTAATATCAAATCGGCCAACAAATCCTTCTACACCAAATTCAAAGTAAACGAAAAAGAAACAGAAGGAGCGCTTTTGTATGATTTGGGAAACGGACAGTGGAACATCCCCCGCCTGCGGGAGTTGCTGGAGGAGATTATCCCCAAAAATGCCTACTTCCACAATTTTGAACTGACCCACAACTTCCCTCTCATCGGCGAAAGGATCATGCTGCTCAATGCCAGCCGGATCGTTCAGAAAATGCACCAGGAACAACTCATTCTGCTCGCTATCAACGACATTACCGATTCGGCGCAGCTCCAGCGAAAGGAAAAAAAGCTCCTCGAAAAAGATATAAAAGAAAGCAAAACATATAGCATGGAATTGGAAAAAGCGGTAGCCGAAAGAACCGCAGAATTAAAAAAAGCCAACGAAACCCTGGCTGAAAAAAACAACGAACTGGAGCGAATGAACAAAGACCTCGAGTCCTTCGCCTACATTTCAAGCCATGATTTGCAGGAACCGCTGCGAAAAATTCAAACCTTCACCGGCCGCATCCTCGAAACGGAATACCAAAATCTGTCCGAAAACGGCAAATCGTATTTCAGCAGAATGCAGGGATCCGCCAAACGAATGCAAACCCTGATCGAAGACCTCCTGGCATACTCCCGGGCCAGCAACGTCGAACTCGTGTTTGAAAAAGCAGACCTTAAAGACGTCATCGAAGAGGTACAAACCGAACTGAAAGAAGCGCTTCTGGACAAACAGGCAATCGTAATAGTTGCCGATACCTGTGAAGTCAACATCATCCCCTTCCAGTTTCGGCAACTCCTGCACAACCTGATCAGCAACGCGCTCAAGTTTTCAAAACCAGGGGTTCCCCCGCAAATACTGATTAACCAGCAGCGTCAAACAGGGCGATACATTACAGGACGAAACCCCTTCCCTGCCGGCAGGTGTTTTCTCCTCCAATAAGTATTGCCATATCTCCGTTTCCGACAACGGAATCGGCTTCAAACCCGAGTTTAAAGATCGTATCTTTGAAATATTTCAGCGACTTCACGAAAAAAGCGAATTCGATGGCACCGGCATTGGGCTCGCCATCGTAAAAAAGATTGTCGAGAACCATCAAGGGATTATTACTGCAACAAGCGAACCGAATAAAGGAGCGAGGTTCGACATTTACATTCCCTCTTAAAACTATTATTTATGAAAAACGCTCCGCTCCACATCCTCCTGGCCGACGACGACGAAGGCGACCGCTTCCTCTTCCTGGAGGCTTTTGAGGAACTGAAAACGAAAACCATTGTCCGCACCTTGAACGACGGCGTACAATTAATGGATTACCTGGTTAAGGAAGGCACGCTATTGCCCTACCTCCTCTTTCTCGATCTCAATATGCCTCGAAAGAACGGCTTGGAATGTCTGAAAGAAATAAGAAGCAACGATAAATTAAAGGATATTTCGATCGCCATATACTCCACTTCGGCATCCGAAAAGGATATAGAGGAAACCTTCCTCAACGGCGCCAATGTCTATATCAAAAAACCCAGCGATTTTAACCACCTCAAAGAAGTATTGGAAAGAGCCGTCCTGGCTGCGAATCAATCCCAGGAACCGCCCTTCAGCATAGCCAATTTTTTGCTCCGGGTTTGAAAATATTAACCTGTTCTTTGGATACCCATGAACCTCATCGAATCTGCACTCTCTCTTTCACTTCCGCCCGATTACAAACAATTCGTCGCCACACACGGCGAACACGGTTTCGAATACTTCTTCCGCGTCGACCTCTGGCGTTTTTTGAGCCCGGAAAAAGCCACCGAACGGACTCGCGCACTCCGGGAATCAAAAGCCATCGGGGAGCACGACTTTGCCTTTGCCTCCAATCAGGAGGGGCAGTCCCTTTTTTACAAACACGAAAACGGCGCCTTGTCCCCAAAGATCTACCACCTCGACGAGGAAAACGACTGGATGTTCTACGCCTGCTCTATTGCCGAATTCGAGAACTTTGAAAAATTGGAGCAACTGACCAACGCCATTTCGCCCCGCAAATTTGCAGACCAGGACCTGTCCGGAATCATGGACTACCCCGGCAGCCTGTACTACTATGCCATGGCGCTACTGGTCTCCAGTTACAACGACCAAGCAAATGCCGAACAAAAGGCCGCGAAAGCCCTCGAACTGTTCTTCCTTGCCGCAGAACAGGAACACCCGGGCGCCGCAAACCAGATAGCCAGCCACTATTACTTCGCGGAAGAACCGGATGTAGACAAGGTGATCGAATGGCGCGAAAAGGCCATCGCCTGGGGGAGCGTGGAAGACATCTACGAACTGGCCGATTTACTCGTGGACGAAAGGCCGGAGGAGATAGACCAGGCCATCGCATTGCTGGAGGGCTTGCTCGATACTTACTGGTACAAAAGCCGCACCTCCCTGAAACTGTCGCGCATCTACATGAAAGGCGAGGGCGGCAGGCTCGATTACGAAAAGGGGATTAAATACGCCGAAATGTGCGCCTCGCTGGATAATTACAACGGTTTATCCGACCTGGCTTTCTTCTATTTCAAGGGCATGGGCGTGGAAAAAAACCTAGCCAAGGCCCTCGAATCGGGGCTGGGCTGGCAAAAGAGGGCTTGGCGGATTTCGAGGATAATATCCGCAGGGAGAAGGAGTCGGGAAGGATTAGAACGGGAAATTATTTAGGACCGCGTCGACAGAAGGAAAGACTGGAAATTGAATACTGAAAAATGATTAGGAAAACTTTGCCAATATTCAAAAATCCGTGAAATCATCCAATCCGATTAATCTGTGGTCCCCCTCCACCTCCTTCGGCACAGCCAGCCCCAAAATCTTGCAGATAAGCGGATAGATGTGGATGTTTTCAAAAGAAGGCATTACCGTACCGGCTTTGAACGAGGGCCCCCAGGCGTAAAAAATGCCGTGCATGTCCTTGTACGACGGATGAAATCCGTGTTCGCCGAAAACCTCCCCGCTCCTCATCCGGGCCAAAGCCCTGGAGTAAGTGAAATAGTGCGGAAAATCGGGGGCCACAAGGATATCCCCCACCCTCGGATCGAGCTTCGGGCCCAGGTAGTGCGGAAATTCAGACGCCTTCCAAACCGTATAATACTCCGACTGCGGCAAACTCCGAAGCCGTCGGCAAACAGTATCCGCATCCGCCCCTTCTTTCAGATACAAATGCAGCAAGGCCCCCTGGCTGACGAGCAGGTACTCGTCCGTCGACTCGAGGGGCTCGATCGGAAGCAACTGGTCTGACTTCACCTCTGCCATCCCGTGGTCCGACACGAGGATGATGTGGACGGGAAGGCCCAGGGCCCGCACTCCTTCAAATAGCCTGCCGAAGTCTTCATCCAGCCGAAGCACGGCCTTCCCGATCTCCTCGTCGTTGTTCGGGCCGTAGCGATGGCCCGCGTCGTCCATATCCGAGAAATAGCCGGTGATCAGGTGAGGTCGGTTTTTCTCCGGAAGGCGCAGCCATTCCAGCATCTGATCCACCCGCTGCGAATTCGGTACCGAGTGGTCGTAGTTGAAATAGTAGGTAGGTCTTACCCCCTGTATGTCCGCCTCCGAGCCCACGAAAAAATAGCTGGCCGAGATCATGCCCTGTTTTTCGGCGTTGACCCAAATCGGCGTGCCTCCGTACCAACTTCCGTCCTGCACGATCTCCCTTTTGGAAATCGCGTAGGTCTGCCCTTTTTCCGCATCGTAAAAAGAGTTGCCCACCAGCCGGTGCTGGTTGGGCCGCATGCCCGTGGCGATGGAGTAATGGTTGGGAAAGGTTTTCGAGGGGAAGCAGGGGATCAGCGATTCGGCCCGCAGGCCGCCCTCGATCAGCGCGCCGAGATGGGGCGGCTTGAACCGCTCCACATAGTCGTGGCGAAAACCGTCGAAGGAGATCAGGATCACGTAGGGCTTGTCGCGCTGCGCCGGGGCATTGCTCCGCAGTTGCCTGGAAGGGTTGCAGCTCGCCGCTGTCAAAATCAGTAAAAAAACAAACCACATGCGCAGCATAGCCCGGGTATTTTGATCGGGTGCAAAATAACAACTCTTAATAGTTTTCTATCTTTGGGCGCTCAGAATCTCCATGTATGATCCAGGTCAGAGAAATTGCCGGACTTAGCGGAATCGGACCCTTCGTCGATCTCCCCTACCGTTTGTATCGAAAGGAAAAATATTGGGTGCCCCCTATTCGCCGGATGGAAATGGCCCAGTTCGATCCCGCCTCCAACCCCGCGCTGGAGCACGCCGAATACAAGCTCTGGGTGGTTGAAAAAGACGGCCGCATCGCCGGGCGCATCGGCTGTTTCATCAACGACATGGAAACCCAGATGCGCGGGCAGAAGCAGGCCCGCTTCAACTGGCTGGAATTTGAAGACGATCCGGAGATTAGCAGCTTGTTGTTGAATCAGGCCCTCGAATGGGCCAAAAGCAAAGGCGCCGCCTTGCTAAAAGGGCCGCTTGGGTTCACCAATTTCGAAGGAGCAGGCATGACGGTGGAGGGATACGAGGAGCTCGGCACCATGGGCGCCGCCTTCCATTTCCCCTATTACCGCCAACACCTGGAGAACGCAGGCTTCGGCAAATTGGTCGATTACGTGGAATACGTGGTGGAAACCGTGCCCGATGGAATCCCTCCCAAACTGGAGCGGCTCCGGCCCATCATCGAACAAAAATTCGGCATCCGAAAAATAGAGATCGGCAGCAAAGCAGAGCTCGAAAAACGGGCCAGGGACCTTTTCCATCTGGTGATGGACACCTACAGCGGGCTCCCCTCCTTCGTGCCCCTTTCCGAAAAACAGGTCGATCACTACGTCGCCCAAAACCTCCCCTTCCTGCTGACGGATTATCTCCCCCTGCTGGAAGACCAACACGGCAATATCGTAGGCTACGGCGTGATGATCCCCTCTTTCTCCAGGGCTCTGCAGCGGGCAAACGGAAAACTCTACCCCTTCGGCTTCCTGCACCTGCTCTGGACCCGCAGATACCACCAAACCGTGGACCTCATCCTCATCGGCGTCGTCGAAGAATGGAGAAACAAGGGCCTCAACGCGATCATTTTCGGCAATACGATCCCGGTCTTCAACCGGCGGGGGGTCAACAGGGTATTCATCAACCCGATTCTGGAAGATAACCAGGCCTCTCTATCCCTGTTCAAGGATTACGACCCGAGGATATTCAGGAGGAGGAGGGTGTTTGTCAAACCACTACCTCATTAACACCAAACTCCCCGACAGCGCAAACCCGTCCATATCCGCAATCCAAAGGTACATGTCCGCGGGAGCCGATCTTCCGTTGAAAGTCCCGTCCCAGGTATCTTCCACGGTTTCGGTTTCAAAAACCATGCCGCCGAAACGGTTGAACACCTTTAGATTGAATCGCTCGATTTTCTTCTCGGGAAATATTCGGAAAAAGTCGTTCTGCCCGTCGAAATTGGGAGTGAAAATATTGGGGGCATAGAAAAAGGAAGGACAGAAAGTGAGCACCTGCACCGAATCCCGTCCCACGCAGCCTTCGACATCGATGACCTCCAGCGTGAGAATCCCGGCCTCTTCGGTTTCTGCGCTGATGCGGTTGGAACCATTGCTCCACAAGTACTCCGAAAAGATGTCGGAGGCCTCCAGAATGATGGGGTCGTTGCAAAAGAGGGTATCGCCCACGATGGAAACCTCGGCGGAAAAAGCCTCGAAGGAAAGGTCGTCGGCATACGAAAATTCGGAATAGGCGCCGAGGCCGATCGTGCCTGGCATCGCAATGCCCGGATCTGTTACGGAAATCCGCTCCGTCCCGTCGATCAGGATTATGATTTCGTTGTCGCAACGGCGTTCTATCGTCAACTCGTGCCAGTCGCCAAGGCCGAAGCCCGGATTGACGGAGGCCAGGGTCTCATCGTTGTCGCCGAATGACCTGGACAAGCGCAGCTCGGGAGCATTGGTCCCCGTGGCCTTGCAAGTGACCTGGTAATAATCCTCGGGACCGAGGTACTGAAAGAAAAAGTTGAACTCTGCCTCAGGCCCATCGCAATAAAAATAAACCTGGTACCTTCCATGGGTTCCCGCAAAGGTTTTGTGGGTCATCATCGAGTTAGGTTCGGGACCCAGGGGGTTGCCTCCCAACTGTAAGGAGTTGCTGCCCCCTAACACCGGGTTTCCGGCCAGGGCGGCATTACCCACCAGCACGGTCCAGTTGTCCAGGTTGCCGGATTCAAAGGTTTCAATGGTTTGGCTTTGAGCCAGGGAGGTGAAAAGGCAGAAAATTGCCAGGGAGATCTGTAACGGTTTCGTTTTCATGGGATAATAATTTGTTAGCGCCGCAAATGTATAAAATCCTTCCCAAGCTTCCCAGCGTCTTTTTCTGAATGGTCGCTTTTGGGCAGTTCCTGGTTGTTAAGGTTTAGAATTGGGCGTTTGTTTTGAATTTTCGCAGCAACTTTTTCCAAATTTCCTTCATGAAGGCTTTCAGGAAGGGAAATAAGGGCAGAGAGCCCATGAGCTGCAATTCTTCGGACAGGCGGGTTTCTTCGTGGAGAAATTTTAACACCCGCACGGCCGGGTTTTTCCGAAAAAGACTTTCAAAAAGCCCGGCCCCCGAAGGCTTTCCATCCTCCAGCACGCGGAGCATCACGCTATCGAGCATGGAAAACCTGGCCGCAGCGATCCGCGGTAAGGGAAAGGGCTTTCCCGTATCCTCCATCTGCCGCACCATCGCATCGATGTTTTTCTGAAGCCGCCAAAAGGTGAAACCCGAGGAAGCCTTGGTATGCCCTCCCGCCGTGCCGATGAATACCACCCTGCCCTCCGCGCGGGGAAAGGGATAATCCGTCATCGGGATCGCGCCGATCTCCTCATGCGTCACTTCGTACGGAGATTCCGTCACAAAGCGGGGAATCAAGTCCTTCAGCATCCGGTCGTACTCCTCTCCACTGAATAATTTATTGGAAAAAAAAGTGAGCTCCACCAGGGCGCTATGCTCATCGAAAGGCAGGGCGTAGAGAAAGGATAGCCCATCGTCTTGCGGCACCCTGAAATCCATAAAGGTGGCCGATCCCGGGTCGAAAACCGGCGCCTCGGTCCGGATCACCCAGCCCTTGAAATGCTGGTCGAGGTAGTGATACTGCTCCTTGTCCACCGTCTTGCGCAACAGGCTGCTAAATCCCCAGCGTCCTGCGATCGTCTGCCCGTCTTCCAGCTCTACCACCACCTGTTCCGGGCCGCTCTCCCAGCTTTTTACCCTGCCGTAAAAGCGCTCTACCTTCAGTTCCTTTTCCATGAACCGGTAAAAATCCTCCCCCCTGATCATTTTATAGGAGTACGGGGCGATGTCGAGCGTGGACGAAAAGCGCGGACCGTGAAACCGAAGCCGGTCCCAGCGGTGAAAAACCAGGTGATCGAAAGGGCCGGGCTCCCGCTCCCAGTAACACCAGGTGCGGTCGTTGCTGATTTTTGGCGATAGGTCTATCAGGGCGATCCTGCTATCGCGCAGGGGTCCCTGCCGGAGGCGCCAGGCCAGACTCTGCCCGGCAAGCCCTCCTCCGATAATGATAAAGTCGAACGTCGATTCTGCCATAACCCGCATACAACAGCTACCAGGGCAATTGGTTCAGCTTTTTTGCTCCAATACCAGGGTCGAAAAAGGCGCCATCCGGAGCACATCTCCCGTAATCCCCGACCCCTCATGGGTACTGAACAGCACAGCCCCCGCCCCCTTCCACGTCAATACGGACCTCCTGCCGGCAAGCTGGTGCAGGACCAACAGGCGTTTTTCCCCCAACACCCGGTAATAGCCCAGCATTCCCGCCGGGAGCTTCCCCTCAAAGGGGGATATTTCTCCCTGGCCCATGATCGGATGCGTATTTCGAAAATGGATCAGCTTGCGGTAGTGCTTCCAGAGGGAGCCCTCTTTAAACTGCTGCTCGGATAAGGGAGGGGTCTTTTCCGGCATATTATATTCGAGGCTTTGCCAGGCGGTCTGGCAGGGGTCCGTGCCCGGCAGGGCCCAGGGGAAAGGCTCGCGGATATGTTTGTCGGGTTTTTTGCCCAGCATGCCCAACTCCTCTCCATAATATATGAAAGGCGTCCCGGGAAGGGTCAACAGGATGGAAGCCGCCAGGCCGGCCTTTTCCCAGCTACCGTCGAAGCGGCTGCGCAGGCGGTCCTGGTCGTGGTTGCTGAGGAAAATGGCGTCGGTCCGCTCCGGGTTGGGCTCGGGGAAGGCCGCGAGTTGTTGCCGGTATGCCAGCAATTGCCCGGCCAGATCGAAGCTGTCTTTTTCCGCCAGGACCGTTTCGATGATCCGGTTGCTCAGGTCGAAATGGAAGCAGGCGTCCAGGCCGGAGCTGAGAAAAGGCAGCAGAACCGTGTCGCTTTGCCAGACCTCTCCCACCAGAAAGGTATTGGGCCGGGTCTCCTCCATGGCTTTGTGAAAAACATCCCACCAGGCCAGGGTCTTTTGGAGATACGCTGCCTGCGGACCTTCGTAATAGGGGTAGATCAACAAGGCGGCATCGAGACGAAACCCGTCCACGCCAACCTCTTTGAGCCAGTAGCGGCCGATTTGGAGGATGGAATCCCGCAGGGGTGGGTGGTCGTAGTTCAGGTCGGGCATGCCTTTCCAGAAAAATCCGTAAAACGATTCCTTCGAAGAGTTGACCTTGGTCCCGTCGGCCGGCTGATCGTGCCAAAGGTGTTTAGCCTCGGTTATGCTGTCGGGCGAGGCCCACAGGTAGAAAGGCCGAAATTGGCTTTCGGGTCCGCCCAAAGCATCCTGAAACCAGGGGTGTTCGTCGTCCGTATGGTTGAGCACGAGGTCGATGACCACCTTGATGTCCCTTTTATGCGCTTCCCTGAGGAGGGTTTTAAACTCTTCCATGGTCCCGTATTCCGGGTCGATGCCGTAAAAATCCCGGACGTCGTATTTGTGATAGGAACCGGAGGGATGGACCGGCATCAACCACAGGCCGTTAATGCCGAGATCCGACAGATAGTCGAGCTTGCCGCTTAGGCCTACCACGTCTCCGATGCCGTCTCCGTTGGAATCGCAGAACGATCTTAAAAAAACCTGATAATAAACCCGTTGGGGCTCGCTATGAGCCGTATCTTTGAGCGGTTCCCAGATGCAGGCAACGCAGCTGAGCAAAAAAAGGGAGGCCAAGGCTTTCATGAAACATTAATTTAAAGCAAGTTGCGATAAAATTGCAAAAACCAACTTTTAGAAAAATAGGCATTTTCCTTAGAAAAATATAATCATCCTCAGCCATGAAAACATCAAGCACCAGCCGAAAAAGGATCTCCAACGAGAACATCTCCGTACCTGTTTTTAAAAACCGGTTTTTGGATCGTCTCTCCAGAGCTCCCTTCTATGTTCCCATCACCTTTCTGATAATTTTCACCTCCAGCCTGATCTATTGGAACGTCACCCATTCCTACGTATCCTTTGTGGAGGCCATTCCATTGTTTATTGGCGGATGGCTTCTGTTCACCCTCGTAGAGTATCTGATGCACCGGTTTTTATACCATATTTCGGCCCCTACCGAAAAGAGGGAAAAGTTTCAGTACACCATCCACGGAGTGCACCACGAATACCCGAAAGACAAGCTTCGCCTGGCCATGCCGCCGGTGCCGATGATGATGCTCGCCGCCCTATTTCTATCCGTTTTCTACCTGATCCTGAACACCTTGGCCTTCGTTACTTTTGCCGGGTTTACATTAGGTTACATCTCGTACCTTTTTACCCATTACTCCGTGCATGTGATGAACCCGCCGAGGAATTTTTTAAAGGCGCTCTGGGTCAACCACGCCATACACCACTACTCCCAGGAGGAATACTGCTTCGGCGTGTCTTCCCCTCTCTGGGATCACGTGTTCGGAACCTACCCCAAAAAGAAGGTATTAAAGTCGATGTCGGTCGATTCCATTACCGAAGAAAATTTATAATTACTCGCATACCATATAACTAAAAGCATTCACATGGATTTGTTTGAAAAGATCAAGACGAACATGGGCCCGATCGGAAAATGGGCCGCAGTGGCTGACGGCTATTATGCTTTCCCCGAGTTGACCGGAGAACTGGGCGACAAAATGTATTTTCAGGGTAAAGAAATGATTTGCTGGTCCATCAATAACTACCTCGGCCTGGCCAACCATCCCGAAGTGCGCAAAGCCGACGCAGATGCATCCGCAGAGTGGGGCCTGGCCTACCCGATGGGCGCCCGCATGATGTCTGGAACTACCAAATACCACCTCCAACTGGAGCAGGAATTGGCAGATTTTGTAGGAAAGGAAGCCGGCTATCTGATGAACTTCGGATATCAGGGCATGATGTCGGCCATCGACTCCCTGGTGGACCGCCACGACGTGGTCGTGTACGATGCCGAAAGCCACGCTTGTATCCTCGACGGCATACGGATGCACCTGGGTCACAGCTTTTCCTTCGTCCACAACGATATGGAAAGCCTCGAGAAAAACCTCGTTCGCGCCACCAGGCTGGTAGAAAAATCCGGTGGGGCCATCCTCGTCGTCTCCGAAGGGGTGTTCGGCATGCGCGGCGACCAGGGTAAGCTCCGGGAGATTGCCGCCATGAAAAGTAAATTCGAATTCCGCCTGATCGTCGACGATGCCCACGGCTTCGGCGCCCTGGGCAAAACCGGCGCCGGCGCCGGAGAAGAACAAGGCGTACAGGACGATATCGACCTCTATTTCGCCACCTTCGCCAAATCAATGGCCAGCATCGGCGCTTTCATCGCGGGCGACCCGGAGATCATCCGCTTCCTTCGCTATAATATGCGCTCCCAGGTCTATGCCAAATCCCTGCCCATGCCCCTGGTCATCGGCAACCTCAAGCGCCTGGAACTGATCCGCAACCACCCCGAACTCAAGACCCGGCTCTGGGAAAACGTCAACTACCTCCAGGAAAACCTGCGCAAAGCCGGCTTCAACATCGGCGATACGCAATCGCCCGTTACTCCGGTGTATTTCAAAGGCGACGAACCCCTGGTCTGTGCCGGTGCCGTCAAGGACCTGCGCGAGAATTACGGGATCTTCTGCTCCATCGTGATCTACCCGATCATCCCGAAGGGCACGATGATCCTGCGTCTTATCCCCACAGCCGTGCATACGAAAGAAGATATCGACCTTACGATACGCGCATTTCAGGATGTCCGCCGGAAGCTCGACGACGGCACCTATGCGGCTGCAATCGGACAGATCGTAGCCGGGTAGGCCATGCAAACATTGACCGATTTTCAAAAAGCCCTGCTGGAAGGCATTCCCGAAAGTTTGCCCTCCGGCAGGCCTTATGATCCGGCCGTCAGCCATGCCCCCAGGCGGGTGATCAAGGACGTGTTGAGCGAAAAGGAAAAAATACTGGCCGTCCGAAATGCCCTGCGCTATTTCCCCCCCGGCCAGCATGCCGTCCTGGCGCCCGAATTCGCAGAAGAGCTCGAGCGCTACGGACGTATTTACATGCACCGGTTCAGGCCCGATTACCCCATGTACGCCCGGCCGATCGGCGATTATCCGCACCGGTCCAAACAGGCCGCGGCCATCATGCTCATGGTCCAGAACAACCTGGATCCCAAGGTGGCCAAGCACCCGCACGAGCTGATCACCTACGGCGGCAACGGCGCCGTGTTCCAAAACTGGGCCCAGTACCTGCTGACCATGAAATACCTGGCCGAAATGACGGACGAGCAAACCCTGGTCCTATATTCCGGCCACCCCCTGGGGCTCTTCCCCTCCCATGCCGACGCCCCTCGCGTGGTCGTCACCAACGGCATGATGATCCCGAATTATTCCAAAAAAGATGACTGGAACAAATACAACGCCCTCGGCGTGACTTCCTACGGCCAGATGACCGCCGGCTCCTTTATGTATATCGGGCCGCAGGGCATCGTGCACGGCACCACCATCACCCTGCTCAATGCGGGACGTAGAAACGGCCTCGGGGCAGACGACCTGCGCGGCAAGGTCTTCGTCACCTCGGGCCTCGGCGGCATGTCCGGCGCGCAAACCCTGGCCGCCGTGATCACCGGCGCCGTCGGCGTAGTGGCCGAAGTCGACGGAGATGCCGTCCGGCAGCGCATTACCGACGGGTATGTAAAAGCCGAAAACGTCTTCACCGACCTCGACGATCTCCTCATCCGGATCGACCATTGCAGGAAGGAGAAACAGGCCATCGCCCTCATCTACCATGGCAACATCGTCGATCTCTGGGAAAAACTGGCCGCTAACGAGGTGTTTATCGAGATGGGATCCGACCAGACCTCCCTGCACAATATCGACGACATGGGCTATTGCCCCGTAGACTACACCTTCGAAGAAGCCCAGCAATTGCTCTCGCGCGACAAGGCCGCCTTCCGGGAAGCCATCCGCCATTCGCTCCAACGGCAGGTCCTGGCCATCAATTCCCTGACCGAAAGGGGAATGTACTTCTGGGATTATGGAAACGCCTTCCTCAAGGAGGCGGGCGAGGCAGGGGCCGAGGTCTGGAAAAACCGGGTTGAAGGTCTGTACCGCTACCCCTCTTATGTCGAGGATATCATGGGGCCTATGTGTTTCGATTACGGGTTCGGCCCCTTCCGTTGGGTATGCACCTCGGGCCTGAAAGAAGACCTCGACCGAACGGATGCCATAGCCGCCCAGGTATTGGAAGATATGCGAGGGAAGCCCCGGAAGAAATACAGGGACAATTGCGAGACAACTGGCTCTGGATCACCACTGCCGATGCCAACCTTCCGGTGGTGGGCTCCAAATCCCGCATCCTTTACGCCGATGCCGAGGGCCGCATCCGCATTGCCAATGCCTTCAACGACGCCATCGCAAAGGGAGAGCTCAAAGCCCCCGTCGTGCTCGGCCGCGACCACCACGACGTCTCCGGCACCGACAGCCCCTACCGCGAAACCGCCAATATCTACGACGGCTCCCGCTTTACCGCCGATATGGCCGTGCACAACGTCATCGGAGATAGTTTTCGGGGCGCCACCTGGGTTTCGCTCCACAACGGCGGCGGCGTAGGCTGGGGGGAAGTGATCAACGGAGGTTTCGGACTGGTACTGGACGGGACGGAAGACAGCGCCCGACGCCTGCAATCCATGCTATTCTGGGACGTCAACAACGGCATCGCACGCAGAAGCTGGGCTAGGAATGCCGAGGCCATGTCCACCGCAAAAAGAGCTATGCAGCAAACCCCCGAGTTGGTGATCACCCTGCCCAATCTGGTCGACGATAAGATATTGGAATCGGTGTTTCAATCAAGCCAGGACCCAGGCCGTTAGCCGCACCAGCCCCCAGATTGCAAAAGCAAAAATTCCTCCGAGGAGCAGGAGCGCGATCAGAATCAGGCCGCAGCCGCTGCCCTGGTGCATCCCCTCGTTGCGGTATCTCCGAAACAGCTCGAAGTTCCTGCGGTTGGCTTTGAAGGTCAGGTCGAAAATATCTCCCAACACGGGCACCGACCCCACCGTCATATCCAGCAGGATATTTCCGAGCATCATCAGCAAGACCCTTCCGCCCACGCCGTAGCGCAGCATAGCCAGGATCAGGGAGCCGGAAACGGCCAGGCTGAAAAGATCCCCAATCCCGGGAATCAGTCCGATGAGAAAATCGAGTCCAAACCGGATCTGGGTAAAAGGGATCCGGAATTGGTTGTCCATCAGGCCGGAAACCTTGTCCAGCCATTCGACGCGGGAGATATTTTTCTCAGCGCTTTTCACTGACCAGGACAAATGCGGGTGGAATATTGATCGGCTCGAAGTAGATCCGGACATTGCCGAAGACCTCTTCGTAGAGCTTTTTGGCGAGCAGGCTGTAATGGACCTGGATGAAAAGCCCTCCGGGCCGAAGGGCTACGCGGCAGGCCCTCAGTATCTTGAGGCCCAGTTCCTGGGGCAGCATCACAAAGGGGATGGCCGAAAGGATGTAATCGACCTGGTCAATGCCCTCTTTTTTCAGGTAGGCCTGGATATTCTCCGCCGAATCTTCCACGACAATCAGCCGCGGGTCTTCGATCTTGTGGAGGTGTTCGGACATCTGGGGAAGGACTTCGAAGGCCAGCAGTTTGGCATCGGGGTGCATGGGCGGCAGAATATGTCGGGTAATCACCCCGTCGCCGGCGCCTAGCTCTGCGATGGACCGGGCCTTTTCAAAGTCGACCAGGCCGACCATTTTCCGGCAAAGAAAAGGGGAGCTTCTCGAAATCGTACCAACCGTGCGAATATTCTTCAACCCCTCCTGAAAATAGCGGATCTTTTGAGTCATGTGCTGTTCTTTACGCCTCCTTTTTTTACCGCTGGAGGAAGTTTTCCAGGTCCGGAAAATCTTTGGTCAGAGGCGCGACCTGCGTCTCTTCCAGGCGAATTCCGTCAATATAGGGAATTATCCTGGTATCCTGAGCGCCGTTGCGGATCAAATCCTGTTGCAACTGGCCGGCTGATTTAAAAGTTTTGTACAATCCCACCGTGTACAGGTAGTATCCTTTAGTCGTTTCCTTTTCGATCATGGCATGGGGATAGCGGAACAGAAGCTCGTGGGTAAACATCTGCTGGGATTCGGCTATTTGCAGTTTGTAGGAAAGCCCCTGGGTGGATTTCGAGTAAAAATCCCAGGCCGTGTTGATCATTTGTTCGGGCACCACGGGGTCCTTGACCCGGATGCGCAGCGGCAAGCCCGAAGTTTGAAAAAAAGCAATGTCGATCCGCCGGTTGAGTTGCCGTCCCGCCGGATTGGGCGCGTCGTTCAGTTGGGAATTGGCTCTGGGATACCCTTTCCCCACCGCCCTGATCATAATATGGCCGAGGTCGGCGCCGTTGCGCGCGAGGAATTCCATAGCTGCTTCCGCACGCTTGGCCGAAAAGAACAGATCCACATTGTCGGGATCGGCGCCGTCGGAATGGCTGGTCAGCATGATCTTGATCTGGGGATACCTCACCATGAGGTCCGCGATGGCGGTCAGGGTGCGCATATTGCGTCCCGTCAGTACATCCCCGTTTTCTTCGTAATACAGGGGCTCGAGGAAATATTTTTCGATCTGGTCTTCGGAGAAGAAAGCGGAGGGATCGTCCACGATGCCCATCCTCCTGGCAAACTGCAGTTTGAAATCGCGCACCTGGCTGAATACGATGGGGTTCATGGTCCGGGTCTGCTCCCGCTGGCTTTCCCGGAAATGGGCGATGTAAATATCGCTTTGCCCGAAACCGTTTTTCCGGTCGGAAGAAAAATAGGCCTTCATTCCATCGCGGCTAAGCCGGAAATGCAGGTCGTCTTCCGCAGAATTGAGCGGGACTCCCGGGTTCCAGGGGTCTTGCCAGGCTTCCGTGGCGTCGTCGTAAAAGATCCGGACCACGTCGAAATCCCCGATGCTTCGCATGGGGTTGTTGGTGCTGAAGTAAAGGGTCCTCCCGTCGGTAGCCAAAAAAGGACCCCTTTCGTCGTAAGCCGTGTTGACCTTTGGTCCGAGATTTAGCGGCTCCGACCAGAAGCCCTTCGAATGGACCGTCAGGTATAGATCGAACCCGCCCAAGCCGCCCTCGCGCTGGCTCGAAAAAAGCAAAATGGTATCCTGGAAAAAGTAAAGATCGCAGTCGCCCTCCCAGGGCCGGACCGGACCCTGAAATAAAGGCGGAAACAGCGACCGGTCTTCCGGCCTCGTGCGAAAGGTGTCCACGAAGATATCTCCGCTATAGAGGGTCAGGCCCTGGAAATAGTATAGCTGGGAGCCGTCCCTGTTGAAATCGAGCAGCACGTCGTTTTTGAACCCGTTGAGCAAGAAGCTCATCGGGACCGGCGCGGCCCACTGCCCGCCTGTCGAGGTGGCGGAGAACATATCGCTGTTGTATCCTCCTTCGATCCCGGCAATTTCTCCGGCTGCATTGCGAAGGCTGCCCACATTGCCTTCGCGGGAGGAGGAAAAGTAGAACTTCCCGTCCTGGTTCATGCTTGGGATTGGGCGAAAATCATTGCCCGCAGAGTTGACGCGTGGACCCAGATTTTCCACAAAAATAGATGACTTGGCCTGCTGGATGCGGATACCGAAGGAGCACTGCCTGATCTTGTCCTTCACCATGCCCCGTTTGGGGTGGTTGTTTTCAATGCGCCGTAAGTATTCTTTGTAATGGTGAATGGCGTCCAGAAACTGGAATGTGGAATGGGAGCTAAGGCCCAGGTAGAAGTATAGCTGCGGATTCGTGTATTTTTCCTCCTCCTGGAGGCTGGAAAAATTGCGGCGGGCATCCTGGAGTTTGCCGGTTTCGAAATAACAGACCCCGGCGCGGAATTTCGTTTCCAGATCCGTGGGGTCATAGCTTTGATAGACGAGGTAGTTTTGAAGCGCCTCCTGATACTTTCCGACATTGAAGTATTCCTCGGCAATTTTTTTGCTCGATTTGGGGTCGGGTTGGGCCTGTATTCCCCCGACAACAACTAGGGAACACGCGATAAGGGCGACAATTTTTTTCCTCATAGTTAAATATATATCCCGGATGGATCTTACAAGCTGCGATTCGGGTCGAACCCTTCCAGGTAATCGCCCACCTTGCGCAGAAAAGACCCTCCCAGTGCTCCGTCCACAACCCGGTGATCATAGGAAAGAGAGAGGAACATCATTTGGCGAACCGCTATGAGGTCGCCGTATTCCGTCTCTACCACCGCCGGTTTTTTCCGGATGGCGCCCGGCGCCAGGATCGCCACCTGCGGTTGGTTGATGATCGGGGTTCCCATCACGTTGCCAAAGCTCCCTACGTTGGTGATCGTAAAGGTGCCTCCCTGTATTTCCTCGGGTTTCAATTGATTGGCCCTGGCCCGGTTGGCCAGGTCGTTAACCGATTTGGTCAGCCCCACCAGGCTGAGCAGGTCGGCGTTTTTGATCACCGGCACGATCAGGTTGCCGCTGGGCAACGCGGCAGCCATGCCGATATTGATGTCCTTCTTCCGGATGATCTGTGTCCCTTCTACCGAAATATTGATCATGGGGAAATCGCGGATAGCGCGCACCACGGCCTCGACAAACACGGGGGTAAAGGTGATATTCTCCCCGTAGCGGTCCTGGAAGGTCTTTTTCACCTTATTCCGCCAGTTCACCAGGTTGGTCACGTCCACTTCCACAAAGGAGGTGACGTGGGGAGAAGTGCGTTTGGAGTTCACCATGTGCTCGGCGATCAGCTTGCGCATGCGGTCCATCTCGATGATCTCCACATTCCCTTCCGGCCTGATCGCCGGCGCGGGTGGCGCCTGCGAGGCGGGAGCACTCCCCATCTTATTCTCGACAAAGGAAAGGATATCTTTTTTCGTCACCCGTCCCTGCATTCCGGAGCCTTCGATGCGCTCCAGCTCGTTCATGCTGATATTTTCCTTTTGTGCGATGGTACGTACGAGGGGCGAATAAAATCTCGATCCGGCGGTTTTGGGGATCTCGCCCGCCGCAACGGGTTCCTGCTGTGGAATGGGAGTTGATTTGGCGACTTCTGCGCCATGGCCGTTGCTAGATGGCTTTTCCGCGATCATGGGGCCGGCAGCGGCGGCCTCTCCTTCGGTGGCGATCACCGCAATGGGCTTGCCCACTTCCACCACGTCGTTTTCCTTATAAAGAACCTGTACGAGGGTTCCGCTCACCGGGGAGGGTACTTCCGAGTCAACCTTATCCGTGGCAATTTCCAGCACCGTTTCATCCGCGTCGATATGGTCGCCAACCTGCTTCACCCATTTCAGGATCGTGGCTTCCATTATGCTTTCGCCCATTTTAGGCATGATCAGATCTACCTGAGCCATATATTTCTATATTTTGCTATAAATAAAAATATGTTTCAAATTTTTACTTGCATGAAATGCAAAGTTATGCAAATTGCCCGCCAATACCAACCGGAGAATCTGCTGATTATGACCATTCTCCGAGCAGAAATTTGCGGATCAAATTCAGCGAGTGCACGGCCGTGAGATGGATGTTTTTTTGCCGGTCCTTGCTGAGCCGGAGCCGTTGCGTTCTCGTTTTTTCCTTGCTGGCGACCGCGACCCAGATAGTCCCGACGGGTTTTTCGGGCGTGCCGCCATCCGGTCCGGCAATGCCCGATACAGCCACCGCGAGATCGACCCCGAGGACCTGGAGCGCCCCGGCCGCCATTTCCCTCACCGTCTCCTCGCTGACGGCCCCAAACTCGTCCAGGGTCTCTTTGCGAACACCCAGCAGGCTGTTCTTTATTTCGTTTGAATAGGCGATGACGCTTCCTTTGAAATAATCGGAGGCGCCTGGCACGCTGGTCATGCGATGGGCCAGGTACCCGCCGGTGCAGCTTTCTGCCGTGCCAAGCTTCCAGTTTTTCTCCCGGAGCAGCTTCCCCACCACTTCTTCCAATTTCGTCTGCCCCTCTCCGTAGATCAACTCGGGCAATAAATCCCTGATTTTGCGGACTTCCCCTTCGAGCAGCTGCCGAAGCCGGGGCTCATCCGAACCCGTGGCGGTGAGCCGGAGTCGAACCTCCCCAAGCGAGGGAAGGTAGGCCAGTTTTAATTCTTCCGGGAGCTGGTCTTCCACCTCCGCGATCCGCTCGGCGATGACGGATTCGCCCTCTCCTGCCGTCAGGAGGGTATGGTGGAGGATCGGAGAGGCGGGAAATCGTTCTTGCAGGCGGGGCAGCACCTCGTTTTCCATCAGGTACTCCATTTCGTAGGGCACCCCCGGCATGGAAACCACCACTTTCCCGTTCTCGTCAAACCACATGCCCGGTGCGGTGCCCATTTTGTTGCGAAGCAAGAGGGCGTTTTGAGGCATGAAGCACTGGTCGCGGTGCGCATCGTTGAGGACTTTCCCCATCCGCTCGAGAAAGCGGCCGATGTGCTCAAAGGTTTCCTGGGAGAAGACGAACCCCACTTTGTAAAAATCGGCGATGGCCTTTTTGGTAATGTCGTCGCGGGTGGGCCCCAAACCGCCGGTCACCAGCACCACGTCGGCAGCGGCCAGCGCTCTTTGGAGTCCTTCGACGATTTCTCCGGGATCATCTCCGACGGTTTCCTTTCCCGCCACCCGCGCGCCGATGAGGTTGAGTTGGCGGGCCATCCAGGCGGAGTTGGTATCGACCACCTGGCCGATCAAAAGCTCGGCGACGATTGTGAGTAAACGGGCTTTCATATAAGTTTTAATTGAATTTCCTTGACTTCAAACGACTCCAAACCCTTGTCGGTTTGAAGTTGGAGGTACCCGTTTTCCAGTACCCCGGTAATTTTGCCGGAAAAAGGTTCGCCATCCGGCCTCAAAAAGGTACGCGTTTCTCCAAAGCCGTACAATTGCCGGAGGTATTCCTCCTGAATCGCGAGCCACTCTCCTTCCCTCAAGTCGAGGTATCGCTGTTCGAGGCATTCGCATAATTCGTTCAGGGCCGTCTTCAGGTCGAGCTCCAGGCCTGTTTCTCCTTTTATGGAACCAGGATTGGGCAGCTCCGGCGGGAAAACGGTCTGGTTGACATTGATGCCGATCCCCACCACCGAGTGGCCGATATGCTTACCTGAAACGGCGTTCTGGATCAGGATGCCGCCCACTTTTTTATCGCCGATGTAGAGGTCGTTGGGCCATTTAACCCTGGCGCGGGCGCCCGCGTACCTGTGCGCCCAATCGCGAACCCCGAGGGCCATGGCCTGGCTGAGCAGGAAGGCGCGTGAAAGGGGCAAAAAATCCGGATAGAGGATCAGACTGAGCAGCAGGTTTTGTCCGGGAGCGCTTTCCCAACGGTTGTGCAGCAGGCCCTTGCCGGAGCTTTGGGAAGATGCGGTGACCAGGGTTCCCTCAGCCGGCCTGGATCGAGACAATAAATTCTGCGCATATGTCTGGGTGGAGTCCAACTCTTCGAATGGGAGGAGAACCTTTCCAACAAAATGCGTGTTTAAATTGCTCAATTGGGTAGTTTTTGATACTTTTATCAAAAGTACTTAATTCAGGTTGCGGATAGCGCAGCTAACTAACCTTATCCGTTTAAATCAAAAAGAATTGAATTTGAGTCCGGAAACGCGCGTCCGTCAACGCCTGTCAACTGAAGAGTTTAACGAATTGATCATCGATAGTATCCAGGATATAAAAGGAAAGAACATCCTTAAGTTGGATCTTCGCCGCCTGGAAGACGCTCCCTCTGATTTTTTCATCATTTGCGAAGGCAGTTCCACCACCCAGGTCAAAGCCATAGCCGACAGGGTCTATGTAAAGATCAAGGAGGAGGGAGGAAGCCTCCCCGTCCATTTTGAAGGCCAGCAAAGCGCTCACTGGATCTGTCTCGACTATTTCGATGTCGTGGTCCACGTATTTTACCCCGACACCCGCAAGTTCTACCAACTGGAGGACCTCTGGAGCGACGCTTTATTCACGGAATACGATAATTTATAGGCTTCCCGCTAAATTTTGTCGAAAACCCTTAACGATTCGGCTGGTTATTCGTTGTATTCCCGATACACAGCCATTATAGACTTGTATAAAAGGCATTCCTCCGCCTGAACGGAGGGAACAACTGGAATGGAAGATAAAAAAAGCACCAATAACAAGCCCACCGGCCCCAAGATCAACAGTTACTGGATCTATGGCGTAATCGCCTTGTTCCTGATAGGACTCAATATCTATCAGGTCTCCAATGCGAGCAACGAGCCCATCAATTTTTCCCAGTTCGCCCAGATGGCCCGCGAAGGCGACCTGGAGCGCCTGGAGGTCGTTAATCAGAAACAGGCCCATATTTTTCTCAAGGAAGCCAGCCTGGAAAAGGAGCAGTATAAAAACGCCTCCAAGAGCAACCTCAGCACCCGCCCCCATTACACCTTTAATGTGGGCCCCATGGAGATCTTCGCCAACGACCTGGAAAAACTCAACGAAAGCCTTCCCCCCGACCTGCAGGTGAACCCGCAGTTCGTGGACCGCACCAACTGGCTTGCCCCCATCCTCAGCTGGATTCTCCCCGTGGCGATCATCATCATCATCTGGGTGTTTATTATGCGAAGAGTCGGCGGTGGCGGTGGCGGCGCCGGAGGGCAGATATTCAATATCGGCAAATCCAAGGCCACCCTCTTCGATCAGAACGCCAAGGTCGACGTCACCTTTGCCGACGTAGCCGGCCTGGACGAAGCCAAGGAAGAAGTGGTCGAAGTCGTGGACTTCCTCAAGAATCCCAAAAAGTATACGGCCCTCGGCGGCAAGATACCAAAGGCGTGTTGCTCGTAGGCCCTCCGGGTACCGGAAAAACCCTGCTTGCAAAAGCTGTGGCTGGAGAAGCAGGTGTGCCCTTTTTCTCCATCTCCGGTTCCGATTTCGTGGAAATGTTCGTCGGCGTAGGGGCTTCCCGCGTTCGCGACCTCTTCCGTCAGGCGCGGGAAAAAGCGCCCTGCATCGTCTTCATCGACGAGATCGACGCCATCGGTCGCGCCCGCGGGCGCAATGGAATACAAGGAGGAAACGACGAGCGGGAAAATACCCTCAACCAGCTTCTGGTGGAAATGGATGGTTTCCCCACCGACAAAGGCGTTATCCTCATGGCCGCTACCAACCGGCCGGATGTACTCGATACCGCTCTGCTGCGCCCGGGCCGCTTCGACCGCCAGATCGGCGTCGACCGCCCCGACCTCAACGGCAGGGAGGCCATCTTTAAGGTACACCTCAAAAACATCAAGCTTTCTCCGGATGTGGACCCCGTGGCCCTTTCCGAAATGACGCCCGGTTTCGCCGGCGCCGAGATCGCCAACGTCTGCAACGAGGCAGCACTGGTCGCCGCCCGCCGCAACAAAAAGGCCGTCGACATGGACGATTTCAACCATGCGCTCGACCGCGTGATCGGCGGCCTGGAAAAGAAAAATATGCTGATCTCCCCCGAGGAGAAACAGATTATCGCATACCACGAAGCAGGCCATGCGGTTTGCGGCTGGTACCTCGAACACGCCTCTCCGCTGGTCAAAGTCACCATCGTACCGCGTGGCATCGGCACCCTGGGCTACGCCCAATACCTGCCGAAAGACGAATACATCACCCGCACCGAAGCCCTGCTCGACCGCATGTGCATGACCTTCGGAGGCCGGGCAGCCGAAACCATCATCTTCGACAAGGTATCCACGGGCGCCCAAAGCGACCTGGATCAGGTTACCAAAATGGCCTACAGCATGGTAACGGTGTTCGGTATGAATGAAAAGGTGGGGCAGGTTTCTTTCTACGGCCTGCAGAACGAGGCCTTCATACGGCCCTATTCAGAAGAAACGGCCAGCATGATAGACGGGGAGGTTCGCAACATGATCGCCGCCCAGTTTGAACGCGCAAAAGAATTGTTGAAAACCAAACGCAAAGAACTCGAACTACTGGCCGGCGCCTTACTGGAAAAAGAAGTGCTTCTGAAATCAGACGTCGAACGCCTCATAGGCCTCCGTCCCTACGGACCGCCTCCGGGCGAAAAGGCCCACCACCCTGTGGATGTCGAAAGCATCCCCTCCATAGGAGAAGCCGCCGAAGACAGCGAAGCCATCCTGACCGCTGATTAAATCAGCGGTCAGGCTACTTTCTCTTCGCGGATCAGCAACTGGAAGCCGTTGCCGTGGATATTGACGATCTCGATATTCTCGTCCTTCTTCAGGTATTTCCGCAATTTGGTCACGAACACATCCATGGACCGGGCGGTGAAATAATTGTCCTCCCCCCATATCTTGGTGAGGGCTTCCGAGCGCGGTAGCACATCGTTCTTAAACATCGCAAACATCCGCAACAGCTGAGCCTCCTTGGGCGATAGCTTTTCCTTCGACTCATCCGATCCGCCTGGGTTGTAGCTCAGGATTCGAAGGGTATAGTTGAAGTGAAATTTCCCGATGCTGAATTCGCGAATATCTTCGTCCAGATCAAGTCCTTTGTTCTTGCTGCGCTTGAGCACCGCCTGAATGCGGTACAGGAGTTCTTCCGAATTGAAAGGCTTGGAGATATAATCGTCGGCGCCGATCTTAAATCCCTGCAACACGTCTTCCTTCAGGGTCTTGGCCGTTAAAAAAATGATAGGCATTTCGGCGTCGCGCTCGCGAATCTCTTTTGCCAGGGTGAAGCCGTCTTTTTTGGGCATCATCACGTCGAAGATACACAGATCAAAAACGCCTTTTCGGTAGCTTTCAAAGCCCTGAACCCCATCCGTAGCCAAGGTCACATCGTAGTCATATTCTTCCAGGTAGGAGCGCAGCACCTCCCCGAAATTTTGATCGTCTTCTACTAAAAGGATTTTGTTAATCGGTGTCGAAGTCATAGTCCGGTTGGATTTTCTTTTCAATAAAGCTGTTTTCATAGGTAGGGATCTTCAAAAAACCTTTAACGCTTTAAAAGCGCTTCTAATTATGCCGATTCGGCGACAGTATGGCGGGTTTCGACCAGGTAAGGGAAAAACAGGATAAAGCTGCTGCCCTTGCCCAATTCGCTTTTCACTTCGATCTGCCCCTTGTGGGCGGTCATCAGCGCCTTGACATAGCTAAGGCCCAATCCAAAGCCCTTGACGTCGTGGAGGTTGCCCGTAGGTACCCGGTAAAACTTGTCGAAAATATGCTTTCGGGACTCCTTGCTCATCCCGATGCCTTTGTCCTTCACCATAACTTCCACCCCGTTGGCTACATTGCACGTATGCACCGATATTTCGGGCGCATCGGACGAATACTTGTTGGCATTGTCCAGCAGGTTGTTGATAATGTTCGAAATATGGGTCAGATCGCCTTCGACGATGGGGTTGCCCGCTTCCAGGAAGGCCTTGGCCGTGCCGCCGCGTTTTTCGACCTGAAGGCCGATATTCTCCACGGCCCGGTTGACGACATCGTGCAGGTTTACCTCCGTGAGCCGCAGATCGAAATCCCTCTTGTCGATCAGGGCCATTTGAAGCACCTTCTCCACCTGGCTGTTCATGCGCTTGTTCTCTTCCTTGATGATATTGGCAAAGCGCTGCACCTTGGTCGAATCGGCCGATACCTTGGGGCTGGTGATGGAATCTGCAGCCAGCGAGATGGTGGCGATAGGGGTCTTGAATTCGTGGGTCATGTTGTTGATGAAGTCGGTCTTCATCTCCGATAGTTTTTTCTGCCGGAAAATGACCAGAACCGTATAGGCAAAACAGAACAGGATCAACGCCGTAAAAACCACCGCGGCAGCCAGGTTGCGCCAGACGTTCGCCCAAACGAAGCTCGCCTTGGAGGGAAAAAATACCATCAAAAGCCCCGGCGCCTGCCCGTTTTGGGGTTGAAACAGGTTTACCCTGTATTTGGAGGTATAGAGGTCTTTATAGCTCTCCTGCGTGACCTGCGGATTGTCGTCGGTGACCAGGAAGTAATTGTTTCCTATGACAAAGCTCTTTTTGGGCCGCGAATAGACTCCGTACTTGTACTCCGTGTCGATCCCCAGGTTCTTCAACTCCTGGCTAATATACCCATCCATGTGCTCCAGGTTGATCCGATCCTCCAGGGTGGTGTAATCCAGCCCCTCGTAATATTTCATCATCTGCGAAAACTTGCTCACCCGTTCGGACGTACATTTATCGCAGTTGCAAAGAGGTTCGGAAACTAGGACGGTCAGGAGGTCCTGGCGCGAGAGCTTCACCTGGTCGTTGGAAACATTGTCGAAAGAAAGGGAAACGGTCACTTCGCCTTCCCGGATGCGATCCAGGAGCTCCTTTTCCATATAGGAGCGCACATATCCGTTGTTGACGAAATTGTAGAAATCGAGCTGCTCGTCGTATTCGAGCCTTTCGGAAACGCGGTTGAGCGCCGCGAAGACGTTTTTGTCAAACTGCTCCTGATTCAGCCGGATGGACGAGCGTATCCAGTTCACTTGCAACCAGCAAACCCCCAGCAGCGCAGCGCTCATCAACCCGATTATGATCCAGATGGCTTTTTTGTTCATCATAAGCAGCAGGATTTAACGAGCAACGCTCGCCGTTCCTTAACTAACTATAAACGCCTGAAAGTTAAAATTAATAAAAATGGGTTGCGCCTAAGTCTGTTTTAACAGCAATTTAACGCCATAAAGAGTTTATGAGGTTTATAACGTTTATGAGATAAATAAACCTCATAAACGTTATAAACATTATAAACCCATTTTTTTAATTGAGCGTAAACCTCACCACAATACCGGCAGAGGTATTGGTAATGGGGAAGGACTGGGAGATCTTCGGCTCCGTGCGGCGGTAGTCGAAAAACAAACGGAGAGCCAATTGCTTATTGACCTGGTATTCGACCGCGGGTGAAATGGAGATCGCCTTGGTACCCCGCGTCGGCTCGTTGATCGGTTGGTCCAGCAGGTAGCGGGTCGTGATATCGTCGCGCAGCGAAAAGTCGAAACTGATATCCAGATCGCCGTTGTTGCGCGGGCCGGAAGCTCCACCCCTGCCGCCTGAACTGCGCCCTCCGCTGGGGGGAACCAGCGGCTCATCCTTCGGCTTCTGGTTCTGCAATTTCTTGAAGAAAGGCAGCCTCACTTCCGCCAGGCGGTAGCCAAACCCGACGACATACTCGGAGGTCTTGGTCTCGTTGAGACCGTTGTCGAGGAAGCTCATCTGCAGGTTGCGCGTCTTTTTCACCTCCGCCCGAAGAGAGATATTGTTTTGGGTCCGCAGGTCGATCCCGATGAGGGGCGCCAATTGCTCGGTAATGACGATAGCCGGGATTTCGAAGCGGGAGTAAAAATCGCTCGTTTCCGGATTAAGCTGGCTGGGGTTGCCGGGTTCATAAAGCAGGTCGGTCTGGAACGTGTTGACCGTCAGCGTCGATTTGTATCCGTGCTTGATGCTGAAATTGGAAAAGATATCCTTGAAAAACGGCAGCTTCGACAAGCCGTTATAGGTCAGCGTCCAGTTCAGGTTCGGGAGGGTGTTTTTCAGGACATTGGTATAATCCTGATCGACCGACACATCATTCGCGTTCTGCCCGGTATAAGCGGCGAGGAATGCGGGTATCAGCACGCTCTGTTGCACCCGCCCATAGCCGTATGGGAAACCCAGCGTATCTCCCTGGAAGGGATCGGCATGAATGCCCTCGCCCAAACGCCGGGCTACGATGACCCGGTTGTCTTCGAACTGGTGGAACAGATCGACCAGATCGGGCTCCTGATCCCGGAACAGGGTACCCATGGAGAAATACGAAATAGTGAAGGATCCCACGTCCTTCGGGATGAGGTGCTCGTATTCCTGCTGAAAACGCTCGGTTCCCGTGCCGAGGAGCTCATCCCTGCGGAAGAACTCCGAATGGAAATTGGAGTAGTTCCGCATAGCGGTGATATCGATCCGGAAATCGCTGAACGGCTCCAGACTCAACTGTCCGTCGATCACCTGGCTGTAGTCCTGGGTCACCGGCTGGTTCAACAGTTGATCGCCGGAGATCCAGTTCCAGTTCTTATACAGCCAGTCGTCCGTGGCGTAATAGCTCTCCTGGCGGATATTGGGCTGCAAACCGGCCACAAAATCCCAGCCGGGCGCCGTGAAGCTGTTGGCTTGACCCAGGAATTCGGTCTCGGGCAAAAAGCCCGGCACCACCGTCCCGAAGTTTTCGGAATAGGCAAGGCGAAGCTTCCGAACCAAAAGGAGCGGCCTCACTACGGCTTTCACCACGGGATTGATCTCGGCTTTCTTCTTCTCCTCCTTGCTTTGCTTGGGCGATGCGCCAGCTTTCGGAGGATTGGCTCCGACATCTGCGGGCAATTCCCCGCCGCCGCTATTTCCACCGTCCACGCCCGAACTTCCGTCCAGACCGGAAGGATTGTTCTTTCCTCCCTTGTTTTTGGGGTTTCCCCGGCCTCCGGAGCCGCCGCTTTGACCGGCCTCTTCCATGGGCTCGCCTTTCGACTTGCCGGAAGCGCCCGGCCTGGATTTGGTATTGACCTTCTTGAGGAAACCGATCTTGTTGTACATTTTCTCGAACTCGAAATCGGCATTGACCGTCCTCGACTGAGTATTCTGGATGACGTTACCCAGGGAAACCGTGTTTTGCGCCGCGGCATTCCAGTTGTAGGTAGCTGCATAGGTCGCCCGCACATTGATCCAGTCGAGCGGGGGAATGAGCTTGAAGGGCAGGTTATAGTTCAGGTTGACGTTGTGGCTGTAGGTCTTGTTCCGGCCGAAATCCTGGATATTATTCCATACCATCTGCTTCTCTGCATCGGTGTCGATCAGCCCCTCGGGCTCGTCGATCACCGCAAAATTGAGTGCGTTGAAATTCAGTTTGAGGGACTTGGTGAGGTCCCATTGCAGGTTGAAGTTCCGGTCCCAGGTCCAGCGTTTGTTGTAAAAGGTGGTGTATTGCGGGTCTCCTCCTGTGAAGCGGTAAGAGGTCTGGTTGAGCTGCCGGTCCATCAGGGTGCTGAAGGTAAAGGAGTTGGGCAGCGGGTTGAAGTTGAACTCGGTGAGGAGCTGCAGGGCCTTGATATCCTTTTTAATGAGCCATTTGACGGGGGTGATGTAGTTCACCTTCCGGTTGAACCCGTAGTTCAGCGTGCCCTGATTTCGCGTGAGCTTGTCGCTTTCGATGATGGGGTCGCGGCGCTCGGTGACAGAGCGGGCGTAGGAAACGCCGAAATTGGAAATATCCCATGGCATGGGAGTGGCGTTTTTCGTCGCCCGGTCCTTGCGCACGTTGGTAAAGTTGATGCTTCGGATGGATTGGACATCCTGGGCCTGGGTCCTGATCGAATCCCGGGTATTTGCCGGGGCTTGCGACAGTTTCTCCGGCAGGGTGATGTCCAGATCGTAGGGGTCGAATTGAGGCGTGCTCACGATCTGGGATACCTGGGCATAGAACGGGACTTTTATGCCCCAGTTTTGGGGAAGGAATTTACCCAGTTCCAGATCGGTGGACACGTCGATGGAAGCCACATTCTCCCGGCTCCGCTCCAGCAATTGCTGGTCTAGCGCCCCGAAGCCGATGCTGCTGAAACTTCCCGCCACGCTGAGGTTTCCGAAATCCGCCAGTTGGAGGTCCATCCTGGCCAGGGCTGCGGCTCCACCCCGTTCGTCGAGGCCGAATACGCGCATTTCATTCACCCATATCTCGGCGCAGTGCGCCTGGCTATCGTCAGCCGGGTTGCGGATACCGATCATCACGCCCTTCACGTCTCCCAGGTTCGGGTTTCCCTTGATCCTCACCTTGGCGCCGGGCTTTGCCGGGTCGTCATATCCGACGAGGGGGAACAAAGCCCCGGGGTCCACATTGGAGTTGTTGCGAAGGAGCTTTAAAACCTTGAATATCTCGAAGTTGATATCGAATTCATTTGATTCGGGCCATACGACGCGCGGATAATCCGGGTGGTTGTAGGGAAAATCCCCTACCGAAAGATCTACGGGAATTTCGTATTCATAGTAGTTTCTCGAAAAGTCGCTACCGATGCGCACAAATACGCTCAGGTCGCCGTCCTGCAACAGGGGGTCGCTGGGTTTGGGCTCCGCGTGCACGAACATTTTGAGGCCCTCGTACAAGCGAAGGTCTAGGTCCACGAGTTTGTAGATCGACTTCTCCTGCCCGTCGCGGAGGTTGCAGACGTTCATGGAAAGGGCGGCCTCGTTTTGCTGCGCGTTCTGGTTTACCCCGATGGCCCGTTCCCGGGTGATGCCCGGAGGCAGGATGTATCCAAAGGGCTGGCGGCTGGTATTTTCCTCGATGTTTACATCATTGACGTCAAACACGGCGTCGCCCTCCTCCAACGGCCCTTCCAGGCCGGTGGGGCCGTCGGGCAGCAGGTAGCGGCGCCACTGGTTGCGCACGAGGTCGAGGCGGGCAAAGCGCAGGGTGACCGGCGCCTCAAAATCCCGGACGTACATCCGGATGAAGCGGATAGCGCGAAAATCCTGAATACCGCCCACTTTGCGGAAGTTGACGTTGTCGGCGGGCAGATCGAGGGGCACTTTAAAACGGTACCAAATTCTATCCTGATTGGCGTCCATGACGGAGTCCGTCACGAATTCGCTCCGCATGTCGATACCCTTGTTTCCGTCCCATTTGATGGGGATGCGGTATTGAAAATACGACTCCGTTTCGTTGAGGGTCAGGTCGTTGTTCAGATCCTCCGTATCGGGCAGGGTACGGCCGAAAGTGACGGAGTTATTGTTGTTGTTATCCCCTTCCGCTGCGGAGGGGGTATTGCCTTGGGTATTGTTGTACCGGAAGTACCGCTTGAGCACGTCGGGCGGGTCTTCGCTGAATACGTTCCGGTCGTTGTAATAGGTGTAGTTGTCGAAAGAGGGGTCGGCGAGGATGGAGTCTTTGATGGGTCCGGAAAGGACGCCGGTCTGGATCTCCTGCAGGAAGTTGGCGAAAAACTCCCTTTCCTGCTCGTCGTCCAGTCCATCGAGTCCCACGTCCTGGGCCTTGCGGCGCGCGGGGTCAGCGTCGAAGGAGGTGGTGATCTGCGGGACGATCGGAATACGGCCCCATTGGGTATTGATCACCAGATCGTCCGGGTTCTCGAGATCCGGGTCGTTGGGGTCGGGGAGACCGTTTTCGAAAAATTTCCTGGAATCCCGGAGAATATCTTCCGAAATATTGCCCAGGTTGATGTAGATATCCCCTTCGTAATCCTGGGGATTGGGCACGGCGTTGCCGCTCCCGTCGGGGTCGAGGAAGGGGCTGAGCAGCCAGAATTCGACGAACTCGACGTTGGCCGCCTGGAAGTCATTCGTGTTGATGGCCCGCATGATCCCGGCCCAGCGGGTATCCGGATCTTTCAGGCTTCCGTCGGCATTGAGACCAGAAGAATAGGGCGTTCCCGACGGCACATCGAAGTTGTAGGATCCCCGGAGATTGGGGTAATAGGTCAGGTCGAGGGTTTGCAGGGTATTGAGCAGCGGGTTCAGGCTCGGGTTGCTGAAGTTGCGGAATACCTCCCTGGTCGGGATCCGCATGATATAGGGATTTGTCAGGTTATTGCCCCGCACCGCGTCGTCGATGCGGTACCAGGACAAATGGGCCCGGTTTACCCCGGAAAGTATGGTATTTTCTTCCACCGATTCGGGGAAGAAGGGATTGCTGTTTTTCTCGTCGTTCTGCGGCACGCTGGAAAGCACCCATTGGTTGGGCTGGATATGCAGCGGAATGGCCGCGATGCTTCCCTCGAAGTCGTCGATATACTACGCCGCCGTTTTCCTCATCGCTGTCCTCGTCGATGGCGCGCGCATGGCCGGGTTTCAGAATGGCGGTTTCCGCCATGAAGGTCAGGTTGGACGGGGCCTTGGTCTGCAACAGGGGAAGCTTATCCACCATCCGGGTCACCCAGGGCACTTCCTTGCTGAATTGGAGGTCCAGCCCGTAGATCCGGTTGTTGATGGGGTCGTCTCCGATATTGACCTTGGGGGTAAATGGCCTTTCAAACAAATGGAGGTAGGTACCCCCGATGGTCAGGTTTTTGTTAACGGTGTAATCCGCTCGCAAGCCTACCATGGTTTTTCGCTGGAAACCGAACAGGGCATTGTCCTCAAAGGAAACCCGGATAGGGACCCCGGAGGCCAGAAGTGCATCGTTGAGAATGCGCACCCGGCCGATGTTATAGTCGATCTCATAGTCGCGGCCTTCCTCCAGTTGTTGGCCGCCGGCGGTCACATTCACCGAGCCGGGAGGGATATTGAAGGCCCCGAGGGAAATTTCGTTGGAAACCGAGGATTTATAACTCCCCCGGATGATAAACCGGTTGAGGTAGGCCGCCTCGATGGCGCGTATCTTGGTGGAGTCGTATAGTTGCTGGTACACATACCTCGCGCTGTCCAGAGGGCTGGGAATCTGCACCGCCAGGGCGCTGCCAAAGGGCTCCAGCACGGGGAACATGATACGTCCGTTCTGCGGGTTGATCGTCACACCCGGCACGAAGTCGAACACCCCGTCCGGCTGTGGATCGCCTTGCGTATTGAGATTATCGAGGTTGAACACGTTGAGCAGGGGCTTGCCCTTGATATCGGTGTCGGGAAGGAAGCGCTTATCCCCTCCTGCCGGCTCTTCGAAGTATATATCCAGCTTGAAATCCTGCTGGTTGACGTTGAAAGCCCCGATGGAGTAGACGTTTTTCATCATGAGGTCCCAGGCGGGCACATCCACCCGCTGGGTCGTGCTCTTGAGCATCTTGACGAACAGGATCTTCTGCTCCTGAATGGAGTCGCCCGTCTGTGGCACGTCGTCGGCGAATTGACCGACCTGGAAGGTGCTGTCTTTATAGGAGTACTGGTAGGACACCCCCAGCACCTGGTCGGGGTTGACGTTGATATTGACCGATACGATCCCGAGCTCGGGATGGTAGGTAAATTCGGTACCGGAGAGCTGGCGGGCGGTGACTTTTTCAAAATCCCTGGCCTGCTGAAAACTGAAGGGCGGGATCCGCAACTCGGACACCACTTTATCCACCAGTTCCGTACGCGGATTGGCCTTGAGCAGGGAGTAGATGGGGTTGGCGTTGTTGTCCGGAAGGCCGTGGGCGCCGGTCAGGTCGCGGTAAACCGGGATAAAGGGCGGCTGTATGGCAGGGTTGTTGGAGGTCATCTTGTCGCGGCTGGGCTCCCCCAGGTCGGCGATGGCCACGATCTCCCTGACGTTGTTGAATTCCCGCCGGTCGTTGGTGATCCAGACCTGGATCTTTTCGATGCGGAAAAGGGTCTTGATCTGGGGCAGGTTTTCCAGCGCTTCTTCAAAAACGTTGCGGTTGTAATGCGAGAGGAAGAAGTGCCGGTTTTCGTCGTATTCATTGGCCCGCACCTCGAATTCCTGCAACTGGCTGCCTCCCTCCAGGGTGATCTGCTCGCGCTCGGAGTTTTGCTGCGCCACGAGTCCGGTGACTCGCAGGCGGCCAAACTGCAATTCGGTCTTGATCCCGAAGAGGCTCTGGTTGCCCTGGATGAGCGAACCGCGCAAGGGCAGGCTCACATTTCCCGCCTCGATCTTTTTGATGATCTCGTCCTCGCTGAAATTGTCGGCGTTGTAGTCGAGCTTGATCGGGTTTTCAAAGTCAAAGGTCGCCTGGGTATTGTAGTTGAAGGAAAGTTTGAGTTTTTCACCGATCGAGCCCTGCACATCCGTCTGGATGGCCATGTCGAAATCGAAGCCCCCCTGCCGTCGCTGTCGTTCCAACAGGGCGGGGTTTTCGACATTTTGAAAATCGACCCCGAAAGTGAGGTCGATAGAGCCCTGGGGGCGGATATCCACTGTAGACCCTCCAAAAGGCGGTCCACCAGATTGTTTTTCAAATCGAACTTGGCGATGGGGTCCACCCTTCCCGGCCCGGCGTCTGCCCCGCTTACCCCCAGCAATTGCTGAAAATAAGCCTGTTCCTGTTGACGAGCCTGGTATTCCATATACTCGTCGAAAGTCATATAGGAGGGCATGCGGTAGAAATCATCCCCGATGCGTTCGGTGATCATATACAGGCCCGTTTCCGGGTCGTATTCCACACTTTGCTCGATGATTTCCGGGTCTTCGAGATCGAAGGGATTGTTGGAGGGGTCGCTGATGAAATCGCCGTAGCGTTCTTCAATGGGGATGGTGTCCTGCACCCCCAGTATAAGGTCCGGGGTATAAGGGTCTTCCAGGTTGGCGCTGGCAAATGTGCGGGCGCTGACGATCACCCCCAGTATTACCAACAGACCGACTAAGCGTATACATTCTCTATTCATAAGGATCTAAATAGGCCGACTTTGCCAAAGGATTGTAAATTCAGGAATCAAACGCAGCCCCGACCTGATTTTTGTTTTTCTTAAAAATTTTAACAAAAATAGTCAACCCTCGCATTTTTCCCAGTCCGGAGAAACTCCTCGATCAGGACAGATGTTGAAGCGCCATCTTGATCAGCTTCTCCACGCTGTTCATATCGGGGTGTTCTTTAATGATCTGGTTGAGGGCTTTTTGAATCGGTATCCGGGAGAATCCCAGCGCTAATAAGGCAGATAACGCCTCCTGCCGGATAGTATTGTCTGCCGAAGGGCTCTGGGCCCAATCTTCCCCCGCATCTTTCTGCACCTTATCCTTCAGCTCGAGGATGATCCGCTTGGCCGTCTTGGGGCCGATCCCCTTCACCCGGTTGAATTGGCGATCGTCTTCCGATAAAATGGCGGACCGGATCTCATCCGTGGAAAGGGAGGAAAGGACCAACTGCGCGGTAGCAGGGCCGATGCCCGAAACGGAGATCAAATGCGTGAAAAGGGTTCGCTCTTGCTCGTCCGAAAAACCGAACAGGCTGTGACCGTCTTCCTTGACATGAAAATAGGTCAGGAGTTTCACGTGCTCCAGGCTTTCAATCCTGGCATACGTGTTCAGGCTGATATTAACCTTGTAGCCAAGCCCTCCTGCCTCCACCACTACATAAGTGGGGGTCTTGAACGTAATCAGGCCGTTTATGTGATGGATCATGCTTTCTCAAATTGGGGTACGAAGGTACGAATTTTTATAATCACATCAGCGGCCTAATGCCGCTGATGTGATGAAACATAGGTTATCTTTGCGGGCAAAAAGCAAATGAACGTTTTATTGCTTGGAAACGGCGGACGCGAGCATGCCTTTGCATGGAAAATAAGCGGGAGCCCCCTGTGCTCCAGGCTTTATATCGCGCCGGGAAATGCCGGCACTGCCTCCTGCGGAGAAAATGTGCCCATTTCTCCAGAAGACTTCCCCGCCTTGAAAGCTTTCTGCCTGGAGCATTCCATTGGTTTTGTGGTGGTTGGGCCCGAAGCGCCTCTGGTGAAAGGGATCTACGATTATTTTGCAGGCGATCCCGAGCTTCGGGACATTCCTTTCCTAGGCCCTTCGCGCGAGGGCGCCCAGTTGGAGGGAAGCAAAGCTTATGCAAAAGCCTTTATGAGGGAATTCGATATCCCCACCGCCGCCTACCGCGAATTCCCGACCAAGCAATTGCCGGAGGGGCCATCGTACCTGGCCTCCCAGGCGCCTCCCTACGTCCTGAAAGCCGATGGCCTGGCCGCCGGCAAAGGGGTCGTCATCTGCCAGACGCTGGAAGAGGCGCAGCTCGAATTGAAGGCTATGCTCGGCGGAAAATTCGGACAGGCAAGCGCCAGGGTCGTCATCGAGCAATTCCTCAGCGGGATCGAATTCTCCGTATTCATCCTCACCGATGGAAAATCATGGGTGCTGCTCCCGGAGGCCAAGGACTACAAACGCATCGGCGAGGGAGATACCGGCCCGAATACGGGCGGGATGGGCGCCGTTTCGCCCGTGCCCTTTGCCGACGAGGCGATGATGGAAAAAGTCCGCAAGCAAATCATCGAACCGACCATCCGGGGCATCCAGCAGCGAAAAATAAGCTACCACGGCTTTATTTTCTTCGGCCTGATCGTCGTAGGAGGAGCCCCTTTCGTCATCGAATACAACTGCCGCATGGGCGACCCGGAAACGGAGGTCGTGTTTCCGCGCCTGCGCTCCGATTTGCTGGAATTGCTATTCGCCGTGCCCTCCGGCCGCCTTCCGGAAATGACCCTCGACGTCGATCCCCGCTTCGCCGCCACCGTCTTTCTCGTCTCCGGAGGATACCCCGAGGCCTACGAGAAAGGCAAGCCCATCGACGGGCTTTCTCTTGTCGAAAACAGCATCCCTTTCCACGCCGGAACAACCCGCGAAGGAGAACAGGTGTTAACCAACGGAGGCAGGGTTTTAGCCCTCACTTCTTTTGGCGACAGCATAGAAGAAGCCGTGCGGACCTCGCTGAAAAATGCCGAAAGGGTGAGCTTTGATGGGAAGTATTATAGAAGAGATATAGGCTTTGATCTGGTGATTAGTGACTAGTGACTGGTGACTAGTCACTGATCACCAGTCACCAGTCACTATAATAAAATAATGCCCTACTCCATACTCCATATTCGCGAAATTCTCCAGGCCTCCTGGCTCAACGACCCGCCGATCGAGCGGCAGGTGGAGCATTTGCTGCACGACAGCCGGCAGATCCTTTTCCCGGATCTGGCCTTGTTCTTCGCCCTCGTGGGGCCCAGGCAGGATGGACATCGCTTTATCCGGGAGGCTTATGCGGCCGGGGTCAGAAATTTTGTGGTGTCGAAAGCAGTGCCGGTCGAACGGTACCCGGAGGCCAATTTCCTGAAAGTCGAAGACGGCGCCCGGGCCATGCAAACGCTGGCCGCCTATCACCGCAAGCAATTCGACATTCCGGTGATCGGCATTACGGGGAGCAACGGAAAGACCATCGTCAAGGAATGGCTCTACCAGTTGCTTCAGGACCATTACCACATCGTCCGAAGTCCCAAAAGTTATAATTCCCAGATCGGCGTCCCGCTTTCGGTCTGGCAAATGCAGGAATCTCACGAACTGGCGATTTTCGAAGCGGGCATCTCCCAAATGGGGGAAATGGAGCACCTGGCCGAAGTCATCCGGCCCACCATGGGGGTCATCACCAATATCGGCGACGCGCATAACGAAGGCTTCCCTTCCCTGGAACTCAAACTCAGGGAAAAAATCGGGCTTTTCTTCAGCGCCGAACCCATCATCTACCGAAACGACGACGAGCTCATCGGCCGGGTTTTGCGAGAAACCTACCCGGACAAAAAACTCTTTTGCTGGTCCGGCGCCGGCCGCGAGGCCGACCTGCACATCGGCGAGCTGCGCTTTTCCCGCAACGGGGCCGCCATGGACGGCGACTTCGGCGGAGAATCCTTTACCGTCGAAGTCCCTTTCACCGACGGAGCCTCTATCGAAAATGCCCTCCACTGCCTGGCTGTTTTGTTGTCCCTCGGCCACCCGGTTGCCGAAGCGGCCAGGCGTCTGGCCCGGCTCGAACCCGTGGCCATGCGCCTGGAGTTGAAAGCCGGTATCGACAATTGCACCCTCATCAACGACTCCTACAATTCGGATCTGAGCTCCCTGGCCATCGCCCTCCATTTCCTACAGCAACAGGGAGGCCATACCCACCGCACCCTCATCCTGTCCGATATCCTCCAGAGCGGGAAAAAAGCCCGCGAGCTCTACCGACAGGTAGCCGGACTGGTCGTGGAAAAAAAGGTGGACGCCTTCATCGGCATCGGATCCGAGGTGGTTCATATCCGCCCCTTCCTTCCCGACAGTCTGCCGGCCTCCTTTTTTGCCGATACCGAAGAATTTCTCCGACAGCTCGAGCCCCATGCGTTTCGCAATCAGACTATTCTGTTGAAAGGCGCCAGGGCCTTCCATTTCGAACAGATCGCAAACCGGCTTTCCCAGAAGGCCCATAAAACCGTCCTGGAAATCAACCTCGACGCCCTTCGCCATAATCTCCACGTGTTCCAGCGCCTCCTTCAGCCGGGGGTGAAGACCATGGTGATGGTAAAAGCCTCCGCCTATGGCTCCGGCGCTACGGAGGTAGCCCGCCTGCTCGAACTCCAGCGGGTCGATTACCTCGGCGTGGCCTACGCAGATGAGGGGGTGGAATTGCGAAAAGCGGATATCCGGCTCCCCATTCTGGTGCTCAATCCCGAAGAGGCGAGCTTCGACCTCCTCTTCCGCTACCAGCTCGAACCCGAGATATACAGCGTGGGATTGTTGAAAAAATTTCTCGAAGCCCTTCCGGAGGATATCGGACAATTTCAAATCCACCTCAAACTGGAAACGGGAATGAATCGGCTGGGGCTTTCGGGAAAAGATATTCCGGAGCTGCTCGAATTGCTGAAGAAAGCTCCGGCGGTGCGCGTAGCCAGCGTGCTCTCCCACCTGGCCGCGAGCGAGGACCCCGTCCAGGACGAATATACCCACGGGCAGGCCCGGCGTTTTGACGAGGGCTACGAGCCCCTGGCCGAAGGCCTCGGATACCGGCCCCTGCGGCACTTGCTCAACTCCGGGGGCATCGTCCGTTTCCGGCAATACCAGATGGACATGGTTCGTTTGGGAATCGGATTGTATGGGGTGGAAAACAGCAGGGAATTAAGGGGGCTCCTACGCCCGGTCCTCACCCTGAAGGCCACCGTGTCACAGATCCGGGAAATCGCGAGCGGGGAAACCGTGGGCTACGGCAGGCATGGGGTGGCGAATACCCCCAAGCGGATCGCTACGATCAGCATCGGCTATGCCGACGGATTGCTGCGGTTGGCGGGCAATGGCCGTTTTCAGGTCCTGATCCGCGGACGAAGAGCGCCGACTTTCGGCAACGTCTGCATGGATATGACCATGATAGACGTCACCGGGGTAGGCGACGCAAGCGAAGGGGATGAAGTAATCCTTTTCGGAAACGAACTCCCCGTGGAAGAGCTGGCAACAGCCCTGCAAACCATCCCCTATGAAGTCCTGACCAACCTGTCCGAACGCCTCAAACGCGTTTATTGGCAGGAGTAAACTGGAAAATTGCTAACTTTGCGGCCGCCTTCGACGAAGGCATTACAAAATTTTTAATAAAACTACTACCCGATGATACGCAATCGTTTTTTCCTGTTCCTGGCCTTGATGCTCGCCTGGGTCATCGCTGCCGATGCGCAGAAAGAAAAATCCAAAACCAAGGAGGAGGACCCGATCCTTTTTACCGTGAACGGCGAGCCGGTCCGGGTTTCCGAATTCACCTATATCTATACGAAGACGAACGGGCCGCGGGCCAACTTTTCGAAGCAATCCCTGGAGGAATACCTGGAATTGTACCAGCGTTTCAAACTCAAGGTCCAGAAGGCCAAAGCCATGCGGCTCGACACCATCCCCGCCCTCAAGACCGAACTGGAAGGGTATCGCCGCCAACTTGCAGATTCTTACCTGATCGATCGCGAAGTGACCGAGCGCCTGGTCGAAGAAGCCTATAAATATACGCTGGAAGACGTGGATATCAGCCACATCCTCGTGTTGATCCCCGGCGACGGGCAGGACACTATGCGGTCCTTCCAGAAAATAACCGACGCCAAATCCATGCTGGAAATGGGCGAGCCCTTCGACAGCGTGGCGGTCAAATTTTCGGAAGACAAATCTGCGAGAACGAACTTCGGGCATGTGGGCTACGTGACCGCGCTGTTTCCCAAAGGCTTGTACAAAATGGAAAAAGCCGCCTATACCGCGCCGATCGGCCGCCTGGTCGGCCCCATCCGCACTGGGGCAGGGTATCACCTTCTGATGGTCCACGGCCGCAGACCGGCCCGCGGCGAGGTGGAATGCGCCCATATCCTGGTCCGCAAATCCACGGAAACCGGAGTGCTCAAGGATGCCAAAGGACGGATCGATAGTATTTACCAGGCCCTCGAGGCCGGAACCAGCTTTGAGGAGCTGGCCAGGGTGACTTCCGAGGACAAGCGCACCAACCTCAAAGGGGGGCATATCGGCGTGTTCGGGATCAACCGCTTTGAAAGATCCTTTGAAGACGCCGCTTTCAACCTGGAAAAAGAGGGAACCTACTCCAAACCCTTTGAAACCACTGCCGGCTGGCATATCATCAAACTCATTTCCAAGCGCCCGGTCGGCCCCTACAATACCGCCAAAGCGGGTCTGATGACCAAAATAAAAGACGACACCCGTTTTGAAGAAGCCAAGGTGTCCATGGTCGAACGCATCAAAAAGGATAATGATTTCAAGGAGTTTAATACAACCCTCAGCAGCTTCGCCGACACTTTAACAAAGGATTTCCTGACGTATAAATGGAAAGCGCCGGAGACCAAGCCGCAGGCCATCCTCTTTGCCTTCGGTTCTAAATACAAAGCCTCGCTCGGCGATTTTATGGACTTTCTCGACCGTTCATCCCGGAAGCGCATCCGCCTGGCCAATACGCCGGTAGCCGATGCCGTCAAGAGCCTGTACGACGAGTTCGTCGTCGAGCAGACCCTGAAATTTGAAGAGCAGCAACTCGAAACCAAGTATCCCGAATTCAAAGCCCTCATGCGGGAATACGAAGAAGGGATCCTTCTGTTCGAAGCGACCAAAATGATCGTATGGGACAAGGCCGCGCAGGATACTGTCGGGCTGGAACAATTTTACCAGACCATCAAAGGCAAATACGCATGGGGAGAACGGGCCGAGTTGAGCGTGTACTCCCTCAACAGCCTGGAATCCGGTATGCTCGACCGCGTGCAGAAATTCGCAGCTAAAAATACGCCGGAAGAGGTGTTGAAAAAATTCAACGTAGGCCAGGATACGATTCTGGTGTACGGGACCAAAACGGTGGAAAAAGGCCGCAGCAAACTGGTCGAAAATATGGCCTGGGAGGTCGGCGCCTACTCCACCCCCGAAGTAAACGAGCGGGAAAAAACCCTCAGCTTTGTCAAGATCGAAAAGATCATTCCCAAAGCCGAAAAGACGCTGGATGAAGCAAGAGGCTATATCATCGCCGATTACCAGGACTACCTCGAAAAACTGTGGGTGGAGGAACTCAAAAAAGAGTACCCCGTCAAAGTGCATGAAGAAGTATTCCGCAGCCTGATTAAATAACCCGATGAATAAAAAAATCCTGCTCCGGCGATCTGGTATGTCCTCGCTCTATGGATCTCACTCCTGGGGGCTTGCCAGCCCGCATCCGTTAAAAACGATCCCAACAACCGGGCCCTGGCCAAGGTGCATAATAAGACCCTGTACCTGGCCGATCTGGAAGGCATGATCCCCGCAGAAACCTCCTCGGAAGACAGCGCGCAGATCATCAATGCCTATATCGAGCGCTGGGTGCGGGATGCGGCCCTGATGTACGAGGCGGAACGAAATGTGCCCAAAGATCTCAATATCGACAAGCTCGTCAGGGATTACCGGGCCTCCCTCATCCGCCATACCTACGAGAAGATCCTCATCGAACAACTCCTCGACTCCACGGTCACCACAAAGCAGCTAACGGATTACTACAAGGATAACGAAGATCAATTCAAGCTCGGAAGCGATATCGCAAGGTGCCGCTTTATCCAGTTGCCCAAGAGAGCGCCCGATCTGGCCCGTTTCGAAAAACTCTGGAAAAGCGACAAAGTGGAGGACTTCCAGTTGATGGTGGCCTACTGCAACGACCTTGCGGTGGCCAAACTCCTCGACGACAGCCTTTGGTACGGACTTCCCGAATTGCAAGCCCAATGGCCCGGCAACCCCGGCGAATTGAGTAGCGTGCAGCCCGGCAAAAAAATTACGCGGCGCGATGAAAACTTCATCTACTATTTCCAGATGGGCCAGGTCATACGGGAAAAGGAATCCGCTCCTCTTTCCTACGTGGCCGAGCAGATAAAAAAAATGATCCTGCACCAGCGGAAAATGAAACTCTTTGACGAAACCAGGGAAAATATGTACCAGGATGCCCTCAAGCGCAACCAGGTCAGCGTTTATCAGAATTAGCACTTTGAAAAATACCGCGATGCCAAACCTCCTCTCTTTTTTCAGCCGGTTTATCCCGACACTTTTGTTCCTGACCCTGGCCCTGCAAACCGGCCTTTCCCAAAAATCGACCATCGACAAGGTGGTCGCCACCGTCGGAGGAGAACTCATCCTCCTGTCGGAGATCGAAGAACAAAAAGCGGCCCTCGAAGCCCAGCAAGGCGGCCTCCCGCCGGAAGCCTCCTGCCTTATCCTCGATAATATCATGGCCCAGAAACTCCTGGTCAACCAGGCTAAACTCGACAGTATCATCGTGCTCGACGCCGAAGTGGAAGCCCAGCTGGACCTTCGCATCGAGCAGATCCTGGCCTATATGAACAACGACTACCAGCAGTTTGAGGACTATTATGGCCAGACCGTTACCCAGGTCAAGGATCAGTTCCGCAATGAATTGCGCGACCAGATACTCGCGGAGAGAATGCGCGGCCAGGTTCTCACGGGCATCACCGTTACCCCTGCGGAGGTGAAGGCCTTTTTCAGCCGCATTCCAGCCGACAGCCTTCCGTATTTCAACTCCGAGGTGGAGGTATCGGAAATTGTGTACCGCCCAAAAATCAACGAAGCGGAACGCAAGATCGCCATGGACAAATTGACCGATTTGCGCGAACGTATCCTCGTCAAAGGGGAGGATTTTGCGGCCCTGGCCCAAAAATACTCCGACGATTTCGCCTCCGGCCGCATCGGCGGAGACCTGGGCTTGACCAAGCGTGGGAAATTCGTGCCCAATTTCGAGGCGGCAGCCTATAATCTGGAAGTCGATGAAATTTCATCCATCGTGGAGACCGAGTTCGGTTTTCACATTATCCAGTTGCTCGAAAGGCGCGGCAATTCCATCCATACCCGGCATATCCTTATCAAGCCGGAAATTACGGAAGACGACCTGAAACTGGCGGAGGAAAAACTGGACAGTGTCCGCGAACTGATCCTGACCGACTCCGTGGTATTTTCAAAAGCCTTAAAAGATTTTGGCTTTAAAGACGTGCAGAGTTTCAACAACGACGGCCGGATGATCAACCAGCGAACGGGCAACAATTTCTTCGAAATCGCCGACCTCGAACCCGATATCTATTTCGCCCTCGACACCCTGGAAATAGGCGAAATTTCTGCTCCTTTCGCTTTTCGTTCGCCCAGCGGCGAAATACTGTTCCGCATGGTAAAACTCGTCTCCCGAAGCAATCCCCACCGGGCCAACCTCCGCGAAGACTATTCGAAAATTCAGGCCGCAGCCGTGGAGGAAAAGAAAAACATCCTCCTCAACGAATGGGTGCAGGAGAAAGTGTTCAGCACTTTTATCTCCATCGATCCCCTATTTGCCGACTGCCCCACATTGGAAAAATGGAGATAAAAAAGAAGGGCGGCTTACAGGCCACCCTTCTTTTTTAATTCAGTGCATCCATTTCTTCTTAAAAAATGCAGATAAAAAGAATGGCGTCCGCCTGAGGCGGACGCCATTCTTTTATTAATTCACCCCATGCATCCATTTCTTCAGGAAAGGGGTCAGCAGGAGCAGTAATACCGCCGCGGCGAGCACCACGTAAACGCCCCACATCAAATACACATCTGCAAAAGCTTTCAGGGCCGTCGCGCTGCTCGTGTCTTCGCCCGGAGCGGCGATGAGCTTCCCGAGTTCGCCCGCGATCTTGTGGGCAAAAGCGATAGACAAAAACCAGGCGCCCATCACAAAACCGACGACTTTGGCCGGGGCCAGCTTGGTCACGACGGAAAGCCCGACCGGAGAAAGACTCAATTCGCCGGTGGTATGGAACAGGTACATCCCCAGCAGGAAGATCAGCGGGATCAAGGTGCCCTGATCGGCCGTGCCGATGACGCTTCGAATACCCCAGACGATTACGAAATATCCTATAGCCAACTGGATCAGACCGTAGAAAAACTTCATGGGCGTTCGAGGCTCCCTGTTAGACTTGCCCAGTTTGACCCAAATCCAGGAAAAGACCGGGGCGAGCAAGATGATGTACAAGGGGTTGAGCGCCTGCAATTGAGAGGCCTCCATTCCGTGCAGGTTCACATACCTGTCCGTTAGAATGTTAAGCGAACCGCCTGCCTGCTCGAAAAGAATCCAGAAGATCATGTGGAAGAAGAACAGGAAGAGAAAGACAATCATACGCTGGCCCTCTTCCTTGTCTTTTGCCGTAAGGGAGGTATAGACAATATATCCTATGATGGCCAGACCTCCGATAACGAGGATATAGCTGGTTACGCCTTCTGCGTTGATCAGCAGGAAAAAACCGGAATAACGGCCAGGGCGCCGATGATAATGAGCACTTGCTTGCTGAGACCGAACATGTAGGGCTTCTTGTAGTCCACCGGATCGGGAGGAGTGCCTTTGTCTTCAAATTCGCGCATGTTGCGCCAGAATACGATCACCCCTAAAACCATGCCGAGGCCGGCGGCCAGGAAACCCAGCGACCAGTCGATGCGCTCGCCGAGGTAACCGCAGGTGATCGGCGCCAGGAAAGCCCCGATATTGATACCCATGTAAAAGATGGTGAAGGCGCCGTCTTTCCGGGTATCGTTCTTTTCATAAAACGTCCCGAGGAAGCTGGAGATATTGGGCTTGAAAAAGCCGTTCCCCACCGTGAGCATGGCTAAACCGAGGAAGAAGGTCGTCTCCCCGAGATCCGCTCCTGCCGTACCTGCCAGCATAAACTGCCCGCCGGCCATGAGGATACCCCCTGTGATCACCGCATTGCGGAAACCCATGATCTTGTCGGCAAGCAATCCACCGATGATAGGCGCTGCATACAACAGGGCGTTGTAAGCGCCGTAAATGCCATAAGCCCTTGCATCTCCATCGCCTTGCGCCAATTGCTCAAACAACACTTTGGTCATGTACAAAATGAGCAGGGCTCGCATGCCGTAAAAAGAAAAGCGCTCCCAAAGCTCTGCGAAAAAGAGCGTAAAGAGCGCTTTTGGGTGGACCTTGCGCTGGGAGTAGACCACCAGGGGTATCCAGATAAGGACAAACACCCAACCGAAGATTAGTAGACCTAATGCGAAATCCATAAGTTCTTTTGTTAGAGGTTAAGTTTAGTTGCCAATGCCCGCCAAATATAGATTTTTTATTACGCAAACCTAATGAAAGAAGTCTAAAATTCCGGAAAGACCGCTTTTGGCCTATTAAGCTGCGCCACACTCCTTCAATCCAAAAACAGGGAGTCGGATACCGGCCGCAGAGGCTGCCCCACTATTTCCAGAGACCAGCCGGCGCTGGTCACCATGTAGGCCATGATGTCGAACAGCTCATTTCCCTCCGCCTGCGCCTTTTCTATCAACCCGCTCTTGAGCGCCGCCTGCCGGATTTGCTCCTCCGCCCCTCTGCTGACCCGGAGGTAATCTTCATCCGAAAGCGGCCATAACATGGTGGCTTCCTTATCGAAGAAATCGACGTCGTGGTCGATGGCAAGGATCTCCGGATCCGGCAGCTTGCTGATCACCATCCTGCGCTCTTCCTCGTACACATCCACCTGGATGCCGTGGAGGTCGTAACCCACCAGCACCTTGGCCCTTACCCGGAGCTGAACGGTCTTCTTGAACTGGTCGGTGATCCAGTAATGAGAGCTGTAGAAAGAGGGACGATTCTCATAATCGTAGTACTCCACAAAACTGCCCTCGATCGTCACCAGCTTGCTCACCTGCTTGATCTTCTCCACAAGGATATGCGACTCCTCCGTTTGGGTGCTCCCGCCGAACTCCCAGGTTCGGCCCACCCAAAACCCGCCGGCAAAGAATAAGGCCAGCAGCAAAATGGTCCATCCGTCAACTCTCATATTGGTGTATTTCCTTTAAAACTATCCTAAAACTACAAAGGGCCGTAAGATTTCCGTCTTACAGCCCTTCATTTATTCTTGCTTCGCCTTTTTTAATCCTCGATCCTGGCATCCATCCCATTCCTCAAACCCTTCCAGGATTTGAGAACCACCTTGACCGAACCCACCGCCACCGGAGATTCGATCATCAGCGGGATCTTGTTCTTGTCGTCGGTGGCCCACATCTTCATCTCCGATCCTTCCTTGAAGTATTCACCTTCGATAACCTGAGGGCTGAACTCGATGGTATTGAATTTGCCCAGGCCCTTGATCGATTTCTCGGCTACCTTTCCCTTGTAGGTCATGTTCAATGGCCAAACCTCCTTGTCGATGAAGATCTTCACGGGCACTTTCTGGCCGGAATACATTTTTCCGAAATCGAGGTTGCGGGTGTAGTAGATCAGGGAAAGAAGATCGTGCATGCAGGGGTCCACCTTGTATTCCTTGTTCTCCTTGATATTGTCCTTCGCCCTTCCGCGGGTGGAGAAAGCAGTGTTCTTTTTTTGATCGAAACTGACCTTGTCGTATAGTGTATATCCGCCCTCTCTGACATCCCGGATGGAAAGCGAGGGAAGCAGGGAACCCTTCTCTACATAAGTGTCGTAATAGTCGCGAACCTTGAAAAACCACTCGTAAGAGCTATAAGTCGAGCCTTTCACCGAGTAATGGAACTGCTCTTCGACCTCATTGACCCGAAAGACCACCTCTCCGGCGGGCACCCACACGAAATTGAGGTTGTAGTAAACTTTATAGGTGAGCTCCTCTCCGTGCTGGAAGGCGCTGTTGTAAATATTGCAAACATCGATGCCGGAATTCGCATCCGAACCCGATTGTCCCCCTGCCGGAAAGGGCATTGGAACAAACCCAAGCAGAAGGGGCAGGCTAAAAACCGCCAACATCCACTTTAACCTCGTCTTTTTCATAACCCAAAAATTTGTTTACGTTGGTTTGGACTATGACCAACGCACCAAGTAACGCAGGGGCTGTGAGGTTTATTATGAAAAGACCGAAGCTGGCCGCCAGGATCGAAAGGCTCTGATCGCTGAAATGACCCCAGACGAATAGCGCCGCCTCCCCCCTGGCAAAAAGACCGATTACAGGAGGGAGGGGCAAGCTGGTCTGGAAGAGGAATAAGGTGGAAATGCCGGCAAATCCCGTGAGAGGGGAAATCTCCACGCCCAGGAAATGAAGCACCAGAAAATACTGCAGGGAATAGGTCGCGTACCTCAGCAACGCCAGGCCTAGGACCTGCCGCAAATCGCCCTTCCTGTAGCGGTGCACAAAGGCAATGAGCCGAAGGTAGCGGTGCAGGTATCGATAGAAGGGAAGGAATCTCAGCCAGCCGGGCAATTTCGACAAGTGGAAGAACAAAAAAGCCAGCCCGCTTACCAGAGCCGCTCCCGCGACAAATAACCAGGGCAGCAGGGTCTCGTTGCGGAAAACCGCGTAGGTCGAGAAAATCGCCAGTCCAATAAAACCCATGCCGAACAGCACGAGCCACTGGCTCATGCTCCCCACCAGAGTAGCCAAAACGGCCTTCCAACCGTGGCGGGCCTCGACGGCCAGCACCCTTCCTCCATACTCCCCCATGCGGTTGGGAGTAAAAAGGGAAACCGCCACCCCTGCCAAAATGGCCCGGTAAGCTTGCCAAAATGAAATCGGCGTAAAGCGCGTCAGCAGACAGCGCCACTTCTGGGTCTCCAGGCCCCAATTGACCGGCACGAGCAAAACCGCCACCAGCAACATCCACCTGGCGGGGCCGGCCCAATGCTCTGCAAAAGTCTCTACAAGCGCTCCGGCATTCTCCCGCGACCAGACCTGATGGTAGAGGACCCAGCCCAGACCTGCCAGAACCGACATCTTCAAAACGAAAATGACAGCAGGGTGCAATCGGTTGGGCTTAGCCCTTCGAAGACGGGAGACAAGGGCTGTGATCAAACAATAGATCTTTAAAAGGGTACCTCCGAAAGGTAAGCCATTATCCTCCCCCATTCCAAATTTTTGAAATGATTTGTTTCAAATTACCTACCTTTAGGTAATGAAAGAAAAAGGAAAAACGGCCCCTTTCCACATCCTCGGCATCGACCCGGGAACCAATATCCTGGGCTATGCCCTCATCCAAACCAATGGCCAGCAGATCGGGCTCACCTTCATGGGGGTCCTGACCCTTTCTCACCTCGACTCACACCAGGAAAAACTCAAGTCCATCTTCGAACGGATCCAGGAACTGATCGACCAGTACAAGCCGGATGAAATGGCCATCGAAGCGCCTTTCTTCGGCATCAACCCTCAGTCGATGCTCAAGCTGGGCCGCGCGCAAGGGGTGGCTATCGCCGCCGCCATGACCAAGGGCTTGCCGATCACCGAATACATGCCGAAAAAGATCAAACAATCCGTGACGGGCAACGGCAACGCCTCTAAAGAACAGGTGGCGGCCATGTTAGGCCATTTGATAAAAAACCCGATCGACAAGCGTTTTCTCGATGCCACCGATGCCCTTGCCACGGCCGTTTGCCACCATTTGCAGAGAAACTCGCCATTAGCGGGCTCCTCCGGGGGCGGTAGCTGGAGCCGGTTCCTCCAGGAAAACCCCGACCGCGTCAAATAAAACTCATTTCTCAAACCAACCCCTTTCCAAACATGGGTAAACGAGCGATCCCCGTAGTCGACCTTTCCAGATTCACTCATGGAAACCCACTAGAGCGCCTGGCATTTGTGGAAAAACTGGGAAATGCCTTCCACGAAATCGGCTTTGTCGGCGTCAAAGATCACGGCATACCGGACGAGTTGATCGATGGATTCTACTCCAATGCCCGCTCTTTTTTTCGGCAGCCGCTGGAACTCAAACGCAAATACGAGATCGAAGGTCTGGCCGGCCAACGCGGTTATACCTCTTTTGGTAAAGAACACGCCAAGCAATCCAAAGTAGCCGACCTGAAAGAGTTCTTCCAGATCGGACAGGAAGTGGAGGACGGCGATCCCATCGCCCGCGAATACCCCGCCAATGTCCAGACCGCCGAAATACCCGCCTTTACTTCCCTGGGCAAACAGCTCTATAAAGCTTTCGAACAAGCAGGCGGACATTTGCTCCGCGCCATCGCCCTGCACCTGGGACTGCCGGAAAACTACTTCGACGACAAGATCCACAACGGAAACAGCATCCTGCGCGCCATCCACTACCCCCCGATCTCCGAAGAACCGAACAGCGCCATCCGCGCCGAACAACACGAAGACATCAACCTGATTACCCTTTTGGTCGGGGCATCGGCAGGAGGCCTGCAACTGTTAAGCAAGGAGGAGCAGTGGCTGGATATCCTCCCCGAAGAAGGGGAGATCGTCATCAACGTGGGCGATATGCTGCAACGCCTGACCAATAATTACCTCAAGTCGACCACCCACCGGGTCGTCAACCCCCCTCGGGAGGAATGGCACCTTCCGCGCCTGTCCATCCCCTTCTTTCTGCACCCGAAAAGCGAAATGGCGCTGGACTGTCTGCCTCAGTGCGTAGATTCGGAGCATCCCTCCGCCTACCCCCCCATTACGGCCGGCGCCTATCTGGATGAGCGCTTGCGGGAGATCGGGTTGAAAAAGTGAAAAAAATATTCTGAACAGTTAAACGCCACCGCAGGTTTACTATCTGAAAGCTTACTTTTGCACCAGGAATTCAAAAAATCATGATCATGAATACCATTTTGCTCTTTAACTTTTTCGGGCCCGAGATGCTGGTCATCTTCTTTGCCATCCTGCTTCTGTTCGGCGGGAAGAAAATTCCCGAACTGATGCGCGGCCTCGGCAGAGGGATCAGCGAATTCAACAATGCCCGCAAATCCCTGGAGACCGAGCTCAAAGAAGGGGTCAGGGATGCCGAGCGCAAAAAACTGGACAAGAAGGAAGAAGAGAATAACGCGGGTATCGAAGAAAGGAAATAAACCCCGGCCTCCGAAGGCCCGGGCTCATACCTTGTCGTACTGGTAGAGTTTCAGGTCTTCGATCAGCCGGATCAGTTTTTCCGCGTATTTATTACCCGTCGCATAACCGGCTTTTTGAAGCCCTCTGGCCCAGCCTTTATAATCCGTCGGCCGGAGTTTGTGAAGGGAGCGGTATCTGTCCCGATTGAGAAATTCGCTATGTGCGCGGAAGCTCTCCCAAGCCGTGCCGTATTGCCTGAAAAAGTCCTTAGGCGAATCGTCCGCATAATTCACGCAATGCCCTCTGGGACAACTCTTTGAATGGCATTTTATCCCGAAGTGGTTGTTGTGCCTGCTGGCCAAACGGCTATTTCCGGATTCGCTCTCCAATATCCCCTGCGCCAGGGTGATGCTGGCTGGAATGCCGTACTTCTTCATCTCTATTTGCGCAAGTTTTGAAAATCGGGCTACGTAGTCCATCTGCGCGCTCCGGCGCTCCGTACCCTTCGCGGGCAATTCGACCGGGGTGGCTTTGGGGCTCTGTTTAGCCGGCTTCGCTTGCTCCTCAGTCAATAGCGATTTCCAGGAAATCGGCCCTTCTATCAGATCGTCGGTTGCATCCGAAATAGCCTGAACCATCAGCCGGGGAAAGGGTCGGATAGCCTGGAAGTCTGCAATGGGATACCCGTCCATGCCGATGGTGAACTGAAGGTCCTTTGTTTGGATCACCAGGCACAGGAAACCGAGCATATAGAGCTTGTAGCGGTACTTGTTCAACCAAAGCTTCGTGCGGTCCCTGAACCTGATCCATCTGGCCAGCAGGTTTTTGTACAACAGATGTAAGATCTTTTCCATAGTCAAAGGAAGTGGGGGTTAACGGGATTCCAGATCCACGGCACTAATGTAAAACAATTTGTTTTTATATTCAACATTAAATACAAATTGTTTTATATAAAATAATCCGGCAAGGACCGGCCCAGGTAATAAAGTCCCTAAATTCCCTATCTTGAGGCAGGTTCCAAAACTTTCTCTGCCAAATGGCCGACCTCATCGTCTCGCTGCTGCTGATCGTCGCCGTGCTGTCCGGCTGGACCATGGGCTGGGTTTATCTGATCAGGGAAAGGGGGAACAAAAAAGCCAACATCCAGTTTGCCCTGCTCTTACTGCTCTTCTCCCTTTGCGTGCTCAACAACCTGCTGGTACACGCCGGCATCCTCTACCCCTTCCGGGAAAAATACTTCGTCCCCCTGTGGTACACGCTTAGCCTCGGACCGGCCCTGTATTTTTTCGTGAAGTTCAGCCTGTATCCGGCCTATGAGCTCCGGTGGACGGACGGCAAACACTTCATCCTTCCCCTGGCGCAAGGCGTCCTTTACTGGGCGATTTACTTTTCCGGCGACGACGCTCAGGCCTGGATGTGGAAGCATTTCCTGGCCCCTTTCTTCAAGACTTTTGAAGGAATCCTGTACGTCTTCTTTCTATTCACTTACCTCACCCTTTCCTACCGTTATATAAAATACAAGCAGGCAGTCGTCCGGCGCAAAGGCTTCTTTTGGGAATACAGCAAATCCGTATGGTTGCAATGGACCATCAAGTTCCTTTTCGTGCTGTCGGTGGTCAATACCTCCTATATCGTGATGGATTTTGTGGTCTATAATTTCCTGGGCTGGAACCTATACAGCGTAAAAGGTTTCTCTTACCTCGGGGACCTTTCCTTTGCCGCCATGCTTTTCTGGCTGACCTGGCGGAGCTTTCAATACGCCTTCGGCGTGGCGTATCCCACCCACATCCAGCTCAAATCCTTTTCCACCGAAAACGAATGGGCCCGGACCCCTTCCGAACAGGGACTATTCAAATGGTTTGGCACGGAGAAGGTGCATCTCGACCCGGAATTGCACATCAGGCGCCTCTCCTTTATGAGTAAACTCCCCCCGGACCAGATCAGGGAGCTGATCCGGAGAGAAAGCGGAAAGAGCTTTCCCGGGTTCCTCGAAGAAAAAAGGCTCGAAACATACCGGGCCTGTCTCGACGACCCCAAATACCGCCGCCAAACTCCCAGGTCCATCGGCCTTCAGGTCGGGTTTCCCTCCTCTTCCGCCCTTCAAAAGGCGCTTTCCCGTTCGTTCGTCTAGGATTTTTACTTTTTTATCGTTGTTTTTTTGGAAGGAAAGGAAAATTGTTCGATTTTTGACTGACCGTTTGGTCAACAAGCAATGTCGCCAAAAACTAAAGAACAATTCAAAGAGATCCGCAACCAGAGCAAGGCTTCCATACAGGCTGCCGCGCTGGAGTTGTTTGGGAAGCAGGGGTATGCAAATACCTCCATCAGCCAGATTGCCAAGGCTGCCGGGATTTCCAAAGGATTGATGTACAATTATTTTGAAAGCAAGGAGGTCCTTCTCCGGGAGATACTCCTGGCCGCATTTGGGGAAGGGGAAAACCTGATGGAGACTTCCCTCCTGCAACAATCAGCTCCGAAAGAGCAGCTGTTGGCCATTATCGAGGGCACCTTTTATATGGTCCGGAGCCAGCCTCAATACTGGAAGCTCCTCACCACGCTGGCATTTCAGCCCGAAATCGCCGGCGAGATCGAATGGGCTACCAAACATAAACGGGAGGGAACCCTCGAACTTTTCAAGAATATTCTTGCCCAGCTAGGAGTAAAGGACACCGAAAAAGAGGCCTACCTGATGGGCGCTACCCTGGACGGCATACTCTTACAGTATTTTTTTCTTGGAAATACCTACCCTCTGGAAGACATGAAAAAACTATACATCGAACGATTCTGTAATTTTTAAACCCCAACGATCTACTCATTTAAACCTCATCAACATGAAAACCTGGATCTTATTATTGGCCGGCCTTTTTACCCTGGGCTTTAGCCAGGCTCAAACGCCCGACGCCAAGGAAATTATTCGCAAAGCCGACTCCAAGCTCAAAGGGCTTACCAATAAGTCGGAAATGAAAATGACGATCATCCGCCCCACCTGGACCCGCGAGATGACCATGAAAACCTGGGGAAAGGGCGAGGAATACGCCATGGTGCTGATCACCTCCCCGGTGCGCGACAAGGGTACTGCATTCCTCAAGCGCGGCAAGGAGATCTGGAACTGGCAGCCCTCCATCGACCGCGTGGTCAAAATGCCGCCTTCCATGATGAGCCAGTCCTGGCTTGGGTCCGATTTCAAAAACGACGACCTGGTGCAGCAAACCTCCATCGTCAACGATTTCTCCCATAAATTGCTGGGCTCCGAAACCATCGAAGGCCGGTCCTGCTACAAGATCGAGCTCATTCCCAACGAAGACGCGGCCGTCGTTTGGGGCAAGGTCATCAGCTGGATCGACAAGACCGACTACCTCGAGCTCAAATCCGAATTCTACGACGAAGACGGCTACCTGGTCAACACCATGCTGGGCAAAGACATCAAGTCCCTCGGCGGCAAACTCCTCCCCGCCCGACTCGAAGTGATCCCCGCCGACGAGGAAGGCAACAAAACTGTTATGGAATACCTCTGGATTGAATTCGACAAACCGATCGAAGAAAGCTTCTTCTCCGTTCAGAATTTGAAAAAAATACAATGAAGACGATCTTCAAACTCGCATGGCGCAACATCTGGCGAAACAAACGCCGGACTTACATTACCATGGCCTCGATCTTCTTTGCGGTCCTGTTCTCCTCCTTCATGGTCGCACTGCAAAAAGGAGGATGGGATCGGATGATCGACAACGTGGTCGGCTACTACTTCGGCTACGCCCAGGTTCACCAGCAAGGCTACTGGGACGAGCAATCCATCGACAAGGCCTTCCCCATTCCCGCCGAATTGGAAGGCGCCGGGGCCGTGCCGCGCATCGAATCCTTTGCCCTGGCTTCCCATGAAAACCTCACGACCGGGGTGATGGTGGTCGGCACCAAGCCCGGCGCAGAGGATGGAATGACCCGCCTGAGCAGTCGCATCTCCTCCGGCCGCTACCTTCAGGAGGGCGAGGAAGCCGCGATCATCGGACAAGGCATCGCCGAAAATATGAAGCTCCACGTCGGTGACACCCTCGTGCTCATCAGCCAGGGCTATCACGGCGTCAATGCAGCCGGGAAATATCCCATTGTGGGTATCGTCGACTTTCCATCACCCGACCTGGATAAGCGGATGGTCTACCTCCCCCTGGAAGTCGCCCAATACCTCTACGGCGCGGAAAACCTCGTCACCACGGTGGCGCTCGACCTGAAAAACAAGGACGCGGTCGCCCCGGCGGTCAAGAAATTGAAAGCCGCCTTGCCTGTGGAAGAATACGAGGTGATGGACTGGAAAGAACTCCTTCCCGAGCTCATGGACGCCCGGGAGGCCGATGCCGCCGGCTCCTATATTATGTTGTTCATCCTTTACGTAATTATCTCCTTCGGCATCTACGGCACCATCCTGATGATGACCAAGGAGCGGGAGTACGAATTCGGGGTCCTGGTATCCATCGGCATGAACCGCCTGAAACTGGGACTGAGCATCTGGGTGGAGATCATCCTGCTCGGCCTGCTCGGCGCCCTGGCCGGCATCATTGGCGCCATACCCCTGGTCTGGTATTTCAATATCAACCCGATCAATTTCGGGGAAATGAGCGAAGGCATGAGCGATGTTTATGAAAAATGGGGCTTCGACCCGATCTTTCCGACCGCCTTCGAACCGGGCGTTTTCCTGACCCAAGCTTACATCGTTTTCCTCATCACCTCCGTGCTGGCTTTCTACCCCCTGCTCAAGATCATGCGTCTTCGGCCGGTGGAAGCCATGCGGGCATAAAAACTTATCCTCATGTTATTCAAAATAGCCTGGCGAAATATCTGGCGCAGCCACACCCGCAGCCTGGTCGTGATCGGCGCCATCGTCGTGGGGGTATGGGCCGTGATCTTCCTGATGAGCTTCTCGGACGGAATGATCAAAAGCTACATCAACAATTCCATCGAAAGCGAGATCTCCCATATCCAGATCCACCACCCTGATTTCCCCAAGGACCGGGATGCGATATATGTAATGGATCAAGCCGCCGCGCTGCAACAGTCGCTTCAAGGCATGGAGCACGTGCAGGCCGCAACGGTTCGCAGCCTGTCTTCGGCCATGATCGCCTCGGCAAAAGGGGCGCGGGGCGTACAGATCAAGGCGGTAGACCCCACCGGCGAGGCAGAGGTCACCCGGCTCGACGAGAAGATTACCGAAGGAGAATATTTTTCCGCAGACAAGAAAAACCAGCTCATTCTGAGCAAACGCCTGGCGGAAAAATTAAACATCAAGCTCCGCTCCAAGATCGTGCTCACCTTCACCAACCTGAACGGCGATATCACTGCGACGGCCATGAGGGTCGTAGGACTGTACGAAAACGATAATGCGATGATCGAAGACCTCGTGGTCTATACCCCCCTGTCGGATTTCAATCAGATACTCGGCAAAGAGGATATCGCCCACGAAGCGGCCATTTTCTTGAAAGACCCGGAGTACCTCGATACCGTCCAAGCCGCGATGCAAAAACAATACCCCCAGTTCCTGGTGGAAACCTACAAGCAGATCTCCCCGGAGATCGAACTGTTCAATTCCCAAATGCAAATATCGACCATCATGTTCACCGTGATCGTTATGCTGGCGCTCGTATTCGGCATCATCAACACCATGCTGATGGCCGTCCTCGAACGCATCAGGGAGTTGGGAATGCTGATGGCCGTGGGCATGAACAAAGTCAGGGTCTTCTTCATGATCGTACTGGAAACCGTCATGCTGGGGCTCGTCGGCGGCCCTGTCGGCCTGGGACTCGCCTACCTGACCGTCTCCTACTTCAATCGCAACGGCATCGATCTGGGCAACTGGTCGGAAGCCATGCGCCAGTTCGGGATGTCCCGGATCGTATATACCACCATCAATCCCGGCATTTTTATCATCCTGGCGGTAGCGGTGGTCATTACGGCCCTGGTCGGCTCCCTCTACCCCGCATGGAAAGCTGTCAGGCTCAGGCCGGTGGACGCGATACGAAGGATTTAGTTTTGAGGTTTGAATTCTTAGTTTTTAGTTATTCCAAAACTTGAAAACTAAGAAGCAAAACAATCAACTAAAAATTAAGAACTAAAAACTTAAAACTGAAATGAAAAATATAACCACCAAAGGGATCACCAAAGTCTACAACCCCGACACCATTCCTGTCGTAGCGCTCGACGGGGTAGATCTCGAAATCGGCCAGGGCGAATTTACCGCCATCGTTGGCCCCTCGGGTTCCGGTAAAACGACCCTGCTCAATATTATCGGAGGCTTGGATAAACCGACCCACGGCAATGTCGTCATCTCCGGAACGGATATCTCCGGCCTGTCGGACAACAAGCTGATCGAATTCCGGAAAAACCATATCGGCTTTGTGTTTCAGGCCTACAACCTCATCCCCGTGCTCACGGCTACGGAGAACATCGAATTCGTCATGCTGCTTCAGAACAGGCCCGCTTCCGAGCGGAATGCACGAACAAATGAACTCCTGGAAGCGGTCGGGCTGGGCGACAAAAAGAACAGCCGGCCGGCCCAGCTTTCCGGCGGACAGCAGCAGCGCGTCGCCGTGGCGCGCGCGCTGGCGCCAAAGCCGGATTTCATTCTGGCCGACGAACCCACCGCCAACCTCGACTCCAAATCGACCGAAAACCTGCTGGATATCATGGCGCGCCTCAACCACGAACAGGGCATCACCTTCGTATTCTCCACCCACGACCAGCGGGTGATCGACCGGGCGCACCGCGTGATCACCCTGGTGGACGGAAAGATCGCCACCGATGTGAAGCAAAACCCGCTGAAATAAGCCGCCTATGAAAGCCTTGTTTTTCCTTCCGGCCCTGGCCCTGGCTGCTGCCACTGCATTTGCACAGCCGGAAGAGCCTCCGAAATTCAGTGTCGACGGATACGTCAAGGACCTGCAAACCTTGTTCGTATTCAACGGCATACCCTTTCCCGGCGTGACCCAGATCTACGACCAGAACCAGATACACAACCGCATAAACGTCAAATGGCAGATCGCTCCTTCCCTGCTTTTCAAGGTCGATTTTCGCAACCGCATCTTCTGGGGCGACCTCAGCACCAAGGACATGATCAAAGGCCTGGATCAGGCCAATGATTACTTCGACCTGTCCGTCGGGGAGAGCAACAACAAAGGGCTTGCCTACCACGCTATGGTCGACCGCCTCTATCTCGAACTGACGAAAGGGAAATGGGAGGTACGGCTCGGACGGCAGCGCGTAAACTGGGGCATCAGCACCGTTTGGAACCCCAACGACGTGTTCAACGCCTTTTCCTTCACCGATTTCGATTATGAGGAAAGACCCGGTTCCGATGCCCTCCGCGTCCGGTATTACCCCGGCTATGCCTCCAGCGTGGAAATAGCGGCTAAAATGGCCGATAGCCTGGAAGCGGCCGTCATCGCCGGCATGGGGCAATTCAACGCGGGTGGGTACGATTTTCAGGTGCTGGGCGGGCTGGTGCAAAACGAGCTGGCGCTCGGCGCAGGCTGGGCCGGCAATATCAAGGGCGCCGGATTTAAAGGAGAAATGACCTTTTTCCAACCCCTTGAGGAAGGCGAGACCAGCAGCTTTGCCGCCACCTTCGGCCTGGATTATTTGACCGGCAAATCCCTGTATCTGAGCACCGGGTTCCTCTTCAACTCCAACGGCCAGACCAATGCGGGCATTTCCAATCTGTTCACCTTCCAGTTATCTGCCAAAAACCTGTATCCCTACAAATACTCTGTCTTTCTCCAGGGCGGCTACCCCATTACGCCCCTGCTGAACGGAGGCCTGGCGCTCATATACAGCCCCTCCAAAGCCCACGCCTTGTTCGCCAACCCGACGATCAGCTATTCCATTTCTCAAAACTGGGATTTGGACCTGATCGGACAAGTGGCCCTGGAAAGCGATGGGAAAAAATACCGGAGCCCGATCCAGGGGGCGTTTATCCGGGTGAAAATGAGTTATTGAGCTCTGCGGGCAAGCGATTTTAACTCTTCGTAAACGACGCGGGCCGTGTGGTCCCAGCTGAATTTTTGACGTTGCAGCCTTCCTTTTTCCACCAGCTGTTTTGCCATCCCCTCATCGAGGACCAAAGCAGCCATTCCGCCTGCGATAGACTCCTCCGATTCCGGGTCCACGGCCAGACCTGCGTCGCCCGCGACCTCCGGAAGGGAGGTGGCATTCCCGTAAATTACCGGAACTTCTGAAAAAAGGGCTTCCAGGACCGGCAGGCCGAAGCCCTCCCAAAGCGATACATAGGTCAGGGCAAAAGCCGCGCCCATGAGTCCGGCCAACAGATCGTCATCGACATAGCCCATAAAATGAATGGCAGTCTGATGTCTGGCCTGCTCGAAGGCCGTTTTGACCTCGCCCGTTTGCCAGCCCCAGCGGCCGGCCAGCAGCAGGCGGTGGGGGGCGTTTGTGCGCTCTTTGAACAGGTCGAATGCGCGGATCAGCCGAGGCACGTTCTTCCGGGGGTGGATTGCTCCCACGTACAAGAAGTAGGGTTCTCCTCCGGAAAACCGGGTTCGGATCTCCCTTTTTTCGTCCTCCGGCAGCGGCCGAAAAACCTCCCTCGGCCCGTTTCCGGCTACCCGGATTTTATCTCCCGGCACGCCCAGGGTCCGGATCAGGTCTTGTTTGGTGAATTCGGAAACCGTCAGCACCCGCTCTGCCCGGCGCAAAAAACGCGGCACGAAAAACCGGTAATACTGCCTCGAAAGCCAGGGAATATGCGCGGGAAAATGGGCATAGGCGATATCGTGCATGACCAAAAGCGTCGGCGTCGAGCTTCGGAGGGAACAATAGTTGTCGGGGGAAAAAAACACGTCGGCGCCCAATCTCCGCAGCGTGGCGGGGATACGCCCTTCAAACCAGGCCAGCCAAAGAAAGGGGTGGCGGGCGGGCGGGGACAGGGTCATCATCCTTACGTTTGGGCCAAAGCGAAAACCCTCCTTCACCGGCCGGTCGAAGAGCAACCAGAATTCGTCCTCCGGATGCGCCTCTGCCATCCGGCGCACTACTTCGTAGGTGTACCAGCCGATCCCCTCCAGCTTGCCCGGCAATAGAAAACGGGCGTTGACTGCAATTTTCATACCCGCGAGTTACGCAGATTTAGTATCTCCGGCAAAAATAAAACTCTAAATTTGGCAGGCAACTTTTCAAATTTCCGCTATGCAAAAAACCGATGTTTTGGTATTGGGCGCCGGTATCGCCGGGTTGACCACCGCTATTAAACTCGCCAAAGCCCGCCCCGATTTAAAAATTACGGTGCTGACCAAAACCAATGAAAACGAAAGCAACACCGCCTGGGCTCAGGCAGGAGTGGCCGCCGCTTGGGACAAAAAGCACGACTCCTACAAAAAGCATGTCGAGGACACGCTCGATGCCGGCGACGGGCTATGCGTGGAAAAGATCGTCGAGATCGTAGTGCACGAAGGCCCCGAGCGGGTGCAGGAGATCATCAACTGGGGCGCGCGCTTCGATAAAAAGGAGACGACAGATCAATACGATCTTGGGCGGGAAGGCGGCCACTCGGAAAACCGCATTCTGCACTATAAAGATATTACCGGCTGGGAGATCCAGCGCACCTTGCTCGAAGAATTGGGCCGCTATCCCAACATCGAGTTTCAGGAGCACTATTTTGCTATCGACCTGCTGACCCAACACCACATGGGCTATACCATCATCCGGGTCACCCCGGGCATCGAATGCTACGGCGCCTATGTGTTGGATAAGCGCACCGGAACCATCGAAACCTTTCTGGCGAAGATCACCGTCCTGGCTACGGGCGGCACAGGGCAGGTTTACAAAAACACCACCAACCCCGCCATCGCCACGGGAGACGGGATTGCGATGGCCTACCGGGCAAAAGGCAGGGTGGAGAATATGGAGTTCGTCCAATTCCACCCCACCAGCCTGTACAACCCGGCAGGCGAAAACCCTTCCTTCCTTATTTCAGAAGCCGTTCGAGGTTTTGGCGCCATTCTGCGCACGAGGCAGGGGGAGGAGTTTATGCACAAATACGATCCCAGGGGCTCCCTGGCGCCCCGCGATATCGTGGCCCGGGCGATCGACCGGGAGATCAAGCAGCGCGGCGAAGATTGCATGTACCTCGACTGCACCCATCTCGACAAAGAAGGATTTATCGCGCATTTTCCCAACATCTACAAGAAATGCCTGTCTATCGGCATCGACCCGATGAAGGATTTTATCCCCGTCACGCCCGCCTGTCATTACATGTGCGGGGGTGTGCGCACGGATGAGATGGGGCGCAGTTCCATCGACCGCCTGTACGCAGCCGGCGAATGTACCTGCACCGGCCTTCACGGCGCCAATCGCCTGGCCTCCAACTCCCTGTTGGAAGGCCTTGTATTTGCCCACCGCATCGTCGAAGATATCATTCCCAGAATAGACCAGTTCCAGATACAGACCAATATTCCGGACTGGGATGCGCGCGGCACGACCGATCCCGATGAAATGGTGCTCATTACCCAGGGCATTAAAGAACTCAAGGAAACTATGAGCTACTATGTGGGGATCGTGCGCTCCAACGTCCGTTTGAAGCGCGCCAACGACCGGCTCTACCTCCAGTACAAGGAGATCGAAGCGCTATACAACACGACGACGATCTCCCCCCAACTGTGCGAGTTGCGCAACCTCATCACCATTGCCTACCTGATCGTGCGCTCGGCTAGTATGCGCATGGAGAGCCGCGGCTTGCACTATACCACCGATTATCCGGAGAAAAAGGGATACGTAGACCTTTCTATTTTGTAAACCTTGATATGTCAGGTTTCCGGATATTGAGGGATATTTGAATTTACCGAGGTGCGTGGTAAATTTATTATGAAAACAGGCGATCATGCCCAAAACTCCTTCAGACCGGCTTTTTCAACTGGTGCATTCGCTAACGGGAAGCGAGAAGCGCTACTTCAAGCTCTTTGCCAGGGAGGGGGAAGGTGGGGACAACAAGTACCTCCGCCTGTTTGAGGCCATAGAGCGGCAAGGGTCTTTTGACGAGGAGGAGCTGAAAAGGGCCGTGTACGGGGATGAGCCCATCGAAAGCCGGAAGTACTCAGAATTGAAGAACTACCTTTTCGAATGGGTTCTCAAGAGCCTGCAGGCATACGACGAGAAGACCTCCATAGATTACCGCATCAAATCGACCCTGCTCGGGGTCAGGGCCCTGTACCGGCGTTCGAAATACGAGGACGCCCTGTTCTGGCTGGAAAAGGCCGGGAAATTTGCCACGCAGTACGAGCAATTCACCTCCCTGATCGAAGTCGTAAACTGGAAAAAACAGGTGGCTTACGCCCGAACCGATATCGCCTATCTGGACACCCAACTGGCACAGCTGGAGAGGGAGGAACGGGATTTTCGGGACCGCCAGGAAAACCTCTCCGCTTTTCGCAATATTTTTCTCCGGCTGCTGGTCAGCCTCCGAAAAGACGCCTCCCTGCGGAGCGAGGAACAAACCCGCCAGGTCCAGGAGTTGTTAAAAGCCCCCCTGCTTCAATCTCCGGAGAAGGCAAAATCCCACCATGCCCGCGTGTACTTCTACCGGATCCTGTCGATTGCCAGCTATGCCCAAAAGGAATACCCCCGTTTTTACGAATTGAACAAAACCCTGATCGGCCTGATGGAGGAGCGGCCCGACCTGCTTCGGGAAGACGTTTCCGAATATATCTCCGCACTGAGCAATACCGCGCTCAGCTGCGGGTTGCTCAACAAGCACGAGGAAGTGCGGGAGGTGCTGAAAAAATTCCGCTCCGTGCGGCCCAATACCCTCGACGACGAGTTGAAGATCCACCGGCAATACTACATGAATCAGTTCGGCCTTTGCATTGCCCAGGGCGACTTCGAGGAGGGGCTTCGGGCGCTGGAGGAGCATCGCAAGGAGGTACAGCGTTTCAGCGAGGACCTGTTTCGCAAAAACACCTTTTTCTACCAGTATTTCTACATCTATTTCGGCAATGGCGACTACGAGCAGGCCCTGGCCTATCTAAACGAATGGCTGGCCCTTTCGGGAAATATCGAGCGGAAGGACCTGCAAAGCGTGGCCCGTATCCTGAACCTGATCATTCATTTCGAAATGGGAAATACCCTGTTGCTGGAATCGCTGGTGAGGTCCGCGCAGCGCTTTCTGAAAAAAGAGGAGCGGATGTTCGAGTACGAGCGGGCTGTTTTGCAATTCATGAAGGCCTCTATCCGGGCGGCGGGCAAAAAAGAAGAAAATCAGGCTTTCCTGCTGCTGCAAAAACAACTGGAAAGCCTGTATGAACTGGCGCCTGAGCGCCCAATGATCGAATTATTTGACATCAGGGCCTGGGTGGAAAGCAAAATCCGCCAAATCCCCTTCGGGGAGGTGGTCCGGCTGAGATATCGGGCCTCGATCTAGCGACGGCGAAGAATTTTGTTCATGAACGACATACCGAAGGTTTGCACCCCCTGGTTCCTGATCTCTACTTCTCCCCAGCCTACATAGCCGGCAGGTTCTGCCCGCGGATGAATGGACACCATGTATCCGCCTTTGACCGCCTTGGTCTTTTCTTCAGATAGCGCTACCGCTTTGAAGTTTTCCAGTGTTTTTTTCTCGTTTGCCATAATACTCCGTTTTTTATATGGTCCAACCCGTAACAGGGCCTTCCATGTTCCAAAATTATGCACATTTCCGAAAGGGGTAATAACAATTTTTTAGTAAAGTCAGCTTTCTGATGATCCCAGCTCTGCCGCAAGCCGCTGCACCAAATCTGTTTCGTACCCCTTGCCGATGCCCTGCCTGATCAGGAGTTGCATTCGCTCGAAAGGAGTATAGGCCGGGTCCAATTGCTCCTTTTTTTTCGAAAGGAGGTCCCTAAGGGTTTGCAAATAGTCCTCTTCTTCGATCTCCGACAGTCCCGCTCTCAGGCAGTAGTCGGAAATACCGCGTTTTTTGAGCTCTCCGGCGATGCGGAGCCTCCCCCACTGTTTCATCCTGAATTTTCCACGGGCAAAAGACCGGGCAAAGCGCTCCTCATCCAGAAAACCCTCCGCGATGAGGTCGGCGAGGATATTCTCCAGGTCCTCCCCATACACCCCCCATTGCACCAGTTTGAAACGGATTTCCTGGTGGCAGCGATCCTGGTAGGCGCAATAACGTTGGGCTTTTACCAGGGCGTCGGGATATGTAAGACTTTTCGGCAGCTGGTCGTTAGTTTTTAATTTTTAGTTCTTAGTTTTTAGTTGCTTTTTAAAAACTAAAAATTAAGAACTAAAAACTCAAAATTGAATCATTCCTCTTCCTGCAACAACTCAAAGATCCGGTCCATTTCCTCGAAAGATTTCAGGCCCACCTTTTCCTCTGCCCCGCCTTTGATGCTGATTCCGCTGGGAGCAATATGATAAAGCACCTCCTCTAGGTTGTCGGGTGTCCAGTCGAAAGCAAGGAGGATGGGAAAGTCGTTGCAAAAGGACCGGAGCAGTCCGACCGGAAGCTGGGAATGCTCTTCCTGAATCTCCGCCCAGGTGGGTCCGTCCCGGGTAAAGTCCAAAAGAAAATAGGAAACATAGGGCCCGTACGCCATCAACTGGCTGTGCAGGGTCTGGGCGGAAATATCGTGAGTAAGGCGACAATATCAGGCAGGGCCTGCTTTCCAAACTCCCCTATCAGCTCGACGCTGTCGACCCAGGAGCGGATAGCCTGCAACTGATCGGGACGGACGAAATCCGGAGAGTCGGGGTCCAGGCAATAACCCAGCCATTTGACTTCCCAGGCGGAAAAATAGCGGGCGTCCGTCAAATTCGAGATCGAACTGGCCTTAACGAGTGTTTTGAGCATATAATGGCAGGAATAAGTCTTTTTGGTAGCTTTACAAAAGTACAAAGCATTTGCCAAAAGCATGGACAACGAGCACTATTTCGAATGGGTATTTGCCATCGCGCGCAAGATCCCTCCCGGGCGGGTGAGCACCTACGGCGCCATTGCCGACAGCCTGGCGCTCGGCTCCGCGCGGATGGTGGGCTGGGCCCTGAACCAAAGCGCCTCCCGCGACGACGTGCCGGCCCACCGGGTCGTAAACCGCAAGGGGGAACTCAGTGGACGGGCCCATTTCTCCCCGCCGGAACGCATGCAGGAATTGCTCGAAAAGGAGGGGGTAATCGTAGTCGATAATCGCGTCCAGGACTTTGAAAAGTTATTCTGGCACCCAGCGGAGCACCTGGAGGACCTCTAGACTCACCAGCGATACACCGTATGAAATGGGTGAGGCGCCAGATCTTCCCGGGCTTGCTCCAGATTCCGGGCAATACCCATCAAAAAACCTCCTCCTCCTGCGCCGCAGAGCTTGAGCTGATAGTCCGGCGAATCGAGGCCCTTCTCCCAAAGCGCCCGGAAGGAGCCGGGAATCATTTCCCCGAAATGATCCCATTGAAAGCGGCTGATCGCCGAAAAAAGAGATGTAACGCCTCCACATCTCCCTCCAGAAACGCAGCAATGGCGCCATTGCTCAGCCTGCCCAATTCCTTTTCCACCAGGGCATCAAAGGACGGGTTTTCGCATTTTTGGAGAAAAGCCCGCACCAAAGGAGCCGTTTCCCGGCCGATGCCGGTATCCAGCAAAAAAAGTCCTCCCGGGCCCTCTTCCCGCCCGGCCGGAACCTCGACCAGCTCCGGCGGCAGGCCGCCGCCCAATAGCAAGGGCCGGTCCAGCAGGCATACCAAGGGGTCGATACCCGAACTGGAGCCGTGGAAAAACCCCTCCATCCGGGCGAGGATGGGCTGAAGATCTTCCGCTTCAGTCGTTTTTTTTGCGCAATAGGAATCGTACACCGCGGCGATCAGGGCCCCGGAACTCCCCAGGCCATAACCCACCGGTATGCTGGAGTCGAAGGCCAGTCCCCGGCCGATGTCGCTCCTGAAGCGCTCGAGGTCTAAAGGCGCCGGCAGGCTTCCCTTTTGCTCCAGCCCTTCCAGATAGTCCGCCAGGCCGGAGAGTTCGGGGGATATCCAGGCAGATCCTTTATACTCCCAACGCCCTTCGAAGTCGTGGAAAGGAACGGCAAGGGCCCTCGACCCACGGATGATGGCGTATTCTCCAAAAAGGAGAATTTTTGCCGGAAATCTGCGGGATTGCATGTGCTGGTTAGGTTTTAACCTGAATAACAGGATGTTTTGAAAAAAAGCACAAATTCTATAAAAAGATTTTGGGTTTTAACTAAACCAAAGAAACTTATTGCATAAATTTGGAAAAAGCAGACACACTTATGAAGACAAATGAACGAGAGTTATTGGTTTATTACAACCCCGAATCAAGCGCTCACCGCCGAACGGTTGCTTATGCTCAAACACTCTCCAGGTACGTTAGAGCCTTTTCCTTCGATCAGGCGCCCTCAACCGAAACAAGCTGGCAACAAATCATCCATGCCCTGAACCTCGATCCCAAAGAACTGCTCAACAAAGCCCACCCTTACTATCAGGAGCATATCCGGGGTCGCGAATTCGACGAAAAAGACTGGATAAAAGTCATTCAAAACAATCCGGACATCCTGAAGGCGCCCATCGCCATCCGGGGCAAACGGGCCATTCTCTGCCTCAACGCTACCGATATCCTTCAATTGATAGAAAAAGTCGGCGTAGTCATTTAAGACCGCTTTATGAATCTTATTTATTTTGCAGCTGCTGCGGGTTTATTACCTTTGCAACGCAAGCAACCCCATAGCAAACGCAAATCGATTCCGACATGTCATTTGAAGTAGAAGGCAAGCTCATCAAAAAATACGATACGGAGAACAAAACCGGCTCGTTCCAGGCCCGCGAATTTGTGATCGAGGTCAGCAGCGGAAACTACCCCCAGTTCGTGAAATTCCAACTGGTCCAGGATCGCTGCACCCTGGTCGACGTATACCAGGAAGGCGAAATGATCAAAGTGCATTTCGACCTGCGCGGAAGGGAATGGAACGGGAAGTATTTCACCAACCTCAACGCCTGGCGAATCGACCGTCCTTCCGCAACGGCTCAGACCAAGGAGGCTCAGCCGCAAAGCCGCGGCGCGGGGGATTTCCCCACCGCTACCGACGATCCGGGCGATGCCGGCTCGTTTGACGATCTGCCGTTCTAGAAAACGCTAAGTTCCTTTCCGGTAAGATTCGAGGATTTGCAGGGCGTGCTTTTTCGTATTCACCCTGCCGAATATCCTTTCGATCCTCCCCTTCTCGTCGATGACGAAGGTGGTGCGCAGCACGCCTATGACGTTTTTTCCGAAAAAAATCTTCGGGCCCCAGACCCCGTATTTCCCCAAAACCTTCCGCTCCTTGTCGGCCAACAGGTGAAAGGGGAACTGGTATTTGTCCTTAAACTTCAGTTGGCTCTTCGGGGCGTCGGGGCTAACACCCAGCATGTCGAAGCCCTGCTCCCTCAGCTCCGCGTAATGGTCGCGCAAGCTGCAAGCCTCGGCGGTACAACTGGTCGTATCGGCCTGCGGATAGAAGAACAGGATGAGTTTTTTGCCTTTATAATCTGACAGGGAAACGGGCTCCCCGTTTTCGTTCAAACCGGAAAATGCCGGAGCCTTGTCGCCTTCTTTCAAGTGGGTCATCGGGCAGAGATTTAACGTAGGAAATGTTTTTCGTAAACCGTCGAATTGCCCATGATATCCCTGACTTCAAGCCGCAACAGGTGCTTGCCTTCCGAAATCCGCCGGTCGAAGCGGTGGGTGATGATCGCCGATTTCTTGTCGTATTCCATCAGGATCCATTTGCCGTCCACCGTCGCGGAAAAGTACAGCTCGTCTATATTCGGCGCGGTGGAGTAGTTTTCGCCGATCCGGAAAGACATCGATTTTTTGCCCCTCATGTCGTACTTGAAAGAAGAAGCGCTTACCGTGGGCGGGGTCTTGTCGACCAGGATCGCGTAGGGTCCGAATTGGCGAACGGTCGCCGTGAGGACGTCGCCTTTCCAGACTCCCCCACAATTGAGCACGCTTCCGCGGGGATTGAGGTAGGCGAGAAAGGCCTTGGCCCGCTCGGCCTCCTTCAAAGGCCGGGCAGCTTTCAACGAAAGGCTGTAAAACCGGTGGACCGGGGTCAGGTAATTGTGGATATGAAAAATATCAGACAGGTAATTGGAGCCGGCCCCGGGCGCCGTGCGGAAATTGAGCGGCAGATCCTCGTAGATCGTTCCCTGCGGAATGAAAACGGAGCAGTTCCCGGATTGCTGCAGCAGGTTGTCCCGGTCGTGATACACATAATATTGATAGGGACCGGGAGCAGGCGGTTCCTTCTCTTCGCTTCGGCGCACCCAAAACTTCAGCCTTGCATCGTTGTCCAGCGCGTCGGTTACCCGGATGTCCACATATTTGACCTCTCCCGGTTTTAGGGAAACGATCCCGTGGTTTTCGGACAGTGGGTAGATGCCCAACAGGTTGCCGGGCAATTGAAAACAGCGGTGATAATAATTGCGGCGGGTCACCTGTTCCTCGTAGTCCATGTGGGCGTTGATATACCGGGTGTCCTCAAACGGGACTTCGTCCAGGGAGAACCGGTAAACTTCCTTGCCCTCCACCTTCATCTCCATGGCAAACACGCCGTTTCGGTTGGAAGGGGAATCGTGCATATCAAAAGTCTTGACCGCAAACGCGGCAAAAGGGGTATTGACGCTCAGGGTTTCGGGTTCGGGATGGAAATAGTCGGAATGGGAATCCACTTCAAAGTTCTGGACTTCGGTGCCATACACGCCCAGCCCATCCATTTTATACAATTTGAGGCTGTAGATTCGCGGCGCCAGTTTGTCCGCGATGGGGAAACCGAACAGGAGGGGGTTCATAGCCTTGTCCGTGGCGGTTTCCCGGACTTCGAAATGCACGTGGGGCCCTGCCGAAGCGCCGGTATTGCCCATGTCGCCAATGTACTGCCCTTGCCGGAAGGTGAATACATGGGGAGGCGGGAAGACCTCGACGTCAAAGCATTGTTGTTTGTATTGTTCGTGCTTGACAAAACCCTCCAGATCTTCCGTAAAGCGGTTCATGTGGCCGTAAAGGGTAGAAAAGCCGTTGGGGTGGGCGATGAGCAGGGATTTGCCATAGCCGCTTTCCTCCACTTTGATCCGGGCTACATAACCCTCCGCGGCGGAGTACAGGGGATCACCGATCCGCTGCGCGGCGGAGCGGATATCCACCCCGGCGTGAAAATGGTTTGGGCGCAATTCGCCGAAGGTGCCGGACAGGCGGACGGCATGGCCGACCGGCCAACGAAAATAGCCCTGCGGGTAGGGCAAGTGAAATCGGTTAACAGGCGTAAAAGCAGTCCCCACAAGGAGAGCAGTGATCAACATCCACCAGCGCATAACTATGGTTTACATTCAGGATTGTATCAAACAGGCGGTCAAATACGGGGATTTTTTTCAATAATGCCAGCAAGCGGCCGACACTTATGAATTTATCGGGCACAATCATTTGAACAATAAAAGTTTAACACTATTATTGTTAAGTATTTGATCTTAAAAGTCCTTCAGCGGCCGCAGGCCGCTATTTACAAGATGAAAGCCATTGTAATACGCCATTTCGGGTCCAAAGAAGTTCTGGAGCCTGCGGAAATGCCCGACCCCGAGCCAGATGAGGACGAGTTGCTCGTCCGCATTCACGCTATTGGCATCAACCCATTCGATTGGAAAGTACGCAAAGGACTCGTGCGGCGGGTCCTTCCTAAAAAGCTCCCCATTATCCTCGGCCAGGATTTTTCCGGGGAAGTGATCTCCGTGGGTAGCCAGGTGGGCGACTACGAGATCGGCGACCGCGTGTTCGGCACGGTAAACGCCCTGAAAGGAGAAGGTTCTTACGCAGAATTGATCGCGGCCCCCGCGAAGAACGTGGCCACCCTTCCCGCAAATATGTCCTTCGAAGAAGCCGCCGCGCTCCCCACCGCGGGCCTCGCTGCGCTTCAGGCCCTCCGCGACAAGGGCAATATCCGAAACGGCATGGACGTGCTCATCAACGGCGCCGCGGGCGGCGTCGGGCACTACGCCATTCAGATCGCCAAATTTTTCGGCGCTTACGTCACGGCGGTCTGCGGGCCGGAAAACCTCGATTTTGCCACCGACCTGTGCGCCGACGAAGCCCTCGACTATACCAAGGTGGATTACACCAAGCTAAAATCCCGCTACGACATCATTTTCGATGTCATCGGCAACCGCAATTTCCGGGAATCCGTCCCCGTGCTACAGCCCAAAGGCGTCTTCATCACTACGAAGCCTACTTTTCGCAATTACCTGCAAATGCTCCTCACCCGCTTCACGGGAAAAAAATCCAGGAACCTGCTCATGGACATCAATGAGGACGACCTGTGGGAGCTAAAGAAAATGGCCGAAGCGGAGCAGATCCGAAGTCATGTAGGGGGTCTTTTCCCCTTTGAACAGGCCGGAGAGGCCCAGGCCCTCAGCGAGAGCGCGCACCTCCGGGGGAAAATCGTACTACAGGTGCTTTCCTAAACCCTCCATTCCTTTCTCCTTTCGGAAATTTTTTCCAGCAGCCAGTCCCGGTGCAGGATGAGGCTGGCGTCGGGCAGTTGCGCTTCGACCTCTCCGATTTTTTTCGCCTCGTGTTTTTCGATCTTCGCCAGCTTGCGGGTCATGTCGATAAACTGTTGCACCTGGCGGCGGTTGGACTCGGGGAGGAGCTTGTTGCGCAGCAGAAAAATGCGAAAGGCCTCCAGGTGAGAGAAGAGCAGTTCGGTCTGATCGGTTTCGTAGAATATCTTGACCAGCAAGCTCCGGGTGCTGAGGGCCAGGAACACATCCTTGAACTCGACCTGCATCAGGGTGAGCTGCGCCTCGTCGTATTGCCGGAGGTGGTAGTAATAGTGGGCCAGGTTGTATTCGTAGAGGGGTTCCTGATAGGATTCGGGCAGTCGGTGGCGGTACTGGAGGATAAATCCGTGCGTCCACTCCGTGTCTCCCAGTTGCAGGCCCGCGCTGACGAGGTTTTTGTACAGCCAGGGCGACAGGCGTCCTTCGTCCAGAATGAGCTCTTCCCGGAGCAGGAATTTACCCACTTCCAGGTATTCTTTCCAGAAAAAAGCGTCGTTGTAGCGGTTGATCCGCCGGCTGGAGAAGTTGAAAAGCGCACCGGAAAGGGTACTCAGCTCCGCTTTGTCGAATTTGCCGGTATGGGCCCACAACTGCTCCTTGGCCTGAAAGTAAAAATCCGGTTGCTCGGGGTGCTCCAGCATCCGAAATAGGGCGAGGTACACCCGGATCGCCGGGGTCTGAAAGTCGGGGCTGCCCTCGGCAATCTTCAACACCTCTTGCGTCCAGCGCAGGTCGTAATCCACATTGAGCAATTGCACCAGGTTGATCATGGCGCAGGAGAGGCGCAATTTTTCCACGAGGTAAAAGGCGTCGAGCGCGTTGGCGGCATCCTGCAGGTGGGGGTTGTAGGTTCGCTGGCTCTGGTCGCTGTGGATGTATTCCAGCTGGCGCAATTGAAACTGCCAGTAGTAGAACTCGGCATTGCGGAAGGGGTATTCCTCCAGTTGCCGCTCGGCCTTTTCCATGATGCCGTTGTAGTGTTTGGTCAGGCCTTTTTTGAAATAGATCTCCAACAGGGTCCGGTTGTTGAGATGCGGGTCTTCGAGCAGGGTCTCGACGGTCAGAAAGCCCTCCGTCAGTTTGAGCAGGTCGCTCATCCAATAAGCCAGGCGCTTGGCGTCGAGCGTCAGGCCGGCGATGCCTTTTTTCAGCAATACTTTTTTGTCGAGGTCTTCGTGGGAATATTCGGGGCTGAAACCTTTCAGAAAGCGGTAAAACGACAGCAGTTCCTCGTTCTTGTTGAAATAGGGTGAAGCGAGGTACTCCTCCATCCGGGCGGTTTGACGGCCCGACAGGGTTCGAAGGAGGTCCAAAAGCTTGCTTTGCCGCATGGAGGGGCGTATTTTTTTCGTAAATTAGGGAAAATTGGTGATTGGTGATTGGTGATTGGTGATTGGTGATTGGTGACTGGTGACTGGTGACTCGTAAATTTGAATCTACATGAAAAAAATTCTCTTGATCCTTTTTGTTTTTCTGGGAATGGGTCCGCTTTACGGGCAGCTGATGTATCCGGGGGATACGAACAACGACGGGAGGGCCAATCATCTGGACCTCTTGCCGATCGGCCTTGCATTTGGCGCGCAGGGGGAGCCCAGGCCGGCGGCTTCGGAAAACTGGTTTGCGCAGGAGTTCATACCCTGGCCCATTTTTCTGCCCACGACGCCTGTGAACGGCGCATTTATCAACTCCAACGGCGACGGGATCATCGACACCCTCGATTTGGATGCCATCGTCGCCAATTACGATATGATGCAGGATTCGACCATGCCTTTTCCGTGGCAGCACAATATTCAATGCCTTTCCTGTCCACCCCCCACCCTGTCGATCTCGTATAACCTCGATTCCGTGGAGGTGAACGGCGCCTTCCAGGCCTTTATCAGCGTGTTGTACCCGGAGACCATCCCCTTCGACCTGGGGGCCCTGGGGCTGGCGCTGGAACTGTCGTACGACCCCGAGCTGGTGGTCGAGACCTCTGTCGTGGTGACGCCCAATACCGATGAAGGGACCTGATGTTCGTCACGGCGACCAGCGAGGAGGCTGCGGGATATCGGCTGCCAACGCCCGGAAGGGTGCAGATCTCGGCGGCGGGCAGAGGGCAGAACGCCTTTTTTCAGGATTCGACGGGGGTGGCCCGGATCGATTTTATCGTGATAGACGATATTCAAAGGGATACCGTTTTTCGGGCGTTCAAGCTGGAGATAGAGAGTCTGCTGTTCCTAAACGTAAAAGAAGAACTGCTTTTCCCCATGGTCCACAACTCCGATTCGGTGGTGCTCTTTCAGGTGTTGGACCAGGTTTTGGATAGGCCGCTGGCGGATATTTTGCAAATTTTCCCCAACCCCGTCCGGGATGTGCTGCGGGTACAGGCTGCGCAGGGGATCTATCTGGACCGGCTGCGGCTGTGGAATAACCAAGGCGTGCTGGTCGGGGAAGAACCGGGCGGTTTTGGCGCGCAATGGAAGTTTGAAACAGGCGGCTTACCTCCGGGGATCTATTGGCTGGAAATCCAGCGGGAGGGGGAGAAATTCACCCAAAAGATACTGTTACACTAGGAGGTTCTTCCTCCATGATCCGGGCCCAGGACCCGCGGTGGGTAGGGTTGGCCCGGTTTTCCCACAGGAATTTCAGGAATTTTTTCCGGGAAATGGCGCCTGCGCCCAGGGTGGCGAGGTGTCCGGTTTGCTGCTGGCAGTCGATGAGTTGGTAGCCCAGTTCCTCGAGCCGACGAACGAGGGTGATAAACCCGAATTTGGAGGCATTGCTGACCTGCGTGAACATGGATTCGCCGAAAAAGCATTTCCCCAGCGCAATGCCGTAGAGCCCGCCCACCAGTTCCTCCTCCTGCCAAACCTCCACCGAATGGGCGTATCCCAGCGCATGAAGCGCCGTGTACCCTTCGATCATCTCCTCCGAGATCCAGGTTCCCAGATGCTGGCCCTTCCGCTGGGTCTTCCCGCACAGGCGCATCACCCGCTCGAAATGGCCGTCGAAGCTGACCCGGAATTTGGCTTGGTTGAAAAAGGGTCGCATACTTTTAGCCATTTTCAGGTCGGAGGGGAAAAGGACAAAGCGCGGGTCGGGCGACCACCAGAGGATGTAGTCTTCGGGATTGTACCAGGGAAAAATGCCCGACTGGTAGGCGATCAGCAGGCGTTCGGGCGAGAGGTCGCCGCCGGCGGCCAGCATCCCGTTCCGGTTGGAGAGCTCCGGATTCGGAAAATCATTGGAATGTTCGGACAACCAGAAGATCGGCATGTGAGGGGTTAACACTCTTCGATGACGGCGGAAAGCCCGCGGTCGACCAGGGCGTCTTTTTTGGGTTTCAGCTCCTGCAATGGCGCCGTTTTGACGGTTGCCTTTCCTTTAAAATGAATGATCAGCGCCAATTGCTCCGACTGTTCGAAGGAGTGGTTGAGCACGTCGATAAAACACTGGATCACCCAATCAAAGGTATTGTGGTCGTCGTTGTACACGATCAGGCGCGATACGTCGCCCACGTCGTCCTCCAGGTCCTCTTCGAGAGCGACATCGGCTTCTTCCGGCTTTTTAGAGGGATGGGCGTGGAGCATACGAAAGGTTTAGAGGGTTTAGGAGGTTTAGAGAGTTTGGGGGTTTAAAAAAAATCAACCTTCTAAACTCCAAACTTAACTAGAAAGCTGCTGCAAAGTTTCTTTCACTGCTTCGAAATTCGGCAATTGCCCGGCGTTATCGTTCACCTCGGCGTAGCGGATCGTCCCCTCGGAGTCGATGACAAAGGCAGAGCGTTTGGCCACGCCTTTCATGCCCAGGACGAATTCTTCGTATTGGGCGCCGTATTCTTTGGAGACCCCTTTATTGAAGTCGGACAGGAGCGGGAAATTGAAGCGCTGGTCCTCTTTAAACCGGTTGAGGGTATGCGGGCTGTCGATCGAGACAGCCAGCACCTGGGCGTTGAGCCCTTCGTAGCTGGAGATATCGTCGCGCATGGCGCAGAGTTCGGTGGTGCAGGTAGCGGAAAATGCCAGCGGAAAAAACAGCAAGACCACGTTGGAACCCTGGAAGTCGCTGAGCGTCACGGGTTGCTTATCGCTGGAATACAGCGTAAAATCGGGGGCTTTGTCGCCTGGTTGAAGTGCCATAGTCGGATTTAATTTAAAGGCGAAAAGATAAAGAATCCTTTGCAAATTTGCATCATTCATGGACTCCAACCGACGCGCCTATTTAGAAATTCATTTCGCCGTTTTCCTCTGGGGGTTTACCGCCATCCTCGGGGATCTGATCCAGCTATCGGCGCTGGTGCTGGTGTGGTGGCGGGTATTGATCACGTCTGTCAGCCTGCTTTTTTTGCTTCGGTCCTTCCGCGTTTTCCGCGAGATGCCCCGCAGGTTGATCTTTCAATACATGGGCATCGGGGTTTTGGTCGCCATCCACTGGCTGGCATTCTACGGCGCCATCAAGCTGGCCAACGCCTCCGTGGCGCTGATCTGCCTTGCCACCACTTCGTTTTTCACCGCCCTGCTGGAGCCCCTTTTGCTGCGACAGCGTTTGAAAGGATACGAACTTTTTTTGGGCATCCTCGTCATCCCCGGCATGGTGCTCATCGCCAACAACCTGGATTTTTCGATGCTCGACGGATTTTGGGCCGGGCTGGCCGCCGCCCTCTTGGCCGCCTTGTTCAGCACCCTGAACAAAAAACTGGTCACCCGCGCCGAACCCGTGCCGATCACTTTTCTGGAACTGGGAAGCGCCTGGCTATTCCTCTGCGCGCTGCTCCCTTTTTTCCTGAGATCAAACCCCGGCACGATCTTTTGGCCCAGCTGGCCCGACCTGGGTTACCTGATCATCCTGGCCCTGCTCTGCACCACCCTGCCCTATGTGCTTTCGCTCCGGGCTTTAAAGCACCTTTCGGCCTTTGCCTCCAACCTCACTATCAATATGGAACCGGTGTACGGCATCGCCCTGGCCTGGATCATTTTGAAGGAAAATAAAGAACTCAGTCCGGGGTTTTATATCGGGGGGGCGATTATTTTGGTAGCAGTGTTTAGCTATCCCGTCATTAGGAATAAAGTTGAAAAGTTGAAAAGTTGAAAAGTTGAAAAGTTGAATAAATGAATTTGCGCCAACTCAGTGCATTTTGCGAATCCTTCACCTCCCCTTCCAGCCTGGTATTGTACGAGCTGGAGAGGGAAACCCATTTGAAGACCATCGCGCCTCAAATGGCTGCCGGGCGGCTGCAGGGGCAGTTCCTTCGTTTTTTGAGCATAATGATGCGTCCGCGGCGGGTACTGGAGATCGGGACCTTTACCGGATACAGCGCCATCTGCCTGGCGGAGGGGCTGGCCGAGGACGGGATACTCCATACGATCGAGGCCAATCCGGAGTTTTTATGGTTTGGGGGAAAATATTTTGCCAAAGCTGGGCTGCAGGATCGCATCGTCGCGCATGCGGGGGATGCTTTTGAGGTCATTCCCAAATTGGAAGAAACTTTCGACCTGGTTTTTCTCGATTCGAATAAAAACGACTACCCGGCGCTCTACGAGCTCGCCCTCCCGAAGCTGCGCCCCGGCGGTTTTTTCCTCGCCGACAATATGCTCTGGGACGGCAAGGTCATGGCCGGCGCCCAGGACCCCGACACCCTTGCCATACGCGACTTCATTCAAAAAATCCAGGACGACCCCCGGGTGGAAAATGCCCTGCTGGCCGTGAGGGATGGGGTGATGATGATGAGGAAACTTTAGGTCAGTTTAGAGGGTTTAGGAAGTTTAGGGGGTTTAGTTTTTTCTAAACCTCCTAAACTTCCTAAACCTCCTAAACATCGATATGTCATTCCATCTCTCCTCCCCTTTCCAACCCACGGGCGACCAGCCCGAGGCGATCCGTCAATTGATCGAAGGCATAAAGGCCGGTGACCAGGCACAGGTATTGCTCGGGGTGACCGGTTCCGGAAAAACCTTTACCATCGCCAACGTCATTGCGGAGCTCAACCGGCCCACGCTGGTGCTGACCCACAACAAGACGCTCACCGCCCAGTTGTACGGGGAATTCAAGGAATTTTTTCCCGACAACGCGGTGGAATACTTCGTATCCTATTACGATTACTACCAGCCGGAGGCTTATATCATGGTCACCGACACCTTCATCGAAAAAGACCAGGCCATCAACGAAGAGGTGGATAAACTCAGGCTGAGGGCCACTTCCTCCCTGCTTTCCGGAAGGAGGGACATCATCATCGTGGCCTCGGTGTCCTGCATCTATGGTATGGGGAATCCGGAAGACTACAGCAACAGCATCATACGGATACACAAGGGGCAAAAAGTGACCCGCAACACCTTTCTGTACAAGCTGGTGGAGAGCCTGTATTCGCGCACGGAGGTCGAGTTCAAGCGGGCAACCTTTCGGGTGAAGGGGGATACCGTTTCCATCAACCTGCCCTACGTCGATTACGGATACCGGGTCACCTTTTACGGAGACGAGATCGAAACGATCGAACAGATCGACACCGAAAGCGGGCATCGCATCGAAGTGCTGGAAGATGCGGCTATTTTTCCCGCCAACCTCTATGTCGCCCCCAAGGAGCGCATCCACCTGATATTGAAAGAGATCGAGGACGAGTTGTACAACCAGATCAAATATTTCGAATCGGACCGGCGGATTCTGGAGGCCAAGCGGATCAAGGAGCGCACGAATTTCGACATCGAAATGATCAAGGAATTGGGCTATTGCAGCGGGGTGGAGAATTACTCCCGCTTTTTCGACGGCCGCCAGCCCGGCACCCGGCCCTTCTGTTTGCTGGATTATTTTCCGGACGATTTTCTGCTCATCGTCGACGAGAGCCACGTGACCATCCCCCAGGTGCGCGGCATGTGGGGGGGCGACCGGGCGCGCAAGAACAACCTGGTCAATTTCGGGTTCCGGCTCCCTTCCGCCCTCGACAACCGGCCCTTGAGCTTTGGCGAGTTTGAGTCGATGATCAACCAGATCGTGTTCGTCAGCGCCACCCCGGGCAATTACGAGTTGGAGCAGACCGGCGGGGTGATCGTGGAGCAGCTCATTCGTCCGACGGGACTGCTCGACCCGCCCATCGAGGTGCGCCCAAGCCACAACCAGATCGACGATCTGATGGACGAGATTCGGGAGCGCGTGAAAAAACAGGAGCGCGTGCTGGTGACCACCCTGACCAAGCGCATGGCCGAGGAGCTCACCAAATACCTCACGCGGATGAACATCCTGGTGCGGTATATCCACTCGGAGGTCGACACCATGGAGCGCGTGGAGATCATCCGCGACCTGCGCCTGGGCGAGTTCGACGTACTGGTGGGCGTCAACCTCCTGCGGGAGGGGCTCGACCTGCCGGAAGTATCGCTGGTGGCCATCCTCGACGCCGACAAGGAGGGCTTCCTCCGCAACGACCGCTCCCTGACGCAGACGGCGGGCCGCGCCGCGCGCAACGCGAACGGATTGGTCATTTTTTACGCCGACAAGGTGACCGACAGCATGCAGCGCACGATCGACGAGACCAATCGCCGGCGCGCCATTCAAACCCAATACAACGAAGAGAACGGCATCGAGCCGCGCACGGTATTCAAGAGCCGGGAGGATATCCTGGCCCAGAGTTCCATCCTCGACATCCGGGGCCGCGGTTCGAAGGCCTATATCGAGGCAGAAAAGCCCAGCCTTGCCGCCGATCCGATCTTGCAATACGCCAGCCGCGATCAGATCGAAAAGATGATCCAGGATACCGAAAAGAAAATGAAGGAAGCCGCCAAGGACCTCGATTTTATGGCGGCGGCGCAGTATCGGGATGAGATGCAGGCGTTGAGGAAGAGGTTGAAGGACGTTTGATTTTTGGTGACTGGTGACTGGTGACTGGTGATTGGGATGGTGACTGGATTTTGCTGGTGATTGGAAATAAAAACAATTGAATATGATACGGTTCATTTTCATTTTCTTTCTTTTCGCGTTGACGGCTTCCACTTGTGAAACCGGCGTCCCGGCCAATATTATCGGCATGGATTATCGCAGGTGCGCGAGCCCGTATTGCGGCGGCTGGTATATTGAAATCGAGGGCGACACGATGCGCTTTTTGGAGCAGCCGGTAAAAACGGACATCGATTTTTCCGGGGAGATGGCCTACCCTGTTCCGGTAAAAGTGCTTTGGCGGAAATACGATAACGAGTGGAAGGATGTGGAGGGTTTGATTTTTTTGGAGGAGGCGTATAAGCGCTATTAACCGCTAAGGCGCTAAGAACGCTAAGGAAAACCGCTGTTTTTTTTTAAATCCTTGGCTTGGTGCATAACATCAGTCAGGATCGGTACACCATCCTTTCGCCGAAACTATTGGTATTCCGGCACGCGGTGGAGAAAGCGAAGGCCAATCCATTTGCCACGGTGCATACCCTACGGCATAGTTTCGCCACGCATTTGCTGGAGCGAGGTACGGACATCCGATATATTCAGGAGTTGCTGGGTCACGCCTCGATCAAGACTACTGAGATCTATACGCATATCACAAATGCTCGTCCGCTTCAAAGTCCGCTGGATTTCTTAAATCTGTAGAAATGAGGCTTTGGTCTTTTCCCATTCAGGAAAAAGGGGTAATTTTGAA
>JADJBL010000025.1 GCA_016703765.1 Saprospirales bacterium
CGTCAAACGAGCGTTAAGCCCCATTGAAAAGGATTTGGAGAAATTGAACCAAATACAGCCTTTGGCGTTAGTAACGTGACGCGTTAGTACGTCAAGAGCTTTGTGGCGATAAAGAAACTGAAAAGGATCTGGCATACAGGTCATATTAAGGAAGTTTCCCACGGACATTCCAGCCAATTGCCAGAAGGGAAGCTGAGAATGATTAATAACGCTCAGGACATTAACTGCAAATCTTCCAGGTACTCTCAGGAATATTAAGTTGGAGGAAATTAAAGGAATCTGAAGGATTTTGGAGTATTCAAATTAACAACCAATGGCAAATCATTTTCAAATGGATAGGAAGTGACGCCTACGAGGGTTCAAGTAACAGACTATCATTAAATGAAAACAAGATGGAAATTACCAAACATACATCCGAAGGAGGAGGTTTTGCTGGAAGGGAGTTCCGCAAGCCCCAATGAGAATCAGCCAATACAAGTTGGCAAAAGATCTTAAAATTCCCCAGACAAGGATTAGCGAAATCGTGAAACGGAAAAGAGAATTACAGCAGACACCGCACATTAAGATTAAGCAAGTACTTTAGGTACTTCGGCAAAGTTTTGGCTTGGACTCCAGGACGATTTCGATATAAGAGGAATCCGCAAATCTCTTGGCAAAGATTTGAAGCAGAAATCCCAGAAATATAGAAAAAACGTGGCTTAACGGTATTGACGTCTTCCATGGCTCGCATCCATCATCTGTCGCGCGTACCTGATTAGCCCCACCAAAACCAAAGCCTTCATTGTTTGAACTTTTCCCAAGAGTTGGTACTTTAGATCATAAAACCGCCGTATGAAGCTGCATCCTACTGTGGCTCAAAGGATGGATCAACTCCATGAGTTGTGTCAGAGGCTACAGAGTCTCAGACTCTATGCCTTCAGGTCCTAATGTTTCAGGACATTTGACATCAAAACAGAGCGATATTGTTACCATAAGTTGTACAGATGGCCATAAAGGAATCCTGTTTCCAAAGGTCTGGAACCTTGAGCTATGGGATGAACTGGAAGAAGCACGAAAAAGGTCCGATTTGTTGACAAAACCAGCCCATCAAGAACCCTTGCTATAAAGCACTGGAAGAAACTAAAATCCTGGTTTATGACCAGGAGCAGAAGCCAAAAAAGAAATACCTGTCTGACATACTTAATGCTAAATCGACCTGGTTAATCAGTTTTCCTAAAGACACTCCTGATTTTGGGTCCTATCAGGCTGATTTGAAAACCAAAGAAGGAGTGCGGTTGAAAGGCGAGGATTAGTTATCTTCTTGGGGAAGCCGTCAATAAATATTCAAAAGCGGCTCCCGAATCTCTCCTTTGAACAATATTCCTCAAATTGTTTCTTTTTCGCAACCGCCTTGCTCATAATTATGACGAGAGTGGATGATACCATCATCTGGGCGGTTTTAAAGTATTGCCGGCATTAAAGTAGAAGTAATAAATCTTTTAAAGGCCAATAGGCCCTACTCTCAACAAATGATCTGAAATTGACTTGATTATTTCACTTTCCGCTTAACTTTGTACCTTTGATGCGATCAAATGATGGCATCATGGTTCATAAATACTACGAAGGAACCCCCCAAATAATCAATCTATCAGCCGAGATTGGCAGGTTGCTGGGCGTGGTAGATGCCACACATCTTAGAAAGCCGCAGACTGAACTCAGGAAGAAAAATAAGATAAAGACCATTCGTGCATCATTGGGGATAGAAGGGAACACTTTGAGCGAAGATCAGATTACGGCGATAATGGACAATAAACGCGTAATCGGCCCTTCCAGGGATATCAAAGAGGTGGAGAATGCAATTCAGGGGTATGATAACCTTTCAAACTTTGACGCTCTCTCCAAGGAATCTTATTTGGAGGCGCACCGCTTGTTAATGTCGGGTCTGGTGGATATGCCAGGCCAGTTCCGGACCGGTTCGGTCGGAGTGATTCAAGGAGACAGGATAGCGCATTTAGCCCCACCGGGATGGAATGTCGATAATTTGATGACAAGCTTGTTTAGATATCTTAAAGAAGGAGAAGATAACCTGATCATCAAGAGTTGCGTGTTCCACTATGAAATGGAATTTATTCATCCTTTTATGGACGGAAATGGAAGGATGGGGCGATTGTGGCAGACGGTGATATTGATGAAGGCAAATCCCCGTGTTTGAGTATTTGCCGATCGAACAAGAGATAAAGAAGAGCCAGGAGGAATATTATAATGTGTTGAGCCAATGCGACAAGGAAGGACTATCCACAAAATTTGTGGAATACTTATTGGGTAAGATAAAGTTGAGTTTAGCGGAACTGGTGGGCACTCAAAGAGATCATTTTACGGATTTAGAGCGTTTGAATTACTTCCTGGACCAAATTGATATAGCCGATTTCACGAGGAAAGACTACCTCAGGATGTTTCCCAAAATTTCCACTGCAACTGCAACAAGGGATTTAAGAAAAGGCGTGGAAGAGGGAATACTAACCAGGAAAGGGAACGATCGACTAGCTAGCTATCAAAAGAAATAAATACCCCGATACACACACCACATGTTTTCCATCTTCCACAACGATTACTTCATGAACCAGGCCTTGCTGGAGGCCCGAAAAGCCTACGAGGAAGGCGAGACGCCCATTGGCGCGGTGGTGGTTTGCGACAACCAGATCATCGCACGGGCCCATAACCAGACCGAGCGGCTGAAGGACGTGACGGCCCACGCCGAGATTTTGGCCATCACGGCTGCGTCGGAGCATTTGGGGAGCAAGTACCTCGACGAATGCACGCTTTACGTAACCCTCGAGCCCTGCGTCATGTGCGCCGGCGCCCTGGCCTGGGCGCAATTGGGCAAACTGGTCTATGGGGCCACGGATGAGAAGCGGGGGTATCTGCGGTTTGGAAATGAACTGCTGCATCCGAAGACGAAGATCGCCTACGGCATCCTGGAGCAGGAGTGCAGCGATCTGATCAAACGGTTTTTCAAGGAACGCCGCTAACGTTAAAACTTGGTTAAGCCCAGGGTTAAAAAGTCTTAAGCCCCATGCGTTGTGTTCCGGCTTCCCCTACATTTGGCAGGGTTAAAACACGAAGCCATGAAAACCACTTATTTTTTTCTGTTCCTCGCCGCGCTGACACTCTCTTCCTGCAGCCCGAGACTCAGTTATTTCACCCAGGACCTGGTCAAAGAAAACAACTGGTCGGAGGATGAATTGAAGCAAATCCAGTTTTATCTTTCCAACAGCATCGTCCTGCGCCGGGAGGCCAATTCCGGCGACAGCCACATCCGCGAAGGCGGTATCCGCATCCGCAACGGCCGCAAGGTGGAGGAAATCGTCATTCCGGCGGGCACCCCGGGCGTATTTCTCTTTCGTCCGAAGGAAAATCGCCTGGCGGTCTCTTTTGAAAAATCGGGCGACAAGCGTTTCCTGATGTTCGGTCCAAACCCCAAGATCAGCGGCCGCTATGTGTTGCTGGCAGCCGAGTGGAAAAAACGCCAGGGGCAAGTCACCTACGATGGATCGACCTGGTGGGTAGACGATGAATCCGCCATCGCCTCCCTGATGGTCGACCTCAAGCGCTCGCGGCAGGTATCTGTGAAGTCGAGGGTAGCTCCGGGAAGGACAGTGAACTAGTATTAAACCGCAAAGGCGCTAAGAACGCTAAGACGATCCAGATATCCTCTTTGCGTTCTTAGCGCCTTTGCGGTTTTATAAAATAAGGAATACTGGACTATTTATTTACTTGACAGAGTACCAGTTCCTTATTCCTCTTTTTTCTTCAAGCCGGGCAGAAAGGGCACAAACTTGAACTGGTCGAATCGCTCGGTTCGGTAGTCCTTTTCCCCGACCCTGGTGATGCGTTCCATCCGCTGCACGTCCGAGCCCACGGGGATGACAAGCATTCCGCCGATGGCGAGTTGGTCCAGCAGGGTCTGGGGCGCCCGATCGATCCCGGCCGTGACTAGGATCTTGTCGAAAGGGGCAAATTCGGGGAGGCCCTTGGTCCCGTCGCGGAAAAAACAGCGCACCGAGCGCATGCCCAGTTTTAGAAGAAGGGCCTTTGTTTTCAAATAGAGCGTTTCCTGCCTTTCGATCGTATATACCCTGGCGCCGAGAAGGGCGAGAATAGCTGCCTGATATCCCGAGCCGGTGCCGATCTCCAATACTTTATCCCTTTTTTGCACCTCCAGCAGCGCTGTTTGGTAAGCCACGGTGTAGGGCTGGGAAATGGTTTGCTCGCAGCCGATGGGGAAAGCCATATCCTCGTAGGCTTTTTCTTCGAAAGCCTTTTCAAGGAAAAAATGGCGCGGCAAGCCCTCCATGGCGCTGAGAATATGCTCCTCCTTCACTCCTTTCCTGCGAAGGGAGTCGACCAGCTTGCGGCGCATGCCTTTGTGCCAATATGTATCTTCCAACGGGGTTGCCAAGCAGCGATCTTCTTTTATGCGCTGAAATTAAGCCTTTTTGCGAATGATCTTTCCTATTTTTGGGCCTGACCAACGACCAAAAAAACGCCTCATGACTGCTATCAAATTTGGAACGGACGGCTGGAGAGCCATTATTGCAGATGACTATACGGTGGCCAACGTCGCCCGCGTGGCCGAAGCCACCGCGAAATGGCTGTTGCAACGACAGGGAAAACGCGTGGTGATCGGCTACGATTGCCGCTTCGCCGGACAGCTTTTCTCCGAAGTGACCGCCTGCGTATTGGGCGCCCACGGGATAGAAAGTGTGCTTTCCGAAAAATTCGTCTCCACCCCCATGGTATCCCTCGGGGTGGTCAAACACCAGGCCGATCTCGGCGTGGTGATCACCGCAAGCCATAACCCCCCTTCCTACAACGGCTATAAACTCAAGTCGCATCTCGGAGGTCCGCTGAGCCCCGGCGAAGTGAGCGAAGTGGAGGCCCTCATCCCCGCCCAGTCGATGAGCGGGTACCCAAGCCTCGAGGAATTAAAGGCCAAAGGCCTGATCCGCTACGCCGACCTCGAATCGGAATACCTCGCCCACGTGGAAGCCAACTTCGACGTGCCCGGCATCCGCAATTCCAATGTGCGCCTGGCCTACGACGGCATGTACGGCGCGGGCCAGGACGCCATGCGCATCTTGTTGCCCGGCGCGGTTTTTCTGCACTGCGAAAACAATCCCTCCTTCATGGGGCAGGCGCCCGAGCCCATTCACCGCAATCTTTCGGAACTTTCCGGAATACATCGCGCAGCCATCCGGAGATCAATTGCGGGGTGGCCAACGACGGCGACGCCGACCGCATCGGGATGTACGACGAAAACGGCCATTTTGTGGACAGCCACCATATCCTGCTGCTGCTCCTGCTGTATATGTCGAAGTATAAAAAAGAGACGGGCAAGGTGGTGATCACCTTCTCCGTGACCGACAAAATGAAGAAAATGGCCCACGCTTTCGGGCTGGAATGCGAGGTGACCCAGATCGGCTTCAAGTACATCGCGGAGATCATGGCCAAAGAGGACGTCATCGTGGGCGGCGAAGAATCCGGCGGTCTGGCGGTGAAAGGCCATATCCCCGAGCGCGACGGCATCTGGATCGCCATGATGGTGCTTGAATTCATGGCCCGAACCGGCAAGACCCTTCAGGAATTGATCCGGGAGGTTTACGATATCGTCGGCCCCTTCGCCACCGACCGCGACGACCTGCATATCGAGGAAAGCCGCAAACAGGCCGTCATCCAGGCTTGCAAAAACAATACCTACAAGGCTTTCGGTCCCTACCGAGTACAATCCACCGAGTCTATCGACGGCTTCAAGTTCTACTTCGACGACGACCGCTGGGTGATGATCCGGCCCTCCGGCACCGAGCCCGTGCTCCGCGTGTACGCGCAAGCGCCCACGGCGGGGGAGGTGAGGGAGATTTTGGATGCGACGAAGAAAGAAGTGCTTAGTTTTTAATTTTTAGTTTTTAGTTGTAACCTCTCAATAACTAAAAATTAAAAACTAAGAACTAAAAACTCTTTCACCATCTTCGTATGCGGTATCCCATCCTCCAGATACTCCTCTCCGGTGGAGCGGAAGCCCAGGGATTCGTAGAATTTCAACAGGTAAGTCTGGGCGCCGATCTTGATGGGCGAGGGACCGAATAGCCGGTAGAGGGTTTCGATCGCTACCTCCATCAGTTCTTTGCCGTAGCCTTTGCCCCTTGCCGATGGGGAGGTGACGACCCGCCCGATGGAGGGATATTCGGGGTAGGAGATCCCGATGGGTAGGATGCGGACATAGGCAAGCAGCTTGCCTGCTTCGTCCCGTCCCAGTAAATGCCAACTTTGGAGGTCTTTGCCGTCGGCGTCGAGGTAGGGGCAGTTTTGCTCCACGATAAAGACCTCCTGGCGCAGGGCCATCGCCGCATAGAGCTCGGCCGGCGTCAGGTCTGCGAAGGGCTTGCATTCGTATCTCAGGATGGGTTCCATAAGGAGTCAATTAGCAGGCCAGTTGGATTCTTCGAGGTGGCGCAGGCTGACCACGATCCCGTATTTTTTTTTCAGAAATTCCGCCATCCGCTCGGCGGCGTAGACGGAGCGGTGCTGGCCCCCGGTACATCCGAACGAAATGCTCAGCCGGTCGAAATCGCGCTCGATATAATTTTCGACAGTCTCCGACACAGCGGCAAAAATATGCTCCAGGAAGGCGTCCATCCTGGTTTGGTGGTGCAGGAATTCGATCACCTCCGGTGAAAGGCCGGTCAGCGCTTTAAATGGGTCCAAACGCCCCGGGTTTTCGATGCCCCGGCAATCGAACACAAATCCGCCGCCGTGGCCGGACTCGTCTTCCGGAATCCCTTTTCTATACGAAAAACTCTGCACCTGGATCGCAAGGGGATGGCCGGGGCCGGCCTTCACAGGGGCTTTTATTGGAATGGGTTGCTGCATCACCCGCCGCAATTCCGGCATGGCAACGGGCCAATGAATTTTCTCCAGCAGCCATTGGATATTTTTCAGGGCAAAGGGAATGCTTTCCAGAAAATGGCTTTTCTTTTCCACCAGACCCCGCAGGCCGTAGGCGCCCAGCACCTGGAGGCCGCGATGGAGCGCAAACCCGTAATAAAATCCGGTGAATTCCTCCCGGTCGATCGAAACCAGACCGGTGGCGGCATCGAGGTAGTCTTCCAGCAAGGCCTGACGGACCGGGTGGGGCAGAGCGGCCTTGGCCTGCCAGAGCAGCGAAACGAGATCGTATTGCAGTGGCCCCGGGCGCCCGCCCTGGTAGTCGATAAAGTGGTGCCGCCCTCCGGGAAGCAGGATATTCCTCGACTGAAAATCGCGGTGCATGAAATAGTGCGGCCGGGCCGAACCGAGCCAGGCGCTCAGCACCTGAAAGTCCCGCTCCAGAGAGTATTCGTCGAAGGGGATATCGAGTATTTTGAGGAAATAGTACTTGAAATAGGTCAAATCCCAAAGCATAGCCTGTTGGTCAAAAGGCTCTTTGACGAGGCAACGGCTGTAGTCCAGCCCTTCATGGCCTTTGATCTGGAGCTCCGGCAGCAGGGCCACCACTTTTTGGTAGTGGTCCCGGATAGCGGGCGTGAATTCGAAGCCGCCGGCTTCCAGTTCGCCGTAGAGGGAGCGGTCGCCGAGGTCTTCCTGGAGGTAGGCGCTTTGATCCGGGCTTTCGGCCAGGATACGTGGCACGGGCAGGCCTTTTTCTGCGAAATGGCGGGACAGGTAGAGAAAGGCTGCGTTTTCCGCCGCGTTGTCGTAGGTAGTGCCAATGACCGTGCCTCCGCTGCCCTCCACGCGGAAATATTTCCGGTGGGAAGCGGAGGCCTGCCCGATCGGGGAGATTTTGGAGGGGGGGCTTCCGGCCCAGGTGGTGTAGAGGTTTTGGAGGCTCGATGACAGCAGTATAAGTCAGTTGGTCAGTAGTTCGCTCGTGAGGGTCTCCGACCCGAAACGATATGTTTACAAGTCTCTGACTTGTGCAACAGTTTTGAGGCAAGTCAGAGACTTGCCGACGATACGTTTCGGGTCGGAGACCCTCACGAGCGATTCTTAATTTGCAAAAAAATACTTATTCCTCCCATACCGACTTCCCTTCTTTTTCATCGGACGTCATGGCGGTCCAGAGCACGTCTTTGAGTTTGTCGAGGCCTTTTTGGGCTACGGCGGAGATATAGACTACGGGCAGGTCGTTGGGGATATCCGGTTGAAGGAGCTCGATGAGCTCGTCGTCGATGAGGTCGATTTTGGTGATGGCCAGCACGCGGGGTTTATGCAGCAATTCGACATTGTACATTTCCAGCTCGTGGAGCAGGATCTGATACTCCTTTCGGATATCCTCGGTATTGCAGGGGATCATGATCAGGAGGGTGGCGTTGCGCTCGATATGGCGGAGGAAGCGGTGGCCGAGGCCTTTGCCCTCATGCGCGTGTTCGATGATGCCGGGGATGTCGGCCATCACGAAAGAGCGTTCGTCGCGGTAGTAGACCATGCCCAGGTTGGGGACGAGGGTGGTGAAGGGGTAGTCGGCGATCTCGGGTTTGGCGGCGCTGAGCACGGATAGGAGGGTGGATTTGCCGGCGTTGGGGAAGCCCACCAGGCCCACGTCTGCGAGGACTTTGAGTTCCAGAATTTTCCATTCTTCCTTTCCCGGTTCGCCGGGTTGGGAATAGCGGGGGGTCTGGGCGCTGGGGGTGACGAAAAAGGCATTGCCTTTGCCGCCGCGGCCGCCTTCCACGAGGATCTTTTCCTCGCCGTGTTCGGTGATCTCGAAGTGGATCTCGCCGGTTTCGGCGTCTTTGGCCACGGTGCCGAGGGGCACCTCGAGGTAGACGTCCTCGCCGTACCTGCCGGTGCGGTTGCCGCCTTCTCCGTTGCCTCCCTTACTGCCGACGACATGTTTGCGGTATTTGAGGGAAAGGAGGGTCCAGACGTTGCGGTTGCCGCGGAGGATAATGTGGCCTCCTCTTCCTCCGTCGCCGCCGTCGGGTCCGCCCTTGGCGGTGGTTTTGTCGCGAAGAAAATGGATGGAGCCCGATCCTCCGGCGCCGGAGCGGCAGCAGATCTTTACGTAGTCTACGAAGTTTTGTGAGGACATGTTATTTTCTAAAAAGCAGGGCTACTAAAGCGCGTCGATTTCGGCGCAGAGCCTTTGAAATATCTCATCGACAGAGCCGATGCCGTCAATTCGCTTGGTTTTGCCCGTTTGGGCGTAATAGTCAAAAACCGGCGCCGTTTCGCGGTTATACACGTCGATGCGGTTTCTGATGATGAGTTCGTCGTTGTCGTCGTTGCGTCCGGAGGTTTTTCCCCGGTTGAGTATGCGGGCCACGATCTCATCGTCGTCCACTTCGAGGGCGATGAGGGCGGCCACTTCCTGGCCTTTGTCGGAGAGCAGGCGGTCGAGCGCCTGGGCTTGCGCCACGGTGCGGGGAAAGCCGTCGAAAATGAAGCCATTTGCGTCCGGATTTGCCTCCACCTTATTTCCCAACATGCCAATAGTCACTTCATCCGGAACCAGCTCGCCTTTTTGCATATAGCTTTTGGCCTCGAGGCCCAGCGGTGTGTTGTTGCTCATTTCATACCGGAAGAGATCTCCGGTCGAAATGTGGATAATCCCGTATTTTTCAGCGAGGGTCACGGCCTGGGTTCCTTTTCCGGAGCCGGGAGGACCGAAGAGTATCAGGTTGGTCATGGTGTCGGATGATTTTGTGATGGCCGAAGGTACAGCTTTTTTATTGCAGGTTTAAAGGGTTTAGAAGGTTTAGAGGGTTTAGGACGTTTAGTTTTCTAAACCCTCTAAACATCCTAAACTTTCTAAACTATGGTTTTATAACCCTCCCCGCCGTAGCATACATCCCGCTCCAGTAAGAGCTCTTTTTAATATTGTCGACCACTACCCCCCGGCTGGAGGTGCTGTGCACGACGTAGAGGCCGTCCCGGTCGTTGGAGATGACGATGGCCACGTGAAAAACCGTGCTGGCCTTGTCGCGGCGGAAAAAAAGCAGGTCGCCGGGCAGGACCTCGGAGACGGGGATCATCTTCCCGTCCTTTTCCTGGTATTTGGAACTGGCCGACAGCTCGATGCCGAACTTTCTCATGACGTAGCCCGTGAACCCGGAGCAATCGAAGCCCTGCGGGTTTTTTCCGGCCGGTTTATAGTCCGTGCCCACGAATTGCCGGGCGAAATCGACTACTCCCTGCCGAAGGGCGTCCACTTCTTTGGGCTCTTCCCTTTTTTCTTTAGGCTCTTCCCATTTTTCCCTGGGTTCTTCTCTTTTTTCTCTGGGCTCTTCCACCCTGGAGGAATCAGAGGGCCTGTAAATGGGGATAGGGGTGTCACAGGAGATCAAAGAAAAATGCAAGGGCAAAAGCAACAAGATGGGTATGCGGGCGTTTTTTACCATGATTTTTTAGCTAGCTATAATAGGTTAGTTGATAGGGTTATTTCAGAAAGGACTGGAAAGCATACCTTCGATATCCGAGTGAAGAATCTTCAGGTCGGCGTACAGTTGATGCTGTTCTTCGAGGAAAGCTTCCCGGTCCTTTTCTTCTACATGGATCAGGTCGCGGGCGTGGAAAGCCTTCCCCCAGTCCTGCCACCTTTTTTCTGCCGCATCCATTTCCTCGACCAAAGAAATCTCGTCTTCCGTCAGGGCTCTTCCCTGGACATTGATTTTGTTGCGAAACTGAATGAGCTCTTCCATTTTGGTCGCCGTTTCCTTTTCCAGGTCCATGTTTTTGGTGAAAATGGCCTGGATTTGTTGTCCGATTTTATCCTCGCAGGAAATTGCGGAGCAGGATATCACGAGGGCAAGGAGAAATGGACTTTTCATAACGCAAAGTTTTGATAAAAAATTCTTAAACCACCCTAAAGGTACAATCCGGGCATGAACCCCGCAGTATCAGGTGGGAGGAATGCACAATAAATCCCGCAGGCATTTGGTGAAGGAGCTGGTTTACCTCATCCAGGCAGATGGTTTTCCCGCAGACGGAGCAGTGAAAATGGGCATGCTGATCGAGGTGTTGATGTTCTGAGCAAGCCCCGGAGCACAGGGCGTATTTTTGGTTGGGAGTGCCGTCCAATGCCTGATGAATGATCCCTTTTTGTTCGAAGGTGCGGAGGGTGCGATAGAGGGTTATGCGGTCGGCATCCGGCAAACCGGTTTCGAGCTGGTGGGACGACAGGGCTTGCTCCCTGTTCAGCAGAAAGACCTGAAGGACCTGCAATCTCATGGGGGTTTTTCTAAGCCCGTGGTGCGCGAGGATGGAGTTTGGATTCTGGATCACGATAAACGGCGTTTCTTAGAAACGGCGTCCGCCTCAGGCGGACGCCGTTTACTTGGTTAATACTACTGAATCACCACCGGCCATTCCACCTCGACATCCGTTTCCCCGCCGGCGTTGGTGATGTCGCCGCCGGAAACGCCCGCAGCGTTTTTATCCGGCTCGTGCCGCAGGATGACTTTCAAAGTCCCGATGCTTGCGGCGCCGCTGGTCCAATTGGTTTTCAAACCCAGGGGATTCCCACCGCCATCCTGGTCTTCGTATGTGAATAGGAGCTCAAGCCCTGCGGAGACCTGAAAGAAAAACTGGTGCGCCTCGCCCTCTTCCTCTACTTCCGCCCCGATGTCTTCTGCCGGATCAACCGATTCGTTGAGCAGGGAAAGTGTTGCAGAATAGGTCGTTGCCGCCGCCAGCGTGTCGCCGGTCAATACGGGCGCGGCGCCCCCCACTCCGTCGGGATCTTTGAATTGAAAAACAGCCGGGTCGCCCCCGCCCATGGGAGTAAAAGTCAATAGGACCGAAGTGATCAACTCCTCTTCGTTAATGGGCTCTGGGTCGTCGTCGTTGCAACCCGGAAGGCTTGAGAGGGAAATAACAAAAGCCAAAAACAACAGATTTTTTAAGGTTTTCATAGTTTAGATTTTGCTTAAAAATCGAGTTTCATGCGCAAGACGAGATTCCTCCCCGGCTCATCGGCATAGTAGCGTAGGCGGTTGAGGTAATCCCGGTAGCTCGTATCCAGGAGATTGGTTCCGGTCAGGAAAAGCGACAGGGTCTGCTTGCCCAGCAGGATCCTGCAACTGGCGGAGGCCTGCAACAGCGAGTACGCCCCCGGCGGCGGGAGCAGATCGACCTCTTCCGGCGTATTGTTTTGCTTCCCGGTTCTTACGATTCCAAAAGATAGATGGGCGTCGGAGATCTTTTTATTGGTATGCAGGTCGTAGCGAAGTTCGGCCGTCGCCCGGTCGGCCGGCATGAAGATCAAGGGGCTGTTTTTTGCCAAATCCCGGAGCGAAGCGCCGAGCCCTTCATTTCCAGGGAAAAAGCCGGCAGAAACTCCCATTGTGCGCCAAAATCCCCGCCCCAAATGGCCGCGTCGGTCTGCGTGTATTGAAAAACGGGAAACACCCCGCGAATAGTGAGCTGGGGCTCGGGCTGGGGCTCCAGGTAAATATAGTCGCCGATGTAGGTGTAGTAGCCCTCGATTTGAAAATGCAGGCTTTTATGGGGATGAAATTCGATGGCGGCTACGCCCTTCACCGCTTTTTCCGCCCGAAGGGAAGGATCTCCCGTTTCGAGGGACGCCACGGCATGGTGGAGGCCATCGCTGAATAGCTCGCTCACGTGGGGAGGGCGGAACGTAGTGCCTGCCTGCAAGATGGCCTTCCATGCCGGTCCCGGCCGGAACGTGGCGCCGAGGGATGCCGAAAAGCCCTTAAACGGAAGGCGCTCTGTGAGCAATTGATTCTGCGGGTCGAAGCGCTTGACGAGCAGTTCCCGAAGGTCGTAGCGCAGGCCGCCCTCCAGTTCCCAGTTCGAAGCGGTGTACCTGGCAATACCGTAGGCCCCTGCCGTGCTGCCGTTGAACCAGGGGATCAATGGCCGGACCCCCGTGCCGGGCACGTTGCGGTTTTGCTGGTATTGGAGGGAAACGCCGACCGTCGCATGCCAGTTGGAGGAAGAGAGCAGGGGCTTCCAGGAAAAGGCGCCCTGGTGGGTGCCCAGATCCATGTCCAGCGCCGGTTTGGCCGAACGGCCGGAGCGCCGGATATCGAATTCCTGCCGGGCATTCTGCTGGAAGCCGTACACCCAGCTAAAGATCCCCGCTTTGGCCGGGCGGTATATAAACTCTGCCTTGGCCAAATGGTGCCGGGTCCATTGGCGCGGGGCGTCGATGGCGTAGGAGAAAGGGTACACGTAATACGGTGTATCGCGCTGGATGGCCTCGATAAAATCGGTGACATTCCCGATATGGGCGCTGCGCAACACGCCCCATTCGGCCTGAAAAAAGCTGTAATACAGCGAGGCTTCGATCCTTTCCTTCTGATAGCCCAGGCCCACGGACCCTGCGCCCTGCGCCGAGCCGGTATTGCTGAGCTGATAGCGCGGCGCATGCCAGTCGCCCCCCCGGTGGAGGGACCCCTGTACCCGCCAACCCAGGCCGGGAATTTTTTTCAGCCCCCCTTCCAACCCAGCGGCGGCAGTGCCCTGCCTTCCGTTTGACTGGCCGATGAGGATGGCTTCACCTTTCAAACCCGGCGCCCGGGGCAGGGGAGCGGGCTCGCTGAGGATCACGCCTCCCATGGCGCCGATGCCGTATTGCAGGGCAGCCGCGCCTTTGATCACCTGAATATGTCCTGCGGAAAACGGGTCGATCTCGGGGGCATGGTCGACGCCCCATTCCTGGCCTTCCTGCCGGATGCCGTTGTTGAAAAGGGCTATCCTCGTTCCATGCAACCCGTTAATAATGGGCTTGGCAACCCCCGGCCCGGTTTGAAGCATCCGGACCCCGGAAACCGACTGAACCGATTCGGCCAGGGAAATACCGCGCACCCGGTCGAGCTCCCAGCCGCTGAGGTCCGTTTTGGGTTGTATCGGAGCTGCGTTGTACCGCTGGGCCTGCACGGTGATCGTTTTGAGCCATTTGATATGGTGTTCGAGAAACATATCCAGGACCGTATCCTGCCGGAGATAAACCCTTATTTCGGCGGGTTCGCAGCCCAGGTGGCTCAGTTGGATCGTATGCCATCCCGGGCAGAGGCCGGTTACCACATAATTTCCCAGGCTGTCTGAAACGGCGCCAAGGGACGATTCTGCTACCCATACGGTGGCGAAATCGAGGGGGCTTTGGTCGTGCTCGTCCAGTATACGGCCCGAAACCCGAATCGTGCACGAATCGGCCTGCTGTGCTATGGAAGCGAGGGGAATGAGTAGAAAAAGCAATATATTTTTTAAATGCAACATCGTATACAAAGTTATGGCTAAAAAGAAGCCTTGATAGTTGCAAGCGCAACCATGTTTCAAAAAAAAACCCCAACTTTGTTAGCAATGGGTTAAATAGATGGAGGGGAAACTATATTTGCGGGCAGGATCGTTTTCGAATCTCAAAAAACAAACAATCATGAAAAACAAGCATTTCTTGCCGCTGCTGGCTGCTTTCTTCCTGGTCGCCCAGGCCTCCTACGGACAATACAACTACAATTACAACAACAGCGACGACGACTTTCGCAGGAATGAGGTGTACGGACAATACGGTGTGATCACCGTGCAAAGCGGGATCATTGTAACCCGGATATTTTTGGCCGATCTCTTTGCAAAAGCGCTAAACGAAGTTATTGAGGATTTCGGCGCCGAGGGGCTCGACTACACACGCGATGTCCGGGCGACCCGTGGCGCCATTGGATTGGGATACAACCGCTACCTCGCTCCGCGCTGGACCGTGGGCGCCATGACGAATTACCAGGGGTTCCGGACCACCATGACCTTTGAAAACTCGCAGGAGCTTTATTTAAAAGACAATTTTTACACCTTTCTCCTCCGCACCGACTACCGCTGGGTCAACCAACCGGCTGTGCAGCTTTACTCCGGGATTGCCATGGGGGGCACCCTGTGGGTTTCCAAATACGAGGCTGCCCAGGTGAACGCGGCGAAAGGATTCAGCACCGGCTTTTTCAATATGCAGGTCACCCCGCTCGGCGTCCGGGTAGGAAAGCAGATCGGCGGCTTCGTCGAATTCGGACTGGGCACGAACGGACTGCTAGTCGGCGGGATTTCGGGGAAATTTTAATTCCCCGAAATTTCACCTAACAGCACTTCTACGGCTTTTTTCAGCTGCTCGTCTTCCCCTTTGGCTTTGCTGTCGGGGGCGTTTTCCACGATAAAGTCCGGCACGGCCGGGCCGTTTTCCATATTCTCTCCGGTAGCTTTTACGTACCATCCGCGGAAGGGCATGCGCACGGCAGAACCGTCGATCAGGCCCTGGGATCCGGTGGAAATGACCGCGCCAAAGGTGGGCGTTCCGACCAGTTTGCCGTGGCCAAGGTGCTTGAAGGCGTGAGAGAAGATTTCGGCGTTGGAGTAGCTCGACTCGTTGCAAAGGGCGATGGAGGGCTTGGTCCAGGCAGCCAGGGGAAGCCGTTCGCCGTATGGGTAGAAGTTCTTGAAACGCCCGTTTTCATCGGGCAGGCTTTTTGCGGCGCCGCGTGGGATGGTATAGGCATGTTGGCGGACATTCAGGACGGCCATCAGCATGTCGTTGGTCCAGCCTCCGCCGTTGTAACGCACGTCGATCAGGATGCCTTCCTTGCCGTCGCCGGCTGCCGTAAGCTCCCTTTCAAATCGCTCGAAACTGGGCCAGTTCATGCTCTGGATGTGGATGTAGCCGAGCTTTCCGTTCGAATATTGGTTGGTGAGTTGTTTGCAGCGGTCCACCCAGCTTTCGTACAGGAGGTCGCGGATGTTTGACACCGGGCGGATCGCCACTTCTTTTACGCCTTCGCCGGTTTTTACTTCTAGCAGGATGCGTTGGCCGGCCGTATTGTTCAGCAGGCTGAAGAAATTGGTCGAGGCAGTTATGGCCTCCCCGTTCACCGATCGAATGATCATCCCCGGTTCGAGTTTGCTCTGCGCTTTATCGGCCGGGCCGTCGGGAACGACGCGGAGGATTTCCACGCCCTCCTTGTGCGGTTTGACCTCAAGACCCAGATCGCCTGTTATGTCCTTTTGGGTGGATTCGGGAGTGGGTCCGGTGAAACCCATGTGGCTGGCGTCGAGCTGGCCCAGCATTTCGTTGAACATATCCTGAAAATCCTGGGTCGTGGAGGCCGAGAGGGCATAGACTTCGTAGCGTTTTCGCAGGCCCTCCCAGTCGCGTCCGTGGAACTGCGGATCGTAAAAACCGTCCCGAAGGCTCCTCCAGGCTTCGGCAAACATCTGCCGCCGTTCCGCTGTATAGTTGATCTTCATTTTGGCTTCAAAGGGGATGGATTCCTGTTTGCCTCCGTCGAGGACGAATTTGCCGAGCTTGCCGCCTTCCTGGAGGTAATAAATGCTTTTCCCTTCCTTGTCCATCGACAACTGATTGCCCTTGAATTTTTCGGAAAGACGTTTCAAATCCGTGCCGTCCCATTTGGCGCTCATCAATTCGGGGTCGCCGGAAGAGCCTTCGCGGTCGGGGTTGTTTGTGGTAAAGTAAAAGGTCTGGCCGTCTTTTGAGATGATCAGGTTGTTTTCGTTTCCGGCAAGGCTGGTCACCTGTTGAAGGCGTTGGTAAATGTCTTCGAAATCGATCACCACCTCCACGGGTTTCTCCTTTTTGCCATTCTTGCTATCGTCTTTTTCCTTCCCGTTGGCGGGTTTGTCTTCCGTTTCCTCTTCCCAGTCGGGTTTGGTCTTTTCCCAGTCCGAGCGTTTCAACCAGACAAACCAGCAGTCGTAGTCGCCACCGTTGCGCAGGGAGAGGAATCCGAGTTTACTGCCGTCCGCGCTCCAAACAGGGGATTGGTCGGAGCGGGGGTGCATGCTCACGTTTACCGGGGCGCGGTTGTTGTCGGCCGGGTGGATGTATATTTCTTCGTTGAAATTGAGGTCGTCGAGCACGTAGGCGAGCCAGCGGCTGTCGGGGCTCCAGGCGACGTCGCTGGGCGTTGCCCAGCCGTCGAGCAGGGTTTTGGCATTGCTCAGGGCGCCTGTGGAATCGATGTCCGAAATGATCAATTGGCCGCGGCCCTTGCGGAGCACCAGCTTTTTCCGGTCGGGTGAAAGGAGGAGATCGTGTTCGTCTTCGGGCGTTCGGGTGAGTTGGCGCAATTCGATTTTCAGACTCCGGTATAGAGAGCTTTGAGCCGTGTCGGCCGAGCGCGCCAGGTAAAGCTCCTTGTTTCCCGTGCGGTCGGAGAGGAAGAGCATGGTGGAGTCGTCGAGCCATTGCATGGCCTGATCGCGGTAGGGATGGTTGGTCAGGGCTGCCGTGCGTTTGGCTTCCTTGTCGTTGAGGGTGATGAAAATTTCCCCGCGAACGGTGAAGGCCATCAGTTTGCCGTTGGGCGAAAGGGCAAACTCCGTAGCGGAACCGGACAGGTTTTTGCTTTCCATGGCGTCGAATCGGGAGTCGGCGCTCACCTGTATTTTTACCTCCTTGGGGCCTCCTTTGGCAGGCATGAGGTAGATGCGGTTTCCTTTTTCAAAAACGATGAAATTCCCGTCGGCGCTCACATCGAAATTGCGGACCCCTTCGTCGGTATAGGATGTCAGTTGTGTGGGGGCGCCTTGTGGCTGACCCTCTGCGCTCAGGTTTTGAAGGTAGATATTATAACGACCTCCTGACGCGCTCAGGAAGTATAGTTTATTGGCCCCGCCCCAGTCGGGGAAAATGTCCATTTCCCTGCCCCGGGTGATTTGAATATAGGTCTTTTTCTCCTTGTCGAAGAGCATGATATCGAAGCTGGCCGGTCCTGTATACGGCTCCCGCTCGGCCGGTGAGGCGCCCGACATATAAGCCAGGAATCTCCCGTCGGGGGAGGGGGTGGGATAGTGGCCCAGGGCGTCGAGGATCCGGAAGGGTGTTCCTCCGGAAGGGGAGACCTGATAGACCTCCGGTTCGCGTTCGAGCTCCTGAAAATAGCGGGTGGTTTGGAAATAGATATTTCCGTCGGCGCCCCATTCGGGGTTGGCATCGTTGGCGGAGTGCCAGGTCAGCCGGGCCGGATTGCCGCCCAGCGCGTCGATGGTAAACAGGTCGTTGTTTCCAAAGCGGTTGCCCTGAAACACGATAGATTTTCCGTCCGGGCTCCATTGAGCCTGCTTTTCGTAGCCTTCGTGGACCGTCAGACGCCGGGCGGGGCCTCCTTCCGCGGGGACAGTCCAGATATCTCCTTCGTAGGAAAAGGCGATCTGCTTCCCGTCGGGGCTCAGGGAAGGGAAGCGGGCGAAAGGCCGGTTGTCGTCCTGCGAAAAGGAATCGAAGGAAAGGAGCAGGCTTAGGGAGAGCAGCAGGGGCAAGCGTAGTCTTGGTCTGGGCATGGCGATGGCGGATTGAGCTTGGTTTAAAGAGATGGTTTGGGGAGGGCAATTTCGGAATTTTTTCTCTAGTGTGTTTCCTTAGTGACCGGGTGACTCAGTCACCCGGTCACTAAGGAAAGTTAAGTTTTTCATTCAATATATTGAATACCAATTTTTGCATTAAAAGTAGCAATTCGGTCCTCACCGGGTGACTCAGTCACCGTGAACTAAACAAAAAAGCCTGAGTTAGCCAGTATTTTTAATGGTTTTAGCTTGAAAAAGTATTTTCGGGAGTGACCGGGTGACTCAGTCACCCGGTCACTCCCGAAGGGCTCTCTTGGCAAGTGATGGAAGCCGGAAAGGAAAAGTATCCCTAGAATTAAATAAATTTGGGCTTTTCACCACAAAACCACACGCGCATGGCCGCCATATTTCCAAACCATCCGAAAGGTTTGCCGTATCTGTTCTTCACCGAAATGTGGGAACGCTTCGGGTACTACCTGATGATAGGCATCTTCCTCCTGTACATGATCGACACGGACATGGGCGGCCTGGAATTTCCCAAAAAGGAAGCCTCCGATATCTTCGGGACCTTCATCGCCCTGGTTTACCTCACCCCCTTTATGGGCGGATTGCTGGCCGACCGCGTACTGGGCTACCGCCTATCAGTCACCATCGGCGGTATCCTCATGGGGATAGGATATATGGGCCTGGCTATCCCGGGGATGAGCGCTTTCTGGTTTTCGCTCTTCCTGATCATCATCGGCAACGGTTTTTTCAAACCCAATATCTCCACCCTTTTGGGCAACCTGTACAACGACTCCCAGTACAAGCCCTTTAAAGACGCAGGGTACAGTATTTTCTACATGGGGATCAATATCGGGGCTTTTGTCTGCAACTTCTTTGCAGCCTACCTTCGCAACCACTACGGTTGGGGCTATGCCTTCGCCGCAGCCGGCATCGGCATGCTGGTCGGCGTGGCGATATTCTGGCTGGGCAACAAGCACTACGCCCACGCGGATGTGAAAAAGGAAGCCAAGGATACCGACAACTCCGTTTATAAAGTGCTGGGCTCCATCCTGCTTCCCGCAGGCATCGCCGGATTCCTGGGCTGGATGATCCCCGGCAACATCTTCGGCTCGGATTCGACCGATGCTTTCCTGTTTGCGACTCTTCCTATTATCGTATTCTTCCTCAACATCTACATCAAGGCCGCTCCGAACGAAAAGCAGCCCATTTCTGCCCTGCTTTCCATTTATATTATCGTCATCCTTTTTTGGGCCATATTCAAGCAAAACGGCACGGCGCTGACCGTATGGGCGGAGAATTACACCAACCGGGAAATATCCGCCGCAGTGCTGCCGGTCGTGGAACCATTGGGCATGACACAAACGCTGACCAACGAGCAGGGTACCTATCCGGCCTACGACAAAAATTTCCGGACGGAAAAGGATGTCGACGGAAAAGTAGTTACCACGACCACCACACACCCCTACTTCATCAATGCGCCGGAAAAACTGCCTCCCGCCGGCGCCTCGGTTAAACTCATTTCCACCGAAATTTTTCAATCGATCAATCCCTTCTTCGTGATTGTACTCACACCGCTCGTCGTGGGCTTTTTCGCCATGCTTCGAAGGCGAAAAAGAGAACCCACCACCGCCTCCAAGATCGGTTGGGGTTTGTTGATCACCTCCCTTTCTTCCCTGGTTATGGTGGCCGCGGTGTATGTCAGCCAGAACGGCCTGGTGAAGGGCTCCGCCTGGTGGCTGATCGGCGCCTACGGGGTGGTCACTATCGGAGAGCTCTGCCTCAGCCCGATGGGGCTTTCCCTGGTCAATAAACTTGCTCCCGCGCGGATCGCAGCCCTGATGATGGGTGGCTGGATGTTGGCTACCTCCGTCGGCAACAAACTTTCGGGGGTGTTGGCCAGTATGTGGGACAGCTACGACGACAAGGCCAACTTCTTCTGGGTCAACGCTTCGCTTACGCTGATCGCAGCGGCGGCTATGTTCATCCTGCTCCGCTGGCTCAACCGGGTGATGCGGGAACACGGAGCGTAATCTCAAACTCCAGCTCGTGCCGGATCGGAATCCCCTCCTGTCCGGTAAGCGGTATTTCCGGTTTCAGCTTCCGGGAGGCCTCCAGCGCGTTGCGGTGCAGGCTCACCAGGTCGAAGCCCCTCTTTTGGTAAAACCGGATGGCCCGGATATTGTCGTTGGTGGTCACCAGCCATACCCGGCGGCAATGGGCCTGCTTGGCCTTTGCGATCACCTCTTCCACCAGGCGGCTGCCCACCCCTTGGTTTCGCTCGCGGCTGTCGAGCAAAGTGAGCTCCATCTCATCTCCACGGATTTCATAGGTAGCCAACCCAATCATCTCGTTTTCTCGCCATGCAATGTATCCTTCCTGCATGGCTGGGTAAAATAGCTTTCCCCGCGCCACCATTCGATCGCTGTGCCAAAAGGAGCTCAGAAAAGAGGAGAGTAAATCCCTGTCTTTTTCCCGAATCGGGTGTATTTCGAAAAAAATAATCTGTTTGGAATTTGTCATGAAACACCAAATTTATCATGGAAATGTTAAAAAACCACAAACTTAATTTTTACATTTACTACAGTTTTAAACGTTTTGTTTACTAAACCAAATAACTTTTTTATGAAAACTTCCAAACTATTATTGGCCGGATTAGTGGGTGGGGTCGTTTATTTCGCCCTTGGCTTTCTAATCTATGGCTTGTTAATGAAGGACGCGATGGCCGGTATGAGCTCCGTGATGAGGGCCGAGGCCGATACCCAATGGTGGGCCGGCATCCTTGGCAATCTGGTGATGGGCGTATTTCTGGCCTATGTTTTCGCCCGTTGGGCAAATGTAAGAACCCTTATGGGCGGACTGACGGCCGGCGCAATCATTGGCGCCTTTATAGCAAGCTCCTATGATTTGAGCATGTATGCCTGGACCACCATGATGGACATGAAGGGAATGGTAATGGACATCGTTTTGTCCGTCGTTATGACCTCGGTCGCAGGTGGCGTGGTAGGCTGGATGCTCGGCATGGGCAAAGAGTAAATTTCTACAAGCTTGATCCCAGGAGGCGGTGCAATGTGCCGCCTCCTGCATTTTAAAAAAGATCGTTCAAGGATCTTACCCCGTTTTTAAAAAGAATAGCCTCTCCCCGCAGCAGGGTTTTTTCCTCCAGCGCTGAAATTTGCCCGGCCCTCTGCGCTTCCTCCGTGGCAACCAGCATCGCGCCGGCCTGCTCCCAGACTTCGCTCCGCCAAGCCCTGATCAGGCGGGAAATCAACCACTCATCCAGCCTGCCGAGGTAGGTGTCCAGCAGTTCCATGCCCCTTGAATCGGTTTCCAGGATCTGGTCCTGAACCTTATCAATGGTTTCTCCGATGATCTCGTTTACGTGGCAATAATCGGCAAAGCGGATGGAGCGCTGGTCTTCGTCGAGCTCAGCCCATTCGGGACCCAGGAGGTCTACGACCGTCAGCGCCAGATCGAAATTGATATGGGCATTCACGCCGAGGAGCAATTTCTGAATCGTGGCGCAGGAATCCCGAGCGGCGTGGTCGTGCGCCAATACCCATACTTTCGGGGCCCGCTCCTTGTCTTTTTCATATTTTTCAAACCCCCTTAAATAATAGGCTGCGAAATGATCGATAAAGTTTCGCATCCAACTATTATCGCGGAATTCGCCTTGCTCCACCGCCGAAAGCATATTTTCCGTCATCAGGCAATAACACCCTAAAAACGAGGCGCGGCCATCCCTGCTATTTTCCAGCTCGCCCAACAATTGCTCCATTTGCCTTAAGGTCTTCATGATTTCCGGATTCGTTCAAACAAGATGTCGGTATCCAATATAGGCAGAAACTTTTCATACGGCAGCCCTTTGTCCAGAATGAACAGGGTGAGGAGTTGCCGGGCTCGCAGCACCAGCTCCTCCGCCGCCCAGGGTTTTTCGATGTAGCGATCTATATTGGCCTGGTTGATGGCGTTGATGGTGTCCTGGTGTGTGGCCAATCCGGTCAGAAGCAGTTTTTTGGTATGCAGAAACCGGCCGTCCCGGTTCACCTCGATCAAAAAATCGACGCCGCTTTTGTCCGGCATGACGTGGTCGCAGATCAGCAAACCGATCAGGTCGCCGCGGGAATCCACCTCATCCATCAACTCTTCGGCCTCCAGCGCGGACTCGCATCCTTCGAGGATAAAGGAATCGGCGAGGGGTTCGAGGTCCTGTAAAATGGCATGAAGCACCTCTCGCTGGTCTTCGACACAAAGGATATATATTTTTTCCATAAAGGATGGTTTTTAGTCCCTCGACAGGGGCAGGGTGATGGAAAAAACCGTTTTCCCCGGCAGGCTTTCCACCCCGACCGAACCCCTCATGTTTTCTACGATCCGCTGCACGATGGAAAGGCCCAGGCCGAGGCCGAAAGACAGACCCTCTACCTTGGTGGTCACGTCGGGTTGAAAGATCTGCGGAAGCAACTCATGCGGGATTCCCGGGCCGTTGTCGCTTACCTGAATATGCACCGATTGCTCCTCCAGCCAGGATTTGATCCGGATGAGCCCATTCTTTTGGCCGCTTTCCAAAATGCTCTCTCCCGCATTTTTTACCAAATTTACCCAGATCTGGACCATTTCCCCCGGATTTGCCAGCACAAACAACTGATCCTCCAACTCCAGCTTGACCTGAATGCTTTTCAAAAGATCCTTTAACAGGAGAAGGGACTCGGTAATGGTTTGCCTCAGGTCCGTCCGAGCCAGAATATCGTGATTGGAGACCCCCAATTCCTTCACCGATCTGACCACCCTCGAAGCATGGCCGGAGGCGGCCAGCATATCGTGGAGGGCCATGCCCGCCTCAAAGAAAGCGAGGTTTTGCTCCAATTGGCCTTGAATATCCCCGTCCAGCCTGGCGATGTCCTCGTTGGTAATTCCAGTGGCCGCCACCTGCCGGGCCAAATTGGATGGAAGGTCGAAGGCATCTTCGATCTCCTTCCGGCGTCGCCTGATCTCGCTGGACGAAATGGCCTGGCCCTCCTGCAAGCCCCGCTGGAAAAAGAGCTGCATGCCCGGTTCGCAATACCTGCCCACCAGATCGGATGCCCAGCCGGCCATCCAGTCGGCATGTCGCTGAATGACCCCCACGGCATTGTTGAGCTCGTGGGCTAGCCCGGCAGCCAATTGACCCAATATGGCCATTTTTTCAGACTGAAACAGCTTGCGCATCGCCTCCTGGTTGCGGATCGTCATTTTCTGGGTCAGAAGCTGCCGCGTGTAAATCTCATCCACCACGATGGGGAGAAAATGCTCCGCAAATCCGCGGCCTTCCTCGTCGATATGCTGGGAGTGCCCGCTATCGATATAAGCCAACCAGCAAGTCTTTTCGGCGATCACAGTCGAATAGCTCATGTGGGTCTCCGAAAAAAAGCTGTACACCCCCACGAAATGGTCTGTGCTGGACCGAAAAGCCTCGAATACTTCATTGGATCCATATCCCAGATAGCCCAGCAGCGAGCCGTCGAGCACGAGGTAAAGCCGGTCGTTGGGCTCGTTTTCCCGCAGGAGGATATCCCCCTTTTGCAAGTGGATATATTTGGAAGGTTCGGAAAAGTACATTCTTTTCAACCAGTCGAGATTGACCTTTTTTAATAGCTCCTTATCCTTCATGACTGAAAGAAGTTAAATGCTTTAAGCAATACGACCATGAGCATGGCCAAACCCAGGCCGGTGAGGCCCACCAAAGCTCCCGCTTTGGCCATTTGCGGGGTCTTTATCCCTCCGGCAGCCTGCGCAAGCGCGTTGGGCGGGGTGCTGATCGGAAGCGCCATACCCACGGAAATGGAAAAAGTGACGCCGATGATCAGGGCGCCGGTCCCTCCGATGGAATCCAGGATCAGGCCGGAACTCCCCATGGCCGCCACGATCGGCAACAACAGGTTGGTGGTCCCGGTATGCGACATGAAATTGGCCATGAGCAAACCGGCGAATGAGGCCAGAAAGAGCACGAGAAAAGCGGGCTGCCCTGCGAAGGGAATTTGGGTAACAAGCCGTTCCGCCAGACCGCTCTTTTCCAAAGCCAGACCCAGCGCGATGCCGCCCGCTACGAGCCAAAGCACATCCCAACTGATGCCCTTGAGGTCCTCCCTGTTGATAATCCCCGCGCTGAGAAATATGGCCACGGGGATCATGGACACGACATAGGAATTCATGCCGTGGGCAAAATCCGTCAGCCAAAGCCCGAGGGTCAGGATAAAGGTCCCGTACACGATATAGGCCTTGGTGGAGCGGAGAAACCTGCTTTTCAAATTAAGCTCTACGGATACGGCCTGAAAGGGGTAGAGGTAATTCAAAATACCCCATGCTGCCAGCAAGAGGACAATGGTATAGGGGAGGGCAAAAACCATCCATTCCCCGAAACCGACGGCCGAGGCGCCCATGTACTTGAGCGCAATGGCGTTGGGCGGCGACCCGATCGGGGTGCCGAGCCCGCCGATATTTGCGGCAAAGGGGATGCCCAGCGCAAAAGCCACCCGGCCGGTATCCTCCGGGCCGAGTTTTTGCAGGATCGGCGCCAATATGGCGAGCATCATCGCGGTGGTGGCGGTGTTGCTCATAAACATAGAAAACACGCCGGTGATCGCCATCAGCCCCAACAACACCACCGCGGGCCGGGAGCCGAAAGGCTTGAGCAAAATGCCCGCCAGGCTTTGATCGAGCCGGTATTTGGTGGCCGCCATGGCCAGGAAGAAACCGCCCAGGATCAGCAAAATGACCGGAGAGGCAAAGGTGGCCATGATCTCCTTGTAGTCGAGCAAATTGCTCCATTCTTCTCCGCCCGGTCCCTGCCGGAGGGGAAGAAAACCCTGGTCTGAAACGATCAGCAATTCCAACACAATGATGAGCACCGAAGTAGCGAATACGGGGATGGGCTCCATGATCCAGAAAAGCGCGGCCATTAAAAAAAGCGCCAGCACCCGGTGTTCGACCGGGCTCATTCCCGGAAGGAGCCGATCCGCAGGGATCAAAAGGATGAAAAGGGGTATCAGCAGGCCAATCGCCGGTTTTACCCAGGATACAATCTTCAGGCGTTTCATCATCGTTTCGGGGGTTTACCAGTTTCCTAGGCAGGAGCGAAAAACAGCTTTGCCACGTTCAAGGGGCGGAGTGCGCTCTGTTTTTTGGTTTGGTGAAGAGCCATCCGCAGGTCGATATCCACCAGCAATTTTACGGCTTCCAGGATGTGCGGGCCCTTGTTGAGCATGGCGCATTCAGCCCGGACCGAAAGCACGGCGTCCGATATTTCCGCCCGGGTGGCCAGGCCGGTCCTCACCATGTTTTCCAGGATCTGGGTAGCCCAGATGGCCGGGGTATGGGCCGCTTCGCAAAGCCACATGATCTCCTCCTGGACCTCCGCAATCCGCAGAAAGCCCAACTCCACGGCCAGATCTCCCCGTGCGATCATAGCGCCCACTTTCTGGCTTTTCATAGCCGTCAGCAGCAGCATGGGCAGATTGTCGAAGGTTTCGCGGGTTTCGATCTTTAAAATAATGCCGATATCCTCCCTGTCCAGGCGTTTCAATTCGGCCTGCAATTGTTCCACGTCGGAGGGCCGGCGCACGAAGGAATAGCCCACCATGTCGGCATGTTGCACGATCAGCTCCAGGTTTTGAATATCCTCTTCCGAAAGCGCGGGCAGCCGGAGGTCGGTTTCGGGCAGGTTGATCCCTTTCTCGGCCATCAACCTGCTGCCTTCGTCATCGGCCACCGTGATCCGGATCACCGCATGATCGGGATATATCTCCTCGATCAGGCCGCTGATAATGCCGTCGTCGAACCAGATGGGGTGGCCTTTTTGCAGGTCGTCAAATACGCTTGGTATGGAAATGGAGATCTTCCCGGGCACGAGCAGGCGATCGGACAGGTCGAACTCCGGGGGGCTGCCGAGGCCATCGTCTTTCGTCAGGTGCAGGGTATCCCCCCGCCGAAGCAGGATGCGTCCTTTTTTTAAATTTCCCTTTCTGGAAATCCGGTCGGGCAGGGGGCCTGTTCGGAGTTTTGGCCCTTCGAGGTCCATGTAGAGCAGGCAGGAGATACCCAATTCCTTTTTGGCCCGCTCCAGGTGAGCGATCATCCGGCCCCAGGCCTCCGGCTCGTCGTGGCTGCAATTGATTCTGGCCACGGCCATACCGGTCTGGACCAGGCCTTTCACCAGGGAGTAATCGTTTGCCGCCTCGGGGGGCAGGGTCACCATGATCCGGGTGTGTCCGGAAAAGCGCTCGGGACCAAAGAGCTGAAGGGTATGCTGCTCCAGCTTTTTTTTGCTCTTCGGGAAATCGATGGAAAAAGAGGCTCCTTCCTTTTGAATGGCCTGTTTCTGCCCATCCAGCATAAAAAGCAGGAACAGGATATTCTGGAGGTTGGTCAGGGTATAGCGCTCCGAATGGCCGATGGAGGAAAGCCCGAGCGAGGAGAGCTTCCACTGAATATCGCGCAGGTCGAAGGTGCGCAGGGCCAGATAATGCACTAAATTGCGGGCGCTTTCGCGATAGTGGGGCTGGACTCCTGCAATGAGTTGTCCGTGGGTCTCTTCCGCCTGAATCATGGTTTGGCGGATCAGGCTCAGTTGTTCGATCATTGATTTTACATCGATGGATTCATGCATATTAGCCCATATTTTTAATATATTTCTAATTCAAGCCACAATCTATGCACAAGATAAGGGGACTTGGAATGATTTTTTTCACCTTGTGGGCAGTCTCCTGCGGCCAAGCCCCGGAAACAGAGCCACTGACCGTGGCTGTGGCCGCCAATGCCCAGTTTGCGCTGAAGGAAATCGAAGCGGCGTTTGAAGCCCAGACCGGCATAGCAGTCGAAGTGATTACGGGCTCTTCGGGCAAGCTTTCTGCGCAGATTCGCCAGGGGGCTCCGTACGATGTGTTTGTTTCGGCCGATACCAAATACCCCGAATACCTCTTCCGGGAGGGAAAAGGAGCGGAGGCGCCCCGAACATACGCATTCGGCGCACTGGTTTTATGGACGCTGAAGGATTTGGATATTTCGAAAGGACCTGCCTTATTGGCCGATCCCGCTATTCAAAAGATCGGGATACCCAACCCCCAAACGGCGCCTTACGGGGAACAGGCCATGCGCGTGCTGGAACACTATCAATTGCTCGAATCCGTCCGCGACAGGCTGGTTTTCGGGGAAAGCATCGCACAGGCCAACCAATACATTTTATCGGGGGCCTGCGAGCTCGGTTTTACGGCAAAATCGGTGGTGATGGCCCCGGATTTGCGTGGGAAAGGCTACTGGATAGAGCTGGACAAAAGCGCTTACCTGCCGATCGCCCAGGCAGCGCTGTTGACCGGCTACGGGAAGGAGCGCCACCCGCACGAATCCCGGCAATTTTATGATTACCTGTTTTCCCCGCAGGGGAGGGCGATTTTTCAGAAATTTGGGTATGAATTACCGGAATGAAATATGAATGAGGCGTTTTTGGAAACCCTGTGGCTGACCTTCCGGCTGGCGTCCACTGCCACCCTGATCCTGGTGATGTTGGGCATTCCGCTGGCTTATGGGCTGGCATCGGCCAAAAGCTGGCGCAAACCCGCGCTCGAAGCGCTGGTCAGCATGCCGCTGGTGCTCCCGCCCACCGTGCTCGGATTCTACCTCCTGATAGCCTTCAGCCCGGACAAAGGCCTGGGTCGCTGGCTGCTCGAACAATTCGACCTGCGCCTGGTATTTTCCTTTTCCGGACTGGTGCTGGGCTCCGTGCTGTACAGCCTTCCCTTTATGGTGCAACCCATCCAGGCGGGATTTGAAAACTTGCCCTCCCATCTTGCCGAGGCCTCTTATTCGCTGGGCAAATCCAGGCGGAGCACCCTGTTCCGGGTGTTGCTGCCCAATATCAAACCCGCCCTGTTGACCGGGATGGTTTTGTCTTTCGCCCATACGGTGGGAGAATTCGGGGTCATCCTCATGATCGGCGGGAATATCCCCGGGGAGACCCGGGTGGCCTCCATTGCAATTTACGACGAAGTTGAAGGGCTCAACTATGCCGCAGCACATCAGTACGCGTTGGTGCTCGTGGTATTTACCTTTCTGATCCTCCTCGGCGTATTCGGAATCAACCGCAGCTTCGCAAAAAAAGGAGGACGCGCATGATCCGGGCACAGATCTTCCATCCCCTCTGGCTGGCTGCCGGTAGAATGTCGCTCGACCTGGAATTCGAGGTGCATCCCGGCGAACTCCTCGCCGTGTACGGCCCCTCCGGAAGCGGCAAGACCACCCTGTTGCGGATCCTCGCGGGTTTGGTAAAGCCGGAGCGCGGCCATATCCGCTTTGGAGAAGAAATATGGCTCGATACTGATTCGGGGATACTGGTCCCAACCCAAGGCCGGCGGATCGGCCTGGTTTTTCAGGATTATGCCTTGTTTCCGAATATGACGGTCCGGAAAACCTCGAATTTGCCCTGGAGCGGGACCAGCCGAAAGAGGAGGTTGGGGAATTGATCCGAATCATGGAATTGGAGGAACTGGCCGGCCGTTTCCCCCGGGAGTTGTCGGGAGGGCAGCAGCAGCGGGTAGCCTTGGCACGCGCGCTCGTCCGCCGGTCGAAGCTCCTGCTGCTCGACGAGCCGCTTTCGGCGCTGGATACCCAGATGAGAAGCCGTCTGCAGGATTTTCTGCTGGAAACGCATCGTTCGAGGGGGCTCAGCACGATTTTGGTCAGCCACGACGCGCGGGAGGTCGGGCGCCTGGCCGACCGGGTCATCCAATTGAAGGACGGGAAAATCGAAGGAACGGGCCTGCCGGGGAAAAGGAAAATCTGGAAACCGGGCCGCTGATGTGATAAAAAGCACCTATTGGTCGGATTTTCTTGGGTTCGGAGGGAATGTTTCCGTATTTTCCCGAAGTTTTTTTCACCAAACTCCAAACCACATGTTAATTCTAGGCCTGGCACTCGTTGCCATTCTTCTTTACGGCGTGATGCTTTACAACCGCGGCGTACGCCTCAGAAACCAGGTAGACGAATCCTGGAGCGGCATTTCGGTACAGCTCAAGCGCCGCTACGACCTCATTCCCAACATCGTCAGCACCGTTAAAGGATATGCCAAGCACGAGCAGGAGACCCTCGAAAAGGTCATCCAGCTTCGCAACCAGGCTCAATCCGTTCCCGCCGGGGACCACGGAGCGCAGATCCAGGCGGAGAATGCCCTGACGGCCGGTCTTCGCACGGTGTTCGCACTTGCGGAAAATTATCCGGACCTGAAGGCCAACACCAATTTCCTGGAGCTCCAGCGCACGCTTACCGAGGTCGAAGACCATCTCCAGAATGCCCGCCGTTATTACAACGCCGTGGTGCGCGACAATAACAATTACGTCGAGACTTTCCCCTCCGTCATCGTAGCCAGAATGTTCAACTTCGGCAAGGAGGCCTTCTTCGAAATCGAAGAAAAAGAGCGCGATAACGTAAAAGTGGAGTTCTAAACAAGCCAAATGAGCAAACATCTTTGGATCCTCCTCGGCCTGTTGTGGCTGAGCAGCGCCGCGAAAGCCGAATATTTTACCATCGATAATTTCCGGATCGATATCCGCGTCGACCCTTCGGGGGAAATAATCGTCGAGGAAACCATCGACGTCAATTTCCTCTCCGACCGGCACGGGATTTTTCGCAAGATCCCATACAGGTATTCGCTGGACGGAAAAACCCATAAGATCAAGATCCGCAAGATCGAGGTCGAGGGTTGGCCCTCCGAGCGATCCTGGGACTGGTACTTTCTGACCCTGAAAATCGGTGATGCGGACCGGTATGTGTCCGGACCGCAGCGCTACGTCATCCGCTACAAGGTCAAGGATGCCTGGCTGTTTGAGGAAAACCACACCGAGTTTTACTGGAATATGACGGGCAATCAGTGGGAGGTACCCATTTCAAAAGTGGAATACCGGATCGAATTTGCCAATTCGCCCAAGCTAGCCGAAGGGGACTACCATGTCTATACCGGCTCGCAGGGGGAGCAAGGCAAAGATGCGATCATCCACTACCGCGGTGGTGCGGTCGGCGGACAGAGCTTACGGGGATTCAACCCGGGTGAAGGATTGACCGTAGCGGTGCGACTGCCGGTCGATTACATCCGTCGCCCGACCGAGATGGAGGTGTTCCTGCAAAAATACGGCTTGCTGGCTATTCCCCTGTCTCTCCTGGCCCTGATCTTCGGCTTGTGGTGGCGCCACGGGAAGGACGAAAAAGGGGTGTTGATGGTGCAATACTATCCACCGAAAGGCATTTCCCCATCCGAAGCCGGCGGCTTTATCGACGATTCGATCGACAACCGCGATCTCATTTGCCTCATACCCCATTGGGGCGCCAACGGGTATCTCGAGATGACCGAGAAAGAAAGCCAGGGCATCCTTTTCAAGAAGAAAGATTATTCTTTCAAAAAACTCAAGGACCTCGAAGGCCAGCCATCTTCCTACGAGCAGACCGTTTTTAGCGGGCTTTTTGGCGGAAGGACCGATGTGGAGCTCAGCGACCTGAAAGATACCTTCTACACCACCATGGCAGCGGCCAAGACCCAGTTGAAATGGGCCATCAAGGAGCGGATGCTCTATACCCCCACCTCCCGGCAGTTGTACCAGGTCTTGCCTTTCATTGCTTTTCTATCCATCCCCCTGGCTATTTTGTTCTTTATCAAGGAGCAAATTCCGGCCGGAGCAGGAATGATCGTGCTGGCCATCGCCGCGTTGATCCTTCGCCGGCCCATGCTCCGCTGGACCACCAATGGCTCGGAGATCTACCAGCATCTGCGGGGTTTTAAAGAGTTTATCCGGCAGGCCGACAAGCCCCGCCTGGAAAAATTGTTGCAGGAAGACCCGACCTATTTCGACAAGACCCTTCCCTACGCCATCGCTTTTAATATGGCAAATGAATGGGGCAAGAAGTTCGACGGGCTGTTCACCGAACCTCCCTCCTGGTACCACGGCTATTACGTAGGCGGCCACTACGGGAGCAATTTCGGTTCCTTTGCCCAGGACTTCAGCGGCAGCATGCAGGAGGTACAGAGTGTTTTTACCAGCATGCCCTCCAGTTCGGGAAGCGGCGGAAGCGGCGGCGGATTTTCCGGTGGCGGTTTCGGCGGCGGCGGCGGCGGAAGTTGGTAGAAAAGAAAGGGGGGGGAAAAAGGGGGGGGGGGGGGGGGGGGGCCGGCTTTTATTATTTTACCTGCTCTGAAACTTGCCTCGCATTTATTTTTAAACCAAATACACCAAGATGAAAGTAATTTCTACCCTTACCCTTTCCCTCCTTTTCTGTATTTCTTTAACATCCCAAACCATCCCGATCCGGGAAACCAACCCCTTGCCCCTGGGCGTCCTGTTCTTCGACGCGGCCCAACTCCCCAACGGCGATGTGATCGCCTACGGCGGGGGTGTGCCTGCGGCGAACAATGAAACCTGGCACTACGACTGGGAAACCGAAGTCTGGACCCAGATCGGCGATCTGGCCTACCCCGTGGCGCAAGCCATTTCAGTAGCCCTGTCGAACGGAGATATTCTCTCCATTGGGGGCACCGACGATTTTACCGGTAAAGAGCAGAGAAGTCAGCTTTTTAAGGTCTCCACCCAGACCTGGGAGGAGGAAGGCGCCTATGGTTTCCTCAACCCGGTTTATACCCGGCACTCGGCCCTGACGCTGCCCGACGATTACGTGCTGATGACCACTACCAACGGAGATTTCACCGTGTACGACCCCGCGACCGGCATGTGGTCGGACCAGGACGCGCCGGCCCCTCTGGATGCGGGCGGTTCGCCGATGGTATGGCTGGAAGCCCAGGAGGAAGTGCTGTTTACCGGCGCAGGCGGACAGATTTTCGAACCCGGCGCCCCGCCCACTTCCGGAAACCTGTTCTACCTCAACCCGGCCCAACCCTTATATCAGGACGCGGTGATCCGCCTCCTGGACGGCCACGTGCTGACCATGGACCTGCAACTGAGCTTCGATAATTTCGTGACCAACTACAACCCCGTTACACAGGTAGCTACTCAGGTCGCCGAGATCCCCTTCAACAGCGGGGTCAATTCGAGGAGCGCCGTGCTGATGCCGGATGGAAAAGTGCTGACATACGGGTTTGGCGATCTGGCAAACCTCAACGACACCAAATTGATCCAGGTTTACGATCCCGCAACCGACGAGTGGGAGTATGGCGTCTACGACGACTTCGGCCCCTCTGGCGCGCCGCGGATGTTCGTGTTGCCCGACAGCAGCGTGCTGGCCATCAGCATTGTGAACGAAAATATCGACGGCTCGATGCAAAACCGCTGCTGGATACTCAATCGGGATGAAGGGTCCTCGGCTTTTGAAACCGGAATTGTCGCCTCGGCACGGGCTTTTCCCAGCCCAAGCTCCGGGCAGGTGTTTTTCCCGGATGCAGGGGAGGGCGACCTTTTGAAACTCTATTCTCCGAACGGAAAGTTGATCGGGGAATGGCGTCTGGAAAACCGGGAAGTCGATCTTTCCTCAGAATCTTTACCTAACGGACTTTACTTTTTTACCCTGTCATCCAGCGATCGCCCACCGGTCTCTTCCGGCAAACTTGTTTTGGTGAAATAAAATACGATCATTCCCAGGGCTGCCAGCGCACCCATTAGCGAACCGAAATAAAAGGGTGCGCTGGCGCCGACTTTATCGTATAGCAAACCTGCTATCAGGCTGGCCGGCAAGAGGGTCAGGCCCAGCAGCGCGTGGTAAATTCCAAACCCCGTTCCTTTCAGTTCTTTCGGCAAAAAGTCGGAGATCATGGCCTTTTGGCTCCCGTCGCTCAGGGCGCTGTACACTCCGTATAGCAAAAAGGCGAGTATCAAAGGGGCCAGGCTGCTGAATACCCCGAAGCAGAAATACACGATGGCATACGTCGAAAAGCCCAGGATCAAAAGAATTTCCCTGCCGATCCGGTCGGAGAGCTTGCCGAAAGGGATGGCGAGCAACACCGAAACGCCGTTGAAAACCAGGTAAGCGAAGGGCACATAAGACTCCCGGATACCGGTTTCGCTGATCTTTACCAGCAATAGGGCATCGGTGGAATTGCCCAGGGTGAAGACGAAGATAATCGCCAGAAAGAAATAATACCTGCGGGGCAGATTCCGAAATCGAAACAGGGCCTGCCCCTCCTTTTGCTTACCCTTGACTTCCCGGATAAACAAGGCGATCGTCAGAACGCCCAATATGGCCGGTATTGTTGCGATCAGAAAAATGGTCGAATACCCCTTGGGCAGGTATTCCAGCATGGCAAATGCGATCAGCGGGCCGATGATGGCGCCGCTGTTGTCCATGGCTTTGTGAAAGCCGAAGCTTTTCCCGGTTTCGCTTTTATCGATGGAGCCTGAGATCAGGCTGTCGCGGGGCGCCGTTCTCAGGCCTTTCCCTGTCCGCTCGACGAAACGCAGGATCAATACATGCAAGGGACGTACCGCCAGGCTGTACAAGGGAGTAACGATAGCCGTCAGGCCGTAGCCCAATATCAAAAAAGGTTTGTTTTTCCCGATCCGGTCGCTCCAAAACCCTGACAAGGCTTTCAGCAGGGCGGCGGTGCTCTCTGCAATGCCTTCGATCAGGGAAAGGGTGGTCTTGGAAGCGCCCATGGACAACAGGAAAAGGGGCATGACGCTGTATACCATCTTGGAGGAGGTGTCGGTAAAAAAGCTGGTCAGTCCGGCGAAAAAGATGTTGCGTTCCTGCCCGAGGATTTTCTTTTGATCTGCTTTCATCCCTCAAAAATAAGCCTTGCGACAAATTTGCCATCCTTTGCGACGATTTTGCTACTCCTCCAGGCGCTCACCGCCTCATATTTGTCCCGTCGTAGTGACCTCCTGTTTATCACCCAATCAAAATTGATTTGCCCTGCTAAACTTAATTATCACAAAACAAAAAACCTGAATTATGAAAAAGGCATTAAAATGGATTGGTATTGTCCTGGGCGTTCTCGTCCTGATCTTGCTCCTCATGGCTGTATGGATTCAGTTTACCCCCATGCCCTCCTTTGAAGTCGTGGCGCCCCAGGTTACCGTGCCTGTGGACTCGCTTAGCATCGCAAGGGGTAAAAAGATCGTGGAAGCCACCTGCGTCCATTGCCATTTGGGAGAAGACGGCAAGATGAGCGGCCGTTTGTTCTCTCGTGCTACGGACCCCTTCGGAGAAATGTACTCGGCCAACATCACCCAACACCCCACCAAAGGGAAAATGAGCTTGTATACCGATGGCGAACTGGCCTACCTGGTGCGCACCGGCATCAACCGCGAAGGGAGATGGGTGGGAGGTATGATGACCCATGCCAACATGTCGGACGAAGACCTCGGCTGCATGATCGCCTATTTGCGTTCGGATGCGGGCATTATGCAAGGCGCGGAGGCAAGTCACCCCCTTCCGGCCTACCTCGACATGTTTATCGTAAAGGCGCTGGCCAAATTCGGGGTGTTCAAACCGACTCCTTACGACGGGAAGCCCAGAACGGCGCCTCCTGTTACCGATCAGGTTGCCTACGGCCGCTACATCGTCCACGAGATATACGAGTGTTATGGCTGTCATTCTGCGAGCTTTGAGACCAACGATCCGGTCAACCCCGAAAAGTCTCCCAACTATTTTGGCGGCGGAAACAAGGTGCCGGATGAGGAGTTCAACGAAATCCCTTCCCGCAACATCACCCCCAGCAAGACCTACGGCATTGGCAACTGGACTTACGACCAATTTTTCGCAGCCGTAAAGACGGGCGTGCGTCCCGACGGCTCGATGCTGGGGATTCAAATGCCGCGCTATGCAGCCCTCGACTCCCTAGAGGTAACCGCCATCTGGGCCTACCTGCAGACCGTACCGGTCATCGACACCGATCCACTGGCGGCGCCGGAAAAGAAATAGCCCATTCTCTAAAAAAGAGGAACTGATATGAAAAAGCTCAAATGGTGGATGCTCATTGTCGGAGGATTTTATACCCTCCTTACTGTAATGAACCTGATCTTCCTGTTTGTAAAACCTGATTTCTTCGCCGAGCAACTCCCCCCTCTCTATGCCGGGAATGAACTCGCTGCGAGCGCTTTTTCCGATGCCTGGCTGGTATTTGTCTTCGAACTGGGCGTATTGGGAGGTATGTTGCTCTATGCATCCGGGAAGCCGGAAAAAGCAGGATGTTGGTGTTGACGGTCATTTTTGCCGAAGTATTTCGGGGCATTGTGGCCGATGCGGTATGGATCGGCCGCGGCTATGCGGCTTCGGAGTACATTCCCTTCATAGTTATTCACCTCCTGATCATCGTCACCGGCTGGCTTTTTCTGCGGCAGGCCGGTAAAGAAAACCCTGTTATTTGACTCTTAACTTCATTTAAATCCAAAACCATAATTCATTATGAAAACCTCCTTCTTTTCTTTCGCAAAAATGTTTTCCCTGGCCGCCGTCCTTTTACTGGCAAATGCACTGACGGCTCAAACTGCAGCCGACGAAAAAACCATCCTCGGAATGACCGATAAATGGATGGAAATTTCCAAATTGGGCGACGCCAATGCCATGACAGAACTCTACGCCGACAAGGCTACCGCGATCTTTTTCGACGGAACCGTGGTGAACGGAAAGGAAGCCCTTCGCGAAACCTTTAAGGTATTTATGGCCAACCCCAACCCGGACGATACCATGGAACTGGACGAAAAATCCGTCCGCTTCCTCGATGCGGACCATGCGGTCCTGACTTACCGGATGCACGGCACGACCAGCATGGAAGGCCAGAAGATGGACTGGAAAGCCGTAGGCACAGCCGTCCTGGTCAGGAAAGGCGCCAACTGGCTGATCGAACTCAACCAGGACACCCCTATCATGCAAATGCCCGGACAATAATCCTATTTATAATTCAGGGTATCTTAAAAGCGGTTGGAGAAGTCTTCTCCGGCCGCTTTTTTAGCGCCGCCTTCGGCGGCGCTGGGGTTTTAATAAGGGGAGGATGTGCCGCCTTTGGCGGCACATCCTCCTTATTAATTTTGTGTTTTTGTGATTTTGCACAACTTGAGTTACTTTCGAAGTAGGATTATTGGAATACCCCCAAACCAACTTCAATTATGAAACTCAGGATCGCCTTGTTGTGTGTGCTGACTCTTGCGGTGGGCCTGACTTCCCATGCCCAGAAGGGATACATCGACAGCCTCCGGACGGTTTTTCAGAATGAAAAAGACCCCGCCAAAAAGATCGATGTGTTTTACGCCATCGCCTTCGAAGTGGCCCTCGATAACCCCGCACTTCAATTTGCGTACGCCGACAGCATTGCTGCCCTGGCTAAAAAATCCGGCTACCGCAAGGCCGATGCGATGGTCCACTACCTGAGAGGGCATGGCTATCTCGACGAGCAGAAACCCGACCTGGCCCTGGAAGAATTTCGCGAAGAATGGCGCATCTACAAAGAGATCGGCGATAAAAAGGAAGAACCGACCGCCCTGGGCAACCTCGCGCAAGCCTGGTCGGACCTGAACCATACCGATTCGGCAGTGGTGTATTATTTCGCCTCCATCAAACTGGACGAAGAACTGGGCAACTTGCTCGACGCATCCATCGACTACAACAACATCGGCAATCTATACAGCGACGACGGCGCCTACGACAAAGCCATCGAACTCTTTGAGAAGTCGCTGAACATCCGCAAACAATTGGGGGTGGAGAAACGCTATGTGCAGTGCTACCACAACCTGGCGGTGGCTTACGGCCGGAAAAAGGATTTTGCAAAAGCGGAAGAATACGCCCGTATCGGCCTGGAATACGCTGTGAAGTACGAAAATACCGCCTATGCAGGCTTCATCACCAACAGCATGGGCAACGACCTGAACGCGGAAGGCCGGTCCAGGGAGGCTATTCCCTGGCTGGAGCAAGCCTATGGACATTTCAGCGCCCTGGGCCATAAATACTACCAGGCCTATCCGCTCTATAACCTGTCCATAGCCTATACCCAAATCGGGCAGCCGGCCCGGGGGCTGGAGTATGCGCGTAAAGGGTATGGCATCGTGGAAGAAAACAACTTCGGGGGCGATTTTCACGAATTGTATTTCAAGGCCTTTGCGCTGGCTTACGAAGGATTGAACGACTACCGGCAGGCCTTCGAATGGTACCGGAAGTACGTCACCCTCGCCGATAGCGTGTTCAAATCGGACAACGCCCGGAAAGTGGCGGATGTGGAGGCCCGCTACGAAAACCAGAAAAAGGAAGCCCAGCTCGCCAAACAGGAACTGGACCTGGCCCGCCAGGCCAGCCAGAAAAGAATTATCCTCATCTCAGGCATTGCCCTGGTGCTGGCCCTGGCAGGGCTTTTTCAATATGTCCGGACCCGGCAGAGAGGCAAGCAAAAAGAGGCCGAACTTAAAGCCCAACTGGAGCACGCCGAAGCCGAGAAACTCCGGGAGTTGAACGAAGTCAAATCCACCTTTTTCGCCAATATCAGCCACGAGTTCCGAACCCCCCTTACCCTCATCATCAGCCCGCTGGAGCAGATCATCGGGGGCTCTTTTAAAGGGGATTTGCAGAAATACTACCGGATCATGCTTCGCAACGGCCGCGGCCTGCTGCACCTAGTCAATCAGCTCCTCGACCTCTCGCGTCTGGAAAGCGGGAAACTCGGCCTCCAGGCCTCTGAAGGAGACCTGACGGCTTTTGTCAGCGCCATCGCCGGCTCGTTTGAGAGTCTGGCCGTGCGCCAGCAGATCGATATGCAGTTGCACTTACCCCCGGAGCCGCTGCGCTGTCATTTCGATCGGGATAAAGTGGAAAAGATCATCGTCAACCTCATGTCCAACGCATTTAAATTCACCGGCGAAAACGGGAAGATCCTCGTCGCATTGAAGGGCGACGGACAATCGGCCGAACTGCGCATCACGGACACCGGCATGGGCATACCAGCCGACCAAATGGAACGCCTCTTCGACCGCTTCTATCGCTCCACTGCATCGGAGCTGCAGGCGGGTAGCGGCCTGGGCCTGGCCTTGACGAAGGAACTCGTAGAGATCCATGGCGGAAGCATCCAGGTGGACAGCAAGGAGGGAAAAGGTACATCCTTCCTCCTTACGCTTGCTACCGGACGCAGCTTCTTCAAGCCGGATGAAATCGTGGAGCCCACGCCCGACAAGGAGATCATCCCTTCGGCCGCCGCCATTCCCCCGCCACAGAAAAAGGCGGCCAAAACAAAAGAAACCGCTGTCACCGAAGCGCTCACCCCCGTTGGGAAGCCTCTGATCCTCATCGCCGAAGACAACGCCGACGTCCGGACCTATATCCGCGAGCAACTGGAAGGACCCTACCGGATCCTCGAAGCTGAAAACGGCCGCGATGGCCTGGCCAAAGCCATAGATCAAACCCCCGATCTCATCATCACGGATATCATGATGCCGGAAATGGACGGGATCGAGTTTTGCAAACAATTGAAAGCCAACGAAAAAAGCAGCCATATCCCCATCGTTATGCTCACCGCCCGCGCCGATCGCGACGATAAACTGGAGGGATTGCAGACCGGCGCCGACGATTTTCTGGCCAAACCTTTCGACGCCAGGGAGTTGCAGGTCAGGGTGTCCAACCTCCTCACCCAGCGGAAAAAGCTGCAGGAGCACTACCGCCGCAGCCTCACTTTCGCCACAGCAGAGGTGGAAGCCGAAAGCATGGACTCCACTTTCCTGCACCGGGTGCGGGAAGCCATAGAAGCAAACCTCGAAGATGAAGGGTTTAGCGTGGTGGAACTCGGACAGCAGATAGGCATGAGCCGTAGCCAGCTCCACCGTAAACTATCGGCCCTGACCGGCTTTTCTCCCAACGAGGTCATCCGCAATATGCGGCTCGAACGCGCAAAGCAACTCCTGGAGAAAAAGGCCGGCAATGCCGCTGAAATAGCCTACCGCTGCGGGTTTAGCAGCCCCACTTATTTTACGAAGTGCTTTAAGGAGTATTTCGGGATGTTGCCTAGCGAGGTAAATTTGGTTTAGAAGGTTTAGAGGGTTTAGGAAGTTTAGAGGGTTGTTTTACAACCCTCTAAACCTCCTAAACCTCCTAAACCCTCTAAACCTCCATGGGAACTTCCATCAGCAGCACCTTCGCCTTGCTATCGGCGCTGATGGAGATGGAGTCCGCGTCCCAGACGCCGAAGCCGTCGCGGGCATTTAGAGCCTGGCCTTCGATGGTGAGGTCGCCGTCGAGGATGAAGGCGTACACCCCATTGCCCGGTTTGCGGATCTTGTAGGTTTCCTGGCAGCCGGCCTCCAGCTCGCCGAGGTGGAACCAGGCGTCCTGGTGTATCCAAACCCCTTCGTCGTTGGAGTTGGGGGAGAGGATCTGGAACAGTTTGTTCTTCGTCTGGCCGCTTTGGAGGGTGATCTGGTCGTAGCGCGGCGTGACGTTCTTCTTGTTCGGGAAAACCCAGATTTGTAGGAATTTTACCTCCTTATCCGTGTTTTTGTTGAATTCGCTGTGGTAGATGCCCGTTCCGGCGCTCATCACCTGCACGTCTCCCTTGCGGATGACGGCGACATTGCCCATGCTGTCCTTGTGCTCCAGGTCTCCGTCGAGGGGGATGGAGATGATCTCCATGTTGTCGTGGGGATGGGTGTTGAAGCCTTTCCCCCCGGCTACCCGGTCGTCGTTGAGCACGCGCAGGACGCCGAAGTGGACGCGCTCGGGATTGTAGTAGTTGGCGAAGCTAAAGGTGTGGTGCGAGTCAAGCCATCCGTGGTTGGCGTGGCCGCGGGTATTGGCTTTGTGCAAAACGGTTTTCATGACTTTAATTTTTATCAAACGCGTCGGCAAACCCGACGCGGTAAATATTCCCCAGCCCGTTTTCGATGCCCTCGCATTCGCGGATCAGGTCTTCCATTACGAGGGCGCTTTCGCCGCTGCGGGGCGCCCGCCGGGAGCTACTGAAATAAAAATTACGGCTTTTATCATCAACAAACGGGCAGTAATCCAGTTTAGGGGAATTGATCCCATTCTCCATGTGTCGGGCGGGCATCCATTGGCCGTTGTCGCCTTTTTCGCTGTAATAGAGGTCTCCGCCGCCCAGGTCGTCCGGTCGTCCGTAGGAACTGAACACGATCAGATCTTCCGCAGGAGACACATAGGCATTGAACTCGTATTTTTTGGTATTGATCGCCGTGTCGAGCGATACCGGATCGAGGTATTGGCCGTCCTGAAACACACTCAGGTAGATATCCTCCGTCCCTTTGGAATTTTCATAGGCCGCCGTGAAGTAGATATTGCCGTTTGCGGCTACGGAGGGGTAGAACTCGTCTTCCGGGGTATTGACCGGAGGCCCCAGGTTTTGCGGCGCTCCCCAGCCGGTTTCCGTTCGATCCACATACCAGATGTCATAATCCACGCTCCCGTCCGTTTCGTTTACCGGGCGGTTGGAGGAGAAATACAGGCGTTTTCCCCCGGGGGCGAAAAAGGGCTCAATATCGCCGTGGGAGCCGGAAAACGAGGCCACTTGCGGAGGCTGCCACTGCCCGTTCTCCTGAACGATCTGAACGATGGCCCTCACCAGGTTATCCGGGCTCGACAGGGTGTAATAGATCTCCAGTCCATCGGGTGAAATGGCCAGGTCGCGCTCGTTGCGCGAGGTGGAAATGATACCTGGGGCGAACAATTCCAGGGAGTCGGCAGCGCTGGAGATCGGAATTTCCGGAGAAAACTGTTCCGCAGGCGATATGCCGCAAGCGGCTACAAGCCCGAGCACAGCGAGGAAAAAGGGAGAAAAGCGGGGAAATTGCATATCGTTCCATATTTAGTGACGGGGTGACTAAGTCACCCCGTCATTATGATCTACGGATGTGCCAGGCCCCTGGCCTCCAACTGCCCGCGGATGAAATCGGACAGTTCGTAATGCTGGAGGGTGTGCGGGGGCAAATGGGCGGCGCCTTGTATACGACCCAGGCAGCTTGCCTCCCGGCAATTGCACTGGAAGGGTTCTTCCATATCCCATTCGGTCGAAGGGTAGAAAAAGCGAAGCTCATCGCCCGGGGCGATGGGGCGCAGGCAGCGCAACACTTTGCGGCGGGTGTCGAAGAACACGTTGGGGTTGCAACTGTGGTTGATGTACTGCAGAATTTTAGGGTAGAGCAGAATGTGGGTGTCGGCATTCAGTTGTACGGTCATTTGGCTGGGGCTCGCCTTGGTCGCCCGGGCCCGGAAGCTGCACAGGATGTCTCCTGTTTGAAAGGATCGGTTGGCGCAGAGCGATTTGAAAGTGCGAACTTCGGCGAATACCTCGCCGCTGGGATTTGGGTTCATTCCTTTAGATTTTCTCGATTTGGTTAACGAATAAGGTAGTCTCTTTAACGGCGTCAAAAGTAATTAAATTTCATATAGTGACGGGGTGACTAAGTCACCCCGTCACTATATTTTTAAGCTCTGAGGTTTAGCGTGTTAGGCATATACCTATCTATGGGTATAAACGTGAAAATGGGGGCTAACTTTTGGGTATTTTTGTAACTTTCGCAAAACTTCATCCCATGGCCGACCCTTTTACACGCTTTTTGGTCTTTATTGCCCTGTTTACAATGGTTCCCGGCCTCGCCGGCGCCCAAACCTGCGAAAACCGCTGCCTCCATTTCGACGGGGAAGACGATGCCATAAAATTACTCAGCAGCCCGATTACCACCCAGAATGTGTTCACCGCCGAGGCCTGGGTCTTTTCGGAGGCTTCGGGCGTAGCAGGTTCCTGCGATTTCAATTTGAAATCCCTGTTTTTCTTCAGCGATCTGAATACCGAATACCTCGAACTCGGGGAATGCGACGGGCTGCTGCACCTCGATTGGGCGCCTTCCGGCCCCTCGACGCCCCTTCAGGTATCCCCGATCGACATCCGAAACGCATGGCACCACGTCGCCCTGGTCCGCAACATGAACACGATCGAGGTCTTCCTCGATTGTGTGGAGGTCTTTTCTACCCCGATCACCGAGCCTTCCAACTATACCGCTTTTTTGGTGGGTCATGGCGGAAGCCCCGTCGTCTCCTTTCCCGATGAAGACTGGGAAGGCCGGGTCGACGAAGTACGGGTCTGGGACTCCGCCAAGGACCAGGCTGCCTTTCAGCAGTCCAAGGGCTGCACGCTCTCCGGAACCATCCCCTCCGACCTTCTTTTTTATTGGCCCATGAACGAGGGCGTTCCCGGCGGCGACAACAGCTCGCTCACCCAGGTAGAGGACCTCAGTGGCAATGGACACCATGGATTGCTCACCCAGCCCCCGACGGAAAATTTCGCCCTCACGGGGCCGGTCAGCAACTTCATCTGTTCCGACCGGGAATCGGGATTTTCATTCGCGATCAGTCCGATATTTTTTCCCGGAATGGACCTGGAAGAAATCTGCAGCGGATCGCCGGCCAGTTTTTGCGTGACAGAAAACGGGGGGGCAGCCGGTGGAGGAGGGCTCGATGTGCAATGGCAGTTTTTCGACGGGGCCGCCTGGCAAACCATCGCCGATCCCGATTTCGTTGGATTTTGCTTCCCGGTTCAGCCGGGGAATGTAAACCTGATGGCCGATTGCAGCGCTCCGCCAGGATCAGAAGAGAGACCTTTCCGGCCCCTGATATCCATATCCGATGGCTCCGGCGGCGTCTGCACCTGGGACGTACCGGAACAAACCCTCAAAATTTGCTGCCCATTCACCACGGCAGAAATTCAGATCACAGTACAGCCATCGGGCGTGCTCAACGGCACGCTGTGCGAAGGTGACGATGTGACGCTGGACGTTTCCCTGACGACCGACCCCTTCGCAACTCCGCCCGGGGGTGAGGTGCAGATACATTGGACCCTCAACGATATCCCCTTACCAGATTTCGACAACCAGACCAGTTTCAGCCATCAGGTCATTGCCGGAGCAGAAGACCTTTGCTTCGAAGCCACCCTGACGAACTGCGTCTGCCCGCCCTTTTCCGCATCCCAATGCGTCCCCGTGGATCTTTGACCGCCTGCGGAACGATAGAAAGTAAAACCGACCCAGCGATCCTGGTCCCCGACCCGGTGACGCCCGACCTTTTTTCGATCTGCCCCGGCACGGACGCTACCCTCGGCATGGTCGATCCGGATCTGTTTAAAAATTGCGCCCCCGTCTGGCAGTTTATGTTTCCCTCCGAAGGCATTTGGAAGGAGCTGGGCAGCACCAATGCCAACCAAAACACGAACAACCTTCCCGCGCTACCTCCTCCGCCCGGCTCGCCCTACGAATGGCCCGCCGGCGAAACCTGCATCGTGTACCGCATCGAATGCCGCCCACTGACCGACCCGTCGGGATGCGATCCCTGCCACAGCAACGAGATCACCATCTGCCTGAAGGACATCCCAGTGGTGGCGACTACGATCAGCGGGACCTCCCAGATTTGCGAAGGCGATCAAACCACCCTGTCGGTCGATAACCCGGATCCGGACCTGATTTATAACTGGTTCTGCAACGGGCTGGAGGTTTTTCCCGATGGGCCGACGTATGAGGCCAGTCAGGCAGCTTGTTATTGGGCCGAGGCAAGCAACGGCTGCCCGGGAGATGAGATCGAAACTCCTAAATTCTGCCTGGAGGTTTGCGAAATCAAACCCATTATCAGTTGCCCACTGGCCCCCAATGACTGTCCGCAGGCAGGAGTTCCGATCACCCTGAGCGGGTGCGACTCGGAAGACAATTGTGCGGGTACCCTGGAATACGCCTGGACGGACGCCGCTGGAACTCCCCTGGGTACCGACTGCATGCTGACTCATACCCCCGATCCTGCGGGAACGGAATACATCCTTACCGTCACCAACCCAACGACCAATTGCAGCGCTACGGCGTCCCTGCTCATTGTCCCCTGCATGGGGAACTAAAATCCTGGCACTCCACTCCAATTGACATTTCATGAAGAAGATTACACCTGCTCTTTATATTTTACTGTCGGTCCTTCCTTTTCAAATGGTCAGGAGCCAATGCCCCGCCACAGTACCGACCTTTAGCGTGAACCTCCCCCAAACACCGGCGGATGCCGACTTTGTCCTGTTCGATGCGGTCCGAAATGCGGCCGGCAACATGGCGGCTATCGGCATGAAGAGAAAGGCCGGGGGATTGGATTGGGAGGCTTATTTCGTCCTGCTCGACGGAGACGGGCTTCTGATTGGCGAGCCCCAGGAAATTTCGCCTTCGGGAGGACTTCCGCCGGACTGGATGTTCTACGAATCCAAAGCCGCCTTTATCACCGAAGCCTTCGATGCCGGGGGCCTTCCGGCCGGTTATTTCATCGCCGTCAATACCGCGGATGCGACGGACAAGGACATTTGGGTTGCCAGGCTCGACCCATTGGGCTGCGTGGTCTGGGGAAAACGGCTCGGCGCTGCGGCCGACGGATTTGATGAGCTGGCCCGCGGGGTGCATAGGACCCCCACCAATGAGTATGCGGTGCTGAGCGCCCGCAATCCGGGCATTTCCGGCACCATGGCCATTCATACCGTCGATTTTTCCGGGACGGCCTGCACCACCTACGATTTCCCCGGCAACTTCATTCCCGCCTCCATGACCCCTCTGACGGCGGGCGCCTTCGGCACGGCTATCTGGGCAGTGTGCGGCACCGAAAAAGCGGGATTTGGCGACATGCCGGCCGTTGCGCTGCTGGATGCCAATTTTGAGGAAACCAACGGGTTTGGCGATGCATTTGACCCGGATGTTGCCGACCTGGGCAAGCCGGTTGCCTATGATCTGGTTCAATCCGGTTTAAACCTCTTTGTCGTCGGGTATACGCCTTCGGTCAGCGGCAAGGGCTGGCTGATGCGGCTCTCCTACTCCCCGGTCGGCATGAGCGAGCTCGCCTATGATTTTTCCAAAAATATCGACTGGCCAGACGACCCGCTCTTTTTATTCCAATACGACGTGGCCTGGGATATCGAGGCTAAAAACGACACGATCGCCGTGGGCGGCTGGTCGTATTTCAGCGATCCCTCCATCCCGTATCGACCCTGGGCGCTGACGTTTTCCGATGCCGGGACCCTTTTGAAATCCAAAAAATTTACCGAGCCCGCCTCGCCGTATGGCTTGCTTCATAAAATAGTCAACATCCCGGACAAGGGCTTTTTCCTGGCCGGTCAAAAATGGGATAGCCCCGGCACATTCGGAGGCACCCAGGCATTCGCCGGCCGCTGCGATAAAAATCTCGTCATTGGCGACTGTCTTTGTCAGCAAGATCAGCCCTTCCTGGCTCCGGACCAAATGGGCGGCTTGGTAACCAACATCGATTTTCAAGGAGGTTTCGGCGCTCCTTGTACCGAATCGCCCGTGGGCGCCACCTGCACGGACGACGACGACACCCGGAAAGTGTGTTTTGGGCTTCCCGATCCCATTTGCGCCGTTAGCATTACGCTGGACGCCCTCGATCCATGTACCGGCGAAGCCACGATCTCGGCCGAGGCTACCGGCATGAGCGGATTGGTGTCTTACCAGTGGGAGCTCTATAACGGACAGATGCCGGTAGGGCAAACGATCAATCTGACTTTTCTGAATAGCGGAAGCTTTGGCGTCACCGTCACCGCATCCGATGGGTCCTGTACCGCGATCGCGAGCGAAAACATCCTCGTGGAGCTGGATAATCTTCCCCCCGACCTCATTTGCCCCGGCGACCAAACCGTCACCGGGTTTCTGGATCCCGGTGGGAACTGCTTTGCGGAGGTGTTCGGGCTTACGCCCCAAGTATCGGACAACTGTCCGCCCGTCGCGGTGAGCTACGACCTTTCCGGGGCGAGCTCCGGCTCCGGCGCCGACGATGCCAGCGGCACGGTATTCAACGAAGGGGTAACGACGGTGACCTATACCGCCGTCGACGCCTCGGGCCTAAGCTCTGCCTGCTCCCTCACCGTGGAGGTCATTTGCCTCGACATCGACGAGTTTTCCAAGGTGTATGGAGATGCGGGCCACAACTCCCCGACCAAAATCAAGGCCTTTGGAAATTACGTTTATGTGGCTGGGGTCACCGAAGAAGGCGGCCTAACATACGGGACCTTTTCCAAGTTCGACCCCGTCGCGGGCGACCTGGTTTGGGATTTCAGGCTGGATATTTCCTCCGTGATTACCGATTTCGAATATATTCCGGCCAGTGAGAGCAACCTGGGCATGGACGGGTTTATCCTCGTGGGGCGCACGGAGCCCTCCAATTCCGGAGGTATGCCGCAGGACAATGAATCCATTATCCTCCGGCTAAACGATCAGGGCGCTACGGCCGTCATTGGCACATTAATGAAAAGGTACACCCTCACCGGCCGCGAAGGGTTTTCCAGGATCGTCAAACATCCCGATCCCGTGGACCCGGATTTTCCCTACTACGTGGTCGGGACGAAAAACACGCTTACCAGTCCCTCGCCTCCATCCACCGCGGAGATCGTGTTTTTGGTGAATATCGACCAGGACGGGACGGAGAATTTTTGCGTAGAGTACGACTACTCAGCTGTGGACGATGAATTTCACCGGGGCTTGTTCCCGCTGGAAAACGGCCACCTGGCCCTGACGGGGAACGACTCCCCGGCCGGCAACGGGGTGCTGGTAAAAGTGGACGGCGCCGACGGGTCGGTGCTGAACAGCTACACCTTCAGCGCCGCGCTTGATATTTACGACGGGGTGCAACTGGGCAACGGCGTCATCGTGCTCGTGGGCGCTCATTTTGGGGCCAATGAAGCATTTGCCGCCACCCTCAACGCCAACCTGCAACTCTTCCAGAGGGTCCGCTTTCCGGACATCGTGGATTTCCGGGAAATAGGGCTCGACGCGCTGGGCCGGGTTTATACGGTAGGGGAGATCAAAGCCAACCCCGCAGCCAACACAGAGGGCAGACAGGCTATTCACCGCCTGTTGATCGGGTCGGCGTCCGGACCGATTATTTCTCTGGACCAGGCCATGTCGTGGTACCTGGAGGACGTCAACCAGCAGGAATCCGATTGGAAAGACCCGCATATTTACGTCAATCCCATCTACAACCGGATCTTTTACGCGGACACGAGGCTGCGGATGAACCCTCTGGCGGGCATGGGCGATTACGATATGCTGGTAGGGGCCTACGACCTTGATCTGAGCTCCTCCTGCAGGTATTTGTTTCACGAAATTACGCCCACCTTCAATTTCAACCGCATTGACGCGCTGATCACCGCACAGACGCCCAGCCCGCCGCATACCTTTACGACCGGGATCGGCGAAACGGCCATAGGATATTTATGCGACGAATTTTGCAGCCAACCTTGTACGGTCGATTTCGGGTGGCAGGCGTTTCCCTGCTTCAATGCCTTGTTCAGCGGGAATGGGTCGGGTGTTCCGCCTTTAGCATTCGAATGGGATTTTGCCGGTCTGGGCACTTCCGATTTGGTCAACCCCGTGTTCGGCTTTCCGGGCCCCGGCATCTACACCGTGTGCCTCACGGTGACCGACGATTCGGGATGCCAGGCCGAGGTGTGCCATGATGTGGAAATTTCTGAAGACCAGACCCTTTTTACCCTCGAGTGTCCGCCCGATCAGACCGTGAGTACCGATCCGGGCGAATGTTATGCACTGCTCGCCCTCGAAGCCACGATTACGGACGATTGTCCGCCCGACCCGGTCGTTACTTACGTACTGGGCGGCGCTACGGTGGGCACGGATCCCTTTACAGAGTACAATAAAGGGTTTACGACCCTGACAGCCACGGCCACCGACGGGATCCATACGGTGACCTGCACGACGGAAATCACGGTGAAAGACGACGAACCGCCGGTTCTCGTGTGCCCGTCGCCGGATGTCGTGATGATCCCCAAATGTGAAGAATTGACCCCAGTCTTTTTCCCCGCCCCCACGTTGAGCGACAACTGCCCTATGGCGAGTTTTACCTGCGATTACCAGAGCGGGGATATTTTCCCCTGCGGAACGACGATCGTGACCTGCACGGCTGTGGACATGAGCGGCAACATCAGCGAGTGTACTTTCCCCGTCGTGGTGGATTGCACCTGCGCCTCGATTACCTCGGCTATCCTGGAATGTAGCCCGGACAATCCCTACCAATATCATTTTGTGATAGAATTGCTGAATCAATCCGGAGGAGGCAGTTGCGGGGTAGTCGTTACCAATAATCAGGCGGGGCAGACGACCCTCACTCTGATCAGCAGCGGTCCCTTTGATGGCTCGGGCGTTGCCCTGGTGGAAGGGACGATCGATGTGACGGACCCGATCCCCAGCTCTCTGGAGCTCACCATCGCGATCGCCTGTTTTTGTCCCTCGGGAGAATTTGTCACCTGCGAACTGCCCGTGTCGATGCCCGTCGTTTGCTGCAAAGGCGTCGAGGTTCCAAACCTTCAGGCCTGCGAGAGCGGGGCTACGATGGACGTGCCGGTATTGCCCCTCGGGACCCTCGACAATATCAAGCGGGTGACCTGGTATGTCAAACCCTGCTCCGAACCTTCTTTCAGCGCCATTCCCTACCAGGACGCCTATACCACGGTGTTGGAGCCCTTGCATCTGTTTCCGGCTTTCCACGATGAGGATATTTGCGTGTATGCGGTCGTCGAACTGGACGATGCGCCCTGCACCAAGCTGGTATCGAACGAAGCGACGATCGAGCTATGCGGCTCGTCTGACTGTTCGGTCAGCGACCAGGAACTTTGTTACGATGGCACGCCCGTAAAACCCGGTTTGATCACCATTACCCCCGATCCGGAAGCCTGCGAGGTGACCAACGTGGAATGGTACGACCCGGCCGGAAACCTGGTGCAAACGGGCGGCTTGACCTATGAGCCCGCCGAGACCTTCAGCCCGACTAATCCCACGGTGGATTGTTTCGAAGACTTTTTCTACAAAATCGTGATCACGGATGCCTGCGGCCCGAAGGAGTGCCAGGCGAGGGTGCGCATTTTCAGCCATGAAGCCCCCAAAGGCGTATTGGACATAGACCCGGATGAAGACCTTCCTCTTTGCCCGGGCGAGGATGTCACCCTGCATTTTACGCCGGGCTGCCTTAACAGCCTGGGGACCTGGGAGTGGTTTTTCAGTACCGACGACCTGACCTATACCCCGATCGATGGATCGGGGACTAAAAACGAATTTTGGCATTCAAATCATCTGGATCAGGATACCTGGTACCTGGTCAAAACGCAAAACGGAAGCTGCCCGGAGGATACGGTAAAAATTCTGGTGGATATCGAGCCTACCCTTTCGGCCAGCCTGGAAGCCACCTTTGACGACCCCTGCAGCCCGGGAGCAGTCAACCTGGAGTTGAAGTTCCTCGCCGATCCTAGCTGTCAGGTGAGTATCGACTGGTACAAGGACGGGGACCTGATCCACAGCACCCCGGCGCCGGCTACCTCGCCGGTGTCTTTTACCTATACCGGGCCCGGACTATCGGGCAACTATTACGCCAGTATACAAAGCGACTGTTGCGAACAGCGCGAAAAAACGCCTGTGGTATCCATGCCGGAGCCCTGTTTTGCGGTCATCGCCGGTCCCTGCTTCCGATGCGAGGGGCAGACGGTGGAACTGACGGGGGTGGTGTTCAATCTTCCTCCCGGGGCTGTTTGCACGTATCAATGGTTCACCGCAGACGGCAACATCATCAGCGGCGCAGATACCGAGCAGGCAACCGTGGATGCAGACGGGACTTATATTTTCAGCGCCACCTGCGACGGATGCGAAAAAAGGGATACGGTCGTATTTGCCTGCGCGCCCCTGATCGTTGCCGGGACTATTGCGATGGAGACCGATATGGGCGTGGAGGGCGTGGAGGTCAATGTCAATAATGGAAGCTTCATCGAATTCACGGATATAGACGGGGCGTATCTGTTCGACGATTTTGCGGCCGGTGGGGATTACACGCTCACGCCCAAGCTGGATGAGGACGTCGACAACGGCGTCACGACCTTCGATATGGCGCTGATCACGAGGCATATTCTGGGCATAGAATTGCTCGACAGCCCGTATAAGATCATAGCGGCCGACGCCAACCGATCGGGCAACGTATCGACCCTCGACCTCGTCGCGATCCGGAGGGTGATCCTGCATATCGACGAGCAGTTTCCGAATAACACCAGCTGGCGTTTTGTCGATAAAGACTTTGTCTTTCCGGATCCCGCAAATCCGTTTATGACCGTCTTTCCGGAGTTTATCATTTACACCGACCTGCAAATGGCTGACCTGGAGGCGGATTTTGTCGCCTTGAAGGTGGGGGATGTGAATAATTCGGCGGCGCCTAATTAATTATCTGAACTGTGATCACGCCTCAGGCGTGATCGCAGTTCAGAAAAATGGAAGATGATCGCACCGGGGCCAATGTCAGAATAACAACGCGATGGTTTCAAATTCCAAAATTTCCTATGAAGCGGCTATTCTCCCTCCTTTCCTTTCTTCTTATTCTTTTTTCTGCCTCTGCCCAATTCCCCTTCCCTCCGCTCATGCCCGAGGACCCCAACATGCCTGAATGGGCGCTGGATCTCTATTCCGAATCTCCGAATGCCTACGAGATCGACCGGGCTTTTAAGGAATATTACCAGGCGCATCCTTTCGAAAAAAATGTGCATACCCAATATTACAAGCGCTGGCGGCGCTTTGTGGCGCCCTACGTCAAGGCTGACGGGTTCATCCATTGGCCCACCGTTTCGGAATTGAAGGCCGAGCAGGACCGGCGGTTGGCGCTCCGCACCCAACGGGGCGGGCCAGAGTGGTCTTCCGTCGGACCGGATATCCACCTTGAAAATAATGGCGATTCGCTGTTCCAGGTTTCAGAACAATCCAATATTTATACCATAGACCGCTCCATGAGCGATCCCGATATCCTCTTTTGCGGAGGCGAATCGGGCGGGGTGTACAAAACGACCGACCAGGGCCAAAACTGGACTTTTGTTTCCCGCGAATTGAATGTCACTTCCATCGGCGCTATCCGCATCCACCCACAGGACCCCGATTTTGTATTATTCGGCGCGGCCGGACAGATTTGGAAAACCACCGATGGCGGCTTGAGCTGGGAGATCACCGGGCAACCCGCCTTCCAGGCTATCGACGTATGGGTAAATGAGATTGCCTACAACCCAGCCGACCCCAATGTCATCTATGCCGCAACAAATGAGGGCTTTTTTCGCTCCGAGGATGGCGCAGGAACCTGGGATGAAATTCTTCCGAACAACTGCACCTCCGTGGATATTAAACCCGGCGACCCGGCGGTGGTGTACGTCCTTCACCACAACCCGACGCTGAACATCGCCCAGTTTCACAAGTCGGTCGATTTCGGGCAAACCTTTACCGTATTCGATACGGGGTGGTTTCTCCCGGAAGGAGGCGATCTGGGCCAGATCGAAAACCTGGGCGGCGATCTCGCGGTTACAGAGGCCGACCCGAACCGGGTCTACGCCTTGCTGGTCGGCTATGGAAATGCCAACACGACCCTGCAGCCCAACGGCTTTATCGGCGTGTACGTCAGCTACGACGCGGGCGAAACCTGGAGCCTGCCACACGGCATCATCGGCGCGCCCTACACTCCGCCCAATCACCCCAACCTGATGAATTTTACGGGGGACGACGGAACCTATACCCAGATTCACTACAACACGACCCTGGCCGCCTCCCAACTCGATCCCGACCATATACTCATTGGCGGCCTCTGCCTGTATAAATCGGAGGATGCAGGGGCTACTTTTACGGCTATGGCGGGTTATGTGGGCTATGTGCCGCACGTGCACGTGGACATGCAAGAGATACGGACCTACAAAACCTCCGATACGACGGAGGAGCTCTGGTTGAGCAACGACGGGGGCATCCATCACTCGACCGATTTGATGGAGCACCACGAGGCCCGCAACCGGGGCATCCACGGTGGTTCCTGGTGGTATTTCGACCAGGGCTGGAACGAGGATATGATGGTGGGCGGCCGCTACCACAACGGCAATGCGGCTTTCCACGAAAACTATCCGGAAAAGACCTTTCTAGCCCTCGGTGGGGGAGAAGCCGGTACGGGCTACCTCAATTACAGCGGCGAGCAAAAGGCCTATTTTTCGGACATCGGCGGCCGCTACCTGCCCGATTCCATCCACCTGCCGGTCGGCAATTTTTCGATGTCGGCTGCGCCGAATGAAAGTTACTGGGCCTATTACCGCTCCAATATGGTGTTCGATTCCCGGTATTACAACGTGACGTATATCGGCAAGGAAAACCGCATTTTGCGCAGCATCGACGGCGGTTCGGCTTATTCGGAATGGCATGCCTTCGGCAGCGACCCCACCAAATGGGTTCTGGGTATCGAACAAAGCCGCTTCAACCCCGACGTGTTTTATGCTCAGCAGGAAGCTTCCGGGCAATTCATCCTGTGGCGCACCGAAAACGGCGGACAAACCTGGCAACCCGTTTCGATCCCTTACGCCTCCTGGGATTGGGGCTTCGCCCTGAGCGCCAGCGACCCCGACGAGCTTTGGGTCGCCTACCTCAATGGCGCAAACGGTTCGAAGGTCTATCACAGCCAAAACGGAGGCGATTCCTGGGAAAACTGGACCAGCCCCCAACTCGACGGCGTGCAGGTGAGCGAACTGGCCCACCAGCCCGGCACGGACGGGGGCCTGTACATCGGGACCTTTCAGGGAGATGTGTTTTACCGCAACAACAGCATGAGCGAATGGGCGCCGATGGTGAGCAATCTCCCCATCTCCGTCCAGGCTTTGCGAATCGTGCCCTTTATTCGCGACGGCAAACTCCGCATGGCTACCTGGACGCATAGCATCTGGGAAATCGACCTGTTCGAGCCCTCGGAGCTCATCGCCGATTTCGGGGCGGATTTTGCGACCTTTTACTGCCCGGGCGATACGGTGCAATTCGCCAACCACTCGGTGGCGCCTGCGGGAGCGAATTATTCCTGGTCTTTCCCGGGGGCTATTCCCTCGAGTGCGACCGGATTGTACCCCAAGGTGGTTTACCCGGAAGATGGCGTATATGACGTGACGCTGGCTGTAACTTTCAACGGGCAGACGGCATCGGCAACTAAACAGGCGCTGGTGAGCAACAGCGAGGTCCTGGCTTTGGACGCCTTGATGGAGGGTTTTGAGGCAGGCAGTTTGCCGGAGGCCTGGAGGAAGAATGGCAACGGCTCCTGGGTCGCAAGTAGCGATGCGGGGGGCTATGACCTGAGCAATTTCAGCATGCGCTTCGACAACTTCTGGTACGACGCCGGCGGCCAGCGCGACGAGATTTGGACTAGCCGCCACAGCGCCTCCAATTGGACGAACCTGGTATTGACCTTCGATGTGGCCTATGCCGAATACGGATTCCCCTATTCCGATACGTTGGCCGTACTGGTGACCGCCGACTGCGGGCAGAACATGGAGGAAGTGTACGTCAAAGGCGGCGACGATCTGCAAACCGCGCCCGATTTTCAGGAGTATTTTATCCCCACTGCCGACCAATGGCGCACCGATACCATCTTGCTGGCGCAATACTCCGAATCGCCCGCTCTCACCATTATATTTCAGAACCGAGGCCATTGGGGCAATGTGGTGTATGTAGACAATATCAATATGCAGGCCGAGCCTTCTACGGTCACAGCGAAGGAGCCTTTTGCAATGACAAGTTCGATGCGCCTTTCTCCCAACCCCGCGCAGGGCCAATGCAAGCTGGAGTTGAACGGCGTGGGGCCGGAGGGGATGGAAATACGGTTGCTAAATACTTTGGGTCAGTCGGTTCGCTCCCTGCAAGCGACTCCAGCCGCCAATCGGCTGGATTTGTCGCTCGATTTGCAAGGGCTGGCTTCCGGGCATTATGTGGTGGAATGCAGGCAGGAGGGCAGGAGTTGGTGGGGGAAAATTATTATATCACAGTAATTGTCAGGAGGATTATCGCGAGCAGCGCGAGTATCAGCACTAATGGCATGATGAATCGCAACCATTTATCGAAGCCCACCTGCACCATGGCCAGGGAAGCGAGGATGAGGCCTGTGGGATTGATGAACGAAAACAGGCCCTGGCCGTACATATAAGCGTCGACCACCGACTCGCGGCCGATGCCGACTACGTCCGCGAGAGGTGCCATGATGGGCATGGTGAGCACGGCCATGCCGGAGGTGGAGGAGATAAAAAAGGAAAGTCCGGCGTATAAGAACATCAGGGCATTGATGAACAGGCCACTGGGCATGCCCTGCACCGCATTGCTCGAATAATACAATAGAGTATCGCTGATCATTCCTTCTTCCATGATGACGGTCACGCCACGGGCCAGTCCGATGATGAGGGCCACGCCGAGCAGGTCGTTGGCGCCTTTCAGGAAGGCCTCCACGAAGGTTTTTTCCCCGATCCGGGCGACCAGCCCAATGAGCAGGGCGCCGGCGAAGAACACGGTGGTCATTTCCAGAAACCACCATCCCAGCCGCGACACGCCGAAAATCATCACCAGAAAACAGGAAATAAACAAGGCCAGGATCGTCATGATCCGCAAGCTGAAAGCGGGGGCTTCCCCTTTTGAATGGTGCAGGAAATGCTGTTCGATCTGTTTCTTCTGCGCGAAAATCAGCGATTTGGAGGGGTCTTTTTTTACCCTTTCCGCGTAGCGGATGATGTACCACAAACAAATCAGCAATCCCGCGCCCAGCATGACAAAGCGTCCGCCGATGCCGAGGGTCCAGTTGATGCCGGCGGAGTTGGAGGCGATGATGACGCAGAAGGGGTTGATGGTGGATGCCATCGTACCCAGGCAGGACCCGATGTAGATGGCCGCCAGCGCGACCATGGCGTCGTACCCCGCAGCCAGGAATACGGGCACCAGGATGGGGTAAAAAGCGATGGTTTCCTCTGCCAGCCCGAAGGTCGTGCCCCCAGCCGTGACGAGGGTGGTGATGAAGACGATCAACAGCGCCTCGCGGCCTTTAAGTTTTCGGGCCATCCAGGCGATGCCCGCGTCGAAGGCTCCGGTATGGTTTACGATGCCCAGAAAACCTCCGATGATGATGACGAAGAGAATTACGTCCATGGCCTCCATGATCCCTTTCAAAGGCGACTGGATGAATTTGAGCAGCCCTTGCGGTTGGCCGGGCGCCTCGCGGTAGGTGCCGGGGATGGCCACCGGTTTGGAAATATCCCCGTCGATAAATTTTTGCACGTCGATGTTCAGGCCCAGGCTCTTGAGCGTGGCAGCGTTTGCCGGGAGGATGGTATCGCCCTGCTCGCTTTGGCGGATAAAATGTTTTTGGTCCCCGTCGTAGGCCAGGCGGTCGAAGCGGCCGGAGGGAACCAGCCAGGTCAATATGGCCGCCACGGCGGCGATGATCAGCAGGACGGTCTGGGCGGTGGGGAATTGGAGGTTTTTCATAAGGGGAGGTCAGGGGGGGGTCTCTTCTCTGGCAAAGAGTGACCGGGTGACTGAGTCACCCGGTCACTAGTTCGGGACGTAATTGATTGAATTTCAATAATAAACTCATTTTGCCCTCACCGGGTGACTTAGTCACCCGGTGAGGGGGCATTTTAATCATTTGCGCCAAATTACCAATGTTTATTGGGTTTTTCGCCTGGATGGGCGCTTTTTCCAGTCACCGGGTGACTCAGTCACCCGGTCACTCTGCGGAACGATTGCCGCCGAAATAACTTTGCAAGGCCCCCTGAATGCGAACGGCGTGGCTGCTTCCCATCGTCGCGAAAACCGTTTCGCCTTTTTCCGCGAGGTCGATAATGGAATTGCACAGGTGGATATCGCGCAGCATATTGGAATAGCTCGCCATTTCCGATAAATACCCCTCGGGCCAGCCCCATTCGTCGGAATAATCCCTCCAGTCCTTTTCATTTGGAAAATCTGCTTTCCAGATCGAATCTATTTCCTCCCAACCTTTGATCAAACCCCTTATCTCCGGATAGTCGGTGCGGCTTTTTATGTACTCATTCATTTTTTGCTCCGGGTTCTCCGGTTTGCCGAAGCGGAAATTGCTGAAGTAGGGGCGCAGGGAAAAAAACAGGGCTACTTTCTTCGCATGGTATTTTTCGACCATCAGTTGCACCTGCTTGCCTTTGTCCGGCTCCCAGGTAAACAAGCCGGTATTATGTTTTTTCGCCAACCGGGCGGCATATCCTTGTTCGCCCAGTGTTTTGACGGGGTTCTGAAACCAAGAAAAGAGGAAGCCGAGTCTACCCTCCACCAGAACTGCCGTGGGATTGGCTTTATTCCACCAATAATATACTGAGTCGATTTGAGGGTTTTGGGGGTCTTTGCTGTGCTCGATCCCAAAATATAAACCTCCCCTTTCTGCCCTCCTCCCAGCCGATAAATATAAGGCCTGGGGTGCTCTCCCAGGATCGTGCTGTAAGCTTCATCAGACAGAATAGGAGAACTCCATTGATAGATTCGGGATGGCTCGTAATAGGGTGGGGAAGTCCAGATCACCTCAAGCCAAAGCAGGAGGAAGACGGCCAGCGCAAAAGCCGAAAGGATTTTCAGGAATAGGCTTATTCTTTTTCTCATTGTTTTTCCCGCTAATAATCCTCGAATATCTGCCGCAGATGGTGCTCGAGGTGCACGACGTAATCGTCGAAGAGATAGGCCAGGGTGTGGTCCTCCGCGCCGCCGGTATTGCATGTCCTCAGAAGGTCTTCTTCCGGGATCAGGGCGCCGATCGCGGCCAGATGCCTGTTGTAGGCCGTCCAGAACGCGATCAGTTGGGCGGAGTCGAGGCGATTGTAGCGGCTGCAGCGGTTCCACTCGTTTTGATCGTAGGAAATGGAGGGGACCGATTGAAATTGGCCCCTGACAAAGCGATGGTGGTTATTGGCGGCGCTGTCGATCAGGTGGCCGAGAATCTCCTTTTTGCTCCATTTGTCGGGGGCCGGTTTATGGGAAAAGGTTTCTTCGTCTATACCCTCCAATAAGGGCGGAATGGCGTGGCAAAGGTATTGGAGCCTTTCGATGGAAGTGGCGATCATATTCATTATGGTTTTATATCGTGAAAATTATCCGGTCACCTGTGTTCGGATGCAATCGTACAATCTTTCCAGGTCGTTCTTTTTGTTGAAAAAATGGAGGCTGATGCGGAGGGCACTTCCCCGGAAGGAAACGACTACGCGGGCTTCCTCCAGCCGGGCCTTTAATTTTTGAAGGTCCACCCCTTCGGGCATGCGGATGCCGAACATGTGGTTGGCGCGGAAGGCTTTTTCCTCCAATTGGCAGCCGAGCTCGCGGAAGCGGTCCTCAAAGGGTTCGAATAGCTCGCCGGTATAGGCCTGGATGCGTTCGGGGCCCCAATCCAGGAGCTGCTTCAGGGCGACCTCCTGCATGGCGATATGGATGGGCGCCGAATGCTCACCGGAGGAATACCGCTTGCCTTTCGGCCAATGATTCGGGTTGTAATTCAGCAGGTTTTGAAAATCATCGCTGTTTTCGCGGATGATCCAGTTTTCCTCCATGGGCGTTCCCCCATCGAAATAATCACTATAGTAGGCGTACCCGGTTCCGTAGGGACCAAAGAGCCATTTGTACCCGGCGCAGATCAGCGCGTCCGGTTTCAGCTCCTGCACGGAGATGGGCATGGCGCCCACGGCCTGCGAGCCGTCGACGATCAGCAGGGCCCTGGATCCAAGCGTTTTTTCCCGGATAGCCCTGAGGTTGAAAACCGTGCCGTCTGCCCAGTGCAGGGGGGCAATAGCCACGAGCAAGGTGTTGGCATCGATGGCGTTCAAAATGGATTGATTCCAGAGCCTGCCGCGGCCCTCGGACTGGTTTGGCGGCGGCACCCTCCTCAATTCGCAGCCGCTCTCCTCGGCGAGCCGTTTCCAGATAAAGAAGTTGCTGGGAAACTGGCCCTCCGCCACCACGATATTGTTGTGCCGGGAAGGGTGTATCTGCCGGGCAGCATTGGCCATTCCGTAGGAACAGGAAGGAGTCAGCGCGATGCGGTCGGGGTCATCGCAGCCGATGACCTGCGCGAAGAGTTTTCGCACCCGGGTGGGCGGGTCGAAAAACTCCGGAGCCTTGAAATTCAAGGGGTTGGAGAGCTTGGCAACGGCTTCTATGCCAGCCTCCCTGGCCGGACGGAGGGCCGGACCCATGTAGGCTGTATTCAAAAAAACGATGTCTTCGGGCAGATCGAACAGGTCGCCTGGGTTCATGGTAATGGGGGTGAATTTATTTATTGTGGGAAAGGTGCCGCGGCGCCCATGGGGCTTTCAGGGGGGAGAAGCGCCGTGCGCGGCCCTCCGAAGCACCAAGTATTATGCCGCCCATCTTTTGTTGCTCGCGCGCCATTCAGCGGGCCCCCCCCCCCCCCCGGCGAGGCCCGGAGGCCCCCTACTCTTAATGCATTTTCAAGCACCACTTGGATTCCACCGTTTTATCTCCTGCAATTTAAGAAATGCTTGTTGTTGATCGACAGGCTGGCGGTTTTTATCGAGCCCATATTGGACCTGCCGTTTGAAATCTTCGTCTTCGAGTTTTGCAATTTTAAACAAGGCTGTGCAGGCGTGGTAGCGGACGAGGTATTCGTTGCCGAGGTTGGAGACGATCTCGAAAAGCGGTTGTATGGACTTTTCCGTCCCGCTCTCCCCGAGGGCGTGCCAGATCTGGTAGTTGTCCTGCCCTTTCCATATTTTGAAACGCTCCTCGCTCTTATCTCCGATGATCTTCAGCAGCGCGTCTTCCGAAAGCGAGCTCAATTTGGCAAATACCTTGTCGGACTCGACTTCGTATTGTTTTTGAAATTCTTCGTAGGTCATAAACGGCTATTTTTTCCCATCCATCCAATCCAGTATCACTTCCAGAAGCAGACCCACGTTACCCATTTGGCAATGCTGGTCTGCATGTTCTTCTTTGGTGAATATTCGGGTCGTAACGGATTTTGCGTTTATCAGGGCGGCTTTTTGCTTGTAGAGGAGTTTCGGCGGTTGAAAGGCGTCGTGTTCGCCGGTTAGCAGAAACACGTCCTGGTCAATCAATTCGGAGTGAATATGAACCTTATTCATTCCAAGCATCCATTTGACGGCATCGATGGGCTGTTCTTTTTTTGTAATGAAAAGCGCCTGATTAATGGTGTGTTTCAACACGCCGACATTCATTTTCAGGCGGATAAAGAAATTCATGATCCGCGGGAATTTCATCAATAAGTTCACCAGTTTTTTGTTGAAACCGTTGGTCAGTTCCAACCAGTCGTAAACCGGCGGCATCGCAATGATTCGCTTTATCCTTTTTTCAAACGCCCCCGCCCGAACGGCCCAATAGCCGCCCATGGAAACGCCCCAAAGAGCGGCTTCCCCGATCTGAAAATGATCCAGGACGGCGGCCGTGGGCTTTTCCCAGTCGTGATCGAAGGGCAACCCGAAGGTGCGCAGGGTACCTCCCTGACCCGGGCCTTCGAAGGCGAGGACCTCGTATCCGTTTTGTGATAAATAATCCCACATGCAGTAAAACTCCTCGATAAAGGAATCGAATCCGCCGAAGGCCAGGATCGTCCCTTTTTTGGGCCCGGTTCCTTTGGAAGGGAACCTCAGGACGGACAAATAGCTGCCCTGGCAGGCTACCTTATGCCTTTCAAAGGATTCGCCAGCGAAGGCTTTGTCAAACAGCTCAATAAATCTGTCGTAGGTTGGGATCTTTTGCGGGTCATTGGGGCTGATCAGAAACTCCGCCGCCCGAAGGTAAAACGCGGCATTTTTCAGGCGATTTTCGGCAATGGCTTCCTCTGTCAATTTTTTAAAGCCGAGCACATAATCCTCAAAAGTCCTGGTTTCGCGACCGATCCTTTCCATGTCCTCTTTCCGGGTATAACCCAGCGAATACCACCTGTTGAGTTGGTAGTTAATAAAGGGATCCTTGTGGAATTTGAAATAACCAATTGGCAACATAGATCAGGTTTTTATGGGCCTTGTTCGATTTCGTCAAAATTCAGCATCGCCTTTTGCGGCTTTTTGCTCCGTTTTGTACCCCCCAATCTGCTCCAGGAGCTCCATCGATTTGATTACCGGGGTCCATTCTTTCCCCTCAAAGATAATCCGGAACCATTTCTTTCATTACAGAATATAGGAAAAATGCAAGGCCCGCTCCTCGTCTGCCGGTCGCGTCGAGCGGTAAAAGGCGATCGCGTCTTCGTCTTCGAGTTCGGCCTGCACGAAAGCCTCTTCCGCGCCGATTAATTTGCCGTAGGAGGCGACGGCCGAGATCAAGGATTTTCCGATTCCTTTGCGATGAAAAACGGTTTTGACGCCAAGGTCGTAGATGTAGATCTGGGGCAAGCTGGAATAATATTGCTGCAAAACGTGAGCCGTCAGACCGCCCAGCACTTTGCCGTCAGAAATGGCCGCAAACGCCAGGAAGTTTTCCGTTTCCAATACTCGCCGCAGATGGTCTTTGCCGGGAATGGAAAGACCTTTCATTTCAAAAACATCTTCAAAGACCAAAATAAGCTCTATGAATTGGCCGACATCCAGGGGGCTTAGCTTTTTGATTTCTATGTCCATCTGTTTAAGGCTATTTTACCGGTTTTCTTTGCGCCTTTCGATTTCGTCAAAATACTCCATCACCTTTTGCTCCGCATCGGCCTGGAGGACGATGTGATCGTCGAAAAGAGCAGCCCTCAATTTGCTGTAAAGAGCTACGGAGTTTCTCAAACTATTCAGCAGCGATTGCCTCTCGTACACAGGGATGGTCCGTTTCAGGGCCTCGTAGTCTTCGGATTTTAACTGAGTTTCCACCTTTCTAACGCCACGGGGCAAATTGCCGTTTTGGATGTGGAGCAGTGGACCCAAAACGACCATTCTCAAAAATCCGAAAAAATCGACTGCTTCGAGGTATTCGCCGCGGCCGATTTTCAATAAGGCGTAGTGGACCCAGGTCCAGAAGCGGTCTTCGATCCATTGATAGTCCGGGTAGGGGAATTTTGCTTCGGACCGAGACAGGGCGTTTTGCAGCTGTCCGTCTGTGTCCAGCAGGATCGCGGGCGTCTCAATGCGCACCTGGAATTCTTCGAGGGTCACGAATTTGAGGTCTACGTGGAGCAATGGGTTGTCGTAGAGGCAGATCAAGACCCTCGGCTCCCCGACGTGTTCGCCGGTAAAGCCGGAAAGCAGGTTTCCGAGCCGCTCGGCGAAGTCCAGCATTTTTGCCCTATTCCCGCCAATTTTCTCTTTAGTGACGAGGATCAGGTCGAGGTCGGAAAATTCGTCCACCTCGTGGGTCAGCCAGGAGCCGGCGACGGCCAGGCCGAGGATGGAGTTATCGTTTTCCAATAGCTTTTTGGCCCTTTCTGCAAATTCGATTTGTATCATTAACTTAGGAGGCTATTCTTTTCTATTTGATTTCTTACCCCACCAAAGAAACCCCTATGAGCTTGCCAATGCCGAATGTGATGGCGGCGGCAGCCAGGCCAAAGAAAACCTGTCTGAATCCGGAATACCATACATTTTTTCCGGTAAACAAGGTGATGGCCGCGCCAATTAGAAACAAACCTATTGCACTTGCCGAAACGCTTAGTATCACGGCTTTCATGCCGCTTAAGAACATAAAGGGCAATACAGGGATCACGGCCCCTATGGCAAAGAGGATAAAACAATACACCGCCGCTTCTACGGCTGAGCCTTTCAATTCTTCGGCATTTATCCCGAGCTCTTCTTTTACCAATACCTCGTGCGCCAGGCTTTTATCTTTCATGATTTCAGCGGCCATTTCATGGGCTTGTTTTTCCGGGATGCCTTTCGCGATGTAAATTAAAGCCAGTTCCCTCCTTTCGCCTTCCGGATTGGTTTCCAGCTCCTCCATCTCTATTTGCATTTGATTCTCGTACAACTCCTGCGAGCTTTTCACCGAGATCCATTCGCCCAAGGACATGGACAGAGCACCTGCCAATAAACCGGCCAGTCCGGCCAGTAACACGCCTTCTTGTCCGGCAGTGGCGCCGGCGATCCCCATGACCAGGCTGAAATTGGAAACCAAACCGTCGTTGCCTCCCAAAACAGCAGCCCGGATGGCATTGCCGCCGACGGAGCGGTGCCGGCTCTCAAATTTTGAAAGTTGTGTCCCCGTCACCATTTTTTCTTTCTCGAGAATGGTCCGGAGGATCGTCACGTGGGTGGTTTCGGCGCCGGTTATTTCCAACTTGCTCTTTTTCTTTGTGGCAACAACGGCATTTGCAATACTCTTTTCCGTGTCCATCAAAACGCCCAACACATAGTCGTATCCGAATATTTTGCCTATGGTGTTCAATGTTTTTGCCCTCCAGGAGGGTTGCATTAAATCTTCAAGAGGGATGTTCTCCTTTTTTGCAAAGGCCTCTGCGTGGCTCTTTTCAATTTCGCTCATTTGCCGGAACACATTTACAATGTTCGGGTCTGTTTCGTGTTCGGCGAGCTTTTGATATAGAAAGCTGGCGTCGATCTCCGTTTGTATGTTTTTATTTTTCATTCAGATTGGTATATGAAAAGTGGGCGCTTTGACCTACTGCCTCAATTGTCTTGCAATTTAAAGGTTTTAATGGAATTGCTCGGCACATTGCTCATTCCCCCCGCCCAATCACCAATCTATCCGCCTTCAGCAGCCGGCCCTTCCCATCTTCCAGCCTGTAAAAGTAGATGCCGTTTGCAAGGCCTTTAAGATCTACCCGAATGGACTGCTCCCCGGCCAACCAAGGGGTATCGGACCAGACGAGGCTTCCGGAGCTGTCGAAAAAGCGGAGGGTGTACCTATCCGCCGGTAACCCGGCGCATTCGAGGATTACCCTGCCGGCTGCCGGGTTGGGGTAAGTCTGGATGGAGGCCTCGGTTGGTATGAGCTTGTCGGCAAGCGGTTCGCTGGGCTCGTTGTTTTTGTATCGAATGGATTGCGAGCTCAAATCATTGATGTTGACCGTCACGACGGCGATCTCCTCTTTTGCCGCGTCGTTGAAGAAAAAATAGGTAGAGCTGGTATCGACGCCGAAATAAGCAGCGCCGCCACCGAGGTTGTTTGCTATGGCGACATCCGTAACATCTAGCCAGCCGAGCGGATTGATCTTGGCATCGATCCTTCTTTCAACGTATTGGGTTTGTTTTTCGCGAAGAACAGTATAGGGCGGGTTGGGCGCCGGGCCGGGAATGGTGAGGCTTCCCCAGGCGTCCACGACAGCGAGGGTCTGGGTGGCGATGCGCAGTCGAATGGAGTCCGGGGTGGCAGGGATGGCATTGAGGATGGCATCCTTGAGCGACGCGGGCAAATCCGCCATGGCGAAGGGCAGGAGGTGGTTTTGCGATTGTTGATGAATGTCAAAGAAGTTAAGCGGGGAGTACCGTTCCACGAAGGGCGGGTTGTTTTTGTACAGCACCTCGAAGGGGACGTTTAGCAGGGTGTTGCTGGTATAGCCCAGCAGTTCTAACTTGTTGGAGGTCACATTGTAGTACTGTTCGCCGCTTGCGCCGAGAACCACCAGCTCTGCGCCGGGAAATTGATTGACGTTTTGCCCCACGACGGCCGGCAGGTAAACCCATTCGAAGCTCTCATCGGAGGAAATGGCGCTGAGATCCCAGAACTGATTGCCCCCCGGGGGCGTGGCGATATTGGGTAAGCCCGGGCCGTTGACCAGCGCAAAGCGCAGCGTATCTCCGGCGGCGGGGAATGTAGCGGCGGTGACGGTTATCTGGGCCTGCACGGCGAGGCCGCTTAGGATGAAAAGGAAGGATAATAGTGTATTTCTCATAATTTATTTATTCATGCAGATAGGGCGCTTCCTGGAGGGTCAGCTTTCGGATGTTCTCGAGCACATGTTTCATGTAGTTCCTCCAAACCAGTTTGGTAAACAGCCAATGAAAGGGGTAAAGTACTATACTTTTCGAAAACATCGTGTATCGGTACCTGACCTCGACGACCCCTTCCCGAAGCTGGGTCGTAAACCATTCTCCCTGAAATTTCTCAAAACCCATGGACGGGGTTTTGAAGTCGGAGATTTCGATTTTCCAGTATTCGTTCTCTTTCCTTTCCAATACCTTATCGAGAGAGGATTCGCCGCCTTTGAAGGACCATGTTTTTGCCATAAAAACTTTTCGGCTCCCTCCGACTTTTCCCCAGGTTTCATCGTCGGTGCAGTGAGTCACCCGGGGCGTAACTCCGTGTCCGGTATGGACTTTGGTGATATCGCAGAGCATGGGGGTTTTGAATGCTCGGGCTAGGGTGGTGTGGAAGATGGTTGTGATTTGGGTTGTGGTTTGCATTGGGGGATACCGTCAGCTATGAGTTGGATGCAAATCCGTATATAGCGTGTTAGGGTTTTGTATTTTTCTTCTTCTGTTTATTATTCATAATTCTTTCGATATACTTGCTTACCTTTTCCAATTTTGTCTAATTCTTTTTTTAATATTTCGAATTCTTCAACTTTTTCGACAATTCATTGACTAAATTTTCTTGTTCTTGATTTTTATTTTCAATCATTTCTATAAGTCCATCTACTTCAGGGATAGAATTATATCCATATTTTTTGGCTGTTTTATTAGCTCTAAATATTTTTCTGTTTCATCTTTATCATTTTCAAAATCTTATTATTTAATTCATATTTTTCGTACTCTGAAAAGTTGTTTATGTAATACTGTTTGTAAGTCTTTTTTTTAATCTTGGTAAATTCTTATCTTTTAATTCAATGCCTGCTTTAACTAAAGTTCGAATGCTTTTAATTGATTGGTCTATAGCATATATATAGAGAGGGTTGTCAAAAGATTTTACAAATTCAGATGGGCTATATGATTGATTGGTAACGACATCAAGTAAGGCCGCTAATGTGAGGATTGTTTGTTACAATATCTTTTATATTATTTTCTTTGCACACCTTATGAAACGGTGAGATAATGTAATTAAATATGCCTTACCACCTAAAACAGAATCGGATTTACTTTCAGATTTGTTTAAATAATATGTTGTTAAAAATAACCTTGCATCTGTATCAGCAAGTTCTTCGCTTTGTTTGATTGTCCTATATTTTGCTTTTCGCGATAATTTTAACCGACTTATTAGGGATTTTTTTATAGCCGTAAATTGTTCTGTTGGGTATTTAATTTTGAAAAAATCTAATGTTTTTATTTCAATATTTTTGGGCAAATAAGTTTTTATTAAATCAATAAAAAAGGCGTTAGGTTCATCACTATCATAATAGTTTTTCAATATACTTGCTAAAATTTAGTTTTTTAGTCGATTGTCTGTATTTATAATAATATCCTTTCACGAATAGGTTGCCTATTATTGTATCAACGAAATCGTCATTTAGAGAGAACAATGAGTTACCAAAAAAAGTATAGGTATTAATTGCTCGTTTTGCATTGTCAATGCATTCATTTATAACAGTTTCTGGAATTATTATTGAGCAATTTAATGTCGACAGACTTTCAAGTAGTCCGTAATAAAATTTTTGCGAAGGTCTTTCTTGAATAATACAATTAAGTAGAAGTCGGTATCGAGAATAAAAATTTTTTCCTAAATGAGTAAGTTGCAGTTCCTTTAAAGTTGGATCATAGTTCATTATTTTAACACCTAAATATGCCTTTGACCAATTCGCTAATGTCATAGCTTGTTCTTTAGTAGGGTTTTTAAAAATATTTGCTATGATAGTTACTAAATACTCCCCAACTTCATCTGGAATTTGATATTTTGCTTTTTTATAGTTTGCTCTGTATTGTAGACATCAACATAGTTTATTTCATCTAAAATGAAGTTAGCAATCTAGACCATGCATTTGAAAAATGTCAGATAAAACCTCCAATGTGTTTCTCTTGATCCTTTCAATGCTCTTTTGTCCAATTTGTCATACCTGTCTATTACTTTATCTGCTATATCATTAATTAAAGAGTTTGTTAATTGATTAGAGGTTATAGTATTACTTAATTACTATATTATTTGCTCTTTTTGTAGTCTTTATTATTGAGTTTTTGTAATCCTATTAAGACTTTTGAGTTTAGTCTTCGCAATGCTGCCTAATTTGTTCATCTGGGATCGTTGTTTTATTTATAATTTTCGAATAAACATCCTTTATCTCTTCAACTGTTGTTTCATTTTTTATTCAATTCATAAATGCAAGCTAAATTAAATTATCAAAAACTTCATTCCTAATTGAACCATTATTGTCACAAAATGTAAATGCAATTGATATAATAAGCATTGATTTTCGAAAGGCTTACTGCTTTCTTTTTCAAGAATTGATTTTTGTCTACTAAAATTTAATATTTGTTTGTCAATATTTGGAAAGTGTCTGTAAAAAATTCCATTCTCAAAGTGTGAAAGCCTATTTATTAAAGTTTCTCTTTCAATTATTGTAATTGGTTTGTTGTATTTCTTTCTTACGTCTGCTTTGATTGCTATTTGGGTTTCACCTGATATTATATGTTTTGTTACAATTACAAGCTCATTAAACTCTATTTCGGCCTCATTTAATCTTTCAATTGTTTTTTTTACTTTGCCTTTAAAATATTCTTGTAGCGTATATTGAAAACAATTTTTTTTGCTTCATTGTCAATGAAAAAATCTCTTGAAAAGCATCTTGACCAAATTCACCACCAGGCAACGGAATTATATCATAATATCCTTCATTATATAATATTTCAGTCGCTAGTTTTTCAAAATCAACGTGATCTGTCATTCTTTCAAGACCAATTTCTGACTATATCTATACTCATATGTTTTATTTATAATAAGCGCTAATGTTTGCATCTCAGCAAATTGCCTATGAACCTCACCTATATCCCCCAATTTACCTCAAAACCCTCAAACCTCCAAAATCCCGTGCTCATTAGATTTCTGGCCGACAAAAAAAGCGATTGTAAAACATTTTCAATTGGCTATCT
>JADJBL010000026.1 GCA_016703765.1 Saprospirales bacterium
TTTGTTCGGAGCCTGAGCTCCCTTAACTGGACAAAGTTATAAATACTATTTCATAAATCCATACCCCCTACTTGGTATTTTTGAAAAAGCCCCTCCCCGATTGCAGGGAGGGACCATCCCAAAAACCAATTGTTAAAGGACATCATTCTTTGGTGAGTTGGAGAGTTGAAGGACGTTGAAAGTGCTAGTTTGACTAGTTTAATCTTCAACTTTCAGTCACTCTTATTTCTTTCTTCCCAGCTTTACCCCGATCGTCAGTTCATGCGCCCCGCTATTGTATTGTTGAAACTGCTGGAAAGACAGATCGTAGGAGTAGAACAGGCGGAATTGCTCGAACTCGGTGCCGAGCAGCACGCCAAGGGCTCCGCCCACGCCGGTGCGGTATGACAGACCGGCGATAAAGCGGTCTTCCAGGAAGCCCACCTTGGCGTTGAAATCCAGGTTGAACGGCACGTTCATCACCTGGCGCATCATGAGGGAGGGCTCGAAAGAAAACCCGTTTTCAAACTCAAAGCGGTGGCCCACATTGAAGATGAAAAACTTGAAGAAAGCCCCTTCCGGGTCGCCGGATTCGATATCCGAGATCTTGGCAACGATCAGGTTGGGAAAGGCAAGGCCGATGTAGGTTTGTTTGTTGAAAGAGGCATACAGGCCCAGGGTGGCGTCGAGCACGCTCTCTCCGCTGTTGAAGGCGTCGATCAACTCGTCGCCCGCTTCGTAAAAGGGGTTGTCGAGCGCCGAGTTGTTGAGCTGCAGGTTGGAAAACTCCGTGGAAAAGCCCGCAGCCAGTTTGACGTTCTTCCCGATCTGGTAGCGGAAGGCGTAGTTGAGCTGGAAGCGAAGCCGGGTGATGGAAGCGATGTTTTCGCCCAGCACGTTCAAGCCGATGCCAAGGGTCTTGCCGATCGGCCCGTGGTAGTTAAACCCGTAGGTCAGGGGCGCCCCGGGGAAGCCGGTCCATTGGTTCCTGAAGTTGGCCTGCAGGATATGGAGTTCCTCAAACCCCGCATAAGAGGGGTTGATCAGAATGGGTGAAACGAGGTAATGGTTAAAAATGGCCGGATCCTGCGCGCGAAGCTGCTGCAATCCACCCAATACCAATATGAGTAACAGAATTCTTTTCATGGTTCGACGGCTTTTGGATGTTGATGGGAATTAACGAATCAGGGTGATATGTCCTTTGATCTGCTGCGCGGCGCCTTGCTCGTCCTGGTATTCGAAGACGAAGAAATAAGCGCCCTCCGGCAAGTCCTCGCCCAGGCGGTTCACTCCCGCCCAGTCGTTCTGGTAGTTGTCGGCCTCGTACACGAGTTGTCCCCAGCGGTTGAAAATCTGGAGGAAGTTTTCCTCGTACAGGTTGAGGCAGTTGATCTGGAAATACTCGTTCATGCCATCGCCGTCGGGCGTGATCACGTTGCGGAATTCCAGGCATTCGATGCTGCCGTTGGCCACAAAGCCCGAAGCGATAGCCGTGCAATTGTTCGCATCGGTGACCAGCACGTCGTATTCTCCCGAAGCGAGGTCGTTGACGAAATCGCCCGTATCGCCCGGCCGTCCGGTAGTCCATTGGAAACTGTAGGGCGCGGTGCCTCCGCTCGGCGTAGCCGTCAGGGTGCCGTTTGCACTCCCGTCGTCGGGGGTGGAAACCAGGCTCACCTGCAGGAGTGGCGGTTCGTCCACTTCAAAGGAAGCTACCTGCTCGCAGCCGTTTTCATCGGTGATGGTGACCGAATAAATCCCTCCGCTCAGGAAGATGGCCGGATTGGTCTCCTGGTTTTTGGAGTCGTCCCATTGGTAGGTCAGTTCTCCGCCGAGACCGCCGAGTATCTTGAGCATGATCTTCCCGTCGCTATCCCCCGTGCAGCTCACCTGCGTGATCTCCGGCTGGAAACCGACAGGAGGCGGAGCGGAAAGGGTCACAGCCGCGGTGTCCTTGCAACCCAGAGCGTCGGTTACGACGGCGTAGTAAGTCCCCTCTCCCAACTGGTCGACCGAGGGCTGGCTGCCCAGGCCTCCAAGCCATTGGTAAGTGAACGGGCTCACTCCGTCGAGTGCAATTACCGTGGCGCCGCCGTCCGTGTTATCCGGGCAACTGACGTCGTACCCATTGTAGTCGGTAGTAGCCGATGCTTCCGCCACCACTTCGGAGGTAAATCCGATCGTGAGGATCTCGGCGACCGTGGTCACGCCCAGGGCGTCGGTCACGTACACCGTATAATCGCCCGGAGGCAGGTTGTTCACCTGGTTGGAGTCCGGGTTGGGCACCGGGCCGTTAGGGCCGATCCAGGTGTAGACCAGGGGCTCGTTGATGCCGCCTTCGACCGTGATCGAAATGGCGCCCTCGGCGTCGCTGTTGCAGAAATTGTCCGTAATGGACGAACCCGACACCTCAAAGCGGGGCACGCAGATATCGTTGAAGGAATAAATACATCCGTGGTTGTCGGCTACGGTCAGGTTATAGCAAGCCTCGCCGAGACCGGCCGGGTCGGGGCCCTGGAAACCGTTGCTCCATTGGTAGTTATAGGGCAGGGTTCCGCCCAGGGCCGTGATATTCACCGCGCCGTTGTTCGATACTCCGGTGGCAGGGTAGATCAGGGTGGAGATCAGGCTCAGGGCATTGGGCTGGTTGATAGCCCTCGTCACGATCATCTGCTGTGGGGGAACGGAACTATCAGTAATTGTGACGCTGTAAAAGCCCGCCGCCAAATCGTTGCGGGTCACCTCTCCGTCCACGCTCAGGGTGAGAAACGTATCGCTGTAGTCAAACGTATATGGGCTCACCCCGCCTTCGATTGATACCGTCCAGACTCCGTCCTCCCCTCCGTTGCACTTCACATTTTCTGAACCGTTGAAGTCGAGGATGAGGGGCAGGGGTATGAATTGCAGGTTGAAAGTCTCTTCAAACGTACAGCCGTTGTCATCCGTGATGGTCACCGAGTAAGACGCGCTGCACAGGTTGAATATCGAGGGCGTGACGGCCGTGTTGCTCCAGTAAAAAGAGTAAGGCGGAGTGCCGCCTACGACCGAGTTGAGCACGATGGCGCCGTCACAGGTATTGGGACTGGATGGGTTGATCACCGTAGCGCTGGCGATATCCAGCGGGAGCACGGGTTCGACCAGGGTGACCTGGAGGAATGCCTGGGTGCCCACGAAATCAGTAACGGTCAGGGAATACAGGCCGCCGCCAAGACCGGACAGGTCTTCCGTAAAATAGGGCCCGCCGGGTCCCGACCAGAAAAAGGCAAAAGGATCGTCACCACCTTCGAGGGAGATCGAAATGGATCCGTCATCGAGCCCTCCGCAGGGATGATTTACATCGTCCAGGATGATCTGGAGGGGCTTGATGATGGTGGCCGAGAAAGTAGCGGTACAGCCGTTGTCGTCGGTGACCACCAGAGTATAAGTACCCGAAGTCAGGTTGTTGATATCCTGGGTGATGTAGGGTCCGCCCGGACCGCTCCACAAATAGCTGAAGGGGCTCGTTCCGCCCGATATGCTGATATCGATGGATCCGTTGTTGCCCGCCCCGGTTTCGTTGACGAGGTTCACGAGGTTGACAACCAGGTTCTGCGGCTGTGCCACCTGGATGCCGACGATCGAAACCGTGCAGGAATTCGCGTCTATCACCTGTAGGTTATACGTCCCCGCCGGAATGCCGGTGGGGTTGGGTATACCCGGCAGGCTGGGAGTCCAATTGTAGGTATAGGGGGGTGTTCCGCCCAAAACCTGCACCTGGATGGCGCCGTCGCTTTCTCCGAAACAGGAAACCGGCGTGACGCTCAGCAAGCTGGCGGTGAGATCTGCATTGGGTTGTTTTACAAGGATGTTGGCGGTTTTGATACAGCCGTTTCCGTCGGTCACCGTAACGGTGTAGTTGCCCGCGATCAGGTTGGAAATGTTCTGGCCGGTCGGGTTGTTGATCGTGCCTGGGCCGGACCAAAGGTAGGAAAAGGGTCCGGAGCCCTGAATCGTCAGGAAAATAGCGCCTGAGTTGTCGCCAAAGCAAGCCACATCGACGATGGTCGGCGTGATGTTGATGGCCGGGAAGGAGGCCACGGTAAAGGACATGGAGGCTGTCATACTGCAGCTGGTGACAGTCACGGTGTAAGTTCCTGCCGATAAGCTACCGAGGTCTTCCGAAGTTTCCGAGTTGTCCCACTCGTATATATACGTATCATTTCCTCCTGTAACGGTGATGTCGATCGTACCGGTACCTGCGCCTGCGCAGCTGTTGGTCATAGTCCCCTGTATTTCAATGGGAGGACAGGCTTCGTCGAGGGTCACCGAACCGTCGTCCCCCATAAAAGGAACGGGGGAGTTGGGGTTCTCGACCAGAATGGCGAGTGGTGAACCCGTGAAATTCACGGGGCTGACATCGCCGCTTGAGCCGATGGCGTCGAAACAAAGATCGAACAGGATGGTGTTGTCCGGCACGGTAGTGCCCGCAGGCGAGGGAGAATCCCAGTCTATCGTGATCTGTCCTGCCACCGGATTGGCTACGTCGGCAGCGGTAAAACCCGAGAGGGAAATGCTTGCCACGTTCGTATAATCCAGAATAGCCGGGTCGTAGGCCAGGCTGAACTGCATGGATTTGATATTGGTAAAGCCGTCGACGGTCCGGATATGGACGCAGGTATTGTCGCCGGGGGCTACGGTCTCGTCGCTCGCGCTGAGGTTCAGGGGCTCGGTATCGCAGATCACGATGGTCGAACCGTCCCAGTTAAAAGTGACATTCCCGTCCACATCGGTCACCTCTATCGGTGTGGGTGTGCCGGAGAAGACGATATCGGCGGTCGAGCAGTTGGGCCCGGTAGCGGTAAAGCACAATTGGGCGATAACGGTACCGTCGGGAACGGTTTCCCCGAGAACCACGTCGTTGGCCAGCCAGGAGAGGGTCAGGTTGCCGGAGGCCGCTCCGCCGGGGTTGCCGATGCTGGCGCCGGTCAGGCCGGGGAGGGTGAAGTTCTGCGCCCCGGTGTAGGACAGGAGGTTGCCCGGATAGTTGATGCTGAACTGCATACTGACCATCTCGGTGAAGTTTTGCACCGACATGTCGATGCAGACGTTGACTCCCGATTCGATATTGGCGTTGGACAGGATAATGGCAAAATCATCCACGCCGATAACCGAGGTCACGGTCACCGAGCCATGGTCGAAGGTGGGGTTGACGATGCCGTTGGGATTCGAGATTTCTACCGGCGTAGGGCTGCCGGAGAAAGTGATATTGCTGGAAGTTCCGCTAGCGCCCGTGATGTTGAAGCAAAGCTGGTAAATCACGGTGCCGTTTGCGACTGACTGGCCTCCGACCGGGTCGTTGGCGAGCCAGGAGATGGTGATATTACCCGGGGTGGGGTTGCCGATGTTGGCGCCCGTAAAGCCGGGGAGGTTGAAGTTGGCGCCGCCGGTAAATTGCAGTACGCTCGAATTGTAGTTGATGCTGTACTGCATGCTGACGATGTTGGTGAAATTCTGCACCGTCACATCTACGCATACCTGGTCGCCGTTTCCACCCGTTTCATCCGAGGCGGTGAAGGTGAGGTTGTTGTTGCCTCCGCCGCCTCCGGCTGTGACCGTGACGAGGCCGTTGTCAAACACAGGAGTAAGCGGGCCGTCCACGTTGATTACCTCGACGGGCACCGGAGCGCCCGAGAAACCGACATTGCTGGAGCTGCCGTTGGCGCCTGTAATATTAAAGCACACTTGAAAAATGACCGTACCATCGGCTACCGTCTCCCCGTTCAGGGGGTCGTTGGCCACCCAGGAAATGGATAAATTCCCCGCAGTCGGATTTCCGACGTTGGCGACGCCCATGCCCGGAAGGTTGAAGCCGGTGGCGCTGGCAAACTGCAGCACCGAGGAGTTGTAGTTGATGCTGTATTGCATGCTGACTATATCGGTGAAGTTCAGCACCGAAATATCCACGCATACCTGGGAACCGGTAGGGCCGGATTCATTCGAAGCGATAAAGGTCAGGTCCGTGGACCCTCCGCCGCCGCCGCTTCCGACGATCACCGTGGCATTGCCGAATACGGGATTCAATATTCCGTTTGGATCCGTCACTTCGATGGGAGTCGGGGTTCCGGAGAAAGACACGTTCGAGGTAGCGTTTGCGGCAGTAGCCGTAAAGCAGATCTCGAAAATGGAGGTTCCGTTTGCCACCGATTGCCCCAGGACCACGTCGTTGGCCAGCCAGGAAATGGTCAGGTTGCCCGCCGAAGGGTTTCCGACGTTGGCCGCCGTGAAGCCGGGGAGGTTGAAGTTCTGCGCCATATTATACTGCAACACCCCGGAATTGTAGTTGATGCTGTATTGAAGGCTGACAATATTCGTGAAATTGGTAACTACCACGTCCAGGCAGACCTGGCTGCCTTGCGTCGTGTTGGTAGTGGGTGGGGTAAGGGTAAAACTCACCTGGGCATGGGAAGCCTGGGAGAGAAACGAAAGAGCCCCAATTACTGCAATAGTAACGAGTCTTCTCATATGTTCGGAGTTTGGGACGTTAGTAATATAATCGGGTAAAAAAACTTCAGTTGGTACGGAGTCTTGATATTCGCGTAGTTCTTACATAGTTGTTATCTGACGACAATCAGTTTCTGCACGGCTTGTGCACGTTCCGTGGTGATGCTGACAAAATAAGCGCCGGGCGCCGGGAATACCTCCTTTTTGAGGGTAATAGCCTGCATGCCGCCGCCGTAGTACTTCGAATCCCGGTAGATCGATTTGCCGGAGGAGTCGTGTATATGGAGTTGGACTTTTGAAGCTTTGGAGAGGGAAAAGCTAATCCGGGCTTCTTCCTGAATGGGGTTGGGGGAAATGGGGAAAAAGGTAAAATCCTCCGTGACGATCTCTTCCGTCGCCACTCCGCCTGCTACCGTAACGGAGCCGTCGTAAACCGCGTAGGGCATCTCTCCGCTGAGGTTGCCGAACTCCACATCGGTCGGGTCGCCCGAAAACTGGATGGGGCACACCTGGCCCGCCGTGCCGATAATTTCAAAGCTGACGGTAAACAACACCGTGCTATCCGGCAAGGATTGTCCGGTGATGATATTGTCTGCGATCCACAAAAAGGAAATGACGCCTTTAGGGGTGGGGAAGGGCCCGTTGGGAATCCCGAAATTCTGGGAGTTGATGTTGAAAATCCCGAAGTCGCCGACCGCCGAAAAATTCAGGATCGCCGTGTCGTAGCGGAGGGTAAACTGGGAATTGAGCATCGACTCGAAGTCGACCACTTTGATTTCCACCTTGACTACTTCCGCGGGATCTCCTGTAACATGGGTCCCAAGTGCCGTCACCAGGGCTTGGCCATTTAGATTGGAAATACTGCCCCAGAGTAGCGCAACCAGGGTCAGGCTTCTGAGAGAAGTGAGCTTTCTCATGCCAGTTTCTTGTAATTGTAGATGTCCAAATCGATAAAAGCAAAATGCAAAGATGAAAAAAGAAGCGGACTTCCTCCAAAAAAGGTGGAAGTCCGCTTTTTCCAGGCTTACTTCACGATCACCATTTTCATGGTAGCCGAGGCATCAGCCGTTTCCAGTGTGTAGTAAAGCACTCCCGATGCCGGCAGTTCGCTTGCCTGGAGGGCTACCTGATTGTAGCCTTTGGCAAATTCGCCGCGGATCAGTTGAAGTTGCTTACCGGTAATATCTACCACCTTCAGGGTAGCGACTCCGGCTTCCGGCAGGTTAAAGCCGATCACCGTTTTGCCATGGAAGGGGTTGGGTACGTTTTGGTACAGTTCGAAGCCCGAACCTGCGACCTGGCCGTTGAAAGCCAGGTTGACATCGAGCAGACGGCCATTCAGGTCGTATGCTTCCGCCCTTGTGAAGCGGGAGTTGAGGCTGAGCAGCTCGCTCAGTTGAGCTTCGTCCTGAGCGCGGAACACCAGGCTGAACATGGATTCTTCAGATACTTCATCGCTGTTCCAGCTCACCGTGATGGCGCCTTCTTCCAGCAGTTCCATCCCGAAGTTCTCATGGCCTGCCTGGCCGGGGATCAGGTCGATCAGTTCCAGTGCGTTTTTGTCGAAGTTCAGCGTGAACTGGTATCCGAGCACGTTCAGGTCTTCCGCCGTAAAGGACACGGTGTAGGAATTCCCTGCCTGCACTTTTTGGTCTTCCACGTTCAGCACGAATTTGCCAACCGTCGTGCGGTCGCCTGCATCGCCCTGGGCGTTGGGGGAAGCCGAGCCGTTCACGTCGCCGGTTTTAACGGCCACGAAGTCGGCAAAGAGTTGATCGGCGGTGAGGTTGTTGAAGCTGATAACTTCCGGGAATCCGCTGCCGAAAGGCTGAGCCGGATCCGGGAACACGAAGTCCTTGTCGACAAAACGCCAGGAGGTGTTGTTCGGGAATTTGGTCATCAGCTGGAGAATGATCTTGCGGATCTCCACCATATCGGCCGTGGTTACGGCGTTGGAGCGGTTTGCATCCGCTGCGATGATCTTGTAGGGCGAATCCAGCAACTGAATGCCGAGGATATGGCGGGTGATCAATACGAGGTCGTAAGTGGTCACGCCGTTGCCGTCGTTTTCATCGTAAACCGGGGTGATCGTGTAGTCGCCGCCATTCTCTACATCCTGGAAGGAGTAGGAACCGTTGGCGCTGGTCAGCTGGGAAACGTTCCCGTTGCCGCTCAGTTCGACCGTTACATTTTCCACGCCTTCGTCTTCTTCATTGGCAATGGCGCCCGCTACGGTAGGACCGCCGGCGGAGTTGCAGCTGAACAGGTTGTCCTGCACCACCACAAAGGTCTCGCAGTAATCCTGGTTGCCGTAGATATCCGTTACCCACAGTTGGATCGGGTTTTGGCCCAAATCGTCGCAGGTGAAGATCGCGTTGATGTCGTTTACATCCGGAGACAGGCTCAGTTGTACCCCTCCGCAGTTGTCGAAGGAACCGGCGTCAAAGTCTTCGGCCCATATCTCGATCATACCCGTTTGCATGATTTCGATCACCAGACCGTTCACGCAGTAGGGGGTGGGCAGTTTGCAGTCTTCCACGACCACCGTAACGGTCTGATAGCCTGTGTTGCCGCAGTTGTCCGTCACTGCATAGTGTACGTCGTATTCGCCAATTTCTACATCGGCCACAGTTACGTCGCCCGTGATGTTGTTAAAGGAGCCCAGGTCGCCGGTGATGTCCACGTCAAATGCCAGGGAGCAGTCGTCGGTGATGTCCGGGTAGGGCAGCGTGATATCGGTGTCGCAGTCGGTGTCCACGATACAGCCGTCGATAGTCGGGATCGTAAAGTCGGGCGCTTCGTTGTCGATTACTTTGATCGTCTGCTTGAAGACGATATAGCCGTCGGGGGTACCGGGGCTGCCGGTCACGTTCCAGCCATCGCGGAAGGTGCGGCAGTCTTTGTCGCCGTCGCCATCCCAGTCCACGTTCAGGTTGCACTCGGCTTTGCCGGCTTCGCTGTAGGCGTTATATCCGAAATCGTCGTAGATACACCAGTTGATCGCCGTCCAGGTGCGCACGATCTTGTAGCAAGCATCCGGCACGATGGTGAAGAGCTGGTCTTCGTGAGATATGCCGATCAGTTCGCACTCATCGTGGAAGATCTCCGGTTCTCCGGTGTCGGGCAGTTGGCCGTCTACGCAGATGCCCGTGAAATCAGCGGGAAACTCAACCACCCAGTTGGACACGTGGGATACGTTGATCACCTGGGTGCAGGTGGCGTTGCCGTTTTGGTCGCTGGCGACCCAGGTGCGGATCAGTTGGCCTTCGGTGCAGTTGTTGAGGTTGACGGTGACGGTATGCGTGATGTCGTAGTCGCAGTTGTCGTAGAATGAGGGCGTTCCGAATCCGTTCAGGACGCTGTAGTTGCCGTTTGCCACACCTGCGGCGTAGTTCAGCAGGTAGTTATCGCAGGTAATGGTTTGAGCCGGCGGGCAGGTCAGCACGATCGGGGGCAGTTTGTCGTTGACGTTTACTTCCACCATACAATCGTTGGTGTTTCCGAAGCAGTCGATCGCGCGGAAAACCACCATGATGGGGTTGTTGCCGATATCGCTGCAGCAGAAGGTAACCGTGGGGCCGAAGTTGTCAAAGGCGCCGTTGCAGTCGCCGTCCATGCGGCGAACGACGAACTCGTCGAGGCAGCAGTTGTCAAAAGTGCCGTCGTCGAAGGTGCTGGCATTCACTACGGCTTTGCCGTCGGAAGAGAGGTTCACGTCGGTGATTTCGTCGCAGATGGTGGTCGGCACGATGTTGTCGATCACCTGCACGTTTACGTACAGTTCGGCGATGTTGTTGCAGGCGTCGGTGGCCTGGTAGAGGATCTGGTAAGTGCCGAGGCCGAGGCCCGGCGAGGGGATAAATCCGCCGTTTTCGCCGTCTACGCCGTTGACGTAGGTAGCTTCGCCTACGGGGGTGAAGATGCGGATCGTCCAGTCGTTGCAGTTATCGGTAACAGTAGCCGGCTGGAGGAAACCCGTCGATTTACAGGGGTTCGGATGCACGCCGGTGATGTTGGCAGGTACGGAGAAGGGAGCGCGAACGACCACCGGAGGGGTGCTGTCCACGATCTTGATGATCTGAATATTGTCTTCGCCTTGCGGGTTGCTGGTCACCACCTGTCCGGTACACCAGTCCAGAACGGTCCAGGTGCGCACGATCTTGAAGGTGTTGCCGCAGGTAGCCAGGGTTTGGTTGGCATGCGTGTACTGGTAGTTGCAATACTGGCCGACGATTCCGCCGGGGATACCCGAACCCGTGTTGGACAATACGCTGGGGGTGGTGATGCCCGTGGCATTGATCTCATTGGTGCCGTTTTCCAGCGCCTTCACCGTGGGGTGCAGGGCCGTGGCGGCAGTGATACCGGGATAGGAAGCGTATTGGGTGCATTCCCACTTGATGTCGTTCGGGAAATCTACGAATGCAGGGCGATTGATGATGATGGTTTGCGTACAGGGCGCCGATTGGTTGTCGCTTTCGTCCACCGCGATGAAGGTACGTGTAACGGTCACGTAGCCGCCATTCGGGGAACACTGCGTGGAGGTGTTGACGTTCTGGTTGACCAGTTCCACCACCGGGCTGAGGTCGCAGTTGTCGTCTGCGTCCGGAAAAGCTACGTTATTGTAGTCGGACGTACAGGGGATCGTAACGGTGCCGCTGTAACAAACGGGTGCGGCTTTGTCTTCGATCAGGATCGATCCCCAGCATTTGTTGCCGCTGGGAACGTGGGTAGCCCGAACCGTGAGGGTTTGACCCAGGTGGGGCTTCCGCTGAAGCTGACGGTGTTGATGCCGGAATACAGCACGTTGATACCGTTCATGACTTCCAGCAGGATGTTGCCCGGAGGAATGGCGCCTTCCAGGATCATGTCTGCCGTCAGATCGACAGTACACGTTCCGTCAGCGGTCGGATCGACTGAGATCTGCACGTTGTTATTACAGACCATCGTCTGTGCAGATACATTTCCTGCGAACAGGAATAGCATCGCAACGGGCAGAGCCAGACAGAAGAGCCGACGCATGCGAGTAAAATTCGTTTTTTCCATGTGATTACGATTTGTGAATTACGGTTTGAATATGATATGGTTTGTAAAAGAAAAAAGCCGCGTTGGGGTGTTTATCGCACAAAATCCGGCCTTTTGGCACGAAATTTGGGAGTAGATAAACATAAAATAAACTCGAAATCCGAGGGAAATCCTACTGGAGCAGCGGGTGTGGAGCGGATCGGCACTGCGCACATCTGGAAACAGATGAGTGAGAGCGACAGTGCACGATAGGCTAAATCGTTGCGTTCATGGGATTTCAGTTCACTCGCCAGCAAAAGTAAAAACTTCTGAGGGCAATTCAAATACCTTTTTCCGGAAATTACGGTCCGGGAAACGGTTTTTTCGTTGTTTGGACAGGCAAAACCTTTCCGGGACAAAGATATTGGCATTTGGCCTCAGGTACATACCCACATAAGGGTATTTTATACAATTAGGTGAAACTCATAGGCTGCTTATTTTTTCGTATAAGAATCTGATTCCAACACTTTATGCACGTCCCCCCGGCTAAGGGTATAGGTAAAGCCGGGATGAATGCTGTATGCCCCATGTTCTCCCTCTGTGTTCAAAGCCAGGAAGCACACCTGGAAACCGCCGAAATCCTGCTTTTGCACGATCCTCTTTACGGCTTCTTCACAGGCATCTTGTGGGCTCATGCCGTGGCGCATCAATTCGACGACCAGAAAGGAACCCGCCGTTTTGATCACCGCTTCTCCCAGCCCGGTGGCTGTTGCGGCGCCCACCTCTCCATCCACGAACAAGCCTGCGCCGATGATGGGCGAGTCCCCTACCCTTCCGTGGAGCTTGAAAGACAATCCGCTCGTGGTACAGGCGCCCGCCAGTTTTCCATTTTTGTCAAGGGCCACCATGCCGATGGTATCGTGCCGCTCCCGGTTGATCTCGGTTTTGAAGATGCGCTCCTTTTTCCATTCCTCCCAGGCTTTGCGGGCTTCGTCGGTGAGCAGGTTTTGCTTCCGGAAGCCCTCCGAAAGCGCAAAATCCTGTGCGCCTTCCCCAGCCAGCAACACATGGGGCGTGTTTTCCATCACCCTGCGCGCCACCGAAACGGGGTGCATGATCTCCTCCAGGAAACAAACCCCTCCGCAGTTGCCCGCGGCGTCCATGATACAGGCGTCGAGGGTCACTTTGCCTTCCCGGTCCGGCAATCCGCCGTATCCGACCGAGTTGATCGAGGGGTCCGCCTCGACGACCTTGACGCCCGATTCCACCGCATCCAGGCTGCTGCCTCCGGACTCCAGGGTCCTCCAGGCCTCCTTGTTTGCCGCCAATCCGAAATCCCAGGTGGACAATACAACAGGCTCCTCCTTTGAAGAACCGGCCTTGGGACGCCAGGAGCCGGCGAAAGGTAACGCGAACAGCGATTTTTTCAGCCCCAGAAGCGCAGTGAGTAGCGCAGTTTTTTGAAGGAAGGAGCGGCGGTTAAGCATTTATTTTAGTTGAAAAGTTGAAAGGTTGAAAGGTTGAAAAGTTGAAAAGTTGAAAAGTTGAAATAATTCTTTTGGCTCGCCAAAGGTTTCGCTGTGGGGTCTGGACTGTCTGCAGTCTCCGGTGAAAACATTATAACAAACCCCGCCAAGGAAAAAATTCGGGTCGGAGACCCTCACGAGCAAAAGTTGAAATCGCTCTTTTTGGCGAAGCCAAAAAGGCTTCCATTAAACTTTAAACTTTTCAACTTTTCAACTACATCCTCAGCGCCAGTTTAAAAGCCTGCTCTATCGCCCGGCGGGCGTCGAGTTCGGCGGCGGTGTGGGCGCCCCCGATCAGTTCGCAGTTCATTCCCTTTTCCCGCAGGGCGTCCCAAAGTTCTCGCTGAGATTCCTGGCCGGCGCAAAGGATGATATGGTCCACCGCCAGGGTTTGTTTTTTACCGTCTATCGAAATATGCAGGCCTGCGTCGTCGATCTGCTCGTAGGTCACGGATGCCATCGCATGGATACCCATCTGGCGTAGCGCGGAGCGGTGTATCCATCCCGTGGTCTTGCCCAGTTTGCTGCCCGGCTTTCCGGGCGAACGCTGAAGAAGATACAGGGTTCTTCCGGAGGTAGCAGGCCGGGGTTTACTCAGGGCGCCCCTGCCGGAATATTCCGTGTCGATACCCCATTGGGTCTGAAAAGCGGTTATGTCGTCGCCGGCAGCAGCGTCCTTATGGGCCAAAAAGGTAGCCACGTCCACGCCGATCCCTCCCGCCCCGATGATGGCTGCGCTATTGCCGACGGGCACGCGGCGCTGAAGCACGTCCACATAGGAAAGCACCTTGGGATGCTCCAATCCCGGGATTTGCGGAAGCCGGGGCGCCACGCCCGTCGCCAGGACGATCTTGTCAAATCCCCCTTCCGCCAGCTCTGTCGCCGTCATCTTTCTGTTTAAAAAAACACGGACCCCGGTGCGTTCGAGCTCGTGCCGGTAATATCTTATCGTCTCGCCGTATTCTTCCTTCCCCGGCACCTGCATGGCCATATTGAACTGGCCTCCGATCTGTGCCGCCGCTTCGAAGAGATGAACCTCGTGGCCCCGCGATGCGGCGGTAGTGGAAAAGGCCAGGCCTGCGGGCCCGGCGCCAATGACCGCGATTTTCAGGGGCCGGAGGGCGGGCTTTACCACCCACTCCGTCTCGTGGCAGGCCTGCGGATTGACCAGGCAGCTAGCGATTTTTTTCTGAAAAATATTGTCCAGGCAGGCCTGGTTGCATGCGATACAGGTATTAATCGCGAAGGACTTTTGCTCCCTCGCCTTTTTCACAAAATAGGGGTCGGCCAAAAAGGGCCTGGCCATCGACACCATATCGGCATCGCCGTCTGCGAGGATCTGCTCCGCCGTTTCGGGGGTATTGATCCGGTTGGTGGCGATGAGCGGGATGCCCACCTTCCCTTTGAGCCTGCGGGTCACCCAGCTGAATGCGCCCCGTGGCACCAGGGTGGCAATAGTGGGGATGCGCGCCTCGTGCCAGCCTATCCCGGTGTTGACCGCGTCGGCGCCGGCCCTCTCTACTTCGAGGGCAAGGGCCTCCACTTCCTCCCAGGTACTGCCCTCCTCCACCAGATCGAGCATCGACAGGCGGTAGATGAGCAGAAAATCGGGCCCGGCGGCCTTTGCGCACTTCCCGCAGCACGGCCAGCGGAAACCGAATCCGGTTTTCGAAGGAGCCGCCCCAGTCGTCGGTTCGATGGTTGGTGCGAGGCGCGATAAACTGGTTGATCAGATACCCCTCGGAGCCCATGATCTCCACCCCGTCGTAGCCCGCCTCCCGGGCAAGTGCCGCACAGCGGGCGAAATCGCGGATGGTGGAATGAATACCCCTTTCACTCAAGGCCCAGGGCTTGAAAGGGGTGATCGGAGAGCGGATCGGAGAGGGCGCAACCGCGAGGGGATGATATCCATACCGGCCCGTGTGGAGGATTTGCATGCATATCCTCCCCCCCTCCGCGTGCACGGCGTCGGCGATGGTCCGATGCCTCCGGGCGCCGAAGGTGGTGGTAAGTTTTCCGGAAAAAGGCGTAGTCCAGCCCGCCCGGTTGGGCGCGATTCCGCCCGTGACGATCAAACCGACTTCTCCCCTGGCCCGTTCGGCGTAAAAAGCCGCCAGTTTTCGAAACCCGTCCCTGCTCTCTTCCAGGCCGGTGTGCATGGAGCCCATTAACACCCGGTTGGGAAGCCGGATGGCGCCCAAGTCCAAAGGCCTGAACAGGTTCGGGTAATTTGAAGACATAAAAAACGTTTACTTACCTATTGTAACCTTCTTGAAAAATCGCTGTGGTCGGAGACCCTCACGAGCAATTTCTTCGCGTCTTTGCGGTTCATTCTTGAAATTTAGTTTACGTCAATATACGGATCGAAAATTACAGAAATTTTAAAAATCGGAACAAATACCTTTAGGCCAGGAATGCCAAAACCAGCCTCCATGAAATTCCAACCCCTTCGAATACTCCTTGCAGGGCTACTTGCCCTCTTCTTTTTTCAGGCCGTTCAGGCCCAAAGTAGCGCGTACGACAAGCTCCAGCGCGGATACGTCACGCTGGGCCTAAACGGTGGCTTGTCCTACCAGACGAGCGAGGTCCAGGCCAGGTATAACGGCTACGGGCTGGGGCTTACCCTCGCCAAAAACCTATGGTACCACGCCGCCTCCCCCATTACGGTGGATATACGCGGCCGCTTCCTCTACGCCCGCCAATACGGACTGGACGGAGTCCGATCCCTGGACATCGCGGACAATATCGGGCTCAACGGGTCCTTCGGACTCGATTACCTGGACTACCCGGCCAACCTGGGCGTCTCCCAGGGATTCGTATATCACAATTATCGTACCACACTCGGCGAGCTGGCGGCGGAAGCCGTATTTTCCTGGCATACCAACCGCCTTGGCCCCGGAATATTTTTCTCCCTGTACGGCGGCGCAGGGCTCGACTATTTTGTCCCCCGCATCGACCAGGCCAACGCCTCGGGAGCGGAATACTACGAGGAATATGCCCAGTTGGATGGCAGCAAGGGCAAAAACCGGCGCGAGTTGCTAAACTCCATCCTGGACGGCAATTACGAAACCATCCCCGACAATTTTCCCGTGTCGGGGGAAACGGATTTTGTCCTCTCCCTGGGCGCAGAAGTGGGCATCCAGCTGAACCACCGATTTGCGGTCTCCCTGGGCCATCGGGTCACCTTCAGCGGCAATAACCTTCTCGACGGGCACCAGTGGGAAGATAGCAAGGGCGATTTGTACCACTACACCAACCTCGGCCTCCACTGGACGCTCCAGTCCGGGGCGAAAAAAGAAAAGGGCAAAGGCCCCGATATATCCATTATTGTACCCTCGCAAAGGCCTTATCACTCCAACACCTCCTCCGGCCAGGTGAAAGCCCGCATCACCAATGTACAAAGTGCGGCGGACATCATTTGCACCGTAAACGGGCAGCGCATGCCCTTCGATTATTACGGAGGAGATTTCGCGCTTTCCTTCCCCTTGCGGAAAGGGAAAAACGACGTCAATATCCAGGCTTCCAACCCCTACGGCAGGGATTTGGAGACCGTGACCATTTATTACCAGACCGGAGGGTCGGACTATATTCCGCCCGCTCCTTCGCCTGGTCCCGTGCCGCCGCCCGCCCCACCGGCCCCGCCAGCTCCGATTCCATCGCCGGCGCCCCCTCCGCCCTCGGGCTCAAAACCCACGGTCAAGATCGAGCAGCCCGCCACCCAATTGGTCACCCAAAAGCCCACGGCCTCGGTCAAGGCCGTCCTGAAAGGGGTCGGAAAGGCTTCGGACATTACCTTTCTGGCCAATGGCCAAAAAGTGACCGGTTTCGATTACAACCCTTCCACGGGGGTGCTCACCCATTTGCTGCCTTTGAAAGAAGGCCAAAACACCATTTCCATCAAGGGAACCAACACCTATGGCAGCGCGGAGGCATCGGTAAAAGTCACCTTTGAAAAGCCCGTACCTCCCCCTCCACCGCCTCCTCCTCCGCCCCCCGCGCCGAAAAAGCCGCTGGTGGACATCACCCAACCCGACGATAAAACAGTGGTGGCCATGCCCTCTGTAGAGGTCCGGGCCACGCTGAAAAACATAGTCCGAAAAGACCAGATCACCTTTATTGTCAACAACAGCAGCACCGGCAATTTTACGTTTTCCAACGGTATGTTCCTGGCTACCGCCCCCCTTCGCTCGGGCGACAACAGTATCCTCATCCGCGTCAAAAACGACGACGGTCAGGCCGAAGACGCGATCCAGGTGAGCTATCGCGTGCCGCCGCCTCCTACGCCGGAGAAACCGGAGATCCGGTTCACCCAGCCGTCCCAACCGGGCGCCGGCTCGATAAAAGCCTCCTACACGGTCAAAGCCACGGTCAGCCGGGTGGAGGAGGCCGGGGATATCGCGTTCAAGATGAACGGCAAAGAAATGAAGGGCTTTCAATTCGATCCGGAAAGCGGGCTTTTTGCCATCAATGTCACCCTCGCTGAGGGCCAGAACGACTTCGAGCTCAGCGCGAACAATGCCGGGGGAAGCGCAGCGGCGCGCACTTCCGTCAATTTAAAGAAGCCGGACGTGATCTCCCCGGGCGAGAAGCCCACGATCGACATCACTTCCATTTCTCAACCGGCCAGCAATCCGCTCAACCCCAACGTGGCGACCAGCTCGATGAAGGCCCTGATCACCGGCATCACCCGAAAGGAGCAGATCCTGTTTACCGTAAATGGTAACGCGGTGACCGATTTTACCTTCGACCCGGAAACCGGCGCTTTTTCGACCACCCTGATCCTGACGCGCGGCAGCAATGCCATAGTCCTCAAAGCCACCAATCGCATCGGGAGCGCAGAGGAGAGGCGGACGATTGAGTTTTAAGAATATAAAGTGTTTAAAAATTATCTGTTACTGGCGGGATGCTGTTTCCTGGCGGCCCAGGCCTGGGGGCAATCCAGTTTGCGGGACACAGGGCTGGAATGGACGCCCGGATGGCAAACGCTCGACAGCCTGCCCGTCCTTCCGGCCAGCGTGCGCGTCTGGTATGCAGATACCGTGCTGATCAGTCCGATATACTACACGGTGAAGGATCGCTCCATCCGTTTTCACGAGGAGGCCCCCGTCCCACCCGGCGCCGGGGTATGGGTGGTTTACCGGGTGCTGCCCTGGGACCCCTCCGCACCGCTGGCCCGCATCAACCAGGGCGATCCGGAAACCAGGCCCCGGCTGGAATACGAACCCTTCGAACCCCAGGCCGGAATACTCCCCTCCTACCAGGGCCTCGATTACAACGGAACCTTTGCCAGGGGGATCTCCTTCGGCAACCGCCAAAACCTCGTGCTCAACTCCCGCTTCAACCTCCAGATGAACGGCATGATCGGCGACGGCATCGAGGTACAGGCAGCCCTGAGCGACGAGAATATACCCATCCAGCCGGAGGGCAATACGCAGCAGCTCAGCGAAATAGACCGGGTATTCATCCAATTGAAAAAGGAAACAGTTTTCTCACCGCCGGCGATTACGAACTGCAACGGCCCTCCGGGTATTTTATGAATTACCTCAAAAAGCTGCAAGGCGCCACCTTCGACCACCAGGGCGCCTTTTCGGAGGGGAAAGTGCAATTCAGGACCCGGGCCAGCGTGGCCGTGGCGCGCGGGAAATTTGCCCGAAACACCATCCAGGGAGTGGAGGGCAACCAGGGGCCCTACCGCCTGCAAGGCGCCAACGGGGAGCGCTTCATCCTCATCCTGGCGGGCACGGAAAAGGTCTTTATCGACGGCCAGCTCGCACAGCGCGGGCTCGACGCCGACTACGTCATCGACTACAACCGGGGCGACATCACCTTCAGCAACCGGCGCCTGATCACCAAAGATATCCGGATCATCGTGGAGTTTGAATACAACGACCAGCGATACTCCCGCTCGCTCTACGCATGGAGCTCCAACCTCGAATCCGGCCGCTGGAAAGGCCATCTCCACCTCTACTCAGAGCAGGATGGGCGAAGGGCCGTGGGGGAAGATCTCCTTACGCCAGAGCAGATCGAGATCTTGCGCCAGGCGGGAGACGACCCCCTCAAAGCCGTCGTGCCCGGCATTGACACCCTGGGCGCCAACCCCGACCCGATCAGCTACCGGCTCACGGATACCCTGGTCAACGGGGTCTTTTACCCCGATGTGCTGGTGTTTCATCCTCCCACCGGCTCGGACCCGCCCCTGTACATCGCCCGCTTTTCGGACCTGGGCGAGGGCCGCGGGAACTACATCCGCCTCAATTCCAACGCCAACGGCTTCGTGTACGCCTGGGTGGCGCCCGACCCCCTGCAAGGCCCGCAGGGCAGGTACGAGCCGCTCATCCAGCTGACTCCGCCGGAGCAATTGCGGCTGTTCAGCGCCGGGGCGAGTTATCAACTATCAAAGGAAGGGCGGATCGAATGGGAGGGCGCGGCCAGCTACCGCGACCGAAACCGGTTTTCCACCCTCGACAAAGGCGACGACTGGGGCATCGCCGGTATGAGCGCCTACCGCGACCGCTACCAGCTGGGCAAGGGCTGGGATGCCCGGGTCGATGCGCAATACGAGTGGACCAACCCCTTTTTCCGCCCCCTTAACCCCTACCGCAGCCCCGAGTTTAGCCGCGACTGGAACCTGTCCAATACCCTCACCGGGATGCAACACCTCGGGAGCGCCGGCTTTCTGATCGGCCACGATTCCCTGGGCTTGCAAACCTCCTACCAGGCCGGGGCATTTTTTCAACCCGAGCTCTACGAAGGTTGGCGCCACAACGGGCGGATCGCCTGGAAACGGCCGACCCTGGACCTCGAAATAAGGGCCAACTACCTGGAGAGCCGTGGAACGGAGGAGGAAACACGGTTTTTCAGGCCCAATTTTATGGTGGAAAAGCGCTTTCCCGGATTGAAGGACTGGGGCCTCGGCGCCTACGGCGAGCGGGAACAGAACAGGCGGCAATCGACTGGCGCCGATACGCTTTCCGGAACGAGTTTTTACTACGACCTTTTCCGGGTGTATGTGAAAAGCCCGGAGTCCGAAAAGGCGCAAACGACCCTGACTTACATCGAGCGCAGCGATTTTGCGCCGGAAGGGCTGGATTTTTCCCGCTCTACCCGGGCGCGGGAGATGAAATGGGAAGGCGCCTGGCAGGCGGGCCGGAGCTCGCGGCTGGGCTGGGACCTCCATTACCGCAAGCTTCAAATCAGCGACACCTCCCTGGTCGCCCAGGAGCCCGCGGAAACCTATTTGGGCAGGGTCGATTACAACCTTCAACTCTTCAAGGGCGCTATCCGGTATCAAACAAATTACCAAATCGGCTCGGGGCAGGAGCAAAAGCTCTTTTTCATCTTCCGGCCCGTGATCGACGGGGCCGGTATCTATCAGCATATCGACTTCAACGGCGACGGGCAGGAGCAGGTCAACGAATTCGTCATCGCGCCCAATCCCGACGAGGGCACCCACGACCGGATCATCGTCTATTCCAATGAATTCATCCGGACCAACAACGTACTGTTCAACCAAAGCCTGCGGCTGGAGCCGAGGGCGGTGTGGTTTGGAGAAAAAGGGGGAAAGAAATTCCTCAGCCGGTTTTCGAGCTCGGCGACCTGGCAGATCACCCGGAATGTGCGCGACCTGGAAGGGGTTTCTCCCTGGAATCCGTTCCAACTGGATCTGACCGATACGGCGCTGGTCTCCACCCGCACCCTGCTGCAAAACACCCTCGCATTCAACCAGAACAGCCCGATTTACGATCTTCAGGCGAGCTGGACCGACCAGCAGAGCAAGCTCATCCTCACCACGGGACTGGAGGGACGGCGCACCATCGAACAATCCCTGAGGGGGCGCTGGAACTTGAGCAAGGCGCTGAGCCTGCAAGCCTCGGCCGCACAGGGAAAGCGTTTCAGCGAAAGGGAATCCTTTGCGGACCAGAACTACGAGATCCGCTTTTTCAAGGTGGAGCCGAAGCTAAACTGGCTTCCCTCCCCCGCTTTTCGCAGCGTGCTCGGGTATCGGTACGAACAATCCGAAAACCTGCTGGGGTTAAAGGAACAGGCCGTTTTCCACGACTTCAAATTGGAAAGCTCCTACAACCAGAGCAGCAAGACCTCCATCCGCCTCAACCTGAGTTTCGTCCGGGTGAAATTCGACGGAGAGGCCAACTCCGCCGTGGGTTTTGCCTTCCTCAACGGCCTCCAGAACGGCCTCAACTACCTCTGGGGGCTCGGGCTCGACCGCCAATTGGCCAAAAACATCCGCCTGAGCCTCAGCTACGAGGGCCGAAAAACCGGCCTCGCCAAAGTGGTCCACGCCGGACGGGCTCAAATGGCCGCTACATTTTAAACTTCACCCAGTCGATCGCCAGGACCGCTTTCGAGGATTCCTTTTCATTCACCGCCACCAGGTACAAGTCTTGCAGCGATCCATCCGTCGGTAGGGCCGAGCGGTCTATCGCGATCGAGACCGGACCGGCGCCTTGCAGGCTTGCCGTACCTGCTATCCTTCCTTCGGGGCTGCCGATATGTAGTTCCAGTTTGCTTCCTTCCAGCGGCGTGTCCGCGAAAACCTCCAGCGCGGTGATCCCCGTGAGGTCGATGCGGCAGAAGGTCAGGAAAGCGCCGTCCTTCATTTCGCAAAGCTTGGCGGGTTTTCCGTTCAGGCTGCGCTGCACGGTGCGAGCATTTTTGGAAAGGGTATCGGCCTGTTCGGCTTCCAGCATCGGGGGCCGCAGCACCAGGGTCTGTGCGCCGCGCAGGGGCGGATGCTCGCCCGCTCCGCGGTCCTGATAGCTGGCATGGAACACGAAGACCGGAATATTTTCGGAGGCAGCGGGCAGGGTCAGTTCGTAGGAGCCTTCCAGCAACAGGGGCAGGTTGGCGGGATCGGACAGGGAAAGGATCCATCCGGCCATAGCTTCGGCGTCCTTGGCGGATATCTGCGGGTGGGCGGCCATGGCTACATCGCCCCAGACCCCCGAGCCTCCCTGGACGATCTTTTTGCCGAGGACCGCGGGGGCTTTTTTGTCATTTCCATAGCGAACAGCCAGTTCCTTGTACGAAGGGCCGATCACTTTCCGATCGACGGCATGGCAGGATTTGCAGTCAGAGGCATCGAGGAGTTCTTTCCCGCGGGCAAAGGGGGAAGAAGGTTTGAAGTTTTGGGCCAGGTTTCCCGGCCGGGAAGCGGCATCCAGGTATTCGATGGTGACGGAAACGGCTTCCATCGGAATGCTGCCGCTTTCGACGGAGCCGTCTTGTGTATCGTTCACTTCGACCCGGTATCGCAGCTTGTCGCCGGGGGTGTAGAAGCTGCGGTTTTTCCCGAAAAGGTCCCAGCGGATGCGGGGTGTCGTATTGGCCCCTGTGGCAGCCAGGTCTTCCTCTCCGTCTTCTCCGCGGATATAATCGATCCGCGACAGGCAGGCATCGGGGTTTTGGGCATACCAATCGTTGCCGTATTCGAGCACCCAGAGCAATCCGTTTTTGTCGATCAGCATGTCTATGGGCCTGGACAGGCGGATAGAGGGCGCGAAGGGCTCCAGCCCGACGAATTGATCGAGGGAGTCGATCTCCAGCAGGAGCACCCAGCAGCGCATCCACTCGTAGATAAAGAACTTGCCGTTCAGGCGATCGGGGTAGCGGGTATCGGCGGGGTATTTGTCGTTGTAATACACCGGGCCTCCCATGGCGCAGCGGGTGCCGTTCACCAGGATGGGGAATTGATCCGAGCTGCGGAAGGGATACCAGATCGGCGCGGGCTGGGCGGGCGGGAGCACTTTTTCCCCGGTATTGTGCGGAGAATCGTTGTAGACCCCGGCGGGATCGAACCAGGGGCCGGGGGTATTCGTTTCGAAGTCGTACTCGCGGTAGGGCTGGTTGTCGCCCACGAAATAGGGCCAGCCGAAGAAGCCGGCCTTGCGGGTCCAGTTGAATTCGTCGTAGCCTTCCGGCCCGCGGGTGGTGTCGGGCAGGCCGGCGTCTGGCCCCGGTTCGCCCCACATGAGGAGCTTCCGGCGGCTGTCCACGGCAAAGCGGAAGGGATTTCGGACGCCCATGACAAAGACCTCGGGCCTGCCTTTCAGAGCCGTCGATTCCAGCCCGGGCATATAACGGTCCAGGCCTCCCCATTGGAGGTTGGAGAGAGGAAGCTTTCCTCCCGCGCTTACGTGCAGGTCTTTTTCCACAAACATATTTCCGGCGGGGCAAATGTAGGAGCCATCGGGCTGGGGCTTGATGCGGAGGATCTTGCCGCGCAGGTCCATGCTGTTGGAGGCCGATTTCTGCGCGTCGTACTGGCTCTTGTCGATCCGTTCGTCGATGGCGGTGAATCCGTCGCTGTAGTGGTCGGTATTATCGCCGGCGGCCACGTAGAGGTAGCCGTCCTCGTCGAAGAGAATGCTTCCTCCTGCATGGAAATTGTGCACGCTGCGGTCGGTCACCACCTCGAAGAGCACTTTTTCCGTATCGTATTGAAGGGCGTCTCCCGAAAACTCGAAGCGGGAGAGGTGGATGGCACTGGTTCCCTTGAGCGGGGCGTAGTAGAGGTAGATCCACTTGTTTTGCTCGAATTGGGGGTCGATGGCCAGGCCCAGGAGGCCTTCTTCGTTGTCCTGAAAAACATCCAGGCTACCCACGACCTTGATCTCGCCGCTTGTGGGGTCGAACAACTTGAGGTCGCCCCGGCGTTCGATCAGCAGCACCCTGCCGTCGGGCAGCATCTCCATTTCCATGGGTTCGAAGAGGTTGCAGGCGAGGGAGGTCTTGACGAAGCCGGTAGCGGGGGCTTCGGGCTTTTTGCTGCGCGATTTCTTGAGTACGATCGGCTTGTGGTTGCCGATGGCGTAGGCAATGCCTCCCTTGAGGTGTTCGAGGAAATCGGGGTCGGAGTAGGCCTCGGCCGTATGTCCCATCCCGGTAAAGAACACCCGTCCTCCGTCGAATTCGCGGCGCCAGGCGATGGGGTGCAGGACGCCCATTTTGCCGCCTTCGTATGATTTTTCATCGACATTGATCAGCACGGTCATATCCGGGCTCAGGGAGGTGAGGTTGAACCACTCGTCCTTGCGCCGCCATACGGAATCGAGATGTTGGGTGGAGGGGTGGCTGCGATCGAGCACCTGCAGGGTAGCTTCCTGCACCTCGGTCATGCCCGCAAAGCGCCCTCCGACGAGTTCGCCGTACCATTCCCAGTTGTGTTCCGTATCGATGGCGGTATGGATGCCCACATAGCCTCCGCCCGCTTCTATATATCGTTCAAAGAGGATCTCTTCTGTCGGGCTAAAGACGTCGCCGGCGGTGTTCAGGAAAATCACAGCGGCGTATTTGGGGAGTTTCTTCTCTTCGAAATAGCCCCAGGGGTCTTCGGTCACCTCGACGTCCCAGCCGCTTTCCTCGCAAATTTTGCTGATGGCCTCGATGGCGGCCGGGGTGCTTTGGTGTACATAAAATTCGGATTTGGCTAAAATCAGGACTTTGGGCGCCTTCGAGGAGGGAGCGCATTGCTGCAAACCGAGCATGCCAAGGGCCAGGCCTGCCAGCACCAAAAGGAGGTTGGAGGGTTTCATTATTTTCGAAATTAAAAGGATGAGTTGGTCAGTAGTTGGTTAGTTGGTTACTTGACTTTCAATAGTTTCACGGTCAAAGGCTCTTCTTCCCCAATCCGGATGCGCAGGAAGTAAACCCCCGCTGCCAGGTAGGGCGGCAAATCGGCTCTGAAATAGGGGGCGCTTTCCAGCAAAACGGAGTTCGAAGCGAGCAGGCGGCCGGCGACGTCGAACAGATCGTATTTAACCAGCCCGGTCACCACATCGGTAAAGGCCACATCGACATAGTCGGTGAAGGGGTTGGGAAATGCCTGGAACACCTCGGTCCCTTCGAGGTTTCTCCGCACCGTGATGATGGGCGAATAGAACTCGTAGGAATAGGCCGGGTCTTCGTTTTCATTGATCACCTTGAGCCGGAAGAAGTACAGGTTTTTCTGGCTCAGCAGGGAATAGGTATATTCTTGCGGCACTTCAGTCGACCCTCCGGTGGCAAATTTGCTGTGGATCAGGGAAAAGTCCTTCCCGTTTTCCGAGCGTTCCAGTTCAAAGCGGCGGCAGAAATATTCCGGGAGGGTTTTCCAGGTCAGGGTGATCTCCGTAGAGGCGGTAAAAGCGCCCGCCCATTCGATCAGCTCGGTGGCCAGTTCGCCCTGGTAGCTGGTAATGGTCACATCGTCGATCACCAGGCCGCCGGAGTTTCCGGTCTCATTCGATTTGACGACGAAGCGGAAGGCGACGCTCCCCTGCCCTGCCAAATCGCTGATGTTGAGGAAGTAGCGGGTGAAATCCGACTCCCTTTTGGAGAAATAGGATTCCCCTTCGGGAAAGGCGGCGGATTGCAGCCCGGTATTGGTGGTGTTGTACCAGTTTTTCTTGACATCGGCGCCCAGCACGCTCCAGGAGTTGCCTCCATCGGTGGAGTATTCCACCCGGAAGCCGTCCCTGCCGTTTTCGAGGTCGTGTTTGGCCCAAAAACCGAATTCGAAGATACCCGGCTGCGAAAGGTCGTATTCCGGGAGGTAGAGCATGGTATGGGTATTGTGCTTCATGCCTTGATTGAGGCCGACCACAAAGGCGTTCTCGCCGCTCTTGGTCCCATCCTTGAAAGGCAGCGTCGATTTGCCGCGTTCGAAGGGGGTGCCGCTGATATGGTACACGCCGTATTGCTCGGTAAAGCCCTCGAAATCTCCTCCGTATTCCGGTTGGCCCGCAGTATAGGGCACCGGTCTTTCCGGCAGGATCTTCACCGCGCCGGTCGTATTCAAGGAGCCGTTGACGGTCAGGGAGATGGGGTAAGTGCCCAGCGCCGTAAAGGTGTGCTGGAGGTTCTCCTGGGTGGAGGTCGTCCCGTCGCCGAGGTCCCATGCGAAGGTATCCGCGCCGAGGGAGAGATCGCCCAGGAAGGTCATGGGGGAATTGAGGTAATGCACCTTATTGAAGTCCATCCTCGCGATGGGATCGGAAAATACGTCTGTGGTGAACATGCCCCTTGCATGGGTGGAAGCCAGCACCATTTTATCGGAAGGCCTGACTTGAAGCATGTCGGTGCGGACCAGCGGAATGCCGCGGTCGGGCATGGGTGGTATCCATACGGTCTGGGCGCCGTCGAGCAGTTCGGTGGTCCAGACGCCGGCCTCGGTGGCGATCATGGCCTGGCTGGCGTCGTTGGGGTTAAAGACGCCCCAGTAAACGGGCATATCGGGCAGGTTGTCGGGCACGGCGGCGCCTTCCACGCCGATCCAGGAGACGCCGCCGTCGATGCTTTCCCGGATGCTGTTGGCCACTCCGTAGTTGGAGATGGTGACGAGCAGGTGCAGGGGATTGCCGCGTTCGATGTCGACGCTGGAGATGCTGCCGCCGAAGGTGCCCACCGATTGGGAGGTGACCGTGGCGCCGGTATGGGCGTTGTCGACGCGTATGAGCGAGCCTCCGGTGCCGATATAGATCCGGTTGGGCGTGTTCTCATCCACACGGATGTGGCTGATATTCATGGCGCCCATGTTGGTGATGTCCACCAGTTCGAGGGAGGATTCTTCGACTTTCCAGCGGTAAAAATCGCCGTCGCCGGTTTCGGTATAGAGGATATTGGATTCGTCGTCGTAGTCGGAGGGGTTGAAGAAGCCTCCGTTCACGGGATAGCCCTCTTCGAAGGAAAGGCCTCCGTTGAAGGAGACGCCCCAGTTGCCGAACTGGGAGGAGACGAGCTGGATCAGGGGCTCGTTCTGGTCGATATGGCACATAAAACCATCGCCTCCCCATACGTTTCGGGCGGAGGTCAGGTTCCATTCGTTGAGCTGGTGGGAGCCGTTGTCCTGGGTCCCTCCCAGGAAATAGCTGGAAAAGGTGTCCGGGTGCATGGCGCAGGCGTAGTATTGGGTCACGTTGTATCCCTGGTTCCTGTTCAAAACGGTAGCGCCGCCGTTTTCCAGGGTCACCTTGTACACGCCTCCGTCGTTGCCGAAATAGATCACGTCGGGGTTTACCTCATCGAACAGGTGGATGTGCTGATCGACGTGTATGCCCTGGCCGAAGGAGGCCCATGTGAAAGCCCCGTCCTGAGAGCGGCGGATCGGAACCCCTCCGGTGATGACGTGGTTGCAGTCGGAGGGATCGACGGCGATATCGAGGTCGTACCAGACCTGGCCGTTGGTAAATTCGGTGCCGTTCCCGTTTTCGGGGCGGGCGCGTTTGGCCCAGTTTTGTCCGCCATCGGTGGTCACATAAGTCGAGGAGGCGCCTCCGTTTTCCGCTCCGATGCAATAGATCACATTGGGGTCTTGCTGGCAGACGGCCATTTCCAGTCGGCCGAGCGCGGTAGGCACAGGTGATTTGGTGATCTTTTCCCAGGTATTGGGATCGCCGCTCTGGGAGCGGAAAATGTGGTTGACGTTGGAGGCGTAGAGCATTCCGTTGGCGGGGGTATGAACCAGGTCGTACATTTCGTCGTTGGCGCCCAGGCCCGAGCCGAGCACTTTCTGGAAGGAAACCCCCTGATCTTTGGAGCGGTACAGGCCCGTATTGGTAGCTGCGTAAACATGGCCCTCCGGGGTGACGATCATCTCGCGGGACTAGCGAAAACCGCCGGTCAGGGTTGCGGGCAGAATCTGCCAGGTGCTCCCGCCGTCGACCGATTTAAACAGGCCCAGGCCGGCTACGGCTTCAAAGTTGCCGTACCCTTCTCCGGTGCCCATGTACATGATCTGCGGATTGTTGGGATCCTGTGCCAGGGCCGCAATGGCCATGTTATCGAGGTAGTCGTTGATCTTTTGCCACTGCGGGTCTTCGGCATCGATATCAGTGGTTTTCCAGAGCCCTCCGGCCACACCGCCGGCCCAGACCGTCTTGCGGGTGGGATCGTTGAGGTCGATATGGATCACGCGGGTGCGGCCTCCGATGTTGTTGGGGCCTCTTTCCCGCCACTTGGGGTTGGTGATGACGCCGCGGGAAAATTGTCCCGCCAGTTCGGCCTGCCTGCGGCGGGCGAGGTCGAGGGCATCCAGCATCCGCTCTACGGGCGGGTAGCCCAGGGAAAGGTCCTTGGTGCGTTCAAACTCCCATTCGAAGCGCTCGATGATGGTCTGTTCTTTATTCTCTCCTTCTTCTGATATTTCAGGGACCTCCCGGTTGACAAACCAGACAGCCAGGAGGGCAATGAGGGAGAGGGGGAGCAAGGTCAGTATGTATTTCTTATTCATATAAAAACGATTGTTAAATCCAAAACCCAAGGACAAAAGCAAAGTTGCGAAACCCTAAATGAATTCCCGCTTATTCGGCTCTCAAAAATGAGAATCCTGCCGACAATTCGGGGGATTTTCTCCCGCCCAGGCAACATTCTCCGGATTTGGATGTATATATTGCCGGGCTGCTTACCCCTCCAATCCCATAAAATTCATTAAAATTTCCGAAATGAGGACATCCATTGTACTCCTGATCTGGCTTGTATCTCTTCAACTCCCCCAGGCTCAAACCTTCTGGACTGAGGCGGACCCGCAATCCCTTGCTTTCCCCGAATCGGCCAGGATGGATATATACCCTCAGCAATACCGCACGCTCGAACTGGATATGCCTGCTTTGCAGCAAGCGCTTGCAGGCGCTCCGCTCGAATTTTCGACCGGGGCCAGAAAAGCGGCGGTGCTCGTGGAATTGCCCTTCCCCGACGGACGGATGGAGCCTTTTCTCGTCGTGGAATCGCCGGTCATGAAGCCCGGTCTGGCTGCCAAATTCCCGATGATCAAGACCTTTTCGGCCGTCAGCGCGGCCGGGAAGCCCTACAGCGCCCGTTTCGATTATACGGTGCAGGGGTTTCACGCCATCATCCGCACCGATGAAGGGATCATCTACATCGACCCCTTTGCCGGCGGACAGACGCAATACTATATTTCTTACTATTTGAAAGACTTTGACCTGGAAAGCCTCGGACTTCCTCCCATGGGCTGCGGATGGTCGGCCGAAACCGCAGAAGAATATCTGCTTCCCGAAGAAAAACCGGCTCAGGGAAGAGGCCTGGATATCCTCGACGAGACACCCGTCGAGCTGCGCGTGTACGACATGGCGCTGGCCTGCACGGGCGAATACGGTCAGGCGAAAGGAGGGACCGTCGCCGCCGTGATGTCCTCTTTCAACACCGCTATCAACCGGGTAAACGAGATCATGACGCCGGAGGCGGCCATCAAATTCGAACTGATCGAAAACAACGACCTCCTCGTATTTCTCAACCCGGCTACCGACCCCTATATCTCCTCCAACGTGGGCAATGAATTGCTCGATCAAAACCCCTCGGTGATCAATAGTATCATCAACGTCAATTTTTACGACGTCGGGCATGTGTTCACCAATGGATGCGTGGACGTGGGCGGCGTCGCCGGGGGAACGGTCTGCTCTCAAAACAAGGCTAAGGGCGTCACCTGCCATTATTCCTCCAGTATCAACCATATCGCCGAACAGGTCATGGCGCACGAACTGGCCCACCAGTTCTCCGCCGGACATAGCTGGAGCAATTGTCCGGACAATCAGGGCCAGTTGGCCAGCGACTCGGCCTATGAACCCGGTAGCGGCAGCACCATCATGTCCTACGCCGGCGCCTGCGACGACCAGGACATCCAGAACGGATCGGATATTTATTACCATGTGGGTTCTCTGGCACAAATGCGGAACTACACGACGGTCAGCCTGGGTAGCACCTGCCCCACCATTGTGGCGACGGACAATCATTTCCCGGAAGTGGATTGGCTCTATGAAAACGGGTTTTTCATCCCCATCAGCACCCCCTTTGAGCTAAACGCCCCTGCCACCGACCCCGACGGCGATGCACTGACGTACTGCTGGGAGCAATACGACCTGGGCCCCCTGGCCGATATGGGCTCGCCCGTCGAGGACTCGCCGCTGTTCCGGTCCTTACCTCCCGCGAGCCCTTCCAACCGGATATTCCCCAGGCTACAGGCTATTTTGGGCGGGCTTTCCGAGGAGGTGGAGGTCTTGCCCACCTATTCGCGCAATATGACTTTCCGCCAAACGGTAAGGGATAATTATCCCGAGGGCGGAGGCACGATTTGGAACGAGGTCAAATTCAAAGCCACCGGACTGGCAGGGCCCTTCCTGGTCACCCATCCCAATTCGAACGGCATTCAGTTTCCCGGGGGCTCGTTCCAAACCATTACCTGGGACGTGGCAAATACCGACCAGGCGCCGGTCCATTGCCAGAGCGTGAATATCCGGCTTTCTATCAACGGGGGGCAAACTTTCCCCTATACCCTCCTGGCCGCTACGCCCAATACCGGGTCGGCCACCGTTTCCATCCCGAACATCACGGCCCCTAGCGCCCGCATCCGGGTGGAAGCCGCCGACAATATCTTCTTCGACCTCTCGAATTTCAATTTTCAGATCGTTCCGCCCACCGTACCGGGATTTACCTTCCTGGTGAATGCGCCCCTGAGCCAAACGGTTTGTATCCCCGGGGAGGTGGAAATTGATTTCAGCAGCGGCTCGGTGCTCGGCTACGACAGCCTGCTCACGCTCGACATCCCCGGCAATTTGCCCTCCGGCGTCGTGGCAGCGTTTACGGACGACCAGATCCTGCCGGGAGAATCCACCACCCTGCACATCGATTTCAGCCAACTGAGCTCCAGCCAGGAGGTAGGGATAATCGTCCGCGTCATTGCCGCCGGGGGAGACACCCTGTTTTTCCCCATGGAATTCGACCTGATCTACAGCGATTTGAGCGCCCTGGCCATGGCAACCCCGGGCAACGGCGTTTCCGGCCTGGACATCAACCAGATCATTTTCAGTTGGACAGACCTGCCCCATGTCGATACCTATGATTTTCAGCTCGCTACCAGCCCCTCTTTTTCGGAGGAAGACATGGTGCATGAAATTTCGGGTCTGACGACAAACAGCTATGTCTCCCCGGTGGTGCTCGAAAAGAACGAATTGTATTTCTGGCGCATCCGCGCAGCCAACGAATGTGCACAGTCGGAATTTCTATCGCCCTTTGCATTCCATAGCATTTCCCTCTCCTGCGAAACCTATACCAGCAACGACGTGCCGGTGGGTATCCCCAGCACGGGCACGCCGACGAGGACCTCGGAGATCACCATCCTCCAGGAAGGCACGATCAACGACCTGAACGTGATCAACCTCGTGGGCTACCACGAGGGGATTCAGCAGCTCGACGTATTTTTAAAGGGCCCCGATGGCAGCCAGGCAAAGCTGTTCGGCAGTTATTGCGGGAGCAGTTCGCCCTTCAACCTCGATCTGGACGACGAATCGCCTTTCAACCTCCCCTGCCCTCCCAATACGGGCCAGGCGTACAAGCCCGCCGAGCCCCTGGGCATTTTCGACGGAAAAAACACTACGGGCGACTGGACCCTGATCCTCCAGGTTAACGACGATTATGGCGCCGGCGGCTTGCTGGAAAGCTGGGCGCTGGAGTTTTGCGCCAGCTTTACTCCGAAAAACCCCTACCTGTCGAACAACGAGCTTCTTTTGGTACAACCGGCCGGGACGCGCCTGATCGAGAACGTGTCGCTCCTCGTGCAGGACGACGACAATACCGCGGAGGAACTGGTGTTTACCGTTGTAACTCCTCCCCAGCACGGAACGCTGGTTTGGGACAGCAACAACCTGGCCGCCGGCGGGACCTTCCGGCAGATCTCCATCAATTCTGGCAATGTCTGGTACCTCCATTCCGGCGACGGCTCCCTCACCGATTCGTTTTCCTTTGTCGTGGAAGACGGCACCGGAGGCTGGCTGGGCATCACCACTTTTAACATAGAAATGGACCCCAACGCCCCCATCGCCACGGAGGAATTGCCGGCAGTGAAGCCCCTGCGGATCTTCCCCAACCCGAGCTCGGGGCTGGTGCGGGTGGACATGCCGGACGTCCTATCCGGAAATGCACAGGTCCGGGTGATCAATGCCCAGGGCGGGACGCTCGTCCTGGAGCAGCGGGAACCCATCGCCGGAGGCTTCGATATCGACCTCAGCGGCTATGCCGCGGGCATGTATTGGATACAGGTTCAGACGGAGCGGGGAAGATATGGCGGGAAGGTGGTGAAAAAATAAAAAAAGGGGATCGCGAACGCGGTCCCCTTTTTAAAATTTTCAGTGCCCAGAACAGGAATCGAACCTGCACAGCCTTGCGGCCACTAGCTCCTGAAGCTAGCGCGTCTACCAATTTCGCCATCTGGGCGGTAGCTCTTCTCTGAAGCGGAGGCAAAGATACATTTTCCGGCTTTTTACGCAAAATATTTTTTTGACCGGGGAAAACGCGAGAAATTCAACCGCATTGCGGTTGCCTATACTTTTCGCTTTTGGCCCCCGATTGCATCGGGGGCTATGAATATGAAACCCTTTCAGGGTTTATTTCGATTGTCCTTTTCAAGGTTGCTTTATCGCTTTTTGTGCAAACAACCCGATCAACCCCAAAGGGGTTTCATATTCATAGCCCCGGATGAAATCCAGAGTTTTAAAAAAGCAACCGCAGAGCGGTTGAATAATCCCCCCAAATGTCAAATAAATGTTTTTATCGAAAACCTGGTCGTTTTCCCATCGGGTTGAATCGACTCCCAAAATTTCCCTACCTTTGTCCAAACCTTTCAAAGTCGAGCTCGGAGCGGTATGATCAAAGTCGGTATTTTTTTCGGGGGGCCATCCCGGGAGCGCGAAATTTCCTTTGCCGGAGGCCGGACCGTCTACGACAACCTGGACAAATCCCTTTTCAAACCCGTTCCCCTTTTTGTGGATAGCTACCGGCAATTGATCCTGCTGGAATGGCCCTATCTGTACAAGGGCACCATCCGCGATTTTTACCCGCCGGTCGATGCGCTTCCTTCTTCTCCCAATGAATTTCAGATCTACCTCGAAAGCCTGGGGCCGCTGACTCCCGAAGAGCGCGATATGCTGATCGCCCGGGTGGGCCGCAGGGTTGCTTTGGAGGAACTCCCCGGCCTGATCGACGTAGCCTTTCTCGCTTTGCACGGGGAGTACGGCGAAGACGGACAGTTGCAGGGGCTTCTGGAGAGCCTTCAGATCCCGTATACCGGCAGCGGCATACGGGCTTGCTCGATCGGCATCGACAAGGCTTTCCAGAAAAAGATCATGGAAGCGGGGGGCTTCGCCTGCCCGGAAGTGGAAGTGCTGAGCAGGGCCGAATGGCTCCGCAGCAAACCACAACTCCTTTTCGACCAATTAAAGAAGAAAACGGGCTTCCCCATGGTTATCCGGCCCGCCAACCAGGGCTCTTCGATCGGGGTGTCCATCCTGCCCGAAAGCGCGGGATTGGAAGGCTTCGTCAAAGCCGTCAACCGGGCCCTTTTCCGCGGAGAGATCACCCTCCGCCAATGGCAGGAGCTCGATTGGGAAGGAAAAGTGAGCTACCTCCGCGAATTGACCGATATCCGCGACGGCCTGGGCTTTCCCATCCAGATAAACGACCACACCTTTTACCATCCGGAAGAGCTGCTTAGCTGGCTGGAAAATCATTTCAACCACCCACAGGCCGGCGCTGTTTTTCTCGAAAGCTACCTCGGCGAGCAGGAGCTCATCGTCGAGTCTTTTATACGCGGAAAAGAGTTCTCCTGTATCGTGGTCCGCACGGAAGACGGCCGGGCCGTAGCCCTGCCTCCAACGGAGATCATCAAGAGCGGAAATCTGTTCGATTACCGGTCCAAATACCTGCCAGGCCTCTCCCGCAAACAGACCCCGATCCTGCTGCACGACGAGCAGATCCAGGCCATCCGGCGGGAATGCGAGCGGCTCTTTTTCTATCTCGGCTTCCAGACCTACGCGCGGATCGACGGTTTTATGACCCCGGAAGGCGCCATTCTCCTCAACGATCCGAATACCACTTCGGGGATGTTGCCCTCGTCCTTCTTTTTCCACCAGGCGGCCGAGATCGGGCTTTCGCCCTCCCAATTTTTGACCTATATCATCCGGATCTCCATCCAGGAGCGGCTCTGGCAGGCCAAGGAACGCCCTCCCTACGCCGGATTGCTCGCCCAGCTCGACCACGCCATCGACAACCTGCACAAGGAGGCCCGGGCAAAAAAACGGATCGCCGTCATCTTGGGCGGCTATTCCTTCGAGCGGCATATTTCGGTGGAAAGCGGGCGGAATATCTTCGAGAAACTGTCCAGTTCCGAAAAATACGAACCCATTCCGGTGTTTCTGGCCGAATCGCCCGGCGGGCACAAGCTGTACCAGATACCCGTCAACTTGCTGCTGAAGGACAACGCCGACGACATCCGCGACAAGATTGCCCATTTCCGCCGCCATCCGGTGGTAGAGCAGATCAAAGCCGAATGCTCGGGGCTCACCGGGAAATACGCCTCCGCCACCATGGTCTTCGAGCCTCGGGAATTGTCCTACGCCCAGCTCGCCGAACTGGTCGACGGCGTGTTCATCGCCTTGCACGGGCGCCCGGGCGAGGACGGTGAGGTGCAAAAAAGGCTGGAAGCGGTGGGCTTGCCGTACAACGGCTCCGGCCCGCAGTCCTCCCACATCACCATCAACAAATACGATACCCTTCAATTGCTCAAGCAGCACGGATTTACCGTCGCCGAGCAATTGTTGGCAGATAAGGCCGAGTGGCTGAGCAACCCGGAATCCCTTTTCCGAAAGGTGGAGCAAAGCTTTCAGTACCCCCTGGTCGCCAAGCCCGTGGACGACGGCTGCAGTTCGGCCGTCAAGGTGATCAAATCGCGGGCGCAAATGGAGGCTTACTTCGGGCTGTTGTTCCGGGAGCCGGGCACGGAAAACCTCGCCTTGCGCAAGATCCTCCTGCTCAACGAAAAGGAGGAATTTCCCTTCAAGGAGCAGGCCCTGATCGAGACCCTGGTAACGGGTCAGGGGGCCCTGCATTTTCTCGAAGTGACGGGGGGCATGCTCACCCACTTCGACGGAGAGCGGATCCGCTACGAGGTGTTCGAGCCCTCCGAGGCGCTCGCCAGCGGGGAGGTGCTTTCGCTGGAGGAGAAATTCCTGGCCGGCGAGGGGCAAAATATCACGCCCGCCCGATTTTCGCCCGATCCGTCCAAATATGCGTATATTGCCGCACAGGTAAAAAGGGACCTCGAACGGGCCGCCAGGCTGCTGAACGTGCAGGGCTACGCCCGGATCGACGCGTTTGTCCGGATCTATCCGGACGACAAGGTGGAGACCGTCATCATCGAGGTCAACTCCCTGCCCGGAATGACCCCGGCAACCTGTATTTACCATCAGGCCGCCATCAATGGTTACAAACCTTACGATTTCATTGATAAAATACTTGAATTCGGCTTCCATGAAAGAAAAGCTGGTACTGTGGTGGAATGAACAGGCGTCGCCCCGCATCAAGGCCGCCTGGATGGAATTCCGCCTGTTTGTGACGAGTATGTTTTTCGTCAAGAATTTCAGCGCCATGGTCGGCGCGGTCCTGCTCATCATCGGGCTCATTTTTTTATGGATGAAGTGCTATACCCATCATGGACAATCCGTTCAGGTACAGGACTATACCAACATGACGCTGAAGGACGCCACCGCCAAGGCCAAAAGCCGGAGCTTCCGCATCCAGGTGGTCGACTCCATCTGGAGGGACGGCGTGGAGCCCAATATCGTGCTGGAGCAAAACCCCAAACCTTTCTCCCGCGTCAAGGAAAAGCGTACGATCTACCTCACCGTCACCAAAAATACGGCGGAGGAGGTCCTGCTCCCCACCCTGGTGGGCAATTACGACTATTATCAATACCAGAAAAAACTGATCAACAAAGGGATCTACACCACAATTAAAGAGCGGATATTCGACAACAAGCAGGCGGAAAACACCATTCTGCACCTGTTTTATAAGGACGAAAAGATCACCGAGTCCGGCCTGAAGAACGGGGTGCGCGTGCCGAAGGGTTCCACCCTCGAATTCGTCATCACCGAGCGCGGGGGCGGGAGCTTGCAGGTGCCCGATTTTACCTGCAAACAGCTGAGCGCCGCAGAGTTTCTCATCTCCACCCTCGAACTAAACATCGGCAATATCAAGCCCGACGTCACGGTGACCGACCAGACCACGGCCTACGTGTACAACCAAAAACCCGACCCGGGGGAAACCATCCGGGTGGGTGAACAGATCGATCTGTATATCACGCAGGAGTTGCCGATGAATTGTCCTCCGGAGGGCGGGGGACGGTGAACGGCCCGCCTGCGCTAAAGCTTCGGGGCAGGGCTGGGGGGTCCGCCGAAGCTTTAGCGCAGGCGGGCAAGCAACAAAAGGTAAAAAGCATCGTTTTTTAGGCGAGCCAGATGGGGTCTGGCTTTTTTTATGAAGAGATAAATGCAAACACACATGCGTTTTAGATACTTAGGCTTGCTGGCCTTTATTTTAGGATTTACAGGGGCGGTTTCCGCCCAAATTCATTTAGCGCCCAACACGGATAATGCGGTGCTGCGTCAGTATGCGCAAGAGGAGATCTCGCAATTGGGGATACCGGAGGAAGGGCCGGTTCGCACGAATGAGAACTGCCCGCCGGAGTTTTTCGGGACTTTCTTCGTATTGAAAGGCGATACCCTGACCATCCCGGTCGATACCACGGCTTTGGGGGGCGGCACGGCTGTCACCCTGGCGCTCGTCGATTGCGAGCCGGTTGATTTCGGAACGGTGACGCTGGAGGGCGACCAACTCGTCTACGTCGCCAATCCGGATGTGGACGGGGGCCTGGACACGATTTGCGTGGATTTCTGCAAACCGGCCCTCCCCTGCCAGACCTTCAAATATCCCATCATCGTCAAGCGGGCCGGGCAGGTAATCAGCCCGGCGCCGGTGGTTTTGCAGGGCGAAGAGTTTCTGAATGAATACTGCCTCGACGACAGCGGGTTTCCCGGCGAGCTGGTCTGCAATTACTTCGACGACTGCCTCGACAGCTACGACGGCGAGGGGCAACAGGGTTACTACTTCACCCAATATTCGCAGCCGGCCAATTGCTTTCGCTACAAGGCCAGCCGCTTTGCCGGCGACGACCTCGTCTGCGTGGTGCTCTGCGATGAATTTGCGGTATGCGACACCTTCCGGGTGACGTTTCGCATCCAGTCCGACACGCTGGGCTTGCCCTTTTTCGACGACTTTTCATACAATGGCCCTTTCCCCGCTTCGGCTTACTGGCTCGACCGGCATGCCTTTGTCAACAATACGATGGCCAAAAGCCCGCCTTCCGTGGGCATGGCTACGCTCGACGGCCTGGGCAGCAACGGGCAACCCTACGGCAACCTGGGAAGCGCCGACCACCTGACTTCCAAATACATCGACCTGGGGAGTCCCTCCGGTTCCGTGTATCTGAAGTTTTATGTCACGCCAAAGGGTTACGGGTTGTATCCCAACGAGCCCGATTCGCTGCTGCTGGAATTCCGCAAACCCGACGGCCAATGGCAGCAGGTGGCCAATTTCGGGGGCCTGATCGACGATATACCGGTCGATTCCGTGCCTCCGTTTGTTTTCCAGAGCATCCAGGTCGACGACGAATATTTCTACAAGGGCTTCCAGTTCCGCTTCCGGAACTTCGTGTCGCCGGTGGGCATTTACGACCTCTGGCATATCGACTACATATTCCTCAACGACCAGGAAGGCCCGGGAGATACCTTCGACGATATCGCCTTTACCCAACTGCCTCCTTCTTTTTTGAAAAATTATACCAGCATGCCCTGGTGGCATTTCGAGGGTTTTGTGGAGGAAGAACTGAGATCGGAACCGCTGGAATCCGGGTTTTTCAACCATTTCGCCGAAACGATCACCATCGCGGACTCGGATATCCTCCTCAGCGAAGCCATCACCGGGACGATTTTCCCGGGCAGCGACAACGTGGTGGATGGGCCCGACGCCAACATTCCTTCAAAGGATCCCGTGACCAGATCCAAAGCCCTTCAGCCTTCCACGCTCGCAGGGTACAAGGCCCAGCTGCAAAGCGGATTTCCCGGCGCCGAAGAGGTAGATCTGCTCATGGAATACCGCCTGACGGTCAACTCCCAGCAGGCCCTGTTTTTCCGCAACGACACGGTGAGGCGCCACAATCGCTTCGAGGACTATTTCGCCTATGACGACGGCACAGCAGAGAGCTTCATTTTCTTCGCCAATCCGCAGGCCGTAAGTCCTACCCTGGCTGTGAAATTTCACGCAAACGTGGCCGACACGCTCCGCGGGGTGCAATTTCACTTCCCCCATGTAAACGGCGACGCGGAGAACCAGCTTTTCAACCTGAAGGTCTGGCTCGGCGATTACAACTCGGAGCCGGTGTACGAATACATTTTCAAGACTCCCTTATACGCCGACAGCAAATTCGACACCCTGCAGGGCTTTACGACTTACAAGCTGAAAGACATCCTCGGCGAGCTGACCCCGGTCGGACTGCCGGCGGGTTCGGATTTTTACATTGGATTCCAGCAGGTCACCATCACCAACTACGGCATACCCATCGGTTTTGACGTGAATAACGAGGCACAGCAAAACCTGTTCTACGACCTGGGCACGGGCTTCGAGCCCTTTCCTGCCGCTCTCCGCGGCGCGCCCTTGTTGAGAGCCATTGTCGGTTCGGAAACGCCCATCGATACCCGGGTAGAGGAACAACCCGACCGGGCTGCGGCCATTCGCTTGTTCCCAAACCCTAGTACGGGATGGGTACAGGTGGAAGGAGGAGCTCAGGCGGCATTCGGCCTGTACAATACGATGGGACAGCTTCTGCTCCGGGGCAGTCTGCAGGACGGTCGCCTGGATATGGGAGGTCTGCCCAACGGGCTTTACATCCTGAACATCCGGACGGAGGAAGGAATAAACTGGACTGGAAAGATCACCCTGGCCAGGTAGTTTAGTTTTTCGCGCCGCTTCCGCGTTTCAGGTGGACGTATGCCTCCACCCCTTTTCCGCCCAGCTGGCTGACCAGGGAGTTTGCATCGCTTTTGCTCTCAAAGCGCCCGACCAACACAGTGGCGTATTTCCCTTTATTGAACAAGGCTACCTGGGCATCTGAGAATCCCAGTTTTTGCAGGCGTTTGCTATAAGCCTCGGCGTTTGCCATCACGGTGAATGCGCCGGCGAGCACCAGAAAATCGCCGCCGCTGCTGCTCATCTCATCCACATTGACGACTGGTTTTTCCACTTTGGGCGCAGGAGGAGGCGAGGTGGCCGGAGTGGTCGGCTTGGTCTCCGGAGTCGCAGGTTTGGTAACCGGGGGCTTGGACTGGGACGGGGTGCTCGGATTGGTGGTTTCGGAGGCCGTATCTGCCAGAAAATCGAATTCGGCGGTGGTGTCTGTGGAGTAAGGGTCATCCGAGTAGTCATCGCCCGTGGTGCCGTCGTCTTCGTAAAGAGATTCCTCCGTTTGCTGGGCCTCGTTCAGGGCATCCTTGCTCTTGAAGAGATCGGTAGTGCGGTACAGCAAAAACACGATTGCCGCAACACAAATGACCACTACAACAATGGTGAAAATGTCGAGTCTGGACATATATCCTTCGTTTTGCACGAAGGTATGAAAAATTATAATACGGGACCGGCCTGCGGCCGGTCCCGTATTATATTGATATTTTTTTTAGAAAAGTTTCATCTGGTTGGATAAGGCCGGAAACCGCAACTCGAAGACTTCCCCCGAAAGGACGAGGTGTATAAAGACCCTCAGGTTTTCGCATTGCAAACTTTGCTCGAGCGCCAGGCGGCTGAGGAAGGCCCAGTCTGACAGTTCGAGGGCTTTTCGGGCGCCGTTTTTCGGGTCGCCCGACCAGGCGCTGTGCTGCACGAGGGCCCAGCCGTTTGGGGTTTTCCAGATCAGGTCGGCTACGGTTTGGAAGCGGCGGTCTTGCCAGAGGCAACGCAGGGGGTATTTTCTCGCGCTCCAGTCCGGTTTTCCGAAGCGGGTTTCCAGGGCCTGAAAAAAGGATTCCGATTGGGCGAGCAAACTTTCGGCAGAGAGGAGTCCGTCCTGGTCGAATCGGTTGGCAATGCCTTGGGCCATAGCTGAGCGGAGCTTAGGGTCGAGCGCAAGCGAATCGGCGGCCAGGAGGGCTTTGAATGCCTTGGCCACCTGGTAAGCATCGGCGGAGGGGTCGAAGGCCAGAGGCCCGCCGCATGAAAATGCCGGAATGGCCTGGGCGCCGGGCGCTCCTTCCAGTTTTTCGGTGCGCAGGTCGATCAGCAAGGCGGGGTGATTTGCCCTTCCTTCCCGGGAGGCGAGGTAATACAATTCCGGGGCCGGGGCCTCCCGCACGGTAAAATCCCTCGGAAAGACAAACTGCTCCGAATGCAGATCGAGGGGCTTGCCTGCCCAATCCCAGGGACTTTCGGGGATATGCGGGTCGAGGGTGGGAAACTCCTCATTGCCCTCGTGCCAGACGCGGTTGAGCCATTTGGTCGGTCGGGAAGCGGTGGGGAAAACGAGGTAGTCGCGGGCGCGGGTAAGGCCCACGTACAGGAGGCGGGCTTCCTCCTCCCGGGCATCGCGTCGCGCCTGGCTGCGGGCTTCGCTTTCGTCCAGGCGCTGGTCGATCCGTGTATTTTTGACCTGGTCGGAATACGGATTGACCCAATACCGGAGCCAGCGATGGCCGAGCACATCGTCGAGGTCCACTTCCTCCCGCTCCGGAATCACTTTGATATCCCACACGTCGCCCTGGAGCTTTTGCTCCAGGCTGGCACAGATCACGAGGGGGTATTCCAGTCCCTTGCTGCGGTGGTAGGTGATCACGCGCACGGCATCGGGCGACTCGCCGAAGGCCTGCAGGTCTTTTTCGGCCGATTCGAGTCCCCCCAACCAAAGAAGATAACCGCCCAGGGATGCGGCGGCGTGGAGGCGGTTGCAGCCTTCCTCGTATTTCAGGGCCAGCTTTTGCAGGATCTCCACGTTGGCGAGCCGCTGGCCGGGATTGCCCCAGGAGGCGATGATGCGCCGCAGGTCGAGCTCTTCGAGCACGAGGGTCATCATCTCCTCGCCCGACAATTCGGCGGCCTTTTCCCGCAACTCGTTCAGGCGGCGGATGTAGTAATAATCGCCGGCCCAGCGGTAATCTACTCTGCCGGCCTCGTCCTGCCGCAAAAACTTCAATCGGTCTTCGATGATGTCTTCGATCGGCATCGGTTCGGCCAGGAGCAGGATCTCTGCGATGGAGAGGGTATCGTAGCGGTTGAGGATATACTTCAGGCAGGCGAGCAGCAGTTTGGCCTCGGCGGTCTGCAAGAGGCCCGCCCTGGACAGGGCCGCTTTCAATCCGGCGCGGTGGAGCGCCTCGGCCATTTCCATGCATTCCCGGTTGGTGCGGCAGAGGATGGCCACATCGCCTGGACGGGCCTTCCGCCAGGATTTTTCACCCTTGGGCTGGATGGAAATGCCCCGTTCCAGGGTTTGCTGCAGGGCATTGGCGATGGCGTTTTCCATCCATTGGCCGCCGGGTTGCCGCTTGTCCTCCCCTTCCCATTCGAAATGCCAGTGCCACAGGGCGGGAAGGGCATCCGCGGGTTCGCTCTCTTTGAGCCTTTTGGGCTGGAGGACAATCTGTTCGGGGGGAAGGGAAAAGGCCTTTGAGAAAAGGGCGTTGTTGGCAAACACGATGTCTTGCCGGGAGCGCCAGGAAAATTCGAGGATGTTCTCTTTTCTGATGCCGCCCGTTTTTTGGACGATGGCCTGCATCAGGCGGGGTTCGGCGCCGCGAAAGCCGTAGATCGACTGCTTGGGGTCGCCCACCCAGATGGACTGGTCGGCCAGGCGCGACAGTTTCATGAAAATTTCGAGCTGGATGGGGCTGGTGTCCTGGAATTCATCGACCAGCAGGAGTTCGATCTCCTCGCGGAGCACCCGATTCACTTCCGGGTCGTCCAGCAGTCTGGCGACCAGCACCTCCATATCCGTATAGTCGATCAGGCCGCGGCTTTTTTTATACTGGTCGAACTCCAGCAGGGCCATGGAAGCGATGTCGAACACCCCTTCGATAAAGAGCCGGATATCTTCGTGGAAACCTGTGTGCTGGTCGTGGGAGGCGGCGTATTCCATGAGCTCTTCGAGGTCCACACGGCTTTTCACGCCGGGATCGAGCTTGGAGATCTTGACCCATTGGTGCCAGAAAAGCCTGCCGCGGAGTTGAAATTCGGAGAGCAGCCCGCGGAGGGTATTGCGGGCGGTTTCGGTCTTTTTGGTGGAATCTCCGTTGTTGCCCAGGCGGTCGATGGCTTCCGAAAGGAGCTCTTCCAGGCGCTGGTTCCATTGCTCTTCCGTTCGATTGAGGGGTTCGCCCAGAAAAGGCCGGAAGGACTCTATAGAGCGGGTTTTGCTCAAAGCCAGTTGCTCCGGGCCGAAGCCGTTGGCGCGGGTCACCTCCACGAGCGATTTGACCTCTTTTCGCCAATCGTATCGCTCTCGTTTATGCAGGCCCAGGCGGTCGCAGAGGTCTTCCATTCGATCCACCCATTCCTGGGTCAGCACCGTTGCGAGGGATTGGTTGAAGAAAATTTGCTGATCCTCTTCGGCGATGATATCCACTTGGGGCGACACGCCCGCCTCGTAGGCGAAGCGTTGGAGGAGCCTCACTCCGAGGCTGTGCACGGTGCCGATGAGGGCGTTGGCCAGGCGGTCCGCCTGTTCGGGATACCCCTCCTCCAGGAGCCGGACGCGGACCCGTTCCTGCAATTCGGCTGCAGCTTTATTGGTAAAAGTGGTAGCGACGATCCCCTCCGGCCGGACGCCCTGCGCGACCAACCCCACCATTTCCGAGGTGAGGCGGTAGGTTTTGCCGCTTCCGGCGCCCGCGGAGATGATTTTGAGGAGCATTGAGTGATTGAGTGATTGAGCGATTGAGTGATTGGTGACTAGTGATTGGTGATTGGGAAAATTACTAGTCACCAGTCACCAGTCACTAATCACTAAAAGGTATTCTTCCACATCATGCTTTCTACCGGCTTATCGGTACGCAGGGTGTATTTGGCGTCGCCTTTCTTGTTGTAATACTTTTGAATATCCCCTTCGACTAGAAAGTAGATGAGTTGTCCGATGGGCATACCCGCGTAGATGCGCACGGGCTGGGTGCAGGAGATCTCGAGGGTCCAGGTATTGCAGAAGCCTACGTCGCCTTTGCCAGCGGTGGCGTGGATGTCGATGCCGAGGCGTCCCACGCTGGATTTTCCCTCCAAAAAGGGGACGGAATTATGGGTTTCGGTGTATTCTTCGGTCACCCCCAGGTAGAGGATGCCCGGTTCGAGGACAAAGCCGTCTTCCGGGATCTCAAAAACCACGATCTCGTTGTGCTTTTTGGCATCGAGAATCCGGTTTTTGTAGGTGGCGAGGTACTTGCCGAGGTGGACGTCGTAGGAGTTGGTGCCCAGGCATTCGGGGCGGTAGGGTTCGATCACGATTTGCCCTTTTTCGAGGGCTTCCAATATTTTGCTATCCGAGAGGATCATTGCTGTTGATTATAGGACCGCAAAGATATTGATTTTTTGCTATTCGCCCCAGACGATCAGGCTGCGATCGTCGCCCGCGGAGACCAGTAGTTCGCGGTGCGGCGACCAGCAGAGCGCGTTGACGGAACGGATATGGCCCTGGTCGCGTACGGTCTCCAGAACTTTGAGGAGTTGGAGATCGGAGGCGTCCCAAATTTTGATCGTTTTGTCGCGGCTGGCGGTGGCAAAGGAGCTCCCGTCGGGGTGAAATTGGATGGCGTTGATGGTGTACCAATGGGCCGGCTGGGAGTGGATTTTCTGCGGGTCGCCGTTCAGCGACCAGCCATTGAGGTGGGCGTCCCTTCCGCCGCTGAGGAGGTAGTTGTCATCGGGGGCATATTGAAGGGAGAATACGGAACTAGCGTGTGCGGCCTCGATCCGGTGTTTGATTTCCATGGTAGCGGCGTCGAGGAGGTAAATGCTATTGTCACTGGCCCCCACGGCCAGTTCGTTTCTGCCGGCTGAGAAGGCCAGGGATCGGAGGCTTTGGTTGCTGAGGTACATACTTTCGATGGTGCGCCCTTCGGGTGCGGCCCAGCGGGTGATGCGGCCTTCGCCGCCGACGGTAAAGACCTCTTCTGCGACTGGCAACACGGCAAAAGTTCCTTTTTGGTGGTGGGCGATGTTTTTCGTCGCTTCCGGATGGTCGAGGTCGATCCAATGGACCCCGCCGTGCATATTGCCGGCGACCACCATCCGATGCTCAGGCAGCGCTGCCATGGAGAACACCTGGGTTTCCACTCGTGCGATCAGGCGTCCGAGCTCGGGGTGTTCGAGGTCCCACTCCACGATCCAGCCTTCCCCTCCACCGGAGAGGACCTTGCCATGCGAAAAGCCGGGGCAGAGGGCAAAGACGGCGGCTTCGTGGCCGGTGAGGTGGTGGAGTTTTCGGAGGGGGGGCATTTTTTTGGTGACTGGTGACTGGTGACTGGTGACTGGTGACTGGTGACTGGTGATTGGTGACTGGTGACTGGTGACTGGTGACTGGTGACTGGTGATTGCCGGCCTGCCGGTAGGCAGGGTGACTGGTTAGTCAAAAATATGGGAAATTTATCGGTTTGTTGCAGACTCACCGGGTGACTGAGTCACCCGGTGAGTCTGATAAATTGAAAAACCGGCTAAAGCTCTAGTAAATGCTATAGGGGTATAACATTTACGTCTTTTTTTGAGTGACCGGGTGACTGAGTCACCCGGTCACTCGTTTTTTCAAACAAATCAGCTAAAACTTCTATAAACATTATGAGGGTATAACATTTACGTCTTTTTCTAAGTGACCGGGTGACTGAGTCACCCGGTCACTCAGCTTTTTCCGAAATTCGGCTTAAAGCATTATCAAATATAGTATTTCAATACATTTACGAGCTGAAACGACTCACCGGGTGACTGAGTCACCCGGTGAGTCAGTCACCCGGTGAGTCGATGACTCATTTCGGTGACTCATTTCGGTGAGTCATTAATTCCCTCCTTATCTTTGCCCCATCAACCTTCAAGCTCTCGCAACAACGCAACGACCATGGGCTTACTTCTACACCGCCACCTCGCCCCTGAAGGCGAACTCGGGATTTGGAAAATCGAAGAATCAGAGAGCTTCTTCCTCGATCAGCTCGGCCTGTTTCCGCAGGAGAAGAAGCAGATCGACGAAATGAAAGGGCACCGCCGACTGGAATGGCTGGCGGGACGCTATTTGCTGCACTATATGTCGGGGAGAGAGATCAGGGGGGCCTGCCTCAAAGACGAATTCGGCAAGCCCTACCTCGAAGGGTCTGCTTTCCAGATATCCATCAGCCATTCGCACGAACGGGTGGCGATTCTTGCTGCTCCCTTCGCCGTCGGGGTCGATGTACAGATCCTGGTGGACAAGATCTGGCGCATCGCCCACAAATTTATGCGGCCGGAAGAGTCGGAAAGCCTCCTGCCCCAAACCAGTCTCGAACACCTCCACGTATACTGGGGCGCCAAGGAGGCCCTCTACAAGGCCTACGGACGCCGGGAACTGGATTTCCGCGAACACCTGCACATCACTCCTTTCGCATTTTCCCTAAGCGGCGGACAAACCTCCGGCTGGATCCGAAAAGACGGCTTCCTCATGGAACTGGAAGTGTCTTACGAAATCTGGGAAGATACTTATGTACTGGTGTGGGCCGTGGAAAAACCTACAAAAACTTGATCGTACACCCGATCGCCTTCGTAAAGCTCGGATCGGGCTCCTCTCCGCGCTGCAGGGCATCAATGGCGTTCTCCACGTATTTGGTGGTCACTAGTGATGCATCGCGGGCGTTGTCGTCGATGGCGCCGATGTAGCGCACTTTGCGCGTGTTGTCGAGGAGGAAAATATGCGGGGTGCGCTCGGCGCCGTATTGGGGATATACTTTCTGGCCCTCGTCGAAGAGGTACACAAACGGAAAACTCTTTTCCTGCGCCCGTACGATCATTTTCTCGAAACTATCGGCCGGCTCCGCGGCGGGATCGTTGGGATTGATGGCGATCACGGGGTAGCCCAGGGGTGCGTATTTGTTGTGGAGGGCGATAAGACGATCTTCATACATCACCGCAAAAGGGCAATGATTGCAGGTAAAGGTCACGATAAAACCTTTGGCGTCTTCAAACCCTGCCAGGGAATAGTTTTTGCGGTCCACCCCCATCAAATTGAAATCGGGCGCAATATCTCCAACCGCCAGGCCGGCGGCCGTTACTTGTGAAACTTCCACAGCTTCGACGGCGGAGGTAGAATCCACCGGATTTTCTTTCAGCGTGGCGGCAACCCAGATGCCTGCGCCGAGGGCGATGGCGAGTAGAACGAACATTAATTTTTTCATATTCGGATAAATTATTTTTAAAAAAAGGGATTTGAAGGGGATTGTAAGGGGTTGAGGGGATTAGAAGAAGGAATCTACGACCGACTTCAGGGCTTCGTAATCCGAAAACTGCCGGTCGATAAAGACCCGTTTTTCGGCATTGTAAATGAGGGTGACCGGAATCGCGCCGCCCCAGGCCGGGTCTACCCGGTCGATCCAGGCGTTGTAATTTCCGTCGGTCAGGGCAATGACAGAAGAACGCAGTTGGCGTTGCTGCACGAAGGGAATTAATTTACTCTCGATCTGATCCGGAAAATCCAGGCTGACCAACACGACCGATAATTTCTTGCCGGCAAAATCCTCGTGCAGTCGCTCGATGTAAGGCATCTCCTCCACGCAGGGCTTGCACCAGGTGGCCCAGAAATTGATGAGGTAGGTCGTATCGTTTTGTTTATTGAAAAGGGAGGCGATCTGGTCGAAGGAATCGTAAATCGGGATCGGCGGCGCGGCTTCGCGCACGATGGCTTCCGCCTGAATTCCGTTTGAAGAATCCTGCCCCTGGCAAGAAGACAACACAATGCCCCCCAACAGGAGCGTGGACCATAGCTGCATAAGGATCGTTTTTGGATGCGTCACCCAATGGAAACCACCCAAGCCCCTTTTGGTTCGGAGCTTTAAGAAACCTTAACTAATTCAGCTTGCAGGCCAGGCCCATCTTTTCGACTTCCACGATAAACTCATTATCCGCATGCACCTTCCGGGCTTTGGAGGACAGGGCGAGCGTCAGTTGGCTGGATCGGTCGACGATCACCACCTTGAGCTTGTGCTGACCCTTGTGCCGCAGGCAGATGTCGTCCACCTGCTCGATCATCTCTTCGGAAATGGCTTCCAGCGGTATTTGGAGGGTGACCGACTGGGTCAGCTTGTTGCTGGTGGTTTCCAGCAGGGTGACCTCGTTGATCTTGAATTGCATCTCTTCGGAATAAGCCCGCTGCTGGTAAATGCCACGCATAAACACGCATTGGCCCTCCTCTAGCAGGCTCTTGTATTTTTGATAATCTTCGCTGAACAGCGGAAAATCCAGCGAGCCGGCGAAGTCCTGCAGGGTGAACTGCCCGTAGCCGGTGCCCTTTTTGCTGATGCGGTGCTGGGCCTTCATCACTATGCCGGCCACTTTCACTTCCTTTCCGATGAAATTTTCGATCTCTTCGAGGTTGCAGGTGGTATGGGCCTCGATCTCCGCCCGGTAATCGTCGAGCGGGTGCCCGCTGATATAGATGCCGGTCACCTCTTTTTCCCGGTTGAGCTTATCCATCAGGGGCCAGGGGCTGAATGGCGGAAGCACGGGCTCGGGGATCATCGATTCGCTGGCCTCGCCGAACAGGGAGGATACCGCGCTGGCCAGTTGCCCGTGGTATGCCTGTCCGTATTTGAGGAGGTGTTCGATAAAAGTCTCGTATTTGTCGCTGGGCGCGAAATACTGCGCCCGGTCGATCTCTTCGAAGCAATCCAGTCCGCCGCCGAGAACAAGGCTTTCCACCACTTTTTTGTTGATGGCGCCCATCTGGAGCCGGCGAATCAGGTCGAATACGCTGGCAAAATGGCCGTTTTCCTGCCGCTCCTTCATGATCTCCTCGACGGGCCCCTCTCCCACCCCTTTCAGGGCTGAAAGCCCGAATCGGATCTGCCCTTTTTTATTCACCGAAAAATCCGACGCGCTCTCGTTGACGTTGGGGCCGAGCACCTCCTGGCCCATGCGCTTGCATTCCTTGAGGAAGAAGGTGACCTTGGAAATGTCGTTTTTACTGTGCGTCAGCACCGAAGCCATGAATTCGGCCGGGTAGTGCGCCTTCAGATAGGCCGTCTGGAACGCCACCAGGGCATAGCAGGTGGAGTGCGATTTGTTGAAGGCGTAGGACGCAAAGGCCTCCCAGTCCTTCCAGATCTTGTCGAGCTTATCCTTCGGGTGTTTATTTGCCGTGCCTCCTTCGATGAATTTGGCATACATGGCGTCGATGATGTCCTTTTTCTTTTTCCCCATCCCCTTCCGCAGGGCATCGGCCTGGCCTTTGGTAAAGCCTGCCAGTTTTTGGGAAAGGAGCATGACCTGTTCCTGGTAAACCGTGATGCCGTAGGTCTCCGCCAGATATTCCTCCATTTCGGGCAGGTCGTAGGAGATCGGTTCCCGGCCGTGGCTACGGGCGACAAAACTGGGTATGTACGCCAGGGGGCCCGGGCGGTACAAGGCGTTCATGGCAATGAGATCCTGAAACTTCGTGGGGGAAAGGTCCTTCAGGTATTTCTGCATACCGGAACTTTCATACTGAAAAATGGCGTTCGTCTCCCCCCGCTGAAAAAGCTGGTAGGTCAGTTCGTCGTCGAGGGGAATTTCGTCGACGTCGATCTTGACGCCTCTGGTTTCCTCGATCATGCGCACGGCATCCCGGATGATGGTGAGGGTGCGCAGGCCCAGGAAGTCCATTTTCAGCAGGCCGGCATTTTCGGCCACGCTGTTGTCGAACTGGGTGACGAGCAGGTCGCTGTCTTTGGCCGTGGAGACGGGCACGTATTTGGTGATGTCGTCGGGGGTGATGACCACGCCGCAGGCATGGATGCCCGTATTGCGGACCGAGCCTTCCAGCTTTGCGGCTGTTTGGATCATTTGACCAATATCCGTCTTCGCCTCGGCAATTTTGCGAAATTGGTTTGCCCGCTCGATCTCGTCGCTGTTGAGTTTTTCTTTCAGGCCGGGGTCGATGCCCTCCTTGGCCAGCACCTTTTTAAGGGTCGCCTCCAGGTGGTTGGGAAAGGATTTGGCCACCTTGTCCACTTCCGACAGGGGAATATTCATTACCCGGCCCACGTCGCGCAGGGAGAGTTTGGCCGCCATGGTGCCGTAGGTCACGATCTGGGCGACCTGGTTGCGGCCGTATTTTTCCACTACGTAGTTGATCACCTTGTCGCGGCCCTCGTCGTCGAAGTCGATGTCGATATCGGGCATGGACACGCGCTCCGGATTGAGGAAGCGCTCGAAGAGCAGGTCGTATTTGATGGGGTCGACGTTGGTGATCCCGAGGCAGTACGCCACGGCCGAACCCGCTGCCGAGCCCCGGCCGGGGCCCACCGCCACGCCCATCTGCCGGGCGGTGGTGGTGAAATCCTGCACGATCAGGAAATAGCCCTCGTAGCCGGATTTGATGATGACTTCGAGCTCGAATTTCAGGCGCTCCTGTACCTCGGTAGTCGGAGTGGCGCCGTAGCGCGCTTCGCCCCTTCGAAGGTCAGGTGGCGGAGGAAATCTCCTTGCGTAGCAAAGCCTTTGGGCAGGGGAAATGCCGGCAGGAGGACATCCCTTTCCAGGTTCAGCTTTTCCACCTTGTCGTAGATCTCCAGGGTAGTATCCAGGCTATGGGGCACGTCGGCAAAGAGCCGGTTCATCTCCTGCTGGGTCTTGAAGTAGAAGTCGGAGGATGGAAAGCGGAAGCGGTCTTTTTCCTCCAGCAGGCTGTTGGTGTTGATGCAGAGCAGGATATCGTGCGGCGACGAGTCTTCCTCATCGACGTAATGCGCGTCGTTGGTGGCGATGACCTTGACCTTGTATTTTTCGGCTAGGAGAAGCAATTGCTGGTTCACATCCTCCTGGCTGACGCCCAGGTCGTCGATGTTTTCCATATTGCGGTGGCGCTGTAGCTCGATGTAGAAATCCTCGCCGAACAGGTCGAGCCACCAGCGGAGTTTTTCTTCGGCCAGCTCGGGCTTGCCCCGCAGGATGGCCTGCGGGATCTCGGCGCCGATGCAGCAGCTGGTGGCGATCAGCCCCTCGTGGTGTTTGAGGACGAGCTCCTTATCGATGCGCGGGAACTTGCCGTACATGCCGTCGATAAAGCCCAGGGAGCAGAGCCGGGAAAGGTTTTCGTAGCCCTGCTTGTTCTTGGCCAGCAGGAGTTGGTGGTAGCGGTGGTCTTGCTCGCCTTTTGCCCGGGAAAAGACCTTTTTATGGCGGTCCTCCACGAGGTAGAATTCGCAGCCCACGATGGCCTTGAGCCCCCGTTTATTGGCCTCCGACACGAACTTGAAGGCGCCGAACATATTGCCGTGGTCGGTCAGGGCTACGCCCTTTTGTCCGTCCCTGACGGCTTTATCCATCAGGGCTTTGATATCGCTGGCCCCGTCCAGCAGGGAGTACTGGGTATGGCAATGGAGGTGGAGGAAATCAGGCATAATTACTTTTGGTAGGAACCCGCGGCTATTTAATTTCGAGATAACAAGATAAGGTTTTTTAGGATGGCCGGGATGTGGAAAAAAAGGCCGTTTTTCACATCCTCATCCTGAAGAATTAATAAATCCATAATTACCTCTTTACAATGGGTTTACAGGCAAACCGGATCTTGCAGCCGAATTTCCAATAGCCCGACCATTGAAAAGAGAGATCGATATCGCCATAATTTCCGACGTTCACCTGGGTACTTACGGTTGTCACGCAAAGGAGCTGCTGCAATACCTCAAGAGCATCCAGCCTAAGATCCTGATCCTCAACGGCGACTTTATCGACATCTGGCAATTTCGGAAAAGTTGTTTCCCCAAGAGAACCTCCAGGTCATACAGCGGGTGCTGAGAATGTCGGTTCAGGGCGTCAAGGTGTACTATATCACCGGCAACCACGACGATGCCCTGCGGCGGTATTCGGACTTTTCCGCCGGCAATATCCACCTTCGCGACAAGTTGGTGTTACACCTCAACGACAAGAGCTACTGGATCTTCCACGGCGATGTGTTCGACGCCTTTATCAAATATGCTCTCCCTGGATCGCGCGATTGGGCGGCAAGGGGATACGACCTGCTCATCCGCATCAACCGGTTCATCAACCTCCTGCATAAGCCTCAGAAAACCGAGGATGTCGTTTTCCCAAAAAGAAAAGTGAAATCAAGGGTCAAGGAGGCCGTCAAATTTGTGAGCGATTTCGAAGAAACCGCTATCCAACTCGCAGGCAAGCAAGGCTATGATTTTGTCGTTTGCGGCCATATCCACCGTCCCCAGATGCGGGTGGTCAACCCCCAAAAACCGGTTACCCTCAACTCGGGCGACTGGGTGAGAACCTCACCGCCCTCGAATACCAATGGGGGAAATGGACCATCTACAGATGACGAGATGGATTACGACTTCGTCAACCCCAAGCTCCGGGTCGACAGGCGAAGCAGGAGGAAGCAGGCTCCGTGCTGAACTCGGAGGAATTGTTCAGCACATCCTAGCGAGAACGAGGGTAAAATCCGGCCGATTCGCTTACCTTACCGGGAAAATCCCGGCATGGGCGACCTCGACCAGCTACGCATCAATTTCAGTCCGAGCAACTGGCCCTGCTCAACATCGTGTTGGCCTTCATCCTGTTCGGGGTGGCGCTGGACCTGAAGCCGGAAGATTTCAAAAGGATCTTTCAGGCGCCGCGGGCGGTTTTGACGGGCTTTTTCTCCCAATATATCTTCCTGCCCCTGCTCACGCTGGCCATGATTGCGGTGTTTAAACCCCAGCCAAGTCTGGCGCTCGGCATGATCCTGGTGGCCGTTTGCCCCGGCGGCAACATTTCCAATTTCATGACCCATCTGGCCAGGGGCAACATCGCCCTGTCGGTGACCCTGACCTCCACCACCACTCTGGCCGCCATCATTCTGACACCCCTGACTTTTCCTTCTGGTCCTCCCTCGTGCCGCAGGCGCAGGGAACTCCGGGCTACCATTTTTGTGGAGCCCCAGCAGATGTTCAAAACCATCCTGCAATTGATCTTTGTGCCGGTGGTACTGGGGATGGGCGCGAAGATTTTCCCGAAAGGTGGCCTCTTGGCTGCACCGGCCCAGGCGCATCCTTTCCCTGGCCGTTTTTCATCCTGTTTATCGCCTTCGCGATCCAGGGAAACTGGGAAAATATCAAGACCTATCTATCGAAAATCTTTTTGCTGGTAATGATCTACAATGCCCTGGCCATGGCGGGCGGATATGTCCTCGCCCGCCTGCTCCGGCTGCCCGAAACCGACGCCCGGGCCATCTCCATGGAGACGGGCATCCACAACACCGGCCTGGGGCTGATCCTGGTATTCAATTTTCTTCGGCGGCCTCGGCGGCATGGCCCCTCATGCTCGCCTGGTGGGGGATTTGGGATTTGATCTCCTCCTTTGTCGTGGGCGTATGGTGGAATAGGAGGCATCCGGGGAGAGTTGAAAAGTTGAAGAGTTGAAAAGTTGAAAAGTTGAAAAGTTGAATTTAGTTCTTTTGGCTAAGCCAAAAGGCCTGTTAAACTCTTCAACTCTTCAACTTTTCAACTAAAAACCGGATGTTCCGCTTAAGGCCCTGATATCCAGCCCGCTTCACCGCAGAGCCTTGAAACACCTTCCCGAACACTTCCTCCGTCAGTTCTTCCCAATCGCGGCGGGTCATGGCGAGGAGCTCGGGCTGGGGCTCGAAGGCGGGTTCGTTGTGGGGGGTGGAAAAGCGGTTCCAGGGGCAGACCTCCTGGCAGACGTCGCAGCCGAACATCCAATTGTCCATTTTGCCGCGAAAGGATTCGGGGATGGCGTCTTTCAGTTCGATGGTGAGGTAGGAGATGCATTTGGAAGCGTCGAGCAGATAGCCCTGGGGGGAGATGGCCTCCGTGGGGCAGGCGTCGATGCAGCGGCGGCAGTCGCCGCAATAGTCTTTCATGGGTCCGTCGGGCTCCAGTTCGAGGTCGATGATCAGTTCGGCGAGGAAAAAATAGGAGCCGGCTTTGGGGTGGATGAGGAGGGTGTTCTTTCCGATCCATCCGATGCCGGCGCGCTTTGCCCAGTCTCGCTCCATGACCGGGGCGCTGTCGACGAAGCAGCGGCCCTACCGCACCCACTTCCCTGCGGAGCGCGTCAGAGCAATTCGACCAGTTTTTCGCGGATCACGTGGTGGTAGTCCTTCCCCAGGGCGTACATGGAGAGTTTGGGCGCCGTGGGGTCTTCGGGTTCTTTTTCGGAGAAATAATTGTACATCAGCGTCACGACCGAGCGGGCGCCGGGCACGAGTTCGCGGGGGTCGACGCGCTTGTCGAAGTGGTTTTCCATATACCCCATTTTGCCGTGGTAGCCCATCGATAGCCATTCTTCCAGGCGGCGGGCTTCTTCGTCGAGGCGCTCCGCCCGGGCGATGCTGTGAAGGAAAGCCCAGGCGCGGAGCTTTCGCGTTTGAGAAGTGGGTATGGGAGGCGCGGTGGGGCATGGGCTTTATGATAAACGAGCGCGCGCTGAGAAAAACGAGCGCAATCTGTCATTCGATATGAAAAACAGGCGCAATATGACAAAGATACAGGGATGAGACAAATTTCTAGTTGATGAGTTCAAAGCCATGGTTTACTTGGTTAAGATCAAAGAGCCGGAAAATGAGCTGTCAAGAAAATCGTTGAGGATTCATCAAAATTGAATACCATGAGACCTATTCAACTATTGGCATTATTAGTTTTCAGCCTACTTCTCCCAAGCTGTACCACCAGCCGGAACGCTTCTGCCCGCGCTTATTCACCCGACTTCCGACAGGCAAGCGCCGATTTAGTATCGGAGCAAAGCGGCGCTGCCGGCATGGAACAAACAGAGCGAAAAATCCTTTTCTCGGCCTACCTCGCCCTTACGGTCCATAACCCGGACACGGCAAATACCCGCATTCGAAAGATCGCGGAGAGATACGAGGGCTACGTGAGCGAAATTGGGACCTCCCAAACGACCATCAGGGTGAAAAGCGCCGCCTGGACAAAGCGTAGAAGAAATCTCCAAACTGGGGGAAGGTCCAAAAGCAAGACCCTGTCGGGGGCAAGATGTTACGGACGAATATACGGACTACCAAATCCGGCTCGACAACGCCCGGAAAGCGAGGGAAAGGTATCTGGAATTGCTGGCAAAGGCAGAGAATGTGGAAGCCGCCCTGAAAGTCGAAAAAGAACTCGAAAGGCTCAACGAGACCATCGACCTGTTGGAAGGGAAAATGACCCGGATCGACCATTTATCCGAATTTTCGACGATTACCATCGCACTCAAAGAGCGGAAAAATCCGGGCCTCATCGGCTATATCGGCATTGGGCTTTATTATTCGGTAAAGTGGTTGTTTGTGAGGAATTAGGAGCATGTTCAAAAATTTCCGAGGTAAAGAAAAGTAGTCACCCAGCATATCTTAAAGTAAATCAATTGATTGTCACAATTCAAAATAATCCTAATGCTTTATTGAAGTCTCTTGAGAATGCGGCAGCCTGCAAATCGCCGGCCAGAAATGACCCTGACTCAGATTAATCACTTGTTTGCACCCATCCTTGCTCATGTCCAAACTAGAAAAAATCAAGTTTATTTTAACCAATTGTGTCAAATCACTTCGCCTTGAAACTAAAAAACATACCTTGCAGCTACCAAAACCGCTTTCAAAGAACTCTTGATTTTAAAACCCTCACTCCCCAGTTGGTGCTAATACTCGTAATTAATATGATCCCAGTTGACCTTAAAAATATAAATGAACAGATAGTTTCAAGGAATTCTTTTCAGAGCAATCGGGTGGAATCGCTTACTCATGATTACAAGCGAGAAATAGGCCTGACTAATTCGGAGAAAGAAAAAGTTCAATTTTTAAAAAATGTCACCTCTTTTGCAAATGCTCAAGGTGGAGATTTAATTGTTGGCATAGATGAGCAGCACTGACTTACAGGCATTCTGTTCTCTACCCCAAAAGAAGAAGAAAATATTAATAAATCCAATTCACAATATTATCAACCAAAATGGTTGATCCGCCGGGGTCAGTTTCCAAAAACTTTCGATTACAATGGGTACCGCTTTATACCGACAACAAAATTCTATCATACGGATTCGGAAAAGTTGATCTTAATGGGACTTTATATAGGGGAAAGACTTTAGTCGCGTGGGGTGGAACGGCAATTTCCCTTAGGGTTCCGCAGCTCAAGATGCTATTTACAAGGAATAATGAATTAGCCAACAACATAAACGAATTTATTGGCGTAAGGACTTCAGAAATTGTATCAAATAGAGGGTATTTCAATATTAATGCCGCCCTTCCGACATTAATTCTTCATATTATTCCGATACAGCATTTTGAAGATGGCTCCGGTTTTGATTTTTATCAAATTTATCAAACCCCAGAAAAGTTGGTCCCGCTTGCGAATACCCAACAGCCTAGTTCCTTCCATTAATTTCCAGGGCTTTGGCGTTTTTGAATCAATCGAGGCACCGTACGTTAGTTCATACTCACAAATATTTTTTAATGGAGCAATTGAATCCGTCAATAACTCGAATTTTGGGGTCAATTTCCAACGCGGTGATAGATGGTTCCTTATAGGAGACTCCCATTTAAAACGCTCTTCGCGGACATTTCCAAAGTTTAGTTAGATTTCAAAGCGATTTGATGATACCTACCCAATCGCTTTTTATTTGCAATTCTTTAATGTTCGGGGGGTACGACTAATTAAAACCCAAAAGGCCCAACCGCACAAATGGACCCGCCTCATTAGTTGATAACGTGTTAAAATTTAATCCGATAACAAATTGAAAAGACTCCAAAATCATATGTTACCACGTTCAAACC